>NZ_JALJRY010000009.1:288806-335031 GCF_024519455.1 Streptomyces sp. STR69 | reverse complement strand
CTCAAGGAACGAACGCTTCCTTTGTACTCACCCTCTCGGGCTTTCCTCCGGGCTTTTCCCTTCGGTCTTGCGTTTCCGACTCTATCAGACCGTTTCCGGTCCCGATTTCCTCGGTGCTTTCCAGGTTCCCGCTTCCGCGTTTCCCTTTCCGGCGACTCCGACTTTATCAGAGGTTCTGAGTCGGAATTTCCGGCCCTCCGGGAGTGGCTCCCGTACACGCGAAGTGTCCGGGTTCCCCCTCAGGCGGAGCCGTAAACGTACTGGAGCGGGCCGCCTCGATGCAAATCGAGGCGGCCCGCTCCAGGTTCACGCGTACGAGGGGGTCGTACGACGGTCAGACCTCCACGACGACCGGGAGGATCATCGGCCTGCGCCGATAGTTGTCGGAGACCCACTTGCCGAGCGTGCGGCGGATGAGTTGCTGCAGCTGGTGGGGTTCCACCACGCCGTCCTGAGCCGAGCGCTCCAGGACCTCCGTGATTCTCGGGACCACGTCCACGAAGGCGGAGTCGTCGATGCCGGAGCCGCGGGCCTGGATGTGCGGGCCGCCCGTGATCTTGCCGGTGGACGAGTCCACGACCACGAAGACCGAGATGATGCCCTCGTCTCCCAGGATCCTGCGGTCCTTCAGCGCGGGCTCGCCGACATCGCCGACCGAGAGGCCGTCGACGTAGACATAACCAGCCTGGACCTTGCCCGAGATCTTGGCCTTGCCCTCGATGAGGTCGACGACCACGCCGTCCTCGGCGATGACGATCCGGTCGTGCGGGACGCCGGTGAGGGCGCCCAGCTCGGCGTTGGCCCGTAGGTGGCGCCATTCGCCGTGCACCGGCATCAGGTTCTTCGGCTTGCAGATGTTGTAGAAGTACAGCAGCTCGCCGGCCGAGGCATGCCCGGAGACGTGGACCTTGGCGTTGCCCTTGTGGATGACGTTCGCGCCCCAGCGGGTGAGGCCGTTGATCACCCGGTAGACGGCGTTCTCGTTGCCCGGGATGAGCGACGACGCCAGGATCACCGTGTCGCCCGCGACGATGCGGATCTGGTGGTCGCGGTTGGCCATGCGGGACAGTGCGGCCATCGGTTCGCCCTGCGAGCCCGTGCAGACGAGGACGACCTCGCTGTCCGGAAGGTCGTCGAGCGTCTTGACGTCCACGACCAGGCCCGGCGGGACCCTGAGATAGCCGAGGTCACGTGCGATGCCCATGTTCCGGACCATCGAGCGGCCGACGAAGGCGACCCGGCGGCCGTACTCGTGTGCCGTGTCCAGGATCTGCTGGATGCGGTGCACGTGGCTGGCGAAGCTCGCCACGATGATGCGCTTGCGGGCGCCCGCGAAGACCTGTCGCAGGACGTTGGAGATGTCGCGCTCGGGCGGGACGAATCCCGGGACCTCGGCGTTCGTCGAGTCGGCGAGGAGAAGGTCGATGCCTTCCTCGCTGAGCCGTGCGAACGCGTGTAGATCTGTCAGACGACCGTCCAGCGGAAGCTGGTCCATCTTGAAGTCGCCGGTGTGGACGACCATGCCCGCGGGGGTGCGGATGGCGACCGCGAGGGCGTCCGGGATCGAGTGGTTGACCGCGACGAACTCGCAGTCGAACGGGCCGATGCGCTCGCGGTGCCCTTCGGCGACCTCAAGCGTGTACGGACGGATGCGGTGCTCCTGGAGCTTCGCCTCGATGAGGGCGAGGGTCAGCTTGGAGCCGATCAGCGGAATGTCCGCCTTCTCGCGAAGGAGGTACGGGACCCCGCCGATGTGGTCCTCGTGGCCGTGCGTGAGGACGATGCCGTCGATGTCGTCGAGGCGGTCCCTGATGGACGTGAAGTCCGGCAGGATCAGGTCGATTCCGGGCTGCTCCTCCTCGGGGAAGAGCACGCCGCAGTCGACGATCAGCAGACGGCCGCCGTATTCGAAGACCGTCATGTTTCGGCCGATTTCCCCGAGGCCGCCGAGTGGGGTGACCCTCAGGCCGCCTTCGGGAAGCTTCGACGGAGGGGCGAGTTCAGGATGCGGATGGCTCAAAAGACTCTCCTACCCATGCGCGCCACGTACCGGTGGGCACGTGGCGCGCATGACGTTCGTGCAAATGCAGTTATTGGATGTGGGGTGCAGGCGCCGAAGCCCTGCGTATTCAGTTGTGAAGTCTGTTGTCAGAGCTGTACCCCGCCGGCGGCAAGATCGATCTTGAGCTGGGCGATCTCCTCGGAGGAGCACTCGACCATCGGTGAGCGCAGTGGTCCGGCGGGCAGTCCCTGGAGGGCGAGCGCGGCCTTGGTGGTCATGACGCCCTGGGTGCGGAACATGCCGGTGTAGACGGGGAGCAGCTTCTGGTGGATCTCGGTGGCCTTCTGGACATCACCGGAGACGTACGCCTCCACCAGGGTGCGCAGCTCGGGGGTGACCACATGGCCGACGACCGAGACGAAGCCCACCGCGCCCACGGAGAGCAGCGGCAGGTTCAGCATGTCGTCGCCGGAGTACCAGGCCAGGCCGGTCCGGGCGATGGCCCAGCTGGCGCGGCCGAGGTCGCCCTTGGCGTCCTTGTTGGCGACGATCCGCGGGTGTTCCGCGAGTCTGACCAGCGTCTCGGTGCCGATCGGGACGCCGCTGCGGCCGGGGATGTCGTAGAGCATGACCGGCAGTTCGGTGGCGTCGGCGATGGTCGTGAAGTGTCGGTACAGGCCCTCCTGCGGGGGCTTGTTGTAGTACGGCGTGACGATGAGCAGGCCGTGTGCGCCGGTGCGTTCGGCCGTGCGGGCGAGTTCGACGCTGTGGTGGGTGTCGTTGGTGCCGACGCCGGCGATGACGTGGGCGCGGTCGCCGACCGCTTCCAGTACGGCTCGTACGAGATCCGCTTTCTCCGCGTCGCTGGTGGTCGGGGACTCACCGGTGGTGCCGTTGATGACCAGGCCGTCGTTGCCTGCGTCCACCAGGTGGGTAGCGAGCCGCTGCGCGCCGTCGAGGTCGAGCGCGCCGTCCGCCGTGAAGGGCGTGACCATGGCGGTGAGGACCCGCCCGAAGGGGGTCTGCGGAGTGGAGGTCGGAGCCATGGGTAACACGCTACTCGCTGCTCAATGCGGGGTCTGCCCTCGGGGCAGGCGACAAGTCGTGACAAATATGGAGCCCGGCACTGCCTGCTCGGGGGTTCAAGCAGTGCCGGGTCCGTTTGATCAGGCTAGATGAACTTCTCCAAATGCCGCAATACGGACACTTCGCACGACTGACCCGTACATGTGTGCCCGCTCGGCAAACAGAGGTGCGCTACGGGGCGACACGACCGTTGGCATTGAAGGCGGAGTGGGTGAGCGGCATGAGCTTGGCCCACTGCTTCTCCATCTTCTCGCCGACCATCTCGATCTCCCGCTGCGGGAAGGACGGCACCTTCGCCAGCTCGTGCTGGGTGCGCAGGCCCAGGAAGTGCATCAGCGAGCGGGCGTTGCACGTGGCGTACATCGAGGAGAAGAGGCCGACGGGGAGCACGGCACGGGCCACTTCGCGGGCCACGCCGGCGGCGAGCATCTCCTGGTACGCCTCGTACGCCTGGCGGTACGAGTCCTCCATGGTGCGGCCGACCAGCTCCTGCTGGGCCTGGGTGCCCTCCACGAAGACGTACTTCCCCGGGCGGCCCTCCTGGACCAGCTTGCGGGACTCGCCGGGGACGTAGAAGACGGGCTGGAGCTCCCTGTACCTTCCCGATTCCTCGTTGTACGACCAGCCCACCCGGTGCCGCATGAACTCGCGGAAGACGAAGATCGGGGCGCTGATGAAGAAGGTCATCGAGTTGTGTTCGAAGGGGCTGCCGTGCCGGTCCCGCATCAGGTAGTTGATCAGGCCCTTGGAGCGCTCGGGGTCCTTGCCCATCTCTTCCAGGGACTGTTCGCCGATCGTCGAGACACGGGCGGCGAAGAGCACGTCCGCGTCGGACGCGGTGTGCTTGACCAGCTCGACGGTGACATCGCTGCGGAAACTGGGCTTGAGGTCGTCGGCGGGGGTGTCGGTCACGGCTCGGAGGGTCCTTCCATCACGTCTCTCGGGCGGCGCCCACTCTACGGCCCGGCACTGACATCGGGGCGTTCGGTGCCGTGCCGCGACATTCGTTGGCGAACTTCTGCGAATTCGGTGAAACAGGGCACCAATTGGGGCGTTCGCTCGTCTGTCTTGGTGAGAGCCACCCGTTCGATCCTGATTCGATCCCCCAAGGGAGATGCACCACCGATGTTCCGTGGACGCGAACCCGTCCCGTTCGCCTTCATCGCCGAGACCGACCGATTCCGCAGCAACGTCACCCCGCCGCCCCGCGAGCGCGCGTCCGCCGGTCAGATAGCCGGGCGTTGGCTTCTGGGGCTCACCCTCATCGCCGGAATCGTGGGCTCCCTGGTCCTCGGTATGCCGGCGCTGTCCCAGCACAACCTCTCGACACAGAACCAACAGTCGCAGGCCGCCGACAACCGCTGACCTGCAACGCAGCTGACATTGACTCATCCGGACCCCCAATGGTGGTGAGCGGGAACACCGCCGGATAGCCTCACCGGGCACAGCCCACGCATGGATTCAGTGAGGACACCAGCCGTGCCCCTGCCCTTCCTTACGGCCGACCGCGCATTCGAGGCCGCGGACGAGCTCGCGCTGCCGTTCGACGACCGCGACCGCTGGCGGCGCCCCTACCGGCCCGGACCGTGGCGCGTTGCGGCGGCGGCGCTCGTGCTGCTGCTCGCGTCGTACGTGCTCTTCGCCGCCGTCATCATCGCGTTGACCGGCTCGCGGTCCGAGGCCTGGGTGATCCTCGGTATCGCGGTGGTCGTCATCCTCTGCGCCCTGCGGTTGCTGCGCATGGGTGTGTGGGTGAGCGCGCGCGGGCTGCGCCGGGTGCGGTTCCTCTTCACCCGTACGGTCCCGTGGGACCGGATCGTAGCTGTGCGGACCGTGCAGCAGCCGGTGCGCTGGCTCGGGCTGCCGCGCACGGTGCAGGGACAGGCGCTGGTCCTCGTACGGAAGGACCGTGCTCCGGAGGACGTGCCCGCGCTGCTGACCACGCATGACATCGACTTCCTGGCGCGTGCCTCCGCCTTCGACCGGGCCGCCGACTCGGTCGAGGTGTGGTCCGACGAGTACCGGCGGAGCTGACCGGCCAAGAGCGACGCGAAGGGGCCGGTCCGCAGCGAGTGCGGGTCGGCCCCTTCGGCGTACGGCTGCGTTTCGTCCTACGCGTCAGGCCTGGACGGGGCGGCCGGCGTGCAGGGCGATCGCTCGTTGCATGGCTTTGCGGGCGCGGGGAGTGTCGCGGGCGTCGTGGTAGGCGACGGCGAGGCGGAACCAACTGCGCCAGTCGTCGGGGGCCGCCTCCGTCTCGGCCTTGCGCCTGGCGAAGACCTCGTCGGCGGAGTCGCGGTCGATACGGCCGCCGGGGGTGCGCCTCAACTCGTCGACGGGGAGGCCCCCTTCGGCGTCGAGGAGGGCGGCGAGGCGGTTGGCGTTGCGGACGAACTGGGTGTTCTTCCAGAGGAACCACACGCCGATCACCGGCAGGATCAGGACCGCGATCCCGAAGGTGACGGTGATGACCGTGCCCGACTGTATGAGCATGACGCCGCGGCTGCCGACCAGGACGAAGTAGAAGACCAGGACGGCGGCCGTGACGGCGTAGGTGAGTTTGGCGCGCATGTCGTGAGTCTCAGCCCAGGTCCAGGAAGTGTTCCAGGCCGAAGGTGAGGCCCGGGGTGGTCACCACGCGGCGGGCGCCGAGCAGGATGCCCGGCATGAAGCTGCTGTGGTGCAGGGAGTCGTGCCGGACGGTCAGGGTCTCGCCCTCGCCGCCGAGGAGGACCTCCTGATGGGCCAGCAGACCGCGCAGCCGGACGGAGTGGACGGGGATCCCGTCGACGTCCGCACCCCGCGCGCCGTCCAGGGCCGTCTCCGTGGCGTCCGGCGCCGGAGCCGTGCCCGCCTTCGCGCGCGCCTCGGCGATGAGCTGGGCCGTGCGCGTGGCCGTACCGCTCGGGGCGTCGACCTTCTTCGGGTGGTGCAGTTCGATGACCTCGACCGACTCGAAGTACGGCGCGGCGATCTGCGCGAACTTCATGGTCAGTACGGCTCCGATGGAGAAGTTGGGCGCGATGAGGACGCCCGTCCCCGGGGAGGCGTCCAGCCAGCCGTTCAGTTGCGCGAGGCGTTCCTCGGTCCAGCCGGTGGTGCCGACGACCGCGTGGATGCCGTTCCGGACGCAGAAGTCGAGGTTGTCCATCACCGAGGCGGGGGTGGTCAGTTCGACCGCCACCTGGGCGCCCGCGGCCGTGAGCGCCTCCAATGTGTCGCCCCGGCCCAGGGCTGCCACCAGTTCCATGTCCTCGGCGGCCTCGACGGCTCGTACCGCCTCGGCGCCGATCCGGCCCTTGGCACCGAGGACCGCCACGCGCAGCTTGCTCATCGTTCTTGCTTCCTTACGACGGGTGTTAGGCGACGGCGTCGTTCAGTCGGGCCGCCTGCTTGTCCTTGAGCGGGCCGATGACCGCCAGCGAGGGCCGCTGTCCCAGGATCTCGCGGGCGACCTCGCGGACCTCGTCCGGGGTGACCGAAGCGATCCGGACGAGCAGGTCGTCGACGGACATCTGCTCGCCCCAGCAGAGCTCGCTCTTGCCGATGCGGTTCATCAGCGCGCCCGTGTCCTCCAGGCCCAGGACGGTGGAGCCCTGGAGCTGGCCCACGGCGCGGCCGATCTCGTCGTCGGAGAGGCCGTGTTCGGCGACCTGGTCGAGTTCGTCGCGGCAGATCTTCAGCACGTCGTGGACCTGCGAGGGCCGGCAGCCGGCGTAGACCCCGAAGAGGCCGCAGTCGGCGAAGCCGGACGTGTACGAGTACACGCTGTAGGCCAGGCCGCGCTTCTCCCGGACCTCCTGGAAGAGGCGGGACGACATGCCGCCGCCGAGGGCCGTGTTGAGGACCCCGAGGGCCCAGCGGCGCTCGTCGGTGCGGGCCAGGCCGGGCATGCCGAGGACGACGTGCGCCTGCTCGGTCTTGCGGCCGATCAGCTCGACGCGGCCCGTGGTGCGCAGGGCGCGGCGGCCGTCGCGCGGGGCGATGGGCGCGGCCTGGGCGTTCTTGAAGGCGCCCGCCTTCTCGAAGGCGGCACGAACCTGTCGTACGACCTTGTCGTGGTCGATGTTGCCCGCCGCCGCGACCACGAGGTGGGTCGGGTCGTAGTGCTTCTTGTAGAAGCGGCGGATGCGGTCCGCGGTGAGGGCGTTGACGGTGTCGACCGTGCCCAGGACCGGGCGGCCGAGGGGGTTGTCGCCGAACATCGTGCGCGCGAACAGGTCGTGCACACAGTCGCCGGGGTCGTCCTCCGTCATGGCGATCTCTTCGAGGATGGCGCCGCGCTCTACGTTGACGTCCTCCTCGCGGATCAGGGAGCCGGTCAGCATGTCGCAGACGACGTCGATGGCGAGCGGCAGGTCGGTGTCGAGCACGCGCGCGTAGTAGCACGTGTACTCCTTCGCGGTGAACGCGTTCATCTCGCCGCCGACCGCGTCGATCGCGGAGGAGATGTCCAGCGCGCTGCGCTTGTGCGTGCCCTTGAAGAGGAGGTGCTCCAGGTAGTGCGTGGCACCGTTCAGGGACGGCGTCTCGTCGCGGGAGCCCACGTGTGCCCAGATGCCGAAGGTCGCGGAGCGGACCGAGGGCAGCGTCTCGGTGACGATGCGCAGGCCGCCCGGGAGGGTGGTCTTACGGACCGTGCCGATGCCGTTGGTGCCCTGGATGAGGGTTTGCGTACGGGCGACGGCCCGCGCCTCCGAGGAGGTGCGGGCCGTCGTCGTGGTGCTGGTCGACGTCACTTGTCGCCGTCGTCCTTCTTGTCGTCCTCGGCGTTCTCTTCACCCTCGATTACGGGGATCAGGGAGAGCTTGCCGCGGGAGTCGATCTCGGCGATCTCGACCTGGACCTTCTGGCCCACGCCGACGACGTCCTCGACGTTCTCCACGCGCTTGCCGCCGGCGAGCTTGCGGATCTGCGAGATGTGCAGCAGACCGTCCTTGCCCGGGAGCAGCGACACGAACGCACCGAAGGTGGTGGTCTTGACGACCGTACCCAGGTAGCGCTCGCCGACCTCCGGCATGGTCGGGTTGGCGATGCCGTTGATCGTGGCGCGGGCGGCCTCGGCCTGCGAGCCGACCTGGGCACCGATGTAGATGGTGCCGTCGTCCTCGATCGTGATCTCGGCGCCGGTGTCCTCCTGGATCTGGTTGATCATCTTGCCCTTCGGGCCGATGACCTCGCCGATCTTGTCCACGGGGATCTTGACGGTGATGATCCGCGGGGCGTTCGGGGACATCTCGTCCGGCGTGTCGATCGCTTCCATCATCACGTCGAGGATGTGGAGGCGGGCGTCACGGGCCTGCTTGAGGGCGGCGGCCAGGACGGAGGCGGGGATGCCGTCCAGCTTGGTGTCGAGCTGGAGGGCGGTGACGAACTCCTTGGTGCCGGCGACCTTGAAGTCCATGTCGCCGAAGGCGTCCTCCGCACCGAGGATGTCGGTGAGGGCGACGTAGTGCGTCTCGCCGTTGATCTCCTGGGAGATCAGGCCCATGGCGATACCGGCGACGGGGGCCTTGAGGGGCACACCGGCGTTCAGCAGCGACATGGTGGAGGCGCAGACCGAACCCATGGACGTCGAGCCGTTCGAGCCGAGGGCCTCGGACACCTGACGGATCGCGTAGGGGAACTCCTCGCGCGTCGGGAGGACCGGGACCAGGGCGCGCTCGGCGAGCGCTCCGTGGCCGATCTCGCGGCGCTTCGGGGAGCCGACGCGGCCGGTCTCGCCGACGGAGTACGGCGGGAAGTTGTAGTTGTGCATGTAGCGCTTGCGGGTCACCGGGGAGAGGGTGTCCAGCTGCTGCTCCATGCGGAGCATGTTGAGGGTGGTGACGCCCAGGATCTGGGTCTCGCCACGCTCGAACAGCGCCGAGCCGTGCACGCGCGGGATGGCCTCGACCTCGGCGGCCAGGGTGCGGATGTCGGTGACACCGCGGCCGTCGATGCGCTTCTTCTCCTTGATGACGCGCTCACGGACCAGGGACTTGGTCAGCGAGCGGTACGCGGCGGAGATCTCCTTCTCGCGGCCCTCGAACTCCGGGAGGAGCTTCTCGGCGGCGAGACCCTTGACGCGGTCGAGCTCGGCCTCGCGGTCCTGCTTGCCGGCGATGGTCAGCGCGGAGGCGAGCTCCGGGCGGACGGCGGCGGTGAGGGCCTCCAGGACGTCGTCCTGGTAGTCGAGGAAGATCGGGAACTCGCCGGTGGGCTTGGCGGCCTTCGCGGCGAGGTCGGCCTGCGCACGGCAGAGCACCTTGATGAAGGGCTTCGCGGCGTCCAGACCGGAGGCGACGACCTCCTCGGTGGGCGCCTCGGCGCCGCCCTGCACGAGCTGGATGGTCTTCTCGGTGGCCTCGGCCTCGACCATCATGATCGCGACGTCGCCGTCCTCCAGGACGCGACCGGCGACGACCATGTCGAAGACGGCGTCCTCGAGCTCGGTGTGCGTCGGGAACGCGACCCACTGGCCGTTGATCAGCGCGACGCGGACGCCGCCGACCGGGCCGGAGAAGGGCAGACCGGCCAGCTGCGTGGACGCGGAGGCGGCGTTGATCGCCACGACGTCGTACAGGTGGTCGGGGTTGAGCGCCATGATCGTGGCGACGACCTGGATCTCGTTGCGCAGGCCCTTCTTGAAGGACGGGCGCAGCGGGCGGTCGATCAGGCGGCAGGTGAGGATGGCGTCCTCGGAGGGACGGCCCTCACGGCGGAAGAAGCTGCCGGGGATCTTGCCGGCGGCGTACATCCGCTCCTCGACGTCCACCGTGAGGGGGAAGAAGTCGAGCTGGTCCTTGGGGTTCTTGGAGGCGGTGGTGGCCGACAGCACCATGGTGTCGTCGTCCAGGTACGCCACGGCGGAGCCGGCGGCCTGCTTGGCCAGGCGGCCCGTCTCGAAGCGGATGGTGCGGGTGCCGAAGGAGCCGTTGTCAATGACGGCCTCGGCGTAGTGGGTCTCGTTCTCCACTAGCGTTTTCTCCGTTACTTGTCGTCTTTCGTCCCTCCCCGCCCGTGTGGCGGGGGGACGGTGGCGGAGAAGCGCTGTCTGGTGCGGGCCGGTCTTCGATCGAAGCACCCGGGGTTTCCTGCCCGGGGGCCACTACCGAGGACCGGCGGCTGCGAGGCGCGCTTCTCCTCGTTCGTTTCGTACGTTGTCGTACTGTCCTGCGTTGTCGTGCTGTGTCGTGCGTATTGCGTTGTGCTACCACACTACAAAGCGGCAGTGACACTCCGCACGTTTCCGCACGTACGGGCAATCCGCACATACGGCAAAGGGAGCGACTCCCGATCGTTTCGGGAACCGCTCCCCTTCACGGCGTCTTACTTGGCGCCCGCCGCACCGCGGCGGATGCCCAGGCGGTCGACCAGCGCACGGAAGCGCTGGATGTCCTTCTTGGCCAGGTACTGCAGCAGCCGGCGGCGCTGACCGACCAGGATCAGCAGACCACGACGGGAGTGGTGGTCGTGCTTGTGGGTCTTGAGGTGCTCGGTCAGGTCCGAGATACGGCGCGAGAGCATGGCGACCTGGACCTCGGGGGAGCCGGTGTCGCCCTCCTTCTGGCCGAACTCGGTGATGAGCTGCTTCTTCGTAGCGGCGTCGAGCGACACGCGTACTCCTCGTAGTCTGAGATGTGCCACCGAGTGCCCCTGGTCCACTTCTCAGGGGAGCTTCCGTAACTCGGGAGGCGGGATCCGCTGGGCGCGGCCTCCGGAGCGGTGAGCTCCAGGGGTGCGTACACAAACGGCCGCTACACAGCGTACCAGCCTGGGGGGACACCTCGGTCCAGCTCCGTGAAGGGCCCTGACCGGGGCGGATACGGCCACTAGGGTGATCTGCATCTACGCGTGGACCGTAGATCACGTCGGTTCGTCGGGAAGGGGTCGCTTCGCCATGGCGGAGACGGAGCAGGAGATCAAGGCACGCAAGGAGCGCGAGCGGGACGAGCTGTACGCCCTCGACATCTCGGGTGTGGAGTGGCGCAGCGCGCCGGGCACGGAGGAGCACGAGGAGCGCGTCGAGATCGCCGACCTGCCCGACGGGGCGGTGGCCATGCGCTCGTCGCTCGACCCGGACACCGTGCTGCGCTACACGGAGGCGGAGTGGACGGCCTTCGTGCTGGGCGCCCGGGACGGCGAGTTCGATCTGGAGCCGGCTCCGGAGGAGCAGTCCTAGGTCACGCAATGGGAAGAGGGGCGGCACACGCGTGTGCCGCCCCTCTTCTCTGCGCCTACGGCCTCTAGCTGGTCATCGCCCGTGCCTGCGCGTACACGTCGAAGACGGCCAGGGAGAGCGGGATCAGGGTGAGCAGGACGAAGCTCTCGGCGATCTCCAGGAAGCGGCCCCAGAAGGGGGTGACTCCGCGCTTCGGGGTGATGAGGCCGACGGCCGTGACCAGCGCGGTCGATGCGGCTACGGCCGCCGCGAGCCAGACGCTGCGGATGTCGAGGGAGTTCGGGTCACCGAGGAACGCGTCCCGCACGTACGCGTGCGGAGGGTTCAGGGCGAGGCCGAGGCCCAGGAAGACGAGGGCGGCCAGGCCCGCGGCGAGGGTGGCGCCGACCTGGGCGGTGTAGCGGAACAGGTGGGCGCGCATCAGCATCGCGACGCCGGTGGCGAGGGCGAGGAGCTGGGCCCACACGTTGCTGGAGAAGCCGAGGACGATCGAGGCGCCCACGGAGACGAGGGCGCAGCCGCCGACCAGGCCGACGAGGAGTTCGTGGCCGCGCCGGGCGCGGGCGGCGATGCGTTCGGCGTCGACGGGCTCCTGGGCCACGGGTTCGCCGTCGCCGTAGCCGCGGTTGGGGTTGGGCGGTTCGAAGCCGATGGGCAGGCGGGCGAAGCGCATGGACAGGCCCGGCAGGAAGGCGAGCGCGCACACGGAGAGCGGGGCGCAGACGGCGGCCGTCTCGATGGGCTTCAGGTGGGCGAGCATCGCGACGAACGTCGTCAACAGGCCGATGGCGGAGGCGAAGACGAAGGCCACGAAGGGGCCGTCTCCGCCGGGTGACACCAGGGTGAGGACGACGGCGGCGACGAGGACGGCGGCGCAGGCCAGCAGGAACTGGAGCCGCCCAATGCCTTCTCCTTCGGAGAAGGGGAGCAGTCCGGAGCCCGCCACGGCGATGTTCGGGAGCGCGCCCAGGCCCAGGGCGACCGCCGAGCCCCGGTCGTCGTACACACGCGCGCGTACGCAGGCGATGGTGACGAGGAGGATGCCGGCCAGGCCGGCGACGATGCCCTGGAGGCCGTTCATGTCGTGGTGGATCTGCGAGCTCCAGGCCACGAACGCGAGCAGTGCGGGCAGGATGCCACCCGCGACAAGACCGGCGGCGCGCGTCAACTCGCCGTTCCACAGGGCACGGTCACGGGTGACGGCGGCGGCGACCGCCTCGGAGACGTCGTCGTAGACGGCGGGCGGCAGCGAGTCGGCGAAGGGGCGCAGGGTGAGCAGTTCGCCGTCGAGGATGCGCTGTGCGGCGAAGGAGCGGGCGCCGTCGAGGACGGCGCCGTCGCGGCGTACGAGGTGGTAGCCGACGGGCGCGCCCTCGGTGAGGCTCTGTTGGGACAGCCGCAGGATCTCGGGGTACAGGTCGGCGACGGGTACGTCGTCGGGCAGGGCCACGTCGATCCGGCTGTCGGGCGCCACGATGGTGACCCGGCAGAAGCCGAAGCCCATGCCCGCCCCGGACGGGGCTCCGGTGCCCGTTCCGCCGGTCGCGCCGGCCGGCGCGGAGGCCGTGATGCTCACCTGCTGTTCCCCCTTGTCAGTGACGAACGGTCCGCGAAGGTGCCGCGCGCGTCCGCGTGAAGTTCCGCCGTAAAGATCCTGTGCAGGTCGCGCCGTACCACCCGTCCCGTCGGTCGGCCGCGCCGTCGCGCCCGGCACCCGACGGGATCCGACGGGATTCACCCGCCGCGAACACTGCGGTTTTGCCCGGTTTTCCCGGAACGATTCGCAACTGCTCACACGTCTCACGGGCACCCTACCGCCCGTCGTTGTCAGTGGTTGTCAGTAGGATCGCGCAGTGCGGATCGGCGTCCGCCCGACACGGGGCGGCGGACGAAACAACTCGGTCCGGCAAGGGAATTGGTGCTTAGTGAGCCAGATCGTCGTCAAGCGCCCGCCGAGGTCGCTGCCGAAGGAAGTGCCCACGGACGAGGTCATGCTGCAGGCTCCGCCGGAGCTGCCGCGCGGCCAGCAGGAGGGCGCCCTGATGCAGCTCCTTCCCATGCTCGGCATGGGCGGGTCGGTGGTGTTCTTCTTCAACCCCAGTGCCCAGCCGTTCATGAAGATCATGGGCATGGTGATGATCGCGTCCACGGTCGCGATGGGCATCTCGATGCTGGTCCGCTACCGGCGGGGCAACCAGGGGCAGATGGCCGACATGCGCCGTGACTATCTGCGCTATCTGTCGCAGACCCGGCGTACGGCCCTGGAGACCGCGCGCGCCCAGCGCGACGCCCAGTACTACCTGCACCCTTCGCCGGAGCAACTGTGGGCGCTGGTCGCCGAGGGCAGCCGCGTGTGGGAACGCCGCACGAACGACGAGGACTTCGGGCAGGTGCGGGTCGGCCTCGGCCCGCAGGGTCTCGCCACTCCCCTGATCCCGCCGGACACCGCTCCGGTCGACGAGCTGGAGCCGCTGACGGCGGGCGCCATGCAGCGTTTCCTGGCCACGCACAGCACCCTTGAGGACCTGCCGATGGCGGTCTCGCTGCGCGCCTTCTACCACGTGACGATCAGCGGCGAACCGGCCACCGTGCGCGGCACCGCGCGCGCTCTCGCCGCCTCCCTCGCCTCGATGCACTCCCCCGAGGACCTCGTCATCGCGGTCGCCACCGGGCGCGAGTCGGTGCCCGAGTGGGAGTGGGCCAAGTGGCTCCCCCACGCGCAGGCGCCGGGTCTCGCGGACGGCGCTGGCAGCATGCGCCTGATCACCACCGACCCGATGGAGCTGGAGGAGATGCTCGCGGAGCGGCTCCAGGGCCGGCCGCGTTTCCACCCGGCCGGCGCGCCGGTGCCCGAACAGCCGCACCTGGTGGTCGTGTTGGACGGCGTCTCCCTGCCGCCCACCTCCTTCCTGGCGAGCCCCGAGGGCCTCCAGGGCGTGACGATCGTCGAGGTCGTGCCCGGCGACCTCAGCAGCGGACGCGGTGACCTCTCGGTCGTCGTACACCCGAGGGAACTCCGCCTGGAGTCGGGCCACGGCATGGTCTACGAAGGCACGCCGGACGTCCTGTCGTACGAGGCCGCCGAGGCGCTGGCCCGGCAACTGGCGCCGCTGCGCATGGTGTCGGGCGGTGACGACGACGAACCGCTGCTCGCCAATCTGGAGTTCACGGATCTGCTGAACCTGGGCGACGCGGCCTCCGTCGACCCGAAGCGGACCTGGCGACCGCGCTCGACGGCGGAGCGGCTGCGGGTGCCGATCGGGCTCGGTGAGGACGGCCGGCCCGTGATGCTCGACCTCAAGGAGGCGGCCCAGGAGGGCATGGGTCCGCACGGCCTGTGTGTGGGCGCCACCGGTTCCGGCAAGTCGGAGCTGCTGCGCACGCTGGTCCTCGGCCTCGCGGTGACCCACTCCTCGGAGACGCTGAACTTCGTCCTCGCGGACTTCAAGGGCGGTGCGACCTTCGCCGGTATGGCACAGATGCCGCACGTGGCGGCCGTGATCACCAACCTGGCGGACGACCTGACGCTCGTCGACCGTATGGGTGACTCGATCCGCGGTGAGTTGAACCGCCGCCAGGAGATGCTGCGCGACGCGGGCAACTACGCGAACATCCACGACTACGAGAAGGCGCGCGCCGCGGGTGCCCCCTTGCAGCCCGTCCCGTCACTCGTCCTGGTGATCGACGAGTTCAGCGAACTCCTCACCGCCAAGCCGGACTTCATCGAGATGTTCGTGCAGATCGGCCGCATCGGCCGTTCGCTGGGCGTGCATCTGCTGCTGGCCTCGCAGCGCCTGGAGGAGGGCCGGCTGCGCGGCCTGGAGACCTACCTCTCGTACCGGATCGGTCTGCGTACGTTCTCGGCGGCCGAGTCGCGGGCCGCGCTCGGGGTGCCGGACGCGTACGAGCTGCCGAACGTGCCGGGTTCCGGGTTCCTGAAGTACGGCACCGACGAGATGGTCCGCTTCAAGGCGGCGTACGTCTCCGGGGTGTACCGCACCGGTTCGCAGCAGGCCGCCGCGCTCGGCGGGCCGCTCCCGGTGGACCGCAGGCCGGTGCTGTTCACGGCGGCGCAGGTGCCGGTGCAGTACGCGCCCGTGCCGCGTCAGCGCCAGGCGGAGACCGCGGACGAGAAGGACGACGCGCTCGCCGACACCGTGCTCGACGTGATCGTGCGTCGGCTTGAGGCGCAGGGTCCGGCCGCCCACCAGGTGTGGCTGCCCCCGCTGGACAGCCCTCCGTCGCTCGACTCCCTGCTGCCCGGACTCGCGGCCGTACCCGGCCGGGGCATGACGCAGCCCGGCTACGAGGGGGCGGGCCGGCTCGTCGTCCCGGTCGGCCTGGTCGACAAGCCGTACGAGCAGCGGCGCGACCCGCTGTGGACGGACTTCGGCGGCGCGGCCGGCCATATGCAGATCCTCGGCGGCCCGCAGTCCGGCAAGTCGACGCTGCTGCGCTCCCTCATCGCGTCGTTCGCGCTCACCCACACTCCACGCGAAGTGCAGTTCTACGCACTGGACTTCGGCGGTGGCGGCCTCTCGGCGGTGGCGGGTCTGCCGCATGTGGGCGGGGTGGCCTCCCGTCTCGACCCGGAGAAGGTCCGTCGCACGGCGGCCGAGGTGTACGGCGTGATGACCCGCCGCGAGGAGTACTTCCGTACGGCCGGGATCTCCTCGATCGCCGAGTTCCGCGCCCGCCGCGCGCGGGGTGACATCTCCGTGACGGACCAGCCCTGGGGTGATGTCTTCCTCGTCATCGACGGCTGGGGCAACTTCCGTACGGACTATGAGGCGTTGGAGCCGCTGGTGCTGGACATCGCGGCCCGTGGCCTCGGTTACGGCATCCATGTGATCCTCACGGCTTCGCGCTCCATGGAGGTCCGCGCGAACATGAAGGACCACCTGATGAACCGGCTGGAGCTGCGACTCGGCGACCCGATGGACTCGGAGTTCGACCGGAAGGTCGCCGCCAACGTGCCCACGGGCGTACCCGGGCGCGGCCAGACCCCGCAGAAGCAGCACTTCATGGCGGCGGTCCCGCGGATCGACGGCCTGTCCTCGGACACGGACCTCGCGGAGGCGACGACAGCCCTCACGGCCGAGGTCGCCCGGCACTGGCAGGAGCCCGGCGCGCCCCAAGTCCGGCTGCTGCCACGGGAGTTCGCGGCGACCCAGCTGCCGTCCGGCGACCGGTTCCCGAACCGGGGCGTCTCCTTCGCCCTCGACGAGGACAACCTGGAGCCGGTGTTCGTCGACTTCGACCAGGACCCGTTCTTCCTGGTCTTCGGCGAGAGCGAGTCCGGCAAGTCGAACCTGCTCAAGCTGCTGATCAAGCGCCTCGGCGAGCGCTACGACGGCAACGCGTGCAAGCTGTTCGTGGTCGACAACCGGCGTTCCCTGCTGGGCGTGACCCCGCCATCCCACCTGGCCGAGTACATCCCGATGTCGAACCAGATGCAGCACCACATGGACGCGCTGGCCGACCTGATGCAGCGCCGGACGCCGACGTCGGACGTCACTCCGCAGCAGCTCCGGGACCGGAGTTGGTGGCGGGGCCCGCAGGTCTTCGTGATCATCGACGACTACGACCTGGTGTCCACGTCGAGCGGCAACCCGCTGTCGGGGCTGACCGAACTCCTGCCGTTCGCCCGGGATGTGGGCGTGCGCTTCATCATCGCCCGCTCCACGGCGGGTGCGGGGCGCGCCGGTTACGAGTCGTTCATGCAGCGCATGAAGGAACTCGGCGCCCAGGGCGTGGTGTTGGCGGGCGACCCGGCCGAGGGCGACCTGCTGGGCGGGGTCCGGCCGCGGCCGATGCCCGCCGGGCGGGGCGTGTTCGTGTCCCGGAAACGGGGGAAGCCGCTGGTCCAGATCGGCCGGGTGGCGGACGGGGACGAGTAAGGCCCCCGTGATGAGAGCCGACGGGTTCCTCAGAACGTGGTGAGGGCGACGATCTTGCTGTCGTGCATGAGGAAGACGCGGTTTCCGTCGGCGGCGAGGCGGGTGTAGTCGGTACGGGGGAACTCGTACCGCCACAGCCTCCCCCCGTCGACGGCCTTGGCGGCGTCGAGCTCCATGGGCTCGGTCTGCACCACGCTCTTGTCGATCGACCAGACCGCGTGGCCCTGTGGCAGCGCGCGGCCCGCGTAGAGAGCCGTGCCCGCGGATTCGGAGTAGCCGGACCACAACTGGCTGCCGTCGCGCGGGTCCAGGCGTCTGGGATAGATGCCCTCCGTGGCGTAGAGCCTGCTCCCGGAGACCATCACGGGTCCCCATCGCTCCCGGTTGGTGTCCCCGTGGGGCTTGACGCTCCAGATCCGTTCCCCGTCAGCGATCCGCACCGCGTCCAGGGTGTAGCCGCCGAGGTACACGGTGTCGCCCCGGACGGTCGGCCGGAGCCCGATGGGGACATGGTCGAGGCGATTCCACGCCATCCGGCCGTTGCTCGTGTCGACCGCCAGGAAGTTGCCGTCGGTCGTCCCCATGACCAGCCTGCCCGGGCCCACGGCGGCGGGAGCGAACATCTTCTTGCGGAAGTCGGCCGGGACCGTCGCCGTCCATCCGACCTTCGCATCCGCGCGGCGCACGCTGCGCAGCCGGCCGTCCTTGGTGATGACGTACACCGACTCCGCGTCGGCGCCGAGGAGTTGAGCCGCCTCGGCCGCCGGGCAGGTCCACTTGGCTTCGCCGGTGGACGGGACGTACGTACGCAGTGCGCCCTGGCTGTCCGTGCCGACGACCAGCCGGTCGGAGAGCGACAGATAGCCGCTCTTCGCCACGACGCGGGGTGCGCTCCAGCGGCGTTTGCCGTCCTTGACGCCGTAGGCCACGATCCCACCGCTCGCGGCACCGAACACGAGGACGTCACGCACCGGCAGCAGATACGGCGAGTAGACGTCCGCGGCGTTCTCCAGCGTCCAGAGGCCGGTGGGCCGACCCAGCGAGCCGGAGGCCTGGTCGGCGACGACGGCCATCCTCTCCGTGGGGGTGGGCACTGCCGGCGGAACGGTGAAGGGGCTGTTCGCCAGGCGAACGCTCGTATCCCCGTCCGAGGAACCAAGCAGCCAGGCCGTCGTACCGCCCCCGGCGGCGAGCACCACACCCGTGGTGGACAGTCCGGTGATCAGCCGCCGCCGTGTCAACAACCGTCTCTCGCGCGGCAGTTGAGCGGTCACGTCGGTGGTCATGCGACGGGCACCGGTCTCCCGCTCCTTGATGGAGTCGGCGAGCCGTCCCCGCTTCCAGGCCCGGTCGGCGCGCTTGGGCACGTCCATCGCCCGTACGATCTCGGCGGGTTCGGGACGCGCCGCCGGGTCCTTGGCGAGGCAGGGTTCGACGAGCGCCCTCAACTCCGGCTCCACGCCGTCGAGTCGGGGCTCCCCGTGGACAACTGCGTACTGCACGACGGCCACATGGGAGCCCTCGAAGGCACGCTCTCCGGTGAGCGCGTAGGCGAGCACCGCGCCCAGTGAGAACACGTCCGCGGCGGGGGTCACGCGCCTGCCGAGGACCTGCTCGGGGGCGCCGTAGCCCGGGGTGACGGGGGCCTGGCCGGTGGTGGTGAGGGTCAGTCCGTGTTCGGGGCGGGCGATGCCGAAGTCGATGACGCGTGGCCCGTCCGAGGTGAGCACGATGTTCGGCGGCTTGAGATCACGGTGGATGAAGCCCGCCGCGTGGATGTCGGCGAGGGTGTCCGCCAGGGAGGCGCCCAGGGCGCGCAGCGCGGGCTCGGTGAGCGGGCCGTGCGCCTCGACCGCCTCGGCCAGGGTGAGTCCGGCGAGGAACTCGCTGGCGATCCACGGCCGCGTCCCCTCGGTCCGCGCCTCCAGTACGGCGGCAACTCCCTTGCCGCGTACGGCATGTGCGGCCTGCGCCTCCCGCACGAAACGCTGGGCGAGCTCGGTGTCGTAGGCGAGTTCGGGGCGTAGCACCTTCACGGCGGCGAGGGTGCCGGGGCCGTCCTGGCCGAGGTAGACCTTGCCCATGCCGCCTTCGCCGATGACGCCGAGCAGACGGTAGGGACCGAGGCGGATCGGGTCACCGGTGCCGAGAGGGTGCATCGTGGGTGTCCTTCTGCGGGTGGAGCGCGGCGGTCACCTGAGCGGATAGGCGGACAGCCGGTCGTCGTCCACGGCGAGGACCAACCGGGCTCCCGGGTACGCGTGGAAGTGTTTTCCGGCCGTACGGTACGTAAGTACGGTTCTGTGGTCCGCGAGGTTCACCGCCCTCAGTTGCAGCCCGTTGCGGTAGTACGCGTAGCGGGTGCCGACGACCGGCTGCCAGACGGTGTAGGCCTCCGCAGCCTCCGTCGTCGCCTCGGTCCACAGGACCTTGCCCGTCGCGGCGTCGATGGCCGTGAGCCCGATGCCCGAACCGACGGTGTACACCACCCCGTTCGTCAGCGTCGGCGGGCCATAGATCCTTCCGGCCTCGGTGGCCCACGCCAGTGCGCCGTCGCTCAGCCGCAGTGCCCGGAGCGGGGAGCCGCCGAGGTAGAGATACCTCTCGTCGACGGCCAACTCGCTGCGGATCGCGTCGGTATCGCTCACGTTGTACGGCAGGTCCCACAGGACCGCACCGCTGCGGATGTCCCGTACGACGATGTGCGTCTGCGCCTCCGCCGTCGCCTGGACGGTCACCAGGCGCTCGCCGACGACCTTCGCCGCGACGAAGTGCAGCCGCCGGCTCCCGCCCGACCGCTGCGGCAAGGGCTGCGTCCAGCGCGTCCGGCCGGTCCCGAGGTCGGCGGCGCGCAGCGTCCAGGTCTGCGCGGGCAGGAAGCCCTTGTCCGCCGGGACCTGCCCCTGGCCCACCGCCACGTACGCGAAGTCGCCGACGACGCACAGGAGTTGGTTCGGTACGAGGGTGGGCGTGGCGTCCGTGAGGGCGGCCGAGGTCGGCCGCACGGCGTCCGTGCCACCGTTCCAGGTGTCGACCGACACCGACTCCCCCGCCTGGCCGGGGTCGTGACCGAGCAGGTACAACTGCCCTTCCTGTACGGCCGTTTGCCACCAGTTGGCCGTGACGCGCACCTCGCCCTGCGACCGCCCTGTGGTCGGCGCGAGGCGTTCGGCGGTCGCGTTCAGCGGCAGCCAGATCGACCCGTCGGCCTGATACGGCACGACCAGGCCCCAGCCCAGCACGTCGAGGTCCTTGCCGCCGTACTGCCACAGCGGATCGAGGTTGCGCGTCTGCGGGCTCGCCTTCGCGGCGGGAGCGGCGGCACGCCCACGCCCCCGGTACCACCAGACACCACCCGCGGCGGCGGTCGCCGCGAGCGCCCCGCTCACGGCGAGGAGCCGGCGACGCGACGGACCGGCCCCGGACACCGAGGTGACCTCGGTGGCACCCTCCTCGACGGCCGGGGCGGGCAGCCGCTGCGGCACGGTCCGCCATACGTCGGCGGCCCGCCGCCCGATCTCCGCGAGCACGGCATCGGGCAACTGCTCGGCGAACTCGCCGCTCCCGTCGTGCAGTTGGGCCGCGAGCTCGGCCAAGTAAGGCCGTTTCTCAGCCTCCTTGGCCAGACACCGGGCGAACAACGGCACGAGCGCGGCCGGTACGTTGCGCAGGTCCGCCTCCGCGTACCGCACCCGGTACATCAGATCCGCGGGCTGCCCGCCGCCGAACGGGGCCCGCCCGGTGGCCGCGAACACGAGCACACCGGCCAGCGCGAAGACGTCACCGGCCGCGTCGTGTTCCTGCCCGGCCGCCTGCTCCGGGGACATGAACGCGGGGGTGCCGACCGAGGCACCGGTACGGGTCAGCCGGTCGTCGCCGATGGCCCGCGCGATCCCGAAGTCGATGACCTTCGGGCCGTAGGCGGTGAGGAGGATGTTCGACGGCTTCAGGTCGCGGTGCACGACGTCGGACCGGTGGAGCTGGTCCAGCGCGGCACACAGCGCGGCGCCCAGCGCCCGCACCGACCTCTCCGGCAGCGGTCCTGCGCTCAGGACGGCCTCGTCGAGGGCGGGCCCGAGCACGAACTCCGTTGCCAGCCAAGGCGTTTCGGCGAGCGGATCGGCGTCCACCACCCGGGCCCCGAACCGGTCTCCGATGACCCGGGCCGCGTCCACTTCGAGCCGGAACCGGGTGCGGATGCCCGGATCGGTCGCGATCCTGGCGTGCATCGTCTTGAGCGCGACCGTACGACCACCGACGCCACGCGCCATGTACACGGTGCCCATGCCACCACTGCCGAGCCGGGCAACGAGCCGGTACGGACCGACAGTTACGGGGTCGTCGTGGGCGAGCGGAGTGGGCATGGGGCTTCGGGCCCTTGTCGTCAGGAGCTGTGGTGGGGACCGCGGCCGATACGACACTCACTCCCGGCCGCGCCTACTGGGACAACTGCACCTCGGCGGCCAGCACGGAGGCCGACTGATGAGCGACGGCCGCGACGATCCGGGCGGGCAACCAGCCGACGCCGAGCCAACCACCCCCTGCGGGAACGGCAGTTCGGGAGTCGGGCGCCAGCTCCCCGATAATGTCAGAGAGTTGAGGCCGATGGGCCGGATCACGCGCCAGACACCGCGTCACCAGCGAGCGCAGCACGGCGGGCAACTCCCCCCGCTCCGGCGCCGTATGACCCGTGGCGGCATACGCGAGCGTCGCACCCAGCGCGTATACGTCACCCAACGGACGCGGCTGCCCACCGGCCGCCTGCTCCGGCGGAAGACTCCCTGCGTCCAGCCCCGGCGCTCCCCACCGCGGCACACCGTCCGGCACGGCGGCCCGCACCGCCCCGAAACAACCGAGCCGAGGCCCGTCGGCGGCGAGCAGCACAGCCGCCGGACACACCCCCGCATGCGCCAACTCCTGCCCGTGCAGCACGGCGAGCGCCTCGGCCAGCGCTACGGCGAGCCCGAGCACGGTCCGCTCGGGCAGCGGACCGCCGTTCACCGCGAGGGCGGTCGGGAGCGGCAGCGCGGGCACATAGGGCCGGGCGTGCCACGCTTCACCGCCCGGGGCGGCGAGTTCGGCGGCCGGCAGCACCCAGGGCCCGAGCAGATACCGCGAGGTGTCGGCCTCCGCCATGAATCGCCCCGGGTCGGCCTTCGGCAGGGGCGCACTCAGCAGGACGGTGCGGTCACCGTCGGGGCTGCGGGCGATGAAACGGCGCTCGGGGATGGGGAGTTGGGCGGCCGTGGAGGTGTGGGCGGGGACGTTGCCGTCGAGCCGGGTGACGACCGTGTAGGGACCGATCCGCCGCGTCGTAGCCATAGACATGTCCGGTGCGCTCCCCTCCCTCCGGCCCCTCCGATCCCTCCGGCCCCTCCAGCATCGGCGAGCTCACCCTCTCGCGCGGAGGCCGGGTACGGCAACAGGGTGGGCGCCTCCCGCGCGCGCCCACCCTGAGTTGCTTCTCCGTACTCTACGTACCTCTGCGAGCCGTCCTACTGGAAGTAGCTGGCGGCCTTCTTGTCGCCCTCCATGTAGGTACCGCCCGACGTGTACACGACGTGGCCGATGCCGGTCAGCGCGGTGTGGATGTCGTTGGCTTCCTTGTCCCACCTGTGCAGCTTCTCGTTGAAGGTGTTCTGCGCGTCACCTTCCCAGTACTGCAGGCTCTTCACGACCAGCGCACGAAGCTCCTGAAGATCCTGCTCCAGCTGCTTCGCCTCGTTGCCGATCTTGGTGGCCGCGAAGTCCAGCCCGTCATAAGTGACGGAAAGGCCGTCGGAGTTACGGCTCATGCGTGTCTACCTCGTCTCGTTCGGGTGGGGCTGGTGGGCGTGGTCGTACGTCGTGCTGCGTCGTGCCCGGTGCTGCAGGGTGCTGCCGGGTGGCTCAGTAGGAGCTCAGCGAGGACGTGGGCACGGTCGGTGCGCCGTCCTGGAGATCGATCTTGTTGACCGCCGCGCGGACCTCGTCTTCCTTGCTGTCCTTGATGTTGCGCGTCGCGGTCATCGCCTCGATGACGTCACCGAGGATGGTGCCGATCTTCTGCAGCGACTCATTGATCTCGTACTGCTTCTTGTCGAACGCGGCACGCCCAATACCGTGCCACTGGCCCTCAAGCCCGTCGATCACACCCTGAAGCCCATGCACGCGCTTGGCGATGCCGTCGTACTTGTCGAGCATCTGCTTCTGAATATCGACTACTGCGGCATCTTCGAGCTTCTGCTTGTTGGACATGGTCAGCTCACCCTTCTTTTGTTGACTGATGCGCGGTCTGGCTGGAAATCCCGGTCACCTGGCACGCCGCGCACGCGCTACGGCCACGCCCGCGCCGCCGATGACGAGCACGGCGGCAGCACCGCCGAGCGCGATCCAGAGCGTGTTGCTGTCGTTGGACGACTCAGCGCTTGATCCTGCCGCCGAGGTACCGCCGGCAGAACCCTTGTCCGGAGTCTTTGACGTGGCCGACGCGGAGGGAGTCGATGCGGTCGAGGAGGAACCCGCCGACCTGGCCAGCAGGTTGCCGCCGTTCTCCTTCGCGAGCGGGTCGACGTCGGGGGCGCCGGCGTCGTACTTGGCGTTCTCCAACACCACGCGAGGACGGACGAACCCGTAACCGGCGTACTTGCTCGGGTCATTCTCCGGCCACGTCCGACTCGCCGTGTCGATCAGGGAGCGGGTGACCTGGTTGACCGTCCAGTCGGGGTGGGCGGACCAGATGAGGGCGGCGGAGGCGGAGGCGATGGCGGTGGCCTGGCTCGTGCCACCCGTATCGCAATACGCGTGGAACTTGGTGTCGCACCATCCAGGAATACCTGTGCCGGGTGCTACGAGGTCGACGTAGTTTCCGTACGAGGAGAACTTCGTGACGGTGAACGACGAGTCGACCGCCGCGATGCCCACCACATAGGGATAGGCGGCGGGATAGTCCACATTGCCATCGCCCTTCCCGGTACCCGAGTTGCCTACGGCGGCGATCATCAGCTTGCCCTTTGAAGCGGCGTACTTGACCGCTTCCTCCTCGTCGGGGCTGACGTACCCCCCGATCGACATGCTGATGATCTTTGCATCGGTGTCCGCTGCGGCCCTGATCGCCTGCCAGGGCTCGGGCGTCTTCTTCTGCTCCGCCGAACCGACCTTCAGGCCTTTGAGGTCAACGCGATACGGGACGATCTTCGCACCCGGCGCCAGCCCCTTTAGGCTACCTTCCGCCCCGGTACCCGCGATCAGCTCAGCCATGGACGTGCCATGGCCGTCGAAGTCGACGGTGGAGTGGTACGAGACCGCCTTGGGCACATCGTCCACCAGCACCTGCCCCTTCAAGGACGGCGTGTTGGGGTTCACCCCGGTGTCGATGACAGCGACCTTGACGCCCTTACCCGTGCTGACCTTCCACATCTCCTCGGCCTTCATCTGGTCCAGGTACCACTGCTTCGACTGGACATCGTCGGCAGCGGCATTGGGGGCGAACCCCATGCCGACTACGGCCAGGGCGCCAACCACCGCGCTCACGGCACGCACTCGTCTGGCACGGCGCGTCCTGAGGAGCGCAGCCCTCTGGGCTCGTCGGCTGGTCCCTGACTTCATGGCGTTGACTGTCCTCGCTCGCGCTCAGTTGACGGCCGGCGGCACATCACGCCGCGGCGGGGTGGGGAGGTGGGTTTCTTCTTCGTTCTCAACGAGGTGGTCAGCGGGCCGAGTTCCGTCCGTGCGGTCCCTGTCGCCGCGCTTCCCTTGGTGGTTAGCAGGTCCGCGTACGAGGCCGGAGCCGCCGCGCGTCATGCCGTTGCGTTCGGCCTGGGCAAGGGATTTACGTTGGGCGGGCGTGGCCGTGACACTCTCCGGAGTGCCCGTACCACCACGCGCCCCCGGTGAGCTCGGACCCGGCCTTGCCGCGGCCTCGGGCGCTCCGAAGACCCCGCGCTGCCCGGGCCGACCGCCCGTGGACCGGGAACCGGCCGCCTCCTCGCCACCGATGACATTGCCACGCGGAATCCTCGCCCCGCCCTTCCCCTGGTTGCCCGTGGAGGACGTGGGCCGCCCGCCCACGACCCCGTTCGAACGTCCGGCGCCGGTGGCCGGGCCGGCGCTGCCCCGGGGGGTCGCCGTAGCGCCTGATCGCGGGACACCACCGGTGACACCTCGCCCCATCGGCGACGGCTTCGCTCCTGAAGCGGTGCCCTTGGCGAGGGACCGGCCGGTCTCCGTCGCGCGGCCCATCTGACTCGTGGGCCCGCGGCCCGCAGACCGCTCTGCGCCCGAATTGCCCAGACCAGACGTACCACTTCGCCCTTGCGCGGAGAAGGTGGTCCGGAAGCCGCCGGCGCCTCTACTCACGGGACCATTGGTGAGGGGAGTCCCGAAGCCGCTCTCGAACCCGTTGGCCTGGCCTCCCCCCGGGGCAGGGGTACCCGTGACCGGCGGATTGTGAACCGTGGTGGGCACCGTGGTGGCGGACGGAAGTGTGCCAACACTGTCGATGTTCGTGTGTGTCGGCACACCAGGAGGAGTCACATGATCGGTGGTGTGCTGCGCGGGCGGCGTGACGTCACTTGGGACATCATGTTTGCCGGTACTGCCCGTGGATGACGCGACCGTAGCGTGGTGATCCGCAACACGCGACGCACCGGTCACTTCCGTATTCGGGGATGTGATCCGCTGATAATCCCCCCGCTCGTTCTTCTGAGCCCGCGGCACACCCACATCCGGCATGGCCGTGAACTGAGGCGCCGTACTGTTCAGCGCCGCCAGCTCGTCCTTGGACACCACGTAGTACGACGACAGCCGGTTCATCTGGTTGATCGCCTCTTGGCGATCCTTCTCCACGCGTACGGCCGCCGTGTACTCGTCCTTGTTCGCGACCTTCTCGGCCGCCGTGAACTTCGTGGGGTGTTTCCGCTCCACCTGTGTATCGCGAGGGGGCATGGCACTGCGCACGGACGCCAGCCCCATCGCGGCAGCGGTGATCTGATCCCCCGCGCCCCCGGCGAAACTGCTCAGGCTGTGCGTCTGGGTGACGAGCTCACTCCCCCACTTACGAAACGCCTCGCCCGACTTCCCGGCCCACTGGACCCTGTCGATGTGACCGCTGAGCTCGTCGGCCGCCGTCTTGATCGCGTCACGCGCGTCCCACAAAGCCTTGCCGGAGGACTCCAGGTCCTCCGGGTTCGTCCGCTCCACGAGGTCGATCATCTCGTTGAGCGGGCGGCTCTCGAAGTTCGTACGACGGTCGCCGGACGGTCCGTGCACGGAGTCATGGATGGCCTCACCCTCCGACGTGCTCTCGACCACCGCGCGCAGAGGGTTGTAGAAGATGCCGGCCAGGAGGCCGCTCTCTCTCGGTCGCTCCTCGACACCCCGAGCCAGGTCGGTGAACTGATTCTGGCTGGAGACCCGGTTCAGGTCTGCCTTGTGCTGGTCGTCAGTCATCGTCACCCGCTCATGCCGGAGTTGGCGGTGTTGGTGCGCTCGGGACCCGAGGCACCGTTGATCCTCGTGATCTCCGTCTGGATCTCCCAGAACCGCCGACGCTGATCTTCTTCCACCCCGTCGAAAGTGCCCCTGGCACCCTGCACGGCGATACCAATCGCCTCGATCTGCAAGTGCAGTGTCTTGGACAGGGCGGTGAGCTTGTCGTGGACCGCGTGGTACTCGTCGTAAAGGCCGTCCGCCTCGTGGAAAGCGCCTCGCCCACCCCTGTGGAGCGACCCCGCGCTGACCGTCTGCGCACCCACCCGTTTCGGATTCCCTGCCGAACTCTCAAGATCACGCAGGACCTTGTCCACGCGGCTCACGAAGTCGGTCAGCGCTTCGCTACTCGCCTCCAGGTCCTTCGCCCTGGTAGCCGACACGTCCCCCACCATGTCTGCCGGAAGCACGACGCTCCTCCCCGTTTCCCCGTACGCCCATCGGTCACAGCCGGACCGAGGACGATCAACCGCTCACCCTACGATCGCAAAGCGAGCCACTCCTGACAACGCGTTTACCACTCTAGTCAACCTGTACATCGAGGCCAACCGGCCTGTGTGTTAACTCAGTTACGGGACCGGATCAGACGCCGCGGGCTGCCGGTTTTGTCACCTTACTGCTCATGGATCAAGCATCTGCGACACCGTCACTCCGCCGACGGCCCAAGCCCGCACGACCATGCCGGATACCGTCGGCCGGGCCCTCGTTGCGATCTTCATGGAATTCCCACACGCGACCGGTCACGCCGCATCGGGACAACTCCAGCGCGCCACTTCGGGCGCATTGGTGTCGACCAGGGGCGCTCGGCAGCGCCACACGCCGGCACCACCGAGTTTTCGGCCACCTCGACCTCCCGGCGGGCGAGCACGGCTGAAACCGCCCCACCCGCCGACCGGCCGCAGGCTCACATCGTGTTCGAAGATTCACGATCGACAATCCACGCACTTCGGACGTGACCCGAATTTTCCTCGGCACGGGTTGCTAATTTGACCGGGCGTGCCACGGCGAGACAGCGTCGTCCGCGCGACGGACGCACCGAAGGCTGGGAAGACGGGGGAGGCGGCCCATGGGCTGGGACGAATGGGAGCAGCTCAAAGGCGACGCCCTTGCGCGCCAACAGAGCTCCACGCACATGCAACTCAACTCGATCCCCGCCGATCCCGGCGGCGGCAATCCGCAGGGTGACCTGCGGGTCAGCCAGAGCGACCTCGCCGCGGTCGGCGACGCGGCATACGAGTTGCACCAAGCCTTCCAGCACGACAGCGACCTCGCTCGTATGAGTTCCATCAAGGCCGGCGACGGCCTCAAGAGCGAGGGATACGAGATCGGTTCGGCGCTGGATCACGTCGCCGAGCACTGGGTGGACCAGGTCCAGTCACTCCTCGACGCGACGGCCCACATCTCCAACCACCTCGACTACACCAAGGGCGCTCACGCGGGCGACGAGGCGTACATCGCGGGCACGCTCAGCAGCATCGCCACGCTCGACCAGGGCTTCGACGAGCGAAAGGGCAGCTGAACCCGATGGATCTCGACGCGCTCCGCTACGGCAACTTCCACCAGCTCGACGAGGCGATCACCGACTGGCAGAACATGACGAAGAAGCTCAAGACGCTCGCCACCGACGCCGACAGGAACCTCAAGGGCAAGGCCGACAAGGCGGATTGGGCCGGCGTCAACGCCACTGTCACCCGTGAGTTCATCGACAAGACGGCAGGGGAGTTCGCGGACGCCCACACCCAGGCGGACACCGTCGCCAACATCCTCAGTGACACCCGGGGCGAACTCGTCGGCTACCGCGACCAGTTGAACGAAGCCGTCGCGGGCGGTCAGAAGAAGAGCCTGACGGTACTGGACACCGGCCAAGGCACTTTCGTCGTCACCCGGACCACCCGCCCCGACTGGGCTTCCGATCCCAGCGGCCGGTCCGACGCCGTCGACCAGCACGAAGTCGACGCCCTGCGCGACGAGATCCAACGCATCCTCACCAAGGCCGCCGAGAGCGACTCCACCGCGGCCAAGGCGCTGCGCCTCATCGTCGATCAAGCCAAGTACGGCTTCTCCGACGCCAGTTACGAGAACCGGGACGCCGCGGCCAAGGCCATCGCCGACGCCGACGCGATGGCCAAGATCCTCGCCAAGAACCCCCACGACGTGACGAACACGGAACTCGCGAGCCTCAACGCCACCCTGGTCAAGTACAAGAACGACCCTCTCTTCGCCGAGGAGTTCGCCGAGCAGGTGGGCCCCAAGAAGCTCCTCACCTTCTATGCCGGCGTCGCCGACCCCTACCAGGGCGGGTACGACCCCGCACGCGGCGAGCAGGCCAAGCAGCTCCAGAAGAACCTGGGCATCACCATCGGCCGCGCCACCCTCTCCGACAGCGACAAGATGCAGAGCTGGGAGAGCCAGATGACCAAGCTCGGCCCGGACCAGCTCGGCATCGACGACGCGAGCAATCCGACCGGCTATGCCGTCATGAGCAATCTCATGCGCTTCGGCGACTACGACGACCAGTTCCTCAACGACTACGGCGACAAGCTCCTCGCCTATGACAAACAGGTCAACGGCGAAGGCATCAGCCTCTGGGTCAACAACGCCAACCAGGGAGACCTCAACTACTGGGGCTACAAGAACGACCGCGGACGCGATCCGGTGACCGGTTTCCTGGAGGCTCTGGGACACAATCCGGGAGCGTCGGAGCAGTTCTTCGCCCGGCCTGATGTCACGGACGACGCCATCAACAGGGACGTGGTCAACGAAGGTTCGGAAGTCAACGAGCACCTCAAGTACCTCACCCAAGAACGGGTCTGGGCTTCCGATGTAACGCTGGAAGGCAAAGACGGATACGTTGCCGGACGCGACTCCCTCGGCCACGCCCTGGAAGCCGCCACGACCGGGTACTCCTTCGACGCGAGCGCCGCGGACATCAAGGCCGGCGGTGATCACCGCACTCCCGCCACCGCAGCCGTAATGGAGGAGGTCGCGTACCTCTACGGCGGCGAGGGTGGTCCCAAACTGCTGCATGGCCAGCCAGAGTTGGCGGACAGCCTGGGCAAGATGGCCGGCGCCTACATCGACGACATCGACTACAACCTGTCCGGCGTCGGGGGGCACCAGTTGGACGAGGGTTCCTTCCCCGCCGCCTACCAAGGCCGCGCGAACTTCACCAACGAAGGCGCAATCAATTTCCTGAGTGTGCTCGGCCAGGACGAGAACTCGCACCGCGCCGTCACCGCAGCACAGCACCTCTACACACTCAGCGCTCTCGACAAGTATCCGCCGACCACTGACGCCAATATCGGTCACGCGCATGATGCGCTGATGGCAGGGGCTCAGGCCCGGGGCATCCTCGACAACTCCCGTGTGGAGCAGGCCTCAACGGACTATGGAGAGGCCTCTGACGAGGCCAACAAGTCTCTGGGGCGATCTTCCGACTGGATCAAACTCGGGGTCGGGACAACCGTCGGGGTCGGCATCGGCGCCATCCCGCTCCCCGGGACAACCGCTGCAGCCGTGGTCATCGCGCCCATTGCCGCCGACACCGTCGGTGAAGCGATCAACACCTTCATCGGCCAGCAGATCGACAAAGGGGTGGACGATGCCGAACAGGATCCTGCGGAACGGTCCCAGCTGACGAGCAGCGCATTTTACGGAAAGGGCATCAACGAGCTGGGAAGCGCGTACGGCTCATACATTGACGACAACCCCAAAGCAAAAGACATAACCGACAACCAGAACTGGGACCAAGACATCAACAGCGCGTACTACGGGACCGGATCAGCCGAGAACGACTACCGTGGCCGAGCTCCATACAAGGACTGACCTGTGCGACGACAGACACGCGAACCGATGCAAGACAGGACGCGCGCACGCACCGTATCGCGTTCGGTGCTGGGCGCCATTGTGGTGGCCCTCGGGATCTCCGCATGTGACGGAGGGGACAAAGGTACCGATGAGGTCGAACTGACCGCCTCCCAGGTCTGTGCTTCCGCTTTCGATACATCGGCGGCCAAAGCTCTACAACGCATAGGCGACACGACGAAGTTCGCAGAAATGCCGGGTAGCGACGACTCTGGGAAGCCCAACAAGTTCTCCCTGAAATACTCCGCGAGCACCGTCCACAAAGACCAAACACAGCGCAATCAATGCGTCGTCTTCAAGGCTGGGGACAAGAGCGGCCACCCACTGATCGACATTGATTTCTCGGCTTCCAAGTATGCCTCGAAAACGAATACTTCAGGCTCGAGTGGGGAATCCGAGAATACCTTCTACTCCATCGGCGTCTATGCCCAGACCGGCGGCACCAGCAGCGCGCTGCTCTACTTCAAATGTCCTACCCAAGATCCCGCGAAGGCAAGCGACGCCACTCCTTACATCAGGGCAAGTCTCACCAGCACGCCGGGCCAGATCTCCGCAAAAGCAACCGGCCGAGACTTGATGACCGTACTCAACTCCCTCTCTGGAGCCATGGCGAAGCAACTCGACTGCGCTTCGCAGGCGGCACTTCCATCCAAGGTTCCGGCATCGACACACAGCGAAGAAACGGGAACTCACCGGTGAGACCGCGGGCATTGTCTACGCGGTCGCGCACCGACCACACATGACAGACAGCCTGCGTGGTCCGAGTCCGGTTCGCCGGCCAATGTGCCCAGCGGTACGCCAGGTTGGCCATGGAGTGTCAGGGGGCAACTCCCGACCCCACTCGGCGTCCGCAATAATCTGGAGGCATGGAGACGGCGGTAGGGATTCTGCTGAAGGTGTTCCTCTTCGCTTTCGTGGTGGGGATGTTCACCCTCGTCATCCGGGCGTTCGTGCGCAGTGGCAAGGAGGACAAGCGGATCAGGCAGGGGTGGGCGGACCTCTCGCGGGTCGCCGCGGAGCGCGGGTGGACGTACGAACAACGTGCGCGAGGGCGGGCCACCGAGTACTGCGGTGTGGGGCCCATGCCCGGCAGCGGCTCCAATCTGAGCTCCTGGCACTACGTCACCGGAGAGTTCCGCGGCCGTTCGTTCATGTGCTTCGAGTACCGCTACTCCAATCCCCTGTCGGGCAGCAGCGGCGTCGGGAGTCCAAGAAGCTGACGATCGAGTCGATTTTCCTGGTCTCGGCGCCCAGTTCCGGACCGTTCCTGTAGATCGGTCGGCCGAGCAAACTGGATGGGGTGCTCGGCCGTCGACCCAGAATGCTGCTGGGTGCACCGGAATTCGACGAGAATTTCCGGATCGTCACCGACAGCGAGGATTTCCCTCATGGCATCCTGAGCGATCCCCTGCAGGCCTTCCTGCTCTCGGACCCGCGCGCCCAGAAGTCCCCACTTCGGCTACGCGATGACGAACTGTTCACGTGGTACACAGGCACGCTGTCCCCGCAGGACGTCGAAGAGCGACTGGACTACCTGTGCGATGTGCTCGACCGGATTCCCGCACAGGTATGGGCAACCACCTGACCAATCCGATGCTAGGCGGGAGTCTCGTCCGCCGGCTCCACCGTCCTGAGGAATTCCTTGCAGTCGCCGCGCTGGAACCCGTACTGCCGCCCGGGCAGAAGATCAGCGTGGAGAAACGAGCGGCCGATGTTTCCGCCAGGGACGTGGCCACGTCCGCGCTTGCAGTCGATCCGAACGAAGCGAGCGCTGACAACGGGCAGTTGGTCTGTTCGAAGACCGGAGCCGTCGCCAAGTCCGGCGCATGCCCGGGCTGAAGCCCTCGCCTCGGAATGTGACATGAAATGAGGACCGGCAGGGGACATCAGCACGCCCCCTCCCGCGAAGTCACCTTCAACCGGTAACCCGAGAAGACCAACGTCCCGTCGCCGCCCGCGGCGCCGGGCGGAATGTAGTCGTCCTTCTTCGAGCGAGTGCGGAGCACGTGAGCGCAGAAGGTCTTGTCCGTGCCGGTCGCCGTGATCGTGAGGTGGGCTTCGGCGGGTGTGTCAGTGTCGGAGGGGTCTGCGGTCACTCCCGTTTTCGGGGCGTCGCTGCCGCCGTTCTCGGTGGCCTTGTCCTCGATCAGGGACGCGAAGTCGTCGAAGTAGAGAGGGGTGTCCGACTGGTCGACCTGGTACGGAAAACCGTTCAGGTCGTCCGTCGCTCCCCGCACCGCGCTGGTCAACTCGCCCCCGCTCCACGACAGGTCGTCGGAGACACCGAAGCCCTGTATCGCCGTGTAGACGCCGAAGCCCGCCATGGTGAGGAGGACGACACGGGCCAGGACGAAGCTGCCGTCGGGGACTTCGGGGGCCGAGGGGTTGATGCCCGCCCGCCAGGCGCGAATCCGGTCGGCCTTCACGCAGGCCATGGCCACGAGGACGGCCGCGAGGACGAGGACGGCGACGTTCATCTTGTTGAGCGTGTCCATCAACCCCCCGCCCCGCCACCACCAGCAACCCGCCCCCGCCGCCTCCGAGCATCCCGCACCGCCACCGCAGTCCCCCCAAGCCCCGCCACCGCCAGCAGGCCCCCCACGACCACGTACGTCCCGAGCCGCGTGTTCCGTTCGTCCGCCGTCTCGCCGAAGCGCAGCGGGGTCACCGACGGAGCCTCGGCCTTGGAGACTCCGCCCTCGGGGGCCGGGGATTCGACGGGGTGTTCGGGGTCCACGTCCGTGAGGGCCTTGACCGGGTCGACGACGCCCCAGCCGACCAGGCGGTCTCGGCCGGAGATCGAGCGTTCCGCGGTCTGTTCGATCTGGGCGACGATCTGCCGTGCCGTCCAGTGCGGGTACTTGGCCTTCAACAGGGCTGCCACGCCCGCGACATAGGGCGCCGAGAAACTCGTACCGTTGTCGGAGCAGTGGCCGCCGCCCGGCACCGTGGAGATCATGTCGACGCCGGGCGCGGCCACGCCGACGAACTCGCCGGACTGGGAGAAGGAGGCGCGTTCGTTGTTGCGGTCGGAGGCCGCGACGGCGAGGACGCCGTCGTAGGAGGCCGGGTAGGTGACCTTGACGTTGCCGCCGAGGCCGTCGTTGCCGGCCGAGGCGACGACCACGACGCCCTTGCCGAGGGCGTCGTCCACGGCCTGGCGGAGCCGGTCGTCGGGGGCCACGGCGTTCGCCGTGTCCTGGGAGATGTTGATGACGCCGGCGCCCTTGGCCACCGCGTCGCGGATCGCCGTCGCGAGGGTGGCGGCCGTGCCGTCGCCCTCCGCGTCGTTCTGCTTGATCGGGATGATCGTCGCGTCGGGGGCCAGGCCCACGAAGCCGGTGCCCTTGGCGGGGCGGGCCGCGATGATGCCGGCCACCCGGGTGCCGTGGCCGACCGTGTCGGTGGTGCCCTGGCTGTTGCCGCGGTCGATCGCCTCGCCCTTGGAGTTCTTGGGGGGCAGCAGGTTCTCGCCCTTGGACGCGTCGACGGCCGACTTCAGCTGCTTGTTCTTGACGTCGACGCCCGTGTCGATCACGGCCACCTTGACGCCCTTGCCGGTGGACTCCGCCCACAACTCGTCGAGATTGACGCGCTGCAGGGCCCACGGGCGGCCCGTGTAGTCCTTCGACGGGAATGTGCACTGGCCGTCGTCCGCCCACACCGGAGTCACCGACAACGGCGACATCGACAGGGGTACGGCCACCATCGAGGCCGCCACCGTTGCCTTCAACATCCGCGCGATCAGCATGAGTTGAACCCTTCCGAACCCTTCCCCCGTCGTGCCTACGAACCCTGCGGCTGCCGTGCCGCCGCCTCCGACAGGCGGGGGCCCATCGGCAGGAACGTCGACCACTCGGCGGGGACGGGGGTGGGGGTGACCTTCTCGTAGCCGAGGCGGGTCTGCGCGATCTCGGCCTCGCTCAGTTCCTGCTTGCGCTGCGCGGCGGTGGTGCCGATGCCGCTGTCGTCGGTGGCGCTGTCGCTGTTGGACTGCAGGGCGTAGCGCAGGCCCGTGTCGGTGACCAGGAAGACCGGGCCCGCCTTCGCCTCGGTGCCCTTGACCTGGCGGAAGAGCTGGCCGGAACCGGCGGTGACGTACGCGCTGGAGGAGCCGGTGGGCAGCTGCGCCGGATAGTCGGTGCCGACCCAGGTGGAGAGCGTCGTCCTGTTGTCGGCGCCGACCGAACGCAGCACGTTGCAGACGGTGTTGGGACCGCTGGTGGCGCTGGTGCCGTCGTTGACCGTCTTCGGTTTGTAAGTCGGCCAGTTCTTGTCCGCGTCGAAGGCGGTGCTGTCGGCGACCGCGCCGGGGCTGACCTGCCGGGCCTCGCCCGCCTGCCCCACGTCGACCAGGTCTCCGCTGTTGAGCAGGAGCGTGGCGGTGAACTCGGAGATCCGGGCCACCTTGCCGGGCAGCACCACGTAGTACTGCATGACCTGGCCGGCGTAGGCCTTGATGACCTCGCCGACCTTGTCGTAGTCCCCCAGGAGGGAGGAGGCGTTTGCCTTCGTGCCCGGGGTGCCGCCGGTGATCTTCGGGATGGAGATCTCGTCACCCTTGTGGAGGGTGTCGAGCCATTCCTGGGAGACGCGTTGCGGGGCGCGGCTGCGGGTGTCGAGGGCCTTGAGGAGTTCGGTGTCCGAGGGGTCGGCGATCTCGTAGGCGGTGCCGTGCGCGTCGACCACGTACTGCGTCCTGCCGTCCGGAGCCACGACGTACATCAGGTCGCCGCCGGAGAGCTTGCCGGTGCCCTCCGTCTTCGGCCACTCCTTCTTCGCGAGGACGAACGTCGCCTTCTGGATGGCGCGTCCGCCGGCGCTGGGGCGCTCGCACACGGCCCAGCGCTTGGCCGCCTCGGCCTCGCCGGAGGAGGGAAGGCGGTCGGGGGCGTAGGGGATGCCGATGGTGGCGCCGTGCGGGAGCCTGCCGTTGTCGAGGACGTTCTCGTCGACGGTGATGACGCTGGACTTGTTCGGATCCAGGAGGAGTTTCGCGGAGGCCATGTTGAGGACCGGGTGCAGCTGCTTCTGCTTGTTCTTGCCGGTGGTCAGCACCACGTACCGGGTGGTCGACTTGCTCGCGACGATGACGTGCGACTCGACGTCGGCCCAGCCCTGCGGCGCCGTCGGCTTGAACATGCCGATACCGCCGAACACCGCGAGGATCACCACTCCGACGACGACGCCGGGCACCAGTGCGCCCAGTGGTTTCGGCGCGCCTTCTTCCGAGCCCGTCGGGGACGGCTGCAGGAAGGACGCGAGCGTGCGGCGCTTCGCGAAGGTGTAGGCGTTGAGTTCGTCGCGCCGTGATGCCATCTGTGTCCGCTCTCTCCCCGTGCGGAGCCGTGGAGGACCTGTGGAGATACGGCCCCTGCCCCCGATTGCCTCTGATACCTCTGGTGTCAGACCCGCCCCCTACTATGCCTGTTGCGTGGGTGTGCTTGTGTCACGGGTAGGGTGCTCGGGCCCTGACGGGACCAGAGCGCAGGGAATTTCGGGAGAGTTCGGGGGTTTTGAAGTGATGGCTTCCGCAGCGCGGAACCGGTCGCGATCGCAATCAGGATCCGGCTCGGATCACGTGAGCGTTTCGGGTCCGTACCGCGGTTCCTTCACGCCTCATCTGAAGTCGCGTTCGGGGCGCGGGGGTTCGTTCACGACCCAGCGGCTGGTGCTGCTGGAGCTCGCCGCCGCGCTCGTGGTGGTCGGCTGGCTCGTCGGTCCGATGGCGCTCGTGCCCGCGCTCGCCCTCGCCGCGCTGCTCGTCGTCCTCGCTGTCGTACGACGCCGGGGTCGCTCCCTGCCGGAGTGGCTCGGCACACTGCTCGCGCTCCGAGCCCGGACCCGGCGAGCCGCGAACACCCCGGTGCCGTCGGGGACGGACGCCGGTCTCGCGCCCGCCGTGGAGTGCGACCCGAGCCTGCGGACGTACAGCTACCACCGCGGTGACGACCGCGACCAGCGGCCGGTCGGGATGATCGGCGACGGCGACTTCCTCACCGCGGTGCTCCAAGTGGAGTCGGACGCGGGCGCGTTGCGTGCCGAGCGCGGACGCAGACCGCTGCCCGTGGGGCTGGTCCGGGACACCCTCGAAGTCGACGGCATCCGCCTCGAATCGGCGCAGATCGTGGTGCACACCCAGCCCGCGCCCGCGCTGCATCTGCCGCAGCAGTCGGTCGTGGTGAGCAACTACGCGCCGCTGCAGGCCCAGACGGGCTCCCCCGCCGTCCGGATCACCTGGATCGCGTTGAAGCTCGACCCCGAGCTGTGCCCCGAGGCGGTGGCCGCGCGCGGGGGCGGACTGGTCGGGGCGCAGAAGTGCCTGGTGCGGTCGGCCGAGCATCTGTCGAGCCGGCTGTCCGGTGCCGGTCTGCGCGCCAACGTCCTCACCGAGGAGGAGCTGACGGCAGCGATCGCCACCTCCGCGTGCGCCAACCCGATGGTGACCGCGCAGGCCGGGCGGAGCGAGGCACCGCAGCGGCGGACCGAGGAGTCCAGCCGCAGTTGGCGCTGCGACAACCGCCGGCACACCACGTACTGGGTGCGCCGCTGGCCCCAACTGGGCGAGTCCGGCACGTCGTTGGCACAGCTCGTGGCCCGACTGACGGCGGTGCCCGCGCTGGCGACGACCTTCAGCCTGACCCTGGCCCGCGGCGAGCGGCAGGACGTGGCACTCACCGGACACCTGCGGATCACCGGCCGCAGCAACCAGGAACTGACCGACGCCCGGCGCGAGTTGGAGCAGGCGGCCCGGCAGGCACGCACCGGCCTGGCCCGCCTCGACCGCGAACAACTCCCCGGCGTCCTCGCCACGTTGCCCCTCGGAGGTGCCCGCTGATGACCATGACGACCACAGAGCCCGGGACCACCGGTATCGCCTCGCGGCTGCGCACCGGGTTCGGACTGCTCGGCCCCCGCCATCCGCGTCACGCACTGCCCGTCGACCAGGTGGAGGCGCTGTCGCTGCCCATCGGGGACGACGGCGTGGTGGTGGGCATCGACCCCGAGGGCCGGCCGGCCGTACTCGGGGTCAACCGCCCGACGCCGTACGACATCCTGCTCATCAGCGGCCTGTGGACGGCCCAGGTGCTGGCGCTGCGCGCCGCGGCCACGGGCGCGCGCGTCGCCGTCGAGACGGGACGGCCGCAGGCCTGGATGCAGATGGTGCACGCGATGGGCGGCGGACAGAACGGCCTCGCGGTGTACGACGTCGGCCGCGTCCCCCCGCAGGGCGCCTCCGCCGGTACGCCCGTGCTGGTGGTGCGGGACTGCGGTATGCGTCCGCCGCGCGGGCGGGTGACCTCGGCGCCCTGGCAGTCCGTGCTGACCCTGCTGCCGTATCTCAGCCCGGTCGCGCCCCGGTTGATGCGGCAGGCGCGGCTGGTGGGCGTGCAGCGGGTGTCGCCGGACGAGGCGGCCGAGATCGGGCGCGTGATCGGTCTGCCGCGCGCCGACCTGGAGTCACTGCCGACGCTGCCCGAAGGCGTCACGCTGTGGTGCACGGAGCGGGACCGGCAGTATGTGATGACCCAGCCGACGGACGCCGAGGTGGGGCTGCTGGGCGCGGCCCGCCGTATGGACTGACGGCGGACGGACGGACCGCCGGTGAAGTGGATCCGGTGGATTGAAGTGCCCGAGCTGTCGGGTTTGGTCGAATTCCAGGGGGATTTGGTCTGCTATCGCCGGTCTCGGTCGTGTGGGTGTGCACGAAGGGGTGGGCGGGCCTGCCGAGTCCACGGTTTTGGTGATTAGGCTGGGACAGGGCACGTCACGAGTATCCGCGAGCGGGTGGTGCGTCGCCCAGGGCAGGGGCTCAGGGGGACGACCCGGCGCATCGGACGTTCGGATGTCAAGAACGGTCTCCCCAGCACGGCATGAGGGTGCTCGACCACACCAGGAGGAATTGTGAGCAGCGATCGGGACGGGATCCGCGGGGGCTGGGCCACGCCCGGCGATGACCAGCCCGATGACGAGTCCGCCATCGAGATGACGGGCGAGTTCACGATCGACTACGCCCCGCCGGCCTGGTACACGCAGAACTCGTCGGGCACGCCCGCGCAGTCCTCGCCGACACCCACGCCGTCCTCGCCACCTTCGACGCCCACGGCTCCGACTCCGGCGAACGGTACGGCGACGCCGCCCCCGCCGTCGCCGGTCGGCCTCCCGTTCTCGACACCGGCGCTGCCGAGCAACTCCGGTTTCCCGTCCGCCTGGACAGCCGCGGCCCTGGTCTCCGACGAGGACGACGAGGACGCGGACCACGGCGACCTCGTGAGCGGCGCGACCATGCGGATCTCGGCCGCCTCGCTGAAGCGTGAGGTCACGGAGCGGGGTGGGGTGACCGACCCCACGCCGGGACCTACGCCGGGACCGACCGGCGCGGAGGCCCCGGTACCTGCGGCTCCTGCTCCTGCTCCGGCCGAGGGCTCTGTGGGCAATGCCCGCGACGCGGAATCAGGCGCCGGGGACGAGGAGTTCGAGGCTTCCGAGGGTGAGGTGCCCGGCGGGGTGCTTCCGGCCGACGGCGAACCGGCGAACGGTGACACCGAGGGCCCCGACGCCGCCGAAGTGAGCACTCAGGAGGCGGACGACGCGGTCGCCGACCCGGAGAGCGCGAACTTGGCCGACGCCGAGGACGAAAGCGCCGACGACACCTCCACATCCGCCACCGCCACCGCCGCCGAGCCGAGCGACACCGACGCCCCGGCCTCCACTCCCGAGGCCGACTCCCCGCAGCCCGCTGCCGCCCCGGCCGCCGATCCGGCCAAGGGTGCCACCAGCGACGTACCGGATCTTCCGCCCGCCTGGTCTCGCCCACCGGCCCCGCAGAGCGAGGTCCCGCCCCTGCCGCCGTCCTACCAGCCCGCCGCTCCGGCCCCGGCCGACCAGTGGCCGGCACAGCCCCAGGCTCACGCTCAGCAGCCCCCGGCCGTGGATCCCGCGACGCCCGAGCCGGCCGTACCGCAACAGGCTTTCGCGGCGCCGCCTCAGCCGCCGGCGCCGCCCCAGCAGCAGCCCGCGTTCCAGCAGCCGCAGGCACCCCAGACGCCCCAGCCCGCACCGGCCGCGTGGAACGCCCCCGCTCCGCAGGGACCGCCGCAGAGCGGCTACGGATTCCCCCAGCCCCCGGCACCGCAGAACCAGCCGGGCACCCCGCCGAACCAACAGGGCAGCTACGGCTTCCCGCCGCCCGCACCGCAGGACCGGCAAGGCGCCCCGCACGCCGGGCCCGGGCCCGTCCCGCCGGACCAGCAGGGCGGCTACGGCTTCCCGCCGCCTCCCGGTGAGCAGGGTGGCTACGGCTTCCCCCAAGCCCCCGCGCAGGAGGCACCCCGCACCGGCTTCGCCCCGGAGTCCTGGTCCGACCCGGCGCAGCCCCCGCACGCGCCCCACAACCCACAACACAATCCACAGTCGGCCGGCGATCCGCGCCACCCCGGTCTGCCCCCGCAGGCACCCCAACAGCAGCAGCCGCAGGCGCAACCGCTGCCGCCGCAGTCCCACCCCCAGGCTCCCTCCGCGCCCCCGATCGACCCCCGCACCGGTGCCGCCTGGCCGCAGCCCATGCAGCACGACCACCGGCAGCCGGTCAACCCCGGTGCCGCGCCGCTGGGTTACACCGCCGCCGTGGAGCTGTCGTCGGACCGGCTGCTCAGCAACAAGAAGCAGAAGGCGAAGAGCGGCCGGCCGGGTGCCGGTTCCTCGCGGTTCAAGCTGGGCGGCAAGAAGGAAGAGGCCGAGCGGCAGCGGAAGTTGGAGCTGATCCGCACGCCGGTGCTGTCCTGCTACCGGATCGCGGTCATCAGCCTCAAGGGCGGGGTCGGCAAGACCACGACCACCACCGCGCTCGGCTCCACCCTCGCCACCGAGCGCCAGGACAAGATCCTCGCGATCGACGCCAACCCGGACGCCGGCACGCTCGGCCGCCGTGTGCGCCGCGAGACCGGCGCCACCATCCGCGACCTGGTCCAGGCGATCCCGTACCTCAACTCGTACATGGACATCCGCCGGTTCACGTCCCAGGCGCCGTCCGGTCTGGAGATCATCGCCAACGACGTCGACCCGGCCGTCTCGACCACGTTCAACGACGAGGACTACCGGCGCGCGATCGACGTGCTGGGCAAGCAGTACCCGATCATCCTCACCGACTCCGGTACCGGTCTGCTCTACAGCGCCATGCGCGGTGTGCTGGACCTCGCCGACCAGCTCATCATCATCTCGACGCCGTCCGTGGACGGTGCGAGCAGTGCGAGTACGACGCTGGACTGGCTGTCGGCGCACGGGTACGCGGACCTCGTCTCGCGCTCGCTCACCGTCATCTCGGGGGTGCGCGAGACCGGCAAGACGATCAAGGTGGAGGACATCGTCAGCCACTTCGAGACGCGCTGCCGGGGAGTCGTGGTGGTGCCGTTCGACGAGCATCTCGCCGCCGGTGCGGAGGTCGACCTCGACATGATGCGGCCGAAGGTCCGGGAGTCGTACTTCCACCTCGCGTCCCTGGTCGCCGAGGACTTCGTCCGCCACCAGCAGATGCACGGCCTGTGGACGAGCGACGGCAACCCCCCGCCGGTACTGGCCCCGCCGATGCCGGGCCAGCAGGGCTACCCGGCACCACAGGGTTACCCCGCGCAGCAGGGTTATCCGGCGCAGCAGCAGCCGTACCCGGGCCAGCCGGCTCCCGGCCCGTACCCCCCGCAACAGCCCCAGCAACCGCAGCACCAGCCGCCGCAGCCGGGCCAGCAGTTGTACGGCCAGCAGCCCTACCCCCAGCACCCGGGACAGCAGGCCCAGCCCTACCCGCAGCATCCCGGATACGCCCAGCCGGAAGGCGGTCAGGCTCCGCCTCCGCCGCCGTCCGCACCCCCGCAGCAATAACCCACCCGCCGAACGCGAAGGGCGGCCGGTGCCCACAAGCACCGGCCGCCCTTCGGCGTCGTAGAACCGAGAACCGCTACCCGGCGTCCCCGTCGTCGTCCGTGTCCGCCGAGATCAGCTCCCGGCAGCGCTTCACGTCCTGCGCGATCTGCTCCAGCAGGCCCTCCAACGACTCGAACTTCGCCTGCCCGCGCACGAACGCGAGGAAGTCGACGGCGACATGGAGGCCGTAGAGGTCGAGGCCGACGCGGTCGATGGCGTACGCCTCCACCGTGCGCTCGGTGCCGTCGAACTGCGGGTTCGTGCCGACGGAGATCGCGGCCGGCATGGCCTCTCCCTCGACGTGGAGGTAACCGGCGTAGACGCCGTCCGCCGGGATCGCCGTGTGGGGCAGGGTCTCGACGTTGGCCGTCGGGAAGCCCATTTCGCGACCGCGCTGGGCGCCGCGCACCACGACACCCTCGACCCGGTGCGGGCGGCCGAGAATCTCGCGGGCGCCCTCGACGTCGCCCTCGGCGACCAGCCGCCTGGTCAGTGTGGAGGAGAAGGGCTCGCCACCGCCCGCCGCACCGCTCACGTAAAGATCCACCACCTCTACCTCGAAGTCGTATGTCCTGCCCTGCTCGATCAGAAAGGCCACATTGCCCGCGGCCTTGTGGCCGAAGCGGAAGTTGGGGCCCTCGACGACCGCTTTCGCGTGCAGCTTGTCCACCAGGACCTTGACCACGAAGTCGGCCGGGGACAGCTTGGAGAACTCTTTGGTGAACGGCAGGATCAGCGCCGCGTCGACACCCAGCTCGGCCATCAGTTCGGCACGGCGGTGGTGCGGGGCGAGCAGCGGGGGGTGGCTGCCGGGGCGCACGACCTCGCTGGGGTGCGGGTCGAAGGTGACGACGACGGAGGGAACGCCCAGCTCACGGGCGCGTTCCACGGCATGCCGGATGATCAGCTGGTGCCCGCGGTGGACCCCGTCATAAGAACCGATGGTGACGACGCTGCGCCCCCAGTCCTCGGGGATGTCCTCCAAGCCACGCCAGCGCTGCACTGTGACCGCTCCTCATCGAACCCGTGTCCGGATGTAGACCTGTGTCGTTGACCTCTTACGCAGGTCTAAGGGTGCCATGCCGGGGGCTTTCGGCCCGCATCGGCATGGTGGCTGTGACCGGGCGCACGTACGAGGGCGGCTAGGCGGGAACCCCCACCCCGGCCAGGTTCTCGATCATGCGTCGCGTGCTCGGTCCGACCACCGCGGCCCAGTCCTCCGGGGTGTCCGCCAGCCAGCGGGCCATCACGGCGGCGAAGCCCGGCACACGGCGGCCGAGGTCGACGAGTCCGCGGTCGAAACGGGTCGCGCCGGCGGGGGTCCGGACGAGCAGCCGTCCGGTCCGGTGGACGAGGTCGCGGAGTTCGTCGTCGTCGCGCCCGGCCGCCGCGTGCAGCAGCGCGTCCAGGACGGCGGGTTCGTGCTCGTGCGCGAGCAGGAACTCCAGGAGTTCGCGGCGCAGCGGGCGGGAGGCGGGGGTGCCGGGGGCGGCGAGCACGGTGGCGAGGACCGTCCGCACCGGTTCCGGGCCGCCGTCGAGGAGGCCGGTGACCAGGGGGAGGAGGACGGTCCGTGCGGTGGGGCCGTGGTCGAGGCACCGGTCGACGTAGACCCCGAGGTGGGCGGCCGTCTCCGGCCACCGTACGACGGTCTCGCGCACCAGGGCGGCGGCGCGGCGGGCGAGGGCGGGGGTCGTGACGTCGGCGAGTGTGCGGACCGCCTCGCCCGCGTCCGGTCCGTGCAGCCGGGCCCGGAAGGCTTCGAGGACGGGGTCGGAGTGGGTGGTGAGGGCGGCGGCCAGCGCGCTCGGCGGGAACTGCGGGTCGCCGGACGCGAAGTGCCTCAGCGCCTGCGGGAGATGGCGGGCGCGGGTGTGCGGATCACGGACGAGGAGGGCGAGCGCGCCGCCGTGCAGGGAGCGGTCGGCGGGGCGGGCGAGGAGGAACTGGGCGGCGTAGCGCAGGAGTTCACGGTCGGCCTCGGTCCGTACGTGCGGGGCGGCGCGCAGTCCGTACGCCACCGCCGCCACCCGCCGGCCCGGCCGCTCGTCGTGCGCCCACCGGTCCACGGCCCGGCACACGGCCGAGGGCTCCTCCTCGGCAAGTACGGCGAGGAGTTCGTCGGCCCGCCCGTGCGCACAGCCGACCAGCACCTCGGTGAGATCGTCCAGCGCCCGCCGCCGATGCGTGTGCAGCAGGGCCTGCGCGGCCGTCGCCACGGTCGCGTGCGGGGTCGCGGGCAACGGCCGCTCGTCGTCGAACCACCGCGTCAGCAGCGGCTGTACGGCGGTGGGGTCGGCGTCGAGCAACTCGGCGGCGGCGTCCAGGAATCGGGGCCCGCCGCCGTCCAGCGGAGCACCGTCGGCGAGCACCAGCCGCCGCAGCAACTCGAACCGCTCGGCCTGCGGCAGCGCCAGCGAGATCCAGAAGGCCGGTGCGAACTCCGCCGGTACGTCGTCCTGTTGCTGCCGTAGCGCCACCAACTGGTCGGCGAGCAGCCGCAGTACACCGCTGTACGGCGTCACGTCGGGCACCCGTGCCAGCACCTCGGCGAGCAGCCGCGCGGCCCACCAGGAGTGCGGGTCGGCGTCGAGAGCCTGCGCCAACTCCTCCATTCTCAGGGCGAGTTGACCGGTGCCGTGCTCGCGGGCGAGGAGCAGCAGGGCCTGTACGACCGGGCCGATGCGGTGGTGCGGAACGGGGAGGGGATGCCCGGTCCGGGTACGCGGGCGGTGCACCAGGGCACGCAGGGCCTCGTCGAGGTCGAGGTGCGTGCCCTGGATCCAGTCGGCCAACTCCTCGTGGGCGAAGCGGTATCCGGTGCCGGCCGGCACGAGGAGCCCCTCGGTGAGGACGGCGGACGCCCACCCGGTACCGCCGCCGAGCCGCGCCGGTGCGGGGCCCCAGGGGAACACCGCCTCGAACGCCTCCCGGCCCAACTCCCCCTGCCCCGGCCCGAGACTGCGCCGCGCCGCTTCGTGCACCTGCCCGGACACCTTCGCGGCGAGCCGTCGTACGGCGGTGCCGCGCAGGCCGTTCTCGGCGGCGAGCCGGACGGCGATGCGGAGGCACATGAGGTCGAGGTAGGCCGAGAACACGTCGTCGCGGTGGAGTCGGGCCGCGGGGGCTGCGGGCAGCGCGGCGAGCACCTCGGAGAGCAGCCGGAGGGTGAGGGGGTGACGGGCGTCGGGATCGGCGAGGACGTCCTCCGGAACGCCGTACGCTGCGCGGGCTCGACGGGCTTCGTCGTCCCGCAGGTCGCCGAGGCGCACGCAACTCTCCGAGTCGTCCCCGCGGTACAACAACTCCCTTGAAAACCCCGCCCCTTCCCAGTACTCCGCCCTGCACCCCACCACCAACCGCGCCCCGCTCTCCCGCAGCCACTCCTCCGTCCCCCGGGTCCACGCGTCCAGCCGGTGGGCCAGCACGGGCGGCATCTCCTCGGGCCCGTCGAGCAGCAACAACAACGGCCTCCCGGCGTCACCCGCGACCCGCGCCAGCCGCTCGGGGCCGACATCGCCGAGGCCGGCGGGCAGAGCGACGGACGCGGCCAGGATGCGGGCCGCCCGCTCCACCGTCCGCCGTACCGCGTCCGCCACGGACGCGTCGGAGTCGCGCAGATCGGCGCCGCGCAACCACAGCGTGGGCGCCGGTTCCGCACCTCCGCCGCGCCGCGCGGCGAACGCCGCGAGTTCCGTCGTACGGCCGCTGCCCGGAGGGCCGACGAGGCCGAGGACGGCGGCCGGGCCCGAAGCGAACGCGGCGAACTCCCTTGCCACCGAAGGGCGTTCGACCGGCTGCAGGGTGTATGAGCCGTCGAGGTCCCGGCCGGGGCCGACGAAGCCCGCGAGTGTGCCCGGTGGTCCGTCCGAGCCCACCGAGGTGGCCGTCAGTTCCAGCACGCCCGCCAGATTGAGGTCGGCGCCGTACGCGGGCACGGTCGCCGCGTTGCGGTCGAGGAGTTCGGCCAGCGGGCCGTCGGTAGAGCGCAGGGGTACCGCGAAGCCCGTGTCCCGCTGGCCGGACTGCAGTGCTGTGCCGAGGACGGCGACCACCGCGCCGGTCACCGTGTCGAGGACCGGTCCGCCGGCCGCTCCGCCGCCCAGCCGCAGCGCGTCCCGGCCTGCTGTGCCGATCGCCAACTCCAGGGCGTCGTCGAGGAGATGGAAGCGGTCGGTGGCCGTGTACGTGACGGAGGTCGCGCCCAGGACGCGGGCCTCGCGCCAGCGGCCCGCGGCGATCCGTACATAGGTGCCGGTCCCGACCCGGTCCCGGACGGTGACGGGGAGCGGGTCGACGCCGAGTCCTTCGGTGCGGACGAGGGCCAGGTCGAGGGCGGGCAGCGGGATCACCGCGTCGGCGGTCACCAGGCAGCTGCGGTCGCCGGCGGCGTGCAGGACGAGCCGGGGCAGTCCGTCGACGGCCTCGTGGCTGGTGATCACCGTGCCGTGGTGGTCGGCGACGAATCCGGTGCCGCGCGGGCGTCCGGCCAGATCGCGGATCCGCACCAGAGCCTCGTCACCCGGCACCGGCGCGTCGCTCGGCACCTGCGCGTCGGCCGCGGTGACGCGCTCCTCCTGCGTGTGACGGCCGCCGCCCGCCCGCGGGCCCCGTCCCACCATCGTCGAACCTCCCCGCTGTACCCCTGCCCTGTGTTCGACGGTAGGCGGGTCGTGATCAGCGGGACAGATCGCGTGGTGAACGCGCCCCCTTCCGCTCCCTCGGTTCACTCCGAGCGCCTGCCCGGACGGGTGAATAGAAGCGGGGGGTTGGATACACCCTAGGGGTGGGGGAACCGAGGGGGGACCGTGGAGCGGCGGGAAC
>NZ_JALJRY010000009.1:217167-288796 GCF_024519455.1 Streptomyces sp. STR69 | reverse complement strand
CGTGGACCCCGTGACCGCCGCTCCACGGGCGGGAGTTGGGCCCCCGGAGAAGTCTCCGGGGGCCTCCGCTCAGGCGAAGACCGCGAGGCTCTTGGCCTTGCCCTGCTGTGCCTCCACGAGGGCCAGGAAGCGGTCCTCGGAGTCGAAGACGCCGACCGCGCCGAGGCCCGCGTACTCCTCGGGGATGTCCAGGCGGACACCGTTGAGCAGCAGCTTGGCCCGCCGGTCGTCCACCGACCAGCGCGGGAACGCGGCCTTGGCGGCCTCGGCGATCGGCATCACGGTCAGCTCCTGCTGGAGCTGGTCCAGGGTCCTGGCCGAGTCCAGCTTGTACGGGCCCACGCGGGTGCGGCGGAGAGCGGTGAGGTGGCCGCCTACGCCGAGGTCCGCGCCCAGATCGCGGGCCAGGGCCCGGATGTAGGTGCCGGACGAGCAGACCACCGAGACCACCAGGTCCAGGACGGGGGTGCCGTCCTCGGCGACGGCGTCCCGGACGTCGTAGACCGCGAAGGAGGAGATGGTGACGGGGCGGGCGGGGATCTCGAAGTCCTCGCCGTCGCGGGCCCGTTTGTACGAGCGCACGCCGTTGATCTTGATGGCGCTGACCTTGGACGGGACCTGCATGATCTCGCCGCTGAGCTTGGCGATCCCGGCGTCGACGGCCTCCCGGGTGACCTTCGAGGCGTCGACCGACCCCGTGATCTCGCCCTCGGCGTCGTCGGTCAGGGTGTTCTGGCCCAGGCGGATCGTGCCCAGGTACTCCTTCTCCGTCAGCGCGAGATGGCCGAGGAGCTTTGTCGCCTTCTCGACGCCGAGGACGAGCACGCCCGTCGCCATGGGGTCGAGGGTGCCGGCGTGCCCGACGCGGCGGGTGCGGGCGATGCCGCGCATCTTGGCGACCACGTCGTGCGAGGTGAAGCCCGACGGCTTGTCCACGATGACAAGGCCGTCGGGCGTCTGGGTCTTCTGCGTCATTCGGCGGCGTCGTCCTCGTCGTCCTCGCCCGGCTTCTTGTACGGGTCGGCGTCACCGGCGTAGGCGGCGCCCGCCGAGACCTCGCGTACCTTCTCGTCGGACTGCCGGGCCTTGTCGAGGAGGTCCTCGATGGTCTTGGCGGTGTCCGGCAGGGCGTCCGCGACGAAGGTGAGGGTCGGCGTGAACTTCACGCCGGCCGCGGCACCCACGGCCGAGCGGAGCACGCCCTTGGCGCTCTCCAGCCCGGCAGCAGCTTCGGCCCGCACCTCGTCGTCCCCGTACACCGTGTAGAAGACGGTCGCCTCCCGCAGGTCACCCGTCACCCGGGTGTCCGTGATGGTGACGTGCGTGCCGAGCCGCGGATCCTTGATCCCGCGCTGCAGCTTCTTGGCCACCACCTCTCGGATGAGGTCCGCCAGCCTCTTGGCACGCGCGTTGTCGGCCACTGGTCCGTCTCCTTAGTAACTACGTCTTGCTGCTTGCTTCAGTCTTCGTCGCTGTGGAGCCTGCGTCGAACCGAGAGCAGTTCCACCTCGGGCCGCCCGGCGACGAGTCGCTCGCAGCGGTCCAGTACGTCGGTGAGGTGTTCTGTGTCCCCGGAGACCACCGCGAGCCCGATCTCGGCCCTGCGGTGAAGGTCCTGGTTGCCCGTCTCGGCCGCGCTCACCGCGTACTTGCGCTGGAGTTCGGCCACGATCGGACGGACGAGAGAGCGTTTCTCCTTCAGCGAGTGGACGTCGCCGAGGAGCAGATCGAAGGACAGAGTCCCCACATACATGTGTGTCCGGATGTCCCGCCGGTTCGGGGTATGGGCGCCGGTCTTGGACGCCGATACAGGAACCGTACACGCAACGGCCGGGGCCGATCGACGGAATTCTCTCCCCGCCGACCGGCCCCGATCGCGTGCTGTGACGATCAGCCGCGAGGCTTCTCGCGCATCTCGTACGTCGCGATGACGTCGTCGACCTTGATGTCGTTGAAGTTGCCGAGGTTGATACCGCCCTCGAACCCTTCGCGGATCTCGGTGACGTCGTCCTTGAAGCGACGCAGACCGGAGATGTTGAGGCTCTCGGCGATGACCTTGCCGTCGCGGACGAGGCGCGCCTTGGTGTTGCGCTTGACCTCTCCGGAGCGGACCAGGACACCGGCGATGTTGCCCAGCTTGGACGACTTGAAGACCTCGCGGATCTCCGCCGTGCCGAGCTCGACCTCCTCGTACTCCGGCTTGAGCATGCCCTTCAGGGCCGCCTCGATCTCCTCGATGGCCTGGTAGATCACCGAGTAGTACCGGACGTCGACGCCCTCGCGCTCCGCCATCTGCGCCGCGCGGCCCGCAGCGCGGACGTTGAAGCCGATGACGATCGCGTCGGAGCCGGTCGCCAGGTCGATGTCCGACTCGGTGACCGCACCCACGCCGCGGTGCAGGACGCGGATGTCGACCTCTTCGCCGACGTCGAGCTGGAGCAGCGAGGACTCGAGAGCCTCCACCGAACCGGACGCGTCGCCCTTGATGATGAGGTTGAGTTCCTGCACCAGACCGGCCTTGAGGGCCTCGTCCAGGTTCTCCAGGGAGAACCGGACTCCGCGCCGGGCGAAGTTGGCGTTGCGCTCGCGCGCCGCGCGCTTCTCGGCGATCTGACGTGCCGTGCGGTCCTCGTCGACGACGAGGAAGTTGTCGCCGGCGCCCGGGACGTTGGTGAGTCCGAGGACGAGGACCGGGGTCGAGGGACCCGCCTCTTCCACGTTGTCGCCCTTGTCGTCGAGCATCGCGCGGACCCGGCCGTAGGCGTCGCCGACCACCATGGTGTCGCCGACCCGCAGGGTGCCGCGCTGGACCAGGACGGTCGCGACGGCGCCGCGACCGCGGTCGAGGTGGGACTCGATCGCGATGCCCTGCGCGTCCTGCTCCGGGTTGGCCCGCAGGTCGAGCGAGGCGTCCGCGGTGAGGACCACGGCCTCCAGCAGCTGGTCGATGTTCAGACCCTGCTTGGCGGAGATGTCGACGAACATGGTGTCGCCGCCGTACTCCTCGGCCACCAGACCGAACTCGGTGAGCTGACCGCGCACCTTGGTCGGGTCGGCGCCCTCGACGTCGATCTTGTTGACCGCGACCACGATCGGCACGTCGGCCGCCTTGGCGTGGTTCAGCGCCTCGATCGTCTGGGGCATCACACCGTCGTTGGCCGCCACCACGAGGATCGCGATGTCGGTCGACTTGGCACCACGGGCGCGCATGGCGGTGAACGCCTCGTGACCCGGGGTGTCGATGAAGGTGATCTTGCGCTCTTCGCCGTTGACCTCGGTCGCGACCTGGTACGCGCCGATGTGCTGCGTGATACCGCCGGCCTCGCCCGCGACGACGTTCGTCTTGCGGATGGTGTCCAGCAGTCGGGTCTTACCGTGGTCGACGTGACCCATGACGGTCACGACCGGCGGACGCGCGACGAGGAACTCCTCGCCACCCTCGTCCTCGCCGAACTCGATGTCGAAGGACTCCAGGAGCTCGCGGTCCTCCTCCTCCGGGCTGACGATCTCCAGGACGAAGTTCATCTCGTCCGCGAGGAGCTTCAGCGTCTCGTCGGAGACGGACTGCGTGGCAGTGACCATCTCGCCGAGGTTCATCATCACGCCGACGAGCGACGCCGGGTTGGCGTTGATCTTCTCGGCGAAGTCGGTGAGCGAGGCACCGCGCGACAGACGGACGGACTGTCCGTTGCCACGAGGCAGCATCACACCGCCGACCGACGGGGCCTGCATGGCCTCGTACTCCTGGCGCCTCTGCCGCTTCGACTTGCGACCACGACGCGCGGGACCACCGGGACGACCGAAGGCGCCCTGTGTGCCACCACGGCCACCCGGACCACCGGGACGACCGCCGAAGCCGGGACGGCCACCGCCGCCACCGGCGGGAGCACCCGGACGGCCGGCGAAACCGCCGCCACCGCCACCGGGACCCGCGGGACGACCGGCGAAACCGCCGCCACCGCCACCGGGACGACCGGCGAAACCGCCGCCGCCACCGGGACGACCGCCGCCGCCACCGCCGGGACCGCCGGGACGACCGCCGCCGGCACCGGGACCACGGCCACCGGGGCCGCCACCGGGACGGGGGCTACCCGCAGCGGGACGCTGCGGCATCATGCCGGGGTTGGGACGGTTGCCACCGGGGCCACCACCCGGACGCGGAGCGCCGCCCTGCGGGCGGGGCATGCCGCCCGGGCTCGGACGCGCGCCACCGGGAGCACCCGGACGGGCACCGCCCGCAGCGCCCTGGGGACGGGGACCGCCCTGACCGGCACCCTGGGGACGCGGAGCGCCACCGGGAGCACCGGGACGGTCCTGGCCGCCGGGACGCGGAGCACCGGGACGGGGTGCGCCGGGGCGCGCCATGCCGGTGGAACCGCCAGAGGTGAACGGGTTGTTGCCCGGACGGGGACCGGCCGGACGAGCACCGGGACGGGCGCCCTGACCACCCGGACGCGGAGCGCCGGGACGGTCACCGCCACGCTCGGGACGGTCGCCACGACCCTGACCGCCCTGGCCGGGACCGGCCGGACGGGCAGCGCCCGGACGGGGGGCCTGGCTCGCCGGACGCGGGGCGCCCGGACGGGGAGCGGAACCGGAGCCGCCGGTGGAGGCAGGCGCGGCCGGAGCCGCGGGTGCCGCCGGAGGCGCGGTGAACTCGGGCGTGGTCGGCGCCGGCGAGGCCGGGGCCGGACGCGGCGCGGGCCGCGGGCCCGGACGGGGACCACCGGTGGAGGCCGGTGCGGCGGGCGCGGCCGGGGCTGCGGGAGCCGCGGCGGCGCTCTCGGCGACGACCGGCTTCGGGGCCGGCGGACGCGGCGCGGCGGGACCCGGACGGGCACCCTGCGCCGGAGAGGGGGCTCCCGGTCGTGCCGGGGCAGCCTTGCGTGCGGGGGCGGGCTTGCCGCCTCCGCTGCCCTGCTGGAGGGCGTCTGTCAGCTTGCGTACAACGGGCGCCTCGATCGTCGAGGACGCCGAACGGACAAATTCACCGAGTTCTTGGAGCTTGGCCATGACGACCTTGCTCTCCACCCCGAACTCCTTGGCGAGTTCGTATACCCGGACCTTAGCCACTTCGCTCCTTTTAGGTCCGGGTGCGTCCGGACCGTCGCTACTTCATGGGCGTACTCATCGCGTGCTCATCGAGTGCTCATCGCAATCTCGACCTACTTCCAACTCGCGGAATACCGGGCCGCACGGAGGTTCCGTACGACTCGCTCTTACGGTGTTGCCTGCTCGACGGAGAGACGCAACGCCTTTGTGTCGAGCGTTCCCTGGGCACGCAGCGCCCGTGGGAACGCCCGGCGGCGTACCGCCAGGTCGAGACAGACCAGGGCGGGATGCAGATACGCACCCCGGCCGGGCAGCGTACCGCGATGATCGAGGACGCATTCGCCCTCGACCGCCACGATCCGCAGCAGTTCCTTCTTGGCCGCTCGCTCCCGACACCCCACACAGGTGCGTTCAGGGCATGCGCGGGCTCGCGTCCGGCCAGACACTGCTAAGTCTACCTCCCCGCACCGACCTCACCCCTTCGGGGCAAGAATCGAACGGCTGTTGTCGTGATCTAAGCCACTGGCGGCCGAGAACTATTCCCCTGGCTGGTCGGACGGCTGTTCGGTGTCCGGACGGATGTCGATCCGCCAGCCGGTGAGGCGGGCCGCAAGCCGGGCATTCTGCCCTTCCTTGCCGATCGCCAGGGACAGCTGGTAGTCCGGCACCGTCACGCGCGCGGAACGGGTCGCGAGGTCCACCACCTCGACCTTGGAGACCCGCGCCGGGGACAGCGCGTTGGCCACCATCTCGGCCGGGTCGTCCGACCAGTCGACGATGTCGATCTTCTCGCCGTGCAGCTCGCCCATCACCGCGCGCACCCGGCCGCCCATGGGGCCGATGCAGGCGCCCTTGGCGTTCAGACCGCTGCGGGTGGAGCGGACGGCGATCTTCGTACGGTGGCCGGCCTCACGCGCGATGGCGGCGATCTCCACCGACCCGTCGGCGACCTCCGGCACCTCCATGGCGAACAGCGCCTTCACCAGGTTGGGATGCGTACGGGACAGGGTCACGGACGGACCGCGCATGCCCTTCGCCACCCGGACGACGTACGACCGCAGGCGCAGCCCGTGCGGGTACTCCTCGCCCGGCACCTGCTCCTGCACCGGCAGGATGGCCTCCAGCTTGCCGATGTCGACGAGCACGTTCTTCGGGTCGCGGCCCTGCTGGACCACACCGGCGACGATGTCGCCCTCACGGCCGGCGAACTCGCCGAACGTGACCTCGTCCTCGGCGTCCCGCAGCCGCTGCAGGATGACCTGCTTGGCGGTGGTGGCGGCGATCCGGCCGAAGTCGGACGGGGTGTCGTCGAACTCGCGCGGCTCCTCCCCCTCCTCCAAGTCCTCGGGGTCCTCTTTCGCCCACACCGTCACATGGCCGTTCTCACGGTCGAGCACCACGCGCGCGTGGCGGCGGCTTCCCTCGGTGCGGTGGTAGGCGATGAGGAGGGCCGACTCGATCGCTCCGACCAGCAGGTCGAAGGAGATCTCCTTCTCCCGTACCAGGCCCCGCAGGGCACTCATGTCGATGTCCACGGCTACGCCTCCTCTGCGTTCTCTGTGTTGTCTTCGTGCTCTTCGTTCTTGCTCTTGCGGTTGAACTCGACCTGGACACGCGCCTTCACGACCTCCGCGAAGGCAAGCCGCTTGGCGGTGGGCCTACGCCCCTTCACGCCGGGCACTTCCACGTCGATGCCGTCGTCGTCCACGTCGAGGATCCGGGCGACCAGCTCACCGCTCTCGGCCAGCTGGAACCTGACCAGCCGGTCGGTGGCCCGCACGTAGTGACGGTGCTCGGTGAGCTCGCGCTCGGCACCGGGGGTCCCGACCTCGAGGGTGTACTCGCCCGCGCCCATCGCGTCGGTCTCGTCGAGCTTCGCGGAGAGCGCGCGGCTCACATCCGCGATCTGGTCCAGATCGGCACCCGTGTCGGAATCGACGACCACGCGCAGCACCCGCTTGCGTCCCACCGAGTCCACTTCGACCTCTTCGAGATCGAGTCCCTGGGAGCTGACGAGCGGTTCCAGCAGTACTCGCAGCCTCTCGCTCTGGGTCGTGCTCATCCGGGTGACTCCTCGGCCGCGTGTGCTGTTGTGGGTAGGGCGCGTGTCTGCTCAAAGGGTATCCGGTCCGCGGGTGTGTTGCCGTCCACCTGCAGTCAGACCGGTGCCGGTGACTGGCGGGGATCCGGTGCGCGGGTACCGTGATCACGGGCGCGCAGCCCTTCCCGTGTTTTCGTTCGTACGAGCCCCCCGAGGACGATCCGCCGTGCCGTTCCCCCCACCTCCGCGCACCCTTCCGGGACCGCGCAGAAGGAGCCTGCTCGCCTCGGCCGCCGGAGCCGCGCTCCTGGTGGGCTGCTCCACCGACGGCGACGACACCGAGAACACCGCGGGCAGCCCCTCGGCCGCCGAACGCGCACGCGCGCGTGCCGCCACCGACAGCGAGACCCTGCTCCGGCACTACGACGCGGTACTCGCCGCCCACCCCGCACTGGCGGAGCGCCTCGACCCACTCCGCGCGGAGGTCGTCCGGCACGCGACGGCCTTCGGGGGCAGCGATTCCACGCCATCTCCTACGGCCACTGCCGCGCCGTCGGCTTCGGCCTCCACCGCCCCCGCGACCGCGAGCGACGCCCTCGCCGGGCTGGCGGCGGCCGAGCGGGCCCTCGCCGACCGGCGGGCCAAGGCACTGCTGGACGTGCCGGGCGAGCTGGCCCGGCTGCTGGCCTCGGTGGCCGCGGCCGGGGCCGGGCACGCGTATCTGCTGACGGAGGATGCCAAGTGAGCGAGGAGAAGGCCGCGGAACTGACCGCACTGCAGGCGGCACTGGCCGCCGAGCACGCGGCGGTCTACGGCTACGGCGTGGTCGGCGGCCGTATCCGCGAGGGCCGGCGCACCGAGGCCAAGGCGGCCTACGACGGACACCGGGCCCGGCGGGACGCGCTGGTGCGGGAGGTTCGGGACCTGGGCGGCAAGCCGGTGGCCGCGTCGGCCGCGTACGCGCTGCCGTTCCCGGTGCCGGACTCGGCCACCGCGGTACGGCTCGCCGCCGAGCTGGAGGAGCGGGTGGCCGGGGTCTACTCCGACCTGGTGCGGGCGTCGACCGGCGGAGTGCGCGCCACGGCCGCGGAGGCGCTGCGGGAAGCGGCGGTCCGCGCGGTGCGCTGGCGCGGCGGGAGCGTACCCTTCCCTGGTCTCGCCGAGCGGGCCGCGACCCCCACGGCCTCGGCGACACCCACGGCGTAACACCGCACCGGGCCGCAGGACCGTACGAAGGGAACAACTCTCGCATGGCTTTCGAACCGCCGCAGCGTCTGGTGAGGGCGCTCGGGGAGACGGCACCGAGCGGTGACGACTGGTTGGAGAAGCTGCCCGAGGTGGCCCAACAGGCCGTTGATCTACGCGAGTTGACCGCGGAACGGGTGCAGGTGCCCGGTGGGCGCAGCAGCCTGGTCGTGCTGGTACGGCGGGCCGACGGAACGCCTGCGGTGCTGAAGTTGGCCCCGCGCCGGGCCCGGCCGGAGAGCGAGCGGGCCGCGCTCGCGCACTGGGGCGGCCGGGGGGCCGTGCAGCTGGTGGAGGCGGCGGCCGGTGAAGGTGTGCTGGTGCTGGAGCGGTTGCATCCCGATGTGTCGGTGCGGTCGTTGCCGGAGGCGAAGGCGTTGCTGGAGGCGGCGGGGGCCTTGCGGCGGCTGTGGGTGGAGCCGCCGGGCGATCACGCGTTCGAGACCGTGGCCGAGCGGACCGGGCGGCAGGCCGCGGCCATGAAGGGCGGTGGGGCGGAGGTCGCCGCGCTGGTCTCGGCCGCGTTGGACGCTCGGGAAGAATTGCTGGCCGGGCCGCCCGAGGTGCGGTTGCTGCACGGGACGTTTCGGCAGAGCAAGGTGCTGGCCGCGGATCGGGTGCCGTGGTTGGCCGTGGGGCCGGATCCGGTGGTGGGTGAGTGTGCGTTCGATCTGGCTCGGTTGGTGCGGGATCGGGTGGAGGATCTGATCGCCACGCCTTCGGGGGCGTCTACAACTCGGCGACGGGTCAAGCGGCTTGCCGAGTCGTTGGATGTGGATCAGGAGCGGTTGCGGGGGTGGACGTTGTTCCGGGCCGTTGAGTCGGGAGTGCGGGCACTGCGCGTGGGGCGGCCTCGGGATGCCGAGTTGTTGCTGGAATTTGCCGGGTGGCTTTAGGGCGGTTGTTTGGCTGCGGGCCCGGTGGGGGCTGGGCGCGCCCACGCGGCGGAGCCGCATATCGATACAGCCCCGCGCCCCTAGATGGCCGGCATTGGTTTCAAGGCTAGGACTGGACAGTCCGCGGCTGCCTTGCGGGCCCGTTTGAGGGTGCGGGGTGGGATCGGGGAGCCGTCCACCAGCGGGTAGCCCCACTCGTCGAGGGTGATGTGGTCCGGTAGTAGTTCCGCGCACAGGCCATGGCCCTGGCACGCCGTCCAGTCGATGTCCATCTGCTGGTCCATGGGTCAGCGGGCCTCGTTCGGGATCGGGAGCAGGGGTGTGGGGTCGGTCGCCGTGCACAAACCCCTTGCGTGGGCGTCGAGTTCAGTGGCGAACGTGGTCAACGCGCTGCGGACCAGGCGGACCGTGCCGTCGGGGTGGTGGCAGGCGCCCCGGCCCTCTATCAGGCCGGACCAACGGGCCACGTCCTGGCGGGTGTTGCCCTGGGGGCCGGGCGTGGCCATGGTGCGGAACGCGGAGGCCATGCGCGGGAGGCCGTTGAGGCAGGGGCCGCACTGGCCGGCCGACTGGAGGGCCAAGTAGCGCAGGACGCGGGCGGTTTCGGCCACTCCGCAGCGGCTGCTGGGGAGTGCGGCCAGGACGCCCGCCCCCAAGTCCCCTGCGTCCAGCGCGCGTTGGGCTGCTTCGGCGGTCGGGATCCAGGTGCCGTGGTAGCCGCCCACGAGTACCGCCGACATGCCTTGGAGCGGAAGCAGGCGGTCCAGCGGGAGGCCGAACGGGGCTTCCACCACCCGGACTTCGCGGCCCGGCACATGCAGGGTGCAGAGCGTGCTGCCGGGCTGGGCGGGTGTGCCCGCGCTGCGGAACCAGTCGGAGCCGTAGCGGGCGACGAGGGCGAGGTGGGCCAGGGTTTCCACGTTCTGGACGAGCGTCGGGGCTTTGCGCACCCCGCGTTCGCGGACCGGTGGGCGCTGGTGGCGGGGCAGCGGGGCGTTCCCGGAGACGTACTGCGCGAGGGCCGACGCCTGGCCGGAGAGGAAGCGTTTGGGAAGGCGAACGACCTTCACCTCAAGCGGGTCGTTTCGCTGTGCCAGCGCCGATTCCAAGTAGGACGCGCCGTCCTCGACGGCCAGATGGGCCTCCCCCGCACCGACCGCGCGAGCCGCCAACTGCAGCCCGTCCAGGACGAGATGGGGTGACAGGCGCAGGAGCGTCTTGTCCTTGCGGCTGGCCGGTTCGCCCTCCGCTCCGTTCGCCACGACCACGGGTGCACGGCCCGTGCGTCGGCCCGCGTCGGCCACCGCGACCAGCTTGCGGTACGTCGGGAACGCGGCGCCTCCGCGTCCGGTGAGGCCGGATTCGGCGACGGTTCTCAGCAGGCCGTCCGGATCGCCGTAGGACAGTGGGCCGTAGCGCTGTTCGTGGGTGGCGAGGTCGGCCGCGGTGCCGCCGGGGGCGAGGAGGCGGGGGGACATGTAGACGTCGGTGAAGGTCGTGGTCGTGGTCACGAGCGGGCTCCTTCTGCTGTGCGGAGCAGGGCTGCGGGGGTGCGGCGGGACTCGCGGGCGGAGTGGGCCAGGCGGATGCCGAAGGCGGTGATCACCGCGGCCACGCAGGACACGGTCAGCCAGGTCATCCAGTCGGTGCCGGTGTCCGTGCCGATGCCGATGCCGTGGATCAGGGCGATCGGCCAGGAGGCGTAGGCGAGCCAGTGGAGCGCCCGCCAGGTGCGGTGGCCGATGCGTTCGCGCAGGAGGCTGGTGATCAGGACCGCGAGCAGCAGGTCCAGGGCGACCGTGCCGAGGCCGAGCCAGAGCGGCTGGTAGTCGGAGACGAAGGGGACGACCGCGTCCAGGACGGTGATGTTCACGTAGCCGTCGATCACCGCCACCGCGATGTGCAGGGCCAGGAACGCGGTCGCGGAGAGGGAGAGGGTGCGGTGGAGATTCACCGTGCCGAAGCGGGGCAGGCCGGGGAGCCGGGTGCGCAGGCGGACCGCGATGCCGAGCAGGACCACGACCGTGAACAGGACCAGGCAGACGGCTCCGGTGGCGCGGTTGGCGTACCAGAGGGTTTCGGAGCTCATGCGGCGGCGACCAGGGAGGTGGGCCAGCCCGGGGTCGTGACGACCGTGCCGTCCTGGGCGACCAGACGGGCCGGCAGGCCGAGGCGGGTCAGCCAGCGTTCGGCGCCCTCGCCCTTCACCAGGGACGCCGTGCTCGCCGCGTTGGCGTCGGCGCACGTCGCCGCGGCGACCGAGACCGTGCGCCAGGGGCTGCGGACGGGAAGGCCGGTGCGCGGGTCGACGATGTGGTGCAGTTCGTGGCCGCTGCGGCGCCAGTTGCGGGCGGACGTGCCCGAGGTGGCGAGGCCGCCGGAGCGCAGGCCGATCGTGGCGTACGTACCGTGCGCGGGCGTCTCGTCGACGGAGCCGGTGACGTCCTGGACGCGGATGTTCCAGCCGCCGGCCGGAGGCTCCCCCGCGACGGCCGTGTCGCCGCCCAGGCTCACCAGGACTCCGCAGCCCGCCACTTGGGCCAGCATCGCGGCGGCCCTGTCGGCGGCCCAGGCCTTCGCCGTGGCGCCGAGGTCGAGGCGGACTCCGGCCGGGACGGTGACCGTGCCCGTCGTACGGTCGAGGTCGATCATGCGCCAGCCCGGGGCCCGCTTCACGGTGAGCCGGACCGGACGGTCGTCCTCGCGGACGAGGGTGAAGTCGCGGTCGTAGCCGATGGCGTTCATCGCCGAACCGACCGTCGGGTCGACCGCGCCGTCCGTCGCCTCGGCCGCGCGCAGGGCGACCGCGAGGGCCTCGGCGAGCAGCGGGCTCACGGTGACCGGGCGGCCGAACGAGGCGTCCAGGGCGGCCAGTTCGGAGTCGGGGCGGAAGCGGCTGCAGGCCGCGTCGACCTCGGCGAGGTGCCGGGCGAGGAGCAGGTTGCAGGAGTCCAGCAGGGCCGGGTCGGTGACGACCAGCCGGACGCCGGTGCCGAGAGCGCGCCAGTCGGCAGCGGCCGTCGTACGCAGGGTCGTTGTGGTCATCACGACGCTCCCGACGTGGAGTCGGTGGAGCCGCCGGAGGACGACGTCACGCCGGACGAGGACGACTGCAGGTCCGACGAGGACGAAGAAGACGAAGACGAAGACGAGGAGGATGAAGAGGTCGAGCTGTCCGACGTGGACGAGGTGGAAGAAGTGGCCGACGGCGAGGGCGGCGACGACGTGCTCGTGCCGGTGCTGCTCGCCGCCGTGTCCGCTTCCGTGTCGGACTGCATCGTGCCGACCAGGGCGAACACCCCGGCAGCCGCCGCCAGCGTGACCGCTGCCGTGGCCGCCGCGATGCGCCGCTTGCCTCTGCGGACCGCCGTAGCGGCCCCACGCTCCTTGACTGTCATGACCGTTCCCCTCCGCAGTGACGCTCTGTCACGTACTACGGTCGGGGACCAGCCTGAGAGAAGTCTGTGAGACGCCCATACGCCTGCGCAGAACTCCCTGAGAGATCTCTTACAGAGCGGGCTGCATGGTCAGGCGGGCGATCGCCTCGTCGACGGTCAGTTCCTCGCGCTCGCCGGTCCTGCGGTCCTTGAGCTCCAGGACGCCTTCGGCGGAGCGGCGGCCCGCGACCAGGATCTTCGGTACGCCGATCAGCTCGGAGTCGGTGAACTTCACGCCCGGGGAGACCCCGGGCCGGTCGTCGACCAGGACGCGCAGGCCGGCCGCGCGCAGCTTCTCCGAGACGTCCAGGGCGAGTTCGGTCTGCAGGGCCTTGCCCGCGGCGACCACGTGCACATCGGCCGGGGCGACCTCGGCGGGCCAGCACAGGCCCTTGTCGTCAGCGGTCTGCTCGGCGAGGGCGGCGACCGCGCGGGAGACGCCGATGCCGTAGGAGCCCATGGTCACGCGGACCGGCTTGCCGTGCTGGCCGAGGACGTCGAGCTTGAGGGCGTCGGCGTACTTGCGGCCGAGCTGGAAGATGTGGCCGATCTCGATGGCGCGGTCCAGCTTGAGGCCGGTGCCGCACTTGGGGCAGGGGTCGCCCTCCTGCACCACCACGACGTCGACGTACTCGCCGACCTCGAAGTCACGGCCCGCGACGACGTTCTTCGCGTGCGTGCCCTCCTTGTTGGCGCCCGTGATCCACGAGGTGCCGGGGGCCACGCGCGGGTCGGCGATGTAGGTGACCTTCTCGCCCAGGCCCTGCGGACCGACATAGCCGCGCACCAGGTCGGGACGGCCGGTGAAGTCCTCCGCCGTCACCAACTCCACGGTGGCGGGGGCGAAATGGGCCTCGACCTTGTCCAGGTCGACCTCGCGGTCACCGGGCACTCCTACGGCCACGATCTCGCCGTCGACCTTCACGAGGAGGTTCTTCAGCGTGGCGGAGGCCTCGACACCGAGGTGGGCGGCGAGGGTCTCGATGGTGGGGGTGTCGGGGGTGGGGATCTCTTCGAGCGCGGGCACGCCGACGGCGTCCACGGGCTTCAACTCGTATGAGATCGCTTCGGTGTTGGCGGCGAAGTCGCAGTTCGGGCAGTCCGCGAAGGTGTCCTCGCCGGCCTCGGCCGGGGCGAGGAACTCCTCCGACTTGGAGCCGCCCATCGCGCCCGCGGTGGCGGCGCAGATGCGGTAGTCGAGGCCCAGTCGCGCGAACACCTTCTGGTACGCCTGGCGGTGCAGGGCGTACGAGTGGGCCAGGCCCTCGTCCTCGGTGTCGAAGGAGTACGAGTCCTTCATCAGGAACTCACGGCCGCGCAGGATGCCGGCGCGGGGGCGGGCCTCGTCGCGGTACTTGTGCTGGATTTGGTAGAGGATGACCGGCAGGTCCTTGTAGGAGGACGCCTGGTCCTTCACGATCAGCGTGAAGATCTCCTCGTGGGTGGGGCCGAGGAGGTAGTCGCCGCCCTTGCGGTCCTTGAGGCGGAACAGCTCGGGGCCGTACTCGTCCCAGCGGCCGGTCGCCTCGTAGGGCTCGCGGGGCAGGATCGCGGGAAGCAGCACCTCCTGGGCGCCGATCGCGTCCATCTCCTCACGCACGATCCGCTCCACGTTCGAGAGGACCTTCTTGCCCAGCGGCAGCCAGGACCAGATGCCGGCGGCGGTACGGCGGACGTAGCCGGCCCGCACGAGCAGCTTGTGACTGAGGACCTCGGCGTCCGCCGGGTCGTCGCGCAGCGTCTTCGCCATCAACTGGGACATGCGCTGGACCGGTGCGTTCGCCATGGTTCCTGTACTCCTGCCGGGAAAGGGTGATGGCTAGGAGGTTAGCCGGGCTCGCTGTGCCGGTGGAAATCGGTTAGCGACGGCGGAGGGGCAGCGGGGCGCCCATCACTGCGTACGGCTTCGGGGCGCTGGGGAACAGGACCTGGCGGGCCAGGTCCTCGTAGCCGAGGGAGCGGTAGAGGCCGCGGGCCGGGCTGTCGGTGTCGATCGCGGAGAGGATCGAGCGGGGTTCGGCGGCGGCGTCCGTGATGGTGGTGATCAGGGAACGACCGAGGCCACGGTTCTGGAAGTGCGGGTGGACGTGCAGCTCGGTGATCACGAAGGAGTTGTCGAGCCAGATGTCGTGACCGTCGGCGCGGAGGTACGGCTCTACGACCGTGGACCACCAGTGGGTGCGGTTGTTGGGCATGCCGTAGACGAACCCGACGAGACGCTCCGCTGAGGTGGCGCCGAGAGCTCTTGCACCTGGGTAGGTCATGTGGCGCAGGACGATTTGCCTGCGTACGGCCACCTCGTCTGCGCCCAGGCCGAATGCGATGGCCTGTACGGCGAGGGCTTCGTCGACGCGGGCCGAGAGGTCCAAGGGGCCGATCACGACGTCGTCGGGGTGGCGGTGGCCGTGACCGGGAAATCGCATGTGGGGAGAGTACAGGGGGGTGGCGGTTGTCTTGTGAGTGCGGGCCGTATGTGGCTGGGCGCGCAGTTCCCCGCGCCCCTGGAGTGTTCGCCCCTGAGCACCTCAGAAGAGGACGCTCATGAAGGCGCCGATCTCCTGGAAGCCCACCCTCAAGTACGCCCTTCTCGCTGGCGTGTTGAAGTCGTTGACGTAGAGGCTGACGACCGGGGCCACGTCTGCGAGGGCGTAGCGCAGTACCGATGCCATCGCCGGGGCCGCCACTCCTCTGCCCCGGTACTCGGGGGCCACCCACACGCCCTGGATCTGGCAGGCCTGGGTCGTCGCGGCGCCGATCTCGGCCTTGAAGACGACCTTGCCGTACTCGTCGAGGCGGGCGAACGAGCGGCCGGAGCCCACGAGTTCGGCCACTCGGGCCTGGTACAGGAGACCGCCGTCGCCTGCCAGCGGGGAGACGCCGACCTCCTCGGTGAACATCGCCACGCACGCCGGCATGATCGTCTCCATCTCGTCCTTGCGGATGCGACGGACGTAGGGATCGGGAGCGATGTCGGTGGGCATGCGGTCGGCGACCATCAGGGGCTGGTGGGCGCGGACCTCTCGGGCCGGGCCCCAGCTCGGTTCGAGGAGGCGCCAGAGTTGGGCGGTGGCCTCGGCGGGGCCGACGATGGAGGAGCAGCGGCGGCCCGCCCGGCGGGCGCGGTCCGCGAACGCGCGGATCGCCCGAGGGGTGGCGCAGATCGGGACGAGGTTGGCGCCCGCGTAGCAGAGGGACGTCAGCATGCCGTCCTCGTACCAGCCCCACATCTCGCCGCCGAGGCGCCACGGGTCCAGGCCCGCGACCTGCACGCGCGAGGTCACGAAGGCGTTCGTGACCGGCTCGCGGTCCAGTACGGCGAGCGCGGCGTCCAGGTCGCTCGGTTCGAGCACCCGAGAGGTGGTCTGGGTCAACACGTACGGGACCTCACCCTGAGGGTCTGCTGATCTCCGCACTGTACCTGCGGAAGCTGAGCGGTGCCGCCCCGTGCCGCTTGCTTTTCCGCGGAGGCGGGACAGCTGGGCGTCTCTGGGGGCTGCCGCCCCCAGACCCCCGCTGTCGGCCTGGACGGCCTCGTCCTCAAACGCCGGACGGGCTGTCAGTGCCAGGGCGCGCTGCGAAGCGAACCGACTCAGCCCGCCACCGCGACCGTCGGCTCGCCCGAAGCCACCCCGTCCGCCTCCATCTGCTCGGCGATCTTCATCGCCTCCTCGATCAGGGTCTCGACGATCTTCGACTCGGGGACGGTCTTGATGACCTCGCCCTTCACGAAGATCTGGCCCTTGCCGTTGCCGGAGGCGACGCCGAGGTCGGCCTCGCGGGCCTCGCCCGGACCGTTCACCACGCAGCCCATGACGGCCACGCGCAGCGGGACCTCCATGCCCTCCAGGCCCGCCGTGACCTCCTCGGCCAGCTTGTAGACGTCGACCTGGGCGCGTCCGCAGGAGGGGCAGGAGACGATCTCCAGGCGGCGGGGCTTGAGGTTCAGCGACTCCAGGATCTGGTTGCCGACCTTGACCTCCTCGACCGGCGGGGCGGACAACGACACCCGGATCGTGTCGCCGATGCCCTGCGAGAGGAGGGCGCCGAAAGCCACGGCCGACTTGATCGTGCCCTGGAAGGCGGGGCCCGCCTCGGTGACGCCGAGGTGGAGGGGGTAGTCGCACTGGGCGGCGAGCTGGCGGTAGGCCTCGACCATCACGACCGGGTCGTTGTGCTTCACCGAGATCTTGATGTCCTGGAAGCCGTGCTCCTCGAAGAGGGACGCTTCCCAGAGGGCGGACTCGGCCAGCGCCTCGGGGGTCGCCTTGCCGTACTTCTTCAGCAGTCGGCTGTCCAGCGAGCCCGCGTTCACGCCGATGCGGATCGGGGTGCCGTGGTCCTTCGCGGCCCGCGCGATCTCCTTGACCTTGTCGTCGAACTGCTTGATGTTGCCCGGGTTCACGCGGACCGCCGCGCAGCCGGCCTCGATCGCGGCGAAGACGTACTTCGGCTGGAAGTGGATGTCCGCGATCACCGGGATCTGCGACTTGCGGGCGATGGTCGCGAGGGCGTCGGCGTCGTCCTGCGTGGGGCAGGCCACGCGGACGATCTGGCAGCCGGACGCGGTCAGCTCGGCGATCTGCTGGAGCGTGGCGCCGATGTCCGACGTGCGGGTGGTCGTCATGGACTGCACGGACACCGGCGCGTCGCCGCCGACCGCCACGGACCCGACCTGGATCTGCCGGCTCTTGCGGCGCTCGGCGAGCCTGGTCGGAACGGACGGAATGCCGAGAGAAATCGCAGTCATCTGCTGTGCAACCCCAAGTCGTGGATCAAGGCCCCGGTCCCGGAACAGCGGGCTCCAGGCTTCGAGATTACGTCAAGCGTGCGGGCCCGAGCACTCCCCCACCTCGAATCCACTCGGCGGGGGGACCCCCATCGCCCGTAAACCCACTCAATGGAGGGCGGCCCCGCACCAAGGATGCGAGGCCGCCACGAACCAGGGGTGGCTAGGAGATTTTCACCGGGTTAACCACGTCCGCCACGAGGACGAGCAACGTGAAGCAGACGAAGATCCCTGCCACGACATATGCGACCGGCATCAGCTTCGCCACGTCGAACGGGCCCGGGTCCGGGCGCTTGAGCACCTTCGCCAGGTTGCGGCGCAGCGCCTCCCACAGCGCGCCCGCGACATGCCCGCCGTCGAGCGGGAGCAGCGGGAGCATGTTGAAGAGGAACAGGGAGAGGTTGAAGCCGGCGACCAGCATCAGGGCCATGGCCAGCTGCTGGGTGGGCGGAATGTCGAGGGTGAAGATCTCGCCGCCGACGCGGGCCGCGCCGACCACGCCCATCGGGGAGTCGGCCTGGCGGGGGGCGCCGTCGAAGGCCGCGTTCCACAGGGCCGGGATCTTGCCGGGGAGGGCCGCGATGGAGTCGACGGCCTCGCCCATGCGGTCGGTCATCCAGGTGACCGAGTCGCCGAGGTCCTGGCGGACGATGCCGGTGGCCGCGCTGAAGCCGAGGAAGCCGGCGGTGACGTACTTGCCCTGGACGATCTGGCCGCTGGAGTCCTTCTTGGCGACCTGGTTGCTGGCGATCTTCGCGTGCAGGGTGACTTCCTGGCCCTTGCGCTCGACGACGATCGGGACCGTCTTGCCGGGGGCCGCGCGGATCAGGTCGGAGAGCTTGTTCCAGTCCGTCGTCTTCACGCCGTTGAAGCTGAGGATCTTGTCGCCCGCCTTGAGGCCTGCCGCGGCGGCCGGGGAGGCCGGGTCGGTCGACCTGCAGGTGTCGCGGTTCTGGCTCTGCGCGATCACGCACTGGGAGACCGAGCTGACCGTGTTGGTCTGCTGCGAGATCCCGAAGCCCATCAGGACGGTGAGGAAGAGCGCCACCGCCAGGATGAGGTTCATGAAGGGGCCCGCGAACATCACGATGACCCGTTTCCAGGGTTTGCGGGTGTAGAAGAGGCGGGTCTCGTCGCCGGGCTGGAGTTCCTCGAAGGCCGCCGAGCGGGCGTCCTCGATCATGCTGCGCCAGGGCGAGGTGGAGCGGGCGGTGATCCGGCCGTCGTCGCCGGGCGGGAACATGCCGATCATGCGGATGTAGCCGCCGAACGGGATGGCCTTGAACCCGTACTCGGTGTCGCCCTTCTTCCGGGACCAGATGGTCGGGCCGAAGCCGACCATGTATTGGGGCACCCGGATGCCGAAGAGCTTCGCCGTCGAGAGATGCCCCAGCTCGTGCCAGGCGATCGACACCAGCAGGCCGACCGCGAAGACGACTATGCCGAGGATCATCATCAGGGCTGTCATGCACGCGCCTCCGCGTTCGCCGTGGTCGTCTGCGCTGTCAGTTCGCGGGCCCGGGCGCGCGCCCAGGTCTCCGCTTCGAGGACGTCCGGCACGGTGAGCGAGGTTCCCGTGGCCGGTGTCCCGTGTTCCTCGACCACCCGTGTCACCGTCTCCATGATTCCGTTGAACGGCAGCGCGCCCGCGCGGAACGCCTCCACGCACTCCTCGTTCGCCGCATTGAACACCGCCGGAGCCGTGCCCGCGAGCTGTCCCACATGCCGGGCGAGGCCGACGGAGGGGAACGCCTCGGTGTCGAGCGGGAAGAACTCCCACGTCGACGCCTTGCTCCAGTCGAACGCGGGCGCCGCGTCCGGGACCCGCTCGGGCCAGCCGAGCCCGATGGCGATCGGCCCCCGCATGTCGGGGGGCGTCGCCTGGGCGATCGTCGATCCGTCCGTGAATTCCACCATCGAGTGGACATACGACTGCGGGTGCACGACCACCTCAATGCGATCGAAGGGAATGTCGTACAGCAGGTGTGCCTCGATCACTTCGAGCCCCTTGTTCACCAGGGTCGCCGAGTTGATCGTGATCACCGGGCCCATCGCCCAGGTGGGGTGCGCGAGGGCCTCTTCTACGGTCACTCGCGCCAGGTCCGCCTTCGTACGACCCCGGAAGGGGCCGCCGGACGCGGTGACGACGAGCTTGCGGACGTCGGCGCGGGTGCCGGACGCGAGCGCCTGGAAGAGGGCCGCGTGTTCGGAGTCCACCGGGATGATCTGTCCGGGCTTGGCGAGCGCCTTCACCAGCGGGCCGCCGACGATGAGCGACTCCTTGTTGGCGAGCGCGAGGACGCGGCCCGCCTCCAGGGCGGCGAGGGTGGGCGCGAGGCCGATGGACCCGGTGATGCCGTTCAGCACGGTGTGGCAGTCCGGGGAGCCCGCGAGCTGCGTGGCCGCGTCCGGGCCCGCCAGGATCTCGGGCAGCGGCTCCCCGGTGCCGTACTGCGCGGTGAGCGCTTCACGCAGTGCCGGTACGACGTCCTCGCGGGCGACCGCGACCGTCCGCACCCTCAGTTGGTACGCCTGCTCGGCGAGGAGTCCGACCCGGCCGCCGTTGGCGGAGAGTGCGGTGACCCGGAAGCGGTCCGGGTTGCGCAGCACCAGGTCGATGGCCTGGGTGCCGATGGATCCGGTGGAGCCGAGGATCACCAGGGCCTTGGGACCGTCGCCCACGACGGGGTCGTAGACGAGATGTGGGTCGGCGAGGGGTGCTGGACTGTCGCTCATCCCTCCATTGTTGCCGCAACGGGTGGCCAGGTGGACAGCGGTTCCCTCGGGTGGGTGGCTTATCAGCTCTCGTCGGTGATTGAAGGGAAATCCCCCTTTGTGAATACGGCGTGAAGGTCTTGTGATAACACTTCAGTCCTGCGCCGGTGGACGACCGGCCAGTGGACGACATCCTGGGGGGATTCTCCATGCGGATACGCGCTGCTCTGCCCGCGCTCGCGGGCGCCGCGATACTCACCGGCACACTGCTGAGCACCCCGGCCGAGGCCGCCGGCGGGGTCACGATCTACCACGTCTGGTTCGACAGCCCGGGCTCGGACCACGGCTCCAACACGAGCCTCAACGCCGAGTGGGTGCAGATCAAGAACACCAGCCGGTCGGCGATCTCCCTCAAGGGATGGGTCCTCAAGGACGTCTCGAACCACCGCTACGTCTTCAAGAACATCAAGATCGGCGCCGGCAAGTACATCAAGGTGCACACCGGCACCGGCAGGGACACCGCGTCGAACACCTACCAGAACCGCGGCTGGTACGTCTGGAACAACACCAAGGACACGGCGACGCTGACCAGATCGACCGGCAGCAAGGTCGACACCTGCTCCTGGACGACACGGGATCCGAGCGACAAGTACTGCTGATCCGGGGTCAGTTGACCGGGCGATGCACGTTGTCCGCCTTGGACGGGCCCGGGGTCGTGTCGGCGATCCAGGGTCCTTCGCCCGACGGGTCGACGATGCCCTCCTCCAGCCACGTGTACGCGCCGCCCATGACTCCCTTGACCACCTTGCGGTCGAGGTCGTCGGTGTTGGTCCAGAGTCGGCCGAAGAGTTCCTCGACGCGGATGCGGGACTGCTGGCAGAAGGCGTCGGCGAGTTGGTAGGCCTCGCGGCCGTGTTCGCCCTGGGTGCGCAGGAGTTCGGCCCGTACGCAGACCGCGCTCATCGCGAACAGCTCGGCGCCGATGTCCACGATCCGGCCCAGGAAGCCCTGCTTGGTCTCCATCCGGCCCTGCCAGCGGGACATGGCGTAGAAGGTGGAGCGGGCCAGTTTGCGGGCACTGCGCTCGACGTAGCGAAGGTGCTTGGAGAGGTCGATGCCGTGGCGGAACTCGCCGTACGTGCCCGGGAGTTGGCCGCTGCCCGCGACCAGTTTCGGGAGCCACTTGGCGTAGAAGACACCCGCGTTCGCGCCCGCTTTCGCCTTGTCCTGGAGGGACTTGTCGGGGTCGATGAGGTCGCCGGCGACCTTGAGGTGGGCGTCTACGGCCTCGCGGGCGATGAGGAGGTGCATGATCTCCGTCGAGCCCTCGAAGATGCGGTTGATCCGGAGGTCGCGCAGGACCTGTTCGGCGGGGACCGCCTTCTCGCCGCGGGCCGCGAGGGATTCGGCCGTCTCGAAGCCCCGGCCGCCGCGGATCTGGACCAGCTCGTCGGCCATCAGCCAGCCCATCTCGGACGCGAAGAGCTTGGCGAGCGCGCCCTCGATACGGATGTCGTTGCGGTCCTCGTCGGCCATCTGCGAGGACAGGTCGAGTACGGCCTCCAGGGCGAAGGTCGTGGCCGCGATGAAGGAGATCTTCTTGCCCACGGCCTCGTGCTCGGCGATGGGCCTGCCCCACTGCTCACGGGCCGCCGACCATTCGCGGGCGATCTTCAAGCACCACTTGCCGGCCGCGACGCAGGACGCGGGGAGGGAGAGGCGGCCGGTGTTGAGGGTGGTGAGGGCGATCTTCAGGCCCGCGCCCTCGGGGCCGATGCGGTTGGCGGCCGGGACCCGGACCTGGTGGAAACGGGTGACGCCGTTCTCGATACCGCGCAGGCCCATGAAGGCGTTGCGGTTCTCGACGGTGATGCCGGGCGAGTCGGCCTCCACGACGAACGCCGTGATGCCGCCCCTGCTGTCCTCGGTCTTCGGCACCCGGGCCATCACGACCAGCAGATCGGCGACCACGCCGTTGGTGGTCCACAGCTTCACCCCGTCGAGGACGTACGCGTCCCCGTCCCGCACCGCGCTGGTCGCCAGGCGTGCCGGGTCGGAGCCGACGTCCGGTTCGGTGAGCAGGAAGGCGCTGATGTCGGTGCGGGCGCAGCGCGGCAGGAACTCCGCCTTCTGCTCGTCCGTGCCGAACAGCTTCAGCGGCTGCGGTACGCCGATCGACTGATGTGCCGAGAGCAGCACACCGACCGCCGGGCAGGCCGAGCCCGCCAGCGCCAGCGCCTTGTTGTAGTACACCTGGGTGAGGCCGAGGCCGCCGTACTTGGTGTCGATCTTCATGCCGAGGGCGCCGAGCTGCTTGAGGCCGGCGATGACCTCGTCGGGGATGCGGGCCTCGCGTTCGATGCGGGCGGCGTCGATCTCGGTCTCGCAGAAGACGCGCAGCTTCGCGAGGAACTCCTCGCCGCGCCGCACGTCCTCGTCGGGCGGGAGCGGGTGGGGGTGGATGAGGTCGAGCCGGAAGCGGCCGAGGAACAGTTCCTTGGCGAAGCTGGGCTTGCGCCAGTCCTGTTCCCGGGCGGCCTCCGCCACCTGCCGGGCTTCTCGCTCGGTGACGGTGGGTTTGCTGGATGGAGCGGACATGAGGCTCACCTCGCCGCGAATCGGGCCCTCGGCGCCGTGTGGTTACCGATGGGTGCTACCCGTTCGTATGTACCCGATCCGCCGCGAAGCGGCCACCCTTCGCGCGGCCGTTCAGCCGATGTCGACGGAGTACGCCTTTGTGTCAAGGCGGCCCGAGCCCTTGAAGACCTCGGTGCCGGACTCGATGCCGGAGAGGTACTTGTCGTTGTTCAGCAGCTTGCGGCGGACCAGGGCCTGCGTGAAGTCGTCGATGTTCAGGGTCGCCCTGGTGGTGTTGGCGGTGCGGACGAAGGAGTACACGTTCCAGCCGATGTTGCCCTGGTAGATGTCCCACATCGCGCCGCCGAGGCTGACGCTGCCGTACTTGGTGCCGAGCGGGCCCGCGCCGCCCTGCCGGTTGAGCCAGATCATGATCTCGTCGGTGGGCTGGTCGGCCCAGTCCGCCGTGTTCTTGGCGTGCAGCCACAGGTCGTAGGCGACATCGAGGGTGCCCGGGTTGGAGCTGAGCGAGAAGTCCCAGGTCGTCTTCACCGGCTTGCGGTCGCCGACCCGGATCGGCAGCCCGGTGGTCGCCTTGTCGACCTTCCAGCCCCAGTGCCAGCCGAGGACGGTACTGGCGTAAGACTTCACGTCCGCGTCGGTGCCCTTGCTGTTGTTGGCCCAGCTGAAGGACGTACCCCACGAAATGGTGGACCCCGACCGGGAGTTGTCCCAGACGCACTGGCTGCCGGTGGCCTTGTCCTGGCCCCAGAGGTTGTTGTTCACGTAGTACTTGCCGAGCGTGACGGTGTCGAAGGCCCCGCACTTCTTGTTCGTCTCGCCCGCCTGGGCGACGGTCACTCCGACGAGCGCCGTGAGCGCGACCGAGGCGGCGGCCAGCACCTTCGCCTTCTTCGAGAGACGGGGTCTGCGGTGTTGCATCGGGGGTCCTTCCGGGGGACGGTTCGTCTACGACCTCCCAGTGGCCGCCGACCCGCCCGGAGGTTGCCTTCCCTCGCGGAGAATCACGCTGGACGGACTCGGACGAGAAAGTGTCGAAGCGCTTCGACAACCTATGGACACCCACACCGCCTGAAGCTAATGTCGAACCACCCTCACTCGCCCTTGTCAGCAACGCGCACTGTCGAAGCGCTTCACAAAGCTTGGAGAGCTGGATGGTCACCCTCGCCGAGGTCGCCCAGCACGCCGGAGTCTCGGCGAGCACGGTGAGCTATGTCCTCAGCGGCAAGCGGTCCATCTCCGGAGCCACCCGGCAGCGGGTCGAGCAGAGCATCCGCGAGCTGGGCTACCACCCGAACGCGGGCGCCCGCGCCCTGGCCAGCAGCCGGTCGAACATCATCGCGCTGATGGTGCCGCTGCGCACGGACATGTACGTACCGGTGATGATGGAGATCGCCATCGCCGTGGCGACCACCGCCCGCCTGCACGGCTACGACGTGCTGCTGCTCACCGGCGAGGAGGGCCCCGACGCGGTACGCCGGGTCACCGGCAGCGGGCTCGCCGACGCGATGATCCTGATGGACGTCGAACTCGCCGACGAGCGGCTGCCGTTGCTGCGCGGCACCGACCAGCCGTCCGTACTCATCGGCCTCCCCGCCGACACCACCGGACTGACCTGCGTCGACCTCGACTTCGGGGCGACCGGCGCGCTGTGCGTCGAGCACCTCGCGAAGCTCGGTCACCACGACATCGCTGTCATCGGTGAGGCGCCCGCGGTCTACGAGCGGCACACCGGTTTCGCCGAGCGCACCCTCGACGGACTCCGGTCCCGGGCACGGGAGTTGGACCTCCGGGTACTGCACCGGCCGTGCGAGGGCGGGTACGACGCGATGGCGGTGACACTGGCCCGGATCTTCGACGAGCGCCCCGGCACCACGGGCTTCGTCGTGCAGAACGAGTCGGCGGTCGAGCCGCTCCTCGCGCTGCTGCGCCAGCAGGGCCGGGCCGTGCCGGAGGACGTGTCGGTGGTCGCGGTCTGCCCCGACCAGGTCGCCACCCAGGCCTCGGTGCGGCTGACGTCCGTCGCCATCCCCGCGCAGGAGATGGGCCGTTACGCCGTGGAGCACCTGGTGGCCAAGCTGGACGGCCGCGGCAGTGACGAAGTCGTGCTGATCGCACCGGAGTTGACGGTGCGGGCGAGTACGGGGCCGGCACCCGCCGCGTCCTGAGCCTGTTCCGTACCCGGAGTTCCACCCCTGCGCCGCCGCCAGGGCACCGCCATGTCTGCAACTCCTCTGTCTGCACTCCTCACAGGAGCCCTCTCGTGACTCAGCCTGCCGAAATCCAGCCCAAGGTCAGCCTCGCGCAGTCCTCCCCCACCCTCGGCACCTTCCGTGAGCGGGACGGCGCGCTGGAGTGGAGCGGGCGTCAGGAGACCGTACGGATCGAGCCCTGGGGTCCGGACGCGGTCCGGGTCAGGGCCCGGCTCGGCGGCCCACTGCTCGACGGGCTGCCCGGCGCGCTCCTGGACGAGGCCCCGCCCACCGAGGCGAGCGTCAAGATCGAGGAGGGCCAAGGGACCCTGACCGTGGGCGCGTTGACGGTCCACGTCGACGCCGAGGGCCTGATCCGCTTTCTGCGCACCGAGGACTCCGCCGAACTCCTCGCGGAGGCCCGCGCCCACTTCTGGTGGCCCGGCTCACGGCTCTACACGGCGGTCGGCAACGGCCACCACCGGCTTGAGCAGCGCTTCGCCACGTACGAGGACGAGAAGCTGTACGGCCTCGGGCAGCACCAGCACGGGCAGTTGGACCAGAAGGGGCTGGTCCTCGACCTGGTCCAGCGCAACGCCGAGGTCGGCATCCCGGTGCTCGTCTCCAGCCGCGGCTACACGCTGCTGTGGAACAACCCGGCGATCGGCCGGGTGGAGCTGGCCGGCAACGGCACGCGCTGGGTGGCCGATTCGGCCCGGCAGATCGACTACTGGATCACCGCGGGCGACCCGGCCGACGGCCAGCGCCGCTACAGCGCGGTGACGGGCCGTACGCCGATGCTGCCGAAGTGGGCGGCGGGCTTCTGGCAGTGCAAGCTGCGCTATCGCACCCAGGCCGAACTCCTCGCCGTGGCACGGGAGTACAAGCGCCGCGGGCTGCCCCTGTCGGCGATCGTCTGCGACTTCTTCCACTGGACGCATCTGGGCGACTGGAAGTTCGACCTCGCGGAATGGCCCGACCCGGCGGCCATGGTCCGCGAACTCGACGAGCTGGGCGTCAAGTTGGTGGTGAGCGTCTGGCCGTCCGTCTCCCCGCTCAGCGAGAACCACTCGGTGCTGGAGCAGCGCGGCCATCTCATCGGCACCCAGTACGGGCCGATGGCCCACGCCGACTGGCCGGACAAGGGGGTCGCGTCGACGGTCCAGGTGGCGTTCTACGACGCCACGAACCCCGAGGCCCGTGACTTCCTGTGGTCGAAGATCCGCGACAACTACCTTGTGCCGTACGGCATCACGGCCTTCTGGCTGGACGCCTGCGAGCCCGAGCTGAAGCCGGGCTTCCAGGAGAACCTGCGCTACTGGGCGGGCCCTGGCCTGGAGGTCGGCAACCTCTACCCGGCCGAGAACTCCCGCACGTTCCACGAAGGACTGCTGGCCGAGGGGGAGTCGGAGATCATCACCCTCAACCGCTCGGCGTGGGCGGGCAGTCAGCGCTACGGGGCCGCGCTGTGGTCGGGTGACATCGGCACCGACTTCCCGACCCTGCGCCGCCAGATCGCCGCGGGCCTCAACACCGCGCTGTCCGGCATCCCCTGGTGGAACACGGACATCGGCGGCTTCCACGGCGGCGACCCGGACGACCCGGCGTACCAGGAAGTCATGGTCCGCTGGTTCCAGTTCGGCGCGCTGTCCCCGCTGATGCGCCTGCACGGCTTCCGCGACCCGGGCATGCCGCTCGGCCCCGACATGACGGGCGGCCCCAACGAGGTCTGGTCGTACGGCGATCAGGCCCTCCCCATCCTGGAGAAGTACCTGCGGCTGCGCGAGCGCCTGAAGCCCTACGTCCTCGACGTGATGCGGGCCGCGCACGAGGAGGGCCTGCCGGTGATGCGGCCGTTGTTCCTGGAGTTCCCCGAGGACCCGGCGGCCTGGTCGGTGGACGACGCGTATCTCTTCGGCCCCGACCTGCTGGTGGCCCCGGTGCTGACGGCGGGCGCGACGGCCCGTACGGCCTATCTCCCGGCGGGCGCCTGGTGGACGGACGCGTGGACGGGCGAGACGTACGAGGGCGGCACGGCCGTGACGGTCGACGCCCCGCTGGACCGCATCCCGCTGTTCCTGCGGGACGGGGCGACGCTGCCTGTGACGGAGTAGCCGTGTGCGGAGGGGAGTTGGGCCTCCCCTCCGGGCCGTGACGGTTCCGTTGCGCGGAACTGTGGGCTCCGTCACAGCCGTGCCGATCTTGTTCTGGTGGACTCCTCCGATGGTCTTACGCAAGCTCGCCGGCGGGGCGGGCCTGGCCGCGTTCGCCCTGTATCTCTGGGGTCTGCTCCACATCATGGGCGCGCTGCTGGAGGTGGGGGACGGCGGCACCGGCTCGGCGCCGCTGCCGCCCTGTCGTACGGTCGACGGGCAGTACGACGAGCGGACTTCGAACGTCATCAGCTACTCGGTGGACTACGTCCCACTGCGGTTCGTCTGCGAGACCAAGGACGGCGGCGGCTTCGTGTCCGACACCGTTCCCGACTACGTCAACCCGGCGGTCGGCGCCCTCGTGCTCGCGGCTCTCGGCTGCTGGGTCGCGGGGCTCGTCGTCGCGGAGCCGCCCGGCCCCCGCGGTGTGCGGGGACCGGGCGGCTGAGCGGTGCCGGGGTGGGTCAACTACTCGTGACGCTCTCGCTGTTGGTGGTGAAGGCGAGCCCGCCGGACGAGGACGTGATCTCGAAGCCGAACTGCAGGTCCCCGATGGTCACGTTGCCGAACCAGCCCTTGGTGTCCTTGATCCACTTGAGGATCGGCAGGATGTCGATCGTGCCGGACGACGAGTTGGAGCTGCGCACGAACGAGAACACGTCGTTGCTGCCGTTGTTGCCCTTGTAGACGGTCCAGGTGGAACCGCCCAGCGTCAGGCTGCCCTGCGAGGTGCCGAGCGGGCCGACCGCGCCGGTCTTGTTGACCCAGAGCATGATCTCGTAGGCGTAGTTGGTGTCCCAGATGTCGTACGACGTGTTGTACGCGCCGGACGACGGCACCGTGACGTTGTAGCTGCTCTTGAGCGAACCGAGCGAGGTGATCGACTTGCCGATCACCTTCTTGGCGTTGGGGTAGGCCTTGATGCCGCCGGTGTTGGGGTGGTTGGCGGTGACGCCCCAGTTGGTACCGGAGTTGGCCCAGATGCACTGGGTGCCTGCGCCGGAGCCCCAGATGTCGTTGTAGAGCGTGTAGCCGTTCAGGGTCGTGCTGCCCCACTGGTCGCATGAGCTCCAGACGGCGGCGGAAGCGGGGGCCGAGGCGAGGCCGACGGTGGCGCCGAGCGCCAGGGCGGGGGCCAGCAGGGCCATAACAAGCCTGCTGCGGGTGCGTGTTGCCATGGTGTCCCTTCCATGGGTGGGGGGAGTTGGGTGTGGCTACCGCGCCCCCAGGGTGAGGACGCGGTCTTCTCCGGCGACGAGTTCGAGCGGCTGAGTGCCGGAGGAAGTCCGCAGTTCGACGCGGTGGGTGCGGGAGGGACGGAGGACGGCCACGGCCGTGTCCGGCGTCCAGGTCAGATCGAGTTCCGCCCCGAACCTCGTGCGAACGCCGGTGAGTCGGCCCTGCGGATACGCCGCCGACAGCGCGGGCAGCAGGACCAGCCGGTCCGGCGTCGACTGCACCAGCGTCTCGATCAGCACCCCGGGCAGGGTGTGTGCGGCGTCCGCGTTGTAGACATCGCGGTTCGGGTAGTGCGCGCTCATCAGCGAGACGTGGAAGAAGTCGCCGTCGAGGACCTGGCCGAGGGCGTGCGCGACCCGCTCGCCGTCGCGCAGACGGGCGGCGACGAGCGCGTGGTGGAGGTGGCCGTGCGCCGAATCGTTCTCGGCGCCCCGGAGTTGGAGGGCACGATGGGCGGCTTCCCCGAGCTCCGGGGTGTCGTAGGGGTTGATCTCGTCGAGGGGCCAGACGCCGTAGAGGTGACTCAAGTGGCGGTGGTCGTAGGCGTCGTCCAGGCCCGGCCACGCCCATTCGGCGAGGGCGCCGTCCGCGTTGACACGGTGCGGCGGGAGCCGGTCGGCGAGGGCACTCCAGCGGTCGGCCTCCGGGGTGCCCGGGTGGTAGACGGCGGCGGTGCGCAACGCGTGCCGGGCGGCGGAGAGGTCCATCGCCGCGTTGACCGCACCCCAACTGGCGTTCGCAGGACGGTTCTCGGGCGAGTAGGAGGGGACGAGGACCAGTTGGCCGTCGGGGGCGGTGCGAGTGAGGAAGTCCTCGTAGAAGAGGGCGACTTCGGCGAGTGCGGCGGCGGTGCGCGGGTCGCGTTCGCCACGGGTCTCGTCGTGGTCGACGAGCGGCTTGAGCAGCCAGTCGGCGCCCGCGGTCCACAGGTGCAGCGGGTACTCGCGACTGAAGTGGTACGACAGCCCGGACTCGCCGTCGGTGTGCGCGGGCGCGACGACGCCCCGGGCGCCGAAGACGACACGGGCGTTCTCCCGCCAGTCGCCGAGCTGACGATGGATCAGGGAGGCGAGGGCGTCGGTGACTTCGGGGAGGGCGGCGCTCGCGGCGGAGGCGGTCTGGAGGTTGAGGTTCGCGTCGTTGGTGAACGCGCCGGACCAGGCCGTGTTCCAGTCGCCGGTCCACAGGCCGGTGAGGCGGGGCGGCAGCAGGCCGCTGGCGGAGAGGAGGTGGTAGCGGCCTGCGGCGAAGAGGCGTTCCAGGAGGGCGGGGCTGCGAGGTTGCTTGATCAACTCGGAGCCGGGGAGGGCGCGTTCGGTGGCGTCGGCCCGGAGGTCGAGGGTGACGCGGGCGTAGGCCGTGCGATGGAGGGCGAGGTGGCGGTCGAGGAGGGTGTCGTAGGGCCGCCGCTCGTCAGGCAGCCGCTCGTCGGGCAGCAGGGCCTGTAGGGCGCGGGTCTCCGCCGCGACGTCCAGTTCGCCGGTGTGGCGTCGTACGCGGGTGAGGAGCAGGACCTCGGTGGCGCCGGCGATGCGAACTCCGGTCGGCGCGAGTCGGGTTGTGCCGCCGGTGACCACGGCCAGGGTCACTCCGGTGTAGGCGCGGTCGCTGTCGCTGTCGGGGTAGCGGACACGGAGGTTGAGCAGGGCGCCGTCGGGGGTGAGAAACGTGCCGTGGCCGACAACCAACCCCGCCGGTGCGCCCGGGAGTTGATGCTCCTGGGCGAGGTCGAGGGTGAGGTCGGCGGCCGTGACGTGCTGGACGATCACGTCGTCGGCGCGGGAGACGAAGACGCGACTGCGCCAGTCGCCGCGATGGGCCATGACCTCACCGCTGGTGAAGTCGACGGACCGGTGGTAGTCGCCCTCCGCGTCGGCGGCAGGTCGTCCGCGCAGTCGGGTCTGGAAGGCCGGGTGGAAGGGCTGGACCCATTGGAGCGGGCGGCCGTCCGTGAAGTCCTCGGCCGCGGTGAGGTCACCGGCGAGCAACCGGTCCTGGAGTGCGGGGAGTTGGGCGGCGAGGCGCGGGGGCCGGGCGTGCTCGGCGCCGTTCGGGCGGACGAGGGTGTGATGGGTGACGATGACACGGTCGTCGTCAGGATCGCCGAACACGAGGGCGCCGTGCTTGCCGTTGCCGCTCAGGTAGGCGTCCTCCCAACGGGCGGCGGGGAGGGGTTCCCAGGTGCCGTGGACGGGGCTCTCAGGTGTGGGCCGACCGGTCATGGCCGTAGCACCGCCACGCCGTAGCGGCCGAGGGTGAGTTCGCCCTCGACGGTCGTGCCGGTGAGCAAGTCGTCGTGTCCGCCCGGGACTTCGACGGTCACCGGTTCGCGCCCGTGGTTGAGCAGGAACAGCAGCTCGCCGCGTCGTACGGCCTCGACGCCCGCCGGGAGCCCTTCGAGTACCGGGCGGACCCCCGCCTCGGCGGCGACCCGGGCGAGCAGGGCGCGGAACGCGTACGGCTCCGGGAGCGTGGAGACGTACCAGGCCCGGCCCTTGCGCAGCACGGCCGGCAGACCGTCCAACTCCCCGCCCTTGTAGGGGATCGCCTCGTCGGCGGCCCCGTCCTCGGGCTCGATCTCCTCCGACCAGAGCGTCCCCCGGAAGCCCTCGCACTCGACGGTCTCCCCCGGGTCCAGCGGCCACCACTCGTGCAGGGTGCGGATGCCGAACAGCTCGCGGAGGCGGGCGTCCATGCCGCCGGGCCGCACCCGGTCGTCCTCGTCGGCGATGCCGGTGAGGAAGCCGCAGACGAGGGTGCCGCCGCCGCGGACGTACGCGAGGAGGTTGTCGATCGCGGCGTCGGTGAGGAGGTAGAGCTGCGGGACGACGACCAACTCGTAGGCGGACAGGTCGTGTTCGGGGTGGGCGAAGTCGGTGGTGAGGTGGGACTCCCAGAGGGCGCGGTGCCAGGCACGGACGACCTCGGGGTGGTCGACCTCGGTGGAGAGACGGCCGTCCTGGGCACCGGCCCACCAGGCGTGCCAGTCGTGCAGGATCGCGATGTCCGAGGTGATGTGAGTACCCGTCACCTCGTCGCCTAGGCCTGCGAGTTCGGCGCCGAGCTGCTTGACTTCCTGGAAGGTGCGGCCCCGCTCGCCCGCGTGGCTGAGCATCCCGGAGTGGAACTTCTCGGCGCCCTGCCGGGACTGGCGCCACTGGAAGTAGCAGACGGCATCGGCACCTCGGGCCACGGCCTGGAGGGACCAGAGGCGGTTGAGGCCGCGCGGCTTCGGGTGGTTCACCCCGCGCCAGTTGACCGGTCCGGCCGCCTGCTCCATGAGCATCCAGGGCCCGCGCGCCTGCGAACGGGTCAAGTCCTGCACCAGGGCGGCGCTTTGGGCGCCGAGCGGATCGCGCGGATCAGGATAGAGGTCGACCGAGACGACGTCCTCCTCCTCGGACCAGCGCCAGGCGTCCTGGCCGACCCACAGCGGCATGAAGTTGGTGGTGACCGGAATGTGCGGGGTGTGCCGGCGGACGATGTCGCGCTCGGCGGTGTAGCACTCCAGGAGCATGTCGGAGGTGAAGCGCCGGAAGTCGAGCACGTGGGTGGGGTTGTTGAGGTAGTGGGCGTGGCGCGGGGGCAGGACGCCGTCCCAGGTGTCGTAGCCCTGGCTCCAGAATGCCGTGCCCCAGGCGGAGTTGAGGCCGTCGAGCGTGCCGTACCGCGCGCGCAGCCAGCGACGGAAGGCGACGGCGGCCTCGTCGCCGTAGTCGAAGGTGCAGTACTCGTTGTTGATGTGCCACATCGTGAGGGCGGGGTGGTCGGCGTAACGGGCGGCCAGGGCCTCGGTGATGGCGGCGGCGTGGTGTCGGTAGACGGCGCTGGAGTGCGAGAAGTGCTGGCGTCCGCCCCACCACTCGATACGACCGTCGGCGTCCCGGGGCAGGGTCTCCGGGTGGAGCCGGCCCAGCCACGGCGGCGGCGAGGAGGTGGGGGTGGCGAGTACGACCCCGATGCCGCTGTCGTGCATCAGATCCATCAGCCGGTCGAGCCAGCCGAACTCCCTTGCCCCCGGGTCGGGTTCGAGCTTGGCCCAGGAGAAGACGCCGAGGGTGACGGAGTTGACGCCGGCGTCCTTCATCAGCCGGACGTCCTCGTGCCAGGTCTCCTCGGGCCACTGTTCGGGGTTGTAGTCGCCGCCGAAGAGGACGCGGCCACGGGTGGCGTCACCGAGCCCGGGCATCAGATCTGCTCCCCGTACTGGATGCCGCGTCCGTTGGTGGCGAGGTAGACACGGCCGTACACGCGCGGGTCACCGGTGACGCACTGCCCGGTCCAACCCCACTGGTGCCGGTCGTCGTTGATCCGCACCCAGGTCTTGGCCTCGTCGTCGGAGCGGTAGACGGCGGTGATGGCCTCGGTCGAACCGACCTGATAGATCGCCGGGTAGCCGGCGCCGGGGGCGGGTCTGCCGAAGCCGAGGGTGTAGGAGGCCCAGCAGCTGGCGACCTTGCTGAAGCTCGCACCGCCGTCGACGGACCGGTAGAGCCCGTTCCACTTGACGCTCAGCCACAGGTCACCGGACCTGCCGGGGGCCGCGACCAACTGGAACTGACTGTCCCCGGCGGGCAGCCCGCCCGCACGCGCAGTGAACGAAAGGCCACTGTCAGTGCTGGCGTATAGCGTTCCTGTGTCGGTGTCGTATGCGTAGAAGAGCGTCGGGTCGGCCGGGTCGGCGACCGGCGTGGCGCCCTTCGGGAAGGAGGAGACCTCGGACCAGGTCGCGCCGTTGTCCGCCGAGCGGTGAGCCGCGTACTTCGTGCCGTCCCAGTGCACGAAGGACCACAGCAGCGTACCGCCGTCGGCGCTGGTGGCGATCGGCCCCGGTGCGTCATGGGCGAGGGAGGGCTGGGCAGCGAAGGGCGCCCAGGTCCGGCCGCCGTCGCCCGAGTAGGCACCGTTGCCGTTGTCGCCCCAGCCCGTGCGGACGACATACGCCGGCCTGCCCGCGGCCTGCGCGACCCCCGTCGCCGACCCGAACACGGGGTTCGTCGCCATGCCGCGCGACGGAGACGCCGTGAGCCGCTCGTGGTACATCACACCGATGTCCCGCGAGGCGCTGATCAGGTGCGCCTCCCCGACCGGGGGCGAGATCAGCTGGATCACGGACGTCTCCTCCAGTCCGCGAATTTGCGGTGCCCAGTGCGTGAGGTCACGGGTGCCGTAGAGGGTGGCGCCGGTGCCGTAGACGACGTGCTTCGAGTCGTACGGGTCGACAGCGACGGCCTGGATCCACCAGCCGAACTTCGGCTGGTCCGCACCCCACTTGAGGAAAGGAGTCTCGGACACGTCGAAGACAGCGGAGTCCTTGAGAGACGTCCAGGTGAGGCCACCGTCGGTGGTCCGGTACAGGGTGTCGACGGCCGCCCAGCGGTTGTTGGTCGAGACGACGACGGTGCCCGCGCGACGGGCGTCTACGGCGACCCCGCCATAGCCGAAGGTGTCGCTGCCGCCGGGCTGGACGGGGGTGACGTCCGTCCACCGGCCGGTGGACGTGGCGAGCCTGTGCACGCTGCCGGCGGACTGCCCGTTGGGGCCGGGGGCGTCGGCGTACGTCACGTACAGCTCATGGGCGCGGGCGTCGTACGCGGCCCGGATCGGGACCTTGGCGGAGGTTCCGGTGGGCTGCCCGGGGACGGCCGTCCAACTGCTGCCGTCGGCGGTGCGGTAGAGGTTGACGGCGGTGGCGGTCCCGTCGCCGTCACCCCACCCGGCGTAGACGGCACGGCCGACGGCGACGAGGAAGGTGACGCCCTGGCCACTCTGACTGGCGGTCGCCGGGAAGCCGCTGACGGCTGCCCAAGTGGCGCCCCGGTCGGTCGACTTGAGCAGCCCGTCGTGCCGGGTCCCGAGCCACAGGGTGTCACTGTCACGCGGATCGACGAGCAGCCGCTCTCCGGTGCCACGTCCGTCTTCGTTGCCGCCGAGCTTCACGGTGAGATCGGTGCGGGTCCAGGTGGCGCCACGGTCCTCGGAACGCAGGATGGCTCCGTTGCTCGCCCAGGACTGGGCGTAGGTGCCGACGGCGAGATACAGCCGGTCCGGGTGGATCGGGTCGACGGCGAGGGCCTCCACGCCGAGCAAGTTCCAGTCGTCCCAGCCGAGTTGATCGGTGAGCGGGGTCCAGCAGTCGGTCCGGGCGTCCCAACGGTAGGCGCCGCCGATGTCGGTACGGGCGTAGGCGAGACCGCGGACGGAGGGGTGGAAGAGGACGCCGGTGACGAAACCGGTGCCGCCGATTACGGCATTGCGCCAGCGGTAGGCAGGGGCTTCCGCTGCGTGCGCCCTCGTCGTGAGGAGCGGCACGGTGGTGAGCGCGGCGGCAACCGCGGTCCCGGCAAGAACGGCCCGGCGGCTCAGTCGGGACGTAAGCATGCGCATACCTCGCTGTATGAGATGGGGTAAGGAGACATACCTAAAGGGGCGCGGGGAACTGCGCGACCAGCCACAAACGACCCGCAGCCGCCGAACAACCGAAGCGCCCTCTTCAATAGGCGCCGGTCAGCCCTTCACCGCGCCCGTCAGCATCCCCTTCTTGAAATGCCGCTGCACAAACGGCGAAAGCACAGCCACCGGCAACAACGCCATCACCATGACCGCCATCTGCACGGCCAGCCCCGACAACTCCCCCGTCTTGATCGCCTGACCGAGCCCCACCGGAGCCTCCTGCTTCTGCACCAACTGGATCATGACATTCTGCAACGGCATCATGTCCTGGTCGTTCAGATACAGGGACGCGTTGAACCAGGCGCTCCAATACCCCACGGCGTAGAACAGCGTGATGACGGCAAGCACCGCACGGGACAGCGGCATCACGATCTGCCACAGAATGCGGAAGTCACCGGCCCCGTCGATCCGCGCGCTGTCGACGAGTTCCTGCGAGATGCCCATGAAGAACCCGCGCAGCACAAGGATGTTGAAGACACTGAGCGCACTGGGCAGGATCAACGCGAGATAGCTGTCGGTCAGGCCGAGCGACTGCACCAGCAAGTACGTCGGAATGAGCCCGGCGCTGAAGAACATCGTCGCCAGCATCATCATCAGAATCCACCGATGCCCGAGCGACCCGATACGCGAGAGGCCGTAGGCACACAGGACGGACACCGTCATGGAGAACGCCGTGCCGACGACGGTGATGAGGACGCTGATGACCGCCGCGCGGGTGACCTGGCCGCCGCTGAGGAGTTCCTTGTAGGCGACGAAGGTGATGCCCTTGGGCACCATGACAAGGCCGCCCGCCTGATCGATGGTCTTGCGTGAGGAGAGGCTGGTGACGAGGACGATCCAGAGGGGGAAGAGGATGGCGAGGCAGGCGAGGGTGAGGACGAGACCCTTGCCCGCGAGGCCGGCCTTGCCGGGTTCCTCCTCCCAGGTCGGCCGGGGCGGCGCGGCCCAACGGCCGGGCTGTCGTACGGACTTGGCGGGCTTGACGGATTTTTCGATGACGGCGGTCATTTCTTGTACACCCCCTGCTCGCCCATGAGGTGGGCCACTTTGTTCGCGGCGAGGACCAGGCCGAGGCTGATCACGCCCTTGACGAGTCCGGCCGCGGCGGCGTAGCCGAAGTCCTGGTTGCGGACACCGTTCCACCAGACGAAGGTGTCGAGGACCTCCGCCGCTCCCGGCCCCACGGCGTCGCGCTGGAGCAGGATCTGTTCGAAGCCGACGGTCAGCGCATCGCCCACGCGCAGCACCAGCAGCAGCGCGATCACCGGGCGCAGCGCGGGCAACGTGACGTGCCACATGCGGCGCCAGCGGCCGGCGCCATCCATCGCGGCGGCCTCGTAGAGGTCGGGGCTGACGGAGGACAGTGCGGCGAGGAAGACGATGATCCCCCAGCCCGCGTCCTTCCACACGCTCTGCGCGGTGATCAGGAACTTGAAGGTGTTGGGGTCGGTCATGACGTCGAGGCCGTCGAAGCCGTGTTGCCGCAGGAGTTGCGAGAACAGCCCTGCCCCGCCCAGCAGTTGCTGGAAGACGGCGATGACCAGCACCCAGGAGAAGAAGTGCGGGAGATAGAGGATCGCCTGGGAGAGCGCCCGGACCCGGGGCCTGACCACGCTGTTGATGAGCAGGGCGAGCAGGATCGGGATCGGGAAGAACAGGATCAGTTGGAGGAAGAACAGGACGAGTGTGTTCTGTACGGCGCTCCAGAACGCCGAGTCCGCGAAGATCTGCTGGAAGTTCTCCAGGCCGACCCAGGAGCTGTGCAGCATCGAGACGATGCCGTTGTCGCTGACGTAGGGGTCGTAGTCCTCGAAGGCGACGATGTTGCCGAGGATCGGCAGGTAGTTGAAGACCAGGATGAGCAGGACGGCCGGCAGGGTCATCAGGAGCAGGACGCGGTCGCGTCTGAACCTGAGGCGCCAACTGAGCTTTCCCTTGGGGCGGTTGTGCCGGGTGCCGGTGGCGCCGCCGGACGCCACCGGGGTCTTTCCCGTCGTGTCGGCCTCGGTCCTGCTCCGAGGCACCGTGCTGTGGGACACGGCCGTTCTCCTTGCCTCGGTACCCGGTCAGCTCGTCGCGGTGCCGTTGTCGTCGAGCAACTTCTGGTACCAGGCGCGGAGTTGGTCGCCGCCCTTGCTCTTCCAGTCCGACACGGCCTGCTGCATGTCGCTGATCTTCTTGCGGCCTCGGGTGATGTCGTCCTCCAACTGCTCGAAGTCGTTGCCGAGGTTGGTGTAGCGGGAGGGTTCGGTGATCATCTGCCCGTAGAAGCTGGACTTCTTGGTGAACGCGCCCATCCGCTGCTGCCATTCGACCTGCGCCTTGGCGACCTCGGGGAAGTCGGGGTGGGCGATGGTGGCGGCGGGGCTGGCGACCATGACGTAGGCGTTGATGACCTCGTTGTTGCCCTGGGTGGTCTTGGTGGGCACACCGTCCTTGACGGTGTAATGGGTGCCCTCGACGCCGTAGTTGGTGAGCATGTACTCCTTGGTGCCGTACGGCGCGGCGGTGACGTTGGCGACGGCCAGCGCGTCGCGGATCACGGACTCGGAGGCCTTCTTGCTGATGAAGGCGAAGATGCCGGCGGGCTGTTCGGCCCAGAGGTTCGGGTTGCCGCCGTCGTGGCCGAAGATGTCCATGCCCCAGATCTTGTAGGCCGGGTTCTGGGTGGCCTGTTCGGCGGTGCGGCTCCACCACTGCGAGATGTTGTTGGCGTAGATGAGGAACTCGCCTGCCGCGAACTTGGGGCCCGGGTCGGTGGCCGCGCTCTTGCCCAGCCTGGCGTCGGGGTGGACGTATCCGGCGGCGAAGAGCTTGCGGGTCCACTCCAGTGCTTCGAGGTATTCGGGGGTCTCGATGCGGTTGATCAGCTTGCCGTCGACAAGGTTCCAGCCGAGCGGCTTCTCGCTGCCCGAGAGCACACCGAAAGCCTGGAAGGCGGTCCACTTCATGTCGAGGCACGCCCACCGTTTGGCCTTGGCGTTGGTGATCTCCTTGGCCAGGGCCATGAACTCGTCGGCCGAGGTGGGGACTTGGTACCCCTCTTTGTCGAAGATGTCCTTGCGGTACAGGGGCACGATGCCGGTGACGTACGGGGACGGCTGCGGCAGGCCGCGCAACTTGCCGCCGAATACGGAGCGTTGCCAGGCGTCCGTCGGGATCGCCGCGAGGTTCGGGTACTCCTTGATCGCGTCCCCGGAGAGGTAGGGGCCGAGGTCGGCGAACTTGTTGATGATGGCGCTGGGTATCTTGCCGCCCATGTTCCAGCCCGGGATGACCACGACATCGGGGAGGTCGCTGGAGGCGAGGACCGCGCCGAGCTTCTGGTCGTAGGTGTTGCCGTCCTGGTTCTGCCAGGCCACGTCGACGCCGATCAGGGCGTTCATCGCCTTGTAGTAGTCGTTGTCGCTCTTCGGCGGGGAGCCCCAGAACGGCGACATGATGGAGACCTTGCCGCCCTTGCCGAGCTTCTTGGGCACCGAGGTCTTCAGGGTCGCGAGGTCGAGCTTGCTGGTGAAGCCGAGCGCGGAGCCGTTCTTCGCCGGGATGTCCGGGGTCACCACGTTGTTCGCGACGAAGCCCGGCAACACCTTCTTGACGCCCTTGCCCTCCGAACTCCCCCCGCCCGAGCCGCTGTCCGAGGCGCCGCAGGCGGAGAGCAGCGGTACTCCTCCCGCCACCGCTGCGGCGACGACCGCCGTGGAGGCGAGGAAGCTTCTCCGGCTGGGAGCGGAGGCGGCGGAGGCGTTCGGCGTCATTGCGTCAACCCTTCATGGCGCACCAGGACACCCGGCGGTGGAGCCGTCGGCTGCGGTGTCTTGAGTGGAACAGAGCACTTAGTCGAAGCGCTTCGATGTTGCTGCGAGGTTAAGTGAACGCCCGAGGGTGCACAAGGGTCGCTTCCAAGATTCCTCCGAGGTGTGCGGGGTGACCTGTCCGTATGTGCTGCTTGAAATAACGGTGAAGGTCTCTTGACACCTGCCGCGCATCGAATCAGCATCGAAGCGCTTCGAAAGAGCCGCGCCGCTCCATCGCAAGGGGAACCCCACGTGACCGCACAAACGCCGCCTACGCCGCCTTTCCGCGACCCGCAGCTGCCGTTCGCGAAGCGCATCGACGATCTGTTGGCGCGGCTGTCCCTCGACGAGAAGGTCGGATTTCTGCACCAGTACGCGCCCGCCGTGGAGCGCCTGGGCGTCGCCGCGTTCCGCACCGGCCAGGAGGCCTTGCACGGGGTGGCGTGGATGGGCCCGGCGACGGTCTTCCCGCAGGCGGTGGGCCTGGGCGCGACCTGGAACGAGGAGCTCGTAGGACGGGTCGGCGACGCGGTGTCCAAGGAGGTCCGCGCGATGCGCGCCCGCGACGACCGTGTCGGCCTCAACGTGTGGTCCCCCACGGTGAACCTGCTGCGCCACCCGCTCTGGGGCCGCAACGAGGAGGGCTACTCGGAGGACCCGAAGCTGACCTCGGCCATCGCCACCGCGTATACGCGCGGGCTGCGCGGCGACCATCCGACGTACTGGCGCACGGCGCCCGTCCTCAAGCACTGGCTGGCGCACAACAACGAGACGGGCCGTGACGTCACCTCGTCCTCCGTCCGCCCGCGCGTGCTGCACGAGTACGACCTGCGCGCGTTCCGCGAGACGGTCGAGGCGGGCACGGTGGCCGGGGTGATGCCCGCGTACAACCTGGTCAACGGCCGCCCCAACCACGTCTCGCCCTATCTGCGCGAGCACCTGCGCACCTGGACCGATGAGGACCTGCTGGTCTGCTCGGACGCCGGCGCACCCTCCAACCTGGTCGACTCCGAGCACTACTTCGACACCCACGAGGAGGCGACGGCGGCCTCGCTGCTCGCCGGGGTGGACAGCTTCACCGACCACGGCACGGACGGCTCGACGATCGTGGCGCGGGTCCAAGGTGCCCTGGATCAGGGCCTGTTGACCGAGGCGGATCTCGACGCGGCAGTGCGCCGTCAGCTCTCGGTCCGGTTCCGGCTCGGCGAGTTCGACCCGGCGCACGACCCGCACGCGGACATCGACGACTTCGACACCCCGGCGCACCGGGCCCTCGCCCAGGAGGCCGCCGAACAAGCGGTCGTCCTCCTCAAGAACGCCGGCGACCTGCTGCCCCTCGCCCACGACACCCGCCTCGCCGTGGTCGGACTGCTCGCCGACGAGTGCAAACTCGACTGGTACAGCGGCACGTTGATCCACCGCTCCACTCCGCTGGAGGGCCTGTACGAGCGGTTCGGCGCCGAGCGCGTCGAGTTCGCGGAGGGCGTGGACCGGGTCAGGCTGAAGACCTCCCAAGGCGCCTATCTGCACGTCCCGTTGGCGGACGTACCCGACGAAGTGTGCGGCGCCGAGGGCGCGTTGGACCCCGCCCTCCTCGCGGGCCGCACCGACCTCCCCCCGCTGACCACCGACGCCACCGGCACCGGCACCGGCACCGAATTCGCGCTCGTCGACTGGGGCGAGGGCGTCCTCACCCTCCGCGCCCCGGACGGCCGTTACCTCTCGGTCGCCGAGGACGGCTACGTACGCGCCTCCGCCGACCAGCCCGGCGGCTGGGTCGTCCAGGAGACATTCCGCCTGGAACCCCACGAGAACGGTCACCTCCTGCTGCATATCGGTACGGGTCGCCACGTCTCTGTCGCCGCCGACGGTGTGAAGGTTGCCGAGGAGGGCGCGGAAGTTTTCGAATTGCTGATCGTGGAGCGCGGCGAGGACGCGGTGGCCCGGGTCGCCGAGGCGGCCGACGTGGCGCTCGTCGTCGCGGGCAACGACCCGCACATCAACGGCCGCGAGACCGAGGACCGTACGACGCTCCGACTCCCCGCCCACCAGCAGCGCCTGCTGCGCGCGGCCCGCGCCGCCAACCCGAACACGGTCCTGGCGCTGGTCGCCGCGTACCCGTACACGATCGACCCCTCCGACCTCCCCGGCCTCCCCGCGATCCTGTGGACCGCCCACGGCGGCCAGGCTGCGGGCACCGCTCTGGCGCGCGTCCTCGCCGGCGATGTCTCCCCCGCCGGCCGCGTCCCCCAGACCTGGTACACGGCCGACACCGACCTGCCCGACCTCCTCGACTACGACGTGATCGGCAGCCGCCAGACGTACCTCTACTTCGAGGGCACGCCCCTGTTCCCCTTCGGCCACGGCCTGTCGTACGCCTCCTTCCCCTACGGCGACCTGAGCGCACGGGCCGAACTCGGGGCAGTGCACGTCGAGTTCAGGGTCACCAACACCGGGGACGTGACGGCCGACGAGGTCGCGCAGCTGTACACCCGCGCCACCGACCCGTCGGTCCCACGCCCGCGCCGCGAACTGGCCGCACACCGGCGCGTGACCCTCGCCCCGGGCGAGACGGCGGACCTCTCCTTCGAACTCCCGCTGTCCGCCTTCGAGTTCTGGGACGTGGCGCGGGGCGGCCACCGCCTGGAACCGGGTGCCTACGACCTACTCGTCGGCGCCTCCAGCGAGGACATCCGCCTGCGTACGACGGTGACGCTGACCGGCGAGCCCGCCGCACCCCGGGCCGTCCTCCAACAGGGCCTGGACGCGGCCGACTTCGACGAGCAGTCGGGCGGCGAGATCGTCGACCGGACGAAGACGGCGGGCGATGCGGTGACACCGGCGGGCGGCGGCACGGCCGAACTGGCGTACCGGCACTGCGACTTCGGCGCCGGGGTCACGGAGGTGACCGTGGAGGTGGCGGGCGAGGGGGCCGTGGAACTGTCGCTGGACGGCGGTCCGACACTCGCCGAACTCGCCCTGCCCGCAGCCACATCCGGGCCGTACGACTACACCACGCTCGGCGCCGGGATCGTCGCCGAGGGCGTGCACGACGTGCACATCAGGCTGCGCGGCCCGTTGCGGCTCGCGCACGTCGGCTTCTCCGGCTGAGGGTCCGGAAGCAGGCCGACGAAAAGTAGGGGCCCGGCACCGGAAGGCATCGGCGCCGGGCCCCTACGGGGAGATTACATGAAAATGGTTCCCATTAGCTAGAGCTGTTGGGTGAGAGAACGGTCAGAGCGCGAGCCCGGTCAGCACCAGCACCCGCTCGTAGGTGTAGTCGTCCATCGCGAACTTCACGCCCTCGCGGCCGACACCGGACTGCTTGGCGCCGCCGTAGGGCATCTGGTCGGCACGGTAGGACGGGACGTCGCCGATCACCACACCGCCGACCTCCAGGGCGCGGTGGGCGCGGAAGGCGACCTGCACGTCGTGGGTGAACACCCCTGCCTGGAGGCCGTACTTGGAGTCGTTGGCGGCGGCGAAGGCGGCGGCCTCGCCGTCCACCTTCGTCACGGTCAGCACCGGCCCGAAGACCTCCTCGCAGGAGATCGTCACATCGGCCGGTACATCCGTCAGCACGGTCGGCGCGTACGAGGCGCCGTCGCGCTTGCCGCCGGTGAGGAGGGTGGCGCCGGCGTCGACGGCCTCCTGGACCCACGACTCGACGCGCTGCGCGGCGGCCTCGCTGACCAGCGGACCGACGTCCGTCTTGGCGTCGGACGGGTCACCGGTGACCTGGGCCTCGACAGCGGCGACGATACGCGGGAGCAGCCGGTCGTAGACGGAGGCATCCGCGATGACCCGCTGCACTGAGATGCAGGACTGGCCGCCCTGGTAGTTGGAGAAGGTGGCGATGCGGGTCGCGGCCCAGTCGAGGTCGGCGTCGGAGGAGTAGTCCCCGAGGACCACGGCCGCGCCGTTGCCGCCCAGCTCCAGGGTGCAGTGCTTGCGCGGCACCGAGTCCATGATCGCGTAGCCGACCTTCTCCGAACCGGTGAAGGAGATCACCGGCAGCCGCTCGTCCTGCACGAGGGCGGGCATGTGGTCGTTGGCGACCGGCAGGATGCTCCACGCGCCCGTCGGCAGTTCGGTCTCGGCGAGCAGGTCGCCGATGATCAGGCCGGAGAGCGGGGTGGCCGGGGCCGGCTTGAGGATGATCGGCACGCCGGCCGCTATCGCGGGGGCGATCTTGTGGGCGCACAGGTTCAGCGGGAAGTTGAAGGGCGCGATGCCGAGCACGACGCCCTTCGGGAAGCGCCGGGTGAGGGCGAGCCGACCCTGGCCGCCGGCGTCGGTGTCGAGGCGCTGGGCCTCGCCGCCGTTGAAACGCCGGGCCTCCTCGGCGGCGAACCGGAACACGGACACGGCCCGGCCGACCTCGCCGCGCGCCCACTTGATCGGCTTGCCGTTCTCGGCGGAGATCAGCTGCGCGATCTCCTCGGTGCGCTCGACCAGACGCCGGCTGACGTGGTCGAGGGCTGCGGCGCGGACGTGGGCGGGGGTCGCGGCGAACTCGTCCCGTACGGCGTACGCGGCGGCCACCGCCTCCTCGACCTGGGCGTCGGTCGGCACGCTGACCTTGCCGACGAGGCGTCCGTCCCACGGGGAGGTGACGTCGAAGGTGTCCTCGCCGTTGGCCTGACGGCCGGCGAGCCAGAAGGCGTGGGTGGAAGTCATGTCCCGGCCCTTCCGCGTTGGGGGTGGTCTTGGGGCTTCTCGGTCAACCGTAGGTGCGGGGAGGCTGCGGTGCGTTTAGCCGAGTCGTAGTGGTACCGGACGGGAACAGTACAGTTCGGCAGGGCCCTCACTCGGCGGAGGCTGTCACTCCGCCTCGGCTGTCGCCTTCAGCGCGAGCCACAGCTCCATCCGTACGTCCGGATCGTCGAGCGACCTGCCGAGGATCTCCTCCACCCGCCGCATCCGGTACCGCAGCGTGTGCCGGTGCACGCCGAGGTCGGCCGCCGCCGCGTCCCACTGGCCGTGCCGGGACAGCCACGCCCGGAGCGAAGCGACCAGGTCCCCGCGCCCGGTCGCGTCGTGCTCGGAGAGCGGCCGTAGCAGCCCGTCCGCGAAGGCCCGTACCGCGTCGTCGGCGAGCAACGGCAGCACCGACCCGGCGGCCAGCTGCTCGTGCTCGACGAACACCCGCCCGCGCCGCCGGGCCACCGACAGCGCCTGCTCGGCCTGTTTGTAGGCGGCAGCGGCGGCGCTGGGCCCGGCCGGCGCCGAGAGCCCGACGACCGGTTCGTCGTCCTCACCCTGCTCCCGTACGTCGGCGGATGCGCGCTCGGCCTCCAGCGCCGCCGCGTACTCCCGGCAGGCCTCGACAGCCGCGCCACCGTCGACGGCGAGCACGACGAGCCGCTCCGGCGGATGCGCCCCTTGCGGCCCTTGCAGCCCTTGCGGTCCTTCCGGTACGACGAGCACGGCCTCCCCGGAGCGGGCCGCCGCCGACTCGATGACCTCGGCGAGTCCGCCCAGCGGATCACGGTCCGCGCCGGTGCCCTCCCCCAGGATCACCCGGAACGGTGCGTCGAGGAGCGCTCCGAACAGTTCCCCGGCGACCGCCCGCGCATGGTCCGGCTGCCCGGCGAGCAGCATCCGCAGCACCGCGGCGCCGATCCGCTGCTCGGCGGCCTGCAGGGACCGTGAGCGCTCCGTGGTGAGCGTGAGGAGGGCGATCGCCGAGTGGACGGCGTACCGTTCCGCCGTCCCGAGCGCGGCGGCGGTGCCCACCGCGAGGGCTGCTTTCGGCCGCCGTCCGGTGCCGAGGGAGTGCAGTTCGACGCGGTCCTCGTTGTCCGGGCCGCCCACCACGGAGGAGGCCGGGGCGGGCCGGTCCCGCAGCCGTTCCACGTCCGCCGTGAGCCGGGCGGCCCGGCGGCCGGCCCACTCCGGTGCGGTGGCGACGACGGCGCCGGACGTGTCATAGAGCGCGGCCCACCCGTCGACCTGCGCGGCGAGCGCGGCGAGCAGCCCCTCCGGGCCGTCGGCGAGAGCCTGCCTGGTCAACTCCCGCTGCGCGGCGAACCCCGCCGTAACGGCCCGGTACTGGTCGGCGGCGATGGCGGCGGAGACGGCCTTGCTGATCGCGATGAACGGGGTCCGCCGGGGCACTTCGAGCAGCGGCAGCCCCTCCTCCGCCGCGGTGTCGACCAGTGCCTTCGGAATCTCGTCGTAATTGACCCCGACGGCGAACCCGAGCCCCACGACCCCCGCGCCCACCAGCCGCTTCACATACCGCCGCATGGCCTTGGGATCCTCCGCGTCCAGCTTCAACGCGGTGATCAGCAGCAGTTCCCCACCCTCCATGTACGGCACCGGGTCGGCCAGCTCGCTGACATGGGCCCAGCGCACGGGCACGTCCAGGCGGTCCTCGCCGGCGCGCACGGTGAGCTTGAGCGCGGAGTGGTGGACGAGCGAGGCGAGCGTGGGGGGCATGGGGCCTTCAGATAGAGCAGCGGTGGGAAGGGAGAACGGTGGGAAGGAGTTCGGAAGGGAGAACGAGCGATCATGCCGATCTTTTGGCCGCCTCGTATGAACGGCCTGCCCCGATTCTGCCTCACCGTACGGTCACGACGCCCCCGTATGTCCGCTTCAGCGCCCCGGGCCGCGCAGGTCCACCAGCAGCGGCGGCGCGTGTTCCCCTTTCACACTGGTCAGGGACAACACGGCATGACCGGCCGGCACACCGTGCGCCAACTCGGACGCGGACCAGCGTTCGCGCTCTACCTGGCGGACGGTGACGGCTTCGGTGGTCACGGCCTTGCCGGTGATCAGTTTGCGGAGGGCGTGGATGGCGCGGGTCATGGGCTGGTCGGCGAAGACGGTGTGTTTGGCGACATCCGTGGTCTCCACCCACTCGGTACCCCAGGCCTGCGCGAAGCGGCTGCCGTCCCAGGTCGTGACGCCGGCCAGCGCCATGCGGCAGCCGACCGCGCCGTACAGCGGGCCGTGCAGGGCCTCGGGCACGTCGCCGACGGTCCGCAGGGCAAGGACGACGCCCGCGTCCTCGGAGCGCAGCCGCTGAATACGGCGCAGTGACTCGGTGGTCACGGTGCCGGTGGCGTCGTCGAGAACGAGGCAGGCGAAGTGGCCGCGCTCACGACCCCGCACCACCGCGGTGAACTGCGCGAGGACCAGCCGGGTGAGCAGCCGGGCCGCCTCGTCGTGCCCGTGCTCGGGCAGGTCGATACGGACCCGCAGCGGATGATGAGCGACGGCTCGCAGCGAGAACGGCCGTACGGTCCCGCCCCCCGCTCCGAAGAACTCGGCGAACACCGGGCGGTCGAGCAGTGCGAGCCGGTCGGCGAGGGCCTGGCCGGGGTCGTTGCCACCGCCGGCATGGCGCATGCGGGAGTCGAGTTCGCGCCGCATCATGGCGTGTTTGCCGTCAGTGAGTGCCCCACTCAGCGCCGCCAGCACCCTCGGCTCACCCTCAAGGAGTTCGCGCAGCTCAGGCAGTGCGGGAAACCTCCCGTACGCGGCCCGGTAGGGCCCGAGGAGCTGGGCCAGGGCGCCGGCGGCACGCTGCGTGTCCACCGTGTCGAGGTCGCCGACCAGGGCCTCCGCGAGCAGGGCGGCGGCCTCGTCGGGGTCGCCGGACTCGGCGTACGGGTCGAGGTCGTGGACGGACACCGGGTCCCCGACCCGGACGATCACGTCGAACGCGTCGTCCGGGCCGAGCGGCGCACCGGCCGCGCACACCGCAACGACGGCGCATCGGCCGGTGAGGGCCTGGAGGGTGAGGTTCTCGACCACTGGCCGCACCACGTGCCGTGTCTTTCCGGAGCCCGAGGGTCCGACGACGAGCAGCGAGGTCCCCAGCGTGTCCGGGCCGAGCGCGGTGCCGACGCCGCGGTAGGCGAGCGGGGTGCGCTCACCCGGCGCCCAGCTCCCGATCCGCACCTGACCGACGAGCAGGTCGTGTCGCGCGATGCGGCCGGGCAGGTCACGGGCGCCGGAGGGGTGGATCCAGGCACCGCCGGCGGTACGCAGAACAGTCTGGGTGAAGGAGGCGAGGTCGCCGGTCCGCCGCGCCCGCCTCCAGGCGTGCTCGACGCGCGCACAGTCCACGTCGTTCATCCGCCCCGCCAGCACCTCGTGGGTGAGTACGTCCGCGGCCTCGAACTGCCCCGCCTCCCGCAGCTCGGGCCAGTGCGCCCGGGACCCGGCGGCCGGCGCCTGCTCGGGGACGGCCGTCGGAGCCGCGGTGTCGGGCGGGGCGTTCCGCTCCCGGAGGAGTGGCAGCCAGCCGCCGATACGGGCGAACGGCCAGACGAGCAGCACGCCGATGACCACGTAGAGCACGTTGCCCATCAGCGGCGTGGAGATGAAGTCGTAGCCCCCCGGGAAAAGGAGGATGAGGTGATACACCGGATGTGCTACCGGAAGCGCGCTCCAGCCAACACCGCGGAAGATGCTCGGAACCACGACCAGGTTCAGGGCGATCACGGCGCCCAGCAGGGCGAGCAGCGCCCGCGCCGGCTGCGGGCGGCGGGTGACGAGATGCCGGATGACGTCCAGCCAGCTCCCCAGCCGCCCCATCCCGTAGACGAGGATGGCGAAAAATACGCCGTCGGCGACAATCACGGCGTCGACACCCTTGCCTTTGGGCGTCGTGGTGCCGGCCCACCACCAATCGCCCGGTGTGAGCACCCTCAGCAGTGCCCATTGGTAAGGGATGCTGCCGTGCTTCCACAGCGACCACAGCACCATGCCCACGACGAGCGGGACGACGACGCCGACGACGGTGATCGGTGACAGGCGCTCGGTGGTCTTCTCCGGCTTGGGCTTGCGGTACCCGAACCGCCAGACACCAGGTCCGGCGGCAGGCCTGGGCTCGTTGAGCCAGTCGGCCACGGCGGTGCCGACCGCGCCCGGGGCGTGCGCCGGCCTCGGCGGTACGACGCGCTCCCCCGACATGCCCGCAGGCCCCGCCGGACGCGGTACAGGATTCGCATGCGTGCCCCGTGCGTCCCGCGTCCCGTCGCTGTCCATCGTCCTCGCCCTCGCCCCTTGACCAGCCGTTCCGTGCACCGTCAGCGAGTCAATCTAACGCGCCAGGAAGGGGAGTTCACCGTTTACGCGGCCGGGCCCGCGACAAGCTCCGCGAACCCGGCACTGTCCACGGCGGACAACCCGCGGCGCCGACACCGCCCACATGGAGCATGCCCACCCCTCGCCCCCGGTCCTAGCCTGCGAGAAAGGAAGAAAAAGAAACAGGAAAGCGCGTAAGCGTCCGCACCACCCCCAGGAGCCCCTCATGACCGCACTTCCGCAGGAGCGCCGCGTCGTCACCGCGATCCCCGGCCCGAAGTCCCAGGAACTGCAGGCCCGCCGTACCGCCGCGGTCGCCGCCGGTGTGGGCTCCGTGCTGCCCGTGTTCACCGCGCGCGCGGGCGGCGGGATCATCGAGGACGTCGACGGGAACCGGTTCATCGACTTCGGTTCCGGTATCGCGGTGACGAGTGTCGGCGCCTCCGCCGAGGCCGTCGTCCGCCGGGCCACCGCGCAGCTCGCCGACTTCACCCACACCTGTTTCATGGTCACGCCCTACGAGGGGTACGTGGAAGTCGCCGAGGCGCTCGCCGAGTTGACCCCGGGCGACCACGCCAAGAAGTCCGCGCTGTTCAACTCCGGCGCCGAGGCCGTCGAGAACGCGGTCAAGATCGCGCGTGCCTACACCAAGCGGCAGGCCGTCGTCGTGTTCGACCACGGGTACCACGGGCGGACGAACCTGACCATGGCGCTGACCTCGAAGAACATGCCGTACAAGAACGGGTTCGGGCCCTTCGCGCCCGAGGTGTACCGCGTGCCCGTCGCCTACGGCTACCGCTGGCCGACCGGTCCCGACAACGCCGGTGCCGAGGCCTCCGCACAGGCCATCGACATGATCAACAAGCAGATCGGTGCCGACAACGTCGCCGCGATCATCATCGAGCCGGTGCTCGGCGAGGGCGGTTTCATCGAGCCGGCGAAGGGCTTCCTGCCCGCGCTGAGTGAATTCGCCAAGGCCAACGGGATCGTCTTCGTCGCGGACGAGATCCAGTCCGGGTTCTGCCGTACGGGTCAGTGGTTCGCGTGTGAGGACGAGGGTGTCGTGCCCGACCTGATCACCACCGCAAAGGGGATTGCCGGAGGGCTGCCGCTCGCCGCCGTGACCGGTCGCGCCGAGATCATGGACGCCGCGCACGCCGGTGGGCTCGGTGGTACGTACGGCGGCAACCCCGTCGCCTGCGCCGGTGCCCTCGGCGCGATCGAGACCATGAAGGAACTCGACCTCAACGCCAAGGCCAAGAACATCGAGGCCGTGATGAAGGCCCGGCTCGGCGCCATGGCCGAGAAGTTCGACATCATCGGCGAGGTGCGGGGGCGCGGCGCGATGATCGCCATCGAGCTGGTCAAGGACCGTACGACCAAGGAGCCGAACCCGGAGGCCACGGCCGCGCTCGCCAAGGCCTGCCACCAGGAGGGCCTGCTGGTCCTGACCTGTGGCACCTACGGCAACGTCCTCCGCTTCCTGCCCCCGCTGGTCATCGGGGACGACCTGCTGAGCGAGGGGCTCGACATCATCGAGCAGGCGTTCGCACGCATCTGAGCCACCCTCTCCCGTACTTCCCGGCCACACGGAACCCGCAGCTCCCGCACAGAAGCCGCACCTCACGCGTCCCACCCGCCCCAGCCCTTTCGTCCTCCGTGATTCACAGGCTGGGGCGGCGGGCGTCAGGCCGTGTGAAGAAGGTGTGCGGGGTGCATGACGGGACGCGAATCCGCCTGTCTTCCCTCCAGTCACTGCCGTAGGTTCTACCCAGATGAGAGATACACCCCGCCCACAGGGGACTGTGGGCGACTTCAGGACGAGGCCTCCCCAGCTTCGCCCTGGTCGTGCCCTCGCGCACACAACAGGAGCCTCTGGCTCCGAATCTCCTCACCGATCGGACAGTCGCCCGCCCCAAACCCCCCGGGGCGGCCGACCCGCCGATCCGGACGGCCGGCCTGGAACTACCCCCCCTGTTCCAGGTCGGCCGACCTCCTTTCTCTGGCTGTTTCTCGCCCTTCCCGCACTCCTCTTCGCGCTGATCACCTGGCAGGTCGCCGCCGACGGCCCGCTCCTCCGCCTGGACGAGCGCCTGAGCCGCGCACTCGTCCACCCGGACCGCGTCTCCGAACTCCTCGCCGACCTCGGCAACATCCAGGTCGCGGTTCCCGTCCTGGTCGTCGCGCTCGGCTACGTCGCCCTGCGCGGCCGTGCCACAGGTACGGACCGCTGGTGGGTGCCACCTCTCGCGGCGGCCGTACTGATGGCCCTGGTCCCGGCGCTGATCGTCCCGGTCAAGGAACTGATCGCCCGCGGCGGCACCCCGGCCGTCCCGCCCGGCACCGGCTACTACCCCTCCGGCCACACGGCCACCGCGATGATCGCGTACGGCGCCTCGACGCTCGTCCTCCTTCCTTGGCTCCGGACGTCGTACGCCCGTCGCGGAGCCGTCGCGATCTGCGTCCTCCTCGTCGCGTGCGTCAGCTTCGGGCTGGTCCGGCGGGGCTACCACTGGCCGCTGGACGTGGTGGCCAGCTGGTGCCTCGGGACCGTGCTGCTCGCGTCGCTGCGGCTGTTCCTCGGCCGCTTTGCGAGCGGGCCTCAGCCGAAGTAGCCGTCGAACGTCTTCTGGAACTCCCAGTTCGAGTAGCGGTCCCAGTTGATCGACCAGGTCATCAGGCCGCGCAGCGTCGGCCAGGTCCCGTGGGTCGGGTACGAGCCGCAACTCACCTTCTTCGTCAGGCAGTCCAGGGTTTTCGTGACCTCGGCGGGGGCCACGTAGCCGTTGCCCGCGTTGACCGACGCCGGCATGCCGATGGCGATCTGGTCGGGGCGCAGGGCCGGGAACATGTTGTTCGTGTCGCCCGCCACCGGGAAGCCGGTGAGCAGCATGTCGGTCATCGCGATGTGGAAGTCGGCGCCGCCCATGGTGTGGTACTGCCCGTCGAGGCCCATGATCGGGCCCGAGTTGTAGTCCTGGACGTGCAGCAGGGTGAGGTCGTCGCGCAGGGCGTAGATGACGGGCAGATACGCCCCGCACCTCGGGTCCTGGCCGCCGAACTTGCCGGTGCCGTAGAACTGGTAGCCCATCTGCACGAAGAAGGTCTCGGGCGCCATGCTGAGCACGAACTTCGAGCCGTACTTGGCCTTCAGGGTCTTCAGGGCCGCGATCAGGTTGACCACCACGGGAGTTGTGGGGCTCTTGAAGTTGGTGTCGCTCGTGTCGAGGGAGAGCGAGTGGCCCTCGAAGTCGATGTCGAGGCCGTCGAGTCCGTAGGTGTCGATGATGTTCGAGACGGATGAGACGAAGGTGTCCCTCGCCGCCGTGGTGGTCAGTTGGACCTGGCCGTTGGCGCCGCCGATGGAGATCAGCACCTTCTTCCCTGCCGCCTGTTTGGCTTTGACGGCCGCCTTGAAGTCGGCGTCGCTCTCGACGTTCGCGCACTCGCTGGCCGGGCAGCGGTTGAAGCGGATGTCGCCCGAGGTGGCCGAGGTGGGTTCACCGAAGGCCAGGTCGATGACGTCCCAGCTGTCGGGGACGTCGGCCAGCCGTGTGTAGCCGGAGCCGTTGGCGAAGCTCGCGTGGAGATAGCCGACCAGGGCGTGGGTGGGCAGTCCGGTGCTCGGGCCCGAGCCGGTGGACGTCGTCGCGGTGACCGCCGTCGACTTCGCGGACTCGCCCGCGTCGTTCACCGCCGTGACCTGGAAGCTGTACGCCGTCGCGGCCGACAGTCCGCTCACGGTGGCCGAAGTGCCGCTCGCCGTCTGGACTTTCACTCCGCCGCGGTAGATCGCGTAGCTCGTCGCACCGGTGACGGCGGACCAGGAGAGGGCGACGGACGAGGAGGTGACGGTGCCGACGGCGAGGCCTGTGGGGGTGGTCGGCGGTTGTCCCGGGTCGACTGCCGGGCCGGTGAGGGAGATGTCGTCGGCGTAGTAGGCGCCGGTGGCATACCAGCCATGGGTGTAGATCGTGACCTTGGTGGTGGACGGGCCGGTGGTGAAACTCGTCGTCAACCGCTGCCAGTCGGGGGCCGATTGGGTCCAGGTGGAGACGTCTGTGGTGCCGGTGCCGCTCGCGCCGAGGTAGACGTAGCTGCCGCGGACGTAACCGGCCAGCGAGTAGGAAGAGTTCGGTTTCACGGTCACCGTCTGCGCGCACTGGGCGTAGTCGTTGCCGGCCGGGGTCGCCTGCAACGCCGAACTGCCGCCGTGTACGGGCGACTTGACGGTCGTACCGCTGCTCGCGGTACAGGACCAGCCGTCGAGGCCGGACTCGAAGCCTCCGTTCTTCGCGAGATCCGCGTCGGCCGCACGGGCGGCCGACGAGAGTGCGGTGATGCCGGGTACGGCCAGCAGGGCGGCCGTGAGCATGGCGAGGACGGGTCTGGAGCGATCCACAAGTGCCTCCGGGCATGGGGGAATTGGAGGGGTGGAGCGCGCCCAATTTGGTCCAGACCAATTGCCGTTGTCAAGACATGCGCGGTCAGGACATCCGCTGTCTCCGCTGTCGAGGCATCTGCCGGCTACCCGTCCATCACTGCTCCCCCTCCGTCGCCAGCCCCGCCGCCGCCTCGTGCATGGCGAGTTCGAGGAGTGCGGGATCGGTGAGGGTGCCGGAGCCGTCCGGCGGTACCAGCCAGCGGACTCCGCCGGTCGACCGGCCGGGGTACGGTACGACGATCCAGGTGCCGGGTCCGGCCGTACGGATCCCGGTGCCGAGCCAGCGGGCCGCGGTACCGGGCGGCACCAGGAAACCCATCCTCGCGTCGCCGAAGTCGACGAGTACCGGGCCCGGTTGATCGATGACCCGGGTGAGCACGTCGAGCGTGGGATAACCGAGCTCACCCGGCAGGATGAGTACGTCCCAGGCCTTGCCTGCGGGCAGCAGCGCGATCCCCAGGGGATTGCGCTCCCATTCCCAGCGGCAGGCCTCGGGATCCGGAGCCACGGATGCCAGCCACTCGACGGCCGTCTTCGCCCCAGTCATGAGGAGACCTCCCTTTCTCATGTCGACGCTGGTCGCGTCACAGGAGAGAGGGAGGTCTTCCGTCGGCATTACGCGGGTTCCGGCTCCTCGAAGGAGTGAACCGGATCACACCCGCCGAAGCAGCCGGGACTCAACTGTCGAAGCCGAGGCCCAGCTTGTCCATCGTCTTCAGCCACAGGTTGCGCCGGCCGCCGTGCGCATCCGCGTGCGCCAGCGACCACTTGGTGAGCGCGATGCCGGTCCAGGCGAAGGGCTCGGGCGGGAAGGGGAGTGGCTTCTTGCGGACCATCTCCAGTTCCGTGCGCTCGGTCCGCTCCCCCGCGAGCAGGTCCAGCATCACGTCCGCGCCGAAGCGGGTCGCGCCGACACCGAGCCCGGTGAAGCCCGCCGCGTAGGCCACCTTGCCCTGGTGGGCGGTGCCGAAGAACGCCGAGAAGCGCGAGCAGGTGTCGATCGCGCCGCCCCACGCGTGCGAGAAGCCCAGCCCCTCCAACTGCGGGAAACAGGTGAAGAAGTGCTCCGCGAGCTTGGCGTACGTCTCCGGCCGGTCGTCGTACTCGGCGCGCACCCGGCCGCCGTACGGGTAGATCGCGTCGTAACCGCCCCACAGGATGCGGTTGTCGGCGGAGAGCCGGAAGTAGTGGAACTGGTTCGCCGAATCCCCGAGCCCCTGACGGTTCTTCCAGCCGATCGACGCCAACTGGTCGGCGGAGAGCGGCTCGGTCATCAGCGCGTAGTCGTAGACGGGGACGGTGTACGAGCGGACGCGCTTGACCAGGTTCGGGAAGATGTTGGTGCCGAGCGCGACCCGGCGGGCGCGGACCGAGCCGTACGGCGTGCGTACGGCCATGCCGGCGCCGTACGGCTTGAGGGCGAGGGCGGGGGTGTGCTCGTAGACGCGGACGCCGAGCCCGAGGCAGGCGCGCTTCAACCCCCAGGCCAGCTTTGCCGGGTTGAGCATCGCGACGCCCCGGCTGTCGTACAGGCCGGCCAGGAAGGTCGGCGAGTCGACCTGTTCACGGACCGCTTCGGCGTCGAGGAACTCGGTCCCGTCGGCGAGGCCCTTGCTCTCCAACTCGCCGTACCAGTCGTGGAGTTCCTCGGCCTGGTGCGGTTCGGTGGCTACGTCGATCTCGCCGGTGCGCTCGAACTCGCAGTCCAGGGAGTAGCGGGCGACCGCGCTCTCGATCTCGTCGAGATTGCGGGCGCCCAGCTCCTCCAGTTTGTGGATCTCGTCGGGCCAGCGGGTGAGGCCGTTGGACAGGCCGTGGGTGAGGGAGGCGGCGCAGAAGCCGCCGTTGCGGCCCGAGGCGGCCCAGCCCGCCTCGCGGCCTTCCAGCAGAACGACATCCCGCTGCGGGTCGCGCTCTTTCGCGATGAGCGCGGTCCACAGTCCGCTGTAGCCGCCGCCGACGACCAGCAGGTCGCAGGTCTCGGCGCCGGTGAGCGCGGGCTCGGGGTGGGGCTTGCCGGGGTCGTCCAGCCAGTACGGGACCGGCCGGGCTTCGGACAGGGACTTCGTCCAATTGGTGTTACGGCTCATGGCGCTTGGGGCCATGATTTCAACTCCCTACAGGGCTCACAGGGTTATTGCGGTTATGCCTTTACCTTGTTGCGGCGGTTGGTGATCACCATGGAAACGAGCACCAACAATACGGCGACGAGGAACATGGCCGTACCGATGACATTGATCTGAACGGGTGTCCCGCGCTGCGCCGAACCCCAGACGAACATGGGGAAGGTGACGGTCGAACCCGCGTTGAAATTGGTGATGATGAAATCGTCGAAGGAGAGCGCGAAGGAGAGCAGCGCGCCCGCCGCGATTCCGGGGGCCGCGATGGGGAGGGTGACTCGGACGAACGTCTGCACCGGGCCGGCGTAGAGGTCCCGGGCCGCCTCCTCCAGGCGCGGGTCCATCGACATCACGCGCGCCTTGACGGCGGTGACGACGAAGCTGAGGCAGAACATGATGTGGGCGATCAGGATGGTGTAGAAGCCCAGTTGGGCGCCCATGTTGAGGAACAGGGTGAGCAGCGAGGCCGCCATGACGACCTCGGGCATCGCCATCGGCAGGAAGATCAGCGAGTTGACGGCGCCGCGGGCGCGGAAACGGTAGCGGACCAGTGCGAAGGCGATCATCGTGCCGAGGACGGTGGCGCCGATGGTCGCCCAGACGGCGATCTGGAGGCTGATGGAGAGCGAGCCGCACATGTCGGCGACACCGCACGGCTGCTTCCAGGCGTCCAGCGAGAACTGCTGCCACTCGTAATTGAAGCGCCCCTTCGGCTTGTTGAAGGAGAACACCGTGACGATGACGTTCGGGAGAAGGAGATATCCGAGCGTCAACAGGCCGGCGATGACGACGAAATGGCGCTTGAACCAGCGTACGACTGCCATTTAGACCAGATCCTCCGTCCCGGACTTGCGAATGTAGATGGTCACCATGGCGAGAATGGCGGCCATGAGGACGAAGGAGAGTGCCGCCGCCGTCGGGTAGTCCAGGATGCGCAGGAACTGCGTCTGGATGACGTTGCCGATCATGCGGGTGTCGGTGGAGCCGAGGAGTTCGGCGTTGACGTAGTCACCGGCCGCCGGGATGAAGGTCAGCAGGGTGCCGGAGACGACGCCGGGCATCGACAGCGGGAAGGTGACCTTGCGGAAGGTGGTGAACGGCTTGGCGTAGAGGTCGCCGGCCGCCTCGTGCAGCCGTCCGTCGATGCGCTCCAGCGAGGTGTAGAGCGGCAGGACCATGAACGGCAGGAAGTTGTACGTCAGTCCGCAGACCACCGCGAGCGGAGTGGCGAGGACGCGGTCGCCCGAGGTCCAGCCGAGCCAGTTGGTGACGTCCAGGACGTGCAGCGTGTTGAGGGCGCCGACGACCGGGCCGCTGTCCGCGAGGATCGTCTTCCAGGCGAGCGTGCGGATCAGGAAGCTGGTGAAGAAGGGCGCGATCACCAGGATCATGATCAGGTTGCGCCAGCGTCCCGCGCGGAACGCGATGAGGTACGCGAGCGGGTAGCCGAGCAGCAGACAGAGGATGGTCGCGGCGGCGGCGTAGAGGCCCGAGCGCACGAACTGCGGCCAGTACTCGGACACCGCGTCCCAGTAGGTCGCGAAGTGCCAGGTGACCTTGTAACCGTCCTCCAGGGAGCCCGTCTGGATCGACGTGGAGCCCTGGTAGATCATCGGCAGCGCGAAGAAGATGATCAGCCAGAGAATGCCGGGCAGCAGCAGCCAGTACGGCGTCCAGCGGCCCCGCCTCTTGCGCGGAGGCTTCTCCTCCGGCGCGGGCGCCAGGGGCGGCGCCTCGGTGACAGCGGCCATCAGGCGGCCTCCTCCTCGGTGTCGACGCCCGCGTCGATGTCCTGCGCCGCGTCGAGGCCGAAGGTGTGGGCCGGGTTCCAGTGCAGGACGACGTCGGCGCCGGGCCGCAGCCGGGCGTCGCGGTCGATGTTCTGGGCGTAGACCTCGAACTCGGGGCAGACCGGGCTGTCGATGACGTACTGGGTGGAGACGCCGATGAAGCTGGAGTCGACGATCTTGCCGGTGATGCGGTTGCGGCCGGCCGGGATCTCGCCCGCTTCGTCGGCGTGCGTCAGGGTGATCTTCTCGGGCCGTACGCCGACCAGGACCTTGCCCCCGGTCGTCGTGGGCGCGGAACATCGCGACTCGGGGAGGACGAGCTTGCCGCCGCCCGCCTTGAGGACGATGTCGTCGCCGGACTTGGAGTCGACCTCGGCCTCGATGAGGTTGGAGGTGCCGAGGAAGTTGGCGACGAAGGTGGTGTTCGGGTTCTCGTAGAGGTCGCTGGGCGAGCCGAGCTGCTCGACGCGGCCCGCGTTCATCACGGCGACCGTGTCGGCCATGGTCATGGCCTCCTCCTGGTCGTGCGTGACGTGGACGAAGGTGATGCCGACCTCGGTCTGGATGCGCTTGAGCTCCAGCTGCATCTGGCGGCGCAGCTTGAGGTCGAGGGCGCCGAGGGGCTCGTCGAGGAGCAGCACCTTGGGGTGGTTGATCAGCGCGCGGGCCACCGCGACCCGCTGCTGCTGGCCGCCGGAGAGCTGGTGCGGCTTCTTCCGTGCCTGCTCGCCGAGTTGGACGAGGTCGAGCATGTCGACGACCTGCTGCTTCACCGACTTGATGCCGCGCCGGCGCAGACCGAAGGCGACGTTCTCGAAGATGTCGAGGTGCGGGAAGAGGGCGTAGGACTGGAAGACGGTGTTCACCGGCCGCTTGTACGGCGGGAGGTTGGTGACCTCCTGGTCGCCGAGGTGAACGGTGCCGGAGGAAGGTTCCTCCAGTCCCGCGATCATGCGCAGGGTGGTGGTCTTGCCGCAGCCGGAGGCGCCGAGCAGGGCGAAGAAGGAACCCTGGGGCACGGTCAGGTCGAGCGGCTGTACGGCGGTGAAGCCGTTGTCGTAGGTCTTGCTGATACCGGAGAGGCGGACGTCGCCGCTGTTGTCCTTGGTGTTCATCGTCGTCACGCCCCTGTGAGCTTTGCGAACTTCTGCTGGTAGGCCGTCTCTTCCTTCGAGCTCAGGGAGCGGAAGGCGTGGGACTTGGCCGCCATGGCCTTGTCGGGAAGGATCAGCGGGTTGCTCGCCGCCGACTTGTCGATCTTCGCGAGATACGGCTTCACGTCCGCGACGGGGCTGACGTAGTTGACGTAGGCGGCGAGTTCGGCGGCCGGTTCGGGCTCGTAGTAGTAGTCGATCAGCCGCTCGGCGTTCGTCTTGTGGCGCGCCTTGTTGGGGATCAGCAGGTTGTCGGTCGACGTCATGTAGCCGGCCTCGGGGATGACGTAGCCGACGTCCGGGTTGTCCGACTGGAGCTGGACGATGTCGCCGCCCCAGGCGACACAGGCCGCGAAGTCGCCCTTGGTGAGGTCGGACGTGTAGTCGTTGCCGGTGAAGCGGCGGATCTGGCCCTTGTCGACGGCCTTCTGGAGGCGGGCGATGACCGCGTCGTAGTCGTCGGTGGTGAACTTCGCCGGGTCCTTGCCCATGTCGAGCATGGTCATGCCGACGCTGTCGCGCATCTCGGTGAGGAAGCCGACGCGGCCCTTGAGCTTGGCGTTGTCGAGCAGGTCGGAGATCGACTTCACCTCGACGCCGTCGAGCGCCTTCTTGTTGTAGGCGATGACGGTCGAGATGCCCTGCCATACGTACGAGTACGCCCGGCCCGGGTCCCAGTCGGGGCTGCGGAACTGGTCCGACAGGTTGGCGTAGGCGTGCGGCAGGTTGGACGCGTCCAGTTTCTGGACGTAGCCAAGCCGGATCATGCGGGCGGCCAGCCAGTCGGTGAGGACGATCAGGTCGCGGCCGGTGGACTGGCCGGCGGCGAGCTGCGGCTGGATCTTGCCGAAGAACTCGTCGTTGTCGTTGATGTCCTCGGTGTACTTGACCTTGATGCCGGTCCGCTTGGTGAACGCGTCCAGGGTCGGACGGTGCTTGCCGCTGTCGTCCGTGTCGATGTACTCGGGCCAGTTCGAGAAGTCGATCTCCTTCTCCGTGGCCGAGTGGTCGTCGGCGGACACGCCGCCCTGTGTCTTGCCTGCCGCGGGGATCCCGCAGCCGCTCAGGGCCCCGAGTCCGCCGACGGCGAGCGCGCCGCCCGCGGAGGCGCGCAGCACCGAACGGCGGGTCATCGCGGACCTGCTCTTGCGGAAGCTGCGCCGCACGGCGGCCACTTCGGCCGGGGTCAGGCGGTCGGGCTCGTACTGCTTCATGCGCGTGCTGCCCTTTCGGGAGGAGACGGCCGCGGCTGGGGCGGTCGTCAGTTCTGCTATCGGTCCCCGAAGATCGTGCGGTGCCAGTCCTTGCGGGCCACCGCCGTGTTGTCGAACATGACGTGCTTGATCTGGGTGTACTCCTCGAACGAGTAGGCGGACATGTCCTTGCCGAAGCCGGACGCCTTGTAGCCGCCGTGGGGCATCTCGCTGATGATCGGGATGTGGTCGTTGATCCACACGCAGCCCGCCCTGATCTCGCGGGTCGCGCGGTTGGCCCGGTAGACGTCCCGGCTCCAGGCGGAGGCGGCGAGGCCGTACGGGGTGTCGTTGGCGAGCGCGATGCCTTCGTCGTCGGTGTCGAAGGGCAGCACTACGAGGACCGGTCCGAACAGCTCGGACTGCACGATCTCGCTGTCCTGGGCGGCGTCCGCGACCAGGGTGGGGCGATAGTACGCGCCGTTCTTGAGATCTCCCTGAGGAGCCTCGCCGCCGGTCACCACGCGCGCGTAGCCACGCGCCCGGTCGACGAACCCGGCCACACGGTCGCGCTGGACGTGCGAGATCAGCGGCCCGAGGTCGGTGCCCGGGGCGAAGGGATCGCCGACCCTGACACTCGCCATGAGGGCGGCGGTCTTCTGGACGAACGCTTCGTAGAGGGGCCTTTGCACGTACGCGCGCGTGGCGGCCGTGCAGTCCTGCCCGGTGTTGATGAGCGAACCGGCGACGGCTCCGTTGACGGCGGCTTCGAGGTCGGCGTCGTCGAAGACCACGAAGGGTGCCTTGCCGCCGAGCTCCAGGTGGATGCGCTTGACGGTGGCGGTCGCGATCTCGGCGACGCGCTTGCCGACGGCGGTGGACCCGGTGAAGGACGTCATGGCCACATCGGGATGGCCGACCAGATGCTCACCGGCGACCTTCCCCGTCCCCGTGATGATGTTGATGACACCGTCCGGGATGCCGGCCTCGGTGGCGGCCTGCGCGAACATCAGCGAGGTGAGCGGGGTCAGCTCGGCGGGCTTCAGGACGATCGTGTTGCCCGCGGCGATCGCCGGAAGGATCTTCCAGGCGGCCATCTGGAGGGGGTAGTTCCAGGGCGCGATGGAGCCGACGACACCGATGGGTTCACGGCGTACGTACGACGTGTGGTCGCCCGAGTACTCACCGGCGGACTGCCCCTGCAGATGCCGTGCGGCACCGGCGAAGAAGGCCGTGTTGTCGATGGTGCCGGGGATGTCGAACTCGCGGGTCAGCTTGAGGGGCTTGCCGCACTGCAGGGACTCGGCGCGGGCGAAGTCGTCCGCGCGCTCGGCCAGCACGGCGGCGAAGCGGTGCAGCGCGTCGGAGCGCTCGCCGGGGGTGGCGCCCGACCAGCCCGGGAAGGCGGCGCGGGCGGCGGCCACGGCCGCGTCCACGTCCGCCGTGCCGGCCAGCTCGTACGTGTACACGTCCTCGCCGGTGGCGGGGTCGACGACCGCGTGGGTACGGCCCGAGGTGCCCTTGGTCAGGCGGCCCGCGATGAACTGCGCGCCGTCCGCGAAGAACTCCTGAGCGGGGAATCGTTCCGGGGTCTCGCTGCCCGGGTGGTGCATGTCGCTCTCCTCCGCCTTCGCCCCGCTTCGTCCGCTGGCGGGTGGCGTAGCTCCAGCTCGATTTGAATGCCGATCCTGACAGAGCAAAGGGACTCCAACAAGTGATTCCGTTGTTGCCTTTTGGTTACGCGACGGAATCCTTCGACCAGGTGTCGAGTCCGTGTGGAAAAGGGGGGACGGAGTGTCAGTGGTGCCTGCAAGACTCGCGCGTATGGACGGGATCACGGGGAAGCTCGCGGCGGACGCCGCGGAAAAGATCGATTCGCAGGAAGCCCTGATCAGGGAAGTGCGCGCCGGGACCAGGGTCAAGTACCTGCACTTCTGGGGCCACCGGCCACGCCCGGACGGCCGCGTGAGCGCGAGTTGTCTGAGCCAGTGGTGGCCGTCGCCGTTCACAGTGGACGGGGTGACCTATGCGACCGCCGAGCACTGGATGATGGCGGGCAAGGCGCGGCTGTTCGGCGACGAGGACGCTCTCGCGCGGGTGCTGGCGGCGGGACATCCGTCCGCGGCCAAGAAGGCGGGGCGCCTGGTACGCGGCTTCGACGAGGAGATCTGGACGCGGGAGCGGTTCGGGATCGTCGTCGAGGGGAGCGTCCACAAGTTCGCCGCGGACGAGGAACTGCGGGCGTTTCTGCTGGGCACGGGTGAGCGCGTGCTGGTCGAGGCGAGCCCGGTGGACCGCGTATGGGGCATCGGCCTGGCAGCGGACGACCCGGCGGCGGAGGATCCCGAGCGGTGGCGGGGGCCGAACCTGCTCGGGTTCGCGTTGATGGAGGCGCGGGGGCGGTTGGGGTAGGGGGCGGGGGCGAGCCGCCGGGGGTGTGTTGGAGGGGTTCGGTTGTTGTGGTCAGCGCTGTGTCAGGGGCGGTGCCGACAGGCTCGGGGCCGAGTTGTAGGACGACGTCGAGTCGGAGTCCTGGTTGTCCCGCTCGTGCTCGTAGGCCGCGAAGCTGATGCCCAGCAGGGCGATCACGGCGAGGCCGAGGATGATTCCGACGATGCCCGTGATCAGACCAGCCTGGGCCTGACCCCGGTTCGTGGCCTCGCCCCGGTCGGCCCGCTTCTTGCCCTTGACACCGAGAACGATGGCGATGACACCGAGGACCACGGAGACGATGCCGTAGATGCAGAAGAGGCAGCAGGACAGGATGCCCAGCACCAGGGCCACGGTGCCCAGGTTGTTCTGCGGAGCCATCGGCATACCGGGCCAGCCGTAGGCCTGCGGGTAGCCGGGGTAGCCGGGGTAGCCGTAGCCGCCAGGCATTCCCGGGGCGCCCGGCATGCCGGGTCCGGCGGGGGCGTTGGGCGGGCCGTAACCGGGAGCGCCGTAGCTGGGGAGGCCCGGGGGTGTGCCGGGGTGGCCGTAGCCGGGTGCGCCTGAAGCGGGTGGGGTTCCAGGCGTCCCGGAAGCAGGCGGGGCGAAGCCGTCGGTCGGGAGGGCGGTCATGGTGGGCTGGTAGTGCAGGGACGGCGACTGCGGCGGAGGCTGCTGGGACTGGGCAGCGGCGGGTGGCTGGTCCTGCGGGTGTGTGTGCTGGCCGGAGGCGGGTGGGTAAGGCTGTGGCCCGGGGGCGGGCGGCTGTGCGCCCTTCTCCAGTGATGGCCTGCTTTCCGGGGGCGCCCACGGGTCGTCGTTCGCGCCCGGGCCACCGTCCGGCTGTGTCTGGTCCCCCATGTCCCGTCCCCGTCCCCGTTGGTCGATCGTCAGGCGAACCATGCTAGAGCGTTCCCCTGACAGTTCCGCTACACGGGCGGGCACGGGTGCCGTCGGCCCGACCGGACATCACGGACGGCACCACGGGCGGCACCACGGGTCCCGACCGGGCGCGATCAGCCGCGCGCTGCCCGGCGGACACCACGAACGACACCCACCGCTCCGCTCCGGGCCGACGCGACCGGCTGCCGCCCACCGCCCACCGCGCACCGCCCGCTGGAAACAACGAACAGCACCATCGATCCCGACCAGTGCCATCACCCCCCGCCGCTCCCCACTCCCCACCGGACACTACGAACTGCACCGCCGATCCCGGCCGGCGCCCTCCGTCCACCGCCACCGGCACCCCCCACCAGCCCCGGCCCACTCCACACCACCTCAACCCAACCCAAACTAAACCACCCAAACCCACCCCAACCCGCCCGACTCCGTCCCCACCCTCGTCCCCGCCCACCCCGGCCTACGATGATCCCGAGTCATCGATCAGCCGATCACCCGCGTCCCGTACGGCACTGCCCGGGGCGCCGTTCCGGGGAGGAACCTTGTCCGACCACAGCGCCGTACCCGCCGCTGGTCAGGCCCGCGAGCTGCATGCCTTCATCGCCGGGCTGCCCAAGGCCGAGCTGCATGTCCATCACGTCGGTTCCGCCTCCCCGCGGATCGTCTCGGAGCTGGCCGCCCGGCACTCCGACTCCACGGTGCCCACCGACCCCGAGGCCCTGGTCGACTACTTCAGCTTCACGGACTTCGCGCACTTCATCGACGTGTATTTGTCGGTCGTGGATCTGATCCGCACGCCGGAGGACGTACGGCTGCTGACCTACGAAGTCGCCCGGGACATGGCCCGCCAGCAGGTGCGGTACGCCGAGCTGACCATCACGCCGTTCTCGTCGACGCGGCGCGGGATCGACGAGCGGGCGTTCATGGACGCGATCGAGGACGCCCGCAAGGCGGCCGAGGCCGAGTTCGGGACCGTACTGCGGTGGTGCTTCGACATTCCCGGTGAGGCGGGGTTGGAGGCGGCCGAGGAGACCGTGCGGCTCGCGACCGATGACCGGCTGCGGCCGGAGGGGCTCGTGTCGTTCGGGCTCGGCGGGCCGGAGATCGGGGTGCCCCGGCCGCAGTTCAAGCCGTACTTCGACCGGGCCATCGCGGCCGGCCTGCACTCCGTGCCGCACGCCGGTGAGACCACCGGGCCCGAGACGGTGTGGGACGCCCTGAACGAGCTGCGCGCCGAGCGCATCGGACACGGCACCAGTTCCGCGCAGGATCCCAAGCTGCTCGCCCATCTCGCCGAGCACGGCATCGCGCTGGAGGTCTGCCCGACCTCGAACATCGCCACCCGCGCGGTCCGCACGCTCGACGAGCACCCCCTCACGGAGTTCACCCGGGCGGGGGTGCTCGTGACGATCAACTCCGACGACCCGCCGATGTTCGGCACCGACCTGAACAACGAGTACGCGGTCGCCGCCCGCCTTCTCGACCTCGACGAGCGCGGTGTCGCCGACCTCGCGAAGAACGCCGTGGCGGCCTCCTTCCTCGACGCGGCGGGCAAGGCCCGTATCAACGAGGAGATCGACACCTACACCTCGGCGTGGCTCGCGCCCTGACGGTCGGCGCTCCCGCGACAACCAGCACAATGAGCCCATGGAGAACGTGACCGCCGTGGGCCATCGCGGCGACCCCTACCGTGCCCGTGAGAACACCGTCGACTCACTGCGTTCCGCGCTCGAACAGGGCGCGGACGCCGTCGAGTTCGACGTACGAGTGACCCGTGACGGCGTGCCCGTGCTGCTGCACGACGAGACGCTGCAACGGCTGTGGGAAGTGGACCGACCGCTGAAGTCGCTGTCGGTGGACGAGGTGCGCGGGCTCACGGACGGCGGGGTGCCGACGCTGGTGGAGGCGCTGGCCGCGACCGAGGGCAGCCGGGTGATGGTCGACCTGCCCGGCGCGGCCGACCCGCGGGCCGCGCGCCGGATCGTGGACGTGATCCGCGAGTACGGGGCGGACGACCGGGCGTACTACTGCGCGGGCGCCGACTCGATGCTCGCCGTGCGCGCGGCCGACCCGTCCGCCGAGATCGCCCTGACCTGGACCTCGCTCGCGCCGCCGCGCCCCGCGGTACTGGAAGCGGTACGGCCGCGCTGGCTCAACTACCGCTTCACACTGGTCGATCGGGACCTCGTCGCCCGGGTCCACCGTGACGGCTACCTCCTGTCGGTCTGGACCCCGGACACCCGACGCTCGATGCGCCGTCTGCTCGACCTGGGCGTCGACTCGATCACCACCAACCGCGTCGGTGTCCTGTGCGGGCTCAGGAAGAAGGGGTGAGGGCGGCGGCGGGGGCGCGCGGTTCCGTTCCTCTTCGCATGGCACGACAGTAGGAAGCCGCTCGGGCACCATGTGGTGCGTGACCTCCGACCCCGTGTTTCTCGCCGACTGCCGGGCCCGGCTCGCCTTCGAGCTGCTCGGCAACACCTGGACTGCGTAGTGCTGCTGTGGGCGCGGCGGTCCTACGGTGGTTCGCCGCCGCGGGTGGAGTACGAACTCACGGCGCTGGGGCGGACGTTGCTCGAACCGATCGACGCGTTCGGGGCCTGGGCCTTCGAGCACGGGGACGAGGTCGTGGCCGCGCAGGACGACTGCGCGCGGGGTGGTCAGACCCGGGAGGCCTGAGCGACCGTCGCCGGGTCGGCCGGGGTGGTGCGGGTGACGTACTGGGGTACCGGGGCGTTGTCCTTTCCGGTGTCGCGGGTCAGGCCGTAGCGGGTCGCGCCCTGGGTGGGGCCGGTGGTGATGTCCTGCTCCACGGCGTCCCAGGTGGTGGGGAAGACGTTGAGGCCGTAGTCGGCGCCGCGTTCGTTGACGGTGAGGGTGACGCTGCCGTCGACGTAGAAGTACTCGTTCTGCCACATCTGTTGGGTGCCGGTGGGCAGGACGTCGTAGCCGATGGTCTTGTTGCCCATGCCGGTGGCGGTGGGGTCGGTGGTGCTGACCGGGTCGTCCATGCGGCGACCGCCGCCCGAGGCCACGTGGAAGAGCTTGCCCTTCAGAGCGGTCCAACTCGGCATGACCAGCGCGCCGGAGCGGTACTGCGGTGAGATCTGCCAGCGGACGAGGACGTAACCCTGGCCGCTGAGCGTCACGTTGTCCCCGCGGTGGTTCATGGTGGCGTGCGCTCCGCCGGTGCTGGTGAGGCCGGCGGCCGGGCGGTGCGGGAGCGCTGCGGGTGGGGTGTCGGGGTTCGGGGCCCGGTCCACGGCGTCGACGACCGAGCCGTAGGGGGTGGTGGTCGTCTTCGACGGGGAGGGGGTGGGAGTCGGCGAGGGAGCGGTGGACCACGCGGGCGCTCCGGTGGCGGACGGGGCGGGGAAGGTACCAGCCGTGACTGTGGGGGTGAGGGCCTTCGGGGGCGGGTCGTCCGGGGTGTGGGTGACTGCGTACAGGCCGCCGGCGGCGATCGTGGCACCGGCTGCCACGGCGACGGCGGGCTTGGTCAACACCCCCAGCAACTTGGCCGACCACCCGGCGGGCGTACCGGCGGAACCGGCGGCCCCCGCGACACCCGGGACTCCGGCCGCGCCCGCCGAACCCACGGCCCCGGCCCCGTGCACCGCACCCGTCGCACCCGCCGATCCCACGGAGCCCGCCGCTCCTGCCGCCCCCACGGACCCGCCCGCCCCGACGACACCAGCAGCCCCCACCGCGCCAGCCGCCCCGCTCGCCCCACCCGTCCCACTTGCCCCGGCCGCAAAGGCCGCCCCCGCCATTCCCGCCGCAGCCGCCGTCTTCGCGCCGAAGGCCAGTGACAAGGTGAAGCCGAGCGGGAGGGGGACCAGGGCGATGCCGACGAGGAGGCGTTCCGCCGGTACGACGGACTCTCGGGGGTCGCCGCAGTAGGCGCAGCCTCGTAGGTGGCGGGCCAGGCGTTTGCGCCAGACCGAGTCCTGGCGGCCGTCCCAGCGGGCGGTGACCTCGCGGAGATCGGGGCAGGCGCCGTCGAGAGCGCGGACGATGCCCCGGGCCGTCTCCAGGCGTTCCTTCATGCGCTGGACGCGGACCGCCGCGTGCTGGCGGCTGATGCCCACCGCCGACGCCAGTTCGCGGCGGGTGAGTTCGCCGCCGACCTCCAGCCACCACAGGGAGAGGAGTTGTCGGTCCTCGTCGTCGAGCCAGCGCACCGCCTCCGCGACCTCGCGCCGCTGGCCCTCCAACTGGAGCCGCAGGACCGTGAGTTCGGCGAAGTCGGCAGCGTCGCCCGGTAGCCCGTCCGGGAGTTGGTCGGGGGACTTGCGGCGGCGGGCCCGGTCCCGGATCTGGCGCATGGCGATCGCGACCAGCCAGGACCGGAAGCTGTCGGGGTCACGGAGCGAGCCGAGGTGGTCGACTGCGCGGAGCATCGTCTCCTGGACCACGTCGTCCACGTCGGCGTGGCCGTTGAGGGCGCGGCCGACCACGTTGTAGACCAACGGCAGCCAGCCCGCGACCAGTTCGTCCAGGGCCCGCCGGTCACCGGCCTGTGCCGCCGCGATGGTCGAGTGCCACTGCCGTCCGTCCATGTCGCCCTTCGCCCTCCCCGGTGTCACGTGGTCGACGACGGTGTCACTTGCTGTACAGCAGTGTTCCGAAGCCGAGTTGGTCGTAGCCGCCGCTGTTGGGCCCGTAGTCGCCGCCACCGCCCTCCGCACGCACCTTCTCAGCCATGAGGGTGATGAACGGGGTGCTCAGGCGCCGTCGACGGGCGTAGTGGTTGTACAGAATCTCCCAAACCGGGCGAACGGCGCCCCGGGCTATGTCGGAGATCACAGGTTGATCCATGTATCGTCCGGCGCCCTGTCCGCTGCGCCAGGCGTACGTCGTGAAGGGCACGGCCGCGCCGAGGTTGTACTTGGCGACGTACTCGGCGGCCTTCATGAACCGGTTGTCGAGGTGGCCGTAGAGGTCGACGCCCTGGTTCCAGGCCATCTCGCAGATCGCGCCCATGAGGCCCATGCCCATCATGGTGTGGCCCTGGTCCCGGCCGCTCTCCTGCCACTGGGCGAGGTTCTGGCCGCCGTAGACGAAGGGGATGGCGTGCTTGAACGAGCCGTTGCCCGCACCGGACTTCATGTAGGTCACCGCGCGTTCGAAGGTGGCGCGGTCGTCGCACAGGATGCCGGTGGCCATGAGGGAGGCGACGTTGCACAGGTCCCAATTGGCCCAGTAGTTGGTGATGTTGGCGGTGTTGTGGTTGGTCAGGAAGTCGGTGTTCATCGGCATGAAGACGGTGCGCAGCATCTTCTTGAAGCGGGCGAACTCGAAGTCCGGGTGGTCGCGGACGAGTTCGGCCGCGTTGGCGAACTGGTAGCCGTAGATGCCGGAGGCGAGGAAGCGGTCGGCGTTGCCGTTGACCGAAGTGAGCGTGGCCGACCAGGCGTTGAGGATGGCGACGGCCGTGTCGCCGTTGGCCTTGGTGCCGCCGATCTGCCAACGCAGGGCGTTCTGGTAGGCGGCGTGGATGTCGTTGTAGAGGGTGACGTAGTTCTGGCCGGTGCCGCCGCGGACGACGACGGCCTGCGGGCGGGGCTGCCAGGTGCTCGCGGAGTGCCTGTTGTCGGTGAGCCGCGTCCAGCCCTTCAGCCAGGGGGCCTTGCGGGCGGCGACGCGGACCTTGGCGCGGTGCAGGTCACCGGCGTTGTGCAGCATGCCCGGGTGGATCAGAGCCTGCGGCCGGGCGGTGGCGGTGCCGATGGCCGTGCCCGTGCCGGGCTGCGCGGCATCCGCGCCGCCGCCGGAGAACGCGGCGATCCCGCCGCCGACGACTCCCGCCGCCGCGACTCCGCCACCGAGCGTGAACAGGCCCCGGCGGGTGAGGCGGTGCCTGTTCGCGGGCTTGCGGGCGCCGGTCGGCTCGGACGGGCTGGTCGGCTCGGGTGCATGCGTGGCCATGTGGGTGGCTCCGGTGCGTGAGGGGACTGGGGACGCAGGGGGAGACGGAGTGAAGGGTTCGGCGATAACAGTTTTTACGGCCGCTACGGCGCCGAGTCGGATCCCGTAGGGGGAAACCCGGGTAAATCCCTTGCCCTGTAAGGGAGTTGGTCCGGGTGTCACCAGGGGCGGGTGCCCTCCTCGCCGACGATCCGGGAACGGGCGTACCGGACGAGGCTGATCACCGACACCCGCCGGAGATTCCAGGAGCAGCCGATGCGCGCCCGCCGCCGCACCACCGTCCTCACCGCCTCCCTCGTCCTCGCGCTCGCGGCCGGGCCGCTGGCCGCACCCGCGTTCGCCGTGTCCTCGTCCGCCTCGACTGCCGTACGGGGGACGGCCGGTCCGGACGCCGAGGCGCTGCGCGCGGCGCTCGCCGGGCTGCCGGACGCGGATGCCACGGCGGCTCTCGTGCGGGTGGGAGGGACGGACGGGAGCTGGCGCGGGAGTGCCGGGGTGCACGATCTGGAGAGCGGTGCCGCCGCCGATCCCGACGCGCGTTTCCGGGCCGGTTCGACGACGAAGGTCGTGACGGCTGCGACCGTGCTGCGGCTGGCGGCGCAGGGGAAGGTCGACCTGGACACACCGGTCCAGCACTATCTGCCGGGGCTGCTCACGAAGGCCTTCGAGCCCATATCCGTACGGCAGTTGCTGAACCACACGAGTGGTATCCAGGCCGGTGACGGTTTCGGGGACGCCTTCGAGGACCAGTACGCGCACCGCTTCGACACGCTCACGCCGAGGGAGGTGGTGGCGTCGGCGGTGGCGAAGGGGCCGGAGTTCCGGCCGGGTGAGCGGCAGGACTACCTCAACATCAACTACACGATCCTCGGCCTGCTGGTCGAGAGAGTGACGGGACACTCGTACGCCTCGGAGGCCACCCGGCTCGTGCTGCGGCCGGCAGGCATGCGGGACACGTACTTCCCCGGCACCGACCCGCGGATCCGCGGCCCGCACAACCACGGTTACCAGGTGGTCCAACAGGCCGACGGCACAACGAAGTTCGTCGACGTCACGGATTGGAACCAGGCGGACCGGTGGGCGGCCGGCGACATGATCTCGACGACCGCCGATCTGGAGCGGCTGGTCACGGCGCTGTTCCGGGGGCGGATCGTGCCGGGGCCGCAGCTGAAGGAGATGTTCACGGTGCCTGCCGGTGTCGAGGGCGCCGGTTACAGCGCCGGGCTCCAGCGCTTCGAGTACGGCGGGAAGGTGTACTGGCTCAAGTCCGGTGCCCGGTACGGCTACAGCACGGTGGTCCTCGCCACCCGCGACCTGTCCCGCACGCTCGTCTACTCGGTCGACTCGACGGACGCCAAGGGCGAGTCGATGAACGCGGTCGCGATGCGGATCGCGCTGGCCGCGCTCAAGTAGCCGGTGCGGGGGCGGGAGTTGGCGCGAGTACTGCTTCCAGGCGCTTGATCTTCTTCCGTACGACGTACAGCGGGACGATCCCGATGACCCCGAAGGACATGTCGATCACCGTCCACCAGAGGGGAATTCCGCGGATCGGTCCGCAGACCAGAGCGAGCGGGATGATTCCGGCGCAGGCGATCATCCCGAACTCGACGACCCAGATGTTGCGGACGGGGTCGCGGTAGGGGCCGTAGAAGGCGACCGCGATGACGAGGTGGGCGAAGGCCAGCCAGTCCGTGCCGTAGAGGAGGAAGGGGTAGTCGGTGTCGGCGGTGTCGAGTCCCTGGCGTACGCGCTCGATCCAGTCCGCGAGGGCGGGCAGGTGGTGCGGTACGGACAGGGACGTCAACACGCCCTCGGTCCAGCGGAGTTCGTGGACCAGCGGGAAGGCGGTGGCGCCGCTGAGCACCAGACAGACGACGAACAGGCCAAGCCAGACGCGGATGCCCTTCAGGAGGGCGGCTCTGTCGTTCATGGCGGCAGCCTACGCCCATAATTGAACACGTTCAAAACAATCGGCGGCTCTGTCCTCCGTCACCACGCGTCCCAGCGCAATGCCTGCTGCGAGGGGTCAGGAGTGCGGGAGTTACCGCGTGCGGGTCGGTACGGCCGAGGGGGCGACGGTTCGGGACGTGGCGGAGGCCGATGCCGTGGGGGTCCTGGACGGTTCCGTGGTGGGGGCGCTCGTGCGACTCGGGTCCACGCTGGCGCTGGGCGCCTTGGTGGCGGGCAGGGGGGCCGGAGTCGTGGGAGTGCTGCTCGCGGGGGGTGGGGCGAGGGGGACCGTGGGGGTCACCGGTGCGTCGTGGTGGGCCAGGCGCAACGGGAGGGCGGCGAGGACGAGGACCGCGCAGGTCGCGCCGGCGCCGGCCGCCGCGCGGAGCAGGCGGCGGCGGTGCGCGCCGCGGCGGATCGACTCGTAGCGGCCGGGGGGCGGGCCCAGGTACTCGGCGGAGGAGGGCCGCAGGATGACCGTGAGGGGGTCGTCGAGGGCGAAGTCGGGCTCCCGCCCCTCGTCCTCCTCGTCAAAGTGTGTGGTCAAGGCTTCTCCTCAGATGGGCTCGGAGCAGTTCGCGGGCCGCGTGGAGGTCGGCCTTGATGGTTCCTTCCTTGCGCCCGGTCAACACGGACACCTCCCGGATCGGCATGTCAGCGTAGTAGTGCAGGAGGATCGGGACGCGCAGTCGTTCCGGCAGCGACTGCACGAGCAGCCGTACGGACGGGTCGGCCTGTTCGGCGGGCGGTCGTACCGCTTCCTCGGTGGTGGCGCGGCGCACGGCCCGGCGTTCGCGCTCCAGTTTGCGCCAGTGGTCCCGGACCAGGTTGGCCGCGGTGACGTAGAGGAAACCGCGCGGTTCCGCCACCTTCGTCCAGCGGGCCCAGAGCCGGGTGAAGGCCTCGGAGGCGATCTCGTGGGCCGTCTCGTCGTCGTCGACGAGCCGGCGGCACCAGCCGGCGAGGCGCGGGTAGACGGCGGCGAACAGTTCGGACGCTGCCGTCTCGCGGGACCGTTTCAACATGCTCCGTAGGGGGGTGGTGAGGTTCACCGGGGAAGACCCCGGACCGCCGGCACGGGTTCCGGCGGTCCGGGATCCGGACCGGGTCAGGGGCTCGCGGAGGTCAGTGCCGCGAAGACGATCACGTTGTCGAGATATCCCGTACCGGTACGGGTCCCGCCGCAGGTGATGAGCCGCAGTTCGGGGCGGTCCACGTTCCCGTACACCTCGTCCGACGGGAAGTCGGCCTTGGCGACCGTCCGTACGGCGGTGACGGTGAACGTGGCCGTCGTACCGTTCTCCAGGACCGCGTCGATCCGCTCCCCCACGCGCAGCAGCGCGAGGTGGCGGAAGACCCCGTCCCCGTACGCGCCGACCGTCACATGCCCGAGAATCACCGACGGCCCGGTCCGGCCGGGGGTCGGCGAGTACCGGTACCAGCCCGCCCGGTCGTGCGCCGTGATCGGCGGCACCTGCACGGTGCCGTCCGCGGCCAGCCCCAGCTGCATGACCGGGGTGTCGACCCCGATGGCCGGGACGCGCAGGGTGACCGGGACGGACCGCGCGAGGGCGTGCACCGCCTTGGTGCCGGTCCGCGCCGAGGACGTCTGACTCCCCGGCTGCGAACCACCCTGCCCCGAACTCCCTTGCTTCGCGGCGGAGTTCGTGGTCGGGGCGGTCCCGTGTCCGCCGCCGCAGCCGGTGAGCAGGGCCGCCGCCGATGCCGTGACGAAGGCGCGCCTGGAGAGCGAGGTCATGCCCCGGTCGCCCTCCGGCGCCGTACGACGACGAAGGCGCCGCCACCGACGACGGCCGCGGCGGCTGCCCCGCCGATCAGGGTGGTCGACAGGTCGCCCGACGACTTCGACGCCGGCGCGACACCGGTGTCCGGGGCGCCGCGGGGGACGGTGGCGACCTGGCTCGGCGCCACGGTCGGTTCGGCGGAGGGCTCGGCGCTCGCGCGCGGGTCGGTGGTGGCGCTGGGGACCGGGGTCGGCACCCGGGTGGCGCTCGCCACCGGGGACGGTGCGGCGGTCGCGGCGCGGGTGGGTGACGCGGATGCCCCGTCG
>NZ_JALJRY010000009.1:112837-217067 GCF_024519455.1 Streptomyces sp. STR69 | reverse complement strand
CACCGGGGACGGTGCGGCGGTCGCGGCGCGGGTGGGTGACGCGGATGCCCCGTCGGCGAACGCGGGCACGGTGCTCGCCAGTACGGCGCCGCACGCGAGTGCCATGGCGCTGAGGACAGTTCGGCGCATGAATCGCTCTCTCTCGTCGGCCGGCCCGCCGGGTCCGCCGGTGGTGCACCGGCGGGGCGGGTCACGGATCGAGCGGAGAGACGAGGCAGCGGGTGGGCGGGTTGTAAAGAGCGGGCAAAGTCCTGAAGTCGTACGGGACTTCGCCGACCGTCCCGCGCCGCACCGCACCGCGCGTCGTGGCTCAGGCGAAGAGCGGGGCCAGGTCGGTGTAGACGCGGAAGTCGTCGATGAGGCCGGTCTCGTCGACGTGCCACATGGTGACGGCGGGGACGGTGACGGTGTCGCCGGTCAGCCGGAAGTAGTCGACCGTCTCCTCGACGATGGCGTCGGCCCCGGTGTACCACTCACGGACGACGTTGTGGCGCAGCCCCTTGATGGTGCTGAAGAAGCCGCCGATGCCGGCCGCTATCTCCTCCGGGCCGGTCATCGGCGCGGCGTTCCCGAAGCGCATCCGGCCCCGTAAGGCGAACAGGCGGCTGAAGCCGACGGCGTCGGTCCCGTCGACCAGGGCGAAGACCCTGGCGGCGAATTCTGTGGGCATGGCGGGCTCCCTCAAGTCGAGACTCCGGTGACGGCACCGGCGGCCCGGTCCCTTCGTACGGCGTCGAGCCTAGTCGGGGCCGGGGCAAGGGAGTTGAGCGCTTCACGCGAGGCTGGCCGCTTCGGTGGACGGGGTGCCGCGGGGGACGGTGGCGACCTGGCTGGGCTCGCCGCGACGGCGGGCTCGGCGCTCGCGCTCCGGTCGGCGGTGGCGCTGGGGACCGGGGTCGGCACCCGGGTGGCGCTCGGCACCGGGGACGGTGCGGCGGTCGCGGCGCGGGTGGGTGACGCGGATGCCCCGTCGGCGAACGCGGGCACGAAGTAGTGGGATGTCGCCGGCGACATCCCGGGGTCGTGGCGGCCGGTGACTGGGCAGAGGTCACCCGCAGGGCACGCGACTTTCGGGCGCGGCCCCCTACAACCCCACGATCTTGTTCCACTCCTTCGCGAACTCCACCCGTTCCGTCGACGTGATGTCGCGGGCGATGGCGAGGTGCTTGCGCATGGTCGCGTCCGGGAAGATCAGGGGGTTTTCGGCGAGGGCCGCGGTGTCCTTGTCCTTGGAGCCCGCCAGGACGTCCTGGGCGGCGGGGACGGGGCAGACGTAGTTGACCCAGGCGGCGAGTTCGGCGGCGACCTCGGGGTCGTAGTAGTAGTCGATCAGTTTTTCGGCGTTGGTCTTGTGGCGGGCCAGGTCGGGGATCATCAGGGAGTCCGCCCAGAGTTCGGCGCCCTCCTCGGGGACGACGAAGCGGATGTCCGGGTTGTCGGCCTGGAGCTGGATCACGTCGCCGGAGTACGCCTGACAGGCCAGGACGTCACCGCTGACCAGGTCCTTGGTGTAGTCGTTGCCGGTGAAGCGGCGGATCTGCTTCCTGCTGATCTGGGTCTGGACCTGGTCGCACACCTTGTGGAAGTCCGCGGCGGTCCACTTGGTGATGTCGACGCCGTTGCCCTGCATCAGCAGCGCGAACGCCTCGTCGAGCCCGGAGAGCAGGGTGACCCGGCCCTTCAGGTCGCTCGCCCACAGGTCGGAGACGTGCCGGATCTCGCGGCCGAGCTTGCGGTGGTTGTACGCGATGCCGGTGATGCCCGACTGCCACGGCACCGTGTAGCGGCGGCCCGGGTCGAAGGCCGGCGAACTGAGTTGCGGGTCCAGGTACTTCGCCACATTCGGCTGCGCGGCCCGGTCCATCCGCTGGACCCAGCCGAGGCGGACGAACCGCGCGCACATCCAGTCGCTCATGACGATCAGGTCGCGGCCGGTCTGCTGGTGGTTCATGAGAGCCGGGCTGATCTTGCCGAAGAACTCGTCGTTGTCGTTGATCTCCTCGATGTAGTCGACGGAGATCCCGGTGCGCTTCTCGAAGGCGTCCAGCGTGGGCCGCTTCGTCTCGTCGTTGTCATCGGTGTCGATGTACAACGGCCAGTTCGCCCAGGTCAGCCGCTTGTCGGTGGCGGACAGATCGGCACCGGCACGGTCACCCGCCTTCACATAGGCGGCGGGCACACCGCACCCGGCAAGGGCGCCGAGCGCGGCGGTACCGCCAAGCGCGCGCAGCAGCGAGCGGCGGGAGGGCGAGTACGGCTTCGGAGTCCTGGGCACCCGCGCAGCATGACCCGCCGACCCGTGTCCGATCAATGGACGCTGCGTCCAGCGGGTCCCCGCGGACCCGACACCTTGTCGATCGGTTGTCCGTGAAGTAACCGCCAGTTCACACGACAGGCGCGGAATGCGAGATCCCGGCCGCCGCGACGTCCGGGATCCGGTGCTCCGCCGGGGCGTACGGCGGCAGGCTCACCTCCACCACAAGGCCGCCCTGCGGACGGGTCCGCGCCCGCACCCGTCCGCCGTGCGCGGCGACGACCGCCGCCACGATGGACATGCCGAGGCCGAGGCCGTCCCGCTTTCCGACCCGCTCCGCGCCGAGTCGGCGGAACGGCTGGAACAGTCCCGCGGCCTGGTCGGCCGGAATCACCGGCCCGCTGTTCTCGATCCGCAGCCCGGGCCGCCCCCGCGCATCGACCCCCGTCCACACGCTCACCCAACTCCCCTCCCCCGTTGGGAGGTTGTGCCGTACGGCGTTGTCGGTCAGGTTGACGACCAGCCGCTCGACGAGCTGCGGATCACCGAGGACGGGAGCGGATTCGAGTCGGGCCCGCACCGACAGCTCCACGCCCCGCAGCCGCTCCCCCACAACCGTCGCGAGGTCCACGAACTCCCGCGTCTCAAGCCCGCGTTGGCTGCGCGCGAGGGTCAACAGCGCGTCGATCAGACGCTCCTGCTCCTGCCCGGCCGCCCGCACCCGGGCCAGCGCGGCCCGCAGGGCCGACACCGAGGCGTCCGGGTCGGCGAGGGTGACGTCCACGATCGCCTGCTGGAGCGTGAGCGGGGTGCGCAGTTCGTGCGAGGCATTGGCGACGAACTGCTTCTGCGCCTCGAACGCGCCCTCCAGCCTTGCCAGTACGGCGTCGAAGGTGTCCGCCACCGCCTTCAACTCGTCGTCGGGACCCGACACCGCGAGCCGTTCGTGCAGGTTGTCGGCGGAGATCCGGCGCGCCGAGGCCGTCATCGTGCGCAGCGGCGACAGCACCCGACCGGCCATCAGCCAGCCCAGCGCGAGCGAGGCCACGGTCATCAGCGCGAGCGCGACGACGGCGTAGACGACCAGTTGGTGCAGTTGGTCGCTGCGGGCGGCCTCGGCGACGCGGGTGAGGGTCGGCGTGCTCAACGCGGGTGCGCCGCCGTCCAGTTGGGAGCTCTGCACGGTGGCGGTGCCGGGTCCGCCCCCGGTGGCGCGGGCGAGCAGGTACACGAAGGTCAGCAGGAGTGCGCCGGCCGCCGCGAACAGCGCGCCGTAGAGCAGGGTGAGGCGCCAGCGGACGGTACGCGGCCCGCGCGGCAGTCGCGTGGCCCACGCCCACCTCGGACGCGGTATCCGGCACGTGGCCCACGCCCACTTCGAACGCGGTACCCCGCGCGGGACCCACGCCGTCATCGCACGCGCCACCCGGCCCGGGACCCACGCCCTCATCGGATCCGGTACCCCGCCCGGTCGACCGTCTCGACCAGCGGTGGCTCCCCCAGCTTGCGGCGCAGTCTGCTGACGGTCACCTTGACGGTCTGGCTGAAGGGATCGGCGGCTTCGTCCCATGCCCGCTCCAGAAGTTCCTCGGTGGACACGACCGTCCCCTGCGCGCCGAGAAGGAGTTCGAGTACGGCGAACTCCTTGGGGCTGAGCGGCAGTTGGCAGCCGTCCCGGGTGGCTTCCCGGCGGGCCGGGTCGAGCCGGAGTTCGCCGCGCACCAGGACCGGCGGCAGCGCGGGCTGCGCACGGCGGGCCAACGCCCGTATGCGGGCCACGAGTTCGGTGAACGCGAACGGCTTGGGCAGATAGTCGTCGGCGCCGAGTCCGAGCCCGGCGACCCGGTCGGCGACGGTCCCGGACGCGGTGAGCATCAGCACCCGCGCCCGGCTGTTCCCCGCCGCGAGCGTCCGGCACACCTGGTCGCCGTGGAGTCCGGGCAGATCGCGGTCGAGCACGACGACGTCGTAGCCGTTGATCTCCGCGCGCTCCAGGGCCGTAGGACCGTCGAAGGCGAGGTCGACCGCCATGCCCTCGCGGCGCAGGCCCGCCGCCACGGTCTCGGCGAGTTCTTCGTGGTCCTCGACCACCAGCACACGCATGGCCGTCAGTGTGACGGGCGGGCGGTTACACGGGTATAAGGGCGGCCGTTCCCGTGGTGTAACCGCCCGGGCGGTTGTGTGGGCCATGTCCAGCAGCACCCGCACACCAGCAGGAGGAACCATGCGCGCTCTGGCGACCAGGCCGCAGCGGCTCGCCCTCGGGATCGCCGTACTGTCGGCCGCCGCGCTCGGCACGACGGCCGCGCAGGCGTCCGGCGCGACAACCACCGCACCCCGTACGACCGTTGTGTCCGGAGCCGAATCCGGCTCCGGAGCCGGCGTGACCACCGCGAAGGGCTCGGGCGGCACACACTTCGCGTCTCCCCGGCACGTGGCCTTCGCGGTCGCCTACCACCCGACCTCGAACGCGCCGGGCGATCTCAACACCGCGAACGGCGACTTCGCCGCGTGCATGCGGAAGCAGGGGCAGACCGTCTTCCCCGGCTTCCACGCGGCCAAGGACTCGGCGGGGCACGTCAGCCTTCAAGTGAAGGTCGGGAAGGGGGACTTCGACCCGACGACGGCCGGCTACAAGAAGGCCGTCGCCACCTGTGGGCCCATCCTGGAGAAGGCCGGCATCACCTTCCCGGACCCGGCCGACCTGCCGGCACTGCCGACCCCCGGCAAGGCAGGCAAGCCGGGCAAGCCCGGGAAGGTCACCTCCGAACTGCCCTCGCTCACCCGCGCCTTCGAGCAAGCCTGACCATCCGGAGGGGGAAACAGAGGGGGAACAGCGCGGCCCCGGACGGATCAACTCCCGTCCGGGGCCGCGCACTTGTGCCGGTGACCACTACTCGCCCAGCGACGTCATCACGTGCTTGATCCGCGTGTAGTCCTCGAAGCCGTAGGCCGAAAGGTCCTTGCCGTAGCCGGACTTCTTGAAGCCGCCGTGCGGCATCTCCGCCACCAGCGGGATGTGGGTGTTGATCCACACACAGCCGAAGTCGAGCGCCTTGGACAGCCGCATCGCGCGGGCGTGGTCCTTCGTCCAGACCGAGGAGGCCAGCGCGTAGTCGACGCCGTTGGCCCACTCGACGGCCTGGGCCTCGTCGGTGAAGGACTGGACGGTGATGACCGGTCCGAACACCTCGTTCTGGATGATCTCGTCGTCCTGCTTGAGGCCCGAGACGACGGTCGGGGCGTAGAAGTAGCCCTTCTCGCCGACCTGGTGGCCGCCGGACTCCACCTTGGCGTGCGCGGGCAGCCGCTCGATGAAGCCGGAGACCTGCTTGAGCTGGTTGGGGTTGTTCAGGGGGCCGTAGAGCACGTCCTCGTCGTCCGGCTGCCCGGTCTTCGTCTCGGCCGCCGCCTTGGCGAGCGCGGCCACGAACTCGTCGTGGATGCCCTCCTGGACCAGGACGCGCGTCGCCGCCGTACAGTCCTGCCCGGCGTTGAAGAAGCCCGCGACCGAGATGTCCTCGACGGCCTTGGCGATGTCGGTGTCCTCGAAGACGACGACCGGCGCCTTGCCGCCCAGCTCCAGGTGGACCCGCTTGAGGTCCTTGGACGCGGACTCGGCGACCGACATGCCGGCGCGCACGGAGCCGGTGATGGAGGCCATCGCCGGGGTGTGGTGCTCGACCATCAGGCGGCCGGTGTCGCGGTCGCCGGTGACGACGTTGAAGACGCCCTTGGGGAGGATCGAGCCGAGGATCTCGGCGATCAGGACGGTGGAGGCGGGGGGGGTGTCCGAGGGCTTCAACACCACTGTGTTGCCGGCGGCCAGCGCCGGGGCGAACTTCCACACCGCCATCATCATCGGGTAGTTCCACGGGGCGACCTGCGCGCAGACGCCGATCGGCTCGCGGCGGATGATGGAGGTCATGCCCTCCATGTACTCGCCCGCGCTTCGCCCCTCCAGCATCCGGGCCGCACCCGCGAAGAAGCGGATCTGGTCGACCATCGGCGGGACTTCCTCGGAGCGGGTCAGCCCGATCGGCTTGCCGGTGTTCTCCACCTCGGCCGCGATCAGTTCCTCGGCCCGCTCCTCGAACGCGTCCGCGATCTTCAGCAGGGCCCGCTGCCGCGCCGCGGGCGTCTCGTCCCGCCAGGCCGGGAACGCGGCGGCGGCAGCCGCCATCGCGGCGTCCACGTCCGCCGGTCCGGACAGCGGCGCGGTCGCGTACGCCTCCCCCGTCGCGGGATTGACCACCTCGGTGGTCCGTCCGTCGGCGGCGTCCCGGAACTCACCGTCGATGTAATTGCGCAGACGACGCAGCTCGGTGCTCACTGCCGGCCCTCCAAGTTCAGGTGTCCAATCACTGAGACACCCACCCTAATCGCCCGGCCCACGTTTTCAACACCCCTGATCGCATCAAGACTACGAAATCCGCAAGTCTCGACCACGTAAACAACGAATTTCATCGAAGCGGCCTTGCGGAACGGTCGAGACGTCGTGCACAGTGAAGCCGTGGCCAGTCGTAGCGCAGAACACAGGGACTCCCGCGAGTCCAGGAACGGGACTCCGCACCTGGATTCCGTCTCCCTCGCCATCATCGAGCAGCTCCAGGAGGACGGCCGCCGGCCGTACGCCGCGATCGGGAAGGCCGTCGGCCTCTCCGAGGCGGCCGTGCGCCAGCGCGTCCAGAAGCTGCTCGACCAGGGCGTCATGCAGATCGTCGCCGTCACGGACCCGCTCACCGTGGGCTTCCGCAGACAGGCGATGGTCGGTGTCAACGTCGAGGGCGATGTCGAGCACGTGGCGGACGCGCTGACGGCCATGCCGGAAGTGGAGTACGTGGTGATGACCGCGGGCTCGTACGACCTCCTCGCCGAGATCGTCTGCGAGGACGACGACCACCTGCTGGACGTCATCAACAAACGCATTCGGGCGCTGCCCGGGGTGCGCTCCACCGAGAGCTTCGTTTATCTGAAGCTCAAGAAGCAGACCTACATGTGGGGAACCCGATAACCGTGAGCAAGGACCTCAGCCGCACCGCGTACGACCACCTGTGGATGCACTTCACCCGCATGTCCTCGTACGAGAACGCGCCCGTTCCCACGATCGTCCGTGGTGAGGGCACCTACATCTACGACGACAAGGGCAAGCGCTACCTCGACGGTCTCGCGGGTCTGTTCGTGGTCCAGGCCGGTCACGGCCGCGCCGAGCTGGCCGAGACCGCGGCCAAGCAGGCGCAGGAGCTGGCGTTCTTCCCCATCTGGTCGTACGCCCACCCGAAGGCCATCGAGCTGGCGGAGCGTCTCGCCCACCACGCGCCCGGCGACCTGAACAAGGTCTTCTTCACCACCGGCGGCGGCGAGGCCGTCGAGACCGCCTGGAAGCTCGCCAAGCAGTACTTCAAGCTGGTCGGCAAGCCCACCAAGTACAAGGTCATCTCGCGCGCGGTCGCCTATCACGGCACCCCGCAGGGCGCCCTGTCCATCACCGGACTCCCGGCCCTCAAGGCCCCGTTCGAGCCGCTCGTCCCGGGCGCGCACAAGGTCCCGAACACCAACATCTACCGCGCCCCGCTCTTCGGCGACGACCCGGAGGCCTTCGGCCGCTGGGCCGCCGACCAGATCGAGCAGCAGATTCTCTTCGAGGGCCCGGAGACGGTCGCCGCGGTCTTCCTGGAGCCCGTGCAGAACGCCGGCGGCTGCTTCCCGCCCCCGCCCGGCTACTTCCAGCGGGTCCGCGAGATCTGCGACCAGTACGACGTGCTGCTCGTGTCCGACGAGGTCATCTGCGCCTTCGGCCGCCTGGGCACGATGTTCGCCTGCGACAAGTTCGACTACGTCCCGGACATGATCACCTGCGCCAAGGGCATGACCTCGGGCTACTCCCCGATCGGCGCCTGCATCATCTCCGACCGCCTGGCCGAGCCGTTCTACAAGGGCGACAACACCTTCCTGCACGGCTACACCTTCGGCGGCCACCCGGTCTCCGCCGCGGTCGGCCTCGCCAACCTCGACATCTTCGAGCGCGAGGGCCTCAACCAGCACGTCCTCGACAACGAGGCCAACTTCCTGCAGACCCTGCAGAAGCTGCACGATCTCCCGATCGTCGGCGACGTCCGCGGCAACGGCTTCTTCTACGGCATCGAGCTGGTCAAGGACAAGGCCACCAAGGAGACCTTCACGGACGAGGAGTCGGAGCGCGTGCTCTACGGCTTCGTCTCCAAGAAGCTCTTCGAGTACGGCCTCTACTGCCGCGCCGACGACCGAGGTGACCCGGTCATCCAGCTGTCGCCGCCGCTGATCTCCGACCAGTCGACCTTCGACGAGATCGAGGGGATCGTCCGCCAGGTGCTCACGGAGGCCTGGACGAAGCTCTGATCGTTCCGAGGTTCGGATCTTCCTTCTGGATGATCAACACCGGCCCCGGCGCCGCCGTTCGAGTGAGAAACGGCGGCCCGGGGCCGTGTGCTGTCCGGGCTCCCGTCGACCGCTCCTTAGCGTGCCAGTGACCGATCGGCCCCCTCTTCGTTCCCCCGGACGGGGGATGCGATACGGGAAAACGGATCTGAACGAGGTGTACGCGCATGGTGGCCCCGCCGGACAACGACGTGCTCTGGGCACGTGCCCTGCACTTCCAGCACCACGACGGAACGCCCGCGCTCGGCGGCGTCTCGCTGGGCGTCCGGGAGGGCGAGATCCTCGCCGTCAGCGGTCCGCGGGGCAGCGGCAAGACGACGCTGCTGCGCTGTCTCTCCGGGCTTGAGCGTCCGAACCGCGGCGAGGTCTGGTTCAACAGCGTGCCCGTGCACACCATGGGCCCGATGACCCGGGAGCGGCTGCGCCGCGACCGCTTCGGCTGGATCGACCCGGCGCCCGTGCTCGTCCCCGAGCTGAACGTCTGGGAGAACGCGGCCCTCCCCCTGATGCTGCGCGGCACCAGTCGACGCCGTGCCAAGACCGCCGCCCTGGAGTGGCTGGACCGCCTCGACATCGGCGAGCACGCCCGCAAACGCCCGCACGAACTGCGTCAGGCGGAGCGCCAGCGCGTCTCCATCGCCCGGGCGCTGGCCCCGGCGCCGACGGTCCTGTTCGCCGACGAGCCGACGGCCCCACTGCACCGCGCGGACCGCGCCCACGTCCTGCGCACGCTCACCACCGCCGCCCGCTCGCACGGCATCACGGTCGTCCTCGCGACCCACGAGGCGGAGACCGCGGCCCTCGCGGACCGCACGGTGTCGCTCCTCGACGGGCGCCGGGTGAACACGGTCCACCTTCCCCCGGTCACCGAAGCGGAAGGCCGGGCCGAGTGCTCGCTCTCCGTCTGACCCGCGGCTCGCACCCCGCCGTCCAACTGCGCCGCCTGCTGGTCGCGTTGGCCTCGGCGGGCACGGGCTTCCTCCTCCTCTGCACTCTCGGCTACGCGATGGGCCACCCCGACTCCCCCGCCGCCTCGGCCCTCCGCCTCGGCTGGTGCGCGACCCCGCTGGCCGCCACCGTCTACTTCGCGATGGCCGTCGCCCGCACCGACCCGGCGACGAGACCCCGCCCCGGCCTCTCCGCGATCGGCCTCGGCCCCAGCCGCCTGATGGCCATCTCGGCGACCACGACCGCCCTCGCCTGCACCCTCGGCTCCATGCTGGCGCTCCTCTTCTTCCTGCACCTGCGCGGCGACCTCACCGGCATGCCCTTCGACGGAGCGGCGGCGGAGTTCCTGGCCTCGGAGCAGCCCCTCCCCCTGCCCGCCGCACTGACCCTCCTCGCCCTCGTACCGGTGACCGCCTCCGTCGCGGTGGCCCTCGCCCTGCGCCCCCGCGACCTCCGCCCCGCCTCCGAGAAGGGCCCGGCGAGGTCGTACGGCCGCTTCGGCGTGCAGGGCCGCCCGCACTCCCGCGAGACCTTCGGGGCGTACGGCCGCTTCGGCGCGCAGCTGCGCGCGGGTGGCCGCAGTGGCGGGCCGGAGCCCGAGCCGGCCGAACAGCCCGCGCAGGACGAGCAGTTGGCAGCCACGAACGACACCGCATCGGCCACCGCGCCCGGCGACCACCCCGACCCCTCGCGCCCCGCGGCTCCCCGAGAGGCCCCTCGCGGGCTCCCCTGGGGCATCGCGGTACTGGCCGCCGGGCTCGCCGTGGAGGCGTACGCGAGCCGGGCGAAGGACGGCGGCGGGCTGTCGCTGCCCGGCGGTCTCGCCGACGGGCCCGCGAGTGTCCTGGCCGGCTGGGTGCTGACCGCGATCGGTCTCGCGCTGGCCGGTCCCGGGCTCACGCACCTGTGCGGCCGGCTGCTGCAGTCCGTCGGCCCCGGCGCGCTGCGGCTGCTGGCCGGGCGGGTGCTGATGGAGGAGGCGACCCGGATCGGGCGCCCGCTGGGCGTGGTGTGCGCGGTGGCGTCGGGCGGCTTCGCGATGACGGCGCTCTACGACGCGGATGCCCCGGCCTTCGGCCCGCTGACCACCCTCGGCCTGTTCCTGGTCACCGGCTGCACGGTGGCGACCCTGCTCACCGCCGCGCTGGAGGCCAAGCACGCCCGCGCCGACACCACGGCCGCGCTGCTCCGCCTCGGCGCCCCCGCCACCATGCTGCGCAGCGCTGCGGCCCTGCGTGCGGGCGCCCTGCTGGCCCTGTTCCTGCCGCTGACCCTGTTCGTGGCCGAGCTGGCGGCGCTGCCGCTGGCCGGCCGATGAGTTTCGTGTCGGCCGCCGGTCTACCCACCGAATAGCACGCACGCCCGATGGGAGACACCCCGTATGTACCAGCAGATGATCTTCGTGAACCTGGCCGTGGACGACGCCACCGCGTCGAAGAAGTTCTTCACCGAGCTCGGTTTCTCGATCAACCCCCAGTTCAGCACCGACGACACCACCTGTGTCGTGATCAGCGAGACGATCATCGCGATGCTCCTTGAGAAGAAGCGCTACAGCGACTTCACGAAGAAGGAGATCGCCGACTCGGCCAAGACCAGCGAGGTGCTGCTGTGCCTGAGCGCCGAGAGCCGCGAGAAGGTCGACGAGCTGATCAACAAGGCGGTCGCGGCGGGCGGCACCGCCAACGACGACGTCCAGGACCAGGGATTCATGTACGGCCGCTCCTTCGAGGACCTCGACAGCCACTCCTGGGAGGTCGTGTGGATGGACCCGGCGGCCGTCCAGGGCTGACCACTCGGATGCCTAGCATGGGCGCGTGCAGACGAGCCCGGCCCATGCGGCCCACCACGACGAACGCGAGATCGAGACGGTCGAGGACTTCGACGCGACCGTCTCGGCCCGCGGCACCCTCGCCGGACACCGCGTCCAGGGCGTCGATCTGACGGACCGTACGCGGGAGTTGCTCACCACGGACGCCGCGGACGCCGTCTTCCTCGGCTGCCGGATGCGCGACGAGGCGGCGGCGAAGGTCCGAGCCGACGGCGCCCTGGTCTTCCCGCCCGTCCCGCACCTCCCGTTCGACCCCTACCGCGGCCGTCTCTACACGTCGGCCGAGCTGTTCGCCTCGCTCGACAAGGGATACGAGCAGACGCCGGACGCGCTCGCGTACGCCTGGTTCCAGCGGACCAAGGCCGACGGCGATGTCTACGCGTCCATGCTGCGCTCCGTCCACGACGACTCGATCTCCGACGCCCTCGACGAACTCCTGCGCGGCGCGCGGGTGGTGGGCGTCATGGGCGGCCACGCGATGGCGCGCGGGACGGCGGCCTACGGCGGTGCCGCGCGCCTCGGCCGTGACCTGAGCCGCGCCGGATACACCGTGGCGACGGGCGGCGGGCCGGGTGCCATGGAGGCGGCGAACCTGGGCGCGTACGCGGCGCCGTACGAGGACGCCATGCTGGAGGAGGCGTGCGAACTCCTCTCGAAATCACCCTCGTTCAGCCCCTCGATCACCGACTGGGCGCAGCGCGCCTTCGAGGTCCGCACCCGCTGGCCGAAGGGCAACCACTCGATCGGCATCCCGACCTGGTTCTACGGCCACGAACCGCCGAACGCCTTCGCCTCGCACATCGCCAAGTACTTCGCCAACGCCATCCGCGAGGACGGCCTGTTGGCCCGCTCGAACGCGGGGGTGGTGTTCCTGCCGGGCGCGGCCGGGACCGTACAGGAGATCTTCGACAACGCGACGCCGAACTACTACGAGTCGCGCGGCGAGCCCACACCGATGGTTCTGGTGGACCGGGAGCACTGGACGGAGCGGCTGCCGACATGGCCGCTGCTGCGTGCACTTGCCCGGGAACGGTCGATGGAGAGCCGTATCGCCCTCGTTGACCGTATCGAGGAGGCTCCGGAGGCACTGAAACGTCTCACTCATTAAAGTGCAGGTAAAGCCAACTGCTGCACACCGCATATGCATTGACACTGCTTACGCAGCACTTATAGACCAGTGAGACTCCTGGGGGTGGTGGTGCCTCACCTCAATGCTGCCTCATCTCCCCCTAAACCCCCCGCAGTTGCACATCCCGTGAAGGGCAAACGTGTCCATATCTCGACGTTCCGTACGCATCCTCGGTGTCGCGTCCGCCTCGGCCGCGCTCGCGCTCGGATTCGCGGGCAACGCGCTCGCCTGTGAAATCGGCGACTTCTCCGCCTCGGCCAGCTGCGACGGCTCCAACGGTGTCATCACCGTCACCGACAATGACGCCTCGGGCACCGAGGCGACCATCACGGTGTTCCTGGAGAACAACGGCTCCGACGCCAAGCAGATCGGCGATGCCACGCCCGTCAAGGGCTCGGCCAAGGGCGTCACCGTCACCTTCTCCGAGGCCTGGCAGCCGAACGCCACGTACCGCGTCCACGTCAAGGCCGGCAACAAGGTCGACAAGGACATCTCGCCGAACCTGACCACCCCGTCCAAGGCCTGCGCCACGGAGTCGCCCTCCCCGACTCCGACCGAGGCTTCTCCCACCCCGTCGGAGACCCCCTCGACCCCGGCCGAGTCCGACACCCCGACCCCGTCGGCCTCGGAGAGCAGCAGCACCCCCCCCGCCACGACGACGGACAACGCGCCGTCTCCGGCGGCCGGTAGCTCGAACCTCGCCGAGACCGGTGCCAACTCCAACACCGGCATGATCGCCGGTATCGCGGGCGCGTTCGTCGTCGCGGGCGGCGGAGCCGTCTACTACGGCATGCGCCGCCGCGGTGCGACCAACGGCCGCTGATCCGACCGCTGTTGCTGTCGTGGCCCGTCCGGTTCGTGGGGACGGGCCACACGCATGTCTTCCAGCCGTCGTCTTCTAGCCGTCGAGTACGACGATCTCGGCCGCGTCGAACTCCACCCCGACCGTGTCCCCGACCTCCGGCGCCTCCCGCAGCGCACACGCCGCCTCAAGCCGCGGCGCGCCCTCCGGCTGCAGTTGTACGGCGACATGGGTGCCCCTGAAGGTGCGGGCGGCGACCGTGCAGCGCAGGCCCTCGTCGGCGGGGACCAGGCGGACGCCCGCGGGGCGTACCAGAAGCGTGCGGGCGCCCTGGGGGGCGTCGTCGGGGACCGGGACCTTGCCCCAGGGGGTGTCGGCGGCCTCTCCGGCGACCGTGGCCCCCACCACGTTGTCGAAGCCGAGGAAACGGGCCACGAACTCGTCGGCGGGGCGCTGCCAGACCTCAAGTGGCGTACCGGACTGAGCGATCCGCCCGTCCCGCATCACCACGACCCGGTCGGCCAGCGCGAACGCCTCGCCCTGGTCGTGCGTGACCGCGAGCACGGTCGTGCCCAACGCCCCGAACAGCTCCCGGAGTTCGACGACCAGCCGCTCCCGCAGTGACCGGTCGAGCTGGCCGAGCGGCTCGTCGAGCATGAGGAGCCGGGGGCGGGGCGCGAGGGCGCGGGCGAGCGCCACCCGCTGCTGCTCACCGCCGGACAGCCCCGCGACGGCACGGCGGGCGGCACCCGGGAGGCCGACGAGGTCGAGCAACTCCCCCACCTGAGCTTCCTGTTGCCGCCTCGACGCCCCGTGCATACGCGGTCCGAAGGCCACGTTGCCGGCCACGTCCCGCTGCGGGAACAGCTGATGGTCCTGGAACATCAGACCCACCCCCCGCTTGTGCGCGGGCACCCCGGCCTGGTCACGTCCGTCGAGCAACACCCGCCCGGAGTCCAGGGGTTGCAGCCCGGCCACCACCCGCAGCAGCGTGGACTTGCCGCTGCCGCTGGGCCCGAGCACACACACGATCTCGTGCTCGGCGACCCCGAGGTCCACGGCGTCGAGCACGGGCCGCCCGCCGAACCGTACGGTCGCGCTCTCAAGACCGAGCAGCATCTAGAACTCCCCCGTCCGGTCGGTGCGCAGCCGCTCAAGGACCAGCAGGGCCACCGCGCACACCACCATCAGAATCGTCGAAAGGGCCATCGCCTGGCCGTAGTTGAGATCACCGGGCCGGGACAGCAGCCGGGCCACCGCGACCGGCAGCGTCGGGTTGTCGGGCCGGGCGATGAACACGGTCGCCCCGAACTCCCCCAGCGACACCGCGAACGCGAACCCGGCGGCGATCAGCAACGCCCGCCGTACGAGGGGCAGATCGACCTCCCGCCACACCCGCCAGGGCGAGGCCCCGAGCACGGCCGCCGCCTCCCGCAGCCGCCCGTCCACCGCCCGCAGCACGGGCAGCATGGTCCGTACGACGAAGGGGACGCCGACCAGCGCCTGCGCGAGCGGCACCAGGATCCATGAACTCCGCAGATCCACCGGGGGTTTGTCGAGCGAGATCAGAAACCCGAAGCCGACGGTCACCGCCGACACCCCGAGCGGCAGCATCAGCAGCGCATCGAAGCCCCGCACCAGCCGCCCGGCGTCGCGCCGGGTCAGGGCCGCGGCGGCGAGCCCTCCGATCACCACGGCGATGGCAGTGGCGGCGACGGCGTACTCCAGCGAGTTGCCGATCGCGGCGATCGGCGGGACCAGGAAGGTGCCGCCGTCGTCGTGGGTCAGCGCCCGGTAGTAGCCGAAGTCCGGTGTGCCGAGCGACCGTTGGACCAGCACGGCGAGCGGCAGCACGAGCAGCAGCAGGACGGAGACCAGCACTCCGGCGAGCAGGAACCACTGGCCGGCTCCACGCGGGCGCCGTGCGGTCACCGCCGGGTCCACGAGCCGTAGGGCCGTCTCCCGTCGCCGTACCGTCCAGGCGTGGACGGCGAGGATCGTACCCACCGCGGCGAACTGGACGATCGTCAGCACAGCCGCCGTGGAGAGGTCGAAGATCTCGGAGGTCTGGCGGTAGATCTCCACTTCGAGGGTCGAGAAGGTCGGCCCGCCGAGGATCTGCACCACGCCGAAGGAGGTGAAGGTGAAGAGGAAGACCATCAGCGCGGCGGCGGCCACGGCGGGGGCGAGCGCGGGCAGCGTCACCTTCCGCCAGGCCCGCAGCCGGGACGCGCCGAGCATCCGCGCGGCCTCCTCCTGACGCGGGTCGAGCTGTGCCCAGAGGCCGCCCACCGTCCGTACGACGACCGCGTAGTTGAAGAAGACGTGCGCGAGCAGGATGGCCCACACGGTGGTGTCCAGCCGTACGCCCCACAGGTCGTCGAGGAGTCCGCCCCGGCCGACGAGCGCGAGGAACGCCGTACCGACGACGACCGTGGGCAGCACGAAGGGGACCGTCACGACGGCCCGCAGCACATGCCTTCCGGGGAAGTCGAAGCGCGCGAAGACATACGCGCCGGGGAGCGCGATCAGCAGCGTGAGCGCGGTCGAGGCGAGCGCCTGCCAGGTGGTGAACCACAGGACGTGCCGGATGTCGGACTGGGCCAGCACGTCCCCGATCCGGCCCAACTGCCAGACGCCGTCCGCCTTCAGGCCGCGCGCGACGATCGCGGCGACCGGGTAGGCGAAGAACACCGCGAAGAACGCGACGGGGAGGGCCATGAGGCCGAGCCGCGTCACATTCCCCGTGCGCGTCCTGCCTGGGGCTACTTCAGTACGAGCGAGGTCCACGACTTGACCCACTGGTCCCGGTTGGCGGCGATCTTCGCGGGGGCCATGGTCTCGGGGTCCGGGGCCTGGCGACCGTACTCGACGAACTCCTGCGGCACCTGGGCGCCTTCGATCACCGGGTAGACGAACATGTTGAGCGGCATGTCCTGCTGGAACTTCTTGGTGAGCAGGAAGTCGATGAAGGCCTTGCCGCCCTTGGTGTTCTTGGCGTTGCTGAGCAGTCCCGCGTACTCGGTCTGGCGGAAGCAGGTGCCGTACGACACCCCGGTGGGCGCGGTGGTCGGCTTCGGGTCGGCGTAGATGACCTCGGCGGGCGGCGAGGAGGCGTACGAGACGACGAGGGGCCGGTCACCGCCCGCCTTCTTGCCGCCCGCCGAGCCGGAGAACTCCTGGTCGTAGGCCTGCTCCCAGCCGTCGACGACCTTGACGCCGTTGGCCTGGAGCTTCTTCCAGTACGCCTGCCAACCGTCGTCCCCGAACTGGGCCGCGCTGCCCAGCAGGAAGCCGAGGCCTGGTGAGGAGGTGGCGGCGTTCTCGGTGACGAGGAGGTTCTTGTACTCGGGCTTGACGAGGTCCGCGAAGGAGGTCGGCGGGGTCAGCTTGTGCTTGCTGAAGTAGGCCTTGTCGTAGTTGACGCAGATGTCGCCGGTGTCGATGGGCGTGACCCGGTGCTTGGTCTCGTCGACGCGGTACGCGGGCTTGACGGTGGCGGAGCCCTTCGCGTCGTAGGACTGGAAGAGGCCGTTGTCGAGCGCGCGGGACAGCAGGGTGTTGTCGACGCCGAAGAAGACGTCGCCCTGGGGGTTGCCCTTGGTCAGGATCGCCTTGTTGACGGCCTGTCCGGCGTCGCCGTCCTTGAGGACCTTGACGGTGTAGCCGGACTGCTTCTCGAAGTCCTTGAGGACGCTCTTCGAGACGGCCCACGAGTCGTGGCTGACGAGGGTGACGGTCTTGTCGGATCCGGAGCCGCTGCCCTGGTCCGACCCCGACCCGCACGCGGAGAGCGTGACCAGGCCGAGGCCGACGAGCACAGCACAGTACTTCTTGGTGTTCACGGTGATGACCGAACTTCCTACCCAGAATGACCTGGGCGAGGTTCAGAGGGTCTGCGGCCCGATTGCCGCACTCTCAGCGCTGCGCGCTCCCCTGTCGGATATGAAGGTGTACGTACAGGTGGTACGGGTGAAGATTACCGCTCGGTGGCCGCGAGCTGACCGCACGCTCCGTCGATCTCCTGGCCACGGGTGTCCCGGACGGTGACCGGCACCCCGTGGGCCGCGATGGCCTCGACGAACGCCTTCTCGTCCTCGGGGCGGGAGGCCGTCCACTTGGAGCCGGGCGTCGGGTTCAGCGGGATCAGGTTGACGTGCACGGGCTTGCCCTTGAGGAGGCGGCCCAGCCGGTCACCGCGCCACGCCTGGTCGTTGATGTCACGGATCAGCGCGTACTCGATGGACAGCCGGCGCCCCGACTTCGCCGCGTACTCCCAGCCCGCGTCGAGGACCTCACGGACCTTCCACCGGGTGTTCACGGGGACCAGGGTGTCGCGCAGGTCGTCGTCGGGCGCGTGCAGCGAGATCGCGAGCCGGCACTTGAAGCCCTCGTCGGAGAACCGGTGGATCGCCGGGACCAGTCCGACCGTCGAGACGGTGATCCCGCGCTGCGAGAGGCCGAGGCCGTCCGGCTCGGGGTCGGTGAGGGCGCGGATGGACTGGACGACCCGCTTGTAGTTGGCGAGGGGCTCGCCCATGCCCATGAAGACGATGTTGGAGAGCCGGGCCGGACCGCCCGGGATCTCGCCGTCCCGCAGCGCCCGCATGCCGTCCACGATCTGGTGCACGATCTCACCGGTGGACAGATTGCGGTCCAGGCCGGCCTGACCAGTCGCACAGAACGGGCAGTTCATCCCGCAGCCCGCCTGCGAGCTGATGCACATGGTGACCCGGTCCGGGTACCGCATCAGCACCGACTCGACGAGCGTCCCGTCGAACAGCCGCCACAGCGTCTTGCGGGTGGTCTCCTGGTCGGTCGACAGATGCCGTACGACGGTCATCAGCTCGGGAAGCAGCGCTTCCTGCAGCTTGGCGCGCGAACCGGCGGGGATGTCGGTCCACTCCGCGGGGTCGTGCGCGAGGCGCGCGAAGTAGTGCTGCGAGAGCTGCTTGGCGCGAAACGGCTTCTCGCCGATCGCGGCAACGGCTTCCTTGCGCTCGGCGGGCGTGAGATCGGCAAGGTGCCGCGGCGGCTTCTGGGCTCCGCGGGGGGCGACGAATGTGAGTTCTCCGGGCTTAGGCATGGCCCTACCAGTGTCGCAGACATACGAAGAGGGACTCGCCGCCCTGTGGACAACGAGCCCCTCGTACGCAAAACCACAGGTCAGCTGGTTTTGTAGGCTCTCAGCCGGATCCGACGAACAGCACCAGCAGCAGCCACACCACCGGCGCCGTCGGCAGCAAGGAGTCCAGCCGGTCCATGATGCCGCCGTGGCCCGGCAGCAGCGTGCCCATGTCCTTGATGCCGAGGTCCCGCTTGATCATGGACTCGCCGAGGTCGCCGAGCGTGGCGCTGGCCGCGACCGCGAGGCCCAGGACGAGGCCCTGCCACCAACTGCCGTCGTCGATCAGGAACTGCATGCACAGCGCGCCCGCCACCATCGCGAAGGACACCGCCCCGAACAGGCCCTCGCGGGTCTTTCCGGGGCTGATGCGCGGAGCGAGCTTGTGTGTGCCGAAGCGCCAGCCGATGGCGTACGCCCCGGTGTCGCTGACGACGGTCAGCAGCAGGAACGTGAGGACCCGCCAGGCGCCGTCTTCGGCGGTGAGCATCAGGGCGACGAACGTGGCCAGGAACGGCACGTAGAACGCCGCGAAGACGCCCGCCGTGACGTCCTTGAGGTAGCCCTCCGGCTGTTCCGTCATCCGCCATACGAGGACGGCGAGCGCCGTGAGCGCCATGGCGACCCAGGCGCCCTCCGCACCCCGGACGTAACCGGCGACGACCATCGCCGCACCGCCGACCGCCAGGGGCACGAGGGGCGCCTTGATGCCCTTGCGCTCCTGGAGCCGCGAGGTGAGCTCCCAGAGACCGACCACGACGGCGACCGCTATCACTCCGACGAACGCGGCCTTCACCACGAAGAGGGACGCGACGATCACCACGGCGAGCCCGACCCCGACGCCTATGGCCGCACCCAGGTCCCGGCCCGCGCTCTTCTTCTGCGGGGCGGGCGCCGGTGGCGGGACGTCGGGCATGGGCTCCGGATTCTGCGGCACCGCCCCGTAGGGCTGCGCCTGCGGCGTGTCAGAGGGCTGCGTCCGCGGGTCGTACGACGGCGACTGCCGTACGTCGTACGGCGGTCGCTGCGTCTCGTCGCGGAACAAGGGGCCGCTCAGCCGAGCGGCCCCCCGGTCGTCATCCTGGTGTCCGCCGTATGCGGGCTCGTCGGGCACGATGGGCATGGGGCGAGTCTGCTGCGCCTCAGGCGCATCGTACGTGGGACCCGCCGGGGCAGCCCCCTGGACAGGCCCCTGGTCGGACGGCCCCCAGTACCCGGCTTGTGGCGGTGCCCCCCAGGAAGAGTCGTTCATCAGACCTCGAGCAGCTCCGCTTCCTTGTGCTTGAGGAGTTCGTCCACCTGGGCGACGTACTTCGCCGTGGTGTCGTCGAGCTCCTTCTCGGCGCGGCGACCCTCGTCCTCGCCGATGTCGCCGTCCTTGATCGCCTTGTCGATCGCTTCCTTGGCCTTGCGGCGGATGGAACGGATCGAGATCTTGGAGTCCTCGGCCTTGGTCTTGGCGACCTTGATGTACTCCTTGCGGCGGTCCTGCGTCAGCTCGGGGAACGTCACACGGATGATGTTGCCGTCGTTACTCGGGTTGACGCCGAGGTCCGAGTCGCGGATCGCCTGTTCGATGTTGCGCAGCGCGCTCTTGTCGAACGGGGTCACCACGGCCATGCGCGGCTCCGGCACGGAGAACGAAGCCAGCTGGTTGATCGGTGTCAGTGCGCCGTAGTAGTCGGCCACGATCTTGTTGAACATCGCCGGGTGCGCACGGCCGGTGCGGATCGCGGCGAAGTCCTCCTTGGCGACCACGACGGCCTTCTCCATCTTCTCCTCGGCTTCGAGGAGGGTCTCTTCGATCACCACTTGCTCCTGCGTGTCTTGAGTAGGCCCGGCTGCTGTGCTGTGTCGGCGGCCGGCTGCGTCGCGTCTTCTTCCTGCACGGTTCCCGACCGGCAGGACATTGTCCATCCCCCGGTCAGGGTCATCAGCCCTGGCTGCCTTGGTCACCCACAAGCGTGCCGATCTTCTCACCCTTGACGGCGCGGGCGATATTGCCCTCCGCCAGAAGCTCGAAGACCAGGATCGGAAGCTTGTTGTCGCGGCACAGGGTGATGGCGGTCATGTCCGCGACCTTGAGGTCCTGGGTGATGACCTCGCCGTAGCTGAGCGCGTCGAACTTGACCGCCTCCGAGTTCGTCTTCGGGTCGGAGTCGTAGACCCCGTCCACCCCGTTCTTGCCCATGAGCAGCGCCTCGGCGTTGATCTCCAGGGCGCGCTGGGCGGCGGTGGTGTCGGTGGAGAAGTACGGCATGCCCATACCGGCGCCGAAGATGACCACGCGGCCCTTCTCCAGGTGGCGCACGGCGCGCAGCGGGATGTACGGCTCGGCGACCTGGCCCATGGTGATGGCGGTCTGGACGCGGCTGTCGATGCCCTCCTTCTCCAGGAAGTCCTGGAGGGCGAGGCAGTTCATCACGGTGCCGAGCATGCCCATGTAGTCGGAGCGGGCCCGGTCCATGCCGCGCTGCTGGAGTTCGGCACCGCGGAAGAAGTTGCCGCCGCCGATGACGACGGCGACCTCCGCGCCGTCCCGGACGACGGCCGCGATCTCACGGGCGATCTTGTGCACCACATCGGGGTCGACGCCCAGGCCCCCGCCGCCGGAGAAGGCCTCTCCGGACAGCTTCAACATGAACCTGCCGCGTACCTTGCCGTCGTCGCTCTTCTGGGCCTTGGTGGTCATGACGTTCTCGCCTCTTTTACGTGGTCGCACATACGAAGAAGGCCACTGCCGGTGGGGTGTCTGTCGCATCCCATGCTCGGCAATGGCCTCCTCGTCAGATCTGCTGTCGTCCGCCACGCGCGCGTGCGCGACGGCGTACCGGGCCGACTGCTGACGACCCTAGCGGGATTCCGCCGGGCGCCGCGCGTCGATCGCGGTACGGACTCAGATGCCGACCTTGATGCGCGTGAAGCGCTTCAGGGTGACACCCGCCTCGTCCAGAACCTTCTGGACGGACTTCTTGGGGTCGAGCGCGTACGGCTGGCCGAGCAGCGTCGCGTCCTTGAAGAAGCCGTTGACGCGACCCTCGACGATCTTGGCGAGCGCGGCCTCGGGCTTGCCCTCGGCGCGGGTGGTCTCCTCGGCGATACGGCGCTCGGACTCGACGACCTCGGCCGGCACGTCGTCCTTGGCCAGGTACTTCGGCGCGAAGGCGGCGATGTGCTGGGCGACACCGCGGGCGACCTCGGCGTTCGGCTTGTCCAGCTCGACGAGGACACCGATCTGCGGGGGCAGGTCGGGCATCGTGCGGTGCATGTACGCGGAGACGTAGCCGTCGGCGTACTGGGCGAAGCGGTCCAGGACGATCTTCTCGCCCAGGTTCGCGTTGGCCTCGTCGACAAACGCCTGGACCGTCTTGCCGGACTCGATCTCGGACGCGAGGAGCGCCGCGATGTCGGCCGGGGAGGTCGCGGCGACGTGCTGCGCGATCTGGTTGGCGACGGACTGGAACTTCTCGCCCTTGGCGACGAAGTCCGTCTCGCACTTCAGCTCGACCAGGACACCGGAGGTGTTGTCGTCGGCGATGACGGAGACCACGGCGCCGTTCTCGGCGGAGCGGCCCTCGCGCTTGGCGACGCCCTTCTGGCCCTTGATACGGAGCGCCTCGACGGCCTTCTCGACGTTGCCGTCGGCCTCGTCCAGCGCCTTCTTGCAGTCCATCATGCCGGCGCCGGTGAGCTCACGGAGCTTCTTGACGTCGGCGGCGGTGTAGTTCGCCATGATCTGGAAATCTCTTCTCGGAGTTCGAAGTCTCGAAGTCGGCGGCGGCCGCGTGGTGAGCGGGCTCCCGCCAAAGATCTACGGGCTACGAAGATCTAGGGGCTGTGAGTGAACGGCGGGTGGCGCGGTCGGCACCACCCGCCGTCACTTCAGCTCAGCCCTTTGGCCCGGAAGGTCAGGCCGTTGGCCGGAGGGTCAGGCCTGCTCGGCGTCGGCGACCGGAGCGGCCTCGACCTCGGCCTCGGCGACCGGAGCGGCCTCGGCGGCAGGAGCCTCGACCTCGGCGGCGGGAACCTCGTCGGCCTGCTCGGCGTCGGCGACCTTCTCCGTCTCGGCGGAGGTCTGCACCTCGGCGTCGGCGGCCGGGGCCTCGTCAGCCTTCTTCTCGCCTTCGAGCAGGTCGCGCTCCCACGCGGCGAGCGGCTCGCCGGCGGCCTTGTCACCCTTGGCCTCGGCGGCGACACCGGAGCGGCTGATGAGGCCCTCGGCGACGGCGTCGGCGATCACGCGGGTGAGCAGGGTGACGGAGCGGATCGCGTCGTCGTTGCCCGGGATCTTGTAGTCGACCTCGTCGGGGTCGCAGTTCGTGTCGAGGATGGCGACGACCGGAATGTTGAGCTTCCGGGCCTCACCGACCGCGATGTGCTCCTTCTTGGTGTCCACGATCCAGACGGCGCTGGGAACCTTGGACATCTCGCGGATACCACCGAGGGTCTTCTCCAGCTTGGCCTTCTCGCGCGACAGCACGAGAAGCTCCTTCTTGGTGAGACCGGACGCGGCGACGTCCTCGAAGTCGATCTGCTCGAGCTCCTTGAGGCGCTGCAGACGCTTGTAGACGGTGGAGAAGTTGGTGAGCATGCCGCCCAGCCAGCGCTGGTTGACGTAGGGCATGCCGACGCGGGTGGCCTGCTCGGCGATGGCCTCCTGCGCCTGCTTCTTCGTGCCGACGAACATGACCGTGCCGCCGTGGGCGACGGTCTCCTTGACGAACTCGTAGGCGCGGTCGATGTACGACAGCGACTGGAGCAGGTCGATGATGTAGATGCCGTTGCGCTCCGTGAAGATGAAGCGCTTCATCTTCGGGTTCCAACGACGGGTCTGGTGACCGAAGTGGACGCCGCTTTCCAGCAGCTCCCGCATCGTGACGACGGCCATGGCCGTTCTCCTTGATTTTCTCGGTTGTGCCGCGAGCACCGGGACGGCACTCGCGCCTGACGCCCACGTGCGCGTGCCCAGAGGACCGAGGAGCGCTGACACCGGATTTCGTCTCTCGACGGAGGACCGGATGTCGGGGCGTGCGAAGTCGACCCGGTGACCCGGATCGCCAAAGGAAGTGTACGGGACCCGCGAGGTACCGGGTGACGCCGTTGTCCACAAGCACCCGGCGGTCCACAGGTCCCAGCCATGATCGACACGGATACGGCACGGTTTGTGCCATGCGAACACGACGACACCTGCGACATCCGCACACCGCACTGGGCTTGGCGCTGGCCCTCTTCCTGACCCTGCTGACCTGCGCGGCCCAGGCGGACGACACCCCTCCGCCGACACCGGCCGGCGTCCCACCCCCTCCCGTACCGGCCATCGCCCGCACCTGGCCCGTCGGTTCCCACCCCTTGGTCCTACGAGCCTGGGAGCCCCCGGCGACGCTCTACACCCGTGGCCACCGAGGCGTGGACCTGGCGACCTCGGCGGGCGCTCCGGTACGGGCGGTGGCGGCGGGACGGGTGTCGTTCGCGGGCCGGGTGGCGGGGAAGGGTGTCGTATCGGTCGAACTGACGGGGACGGATCTCCGCACGACCTACGAGCCGGTGAGCGCGACGGTGAAGAAGGGGGACGAGGTGGAGGCGGGCGAGGTGGTGGGAACAGTGGAGCTCACAGGCTCGCACTGCGGCGCGACTTCGTGCGTGCACTGGGGCTTGCTGAGAGGGGAGGTGTACTTGGACCCGCTGGGGCTACTGCCGCCGTGGCTGCTGAACAGCGGCCCATCACGCTTGCTGCCGGTGCTTGGAGCGCCCCTTCAGGGGCGCGGGGCTGTATCGATTTGCAGCTCCGCCGCGGGGCGCGCCCGGCCCCCACCGGCCCGCAGCCGACAACTCAACCCGAGACACCCCGCAAAGCCATACTCACCGCAGCCTCAGTGATCACCGAAGGATCCTCCGCAGCCCCGAGCTCGATCCGCCGCACAGCCGCATCGACAACCCCCTGAAGCAACATCGCCGCCAGCCGCGGCTCCGCATGCCCCATCTCCGCCAGCGCCTCAACGATCATCGCGACCAGCCCACCATGCGCGGCCCGGATCTTCTCCCGCGCCCCGGCGTCCAGTTCACTCGCCGAGATGGCAACCACAGCCCGATGCCGCCGGTCCCCGACCAGGGCCAGCTGCTGCCGCACATACGCTTCGACCTTGCCCTCGGCGGAGCCGGCCCGCTCCATCGCCGCCGACACATCCGCCGCCCAGAGGGGGAAGTCGACCGCGCAGAGTTCCTCGACGACGGCGGCCCGGGAGCGGAAGTACTCGTACACGGAGGACCGTGCGAGCCCCGTCCGCTCGGCCAGGGCCGGGAAGGTCAGCGCCTCCGTCCCGCCCTCGGACAGCAGGGAACGAGCCGCGTCCAGCAGGGCGGCTCGCTGCATCGACCGGTGCTCGGCCACGGAGGCCGCTCGAATCCTTGGCACGTCAACCACTCTACGGACGGTCCACCCCCGGCGGGAGTGACAGGAGCCATGCAGTCACGATTCTGCGAGGTCGAAGCGGCCGTACGACTTGGTCAGCGGCCGAAACTCGCCAGCTTGGCGCGCAGTTGCAGCACGGACTTGGTGTGGATCTGGCTGACCCGGCTCTCGGTCACCCCGAGCACGTTGCCGATCTCGGCGAGGGTCAGCCCCTCGTAGTAGTAGAGCGTGACGACGGTCTTCTCCCGCTCGGGCAACGTGTTGATCGCCCGCGCCAGGAACCGCCGCAACTCCCGCCCCTCCGCCACCTCCACCGGGTTGTCGGCGGCGGTGTCCTCCAGGGTGTCCATCAGGCTGAGTCGGTCGCCGCCCTCGCCGCCGGCGTGCAGCAGTTCCTCCAGGGCGACCACGTTGGCCAGCGACAACTGGCTGAAGACGGCGTGGAGTTCGTCCACCGCGATGCCCATCTCGGCGGCCACCTCGCCCTCGCTGGGGGTGCGCCTGAGCCGCGCCTCCAGCGTGGCGTACGCCCGCTCCACGTTCCGCGCCTTCTGCCGCACCGAGCGCGGGATCCAGTCCAGCGCGCGCAACTCGTCGATCATCGCGCCCCGGATGCGGGTGATCGCGTACGTCTCGAACTTGATCTCCCGCTCGATGTCGAACTTCTCGATGGCGTCGATCAGTCCGAACACCCCCGACGACACGAAGTCCGCCTGCTCGACGTTGGGCGGCAGCCCGACGCTCACCCGTCCCGCGACGTATTTCACGAGCGGCGAGTAGTGCAGGATCAGCTGCTCACGCAGCCGCTCGTCGCCCGTCGTCTTGTACGACCGCCACAGCTCGTCGAGCGTCGAGGGAGCGGGCGGCCGGACGCTGCCACCGTCGCGGGCGGCTGGGGGGATCGCCGCCCGGTCGGACCCGGAGGTGTGCTGAGGCATTCGTCGCCTTGTGCCGTTCTGCCGTGAAGTGGGGGTGCCTGGGTGAGCTGTCGGAGTAATGGGGAGTTACCAGTCTGTTTGCCGGTCTGTGCCGGAATCCCCGTGAGCGTAGCGTGACTGGAGTGTCGCGGTGCGCGAAGTCCAGGGCCCGGACCGGCCACGAACGCGTTCGACATGGTGCGGGAACGGGTCGCCCCGATCGCTGTGCGTGATCATCCGAATGCGCCAACTGCGGGAATTCCCAAGGGTGTCGGGGTTCCCCCGGACGGCCGAACACACTCGGTCAGCGGCGCCCCCGATCCGGCCGGACCGAGATCATCGCCTGGCGTGTCAACTTCCAGCCGTCGCCGTGTCGTTCGACGTAACCAAGTGCTCGGAGTTCGTACAGTCTCGCGACCGCGTCGTCCTCCGTGGTCTGCGCACCCCGGGCGATCTCCCGCACCGCTGCCACCCTGTTGCCGGGGAGGGCGGCGAGAATGCGGCGGGCGGCCGGTTCCAACAGGTCGCGCGGGAGCACCGGTCCGCGCCTGTCCGGGGCCAGTTCGCCCATGTCACCGACCAGTTCGACGACTTCGGCGGCGTCGGTGACCAGCACCGCGTTCCCGCGCAGGAGTTCGTGCACACCGGCGGACAGCCCGCTGGTGGCCGGGCCGGGCACTCCTATGGTGTGGCGCCCCAACCGCTGCGCCGCCCGGGCCGTGACGAGCGATCCGCTGCGATACGCGGCCTCGACCACCACGGTGCCCCTGGTGAGCGCGGCGATCACCCGGTTCCGGAGGATGAACCTGCTCGATGTCGGATGCTCACCGGGCGGCAACTCGCCCACCACGAGCCCCTGTTCGGCGATCCTGCCGATCAACTGGGCGTGGCCGCGCGGGTAGGGCCGGTCCACTCCACAGGCGAGCACGGCGACGGTGGCACCGCCCGCGCCGAGGGCGCCGCGATGTGCGGCACCGTCGACTCCGTAGGCACCGCCGGACACGACCACCCAGCCGTCCTCGGCGAGGCCGGCGGCAAGGGTGGCCGCCATGTGGGCGCCGTACTCGGTGCAGGCGCGGGCGCCGACGACGGCGACGGACTTGAGCGCCCACACCCGCAGGCTGGGCCGGCCGCGCACCCACAGTCCGACGGGCCGTGCGTCCCCGAGGTCGTCTAGCTGGGCGGGCCACTCGGTGTCACCGGGGCACACGAACCGCACCCCGGCCTCCCGGGCCACCTCCAGGTCCCGGCCCGGCTCTACCGACTCGGCCCGCGCGCACAGCCCGGCCCACCGTTTGTCGGTGACCCCGGTGAGCTGCGGCCGTCCGTCCCACAGCCGCCGGGCCACTTCCACGGCTCCCAGCTCACGAATCCACCGACCGGCCACTTCGTCGCCGGGTTCGACGACCCGGGCGAGGAGGACGCGGGCGTGGAACTCGTCGCCCGGGTCCTCGTGCGCGGTCATACCAGTGCCCCGAGGGTCATCGGCGCACCTCGTGAAACACCGGTGCGCAGTTGCAGGGCGAGGAGCACGTCCGTGTCGTCGGGTCGGTCATGCCCCTTGAGGTCCGCGACCGTCCAGGCCACACGCAGGACCCGGTCGATTCCGCGCGCGGTCAGCGCGCCCCGCTCCAGACTGCGTTCGGCCTCGTCCATCGCCCCGCGCACGGCGTGCCAGCGGCTGCGCAGTTCACGGCCGGGCACCTCGCTGTTGGTGCGCCACGGAGTGTCCGCGAGGCGTGCCGCCGCCCGCTCCCTCGCCGCCCTCACCCGGTCCACGACCGTCGCCGTGGTCTCTCCTCGCGCCCCGTACATGCTGAGCTCTTCCCGCGTGACGCGGTCCACCGTGACCCGCAGGTCCACCCGGTCGAGCAGTGGGCCGGAGATCCGGGCCTGATAGCGGCGGATCGACGTGGACGGGCAGTCGCAGAGGTCCTCCTTCTGGGAGTAGCGGCCACAGGGACACGGATTGGCCGCGAGCACCATCTGGAACCGCGCCGGGAACCGCACCACCCCCGCACTGCGGGCGATCACCACGTACCCCGACTCCAGTGGCTGCCGTAGCGCGTCGAGTGCCTGGCCGCTGAACTCCGGGGTCTCGTCGAGGAAGAGAATTCCCCTGTGCGACAGGGACACGGCTCCGGGCCTCGCCATATGGGGTCCGCCCCCGACGAGGGCCTGCATCGTGGCCGAGTGGTGCGGAGCGCAGTAGGGGGCGACGTCGATCAAGGGTTTGCCCGGAGGCAACAGGCCCGCCACCGAGTGGACCGCCGTGACCTCCAGAGAGTCCTGTCGGCTGAGCCGGGGCAGGATCGCGGGCATCCGCTCGGCCAGCATGGTCTTGCCCGCACCCGGCGGACCTTCGAGGAAGAGGTGGTGTCCGCCGGCCGCGGCGATCTCGGCCGCTGTGCGCGCCGCGTGCTGCCCGGCGACATCGGCGAGGTCATGAACGGGGTCGTAGTGTGCCGCTCCCATACTGTGCATGCCCGTGGCGGCCCCGGTGCCCGGCATGCGCAGGCCGGCGAGGAGCGGGTCGGGTCGTCCCAGGCCGTCCGGTTCCTCGTCGGGGACGGGCTCGTCCGCGAGTACGGCGATCAGTTGTCGCAGGCTGCGGACGCCCAGCACGGACACCCCGGGCACGAGGGACGCCTCGGCGGCGGCGCACTCCGGCACCACCACCTGCTCGTACCCCGCGTCGGCCGCCGCCAGCACGGCCGGCAGGATCCCCCGGACCGGGCGGACCCTTCCGTCGAGTCCCAGCTCTCCGATCATCACGATGTCGGCGAGCACCCGGGGATCGATCCGTTCGGCCGCGCCGAGTACCGCCGCGGCCACGGCCAGGTCGAACCCGCTGCCGCTCTTCGGTACGGACGCCGGACTCAGGCCCACCGTCAGCTTCTTCTGCGGCCACGCGGCGCCCGAGTTGACGACCGCGGCCCGCACCCGGTCCTTGCTCTCCGTGAGGCTCTTGTCGGGCAGGCCCACCAGGGTGAACGCGGCGACGCCGGGTTCGAGGTCGGCCTGGACCTCGACGACCACGCCCTCGACGCCCACCAGCGCCACCGAACACGTACGAGCGAACCCCATCTCAGACCACCCCCCGCGCGTGCTCGACGACGGGTGCGCCGCGGCCGGGCAGGAGCACGCCCACCAGGTCGATGCGGACACCGCCCGGTGGCGCGCCTCCGTGGGCGTGGATCCAGCATTCGGCGAGGCCGCGCAGGCGCTCCGCCTTCTCGGGGGTCACGGCGGCCATCGGGTGCTCGTAGGCACCGGCCCGCCGTGTCTTGACCTCGCAGACGACCAGGACGTCGCCGTCCCGCGCCACGATGTCGATCTCGCCGGTCCTGCCACAGCGCCAGTTGCGCTCCAGGACCGTCATCCCGGCCTCGACCAGCCGTCGTGCGGCCAGCGTCTCGCCGTACTTGCCGAGTGCACTGCGTGCGTTCATGTCGGCACCACCTCCGGCGCCAACCGTCACGCAGAACGGTCCACCGAGTGGATCTTGGTGGACCGTTCAGTGGTTGTGGAGAACTCCGTCACCCACACGAGCGACGGGTGCTCCGCGAAGAGCCGCCGTCAGCCGCCCGGCAACTCCAGATCGCTCTTGTTCAGCTCCTCGATGTTCACGTCCTTGAATGTGAGCACCCGGACCTGCTTCACGAAGCGAGCCGGTCGATACATGTCCCACACCCAGGCATCCGCCATGGACACCTCGAAGAACACCTCGCCCTGGACCGAGTGCACCTGCATCTCGTAGTCGTTGGTGAGGTAGAAGCGCCGTTCGGTCTCGATCACGTATTTGAACAGACCGACGACATCGCGGTACTCCCGGTAGAGCTTCAGCTCCATCTCGGTCTCGTACTTTTCGAGGTCCTCGGCGCTCATGGCATGTTCCCCTTCAGCCGTGCGATCCCACCATTGTGCGCCAGTCCCGTGCGCCCCTAGACGATTTCCGTGTCAAGGGTCACCGGCCCGGCCGGGGGCCCTTCGTCGATCAGCCTGCGGAGCAGCTCGGCGAGTCTGGTCGGATACACCGTCTCATGCGCCCGCTCCAGTTCCCGGCACGTCCACCAACGTGCTCCGGAGACGCTGCGCCGCTCCAGCTCGGTGAGGGCCGTTGCGCCGGGCACCCCGTCGGCCGTGGCGGACGTCCTGGCCAGGTAGTACCACTCGTCCTGGTCCCAGCGGCGGCCCGCGAACGGGAAGGAGCACGTCCGGGTCCACAGCACCGGGCCGAGCTCCACCTGAGTGATCCCCGTCTCCTCCGCGAGTTCCCGCAGCGCGGCCTCCTCGTGCGTCTCGTCGCCCTCCAGGCCGCCGCCCGGCGTGAACCACCAGTCGTCGGCCGGATCGTCCGGCTCGTGGCCGTGGAGCAACAGGATGCGGTCCTGCGGGTCGAGGAGGACCACCCGGGCGACCTTGCGCAGCCCGCCCTCGTACGAGTCGCCGTACGCGCCCTCCTCGGTGGCCTCAGCGGGCACCGGCGGGCTCCGTACGGGTCCGGGAGCGGCGGCCGGCCAGCAGCTTGGCGACGGGGCCGTAGGCGCCGCCGCCGAGGACGAGCACCGCGCCCGCGACGATGAGGGCGACGACCGTGCGCAGCGGGCCGGGCTGGGAGAGGCCGCCGAGCTCCTCGAAGCCGGTGGGCCGCTCCAGCATGCCCTTCATGGGCCATACGACGGCGTCCACGCGGGCGTTCACGGCACTGCTCGCGACGGTGCCGCTGGCGACGTCCGTGAGGTGGGCGCTGGAGTCCAGGGAGCCCTGGCGCTCGTCGCCGAGCAGGAACAGGCGGCCCTTGGGAACCTTCACCGTCGGGATCGTCTTGTCCTCGACCGCGCCCCCCTTGAGGTAGCCCTCGTCGATCTGCTTGCCGTTGACGACCAACTTGCCGTTGGTGCAGCAGGAGACGGTGTCCCCGCCGACCGCGACGACCCGCTTGACCACGGGCGCGTTGGTCACCCAGGTCTTGTCGGTGAAGACGACGACATCGCCCCGGCGCACCTCGCTGCCGTCGATGCGCTGCGCCAGCACCCGGTCGCCCATGTCGATGGTCGGCGTCATGGAGCTGGTCGGCACCGTGTACGGCCGGTAGACCACAGCTCCCCAGCCGAACCCGCCGAGGAACAGCACAAGGCCCAGTGCGACGGCCAGCCCGGACAACCGCTGTCCGGTCCGGCTGCCCACCGGGCCCTTGCCAGTGCCACCGCCGGTACGCGGGGCCGTACGTGTTGCGCTCTCGCCACCCATGGGTCCGCACCCTACCCGGCGGTACCGAGGGTGGTCAGCCCTTCCTCCGGGACCAAGGTCACAAGCTCTACAAGGCCTTTACTCCACCTTGGCGGACCGCCTGCGGCGCCACAGGGCCAGCGGCAGCACGCCGACGAGGGCGAGGCCCTCCGGTGCGGCCGTCAGCAGCCGGGAGGCCGAGGCCTGCGTGTTGATGCCGGTCTGGTCGAAGGTGTCCGGGATCGGCAGCGTGCCCCAGCGGTTGATGGGCCAGGCCTTGACGATCGCGCGGCCGACGACCTCCTTCACCGGGACCATGCCGTGGTGCTTGTCGGACTGGTTGTAGCGCGAGTCCCGCGAGTTCTGCCGGTGGTCGCCCATCACCCAGATGTCACCCTTGGGGACCTTGACGGTGAACTGACCACCCTGGTCGTCGTTGGTGCACGGGGTGTTGCCCGGGTAGACGTACGGCTCGTTCAACGCCTTGCCGTTGACCATCAGCGGGCCGGTGCCGCTGCAGGAGACCGTGTCGCCGCCGACGCCGATGACCCGCTTGATCAGGTCCTTCTCCTGGGCGGACGGCATCAGGCCGATCCAACTGAGCACCGTCTGCAGGGCGTTGGGGTTCGCCGTCGGCTCACCCGCCAGCCAGTCGTCCGGGTCGTGGAAGACGACGACCTCACCGCGCTCGGGCTTGGACCCGAACCACGGGGTGAGCTTGTCGACCAGGACGCGGTCACCCTGCTGGAGGGTGTTCTGCATCGAGTCGGAGGGGATCGAGAACGCCTGCACCAGGAACGTCTTGATCAGCAGCGCCAGGACGAGCGCGATGACGATCAGGATCGGCAGCTCCTTCCAGAAGGAGCGCGGCTTCTTCACCGGAGGGGTCGAGTCGCCCGACCCCACTTCCTCGGTCCGGGTCGCCTCACCCGGCGCCGTACCGTCCTCGTCCGCTCCGGCGTCACTCCCGGAGGTCACGGCGCTGTCCGCGGCCGGGACGGGTGCTTCCACGGGATGTCCCTGGTGCTCCTCGCCGTCGTGTCCGGACCGTGCGCCAACCGCCACATCCCCCACGCCAACTCCTTACTCTGTGCCGCCGCCTGCCCCATCCTCGGCGCAGGCCCACCACTCCCATAACGAGCGGGAGTTCCGCAGGGCTCGGGAGTTGGACCGATCCGTTCGGATCGACCGGGGCAACCCTATGCGACAGTTCAGGACCGGCGGTCGTCCCCGACACGGAGTTGGAAACCGATGCGAAGGTTTTAGGTTCGTTCAGGCTGGTCCAGTGGCCCATCGGCCAGGCGATCACCTTGGCCCGCCCCACCACCGAGGAGAGCGCGACCGTGCCGCCGTAGCTGGTGTTCTGGTGTGCCCGGGAGTCGGCCGAGTTGCCGCGGTGGTCGCCCATCACCCACAGCCGGCCCTTGGGGACGGTGATGTCGAACGCCGTCTCGGACGGCGCGTTCCCGGGATACAGGTAGTCGGCCTCGGTCAGGGGAACCCCGTTGACGGTCACCCGCCCTTCCGAGTCACAGCACTTGACGTGGTCGCCGCCGACGCCGATGACCCGCTTGATGAGGTCCTTCTCGTTGTCGGACGGCAGCAGGCCGATGAACTGGAGGCCTTCCTTGACCTGCTTGACGACGACGGGGTCGTTCTTCTTGGTGGTCTGTTCGTCCGCGAGCCAGCCCCCCGGGTCGTGGAAGACGACGACGTCGCCGCGCTTGGGCTCGGAGCCGAACCACGGGGTGAACTTGTCGACCAGGACCCGGTCCCCGATGCGGATCGTCTGCTCCATGGAGCCCGACGGGATCACGAACGCCTGGACGAGGAAGGTCTTCAGGACGAGCGCTATGAGGACGGCGACGCCCACCAGGAGGGGTATCTCCCGGACCGCGCCGCGCCTGCGCCGTCGCTTGACCTTGCGCTGGAGCTTGCGCCGCTCGGCCCGGCTGCGGCCGGCGCCCCCGGCCGGGGCCAGCGCGCCCGCGCGCCGGAAGCCGGTCGGCAGCAGGTTCTCGTTCCCGAAGGAGCCGCCCGGCGGCGTCGCGCCGCGCGGCCTGCCGCGGTTACCCATGGGCGCCGTCCGCGGCGGGTACGCGCGCGTAGGCACCGGGTCGGACGAGGTGGGTCCAGTGCCCGGCGGGCCAGACAATCCAATCGGCTCGTCCGATGACGTCACCAACGGGAATCATGCCTCCGCCCGGGTCGCCCAGGTGATCCCGGGAGTCGCTTGAGTCGCTGCGGTGGTCACCGAGGACGAAGAGTGTGCCGGAGGGCACCACCACGTCGAACGGCACGCTGGACGGGGTGTCACCGGGGTACAGGAACGCCGTCTCGTCGACCGACCGCCCGTTCACCTGGAGCCTCCCCTTCTCGTCGCAGCAGACCACGCGGTCTCCCCCCACACCCACAACGCGCTTGATGTAGTCGGCGTCCCCGAAATAGCCGGTGCCGTCGAACACAACGATGTCGCCGCGCCTCGGATGGGCACCAAAACGGTACGCCAACTTATTTACGAGAACGCGGTCGCCGATCCTCAATCCGGATTCCATGGATCCGCTGGGAATCTGGAAAGGCTGGACCAAGAAGGTGTTGAGCAGCAGCAGGAACACCAGACAGACCAGGGCAGTCAGGGTGATCCGGCCGCCGGGCAGCCACTCGACGACACGCGACAGCAACGCGAAACGCGACCGTCCCTCCGGTCCTCCGATGTCCGAGATGTCCTCGGAGTCGGAAGGGCGGGAGGAGCGGTCGCGCTCTGTCGGCTGTGGTTCGGTGTCCATCGGAGCCAGATATTATCCGGCTCCGATATGAACCCCGCAGGGCGACTAGTTGTCGCGCTTCTCCTTGATCTTCGCGGCCTTGCCGCGCAGGTCACGGAGGTAGTACAGCTTCGCGCGACGGACGTCGCCACGGGTCACGAGCTCGATCTTCTCGACGATCGGGGTGTGCACCGGGAAGGTGCGCTCCACGCCGACGGAGAACGAGACCTTGCGGACCGTGAAGGTCTCGCGGACACCGGCGCCCTGGCGACGGATGACTACGCCCTTGAACTGCTGCACACGGGAGCGGTTGCCCTCGATGACGCGGACGTGGACGTTGACGGTGTCACCCGGGCGGAAGGCCGGGATGTCGGTGCGCAGCGAGGCGCCGTCGACGATGTCGAGCAGGTGGGACATTTCGTCTGCTTTCTTCATCGATGCCACAGGTCACCGACGGGAGATAGGTGAGGTGAAGGATGTTGTCCGTGTCGGGGCGGGCGTCGTGTCCCCCTGTGGCAGGGGCGCACGCCGGACGACGCACAACAACGACCTATTCTTCCACGCCGTCCGGCCTGCGCCAAAATCGGCCGTACGGCTCCCCCTCCGGGTCCGGGGCCCAGCCCAGGATCGAGAGCATCTCGCGGTCCTTCTTGTCGAAGGCCTTGGGCTCGCAGCGCTCGATCAGGTCGGGCCGGTGGGCGGCCGTGCGCTTCAGCGCCTCGTCGCGCCGCCAGCGGGCGATCTTTCCGTGGTGACCGCTGAGCAGCACGTCCGGGATGTCCCGGCCGCGCCAGACGGGCGGCTTGGTGTAGATCGGCCCCTCCAGGAGGTTGGCCATGGCGCCGGGCGCGAAGGAGTCGTCGCGGTGGGACTCGGCGTTGCCCAGGACACCGGGCAGGAGCCGTGCCACGGCCTCCGTGACGACCAGGACGGCCGCCTCGCCGCCGGCGAGCACGTAGTCGCCGATGGACACCTCGTAGACGGGCATACGGGTCGCGTACTCGTCGATGACCCGCCGGTCGATGCCTTCGTAGCGGGCGGGTGTGAAGACCAGCCAGGGGCGCTCGGAGAGCTCCACGGCGAGTTCCTGGGTGAAGGGCCGGCCGCTGGGCGTGGGCACGATGAGCGCGGGCGCGGCGGAGCCCGTCTCGTAGCCGTCGGCCAGGACGGAGTCCAGGGCGTCGCCCCAGGGCTCGGTCTTCATGACCATGCCGGGGCCGCCGCCGTAGGGGGTGTCGTCGACCGTGTTGTGGCGGTCGTACGTCCAGGAGCGCAGATCATGCACGTGCACATTCAGCTGTCCACGCGCGCGTGCCTTGCCGACGAGGGAGACGTTCAGCGGTTCGAGGTACTCGGGGAAGATCGTGACGACGTCGAGCCTCATGCGTCCGTGTCCTCCGAGGAGTCTTCCCGGCTCGACACGATCTCCGCGCGGTCGTCGATCAGCCCGGGCGGCGGGTCGATGACCGCGCGCTGCTCCTCCAGGTCGATCTCGATGACGATCGACTCGACGAACGGGATCATCACCTCGCTGCCGTCGGGCCGCTCGACGATGAAGAGGTCCTGGGAGGGCAGGTGTGAGATCTCGGTGATCCGGCCGACCTCCTCGCCGTCCTTGGTGACGACGTCGAGGTCCATCAGCTGGTGGTCGTAGTACTCGTCCTCCTCCTCCGGCAGCTCCTCCGGGTCGATCTCGGCGATCAGGAGGGTGTTGCGCAGGGCCTCGGCGCCGGTGCGGTCGCTGACGCCCTCGAAGCGCAGGAGGAGCCGGCCGCTGTGGACCCGGCCGGTCTCGATGGTCAGGGGGCCGGTGGCGGCGGGTTCGGTGGCCAGGACGGCTCCGGGGGCGAGCCTGAGTTCCGGCTCGTCGGTGCGTACCTCGACGGTGACCTCGCCCTTGATGCCATGGGCGCGGCCGATACGAGCGACTACCAGCTGCACTGTGCTTGATCTCCTGTAGTACGACGACGGGCCGGGGACGGCCCGCAGGCCCTCCCCGGCCCGAGCCGGTTTGCGATAGACGTCAGTGGATGTGATCCACGAACGTCAGCGGACGTGGTCCACGTCGACGAGGTCGACGCGGACGCCTCGGCCGCCGATGGCGCCCACGACGGTGCGCAGAGCGCGAGCGGTGCGGCCGTTGCGGCCGATCACCTTGCCGAGGTCGTCGGGGTGCACCCGGACCTCCAGCACGCGCCCGCGACGCAGGTCGCGCGAGGCGACCTGCACATCGTCAGGGTTGTCGACGATGCCCTTCACGAGGTGCTCGAGAGCCTCCTCGAGCATGCTCAGGCCTCGGTCGACTCGGACTCGGCCGCAGCCTCGTCCTTCTTGTCGGCCTTCTTCTTCTGGGTGATGGCCTCACCCTTGCTCGCGTCGTCGCCACCGAGGGCGTCGAACACGGGGCGTGCGGCCTTCGGCGCGGCAACGAGCAGCGGAGCCGGGGCCGGCAGGCCCTTGAACTTCTGCCAGTCGCCGGTGAGCTTCAGGATGGCGAGGACGGGCTCGGTCGGCTGCGCGCCGACACCCAGCCAGTACTGCGCGCGGTCCGTGTCGACCTCGATGCGCGAGGGGTTCTGCACCGGGTGGTACAGACCGATCTCCTCGATGGCCCGGCCGTCACGGCGGGTACGGGAGTCGGCGACGACGATGCGGTAGTGAGGCGAACGGATCTTGCCCAGACGCTTCAGCTTGATCTTGACTGCCACGGGAGTGGGTTCTCCTGGTTTTGACGTGGTTGGGCACGGCGAGATGGCCGCGTGGGGTTGCGGTACCCGAGTGCCCGATGGACGCGTCAGCCGGAGGCGAGAGGGTTCCTGTGCGGCTGTCGAGTACAGCTAGCCATTGTGCCACACCCTGGCGGTTCGCCCGACCGGGGGGCATGCCCCCGCATACCCCGGCCCATGCGGAAGCGACACCCGGCGCCGGGAGGTGACCGGCGCGGGTGTACGCAACCCGCCCTGCGGGGTGCGGCTGCCACGAGCAGCCGCACCCTCAGGCCGCGCCCACGACCTCCGGAATGCGGAAGGGCTTGCCGCAGCCCCCGCACACGATCGGCGCCTGGGCCAGCACCGACGGGACGACCCGTACGTTACGACCGCAGTCGCACACCGCCTTGACGCGGACGCCCCCACCGGACGAACCGTGCCGGGCGGCCGGGCCGCGGAAGGTGCGGGAGGTGTCCGCCGAGGTGGCGACGGTGTGCGCCTTCAGCGCGCGCTGGAGACGCTCCATCGTCGGCCGGTAGCGCCGCTTGGCCTCGGGGTTGAGCTGGACCAGCGAGAAACCACTGCTGGGGTGCGGTTCGTCGGGGTGGTCCAGGCCCAGCTCCTCGGCGATCGCGAGGAATCTGCGGTTGTGGTAGCGACCGGCACGGGACGTGTCGCGCACGCCGCGTGCGGCGGCGATGCCATGGACTGCCTCATGGAGCAGTCGCTCGAAGGAGAGCTCGTGTCCGCAGGCGGACGACGACTCTCCGATCAGGGACTCGGGCGCGGCCAGATCGGGCAGTTCGGGGTGGTACCGCTGAATGTCGGCCCACGCCTCTGCCAGCTCTGCGGCGAGAACAGGTGGTGTCTGTGTCGTGCTCACGTAATGACAACGAGCCGGAGTGCCCCTGTGTTCCGATTCCGGGCCATCCCAAATAATTTGCACGTACCCGTCAGTTGGCACTGATGCGTCCTGACGAGGGCAGGTGCGCTGATCTGCGGAGAAGCCTCACAGCTCATACCAAGCTGGTGCGTAGTCCGAGATACGACCCGGCGCGTAGACGGTGTCCGCGCGCCGGGGGAGCTGTTGTCCGCCGTTGCGCAAGAGGCCTTTCGGTCGCTCTGCCGCCGGAGGCCGTCGCTTCAGTAGGCGCGCGCCACGACCGCGACGTTACCGGGTGCCTTGTCGGCGTCCGGTACCGACCCGTCCTCGGCGACCAGACACCGTACGGTGACCGCGTGCTCGGCCAGCTGGGCCTCGCCCTCCTCGCCCAGTGTCGCCCACGGGATGCGCGCCCAGCCGCCGGCGGTGGCGGCCTCGACGGCCTCCCCGATCGTGGACACCTCGGAGGTGCGGGACTCACGCCGCTCGCGGGACTGCTTCAGCAGCAGCGCCTGGTCCTCCTCAAGGACGACGGGAAGCAGCTCTACGAGGGAGTCGATCGCCACCGGCTCCTTGCCTCCCGGGATCCGCCGGGCCAGCATCGCGGTGCCGTTCTCCAGGTCACGGGGCCCGATCTCGATCCGTACGGGTACGCCCTTGAGCTCCCAGTCGACGGCCCGGCGCCCGAAGGGGACGTCCGTGCGGTCGTCGACGCGGACCCGCACGCCCGCCGCCTTCAGCCGGTCCCCGAGCTCGCGGACCTTGGCCAGAACCGCCTCGTCGCCCTTGATCGCGAGAACGACCACCTGGATGTGCGCAAGACGCGGCGGCACCCGGAGCCCGTCGTCGTCGCCGTGCATCATCACCAGGGCGCCGATCATGCGCGTGGTGGAGCCCCAGGAGGTCTGCCAGACCAGTTCCTGCTTGCCCTCCTTGGACAGGTACTGCGTGTTGAAGGCCTTCGCGAAGTTCTGACCCAGCTCGTGACTGGTCGCCATCTGCAGCGCCTTGCCGTCGCCCATCATCCCTTCGAGGGTGAGGGTGTTGATCGCGCCCGCGAACCGCTCCTTGACCGTCTTGCGGCCCGGTACGACGTCCATCGCGAGGACGTTGACCATGAAGTCCTCGTAGACCTTGCGGTGGATGTGCGCGGCGAAGTCGCGCGCCTCCTCGTAGGTCGCGTGCGCCGTGTGGCCCTCCTGCCACAGGAACTCGCTCGTACGGAGGAAGAGCCGGGGGCGCAGCTCCCAACGGACCACGTTCGCCCATTGGTTGATCAGCAGGGGCAGGTCGCGGTAGCTCTGCACCCACTTCGAGAAGTACTCATTGATGATCATCTCGGAGGTGGGCCGGACGACCGCGGGCTCCTCCAGCTCCTTGCCGCCGCCGTGGGTGACCACAGCCAGTTCGGGCGCGAAGCCCTCGACGTGGTCGGCCTCGCGGGCGAGATAGGACTGCGGGATCAGCAGCGGGAAGTACGCGTTCTCGGTGCCCGTCTCCTTGATGCGGGCGTCCATCTCGGCCTGCATCCGCTCCCAAAGGCCGTACCCGTACGGTCGGATGACCATGGAGCCGCGCACTGGGCCGTTGTCGGCCAGCTCGGCCTTGCTGATCAGATCCTGGTACCAGCGGGGGAAATCTTCCGCCCGGGGCGTGAGTACGGGTGCCTTGGCCATGGCGAGATCGTACGGGCCCACGTTGCCGTCATGTGAATTCTCGCCACTCCCACAGGGAAGCCACAAGCCGGGCCCCACAAACCCTGGACGCCGTAGCGAGTGCGGAGTTTGCTGGCATACGGGGGAAGTGCGGGCGCACATCACGGGGGCCTCGGAAACGGGCACGGCCACAACTCTCTGCGGATTGGGGCGCTTTCGATGACACCTACGCTCGTGCGGCACTACCTGCCTCACACGGGGCCCGCGCCCCGTGTGGACCTGGGTGCACGCGCGCGTGACTGGTCCGAGATCCAGGAGCGGATGCTGGTGCCGCTCTACGAAGCCGTCTACGAGCGACTCGAAGTGGGGCCCGGCACCCGGCTGCTCGGCCTCGGCTGCGGCTCCGGGCTCGCCCTGCTGATGGCGGCCTCCAGAGGCGCTGCGGTGACCGGTGTCGAGCGTTCCTCCCCCGAACGGCTGGCCCTCGCCCGGGAGCGGCTGCTGCCGGACCCGTGGTCCCCACGCGCGCGTGCGCACACCCGGCTCGTCTACGGCTCCTCCAGGGACGCGGCCGACGCGGAGACGCCCGCGTACACCCTGGTGACCGCTTTCGAGCCCATCGGGTGTCTCGCGGGCGACTCGGAGGGGCTCGGCGAACTGCTCGCGTCCGCGACGCCGTTGACCGAGCGCGGGACGCCCGTGGTGCTGGCCGGCTGGGGTCCGCCGGAGCGCTGCGCGACCTCGTCCGTGCTGCGGGTGGCCACCAGGCTGGCGGACCCGCTGCGCGGCACGGGCAGCCCGCGCCCGGTTCTGCGCGACGACCTGGAGGAGGTCGCCCACCGCGCCGGCCTCAGGCCGGACGGCTCGGGCCGAGTGGCCTGCCCCTTCGGGTACGCCGACGTCGAGAGCGCCGTACGAGGGCTGTTGTCGACGGGACTCTTCGACTCGGCGATCATCGCGACGGATCAGGTGCAGGTGGAGAAGGAGTTGGCGGAAGCGTTGCATCCGTATCGGCGGCAGGACGGCACGGTGTGGATGCCGAACGTCTTCCGGTATGTGATCGCGCGTACGACCTGAGAACTAGAAGTCTTCCTTGAACTAGGAGTCTTCCTTGAACAGGCGCGTGACGCCCGCGATCCGGTAGGCGTCCGTCTCCTCCAACGTCTCGTTCTCCAGGAGGGCCGCCGCGAGGTCGTCCAACTGGCCGCGGTGGTCGCGGAGTTTGCGGATGGCCTCGTCGTAGCACTCGTCGACGATGCGGCGCATCTCGTGGTCGATCACGTCCAGGGTCTGCGGTGCCGCCGAGAGGCCGTAGGCCTGCTGGGCGTCGTTGGGGAGGGCGGAGAGGCGGCCGACGCGCTCGCTCATGCCCCAGCGGGCGACCATCCCGCGCGCGATGTTGGTGACCTGTTCGAGGTCGTTCTCGGCGCCGGTGGTGATCACGCCGTAGACGACCTGTTCCGCGGCCATGCCGCCGAGGGCGCCGATGATCCGGCCGCGCAGGTACTCCTCGGTGTACGCGTACTTGTCGGCGTCCGGGGTGGAGAGCGTTACGCCGAGTGCCCTCCCACGCGGGACGATGGTGATCTTGCGGACCGGGTCGGCGCCGGGCTGGAGCATGCCGAGGAGGGCGTGGCCGCTCTCGTGGTACGCGGTGCGCCGGCGTTCCTCCTCGGGCATCACCAGCGGGCGTTCGGCGCCCAGTTGGACCTTCTCCAGGGCTTCCGAGAGGTCGGACTGGGTGACCTCGCTCTGCTTGCGCTTGACCGCGAGGAGGGCGGCCTCGTTGGCGAGGTTGGCCAGTTCGGCGCCGGTCATGCCCGGGGTCGTACGGGCGACCTGGGCGAGGTTCACGTCCTTCGCGAGCGGGATCTCGCGGGTGTGGATCTCCAGGATCGCCTCGCGGCCACCCCGGTCCGGGGGCGAGACCACGACCACCCGGTCGAAGCGGCCGGGGCGGGTCAGCGCCGGGTCCAGGACGTCGGCGCGGTTGGTGGCCGCGATGACGATGACGCCCTCGGAGCCGGAGAAGCCGTCCATCTCGGTGAGGATCTGGTTCAGGGTCTGCTCGCGCTCGTCGTGACCGCCCATGCCGGAGCCGCCGCCGCGGGCCCGGCCGATGGTGTCGATCTCGTCGATGAAGATGATCGACGGGGCCACCTTGCGGGCCTCCGCGAAGAGTTCACGCACGCGTGAGGCACCGACACCGACGATCATCTCGATGAACTCGGAGGCCGAGGCCGAGAAGAACGGCACCCCCGCCTCCCCCGCGACCGCCCGCGCGAGCAGCGTCTTGCCGGTGCCGGGCGGGCCCGCGAGCAGCACGCCCCGGGGCATCTTGGCGCCCATCCTGCGGTACTCGTCCGGGTTCTTGAGGAAGTCGACGACGTCGTTCAGCTCGCCCTCGACCTCGTCGATGCCGGCCACGTCCTCGAAGGTCGTGCGCTGCTTGCCCGGCTCCAGCTCGACCGGTTTCGGCGGGGCCTTGCGGCCGAGCATGCCGCCCGCGCCGCCGAGCCCCGAGCTCATCCGCCGCGCGATGAAGAGCCACAGGACGACCAGGAGCAGCATCGGGGCCAGCGAGATCAGCAGATTGGCCAGAAAACTACGGTGTTGTACGACCGGTTCCGCCGTGACCGTGACGTTGTGCTTGGTCAGGTCCTCCCAGAGCTGGTCGTCCGCGAAGGTCGGCCGCTCGGTGTCGAACTTGGTGTACTTGCCGCCGCCGTCCGGGTTGTCCTGGCCCTTCTTCAGCTGGCCCTGGATCGCGTTGCCCTTGGCGTAGATCTTGGTGACGTTGCCGGCGTCGACCTGCTTGCTGAACTCCGTGTAGGAGATCGTCGGCTCGTCGCCCTCGTTGAAGAACGACAGGATCAGGTTGGCGATCAGGTACACGACCAGCGCGGTGAGGATCAGACTCCACCAGCCGCCGCGCATCTTCTTCCCGCCCGGCGACGGCTTCGGGGGCTCGTCCGGGGTGCCTTCCGTTCGCCAGGGCTGATCGGGCGACTTGCGCGGCGGCGCGGGGTTGGTCATATCGGCAAGTTACGACACGGGCAAGGTGTCGGCACGCCCGGGATGCGCCGAGGGCGCCCTTCCGGAGAGGGGCGCCCTCGGCGACGTAGAAGACGGGCTGTCGGCCCATGAACCTTCTGGGGCTCAGCCCATGAACTTCTTGAACTCGTCCGGCAGCTCGAAGTCCTGGGCGCCCTGCTGGGGCAGTCCGAACGCGTTGCCGCCCTGGGCGGCGCCGGCCTCGCGGCGCTGCGCCTCCTCCAGCTCCTGCTGCTTGCGCTTCATCGGGTTGCCGGAACGCTGCTTGCCCTTGGCCTGCTTGGGCTGCTTCTTGGTGCGGCCGGGGCCGCCGCCCATGCCCGGCATCCCCGGCATGCCGGGCATCCCGCCGCCCTGCGCCATGCGGGACATCATCTTGCGGGCCTCGAAGAACCGCTCGACCAGGCCCTTCACGGCGCTGACCTCGACGCCGGAGCCCTTGGCGATACGGGCGCGGCGCGAGCCGTTGATGATGGTCGGCTCGGCGCGCTCGGCCGGGGTCATCGACTTGATGATCGCGGCCGTACGGTCGACGTCCCGCTCGTCGAGGTTGTTGATCTGGTCCTTGATCTGGCCCATGCCCGGGAGCATGCCGAGCAGCTTGCTGATGCTGCCCATCTTCCTGACCTGCTCCATCTGGGACAGGAAGTCGTCGAGGGTGAAGTCCTGGCCCTTCTTGGACGCCAGCTTCGAGGCCATCTTCTCGGCCTCTTCTTGGCTGAACGTCTTCTCCGCCTGCTCGATCAGGGTGAGCAGGTCACCCATGTCGAGGATGCGGGAGGCCATCCGGTCCGGGTGGAAGGCGTCGAAGTCGTCGAGCTTCTCGCCGTTCGACGCGAACATGATCGGCTTGCCGGTGACCGACGCGATCGACAGGGCCGCACCACCGCGGGCGTCGCCGTCGAGCTTGGAGAGCACCACGCCGTCGAAGCCGACGCCGTCGCGGAAGGACTCGGCGGTGTTGACCGCGTCCTGGCCGATCATCGCGTCGACGACGAACAGGATCTCGTCCGGGCTGACCGCGTCGCGGATGTCCGCGGCCTGCTGCATCAGTTCCTGGTCGATACCGAGGCGGCCCGCGGTGTCCACGATCACGATGTCGTGGACCTTGGACTTGGCGAACTCGATGGAGTCCTTGGCGACCTTGACCGGGTCACCGACGCCGTTGCCCGGCTCGGGCGCGTAGACCGCGACACCGGCGCGCTCGGCGACGACGCTCAGCTGGTTCACCGCGTTGGGGCGCTGGAGGTCGGCGGCGACGAGCAGCGGCGAGTGCCCCTGGTCCTTCAGCCACTTGCCGAGCTTGCCCGCGAGGGTCGTCTTACCGGCACCCTGCAGACCCGCGAGCATGATCACGGTCGGCGGGTTCTTGGCGAAGCGGAGGCGCCGGGTCTCGCCGCCGAGGATCGTGACGAGTTCCTCGTTGACGATCTTCACGACCTGCTGGGCCGGGTTGTTCAGCGCCCTGTTGAGGTCGGCGCCGAGGGCGCGCTCCTTGACGTTCTTGATGAACGTACGGACGACGGGCAGCGCCACGTCCGCCTCAAGCAGCGCGATCCGGATCTCGCGCGCGGTGGCGTCGATGTCCGCCTCGGAGAGCCGTCCCTTGCCGCGCAGGTTCTTGAAAGTGGCTGAGAGGCGATCAGAGAGAGTATCGAACACGGCGCTCGCGGTCCTCGGGGTCGGTGGCTATTGGGGAATCGCCCTCCAGGGTATCCCGGTCGCACAAGACCGGGTCACGGGTCAGCCGCGCAGGGTTTCCTCCAGTTTGCGCGCCACCGCCGTGGCCTCCTCCGCCGGCAGCGGTGTCCCCTCCGCCCCGGTGACGTAGAACGCGTCCACCGCGTTCGAACCCAGCGTGCTCACGTGCATGCTCCGCACCCGGACCTTCGCCTCGTCCAGCGCCCGCCCGATCCGGTGCAGCAGCCCGGGGGCGTCGTGCGCGCGCACCTCGATGACCGTGGCGTGCCGGGAGGCGGCCGGGGCGACCGTCACGCGGGCCGCCGGTGCCACGACACCCCGGCGGCGCGGGTAGGCGGCGTCGCGTTCGGCGAGGCGGGCGGCGATGTCGAACGACCCGTCCAGGGCCCGTACGAGATCGGCGCGCAGCCGGGCCGCCTGGGGCAGGGAGCCGTACTCGGCGGCGACCCGCCAGTTCAGCAGCAGGACCGAGCCCTCTACGCCGACCGGGAGGTCGAGCGCTCGCAGCTCCGCCGTGCGGACCGTCAGGCGGTGCATCGCCAGGACGCCGGCCACCGCGGGGAGTACGCCCGGCTGGTCCGGTACGGCGATCAGGAGTTCCACGCCGAGGGGTTCGGGGTCGCCGGCGGGCTCGTCCTCGGACGGGGGTTCCGTCTGGGCGCGCAGCGCGAGGACCGGGCCGCCCGTCGCCACCGCCTCGATCGCGAGGCGTTCCTGTTCCGCCGTGGCCGCGCCCGCCTCGGGCTCCTCGGGCGCGTCGCCGGAGAGGACCGCGGCGACCCGCTTCACCAGGTCGGCGACGAGGGAGGCCCGCCAGGACGACCAGGCGGCCGGGCCGGTGGCCAGCGCGTCCGCCTCGGTCAGGGCGTGCAGCAGCTCCAGGGTGCTCGTCGTACCGACCGCCTCGGCGACCGAACGGACCGTCGCCGGGTCCTCCAGGTCACGCCGGGTGGCCGTGTCGATGAGGAGGAGGTGATGGCGTACGAGCGTGGCGAGTACGGCGACGTCCGCGCGGTCGAAGCCGATGCGGGCGGCCACGTCCTTGGCGATGATCTCGCCGGCCACGGAGTGGTCGCCGGGCCAGCCCTTGCCGATGTCGTGCAGCAGCGCGGAGACGAGCAGGAGGTCGGGGCGGCTGACGCGGCGGGCGAACTCCGAGGCGCGGACGGCGGTTTCGATGAGGTGCCGGTCGACGGTCCAGATGTGCACGGCGTTGCGCTGCGGACGGCAGCGGACCCGCTCCCAGTCTGGGAGAAGGCGGGTGATCAGGCCTTCCGCCTCCAGCGCCTCCCACACGTCGACCGTCGGCTGTCCGGAACCGAGCAGCGTCACGAGCTGCTCGCGCGCCTCGGCGGGCCAGGGCGTGGGCAACGGACGCACCGCGGTCGCCATGCGCCGTACGGCGTGCAGCGAGAGCGGGAGTCCGGCCTGCGCGGCGGCAGCGGCGGCGCGCAGCGGGAGGACCGGGTCGCGTTCGGGGCGGGCGGCGCGGGCGAGCACGACCTCACCGTCCTGCTCCACGACGCCCTCGGCGAGCGGGGAGCGCTCGGCGGCCGGTTTGGCGCCGCCCCCGAGCATGGCGCGCAGCCTCGGCCGCACCGCACGGGACCGCAGCACGCGCCCCACTTCGCGCCAGGTGACATCACTGGCGTACGACACGACGCGTGCCGCTTCGTAGACCTGGCGCAGCAGGGTGTCCGCGTCGAGGAGGCCGAGCTCGGCGGCGACCTGGTCCTGCTCCTGGAGCGCGAGCCGGTCGGTGGCGCGGCCGGTGGTGAGGTGCAGGGCGTCGCGGACGTCGAGGAGGCGGCGGCGGGCGTCGGCGAGGCCCTCGCGCGGGGCGTCGGCGAGCCAGGAGGCGGCTACGGCGCGCAGCGCGGTGGCGTCGCGGAGGCCGCCGCGGGCCTCCTTGAGGTCCGGTTCGAGGAGGTACTGCAACTCGCCCTGCCGCTCGGCGCGTTCGGCGCAGAGTTCCTGGAGTTCGGGGAGGCGTTTGGGCGCCTGGTTGCGCCAGTCGGCGAGGACGGCCGTGCGCAGGGAGGCGGTCAGGCCGAGGTCGCCGGCGATGTGGCGGGCGTCGAGGAGGCCGAGCTGGACCTTGAGGTCCTCGCCGGCGGTCTTGCGGGCCTCGGCGGGCGTGCGGACGGAGTGGTCGAGGGCGAGGCCGAGGTCCCAGACCGGGTACCAGATGCGGTCCGCGAGGGCGGCGACCGCTCCGGAGTCACTGCCGTCGTGCAGGAGGAGCAGGTCGAGGTCGCTGCGCGGGGAGAGTTCGCCGCGGCCGTAGCCGCCGACGGCGACCAGGGAGACGCCCTTGAGGGCTTCGTTGCCGGCGGTGAAGAGGCCGGTCAGCCAGTCGTCGGTCAGTTCGGCGAGGGCGGCACGGCGCGGCGGCCCGGACCGCGCCCCCTCAGTGAGGAGGCGCAGCCGGGCCGCCGCGTAGCCGCTGGGTCCGGAGTCCTCTGCATCCTTGCGCACGTCCGTACTCGTCACCCAGCGACTCCTGTTCTGTTTCTTTTTAGAGCGCGTCCGGTCCGCGCTCGCCGGTCCTGACCCGGACGGCCGTCTCGACCGGGAGGGACCAGACCTTGCCGTCACCGATCTTGCCGGTGCGGGCGGCCTTGACGATGACGTCGATCAGCTGCTCGGCGTCGTCGTCCTCGGCCAGCACCTCGATGCGGATCTTGGGGACCAGGTCGACCGTGTACTCGGCGCCCCGGTAGACCTCGGTGTGTCCCCGCTGACGACCGTAGCCGCTCGCCTCGGTGACCGTCAGACCGTGGACCCCGAAGGCCTGGAGGGCTTCCTTGATCTCGTCGAGCCGGTGGGGCTTCACGACGGCGGTGATGAGCTTCATGCGTCCACCTTCTTCGTCTCCGTGGCGGTGGCGAGAGAGCTGCCGCCGAGGCCGCCGCCGGCGCCGCTGAAGTCGTATGCCGTCTCGGCGTGCTCGGCCTGGTCGATACCCGCGACCTCTTCGTCCTCGGTGACCCGCATACCGATGGTCTTGTCGATGAGGAAGGCGAGGACCGCGGAGGCGACCAGGGAGTAGCCGAGGACCGCGCCGACACCGGCGAACTGCTTCCACAGCTGGGTGAAGGAGTGGTCGCCGTAGAAGACACCGGTCGCGGCGGACTGGCCCTTGCCGGTGGCGAAGAAGCCGATCAGCAGGGAGCCGAGGATACCGCCGACCATGTGGACACCGACGACGTCGAGGGAGTCGTCGATGTTGAACCTGTACTTCAGGCCGACGGCCGCGGCACAGCCGACACCGGCGATGGCGCCGACGGCGATCGCGCCCAGCGGGGAGACCGCACCACCGGACGGGGTGATGGCGACCAGACCGGCGACGGCACCCGAGGCCGCGCCCAGCGTGGTGAACGCGCCGTGGCGGATCTTCTCGTAGGCGAGCCAGGCGAGCATGGCGGCGGCGGTGGCGACCTGCGTGTTGACGAACATCAGCGCGCCGACGCCGTCGTCGTTGCCGAGCCACGAACCGGCGTTGAAGCCGAACCAGCCGAACCACAGCAGACCGCAGCCGAGCATGACCAGGGGAAGGCTGTGCGGACGCATGGGGTCACGCTTGAAGCCGACGCGCTTGCCGATGACGAGGATGACGCCGAGGGCGCCGGCACCGGCGTTGATGTGGACCGCGGTACCACCGGCGAAGTCGATCACACCGAGCTTGAAGGCCCAGCCGTCGGCGCCCCATACCCAGTGGGCGACGGGGACGTAGACGACGGTCAGCCACAGGGCGACGAAGAGCGCCCAGGCCGAGAACTTCACGCGGTCGGCGATGGCACCGCTTATCAGGGCCGGGGTGATGACGGCGAACATCATCTGGAAGACCATGAAGACGAAGATCGGGATGGTGTATCCGGGCCAGAGGTCCGTCAGTCCGACGTCGCTCATGCCCAGCCAGTGGGAGTCGTAGCCGATGAAGCCGTTACTCGAACCGAAGGCGAGCGAGAAGCCGTAGAGCACCCACAGGATGGTGACGATCCCGATGCTGATGAAGCTCATCATCAGCATGTTCAGGGTGCTCTTGACGCGGACCATGCCTCCGTAGAAGAAGGCGAGTCCCGGTGTCATGAGCAACACCAGGGCGGAACAGATGAGCATGAAGCCTGTGTTCGCGGAGGACAGTTTGGGTGCCTCCGCGGCAAGCGTGATGGCGGCTGATGCCATCGGCGTCTCCTCGTCGGTTGTACGGCCCCGTGCGGGCGAAGCCTGGATGCGGTCCGGTCAAGGCGGGGGGTCCGGTTATGCGCCATGAGATTGGCGCAGCGCGGTTTCGGTCGAAGCCCCACGTTGTTTCGCCGGGGTGACGAAGGCGCCGTGCGTGTTACGCGTCGATGAACTGCCGGATCTCCGGCCGGGCGATCGTTATCGTCGCGCAACCTTCCCCGGCGGCGGGAAACCGGCCGCGGCCGGACTTCCGGCGGCGGGCGCGGGGGCGCCGGGGCATGGGGTCCGGGCCCCTTCGGCGCACTCCCGCGGCCCCGTCGGGAACCTCCGGGCGAGACCTACGATTCCGGCCGGACCACCGGCACCGCGCACCGCTCCGCGGACGGTCTTTCGAATACGAGTCACAAAGGGCCGGACGGTCCTCCGACCACCCGGCCCGCACCTGGCGTACCCGCGCCGCCCGGTCGGCGGACGTACATGAAACCGGCCGCGGTCGGCCTTCCGATGACCTGGCATGGGGGAGCCGAGTCGGGCGGTTCGGGAAGGCCGGCCGCGGCCGGGGCCTGGGGTGGTCAGACCGCCTCGGCGGTCTCGGGGAGCTCGATGGCGAGCCGGTCGGTGAGGTCTATGACTTCGGCCAGTTCGCCGAAGTCGCGGACCGCCGTGTCGATCGTCTTTCGGATACGAGTGTTCACGCGCTCGGAGCGCACCTTCTTGGCGACGGTCATCGCCTCGGCCGCGAGCACCGCGCTCTGTTCGGGTTCGCGCTGCAGGAGGTGCACGGTGGCCATGCCGATGAGGTTGAGTGCGTACGACCGCTTGTGGTCGTCGTCCTTGGCGAAGAGGTCCACCGCCCGCTGCATGACGGGCTCGGCCAGCGAGGCGTAGGCGGGGCTGCGGCCGGCGACGTAGGCGAGGTCGCGATAGGAGTGCGAGTTCTCGCCGTACAGCTCGGCCTCGGAGAAGAAGCGGATCCAGTCCGGGTCCGGATCGTCCCATTCGTGTACGTCGGCGAAGGTGTCCTCGGCCATCCGGACGGCCCGCTTGCACTTCCCGGGCTGCCCCATGTTGGCGTATGCGCGGGCCTCCATCGCATACAGCATCGACTGGGTGCGCGGGCTCGCGCAGTCCCGGCTGCCGTACTGCGCGAGGTGGATGAGCTCCAGCGCGTCGTCGGGCCGGCCGAGGTGGATCATCTGGCGGCTCATGCTGGACAGCACGTACGAGCCGAGCGGCTTGTCGCCCGCCTCCTTCGCGGCGTGCAGCGCGAGCACGAAGTACTTCTGCGCGGTGGGCTGGAGGCCCACGTCGTACGACATCCAGCCCGCCAGCTCGGCCAGTTCGCCGGCGACCTTGAACAACTTGCGGGTGGTGGCCTCGGGTTGGGGCTCCTGGAGGAGGTCGGTCACCTCGTGCAGCTGCCCCACGACCGCCTTGCGGCGCAGGCCGCCGCCGCACTGGGCGTCCCACTTGCGGAACATCGCCGTGGTGGACTCCAGCAGCTCCAGCTCCGGCTTGGAGAGCCGCCCGATGTGCCGGGAGGAACCCGCCGGCTCGGGCTCCGGCGGGAGGGCCGAGGGGCCGGGGACCAGCCAGCGCTGCATGGGCTCGATGAGGGACGGCCCCGCGGACAGGGCCAGCGAGGTTCCGAGGAAGCCGCGCCGCGCCAGCATGAGGTCGCTGCGCGAGAACTCGCTGAGCAGCGCCACCGTCTGCGGGGCCGTCCAGGGCAGGTCGACGCCGGACACGGACGGTGCCTGGCGGGCGGCGCGCAGGCCCAGGTCCTCGACCGAGACGACACAGCCGAAGCGCTCGGAGAACAGCTCCGAGAGGATCCTGGGGATCGGCTCGCGCGGGTTCTCGCCGTCCAGCCAGCGGCGCACGCGGGAGGTGTCCGTGGAGATGTGGCTGGCACCCAACTGGCGCGCCCGGCGGTTCACTTGGCGCGCCAGCTCGCCCTTGGACCAGCCGCTGCGCACGAACCACGAGCCGAGCAGCTCATTGGGGCGCTTGTCCGTACTGGCCGCGGTCGTCCCGCCTCCGCCGTTGCCGCCCACTGGAACGCCCCCATCCCTGGAACCACTTGTCGCCGCTGTGCGCCAAGCCCTATCAGAATGCCGGTAAATACGGCTTCCCGTCCCGCACTTGTCACCCTTCGAACGAGATGACGAGTTGCCTCCGGCATACCCACGAGTGCATGTGCCCCGAGGGCTTGTGCACTCAAAGTAATCCTACGATCACCCGTCCAGCCACGGCGATCCCGGAAACGCCACCATTCGCCACCCCTTCGAATGAACCTACGGTTGCCCGCACGCGATTCACTTGACATAGGACGGCCGGAGGTGGGCGCAGCGGTGCACGCAGGGGCGCGTGCCGCCCAACACACCCCCCTGGATGCTCCTGGGCGCCGCCTGGACCCAGCGGCACCGGGTAGGCGTGGACGCAGAGTGACGATCCGCATCCGCCTCGTAACCACCGGTGCGTCGGACCCGTTGGAGGGGGCATGGGCTTCACGATCGGCAGCAGCCGGGGTATCCGCGACATCCGGTCCGGCACGCGCCGCCGCGGCCGCACCTCGGAGTGCACGGCCGTGGCCGAGTTCACCGGGCTGTGGGGCTGGGACGTGGTCGCGGGCGCGCGGGCCGCGGGCGGCGCGTGTTCCTGCGGCGACACCAAGTGCACCGCGCCGGGCGCGCATCCGCTGGCCTTCGCACCCGAGGTGCGGGCCGGCGCGACCCTCGACGAAGTCACCGAGGCCTGGGCCGAGTTGCCGGGCGCGTCGGTGATGCTGCCGGTGGGCCGCGCCTTCGACGTCATCGAGGTGGCCGAGCCCGCGGGCCGACGCGCACTGGCCCGCCTGGAGCGGATGGGCCTCCCGCTCGGCCCGGTCGCGGCGACCCCCGACCACCGCGCCCACTTCTTCGTCGCCCCCGGCGCAGCCGCCGAACTCCCCTCCCTGCTCTACCGCATGGGCTGGGACGACCCCACCTCCCTCGACCTCCGCGGCCTGGGCCCCGGCACCCACATCACCGCCCCGCCCTCCGACAGGGGCGGCCTGGGCCCGGTCCGCTGGCTCCGCTCCCCCGCGTTGGACTCAGCGACAAAGCCCCCGGCGGCACGCCTGTTGCTGGGCACGCTGGCGTACGTGGCACACAGGTCGCGCGCATAGGTCGTAGAACGACGAAGTGCCCTTCTCCAAGCTGGAGAAGGGCACTTCGTCAATGGGGGGCAAGTCGAGCGCCCCTTCAGGGGCGCGGGGAACTGCGCGACCAGCCCCCACCGGCCGGCAGTCGAAAACCCACCGAACCCACGGAACGTCAGTCGCCGATAAGGGCGTCAACAAACGCCTCCGCATCGAACGGCGCCAGATCATCCGCGCCCTCTCCAAGGCCAATCAGCTTCACCGGCACACCCAGTTCACGCTGCACGGCGATCACGATGCCGCCCTTGGCCGTCCCGTCCAGCTTCGTCAGAACGATCCCGGTGATGTCGACGACCTCGGCAAAGACCCGCGCCTGCACCAACCCGTTCTGCCCGGTCGTCGCATCGAGCACGAGCAGGATCTCGTCCAGCGGCGCATGCTTCTCCACGACCCGCTTGACCTTGCCGAGCTCATCCATGAGCCCGGTCTTCGTGTGCAGCCGCCCGGCCGTGTCGATGAGGACGACGTCGACCCCCAGCTCCTTGCCCTCCTTCACCGCGTCGAACGCGACGGAGGCGGGATCCCCGGCCTCGGGCCCGCGCACGGTGTGCGCACCGACCCGCTCGCCCCAGGTCTGGAGCTGATCCGCGGCGGCGGCCCGGAACGTGTCGGCGGCGCCGAGCACGACGGTCCGGCCGTCGGCCACGAGCACGCGGGCGAGCTTGCCGGTGGTGGTGGTCTTGCCGGTGCCGTTGACCCCGACGACCATCACGATGCCGGGCTTGCGGTCCTCGGGCTCGGTCTTCACCGTGCGGTCGATGTCGGTGCCGACCAGCTTGAGCAGTTCCTCGCGGAGCAGCGCGCGCAGCTCCTGCGGGGTCCGGGTGCCGAGCACCTTCACGCGCTCGCGCAGCGCGTCGACCAGTTCCTGGGTGGGCGCGACGCCGACGTCGGCGGTGAGGAGGGTGTCCTCGATCTCCTCCCAGGTGTCCTCGTCGAGGTGCTCGCGGGACAGGAGCGTGAGCAGCCCCTGGCCGAGCGCGTTCTGCGAGCGGGAGAGCCGGGCGCGCAGCCGGACGAGCCGTCCGGCGGTCGGCTCGGGGACCTCCAGTACGGGGGGTTCCTCGACGGCGACCGGGGCCGAACCGTCCGGAAGATCCACCTCCTCTATGGTCCGGCGCGCTTCGTCGCGCGGCGTCTCGGCCTCGTCGCCGATGTGCGGCTCGGCCGGCGGGGCGGTGATGTCGGGCACGGAGGTGGGCGGCGGGGGCAGCGGCTTCTTGCGCCGGCTGCCGACGACGAGCCCGCCGAGCGCACCGAGCACGACCACGGCGATGACTACAGCAAGGATGACGGTTTCCATAACCCACCCAGTATCAGCCATGGGCCTCGCCGGGGCCCAGCGCGGGCACGCGGCCGGGTCGTCGCCGTCACCTTCGCCCGGCCTCGAACCGCTGTAGTCATGGCCATGGCCATCTGACATACCGTCAGCTAACGTCCCCCACCACACACGGAAGGGGGACCTCCCATGCCCGTCTCGGTCGTCCGCTTCAACCTCGTCGAACCCGGCGCCACCCCCGCCTCGCTGAGCGCCCGCTACCGGGCCGCCCTGGAGATGACCAGGTACGCCGACGAGCACGGGATCACCACCGTGCAGACGGAGGAGCACCACGGCGTCGCCAACAACTGGATGCCGTCGCCGTTCGCCTTCGCGGGCGCGGTCTTCGGCGCCACCCGGCACATCGCGGTGACCGTCTCCGCGGTCATCGGCCCGCTGCACGACCCGCTCCGGCTGGCCGAAGACATCGCCGTACTGGACCTGTTGAGCGGCGGCCGGCTGGTGACCGTCGCCGGGATCGGCTACCGCCCGGAGGAATACGCCCAGTTCGACGTGGAGTGGAAGCAACGCGGCAAGCTCCAGGACGAGTTGCTGGAGACGGTCCTGAAGGCGTGGTCCGGCGAGGAGTTCGAGTACCGGGGCCGTACCGTACGGGTCACCCCGCGCCCCTTCTCCGACCCGCACCCCCTGCTGCTGGTCGGCGGCTCGTCCAAGGCCGCCGCGCGCCGGGCCGCCCGGCTCGGCCTGCCGTTCTTCCCCAGCGCGCATCTGCCCGACCTGGAGGCCTACTACAAGGACCGGCTCGTCGAGTACGGCACCGAGGGCTGGACCATGATGCCGGGCGCGGAGACCCCGCTGCTGCACATCGCCGAGGACCCGGACCGGGCCTGGACCGAGTACGGCGCGCACTTCCTGCACGAGGCTCGGACCTACGCCTCCTGGCAGTCCGGGGAGATCCGCTCGGCGGTGAAGTCGGGGGCCACCACCGTGGCCGAGCTGCGCGCGGAGGGCGTGTACCGCATCCTCACGCCGGACGAGTGCGTGGCGCTGGGCCTCGACAACCTCGTACTGCATCCGCTGGCGGGCGGGATGCCGGTGGAGGAGGGCTGGCGCAGCCTGCGGCTGTTCGCGGAGCGGGTGCTGCCGGGGCTCGGGGAGTGAGCACGGAGTGACTCTTACCCGTAACCGGTGGACCGGCCGGTCCACCGGTGGTCCACTGCGGTCATGACCTTGGCAGTGGATGTGTTCCTGCGTGACGCGGACGGCCAGTGGAACGTGCTCGACGTTCCGGAGGGGTGCAACGACTCGGCCGGCTTCGAGAACTGGCGCGAGACCGTGTGGGGTTCGCCGACCGTACGCGCGCTCGGTGCCACGTATCTTCCCGTGCTGGCCTCCAGCGACCTGTACGTCGAGGCCGCGGACGTGCCGGAGTTCCTGCGGGAGGTCGCGCTGCTGCGGGCGCATCTCGAAGCCGTCGCCGCGGCCGTGGGAGAGACTCCCGACCTGGTCGGGAGCCGCCTCGACAACATCGAGTCGGCCGCCCTGCGCGCCCGGAAGATCGGCGGCGGCGTCCTCATCTGGTGAAACAGGGTTTCGGGGAGACGGGCGGCGGGGGATGGAGCCCGCCTCCCCGAGCTTGTGGGAGGGCCGGTCAGCCCATGTCCTCCAGCTTCTTGCCCTTCGTCTCCTTCACGAACTTCAGGACGAACGGGATGGAGAGCGCGGCGAAGACCGTGTAGATCACATAGGTCGCGGAGAGGTTCCAGTCGGCCAGCGACGGGAAGCTCGCGGTGATGGCCCAGTTGGCGATCCACTGCGCGGAGGCGGCGACACCGAGGGCGGCGGCGCGGATCTTGTTCGGGAACATCTCGCCGAGGAAGACCCAGACCACGACACCCCAGGACAGGGCGAAGAAGAGGACGAAGACGTGGGCCGCGATCAGCGCGGTCCAGCCCTGCGCGGAGGGCAGCTTGCCGTCGACGAGGTGGTAGGAGAAGGCCCAGGCCTCCAGCGCGAGACCGACGACCATGCCGACCGAACCGATGAGAGCCAGCGGCTTGCGGCCGATGCGGTCCACGAAGATCATGGCGATCACGGTGCCGATGATGTTCACGATCGACGTCGTGAAGGAGTAGAAGAACGACTCCGTGGGGTCGACGCCGACCGACTGCCACAGCGTCGAGGAGTAGTAGAACGCGACGTTGATGCCGACGAGCTGCTGGAAGGCCGAGAGGCCGATACCGACCCAGACGATCGGCTTGAAGAAGAAGCCACCACCGCCGAGCAGGTCCTTGAACGTCGACTTGTGCTCGCTCTTCATCGCGTGCTCGATCTCGGCGACGCGGGCGTCCAGGTCGAGGGCGTCGCCCTCGACCTCACGCAGCACCTCGTGGGCGCGGTCCAGCTTGCCCACGGAGATCAGGAAGCGCGGGGACTCGGGGATCGCGAAGGAGAGCAGGCCGTAGAGAACGGCCGGGATCACCATGACGCCGAGCATGACCTGCCAGGCCTCGATGCCCATGAGCTTGCCGCGCTGGTCGCCGCCGGCGGCGTTCAGCAGCGCCCAGTTGACCAGCTGCGAGATCGCGATGCCGATGACGATCGCGGCCTGCTGGAAGGAGCCGAGGCGGCCCCGGTAGGCGGGCGGGGAGACCTCGGCGATGTAGGCGGGGCCGATGACCGAGGCCATGCCGATGGCGAAGCCGCCGATGATCCGCCAGAAGGCGAGGTCCCACAGCGCGAAGGGCAGCGCCGAACCGACGGCGCTGATCGTGAACATCACCGCGGAGATCTGCATACAGCGGATACGGCCGATACGGTCGGCGATGCGCCCGGCGGTCGCGGCACCGATCGCACAGCCGATCAGGGCGATCGCGATGACCTGGGCGAGGGCCGCCGAGCCGATGTCGTAGCGACTGCGGATCGCCTCGACGGCACCGTTGATCACGGAACTGTCGTAGCCGAAGAGGAAGCCGCCCATCGCGGCCGCCGCCGCGATGAAGATGACGTGCCCGAGATGTTCGGGATGAGCCGACGACCCGGCTCCTGACTGAGGTGCCTGCGCAGTGCTGGTCACGTGTAACTCCTGAGGCCACCGGCGTCGCTGCCGGGGTGCGGGGGGCGACCCTTCCAGTGGCGCACAGCTTCCCGCCGCCCACCACCTGAAGGTAAAAGCAACGCTGAAGAGACTATGCCTTCAAGTTTCGAAGTCAACAGGGGGTCTCTTGTGAGCTTCGACGCCACAGATAGCCGCAGGTGACGGCAATGCATTCAAGACTTGAACACTTGATGGAAGTTCATGGAGGCCCATGGAGGTCTAGCGAAGGCGCTGGGAGATGACCTTCGAGACCCCGTCGCCCTGCATGGAGACGCCGTACAACGCGTCGGCGACCTCCATCGTGCGTTTCTGGTGAGTGATCACGATCAGCTGCGAGGCCTCCTGCAGCTCCTGCATGATCCGGATCAGCCGCTGCAGGTTGGTGTCGTCGAGCGCCGCCTCGACCTCGTCCATCACATAGAACGGGCTGGGCCGCGCCTTGAAGATCGACACCAGCAGCGCCACCGCGGTGAGAGACCGCTCCCCGCCGGAGAGCAGGGAGAGCCGCTTGACCTTCTTGCCCGGCGGACGGGCCTCCACATCGACACCCGTGGTCAGCATGTTGTCGGGATCGGTCAGGATCAGCCGTCCCTCGCCACCCGGGAACAGCCGGCTGAAGACACCCTCGAACTGGAGGGCCGTGTCCCGGTACGCCTCGGTGAAGACCTGCTCGACGCGCTCGTCGACCTCCTTCACCACTTGAAGCAGGTCGGCACGGGTCTTCTTCAGGTCCTCCAACTGCTCGCTGAGGAACTTGTGCCGCTCCTCCAGCGCCGCGAACTCCTCCAGCGCGAGGGGGTTCACCTTTCCCAGCTGCTGGTAGGCCCGTTCGGCCGACTTGAGCCGCTTCTCCTGCTCGGCACGGTGGAACGTACGGGGCTGGTTGCGCGGGTCCTCCGGGTCCTCCGGCAGCACCTCGCCCTCGGCGGCGAGCGAGGGCGGCACGAGCTGATGCGGCCCGTACTCCTCGATCAGCCCCGCAGGCTCCACCCCCAACTCCTCCAGCGCCTTGGTCTCCAACTGCTCGATCCGCATCCGCTTCTCGGCACCGAGCACCTCACCCCGGTGCACCGAATCCGTCAGCTTGTCGAGCTCGCCCTTGAGGTCACGCCCCTGATTACGGGCGGCGGTCAGCTCCTGTTCCCGCCGTGCCTTGGCGGCATCGGCGGCGGTGCGCTCCGCGTCCGCACGGCCGAGGGACACCTCGACATGGGCAAGCAGTTGCCGCGCCCCGAAGGCAACGGCCTCCGCCACAGCGGCCTCATGCCGCAGCCGCGCGAGCCGCTGCTCCGCCCGCGCCCGCGCCTCACGCTCCGCGCGGGCTCCCCGGTCCAGCGAATCGGCCCGCCCGGCAAGCCCCTTGACCCGCTCCTCGTGCGTACGGACCTGAAGCCGCGCCTCCATCTCGGTCTGCCGGGCGTTGGCCCCATCAGCGGCAAGCCGATCCCGCACGGAGGTATCGGGCTCCTCCTCAACCGGCAACTCCTCGGCCACAGCCAGCCGTTCAGCCAGCACTTCAGCCTCTTCCACCGCCTTGTCGAGCGCGTCCTGCGCCCGTGCGGCAGCAGCGGCGGACCGTTCCGCCTCACCCGCGGCCCCACGCGCCTGCCCGGCCAGCCGTCCCAACTGCTGCGCTACGGCCGACTTCTCGCGCTCTGCGACCCGCCGCCGCTCCCCCAACTCCTCTACCAGCGCGGCGCATTCCTTGCGGCGCTCGGCTGCGGACTGCTGGGCGCCGGTCAACTCCTCGCAGCGGACGGCCAGTTCTTCCAGTTCGGCGGCGGCTTCGTCCACGGAGGCCTGGACTTCGAGGAGGCTGGGGGCGCCGGCGGAGCCACCGTGGGCGAAGTGGGCGCCGAGGAGGTCGCCTTCGGCGGTTACCGCTGTCAACTCCGGGTGCGTATATACGAGTTGCTCGGCGTCTTCGAGGGTGTCCACGACGACGATGTTGTGAAGGAGGCGGCGGACTGCGGGCATGAGGTCTGCGGGGGCGCGGACGAGATCTGCCGCGAAGGGTTGCTGGGCGGCTGCGGGTGCGTCGTGGCTGGTCGCGCCGTTCCCCGCGCCCCTACAGGGCGCCTCAGTGGTCGGCGTCGAATGGTCAACGCCCCCTGCCAGCAACAGCGCTGCCCTGCCGCCGTCCTGTTTGCGCAGCAGTCTGATCGCGTCGGCCGCCGAGGACGGTGTCGTCACGGCGATCGCGTCCGCCGCCGCGCCGAAGGCGGCGGCGAGCGCCACCTCATGGCCCGGGGTCACCGTCAGCAGTTCCGCCGCCGGGCCCAGCAGGCCCGTGAGGCGGTCCCGGGCGCCGAGCAGTATCCCCGTGCCGTCCTTCCGCCGTAGGCCCAGTGCCAGTGCGTCGCGGCGGGCCTGGGTGGCGGCGCGTTGGCGTTCTGCGGCTGTGGACGCCTCGCGGGCGGCGGACTGGGCGGCTTCCGCCTCCGACAGTGCGGCCCGGGCCGCCCTGTGCTGCTCGGAGAGTTCCTCGTCTCCCGCGTCGAGGCCGTCGACCTCGGCCTGGAGTGTCTCGTACTCCTCCTGTGCGGCCGTTGCCCGTTCCTGGGCCTCGTCGCGGGCGGAGGCGAGGCGGTCGATCTCCGCCTGGGCGGAGGCGGCGCGCGAACGGGCCGCGTTGACCTGGCCGTTGAGCCGGGCGAGGCCCTCGCGGCGGTCGGCGATGGAGCGCGCCAGGTCCTTCAACCGCCGTTCCTCGGCGGTGAGTTCACGCTCCAGATCGGAGCGGTGGGCGACCGTGTCCTCCAGGGCGTGCTCGGCCGCCTCCAGGGCCGCTTCCAACTCGGCCTCCTGCTCGCGGATCCGGGCGGCCTCGCGCTCCATGTCCTCGGGGTCGCGCCCCCGTCTTTCCTCGGGCGGCGCCGAGGTCGCGCTCTTCACGCGGGCGTCGGCCAGTGAGATCGTGCCGCGTACCCGCTCGGCCAGCTGGGACAGCTCGTACCAGGTCTGCTGGGCGCGCTGGAGTCGCGGGGTGAGCTGCCGTACCTCGTCCTCCAGGAGCCCTTCGCGCTGGAGCGCCTTGCGCAGCTCCAGTTCGGCGGCTTCCTTGCGTTCCTTCAGCGCGGCCTCGTCGGCGATCTCGGTGTTCAGCGCCTGGCGGAGCCGTACGAGATCGTCGGCGAGCAGGCGGAGGCGGGCGTCGCGGAGGTCCGCCTGGATTACGGCGGCCCTGCGCGCGACCGCCGCCTGGCGGCCCAAGGGCTTGAGCTGGCGCCGGAGTTCGTCCGTGAGGTCCTGCACGCGCGCGAGGTTGGCCTGCATCGCGTCCAGTTTCCGCAGCGCCTTCTCCTTGCGCTTGCGGTGCTTGAGGACGCCGGCCGCTTCCTCGATGAAGGCGCGGCGGCCCATGGGGTCGGCGTGCAGGACGGAGTCGAGCTGGCCCTGGCCGACGATGACGTGCATCTCGCGGCCGATGCCGGAGTCGGAGAGGAGTTCCTGGATGTCGAGGAGGCGACATGTGTCGCCGTTGATCTGGTACTCGCTGCCGCCGTTGCGGAACATGATCCGCGTGATGGTGACCTCGGCGTACTCGATGGGCAGCGCCCCGTCGGAGTTGTCGATGGTCAGGGACACCTCGGCGCGGCCCAGCGGGGGGCGGCCGGTGGTGCCGGCGAAGATGACGTCCTCCATCTTGCCGCCGCGCAGCGACTTGGCGCCCTGTTCGCCCATGACCCAGCTGAGCGCGTCCACGACATTGGACTTGCCCGAGCCGTTCGGACCGACGACGCACGTGATCCCCGGCTCGAACCGGAGCGTGGTCGCCGAGGCGAACGACTTGAACCCGCGCAGGGTCAGGGCCTTGAGGTGCACGGCGCTGGACTCTACCTTCCGCTGCTCGCTCTCTCCATGAACGTCCGGTTCCCCGCGGTTTCGCCCTTGAACGTGCAGGGCACACCAAACGTTAAAGAGGGTGGAGGCTTGCGGGGGAAAGAAAGAAGGGACGCCGAAGCGTCCCTTGCAAACTCTGACAACTTAGCGGTTGATGCAGGCCGCCCAACCACTGCTTGTCATGATGCGGTGCAGTGATCAGGTGAGCGCGGGCTCCGCCTGGCGTGCGTCGAGCTCGAGAAGCGAATCGTGAGTTGCGGCAGCCGTCAGCGCGTCGTTCTCTTCCTGGATCCGTACGAGCTCGGATTCCAGGTCCTGGACGCGCTGCTGGAGCCGTCGCATCTCGGCGAGGAGTCGCGGGTCGGAGCCGCCGACGTAACCGAGAAGCGCCTTTGCCATGATGGATGGTCCTCCACACTGAGTGACCGACCGAAGCGGTGTGGGTCGTGAGGGAATCGCACCCGCGATGCTTGACACACTCGAGGGTTTCTCTGCTGTTCTTCCATGCCAAACAGCTAAGGTGCGCGGGGTTTTCAGCGTCTCACCAAAATGTTTGACGGTCAACACGATCACGCCCCGTATTGGCGGCGACCCGGGGGTGCGCGGCCCTGACCGGGCGGCGCTACGGCTCCTGCGGGGCCTGACGGGACTGGCGATCATCCTTAGGTGCGGAGCCTGCCAGAGCGAGTCGTTCTTGGCAACCACCAGGCTCTTTCTGCTGTGGGCAGGTGCAGGTGGCATGTCCCTCCGCTTCCGTCAGGGCCGCTTTACACCTTTTCGCAGAATGTGCTCAGCGGATCGCGAAGCCGTCGTAGCCGCCGCGAGGTGTGTCCCAGATCTCGGTGACGCCCTCCACGCGCCCGGGCGTGTCGTGCCCCTGGAGCCAGCCGAGGAGTCCTTCGCAGCCCTCGCGCGATCCCTCCGCGACCACTTGCACGCGTCCGTCGCCCAAATTGAGAGCAAAACCACTCAGGCCCCCGATCTCCAGAGCCTTGGCACGGGTAAACCACCGAAAACCCACACCTTGCACACGCCCTCGCACCCAGGCGACCAACCGCACATCCTCGCTCATGGCTGCAACCTAACCGGCCAATGTCTCTCCGGGCACTTGCTCCCCACCCGCCATGCGGTACCGTCCGCCCCAATGAATCTCATATGAAACTCACTCGATCGAGTGAGCTGGGTCACCGCACGGACGAGTTGACCGCAAGGACGAAAGGCAAGGACATGGGACGCCACCGACGCTCCGCCGCCGGCCGCGCCGCCACGAGCCGCGCCACGGGGGTCACAGAGACGCACGGCTCATACACGAGCGGCTACGACCCGCACGACTCGTACGACTGGAACGACCGCTCCGACCGGAACGACCGCTTCGACTGGAACCCGGCGGACGGCTCCACGATCGGCATGGCTCCCTACCTGCACCCGGAGCGCCCCGCCGAGTTCCACCCGAACCACCAGGCTCACACGAGTCACCAGCCTCAGGCGCACCACGAGGCACCTCCGAAGTCCGAGGCCCGATTGCGGGCCGAGTCCCGCCTGAAGGCCGACACCCGGCTGAAGAGCGAGGCCTACCTCTTCGCCAGCGAGGAGGACTACGCCGTGGTCTTCCCCGAGGCGGCCGGCGCCTCCTCCCGGGGTGACGGTTCACGCCCGGGCCGTGGCCGCCGCCGTAAGCGCAAGAGCGCGACGCCGGTCAAGACGGGCCTGCTCGGGGTCTCCGCGGCCGTCGCCATCGGCACGGTCGCGGTTGCCGCGGGTGCCATGCCGGGGCTGGACAACTACAAGCTCGGCGGCGGCAACAACAGCGACAAGGTGCAGGCCGCCGGCTCGCCGTCCAACTCGGCGACCGAGCAGGGCGGCACCTCCGGAAGCGCGGAGTCCCGTGACTCCGGCTCGTCCACGAGCCGTGACGCGAACCGCGCGGCCTCCCCGTCGGCGGCTCCGTCCAAGTCCGCCACGGCTCCCGCCACCAAGGCACCGGCGAAGAAGCCTGCGGCCACCCCGACCGAGGAGCCGACGACCAAGGCTCCCTCGGCGAAGCCCACCACTCCGGCGCCCACGCAGTCCGCCGACGCGCCGGTGACGGTCTCCGCGGAGGCCGCCGCCGAGGCCGAGGTGCTCAAGCTCGTCAACGAGCAGCGGGCGATCGCCGGCTGCACCCCGGTGGCCGCCAACAGCTCGCTCACCACGCTGGCCGAGAACTTCAGCCAGCAGATGGCCGACGAGGACTTCTTCGACCACACCGACCCCAGCGGGGCCACCCCTTGGGACCGGGCGGAGAAGCTCGGCATCACCAACCTCGGCGGCGAGAACATCGCCCGCGGCCAGGCGGACGCCGCCGCGGTCATGGACGCCTGGATGAACAGCCCCGGCCACAAGGCCAACATCCTGAACTGCGACTTCAAGACCCTGGGCGTCGGTGTGCACATGGGCACCGGTGGTCCGTGGTGGACGCAGGACTTCGGGTACTAGTCCGACCGGCCAGGACAGGGAGCGCTAACCAACGGTTAGTGCTCCCTTCTGGTTAGCGCTGCGTTCGCGTACGCTGAAGAAATGGACACCACCCAGGAGCGTACGGAGGAGCAGAACTTCCCGTACAGCGTCTTCGCGAAGGCCTGTCCCTCCCGAGGCACCCTGGAGCACGTCACGGGCCGCTGGGGCGGACTCACCCTGTGCGCGCTGCACGAGGGCTCGCTGCGCTTCAACGAGCTGCGGCGGCGCGTCGACGGCGTGAGCGAGAAGATGCTCTCCCAGACCCTGCACCAGCTGGAGCGCGACGGCCTGGTGCTGCGCGACGCCCAGCCGACGAACCCGCCCCGCGTGGACTACGAACTGACCCCGCTCGGCCACGGCGTCGCCGAGCGCCTGATGGGACTCGTCGACTTCGTCGAAGGCCGCATGGACGACGTCCTGGCGGCCCGCACACGCTACGACGCGACACGCGACGGTCTCTGAGACGCTGTGCGGCGCTAACCGCGCGGTGGCTTCTGGCACTTGGGGCAGAAGTAGCTCGACCGGTTCATCCACGCCTGCCGCTTCATCGGCGTACCGCAGCGGCGGCACGGCAGACCCTCGCGGCCGTACGCGTCGAGCGAGCGGTCGAAGTAGCCCGACTCGCCGTTCACGTTGACGTACAGGCTGTCGAAGCTGGTGCCGCCCACGTCGAGGGCCGCGGTCATCACATCCCGTGCGTGGCCCAGGAGTTCGGCGGTGCGCGGGCGGGTGAAGGTCGCGGTCGGGCGTTCGTAGTGGACGCGGGCCCGCCAAAGGGCCTCGTCCGCATAGATGTTGCCGACTCCGCTGATCAACGACTGGTCGAGCAGGGCCCGTTTGATGGTCGTGCGCTTGCGGCGCAGCGCCTGGTGGAACAACTCGTCGTCGAACAAGGGGTCCAGGGGGTCACGTGCGATGTGCGCGATGACGTCCGGCAGCCCGTCCGGGGTGGTGTCGTGCAACGACAGCCCGCCGAAGGTGCGTTGGTCGACGAAGCGGAGTTCCGTACCGAGCGTGTCGGCGAACCGGACCCGGATGCGCAGGTGCTTCTCGTCGGGGAACTCGTGCTGCTGGACGAGGAGTTGACCGCTCATCCCGAGGTGGGCCAGCACCGCCTGGTGAGTTTCCTCCAACGGCAGCCACAGGTACTTGCCGCGGCGGCTCGGGGTGCCGATGCGATGCCCCTTGAGCCGGTGCGCGAAGTCGTCGGCGCCGGCGACATGGCGTCGTACCGCACGCGGATGCAGTACCTCGGTGTCGCTGACGGTGCGCTGGGCGACCCACCGCTCCAGACCCCGCCGGACGACCTCGACCTCGGGCAACTCGGGCATGGCATCCCCTGCTGGTCACGGGTGAATGAGCCGAGCGCCCGCCCCACTCGGGGACGGGCGCTCGGGTCGCGCTGTTCGGTCAGGCGGACGCCGACGACGGGCCGGCGCTCTCCTCGGCAGGCTGCTCAGCGGCCTCGACGACGACCTCGACGGCCTGTTCGGCCGCCTCCTTCGCCTTCTTGGCCCGCTCGTCCGCGTCGGCCCGGATGGACCGCCAGGCGGACTCGGCGGCCTGCTGCTCCGCCTCCTTCTTGCTGCGGCCGGTGCCGGTGCCGTACGAGACGCCTCCGACGCGGGCGGCAGCAGTGAAGGTCTTCTCGTGATCGGGGCCGGTCTCCGTGACCAGGTACTCGGGGACACCGAGTCCTTCGGTCGCGGTGAGCTCCTGGAGACTGGTCTTCCAGTCCAGGCCGGCACCGAGGTTCGAGGACTTCTCGATGAGCGGGTCGAACAGGCGGTGCACCAGTTCGGAGGCCGCGTCGAGGCCCTGATCGAGATAGACCGCGCCGATCACCGCTTCAAGGGTGTCGGCGAGGATGGACGCCTTGTCCCGGCCACCCGTGCCCTCTTCGCCCCGGCCGAGCCGGATGAAGGAGCCGAGTTCCAGACCGCGACCGACCTCCGCCAGCGCACGAGAATTGACCACCGCGGCCCGCAGCTTGGCCAGTTGGCCTTCGGGCAGGTCGGGGTGGGTGGTGTACAGCGTGTCCGTGACGACGAGGCCGAGCACGGAGTCCCCGAGGAACTCCAGCCGCTCGTTCGTCGGCAGACCGCCGTTCTCGTACGCGTACGAACGGTGGGTCAGCGCACGCACCAGAAGGGCGGACTCGAGGTGATACCCGAGCCGCCCTTCCAACAGCGTGGGGGACGAGGCCGTGTCCGCCTGGTTCTTGGCGATTGAGTCCGCCTTGACGTCAGACATGGAGCCTCTCACCAGCCGCTCAGACCTCGAGGACCTGGCGCTTGTTGTACGTGCCGCAAGAAGGGCACGCGATGTGCTGCTGCTTGGGCTCGTGGCAGCGCTCGCACGCAACCAGAGGGGTGACCGCAGCCTTCCACTGCGACCGGCGGTGGCGCGTGTTGCTGCGCGACATCTTCCGCTTCGGAACAGCCACGGCTACTTCTCCTGCTTCTCGTTGGCGCGCGCCGGTCGGGGCGCTTCGCCACTGATCTCGTCCTTCTCGCCGTCTTCGAGTGAACCGGCGAGTCCCTGCAGTGCCGCCCAACGGATGTCGACGGCGTCATGGTGGTGGTCCAGGTCGTCCGCGAGCCGCGCTCCGCATTCGGAGCACAGGCCCGGACAGTCGTCCTGGCACACCGGCTGCATCGGCAGTGCGAGCACCACCGCATCGCGCAGCACGGGTTCGAGGTCGAACAGGCCGTCCTCGATGAAGAGCCTGTCCTCGTCTTCCTCGGCGTCGTCGACCGGTTCCGCTTTCACACGGCCACGGTCGTCGGCGTCAGGGTACGAGAACATCTCCTGGAATTCCGCTTCGAGCGACAGCTCAAGCGGCTCCAGACACCTTACGCACTCCCCCTTGGCCTGTGCACGGGCGGTGCCTGTGACAAGCACCCCTTCCATGACCGACTCAAGGCGGAGGTCGAGCTTCACCGGGGCGCCTTCCGGCACTCCGATGACTCCCTGGATCCCGAGATCCTTGGGAGCGTCGATCGAACGGGTCAGGCGCTGCAGCGCACCAGGACGCCGCCCCAGCTCGTGAGTGTCGAACACGAGAGGGTTGCGGTGGTCAAGGCGGGCGTTCAGGGCCATTCCTGTCTTTCGGTCTGCTGAGCTCAAGGAGCGCTGCCCTTCGGTGCTTCCGGGCAGCGTGGATCGCGGACGTACACGCGACCGAAGAGCCAGGATACTGGACCTTTCGCTCACGGCCCAATCCGGTGGTCCCTTACAGGCCTCGGCCCTGCTCGTACGCCCGAAGCTGCTCGGCGCTGATCATGCCGGTGTCGAAGAGGCTGGTCTCGTCGAGCGCGTAGCCCTGCTGCCCCTGGGCCTGCTGGGGGTCGAGCTGGGCCTGCTGCATCTGGTTCGGGTCGTACACGGGCTGCTGGCCGGTGTCGTAGCCCTGGTAGGCGTAGGGGTCGGCCTGCTGGTAGCCGTAGGGGTCCTGCTGCTGGGGCTGGGCGTAACCCTGCTGCTGGTAGCCGTACGGATCCTGCTGCTGGCCGGTCTGCTGGTAGTCGTAGGCCGCCTGCGGGGCGTAGTCCTGCTGCTCGGGCTGGACCGGGGTGTTCGAGACCGGGGTGTCCGTGACGGTCGCGAGGTCGGCGAGGTAGTCGGCGTCGCTGGTGTGCTGGACCTGGCCGCCGTCGGCGTCGAAGGCCAGGGCGCCGAGGTCGTCACTGGCGATCCGGCCGTGCAGCTTCTGCCGGCCCTTCCCCACGGCCTCCAGGGTCTTGGCGAGGACCGCCTCGAAGGCGCCGAGCTTGACGTCCACGTACGCGTCGGCGTCGCGGCGCAGGGTCTCCGGGTCGTGGCTGCGCTCGGGGGCGTCCTCGTCCTCGTAGCCCTGGTCGTCGATGCCGGGACCGGTGCCGAGCAGCTTCTCGCGGCCTCGCCCCACCGACCCGAGGGTCTTGGTGAGGACGACCTCGAAGTTGGCGAGCTTGGAGTCGACGTAGTCGTCGGCCTCCGCGCGGACCTCCTCGGCCTCCTGGCGGGCCTCGGCGAGGATGCGGTCCGCCTCGTTCTGCGACCGGCGGGCGACCTCGGTGTCGGAGATCAGCGAGCCACGCTCGGCGTGCGCGGTCTGGATGATCCGCTCGGCCTCCTGACGGGCCTGCTCGACCATCTCGTGCCGGCCGCCGATCAGCTCCTGCGCCTCGGCCAGCGAGTCGGGCAGCGCCGCGCGCACCTCTTCGAGCAGCGTGAGCAGCTCGGCGCGGTTGACCACGCAGGAGGCCGACATGGGCATGGACCGGGCGCTGGAGACCGAGGAGACGATCTCGTCGAGCTTCTTCTGCACGTCCACCGTGTGCTCGCCACTCTCTACCGACGTGTTGGAGACGGACGGGTCGACTGTACGACCCCTCCCGTCCCGCCCGACACCGGGTGACGCACAGTCAGTCCCTCAGGCCTTGCCGATCCGGCCCTTGAGCGCTTCCAGGACCACCGGCGGCACCAGGTGGGAGATGTCGCCGCCCCAGGTCGCGACCTCCTTGACCAGCGAGGACGACAGGAAGCTGTAGGTGGGGCTGGTCGGGATGAACAGGGTTTCGACGCCCGAGAGTCCGTTGTTCATCTGGGCCATCTGGAGCTCGTAGTCGAAGTCGCTGACCGCGCGCAGGCCCTTGACGATGGCGGGGATGTCGCGCTGCTTGCAGTAGTCGACGAGGAGCCCGTGGTAGGCCTCGACCTGGACGTTGCCGAACTCGGCGGTGACCTCGCGGATCAGTTCGATCCGCTCGTCGACGGTGAACAGACCCTTCTTCGACTGGTTGATCATCACGACGACGTGCACGACGTCGTACAGCCGGGAGGCACGGGCGATGATGTCGAGGTGTCCATTGGTGATGGGGTCGAAGGACCCCGGACAAACAGCGCGGCGCACTTGATTTCCCTCGCTCTCCGGTCCGGTCATCGTGCGTCTTCGCACGTAGAGGCGGCGCGACCGTACCAAAAGGTCCCCTCGCCGTAGCGACGGGCCCGGATCCCCTCGAAACCGTCCGGCCACCCGAATTCGCCGCCTCTGGTGCTGCGCTCCACGGTGACGAGAGCGTCCGGCGCGAGCCAGCCCCCCGACCGGAGTGTGAGGAGAATCTCCCGAAGATCGTGATCTGGGACAACATACGGCGGATCGAGAAAGACGATGTCGTACGGGTCTGTCGGCGCCGGCGTCCGAACGACCTGTTCGGCTTTGCCCGCCCTGACCTCGGCGCCGGCGAGGCCGACGTTCTTGACGTTCTCCCTGATGACCCGGGCGGCCTTCGCGTCGGCCTCCACGAGGAGGGTGTGGCTCGCGCCGCGGGAGAGGGCTTCGAGGCCTACGGCGCCGGAACCCGCGTACAGGTCCAGGACCCTTTCGCCGTTCAGGGGAGCGCCGAGGAGGGACTGCCAGGTGGAGAAGAGGCCCTCGCGTGCGCGGTCGGAGGTGGGGCGGGTTCCGTTGCCCGGGGGGACGGTGAGTCGGCGTCCGCCTGCCACTCCGGCGATCACGCGGGTCATCTGAGGTCCTTGTTCGTGGGTCGGTGCAGGTTCATTGTGGCTGGTCGCGCCTACGGGGCGGTAGCCGCATACGGAGTACAGCCCCGCGCCCCTGGGTGGGTCGGCCTCAGCCCTTCTCCAAGTACTGCTCTCTCTCCTCGTCCAGCAGCGCGTCCAGCGCTGTGCGCAGCCCGGGGAGGTGCTCCAGCTCGGGATCTGCCGCCACCACGCTCGTCGCCTCCTCCCGTGCCTCCGCGATGACCTCCTCGTCCTCGATGACCGACAGCACCCGCAGGGAGGTGCGGGCCCCGGACTGGGCCTGCCCCAACACATCGCCCTCGCGCCGCTGTTCGAGGTCGATGCGGGAGAGTTCGAAGCCGTCGAGGGTGGAGGCGACGGCGTTGAGGCGTTGGCGGGCGGGGCTGGCCTCGGGCATCTCGGAGACCAGGAGACAGAGGCCGGCCGCCGAACCACGCCCCACCCGGCCGCGGAGCTGGTGGAGTTGGGAGACACCGAAGCGGTCGGCGTCCATGATCACCATCGCGGTGGCGTTGGGCACGTTGACGCCGACCTCGATGACCGTGGTGGCGACCAGGACGTCGGTGTCCCCGGCGGCGAAGCGGCGCATCACGGCGTCCTTGTCGTCCGGGTGCATACGGCCGTGCAGCACCTCGATCCTCAGTCCCTGGAGCGGGCCCTTGGCCAGCTGGGCGGCGATGTCGAGGACGGCGAGCGGTGGGCGCTTCTCGGCCTCGTCCTCGGCGGACTTCTTCTTGCCGGCCTTCTTGGGGTCGTCCTCCTCGTCGCCGATGCGCGGGCAGACGACGTACGCCTGATGGCCGTTGCCCACCTCCTCGCGCACCCGCTCCCAGGCGCGGGCCAGGAAGTGGGGTTTGTCGGCGGCGGGGACGACATGGCTCGCGATGGGTGAGCGGCCGGCCGGGAGCTGGTCGAGGACCGAGGTCTCCAGGTCGCCGAAGACCGTCATGGCGACCGTGCGCGGGATGGGGGTGGCGGTCATGACGAGGAGGTGCGGGGGCTGCTTGCCCTTGCCGCGCAGGGCGTCGCGCTGCTCGACGCCGAAGCGGTGCTGTTCGTCGACCACGACCAGGCCCAGGTCGTGGAACTGCACCTTGTCCTCGATCAACGCGTGCGTGCCGATCACGATCCCGGCCTCGCCGGTGACGAGGTCCAGGAGGGCCTGGCGGCGGCCGGCCGTCCCCATCGAGCCGGTGAGCAGCGTGACCTTGGTGGCCCGATCCGCCCCGCCCAGCATCCCGCCCTCGGCCAGCTCCCCCATCATCTCGGTGATGGACCGGTGATGCTGCTGCGCGAGCACTTCGGTGGGCGCGAGCATCGCGGCCTGACCGCCCGCGTCGACCACGGCGAGCATGGCGCGGAGGGCCACCATCGTCTTGCCCGATCCCACCTCCCCCTGCAACAACCGATGCATCGGATGCTCGGTGGCCAAGTCGTCGAAGATCTCCTTGGACACCTTCACCTGCCCGTCCGTGAGGGTGAACGGGAGGCGGTCGTCGAAGGCGGTGAGGAGGCCGTCGGGCGACGGTTTGCGGGCCACCGCCGGGAGTTGGGCGTCGGCGTGGCGGCGGCGGGCCAGGGCTACCTGGAGGACGAAGGCCTCGTCCCACTTGAGGCGGTCGCGGGCTGCGGCGATGTCCGCCTTGGTGTGGGGGCGGTGGATCTTGAGGAGGGCTTCCGGGAGGGAGACCAGGCCGCGGCCCTCGCGGAGGGAGTCCGGGAGGGGGTCGACGGCCTCCTGGGCGCTGGGCAGGGCTGTCTGGAGGGCCTTGCCGATCTTCCAGGACTCCAGTTTGGCGGTGGCGGGGTAGATGGGGATCAGGGTGCCCGCCCAGGTCTCAACCGTCTCCTCGGTGTCGCCCTTCAGCAACTCGTACGCCGGGTGGGCGAGTTGCAGTCGGCGGTTGAAGACGGAGACCTTGCCGGCGAACATCGCGCTTGTGCCCGGCAGGAGTTCCTTGTGGGGTTTGTGAACTCCTGAGCCGAAGAAGACGAGTTGGAGCCGGCCGCTGCCGTCCGTGATCGTGACTTCGAGTCGCTGGCCCTTGCCCCGGGGGGCCTTGCTGGACGCGAAGGTGTGCAGCCGGGCATCGGCGACCTGGGCGACCACGGTGACGTGCTCGTCCATCGGCAGGTCGGCGAGGTGCGTGAGCTGGCCGCGCTCCTCGTATCTGCGGGGGTAGTGGTGCAGGAGGTCGCCTACTGTGTGCAGGCCGAGATGCTCGGCCATCACCTTCGCGGTGGCGGGGCCGAGCACCTTTTTCAGTGGTTCTTCCAGTGCGGGCACGAGATCCATTGCACACCACGCCACTGACAATGCCGTATACGTCTCCCGAAACCCCTGGTCAGGCGGGTCGTTCGGGCTTAGGATGACGCGCTCCGGCCATCCCCCGCGGTCACCGCCTCACAGGGACCGCCCGACCCTCGCGCCGTTCGCACCTTCCCCCACCTCGGCGCTGCGACGATGGATTCCCAGACCTCACAGTCATCCCAGGCATCAGAGCCACCTCATACGTTCCAGGTCGACCTGCGCGGTCTGGTGGACCTGCTCTCCCATCACCTCTACTCCAGCCCCAAGGTCTATCTGCGCGAACTGCTGCAGAACGCGGTGGACGCGATCACCGCCCGCCGGGCCGAACAGCCCGACTCCCCTGCCCTGGTGCGGCTGTACGCCGACGGGGGCACCCTGCGCGTCGAGGACTCCGGCGTCGGGCTCACCGAGGCGGACGTGCACAACCTCCTCGCGACCATCGGCCGTAGCTCCAAGCGCGCCGACGGGCTCCAGGAGGCCCGTTCCGACTTCCTCGGGCAGTTCGGCATCGGGCTGCTCGCCTGTTTCGTGGTGGCCGAGCGGATCCGGGTCGTCAGCCGCAGCGCCCGTACGCCCGACGCGCCGCCCGTGGAGTGGACGGCGACGGACGACGGGTCGTACACCGTGCGGACCTTGCCCGCCGCCGAGCATCCCGAACCGGGCACCACCGTGCACCTGGTGGCGCGCGCCGGGGCCGGCGAGTGGCTCACCAAGGAGCGGGTTCTCGCGCTGGCGCGGGACTTCGGGGCGTTGCTGCCGTACGACGTGCGGGTGGACGGTGAGGCGATCACCGATCTGCCGGCGCCCTGGGACCGGTCGTATCCGAGTCCCGGCACCCGCAGGGTGGCGCTGGCCCGGCACTGTCACGAGCTGTTCGGGTTCACACCGTTGGACTCGATCGAGCTGTCCGTGCCGCTCGCCGGGATCCGCGGGGTCGCCTATGTGCTGCCGTCGGCGGTGAGCCCCGCGCAGCGTGCGACGCACCGGGTGCATCTCAAGGGCATGCTGCTGACCGAGCGGGCCGAACAGCTGCTTCCCGACTGGGCGTTCTTCGTGCGCTGCGTGCTGGACACGGACAGTCTGCGGCCCACGGCCTCGCGCGAGTCGCTGTACGAGGACGAGACGCTGGCCGCTGTACGGGAGGCGCTGGGGGAAAGGATTCGCTCCTGGCTGACCGGGCTGGCGGGCGGTGATCCGGAGCGGCTGGCCGCGTTCCTCTCGGTGCATCACCTGGGGGTGAAGTCCCTGGCGCGGCACGACCCGGAGATGCTGCGCACGATGCTGCCGTGGCTCCCCTTCGAGACGACCGACGGACGGGTCTCCCTGGAGGAGTTCGCGCAGCGGCATCCGGTGGTGCACTTCACGCGGACCGTCGAGGAGTACCGGCAGGTCGCCCCGATCGCGTCCGCGCAGGGCATCGGGGTGATCAACGGCGGCTACACCTACGACGGCGAGCTGGTCGAGGCGCTGCCTTCGGTGCGCCCGGGGACGGTGGTCGCCGAGCTGGACTCGGACACCGTGACCGCGCACCTGGACTCGGTCGACCCGGCCGAGGAGCTGGCGCTGGCGGACTTCCTGGCCGCCGCGCGGGCCAAGCTGGACCCCCTGGGCTGCGATGTGGTCCTTCGGGCGTTCCATCCGCTGTCGGTGCCCGCGCTGCACCTGGACGACCGCTCGGCCCGGCACGAGCAGGCCCGCGCGGAGGCCGAGGAGCAGGCCGACGACCTGTGGGCGGGCATCCTGGGCTCGCTGCGGGGCAGTGCGCCCCGGGCGCGTCTGGTGCTCAACCATCTCAACCCGCTGATCCGGCGGATCAGTTCGCTCAAGGACAGAGACCTGATCGGGACGGCCACGGAGTCGCTCTACGGGCAGGCACTCCTGATGGCGCAGCGACCACTGCGCCCCGCCGACTCGGCACTGCTGAACCGGGCGTTCATCGGCCTCCTGGAGTGGGCCACACACGGGGAGGGCGACCACTGATGACAGGGATCACGGACTTCGACGCGCTGCGCCGGGCGATGGCCGAGAACTCCGAGGAGCCGGAGGGACCGGCCCGCAACGCGCGCGCGGAGCAACTGCTCGCCGAGGCCGAGAAGTTGGACATCCCCCTCGCGGTGATCGAGGCGCTCGGACACCAGCTGAAGGTCTACAACTACAGCTCCGAGAAGGACAAGATGTTCGTCCCCTTCGCGCGCCTGTTGCGCATGTGGGACGAACGGCCCGAGGACTTCGACGAGTACGAGATCCACTCGCTGCACTGGGTCTTCAAGTGGATGTCGTCCGGGATGCTGGGCCAGCCGCACATCCCGCTCGCGTCGATCGAGAAGTGGCTCGCCGAGATGGAGCACCGCTACCGGCTGGCCGGGCACTCCGAACGGGCGGTGCGCAGCGCCGAGTTCAGCGTCGCCTCGCACGTCGGGGACCTGGCGCGGGCCGATCGGGCGTACACCGCGTGGCTGGCCGCCGACCGGGACACCATGGCCGACTGCCACGCGTGCGAACTGCACAGCCAGGGCGCGTGGCAGGTCGAGCGGGGGCGGGACGCCGAGGCCCTCGATCTGTGGGGTCCGGTCCTGGAGGGCGAGTTCACCTGCGCCCACGAACCGCACACCGTCCTCGCGTCCTCCCTGGCCCCGCTGCTGCGCCTGGGGCGGGCCGACGAGGCGCGCGCCCATCATCTGCGGGGCTTCCGGCTCGTACGGCCCATGGAGAGCATGCGGGGCGCGTACGCGGACCATGTGGAGTTCTGCGCGCTGAGCGGCAACGAGGCGCGCGGTCTGGAGCTGCTGGCGGAGCGTCCGGCGTACTTCACGGACTCCGGGAACCCGCGCAGCGGGCTGGAGTTCCTGTCCGTGGTGACGTTGCTGATGGACCGGCTGACCGAGTTGGGGCTCGGCGACCAGCGGGTGCCGGGACCGGCCGGCCGGCCCTGGACGGCACGTGAACTCGCCGCCCACGCGCGCGTGGAGGCCCTCGCACTGGCCGCCCGCTTCGACGAGCGCAACGGCACGACCCGTGTCGGCGACCGGGCACGCGCGCGTATGGATCAGCGTCCCCTGGTGGAACGGCTGCCCCTGGGAGTGCGTTCGGCGGGCCGGCCGACCACGGCACCGGTGACCGAACCCACCCCCGGACCGGCCCCGGAGAAGGACCTCTCCGCGCTGCTCGCGGAGGCGCGGCGACTGTCGGACACCCTGCAACCGCACGCCGTGGAGGCCTGGTTGGCCGTCGCCCGGGCCGCCGAGGGCGTCGAGCTTGCCGCCCTCGACCGCGCGGAGATCGCCGACCACCAGGCGATGGACCGGGGCCCCGAGGGCATCGCCCTCTTCGAGCGCGCCGCGGAGCTGTACGCGGAGGCGGGCGACCCCGGGGAGGCGTGGGCGGCACGCGCGCGCGGGGCGTACGTACGCGCTCTCACGGGCGAGGTCGACGAGGCCCTCGCGGCGATCGCCGAGCCGTACGACGGGGTGCTCGCCCTGTACGCCGAGGGCGCCACGGGCGTACGGCAGGCGGCGGGTGTGCTGATGAGCCGGGCGCGCGTCCTGATGCGGGGCGTGCACGAGGATCCCTCGGGCGACTCCCCCGACGGCGAGGTCCTGGCCGCCGCCGAGGCCGCCGTCCGGGAGGTGCTGGCCCTGGTCGACGGGCACACCGGGGATGATGTCCGGCTGGCCGCGCGGGGGGCCGAGGGGCAGGCGATGCTCGCCGAACTCGCGCTGCGGGGCGGGGACGCGGAGACCGCCGTCCGACTGTTCGCGAAGGCGTCGACGGCATTCGTGGGCGCGGGGCTGCCGTGGTTCGCGGTGGAGTACGAGGCCCGGCTGGCCGGGCTCGCCCATCAGCTCGGCGACATCGCGGAGACGGAGCGGGCACTGCGGGCCGCCCTGGAGCACGGTGGGCCGTATCTGGAGGCGCCGGGGCGGGCACAGCTGCACCTCCAGCTCGCCGAGGTGCTCGGCGGCCGGGGCCGGGCCCAGGAGGCGGCGGAACACGCCCTGGAGGCCGCGCACTGGTCCGACGAGGCGGGCGAGGGCCCGACGCTGGGCGCCTGGGCACGGCACCAGCTGGGCGGCTTCCTGCTGCGTCAGGGCCGGTGGGCCGAGGCCGCGGAGGTGCTGGAGTCGGCGCTGCCCGACTTGAGTGCCGAGACGCACGGCGACGGCGCGGTCGTACAGACGAAGTGGTGGCTCGGGGACTGTCTGAGCGAGCTGGGCGAGCACCGGGCGGCTGCCGAACGGCGGTTGCAGGCGGCCGAGATCGCCCGGCACTGGCCCGAGCAGCACGACCACGCGACGCTCGCCCATCTCGCCGCCGAGTCCCTGGGGCACGCGGGGCTGCACACCGAGGCGGACCAGGCATACACGCGCGCGGGCGACCTGTGGCGATCCCTGGGGAACGTGCACGGGCTGGTGCGTTCGCTGCGCGCCCGCGCCTGGCTGGCGTTGCGCGCGGACCTGGCGGACCTGGGCCTGGACGGCGCGCGGGAGTTGATGTCGGCCGCGATCGAGGAGTGCGAGGCGGCCCTGCTGGTGACGGACGACGAGGAGACGCGGCAGCGGCTCACCGGTGAACTCGGCCACACGCACCGGCAGTTCGGCGAGCTGCTGGCGCGTTCCGTCGCCGAGGAGGCCGAGGACACCGCGATCCAGGGCGCGTTCGAGGACGCGCTGACGCAGACCGCGGAGGCCGTCGCGGTCTTCGCCGCCCTCGGGGAGGGCGCCGTGCACACCCGCACCGCCGCCGAACTCGCCGCGGGCTGGCTGGAGGCGGACCTCAGCCGTCCCGCGGACGCGGCGGCACGTGCGCGTGGCGTGCTGAAGGCCTACGAGGGTGCCGACGACGGCGACGAGACGGTACGGGCCCGTCGCGCCGAGGCGGAGCAGCTGCTCCAGCTGATGGAGGAGCAGACCGACAAGTAGGCCCTACTTCGGCCCTACTCGACGCCGATGAGCAGCAGCGCGCCCTGCCGGCCGCCCCGGTACACGACCGTGTCGACGGCGAGGTACGACTCGCGGACGTGGACCTCCAGGACGTCGGTGACGCTCTCGGGGGCCTCGTCGCCGAGGACGAGGGTGACGAGTTCGCCGCCGGCCGCGAGCATGCGGTCGAGGACGGCCCGGGCGGTGGCGGTGACATCGGCGCCGATCACCGCCACGTCGCCGTCGACGAGGCCCAGGACGTCCCCGGCCTGGCAGATGCCGGCCATGGTCCAGGACTGGCGTTCGGCGACGGCGACCTCGGCGTAGCGGGTCGCGCCGGCCGCCGAGGTCATGGAGACGACGTCCTCGTCGAAGCGGCGCTCGGGCTCGTGCACGGCGAGCGCGGCGATCCCCTGGACCGCGGAGCGCGTCGGGATCAGCGCGACCCGGATGCCCTCGGCGCGGGCCTGCTCGGCCGCTGCCGCCGCCGTGTGCCGCAGGTCGGCGTCGTTGGGCAGCAGTACGACCTCACGCGCGTGTGCCCGCCGCAGGGCATCGACCAGCTCCCCGCTGGCGGGCGGCTCCCCGGGGCGCGCGAGCACGGTGGTCGCGCCGGCCTCGCCGTAGAGCCCCGCCAGTCCCTCGCCGGGGACGACGGCGACGACGGCCCGCTGGGCGCGCTCCCGGGGCGGCCGTTCGGCGCCGGTGGTGTGGACGTCGCCGAGCCCGAAGTGGGTGATCCGGATGCGGTACGGCCGGCCGGCCTCGACGCCCGCCTCCACGGCGGCGCCGGCGTCGTCGACGTGCACATGGACGTTCCAGAGGCCGTCGCCGCCGACGACGACGAGCGAGTCGCCGAGCGCGTCGAGCCGGTCCCGCAGTCGGGTCACGGCCGTGTCCTCGGCCTCCAGGAGGTAGATCACCTCGTAGGCGGGACCGCCCTCCTGGGCTGCTGTCGGGTCGTCCTCGCAGAGGAGGACGTCGTCGACCCCGGGAGCACCGGAAGCCGAAACGGCCTCCACGCGTGCGTGCCCCCCGAAGACCGGCGCCTCCCGGGTGAACGTCTCCACCAGTGCGGCCAGCACCGCCACCAGCCCCCGTCCGCCCGCGTCGACCACTCCCGCGCGCTCCAGGACGGCCAGCTGCCCCGGGGTCGCGGCCAGCGCCGCGCACGCCCCGTCGTAGGCGGCCCGCGCCACCGTCCCGCAGTCGCCCTCGGTGTCGTCGGCCGCGTCGGCCGCCGCCGAGGCGACCGAGAGGACCGTGCCCTCGACCGGGTGGGCCACGGCCTGCCGGGCGGAGTCGGCCGCGTGCCGCAGCGCGAGCCGCAGCCCCTCCCCGTCCGTGTGAGCCGTCTCACCGTCGGCGGCGAGCACCTGGGCCATGCCCCGCAGCAGCTGCGCGAGGATCGTCCCGGAGTTGCCGCGCGCCCCTATGAGCGCCCCGTGGGCCATCGCGTGGGCGGCGTCGGCCAGCGGCGGCTTCTGCTCGGTCAGGGTGCCGTGTCCGGCGAACACCGCCTCGACGGTCGTGACGGCGGACTCCATGGTCAGGTAGAGGTTGGTGCCGGTGTCGCCGTCCGCTACGGGATACACGTTGATGGCGTCGATCTCCTCGCGCGCACGCCCCAGCGCGCGCAGCGCGAGACCGCACCAGGTACGCACCGCGAGAGCATCGAAGAATGTCTGCGGCACCTGCGGCACCTGCGCCTCCTTGAGCTGCTGGACTGGCACGCAGCGTAGACCCCGGAGGGGGCCGGGCCCGAGGAGGGCCGGAGCAGGCCCTCGACCAGGCATGGTAGTTTCGTTGAACCGGCGCAGTCGTTGTATGCTGCTCCGGTTGCCCGATCCCGATCGGGCCATCCCCCCTGGCAGCGCCACATCAGATCCTAGATCCTGATCCCGGCGTGCCGGGATCATCCGTAAGTGCATCTGTGCATCTGAAGTCTTTGGAGTGACCCGTGGCTGCCAACTGCGACGTCTGCGGCAAGGGGCCGGGCTTCGGCAACAACATCTCGCACTCGCACCGCCGTACGCCGCGTCGCTGGAACCCGAACATCCAGCGCGTTCGTACCGTGGTCGGCGGGACGCCGAAGCGCGTGAACGCTTGCACCTCGTGCATCAAGGCCGGCAAGGTCTCGCGCTGACGTACTGCTAGCGCGCGGCCACTGCTGGTTCGCTGCATCGAGCCGGTCCACCTCGTGTGGGCCGGCTTTTTGCCGTGCCATGCCAGAAGACCCGCGCTTCGGACAACCCGCGCTTCAGGAGAGCCCACGCCGTAGCGCCCACCCGTGATCCACAGGCCCGATCCCGCCCCCCAGCGCGAACCCGGCCGCGATCGCCCCGGTGACGTACTCCTTGGCCGCCGTCACCGCCTCCGGCACCGACCGCCCCATCGCAAGGTGCGCGGCGATCGCCGAGGCGAGCGTGCAGCCCGTGCCGTGGGTGTGCCGGTTGTCGTAGCGGGGCGCGCGCAGCCAGTGCTCCTCGGAGCCGTCGGTCAACAGATCCACCGCATCACCCGGCAGATGACCGCCCTTGATCAACACCCAGCGCGGCCCGTACGCGAGAACAGCCGACGCGGCGTCCCGCAACTGCCCCTCCGTCTCGACCCGTACGCCGGTCAGCTGCGCCACCTCGTCGAGGTTCGGCGTCGCCACGGTCGCGACCGGAAGCAGCTTCGTGCGTACGGCGTCCAGCGCGGAGTCCGCCAGCAGCGAGTCCCCGTGCTTCGAGATGCCGACCGGGTCGACGACGGCCGGGGCGTCCGTCCCCGCGAGCAACTCCGCGACCGTCTCGACGAGTTCGGCCGACGCCAGCATCCCGGTCTTCACGGCCTGTACGCCGATGTCGTCGACGACGCTGCGGTACTGGGCGCGCACCGCCTCCGCCGGAAGTTCCCAAGCGCCTTGCACGCCAAGGGAGTTCTGCGCGGTGACGGCGGTGACGACGCTCATGCCGTGCACGCCGAGCGCCAGCATCGTCTTCAAGTCGGCCTGGATTCCGGCCCCTCCACCGGAGTCGGAGCCGGCCACGGTCAGCACAAGCGGTTTCACGACTCGATGTCCCCGAAGTGGTCCCAGCCGCCCTTGCTGGTCCACGGCGCCCCGTCGACGGTCACCTGGGGCAGCGCTGACGGGTTGAGGACCTCGCCGATCACCTTCCAGCGGGCCGGCAGCTTCACGTCCGGTGCGAAGGTCGCCACGATCGCGTGGTCCTCTCCCCCGGTGAGCACCCACTGGATGGGGTCGACGCCGACGGCCTGTCCGATGTCGTGCATCTGGGTCGGGATGTCGATCGCGCCCGAGCGGATGTCGATCCGGACCTTGCTCGACTCGGCGATGTGCCCGAGATCGGCGATCAGCCCGTCGCTGACGTCGCACATCGAGGTCGCGCCGAGCCCGGCCGCCGCCGGACCCGCGTGATACGGCGGCTCGGGACGCCGATGCGCCTCCACGAACGCGCGCGGCGAGCGGAAGCCCCGCGACAGCACCGCGTACCCGGCCGCGGACCAGCCCAGCCAGCCGGTCACCGCGACCACGTCACCGGGCTGCGCGCCGGCCCGGGTGACCGGCTCCCGGCCGCGCAGATCACCGAGCGCGGTGATCGACACCATGATCGTGTCGCCTCGTACGACATCGCCGCCGACCACCGAGGCACCCGCGACCTGGCACTCGTCGCGCAGGCCGTCCATCAGCTCCATGGGCCAGGTGACCGGGAGTTCGGCCGGCACGACCAGTCCGAGGAGCAGCGCGGTCGGTACGGCGCCCATCGCGGCGATGTCCGCGAGGTTCTGCGCGGCGGCCTTGCGTCCGACGTCGTAGGCGGTGGACCAGTCGCGGCGGAAGTGCCGCCCCTCCAGCAGGATGTCGGTGCTCGCCACGACCCTGCGGTCGGGCGCGGCGACGACCGCGGCGTCGTCGCCGGGGCCGACCCGGACCGAGGGAGTGGTGGTGAGTCGGGAAGTGAGCTCCCTGATGAGCCCGAACTCCCCCAACTCACCGACGGTGCCCTTCATCGTTCGTCCTCTTCTCGTGACGGCAGCGCCCGGTCGCGAGCCGTCGGTGTGCTCGGTACGGTCGAGGTGACCGTCGACTTCAGTCGTGCCCACGTCCCGGCACGAGGGGAAGGGCTTCCGCGGGTCTCCCCGCGGTGAGCGGCGACGCGATACCGTGGCGTTCCTTTTCCCCACATGATCCTCGTGGCCGCCCTGGAGGTTCCGTGGTACAGGCGTACATCCTGATCCAGACGGAGGTCGGCAAGGCGTCGACCGTCGCCGACACGATCAGCAAGATTCCCGGTGTGATCCAGGCCGAGGACGTGACAGGACCGTACGACGTGATCGTGCGCGCCCAGGCCGACACGGTCGACGACCTCGGCCGCATGGTGGTCGCCAAAGTCCAGCAAGTGGACGGCATCACCCGCACCCTGACCTGCCCGGTGGTGCATCTGTAGCCCCCGTCTACCCCTGGCCGGTGAACTCTCTCCGTCACCGGCGCCGTTCTGTCATCGGGCTGTCCGTGCTCGCCCCGCTGATCACCCTCGCGGGCTGCTCCTCGGCAGACGACAACGCGTCGGCGGCGGTTCCCTCACCGGGCGCGAAGGTCACCGGGCTGTGCCGGAATCTGGACAAGGTGCTGCCGTCGAAGGTCGACGGCCAGGGCCGCCGGGATCCCGAGCCCGCGTCCGCGCTGACCGCGGGCTGGGGGAACCCGGCGATCATACTGCGCTGCGGTGTCGTGAGACCCGCGAAGATGAACGACCCCGAGGCCGACGGCGTCGAGGTGAACGGCGTCGGCCGGCTGCTGCAGAAACAGGACGACGGGTCCTTCCGGTTCACCACGACGCTGCGCAGGGCGTACGTCGAGGTGACCATCCCGAAGGTGTGCACCGGAGACGGTCTGGCGCCCCTGGTCGACCTGGCGAAGTCCGTCGGAAGGCGATCCCCGCAGGGATCGCCGACTGGACAGACCGGAGCGACCCGCTCAGCGCAGTCCGGTCGAACGGCGCAGCGCGGCCTGCACGAGGAGGTCGACCAGCTCCCCGTAGGGGACGCCGCTGGCCTCCCACATCTTCGGGTACATCGAGATCGGCGTGAATCCGGGCATCGTGTTGATCTCGTTGATGACGAACTCGCCGTCCTCCGTGAGGAAGAAGTCCGCCCGCACCAGCCCCTCGCAGGAGGCCGCGTCGAAGGCGTCCACCGCGAGCCGCTGGACCTCGGCGGTCTCCTCGGGCGTCAGCGGGGCGGGCACGATACCGGGGGTCGAGTCGATGTACTTCGCCTCGAAGTCGTAGTACGCGTGCTCCTGGGGCGGCGGGATCTCGGCCGGCACGCTGGCCCGCGGCCCGTCCTCGAACTCCAGCACCCCGCACTCGATCTCGCGTCCGCGCAGCGCGGCCTCCACGAGGATCTTCGGGTCGTGCCGCTGCGCCTCCTCGATCGCCTCGTCGAGTCCGGACAGATCGTCGACCTTGGTGATGCCGATCGACGAACCCGCGCGCGCGGGCTTCACGAACAGCGGCCAGCCGTGCTCACCGGCGAAGTCGACGATCTTCTTGCGGGCGGCGGACTGGTCCCGCGCCCACTCGCGCGGCCGGATCACCACGTAGGGGCCGACCTTGAGGCCGAACGAGGTGAACACCCGCTTCATGTACTCCTTGTCCTGGCCGACGGCCGAGGCGAGCACACCGGCGCCCACGTACGGCACACCGGACAGCTCCAGGAGTCCCTGGAGGGTGCCGTCCTCGCCGTAGGGGCCGTGCAGGACGGGGAAGACGACGTCGACCTCGCCGAGGGCCTTGGGCACGGATCCCGGTTCGCTGATGACGACTTCGCGGTTCCCGGGGTCGAGCGGGAGCACCACTCCGCCCTCGCTCGACTCGGTGAGCTCGTCGACGTCCGGGGTGCGGCGGTCGGTGATCGCCATGCGTTCCGGCGCGTCGGCGGTGAGGGCCCAGCGGCCTTCGCGGGTGATGCCGATCGGCAGGACGTCGTACTTGGTCCGGTCGATGGCCGCGAGGACGGCGCCGGCGGTGACCACGGAGATCCCGTGTTCGGAGCTGCGACCGCCGAACACGACGGCCACACGCGGCTTGCGAGGCGGCTGCTCAGGGCTCTGGGAGAGGTTCTCGGTGCTCATATCGCGATGAGCGTACCCGGTGGTACTGCTGTGATACAGCGTCGGTTGACGACGGGCGGTTCGTGCAGCGCCCTGAAGGGGCGCGGGGAACTGCGCGCTCGGCCACGACGGACCCGCAGCCACCCGACGGCACAAGGCGCCCCCAGCCCACGGCCCCACCCAGCGGAGCGCTCAGCGTCGCTCGGGCTTCGCGCTGCGCGACATCAGCTCCTTCACGGCGACCACCGGCGACTTCCCCTCGTGCACGATCTCGAAGACCGTCTCGGTGATCGGCATGTCGACGCCGTGCCTGCGGGCCAAGTCCAGCACGGACTCACAGGACTTGACGCCCTCCGCGGTCTGCCGGGTGACCGCGATGGTCTCCTGGAGGGTCATGCCCTTGCCGAGGTTGGTGCCGAAGGTGTGGTTGCGGGACAGCGGCGAGGAGCAGGTCGCCACCAGGTCGCCGAGGCCCGCGAGTCCGGAGAAGGTGAGCGGATCGGCGCCCATCGCGATACCGAGCCGGGTCGTCTCGACGAGACCGCGGGTGATGAGCGAGCCCTTGGCGTTGTCCCCGAGTCCCATGCCGTCCGCGATGCCGACGGCGAGCCCGATCACGTTCTTCACCGCGCCGCCGAGCTCGCAGCCCACGACGTCGGTGATGGTGTACGGCCTGAAGTACGGGGTGTGGCAGGCGGCTTGGAGCCGGCGGGCCACGGCCTCGTCGGTGCAGGCGACCACCGCGGCGGCCGGCATCCGGGAGGCGATCTCGCGCGCGAGGTTGGGTCCGGAGACCACGGCGATCCGGTCCCGGCCGACCTTGGCGACGTCCTCGATGACCTCGCTCATCCGCATGACGGAGCCGAGTTCGACACCCTTCATGAGCGAGACGAGGACCGTGTCGGGCGCCAACAGGGGTGCCCAGTCGGCCAAGTTGGCGCGCAGCGTCTGCGAAGGGACCGACAGGACGGTGAAGTCGGCGTCGGCGGCGGCCTCGGCGGGGTCGGTGGTGGCCCGCAGGTTCTCCGGGAGTTCGACGCCCGGGAAGTAATCGGGGTTCGTACGCGTGGAGTTGATGGCCTCGACGACTTCCGCGCGACGCCCCCACAGTGTGACCTCGCACCCCGCGTCGGCGAGCACCATGCCGAAGGCCGTGCCCCATGAACCGGCGCTGAAAACGGCCGCCTTGACCGGCTTGCTCACGTGCCCTGCCCCTCTTCCTGCTCGACCTTCGGCTCGGTCGCCGACTCGGCCCTGGACTCCAACTGCTCGGTCTCCGCGGCCGTCCGGCGCCGCTGCTCGATCCGCTCGCGGCGCGGATCGTAGGGCGTCTCGGGCGCCTTCGCGCCGCGGATCTGCTCCAACAGGCGTGTGATGTCGGCCATGATGACCTCGGTCGCCTCTTTGAGGAGGTCCGGGCTCATGTCCTTGCCGTAGAAACGCGTGAGGTCCACCGGCGGGCCCGCGAGCACGTAACTGGTCTTGCGCGGGAAGACGTGCAGCTTCTTGGCGTACGGCGGCAGCAGCTCGTTGGCGCCCCACTGGGCCACGGGAATCACCGGGCACTTGGTCTGCAGGGCCACGCGCGCGGCACCGGTCTTGCCGGTCATGGGCCACTGGTCGGGGTCCCGGGTGATGGTGCCCTCGGGATAGAACGCGACGCATTCACCGCGCTCCACGGCGTCGATCGCGGCGCGGAAGGCGCTCAACGCGTCCGTGGTCTCGCGATAGACGGGGATCTGTCCGGTGCCTCGCATCGCGGCGCCGACGAATCCCTTGCGGAAAAGCCCGCTCTTCGCCAGGAATCGCGGAACGCGCCCGGTGTTGTACTGAAAGTGAGCGTACGCAAGGGGATCCACGTGTGAATTGTGGTTCACCGCGGTGATAAATCCGCCCTCGGCCGGAATGTGTTCCATTCCACGCCAGTCCCGCTTGATCAGAACCAGCAGCGGCGGTTTGCAGAGGACCGCTGCGAAGCGGTACCAGAACCCGATTCTGCGGCGGGGCACGCGAACACCTTCCTCTAGGACCTGGGGGGCCGCACAAGTGTCGCCCCAGGCCGTCGGTCTGTCGAGAACACCGTACGCCCCGCCACCGACAACGCCAGGGGCGCCGGGTGACAATGGCCGCGACAAGAGAGGGACGGATCACGCGTGCAGTGGACCTTGGTCATACCCCTGAAGTCTCTGGCGCGAGCCAAGACCAGGCTCTCGGACACGGCCGGCGACGGGTTGCGGCCGGGGCTCGCCCTCGCCTTCGCGCAGGACACCGTGGCGGCCGTGCTGGCCTGCCCGGCAGTCCGCGATGTGGCGGTCGTCACGGGCGACGCCGTGGCCGGGCGCGAACTGGCCGCGCTGGGCGCCCGGATCGTCGCGGACGAGCCGGGAGACGGCCTGAACGCCGCTCTGCGGCACGCGGCGACGGTCGTGCGGGTTTCCCGACCCGAAAGCGCGGTGGCGGCCCTGAACGCCGATCTGCCGGCCCTGCGCCCCATGGAATTGGCCCGGGTCCTGGACGCGGCGGCGGAATTCCCGCGCGCTTTTCTCCCGGACGCCGCCGCAATCGGCACCACCTTGCTCACCGCGCGAGAGGGCCGTGAATTGCACCCGGCATTCGGCACCGATTCCCGCGCACGCCATCGCGCCTCCGGCGCCGCCGAACTCACCCTGGACGCGGTGGATTCCGTACGACAGGACGTGGACACCGGCGAGGACCTGCGGGCGGCGCTGGCCCTGGGCGTGGGGCCGCGCACCGCGGCGGCGGCTGCGGGGCTGCTGATTCCGGGACGGCCGGGGGCGGCGGGCGGGCAGTAGGCTGCGGCCATGCAGGCGACCGCTTACACCTACGACGCCGGGACCCGTACCGGCAGTGTGCTGCTCGACGACGGCACCCCGGTGCCCTTCGACGCCTCCGCGTTCGACGCGGGCGGGCTGCGGCTGCTGCGGCCGGGACAGCGGGTGCGGATCGAGACCGAGGGGCCGAAGGACGGCCTCAGGGTCACACTGGTGACGCTGCAAACCTTCTGAACGCCCGTACACGGGCCGTGAACACGCCGCGGGCCGGACTCCCGACGGGAGTCCGGCCCGGCGCGTGAGTGCCGTGCGTTCCGCCGACTAGCGGGTGGCGGTGGCCTTCTTGGCGGTGGTCTTGCGTGTGGTCGACTTCTTGGCCGGGGCCTTCTTGGCGGTGGCCTTCTTGGCCGCAGCCTTCTTGGCGGTACTGGTGGCCTTCTTGGCCGCCGTCTTCTTGGCCGTCGCCGTGGTCTTCTTGGCGGTCGCCTTCTTGGCGACGGTCTTCTTGGCGGTGGCCGTCTTGGCCGCCGTCTTCTTCGCCACGGTCTTCTTCGCGGTGGCCGTCGCCCTCTTGGCGGTGGTCTTCTTGGCCGCGGCCTTCTTGACCGTCGCCGAAGCGGTGCCGCTCAGGCTGCCCTTGGGCGCCTTCTTGACGGCGACCTCGCCACCGCGCGGGAGCTTCTTCGAGCCGCTCACCAGGTCCTTGAAACCCTGGCCCGCGCGGAAGCGCGGAACGGAGGTCTTCTTGACCCGAACCCGCTCGCCCGTCTGGGGGTTGCGGGCGTAACGGGCCGGACGGTCGACCTTCTCGAACGAACCGAAGCCGGTGACCGAGACCCGGTCCCCGCTGACGACGGCACGGACGATGGCGTCCAGTACCGCGTCGACCGCCTCGGCGGCCTGCTGACGGCCACCGACCTTGTCGGCAATCGCTTCTACGAGCTGCGCCTTGTTCACGTCTTCCCCTTCGGAGACATTGCCGGAACGAAAGTGTTCAGGCTTTTCCGCACGTTAGGCAGATATATACCGCAAATCAAACACGAAACGGGCTAATCACCCGTGCGCCGCAACGAACTCGGCTGTCCTGGACTTGTTCAGCGTTCCTCTTCGGGGAATCGACCCGCGTCGAGGTCCGCCGTGAACCGGTCCAGTCGCCTTGTCGCGTCGGCGAGATCGTGCTTGGCCGCGGCCGTAATGACCAGCAGCTTCCGGGCCAGCGCCATCCGTACGCCCTCCGGGACTTGCAGTGCGCGCACCCTTGTGTGCGCTTCCTTGAGTTGGTCCGCGACTGCCGCATAGAGCTTGAGTTGGCCGTCGTGTTCCATGCACAGATTGTGCCATCTGGGGCGAGTTGTCGCCTGCGGGGGTCGCAACTGGTGCCTCGAACGGCCTGACGGAGTCGGGCGGCAGCCTTGGCTCAAAGGTGCGCCTACCCCATCAACACCCTGTCTAACATGGGAAGTTGAGAGAAGCGTAGGCGGCGCGCGGGGCCGTTCGAGTGCAGACATGGCTGTACCCCCAATCGTGGCGATCGGGGGTACAGAGGGTGTCGCGGTGGCCGGATCTCGACCTGGTGCGGGGGTTGGGGTCAGACCTGGACCGTCCGCGGCTTGTACGAGGGGCGCTTGGCCTCGTACGCGGAGATGTCGCCCTCGTTCTGGAGGGTGATGGAGATGTCGTCCAGTCCGTTCAGCAGCCGCCAGCGGGCGTTCTCGTCGAGTTCGAAGGCGGCGGTGATGCCCTCGGCGCGGACCTCGCGGGCCTCCAGGTCGACCGTGATCTCGGCCTGCGGGTCGTTCTCGGTGAGTTCCTGCAGCGCGTCCACGATCTTCTGCTCCAGAACGACCGTGAGCAGGCCGTTCTTCAGCGAGTTGCCGCGGAAGATATCGGCGAACCGGGAGGAGATGACGGCCTTGAAGCCGTAGTTCTGCAGCGCCCACACGGCGTGCTCGCGGGAGGAGCCGGTGCCGAAGTCGGGTCCGGCCACCAGGACCGTCGCGCCCTTGCGCTCGGGGCGGTTGAGGATGAAGTTCTCGTCCTTGCGCCAGGCCTCGAACAGCCCGTCCTCGAACCCGTCCCTGGTCACCTTCTTGAGCCAGTGGGCGGGGATGATCTGGTCGGTGTCCACGTTGCTGCGGCGCAGCGGGACGGCCCGGCCGGTGTGCGTGGTGAATGCTTCCATGGCTCTCAGACTCCAGCGGGCACAGGGGCGTCGGACAGGTCGGCGGGCGAGGCCAGGTGGCCCAGCACGGCGGTCGCGGCGGCGACCTGCGGCGAGACCAGGTGCGTACGGCCGCCCTTGCCCTGCCTGCCCTCGAAGTTGCGGTTGGAGGTGGACGCGGAGCGCTCACCGGGTGCCAACTGGTCGGGGTTCATGCCCAGACACATCGAGCAGCCCGCGTGCCGCCATTCGGCGCCGGCCTCCTTGAAGACGACGTCCAGGCCCTCGGAGACGGCCTGCAGACCGACTCGCGCGGAGCCCGGGACGACCAGCATCCGTACGCCGTCGGCGACTTTGCGGCCCTCGACGATCGCGGCGGCGGCCCGCAGGTCCTCGATACGGCCGTTGGTGCACGACCCTACGAAGACGGTGTCGACCTTGATGTCGCGCAGCGGCTGGCCGGCCTCCAACCCCATGTATTCCAGGGCCTTTTCGGCGGCCAGGCGCTCCGAAGCGTCTTCGTACGAAGCCGGGTCGGGGACGGACGCCGAAAGCGGCGCGCCCTGACCGGGGTTGGTGCCCCAGGTGACGAACGGCGCCAGCGAGGGACCGTCGATGACGACCTCGGCGTCGAATTCGGCGTCCGCGTCGGTCTTCAGGGTCTTCCAGTACGCGACGGCGGCGTCCCAGTCCTCGCCCTCGGGGGCGTGGGCGCGGCCCTTGATGTACTCGAAGGTGGTCTCGTCGGGGGCGATCATGCCCGCGCGGGCGCCGGCCTCGATCGACATGTTGCAGATGGTCATGCGGGCTTCCATCGAGAGTTTCTCGATGGCGGGGCCGCGGTATTCGAGGATGTAGCCCTGGCCGCCGCCGGTGCCGATCTTCGCGATGATGGCGAGGATCAGGTCCTTGGCGGTGACGCCGTCGGGCAGTTCGCCGTCGACCGTGATGGCCATGGTCTTGGGGCGGGCCAGCGGCAGCGTCTGGGTGGCCAGCACATGCTCCACCTGGGAGGTGCCGATGCCGAACGCCAGCGCGCCGAAGGCGCCGTGGGTGGAGGTGTGGGAGTCACCGCACACGACGGTGGTACCGGGCTGGGTCAGACCCAGCTGCGGTCCTACGACGTGGACGACACCCTGCTCGACATCGCCCAGGGAGTGCAGGCGCACGCCGAAGTCGGCACAGTTCTTGCGCAGCGTCTCCAGCTGGGCCCGGGAGACCGGGTCCGCGATGGGCTTGTCGATGTCGAGGGTCGGGGTGTTGTGATCCTCGGTGGCGATGGTGAGGTCGAGGCGCCGCACGGGACGCCCGGCCTGGCGGAGCCCGTCGAAGGCCTGCGGGCTGGTCACCTCGTGCAGCAGGTGCAGATCGATGAAGAGGAGGTCGGGCTCGCCCTGGGCGCGCCGGACGACATGGTCGTCCCAGACCTTCTCCGCGAGTGTCCTACCCATCGCTTTCCCTCCGGCCGGCAGAACAGCGCCGGCCCAACTAGAGATCTTGAGGAGACGGCGCTCGCACCCCTGGTTCACGGGCAGCCGCCGCCTGGCCCGTTCGGTACGCGGGCCGCTGTGCCTACAAGAGTTGCGCGTCTCACGAAAAAAGGAACTTGCGTTTCACAGAGTGAGACGCGAGTATCGTTTCATGGACAACAGTAGCGGCGTCGGCGTCCTGGACAAGGCAGCCCTTGTCCTGGGCGCTCTGGAGTCCGGTCCGGCCACCCTCGCGGGTCTGGTCGCGGCGACCGGGCTGGCACGACCCACGGCACACCGGCTGGCCGTGGCCTTGGAACACCACCGCATGGTGGCGCGCGACATGCAGGGCCGTTTCATTCTCGGCCCCCGGCTCGCCGAGCTGGCCGCGGCGGCCGGCGAGGACCGTCTGCTCGCCACGGCGGGCCCGGTGCTCACGCATCTGCGGGACATCACGGGCGAGAGCGCGCAGCTCTACCGCCGCCAGGGCGACATGCGCATCTGCGTGGCCGCGGCGGAACGCCTGTCCGGACTCCGGGACACGGTCCCGGTCGGCTCGACCCTCACCATGAAAGCCGGTTCGTCCGCGCAGATCCTGATGGCCTGGGAAGAGCCGGAGCGCCTGCACCGCGGCCTCCAGGGCGCCCGCTTCACCGCCACGGCCCTCTCGGGCGTACGGCGCCGGGGCTGGGCCCAGTCCATCGGCGAGCGCGAGCCGGGCGTCGCGTCCGTCTCCGCGCCGGTGCGCGGCCCCTCGAACCGTGTGGTGGCCGCGGTGTCCGTCTCCGGCCCCATCGAGCGCCTGACGCGCCACCCGGGCCGTATGCACGCCCAGGCGGTCATCGACGCCGCCGCCCGCCTCTCCGAGGCCCTGCGCCGCACCGGCTGATCCCCCGGAACGTCACAGAAGGGCCTGCCTCAACGCCGCGGCAGGCCCTCCGTCATGTCCGGACCTACTCGGAGGTCACCCGCTCCGACCGGTACGCGAACCGGTCCTTCGCCCGGCGCCCCCGCTGCTCCACCGGCACCTGTCCGTGCGCCGCCGCGAGTCCGAAGGCCGGCATGTCGGCGTAGATCGCCTCGTACGACCCCTCGGGCACCACATAGCTCTCGTGCCACAGCCCGACGTGCCCGCGCACCTTCCCGGCCTTCTCCTTGCGGTTGATGACGGCCCACGCCCTGTGGTGGAACATGTCGGGCGAACTCGCGTACGAGTAGAGCTTCTCCTTGGACTCCCAGTACTGGACGACGTAGTACGTCCGCGGGGACGCCGTCAGCAGTACATGCCCGAGCAGTCCGCGACCGGGATCCTTCCCCAACTCCCGCAGCATGCGCGGCATCGCGAGGAGGACCGGCACCCAGTGATGCACGGCCCAGAAGTGGTTGATGCGCATGCCGATCAGCAGCACCACCACCTCCCCCTCGGCGGCAGCGGTGGTACGGCCGTTGACAGCCTTCGCGAACATGACGCCCCCTTGTTGGGTACCGGCACTATCCGATGACCCGTGTTTGGATAGTGCCGGTACCCGAGGAAGGACGCAAGACATGCGGCTGGCCGAGTTGAGCGAGCGCAGCGGTGTGTCCATCGCGACGATCAAGTACTACCTGCGCGAAGGCCTGTTGAACCCCGGCCGCCAGGTCAACACGACCACCGCCGAGTACGACGAGGAGCAGCTGCGCCGGCTGCGGCTGGTGCGCGCGATGATCCAGGTCGGCCGGCTCCCGGTGGCCACGGTCCGCGAGGTGCTCGGGCATGTCGACGACGACTCCCTCGGCCGTACGATCCGGCTGGGCGCGGCCCTTTGGGCGTTGCCGCAGGTTCCGGAGCCGGACGCGGAGGACGAGCACGTACAGGCGGCGCATCACGAGGTCGACAAACTCCTGGAGACTCTCGGCTGGTCCAACTCCCAGGCCCTGACGACCATTTCGCCGTCCTACCGCTCACTGGTGGTGGCAGTGGCCGCACTTCGCCGGCTCGGGTACGACTGGCCCCCCGAACTGGTCGTGAACTACGCCAAGTTGATGCATCAGGCGGCCGTCCTGGACCTGGACTTCGTGGAGACGCACCCCTCGGAGGCCGAGAAGGTGGAGACGGCGGTCGCGGGCGCGATCTTCGTCGAGCCGGTGCTCCAGGCACTGCACCGGCTGGCGCAGGAGGAGGAGTCGGCGCGACGGTACGGTTTCGAGTGAGCCGGGCACGCGAAAGGCCCCCCACCGAAGTGGAGGGCCTTTCGTCTACGTACCCCCGACCGGATTCGAACCGGCGCTACTGCCGTGAGAGGGCAGCGTGCTAGGCCGCTACACAACGGGGGCCCTAGCGATCCTGCATGAGAGGCGGCGGGTGCGACCCGGCCACCTTCCTGGGAAGGATCTGTACCCCCGACCGGATTCGAACCGGCGCTACTGCCGTGAGAGGGCAGCGTGCTAGGCCGCTACACAACGGGGGCGTTGCAGATGAGAGCTGGCCTACCAGGACTCGAACCTAGAATGACGGTACCAGAAACCGTAGTGTTGCCAATTACACCATAGGCCACTAAAACACAAGCCCTTGCGGGGATTCTGTTCCAGTTGACGCCTCCGGTTCTTGGCCTTTCGGCCCGCTCTCCGGCGGCGCAGGAACAACATTACCTGAAGGTGGACGGGGCTCCAAAACGGGTATCGGTGCCGAGCAGAGCGGGGAGTTCGGTGAGGGAGCCGATCCTGTGCCGCCCCACCAGGGCCTCGACGGAGGCGTGCCCGCCGTGCCGGTCGATCCAGACGGAGAGCAGACCGGCGTCCGCGGCGCCCCGCCCGTCGATCTCCGGGTGATCGCCGACATACGCCACCTCGTGCGGCGGCAGTTCCAGCGCCTCGCAGGCCGCGAGGAAGGCGCCGGCCTCGGGTTTGGAGACTCCCAGTTCGGCCGCGCACAGGATGACCTCGAAGCGGTCGTGCACCCCGAGGGTGCGCAGCTTGCGGTCCTGCACGGTGAGGCTGGAGTTGGAGAGGACGGCGTGCCGGTGGGTGGCCGCGAGGGCGTCCAGGACGGGCAGGACGTCCGGGAAGAGGGCCCAGGCCGTCTCGTAGTGGGTCTTGTAGCGCCGGAACCAGTCCTCGGCCTCGGTGTCGGTCAGCTCCCGGTCCAGGAAGTGCCGGACCCGGTCCAGCCGCTGCCCCTCGAAGGAGACCTCCCCGGCGGAGAACCGTGCCCAGTGGAACTCGGTGGCCACCCGCCAGCGTTCCAGGGCCGCCACCAGGCTCGCGTGCCCGTCGAGCAGTCCCTCGGCCGCCAAGTGCTCTCGCATGGCCGCTCGGTCCGCGCCGGTGTAGTCGAACAGGGTGTCGTCCACGTCCCAGACCACGGCCCGAATGCTCATGATCCGACAATAACGTGGGCCCCGCAGCGCGTCAGCGCCCCGAGCGGTACCCGGATCACCGGGTACCGCCCCTTCTGTGCGCGTCGGTCAGGCCGCCAGTTTCGCCAGGGCCGCGTCGATCCTGGAGAGGGTCTTCTCCTTGCCCAGGATCTCCAGGGACTCGAAGAGCGGCAGGCCGATCGTGCGGCCGGTGACGGCGACACGGACCGGGGCCTGGGCCTTGCCGAGCTTGAGGCCGTGGGTCTCGCCTGCGGCCAGGACGGCCTCCTTGAGGGACTCGGGCGAGGTCCAGTCGGCCGACTCCAGCTGCTCACGGGCCGTGCGGAGAAGGGCGTCGGAGCCCTCCTTCATGGCCTTCGTCCAGGACGCCTCGTCCTCGACCGGCTCGGCCAGGAAGAGGAAGTCGACGTTGTCCGTGATCTCGGAGAGGACCTTGAGGCGGGTCTGCGCGTGCGGTGCGACGGCCTGCCACTTGGCCTCGTCGAAGTCCTCCGGCGCCCAGGGGGCGAACGGGGCGCGCAGCCACGGGGCGCAGCGCTCGGTGAAGTCCTTCACGTCGAGCAGGCGGATGTGGTCGCCGTTGATCGACTCGCACTTCTTCAGGTCGAAGCGGGCCGGGTTGGGGTTCACGTCGCCGATCTCGAAGGCCGCGACCATCTCGTCCATCGAGAAGACGTCCCGGTCGGCCGCGAGCGACCAGCCCAGCAGGGAAAGGTAGTTGAGCAGTCCCTCGGGCAGGAAGCCGCGCTCCCTGTAGAGGTTGAGCGAGGACTCCGGGTCGCGCTTGGAGAGCTTCTTGTTGCCCTCGCCCATCACGTACGGCAAGTGCCCGAAGGACGGCACCGACTTGGCGACACCCAGCTCGATCAGTGCCTTGTAGAGGGCGATCTGACGGGGCGTCGAGGAGAGCAGGTCCTCACCGCGCAGGACGTGGGTGATCTCCATCAGGGCGTCGTCGACCGGGTTGACGAGCGTGTACAGCGGGGCGCCGTTGGCTCGCACGATCCCGTAGTCCGGGACGTTCTCCGGGGTGAACGTCAGCTCGCCGCGGACCAGGTCGGTGAAGGTGATCGTCTCGTCGGGCATCCGGAAGCGGACGATCGGCGTGCGGCCCTCGGCCTTGTACGCCTCGACCTGCTCGGCGGTGAGGGCGCGGCAGTGGCCGTCGTAACCGGAGGGCTTGCCGGCGGCGCGGGCGGCGTCGCGGCGGGCGTCCAGCTCCGCGGTGGAGCAGTAGCAGTCGTAGGCGTGGCCGGCGTCCTGGAGCTTCTTCGCGATGTCCTTGTAGATGTCCATGCGCTGCGACTGGCGGTAGGGCGCGTGCGGGCCGCCGATCTCGGGGCCCTCGTCCCAGTCGAAGCCCAACCAGCGCATCGCGTCGAGGAGTTGGCCGTAGGACTCCTCGGAGTCGCGGGCCGCGTCGGTGTCCTCGATGCGGAAGACCAGCGTGCCCTGGTGGTGGCGGGCGAAGGCCCAGTTGAACAGGGCGGTGCGGACCAGGCCGACGTGGGGATTGCCGGTCGGCGAGGGGCAGAAACGGACACGGACTGCTGGGGCGGATGCGCTAGCCACGCTTGACAACCTTGTTGGTGAGAGTGCCGATGCCTTCGATGGTGACGGCGACCTCGTCGCCGACGGTGAGCGGTCCGACGCCTGCCGGGGTGCCCGTGAGGATCACGTCGCCGGGGAGCAGCGTCATGGCCTCGGTGATGTTGACGATCAGGTCCTCGATCGAGTGGATCATCTCGCTGGTGCGGCCGAGCTGCCGTTGCTGTCCGTTGACCGTGAGCTGGATGGTGAGGTCGCTCGGGTCGAGGTCCGTCTCCACCCAGGGGCCGAGCGGGCAGGAGGTGTCGAAGCCCTTGGCGCGGGCCCACTGCTTCTCACGCTTCTGGACGTCGCGCGCGGTGATGTCGTTGGCGCAGGTGTAGCCGAGGATGACGTCCTTGACGCGCTCGCGCGGGACCTCGCGGCACATCCGGCCGATGACGACGGCCAGTTCGGCCTCGTGGTGGAGGTCCTCGGTGAAGGAGGGGTACTGGATGTCGTCGCCGGAGCCGATCACGGAGGTGGACGGCTTGAAGAAGGCGAAGGGGACGTCCGGCACCTCGTTGCCCAGTTCGCGGGCGTGCTCGGCGTAGTTGCGGCCGTAGGCGACGACCTTGTTCGGGAGCACCGGCGGCAGCAGCCTGACCTTGCTCAGCGGGACCTTCGTGCCGGAGAGTTCGAAGTCCGCGAACGGGATGCCCTTGATGATGTCGAGGACGAGCTCGTCCGGCTTGTCGCCCTCGACCGCGCCGAAGGCGACGTTCCCGTCGATGGAGAATCTGGCGATGCGCACGGGATCCTGGCGCCCCTCACTGAGCTGGCTGGAGTCTGACGCTCCAGGCTAACGCGGTGCGGGGGCGCCTCCTCGCGCAATTACTCCGCGGCGGCGCCGGCCGGGATCTCCATGAGGATCGTGCGGCGCGGGTTGGCGGTCTGGGCCGGCAGGTCGAGCGAGTGCTCCGGCTGCTCCGGCGTCTGCAGTTCGTCGGCGTCGGAGAGGTGCGCCAGCGTCGTGCGTCGCGGGTTGGCAATGTTGCGGAACATCATCGTCGTCTTCACTGTTGTACTCGACCCTCGTCAGTCCGTGGGTGGGTGGTTGACAGATTGTGCCCTCATGTAAAGCGTCAGGCTAAACATCCAATTCCCGGCCGAACGCGTGAAGAGCCCATGATCCGCATGTGAGTTTGCTCACCACCCTGTGGGCATACCGACCAATTCGGACCCGCAACTCACCTCAACGAAACGGACATTGACCCCCTGAAGCTGTCATTCCGCTCCTGATCATGGCGACTTGGGCACAACCCACGCCCTACGGGATGGTGGGGATTTGCCCACTTTGGAGTGAATAGCTTTCTACGTCTCGTGACACTGTCCTCACGGGGTGTCACACAGGTCACAGCCTGGCCTACGGGCCTTGTTGGAGATCCGGCACTGTGCTGGAATTCCACGGACCGCCGCAGAATCAGCCCGGCGCGCAGGGGGCGCAACGCAGCGCCGAGGGCGGCGGAAGGGGGAGCAGCGCCGGTCACTCACGACCACACATGGGGTGCGCGTTCAGGGCGCTCCCCAAGACGCCGACACCGTCCTTCCGTTCGCGCGGGGGACGCCTGGTCCAGAGGTTGCGACGCTAGTGCAGGGACGTTTCAAGAGGGATGGCAGTGCTCCGGCGGAGCCGGAGCCGCATGGCGGGGCTGGCCCCAACACCGGCAGCTCCTCGCCCCAGCACGCCCAGAACCCGGGCCCGGCACCGTCAGGCGACGGCGGGGGCCCAGGGCGCCCCGGTGTGTCCGCAGCCCCGACCCCCGCGCCCTCGGTGAAGCCACCGAGCGGCACGCCCGGACCCGGCTCGCGCGTCGCTCTGCGCAACTGGCGCATCTCCACGCGCCTGGTGTCGCTGCTCGCGCTCCCCGTGGTCGCGGCCACCTCGCTGGGCGCCCTGCGCATCAGCGACTCCATGACCGACATCCAGCAGCTCGACAACATGAAGCTGCTGACGGACATGACCAAGCAGGCCACCGAGCTGGCCACCGCGCTCCAGGAGGAGCGCGACCAGTCGGCCGGTCCCCTGTCGCACGGTGGCAAGGCCACCGACTACGAGGTCAAGGGCTACGAGGAGAAGACCGACCGGGCCCGCGACAACTTCATCAACTCCTCTGAAGAGATCGACAGCGCCAGCAAGAACGGAAACCTGCAGGGCGTCCGCGAGACCGTGGTCGGTCTCGCCACCGAGCTGGACAACCTCGACCGGATCCGCAAGACGGCGTACCAGTCGAAGGGCAACTCGACGCAGACCGTCGACGCCTACCACCGTCTGATCACCCAGCTGCTCGACCTCTCGCAGGACATGGCGGAGGCGACCAGCAACCCGGAGATGATCCAGCGCACGCGCGCCCTGGCCGCCTTCTCCTCGGCCAAGGAGTTCGCGTCCGTGCAGCGCGCCGTCATCGCGGCGGCCCTGCCCGACAACAACACGACGACGGGCAACCTCTCCGACAACGACCGGCTGTACGCCGACTCCGCGCTGGAGAGCGAGAAGTCGGACCTGAGCATCTTCCGCAACATCTACGGCGACCAGGGTGCCGAGGAGCTCATCCAGCCGATCGAGGACGGCAACGCCACGATCGACGCCGCGGACAAGTACGCGGAGCGCGCCCTCGCCAACACGAACGGTCTGAAGTCGCTCGACAAGCGGTCCTACAGGGACTGGGTGGACGACAGCTCCACCAAGATCGAGCAGATGAAGAAGATCGAGCACACGCTCCTTGAGGACATGGAGCAGAAGGCCCGCGAGCTGCGCTCCGCCTCCGAGCGCGAGGCGATCATCTCCGGTGCGCTGATCCTGCTCGTGCTCGGTGTCTCCCTCGTCGGCGCCTTCGTCATCGCCCGGTCCATGATCCGCTCGCTGCGCCGGCTCCAGGAGACCGCCAACCGGGTCGCCCAGGACCGGCTGCCCGAGCTGGTCAAGCAGCTCTCCGAGTCCGACCCGCAGGACGTCGACACGTCCGTGGAGTCGGTCGGTGTGCACTCCCGGGACGAGATCGGCCAGGTGGCCGCGGCCTTCGACGACGTGCACCGCGAGGCAGTCCGCCTCGCCGCCGAGCAGGCCCTCCTGCGAGGCAACGTCAACGCGATGTTCACCAACCTCTCGCGCCGCTCCCAGGGCCTCATCCAGCGTCAGCTCTCGCTCATCTCCGAGCTGGAGTCCCGCGAGGCCGACCCGGACCAGCTGTCCTCGCTCTTCAAGCTCGACCACCTCGCGACCCGCATGCGCCGTAACGGTGAGAACCTTCTCGTTCTCGCCGGTGAAGAGCCCGGCCGCCGCTGGACCCGCCCGGTCCCGCTGGTCGACGTGCTCCGCGCCGCCGCCTCCGAGGTGGAGCAGTACGAGCGCATCGAGCTCTCCTCCGTGCCGACCACCGAAGTAGCCGGCCGGGTGGTCAACGACCTCGTGCACCTGCTCGCAGAGCTGCTGGAGAACGCGACCTCGTTCTCCTCGCCGCAGACCAAGGTCAAGGTCACCGGTCACGCGCTGCCCGACGGCCGCGTCCTGATCGAGATCCACGACACCGGTATCGGCCTCTCCCCCGAGGACCTCGCGGCGATCAACGAGCGACTCGCCTCGCCGCCCACCGTGGACGTCTCGGTCTCGCGCCGCATGGGTCTGTTCGTGGTCGGCCGACTGTCCCAGCGGCACGGCATCCGTATCCAGCTGCGCCCCTCCGACTCCGGTGGTACGACCGCGCTGGTCATGCTCCCGGTCGACGTCGCCCAGGGCGGCAAGAAGCCCGCTCCGGGCAAGCCCGGCCAGGCCGCTGTCGGTGCGGCGGCTGCCGCCGCCGGTGCCGGTGCGGCCCGCCGGGGCAACGGTCAGGGCGGCTCCACCCTCGGCGCGGGTGCGCCGGGGAACGGCGGACTGCTCGGTGCCGGTGCCGCCCCGCGCGGCCAGGTCGGTTCCGGTCAGGGCCCGCGGGCCGCGCTGCCCGGTGCGGGCGGTGGACGTCCGGGTGGTCCCGGTGCTCCGGGCGCTCCCGGCGGTGCGCGTGGACCGCAGGGTCCCTCGGCGCCGCAGGGCCGTCCGGCCGCCGGCTCCGGCGCCGGTCTCTTCGGCCAGGCGCCGAGCGCCCCGCAGGGGCTGCAGGCCGCTGGCACGGGTACTCCGCAGGGCTTCGGTGACGGACGCCAGGACGCCTTCGGAGGCACACCTCCGCAGCAGCAGAACGGCGCGGTTCCTCCGCAGCGTGCGAACAACGAGCCCGAGCCGCCCCGCGGTGGTGGCCGGCGCCGTGGGCGTCAGCCGCAGCTCCCGCCGCGCGGTGGTGCGCGGGCCGAGCTGCCGGGCGGCAACAACCAGCGCCCCAGCTGGAGCGACGAGAACGCGCAGCCCCCGCTGGGCCGCGGCAACCTCGACGCCCCGCGCGGTCACGACGAGCGGGACGCCGAGCAGACCTCCCGGATGCCGCGCATCGACGACCGTCAGGGCCCCGGCACCGCCGAGATGCCGGCGATCCCCCGCCTCGACGCGCAGGACAGCAGGCAGTTCCCGCGTCCGGGTACGAGCGGACCGCAGGACACCGGCTCGTTCCCGCGCCCCGCTGCGGGCGGACCGCAGGACACGGGTTCCTTCCCCCGGCCGAACGCCAACGGGTCCCAGAACACGGGCCAGTTCCCGCGTCCGGGCGCCAACGGGTCGCAGTCCAACGGCCAGTTCCCGCGGCAGGACTTCGACACCCCGCGTCCCGGCTCCAACTCGCAGCAGAACGGCGGCCAGTTCGTCCGCTCGGACGTTTTCGGCGCTCCGAACAGCCCGGCCAACAACCCGTCCAACCCGGCCAACACGGGACAGTTCGCCGTCCCGCAGGCCTACGACGGCAGCTCCACCGGCCAGTTCGCGACGCCCGGTTTTGACAACGGGTCCACCGGTCAGCACAATCTGCCGGGCCGTCAGAACCCCGGGAACACCGGGCAGTTCGACCGTCCGCAGGTCAACGGGAATCGCAACGGCGCCGACTTCGGCACCGCGCGTCCGCCCGCCCCGCAGCGTCCCACCCGCCAGGAGCCCGAGGCGTTGCCGCCTGCCACGGGTCCCGGTGACGGCAGGACGCCGCTGTACGACACGCTGGAGACCAACTGGTTCCACGGCCAGCAGGCGGAAGCGCAGAGCCAGAGCAACGGCTCCGCACCCGCCCCGCAGCCGCAGGCACCGATGGCTCCGGCGACACCCCCTCAGCGTCCCACGGGCGGTACCTGGCGCAGCTCGCCGAACGACGATCTCGTTCGGCAGGCAGAGCGCGTACGGCAACCGGCCGCGGGCGGCGTCACCACCTCCGGCCTGCCGCGCCGGGTGCCCAGGGCGAACCTCGTCCCGGGCACGGCTCAGCAGCAACAGCACCAAACCGGTCCGCAGGTCTCGCGTGCGCCTGATGACGTACGCGGCCGGCTGACCAATCTCCGTCGGGGCATCGCACAGGGCCGCCAGGCCGGTACGGGTACCGGCCAGACCGGCAGCTTCCCCAGCCCCACTCACCAGCAGGAGCGTTAGTTGAGCCAGATGAGCCAGGCGGCACAGAACCTCAACTGGTTGATAACCAACTTCGTGGACAACACCCCCGGTGTGTCCCACACCGTCGTCGTATCCGCCGACGGACTCCTTCTGGCCATGTCGGAAGGCTTCCCGCGCGACCGCGCCGACCAACTCGCGGCCGTGGCGTCCGGGCTGACCTCACTGACGGCCGGGGCCTCCCGGATCTTCGAGGGCGGCGATGTGGCGCAGACGGTCGTGGAGATGGAGCGAGGGTTCCTCTTCCTCATGTCCGTCTCGGACGGCTCGTCGCTGGCGGTGCTCGCGCATCCCGAATGCGACATCGGCCTCGTCGGCTACGAGATGGCACTGCTCGTCGACCGTGCAGGGGCGGTCCTCACGCCGGACCTGCGCGCCGAACTCCAGGGCAGTCTGCTTCACTGACCGGCCCCGGCACCACCCGTCTCACCAAATCACCGTCCGGCCGCCACAATCCCCCCACCGGCCCTGTCAGACGGCTAGCCCGACCGACTTGCTGTCCCGCCCGGAGGATTCATGACCCCGCCCACCGCCTCTCATGATCCGTACGCCGAGCCGTACGGGGACGAGGGCGACCAGCCGCTGGTACGTCCTTACGCGATGACCGGCGGCCGGACCCGGCCGCGCTATCAGCTCGCCATCGAGGCACTGATCAGCACCACGGCCGACCCGGCAGCGCTGATGGGACTGCTCCCTGAGCACCAGCGCATCTGCCACCTGTGCCGTGAGGTCAAGTCGGTCGCGGAGGTGTCGGCACTCCTCGCCATGCCCCTCGGTGTGGCGCGGATCCTCGTCGCGGACCTCGCCGAGGCCGGACTGGTGGCCATCCACCAGCCGGGCGGCGACGAGAACAACGGCGGCGCTCCGGACGTGACGCTGCTCGAAAGGGTGCTCAGTGGACTTCGCAAGCTCTGACGGAGGGCGGGCGACCACCTCCGCGAAGATCGTGGTGGCGGGTGGCTTCGGCGTCGGCAAGACCACGTTCGTGGGTGCCGTCTCCGAGATCAACCCGCTGCGCACGGAGGCCGTCATGACGTCCGCCTCGGCGGGCATCGACGACCTCACCCACACCGGGGACAAGACCACCACCACGGTGGCCATGGACTTCGGCCGTATCACCCTGGACCAGGACCTGATCCTGTACCTCTTCGGTACACCGGGTCAGGACCGTTTCTGGTTCATGTGGGACGACCTGGTGCGCGGCGCGATCGGCGCCGTCGTCCTGGTGGACACCCGCCGTCTCGCCGACTGCTTCCCCGCGGTCGACTACTTCGAGAACAGCGGGCTGCCCTTCGTCATAGCCCTCAACGGGTTCGACGGCCACCAGCCGTACAACCCGGAGGAGGTGCGCGAGGCCCTGCAGATCGGGCCGGACGCGCCGATCATCACGACGGACGCCCGGCACCGTTCGGACGCCAAGAGTGCGCTGATCACGCTGGTCGAGCACGCGCTGATGGCCCGACTCCGGTAGCTGTTGGCGGGCCTCGACATGCAGTTCTCAAGTCGGCAGCGCCATACGGCAGTTGTCGTAGACACCCCGGAGCCGGCTGTGGCCTTTGACACGGTCGGCCCCGGTGTTCATAACGTTTCGGCAGAGGAATCCGGTGGTACCGCAACGCGTCGCGGTCATCCGGTACCACTGCGCTAACAAAGCCCCGTCTTTTGGCGGGGCTCGCTCTTTATGACCGTTTTATCTGGGGCTTACATCACTCGGAATCTGCCGTTCCGACTGTTTGGAATCGCGCAGGCTGACGTGCTGGAATGCCTGAACTGCCCAATAGTCAACGACGTACTCATCGTCAGAGCTCGTTGACGGGCCTGAGACACTGCGGCACGAGGATAGGTGCCGACCGCCGGAAGGTTGTTGGTCGAGTGAGGCGAAGCAAGAACGGTCCCGAGCCGTCGGCCCGGGGCAACTTCACCCCGCCGCCGCGCGGAGCGGCGCCCGCCCCTGTGCCAGGCTCGGAGCCCTCGGCACCGCCCCCTCCCAGCGGGGGCCGTTTCTCGCCCCGCAACTGGCGGGTGCCGACCAGGCTGAACGCGATCCTGCTCATACCCGTGGGCGTCGGCCTCATCATGGGCGGCTTCCAGGTCAAGAACTCGATCGACACCTGGCAGAACGCCGAGGACGCGGAGAAGACCGCCCGCGTGGTGCAGGCCGCGCTGACCTACAGCAACGCGATCACCAACGAGCGTGACGTGACCGCCGCTCCGCTGCTGGAGGGCAAGGGCCAGAAGAACGCGACGGTCGTGGCGGCCCGCAAGGCCACCGACGACGCCGCCGACGTCTTCGACAAGGCCGCGCAGAACATGCCGGACCAGTCGGGCCTGCAGCGTCGGCTCAGCCGCTTCCGCAAGGTGGAGCCGCAGCTGCAGTCGATCCGGAACGTCGCCTACACCTCCAAGATGAAGGGCGTGCAGACCGAGGAGAGCTACGTCAACCTGGAGCACCCGCTCCTGGAGTTCTCCAACGAACTCGGCCTCGGCACCGGCAACATCACCAGCTACGGCCGCTCGGTCTACGCCATCGCACTGGCCAAGGGCGCGCTCTCCCTGGAGCGCTCCATCGGCACGCACCTGCTGGTGAATCCCGGCCCCGACGCGAACAGCCTGGCCACCCAGCGCACCGCCCTCACCTCGTACGCCTACCTGGAGGGCATCGCCATCCAGGAGTACCAGGCCGGTGGTACCGACGCGGACATCGCGAAGCTGAACACCGCCCTGGCCAAGGTGCAGACCGACGGCGCGGCCATGGTCAAGCAGGCCGCCGCGCAGGCGAAGGCCGCCGGCAAGACGTATGTGCCGCCGCCGACCGACCCGGTCAAGACGGTCACGGCCATGTCGCAGCTGCAGACCACGGACGTCTCGGCGCGCACCGCCCTCGCCGCGCAGGGCATCACCGCGCAGAACTGGTGGGCGGGCACGACCCTCAAGTACGAGGCGTACCGCAAGATCGAGGAGGACAAGGCCGACATCGCGGTGAGCGAGGCCTCCGACATCGCGAACAACGCGAAGCGCGACGCCATCATCACCGGTGCCGCCGTCGTCGTCGCCCTGCTCCTCGCCTTCATCCTGGCCGGTGCGGTGGCCCGCCAGATGAGCCGCGCGATGCGCCAGTTGCGCAACGCCGCCTTCGGCATCGCCGAGCAGCGGCTGCCGATGCTGGTCGACCAGCTCTCGCGCACCGACCCCGGCCGCGTCGACACCCGGGTCCAGCCGATCCCCATCACCACCACGGACGAGATCGGCGAAGTCGCGAGAGCCTTCGACCAGGTCCACCGCGAGGCCGTACGACTGGCCGCCGAGCAGGCCCTCCTGCGGGGCAACATCAACGCGATCTTCACCAACCTCTCGCGCCGCAACCAGTCGCTGATCGAGGGCCAACTGACCCTCATCACCGACCTGGAGAACAACGAGGCCGACCCGGACCAGCTGGAGAACCTCTTCCGCCTGGACCACCTCGCGACCCGTATGCGCCGCAACGGCGAGAACCTCCTCGTTCTCGCCGGCGAGGAGCCCGGCCGCCGCTGGGACCAGCCGGTCCCGCTGGTCGACGTGCTCCGCGCCGCCTCCTCCGAGGTGGAGCAGTACGAGCGCATCGAGCTGTCGGGTGTCCCGGAGGCCGAGATCCACGGCCGCGCCGTGACCGACCTCGTGCACCTGCTGGCCGAGCTGCTGGAGAACGCGACGACGTTCTCCTCCCCGCAGACCAAGGTCCGCGTCACCGCGACCCGTCTCCCCGACGGCCGCGTCATGATCGAGATCCACGACAAGGGCATCGGCCTCACCGCCGAGGACTTCGCGGACATCAACCACAAGTTGGCCAACCCGCCGACCGTGGACGTCGCGATCTCCCAGCGCATGGGCCTGTTCGTGGTCGGCCGCCTCTCCGACCGGCACGGCATCCGCGTCCAGCTCCGCCCCTCGGGCGAGCAGGCCGGCACCACCTCGCTGGTCATGCTGCCCGACGCGATCACCCACGGTGGCGGTGGCGAACAGCAGCTCCAGCGCGACGAGTTCACCGTCTCGCAGATCATGCCGGAGCAGCCGCAGTACCAGGGCGAGGACTTCAACCACGCCCCGATCCGTACGGCCGCCGAGCTGGGCTTCGACGACACCCGCTACCCCGAGGTGCCGGACGACATCCGCGAGCTCGACCCGGTCGGCCGCTCGCTGATGCGCGAGGAGCGCCGGGCGGCCCTGGAGTCCCAGAAGCCGGGCCAGGAGGCCCTTGAGCCGGGCGCCTACCCGGAGTTCGCCGAGTTCGAGGAACCGCAGCAGCAGCCGTACGCCGAGAACGGCCAGCAGGGGTACCAGGAGCAGCCGACCGCGTACAACGGGCAGCCGACGTACGAGGAGCAGCAGCAGACGTCGTACGACGAGCCGCTTCAGCCCGCGTACGACGAGCAGTACTTCGCGCCGAACGGCAACGGGACGCAGAACGACACCTTCGCCGACTCCTTCTCGGCCAACGGCGGTTACCCGGAGCCCGGGTATGCGGAGCCGGTGCAGGAGGAGCACGCGTCGGCGCACTCCGTGGCCCCGGAGACGTATCCGGGCTTCGAAGAGCCGTCCTATCAGGACGACTGGCCGCAGCAGGACGGTTACCGCAACGGTTACCCGGACCAGTACGCTCCGGAACCGGAACCTTCGCAGGCCGCTGACGTGAGTGAGCGGGATCACGTAGGCTTCGACCGTCCGGGACCGGCCCCCTCGGCTGTCCACGCGCTGACCGACGCCGGGCTGCCGCGCCGCGGTTCGGCCGCGAAAGGCACCAACGGTTCGCAGCCCGCGCGCCAGGAGTCGACGGCCACCGCCCCGGAGAGCAACACCAACATCTTCGGTACGGCGAACGGCACCGCGAACGGAAACGGCAGCGCCAACGGCAGCACCGGGACCGTGGACTGGCGCTCGGCGAACGACGAGCGGTGGCAGCAGGCCTCGGCGCTGAAGAAGCCGAAGGCCGGCGGGGTCACCTCCTCCGGCCTGCCGAGGCGGGTGCCCAAGGCCAACCTGGTCGAGGGCACCGCCGAGAGCACCCCTCAGGGCGGCCCCCAGGTCTCCCGCGCTCCCGAGGACATCCGGGGCAGGCTCAGCAACCTGCGCCGCGGCGTCCAGCGGGGTCGCAGCGCAGGAAGCGAAACGAACGGTCAGGGCTTCGGCTCTGACAGCACCTACAACCAGGAGCGTTAGTGTGAGCCCGATGAGCCAGGCGGCGCAGAACCTGAACTGGTTGATCACCAACTTCGTGGACAACACCCCCGGTGTGTCGCACACGGTGGTGGTCTCCGCCGACGGACTCCTTCTGGCGATGTCCGAAGGTTTCCCGCGTGACCGTGCCGATCAGCTGGCGGCCGTCGCGTCGGGTCTGACCTCGCTGACCGCCGGTGCCTCGCGCATCTTCGAGGGCGGCAGCGTGAACCAGACGGTTGTGGAGATGGAGCGGGGATTCCTCTTCATCATGTCCGTGTCCGACGGTTCCTCGCTCGCGGTACTCGCACACCCCGAGGCGGACATCGGCCTCATTGGGTACGAGATGGCCCTTCTGGTGGACCGCGCGGGCACGGTCCTGACCCCGGACCTTCGAGCAGAGCTCCAGGGGAGCCTTCTCAACTAACAGACGGACGGTGCGTTTTGGCGTCCCGAGGCCATAAGGTTTCGGGACGCGGCTCCACATTGATGGGTGCCCGGCACAGTCGGAGGAGGAGAAAGTGGCAACACCCCCAGGCGGTTCGTCTTCGGGCAACTGGTCGTACGGCCCCGGCCAGGGGCAGGGCGACGGTTCCCAGAACCGGTACAACTTCCCCTCCTCGCCGTCCCCGCGTCACCCTCAGTACCCGCAGGGCCCCGGACCGTCGCCGTACGACCAGCCGCCGGCGCCGCGCATCCAGCCCGTGCAGCCGCACCGACGTTCCCCCGAGGCCGCGCCCGCGGGTTCGTCGAGCAATCCCCTGGTGCGTCCGTACGCCATGACCGGTGGCCGGACCCGCCCCCGCTACCAGCTCGCCATCGAGGCGCTGGTGCACACCACCGCGCAGCCGCACCAGATGCAGGGCCAGTTGCCCGAGCATCAGCGGATCTGCAACCTCTGCCGGGAGATCAAGTCGGTGGCCGAGATCTCGGCCCTCCTGACGATCCCTCTCGGTGTGGCCAGGATCCTCGTCGCCGACTTGGCGGAGGCGGGCCTGGTCGCCATTCATCAGCCCGGCGGCGACGAGAACGCCGGCGGCCAGCCAGATGTGACACTGCTCGAAAGGGTGCTCAGTGGACTTCGCAAGCTCTAGCGGAGGGCCTTCCCGCTCCACCACCTCGGCGAAGATCGTGGTGGCGGGTGGCTTCGGCGTGGGCAAGACCACGTTCGTCGGGGCCGTCTCGGAGATCAACCCGCTGCGTACCGAGGCTGTGATGACGTCCGCGTCCGCGGGCATCGACGACCTCACCCACACCGGAGACAAGACGACCACCACGGTCGCCATGGACTTCGGCCGTATCACCCTGGACCAGGACCTGATCCTGTACCTCTTCGGTACACCCG
>NZ_JALJRY010000009.1:0-112739 GCF_024519455.1 Streptomyces sp. STR69 | reverse complement strand
ACTTCGGCCGTATCACCCTGGACCAGGACCTGATCCTGTACCTCTTCGGTACACCCGGCCAGGACCGCTTCTGGTTCATGTGGGACGACCTGGTACGAGGCGCGATCGGCGCGATCGTCCTCGTGGACACCCGCCGTCTGGCCGACTGCTTCCCCGCGGTCGACTACTTCGAGAACTCGGGTCTCCCCTTCGTCATCGCCCTCAACGGCTTCGACGGCCAGCAGCCGTACAACCCGGACGAGGTCCGCGAGGCCCTGCAGATCGGTCCGGACACTCCGATCATCACGACGGACGCCCGGCACCGCGCCGACGCGAAGTCGGCACTGATCACGCTGGTCGAGCACGCGCTGATGGCGCGCCTGCGGTAGCAATTCCGCTGTATCCGGCTCGTTCGGCTTGCGGCCCCCGTTCCTCCTGTGGGAGGAACGGGGGCCGTAGGTCATATGCGGGAGGGGTACGGGGATGAGCGCGGAAGTTGCCGCACTACGTCTGGGGACGACCGTGGCGAACACGGCGGCGCAGCTGTGGCTCGGGGGCAAGCGACGGGACCAGGAGCGCCGCCTGCCGATGGAGGATCTCCTACGGCTGCGGGTGCCGGGGTTACGCCAACAACGCAGCGTCCGGCGCCAGTTCGAGGGAATGGCCGACGCCGTCGCCGAACGGATCGAGCCGTTTCTGGCCCAGAAGTTCCGGGGTCTCGACGAGAGCAGCCGCGAGGCCGCGGTCCATGTCACGGCCAAGCTCACGGCGATGCGGCACCTGGAGGTAGAGGACGGTCACGGGATCCTGGAACAGCTGCGGGACCGCTCGGGCATCCTCCGCTCCCCCGTCGAGGGCCGCCTCGACTTCGTCCACCGGACCTTCCAGGAGTACCTGGCCGCGAAGGAGGCCACGGAGGAGGACCGGATCGGCAACCTGGTCGGCCGGGCCCACCTGGACCTGTGGCGCGAGACGATCATCATGGCGGCGGGGCATGCCAACTCCCGCCAGCGGCAGGAGCTGTTGGACGGCATCCTGGACCGGGCGGAGGCAGAGCCTCGGCATGCGCGGGTGCTGCGGCTGCTCGCGGCTTCTTGTCAGGAGACGTTGCCGACGATTCCGGACGGGCTGGCGGGGCGGCTGGACGGGGCAATGGCGGCGCTGCTTCCGGCTCGTCGGCGTACGGACCCAGCGGCTCTGGCGGCGGTGGGGACGAGCCTGCTGCGGCGATTGCCGCGCTCGCTGGGCGAGTTGACGGAGAAGGCCGCGATGCAGACGGTGCGGACCGTGGCGATGGTGGGCGGTGAGGAAGCGCTGGCGTTGATGGTGGGGTATGCGGAGGACCGGCGCCACGCTGTCGTCGACGAAATCATCGCGGCCTGGGCGTACTTCGACGCGGACGCCTACGGCGAGCAGGTATTGGCTGGGCTGCCGTTGGAGGGCCACCGCGTGAGTCTCACGCACTCCCAGCAGTGGCGCGCAGCAACTCAGTTGAAGTCGGTCACGAGGCTGGCGATCCATTACCCGCTCCCGACGCTCGATGCCGTAGATCAGCTCCCACCCGTGGTGGGTCTGTCGGTCTTCAACCTCCGCGGCTCCTCAGACCTCACAGTGCTGACGGCTCACCCACAGTTGCAGGGGTTCACGGTCGTAGGGCGAGGAAAGCTGCACGGACTCGACTCCCTGGACAACTTGCGGGACCTCTTCCACCTGGGGCTTGGCCAGCAGGTTGCGGCCGACCTCGATAGTCTGCGTCTTGGGCCATCAACTTCCTGGCTGAGCCTCTACAAGCTCAACGAGACCAGCGAGCTGACCGCTTTGAGCAATTTCCCCGACGTCGAGAACCTTTATCTGTCGGCCGCGAGCCCATGCACGCCGCGTGGCCTGAGCAGCGTCTCTGCCATGCCTGGACTCCTTGACCTCAGCTTCAGCAACATGCACTTGCCAGCGTGGCTGACAGCACGTGACCCCCTTCCGGTCAACCTGCGGACGCTCACGCTGTATGACTGCCTCGCGCCCGGGGACTCCCATGCCTACCGCGACCTCAGTTCCCTCGACTCGCTGTCCCTCAGTTCCTGCCAGTCCCCCGACGGCACCCCCATCACAGCCCTCGACCTCCCGGTCAAGAACCTCACCATCACCTGACCCGCAAACGCCAACGGCCCCACCCTCCCGAAGAAGAGTGGGGCCGTGAACGCGCTGGAAAAGCCTCAGTGCCAGCTGTGCGGCGCCCGGAACCCGCCCTCGCGCTCCAGCCGGCGCCAGCCGGCCTTGCGGTGGGCCGAGTGGGCCGGGGCATCGGCAGGGGCAGCCGCCGCGCGGGCCAGGAGGATCGCCGTGATCGCGGCGACTTCCTCGGGCTCGGCGTGGCCCTTCTCGACACGAATGTCAGGGGTGCTCATAGGTCTCAGTCTCCGTGGATGAGGTTTCCGCGGGGGTAGCGCGGAGAGTCCGCTGGGTTACTGCGGGGGGTTGCCGTGCTTGCGGGAGGGCAGGTCGGCGTGCTTGGTGTGCAGCATCGCGAGCGACTTGATGAGTACGTCCCGCGTCTCGGCCGGGTCGATGACGTCATCGACGAGTCCGCGCTCAGCCGCGTAGTACGGGTGCATCAGCTCGGACTTGTACTCCTTGACCATGCGCGTCCGCATCGCCTCGGGGTCCTCGGCGTCGGCGATCTGGCGGCGGAAGATGACGTTGGCGGCACCTTCGGCGCCCATCACGGCGATTTCGTTGGTGGGCCAGGCGTAAGTGAGGTCCGCACCGATGGACTGGCTGTCCATGACGATGTAGGCGCCTCCGTACGCCTTGCGCAGGATGAGCGAAATCCTCGGCACGGTGGCGTTGCAGTACGCGTAGAGCAGCTTCGCTCCGTGCCTGATGATTCCGCCGTGTTCCTGGTCGACGCCGGGAAGGAATCCCGGGACGTCCAGAAACGTAACGATCGGAATGTTAAAAGCGTCACACATCTGGACAAAGCGCGCAGCTTTTTCGCTCGCCTCGATGTCCAGGACGCCTGCCAGGGTCTGCGGCTGGTTGGCGACGATGCCGACGACCTGGCCGTCGAGGCGGGCCAGCGCGCAGATGATGTTGCGGGCCCAGCGCTCGTGGATCTCCAGGTAGTCGCCGTCGTCGACGATCTCCTCGATGACCTTGGCCATGTCGTACGGCCGGTTGCCGTCCGCCGGGACCAGGTCGAGCAGGATGTCCGAGCGGCGGTCGGCCTCGTCGCCGGGCTCGGTGCGGGGCGGGTTCTCGCGGTTGTTCTGCGGGAGCATCGACAGGAGGTAGCGCACCTCGGCGAGGCAGGTCTCCTCGTCGTCGTAGGCGAAGTGGCAGACGCCGCTCGTCTCGGCGTGCACGTCGGCGCCGCCCAGGCCGTTCTGGGTGATCTCCTCGCCCGTCACCGCCTTCACGACGTCCGGACCGGTGATGAACATCTGGGACGTCTCGCGGACCATGAAGACGAAGTCCGTGAGGGCGGGGCTGTAGGCCGCGCCGCCGGCGCACGGGCCGAGCATCACCGAGATCTGCGGGATCACCCCGCTCGCCTTGGTGTTGCGCTGGAAGATGCCGCCGTAGCCGGCGAGGGCGGAGACGCCCTCCTGGATACGGGCACCGGCGCCGTCGTTGAGCGAGACCAGCGGGGCACCGGCCGCGATGGCCATGTCCATGATCTTGTGGATCTTCGTGGCGTGGGCCTCGCCCAGCGCGCCGCCGAAGATCCGGAAGTCGTGCGCGTAGACGAAGACCGTGCGGCCCTCGACCGTGCCCCAACCGGTGATGACACCGTCGGTGTAGGGCTTCTTGGCCTCCAGGCCGAAGCCGACGGCGCGGTGCCTGCGCAACTGCTCGACCTCACGGAAGGACCCGGGATCGAGGAGCAGGTCGATGCGCTCCCGGCCGGTCAGCTTCCCCTTGGCGTGCTGCGCCTCGGTCGCCTTCTCGCTCGGGCCGGCCAGTGCCAGGGCACGGATCTCGTGCAGTTCGGCCACTCGCCCGCGCGCGTCCGTCGGCTCACCCGGCGCCTCATCCAAAACGGTCATGTACCGACCCTACGAAGCACACCAAGGATTGTGCGCCGTCGACTCTGCACAGTCTCGGGCCCGTTTTCCTGGTGCGACCGAACAGAACCGCACCGGCATGCAGCCGTTCCGACTGCTCAGGGGGCGTGCCGGTTGTAGGAGTCACACAAAGGCGTCAGCTGAGAGCCACCTCACATTCACATGGAGAGGATGACATCTCCGGAGTGATTCTCGCGTTGCCGACCCCACCGGGAGGGCGTACTCGTAGTAGTTGGCGCAATACCCTGCGGATGATGTTGAACATTGAATGGAATAGGTCTACGGTGCTTCGTGTTGGCATCGTTGAACATTCAACAGCTTCGCACCCGCACCACCCCCGTCCCCCTTAGGAGCACGTCATGGGCATCTTCGGCCGCAAGAGCGACGAGACCGAAACCACCTCGGCCCCCGCCGCCGTCAACCCCGACCTGGCCGCGCTGACCGGCGAGTACACCATCGACCCGTCGCACACCACGCTCGGTTTCGTCGCCCGTCACGCCATGGTCACCAACGTCAAGGGCCACTTCCTCGACTTCACCGGCACGCTGCACCTGGACGGCTCCGACCCGGCCAAGTCCACCGCGTCCCTCGACGTCAAGATGGACAGCATCACCACGGGCTCCGAGGACCGTGACGGTCACCTCAAGAGCGCGGACTTCTTCAAGACGGAGGAGTTCCCCACGATGACCTTCCGCTCCACCTCGGCCGAGGCCCTCGGCGGCGACGACTACCGCATCACCGGTGACCTGGAGATCCTCGGCACCACCAAGCCGCTCACCATCGACCTGGAGTTCAACGGCGCCGCGAAGGACCCGTTCGGCAACGAGCGTGTCGGCTTCGAGGGCAAGGCCGAGATCCTGCGCTCCGACTGGGGCCTCAGCTGGAACGCGGCCCTGGAGACCGGTGGCGTCCTCGTCTCCGACAAGATCAAGCTGAACTTCGACATCTCGGCGATCAAGAGCGCCTGAGGTCACTCCCCCCTTCACCCCGTCGACGATGCCCGTCGGCGGGGTTGATGTGTTCCCGGGGTGTGTCCGAAGGTGCGGCGGAAGACGTCGATGAAGGCGCTCGCGGACGACCAGCCGCACCGGTGGGCGACGGCGGTGACCGGGGTGTCCTCGGCCAGCAGCACCAGGGCGCGGTACAGCCGGAGTTGGGTATGCCACTGCGGGAAGGTCATCCCGAGGTCGGACCTGAACAGCCGGGAGAGCGTACGGTCGCTCGCCCCGACCTCTCTGCCGAGCGCGGCCAGGGTGCGGTCGTCGGCCGGGTTCGCCCGCAGGATCTCGCAGACTGCCCGTAGGAGAGGGGCAGTTGGGGTGGGCAGGTGCAGGGGCTGCTGGGGCGAGGCCTTCAACTGGTCGAGCAGCACGGCTCGCAGGCGGGCGCGTTCGGGACTGCCGTCGTCCGGAACGGGCGTGTCGATGGTGTGCGTGTCGGCGGTCTGCGTGCAGGCGAGGATCAACGCCCATGGTTCTCAGGGCATGTTGCCGCGTCGGCTCAGACCCGCTCCCGCGTCCACCGCTGGCGCACCCGGCTGCCGGCGTCGGCACGGACCTTGCGCGCGTCACGGCCGACGTGCCCGTTCATCGCCGACCGCAACCGGTGATGGAACGTGAACCCGGGAGCCGGTCCTGCCTTCGCCCGCCGCTCCCGCACATCGGCCTTCGTGCACACCAGGTTCCACACCCGGTCCGGGCACTCCCCATGCCGCCAGAGGAAGTCGCAGTACGGGATGTGCGCGATCTCCAGGTTCAGCCAGCCGTCCTTCTTCAGCACGCCCGCCCACTCGGACGCGCGGAGCTTCAGATATCCGTGCCGCCGGTCGGACTTGTCGACGCTGGTGACGCCGAGCACGCGGACGAAGCCCGGGGTGTGCTCCAGCACGAGCACCGGACGCTCCTTGTAGTTGTTGTCGTCGTGGGTGAGTTCGGCTGTCCACACATCGCCCACGGCCGGCGGCCAGGACTCCACTCCGGGAGGTGCGGGGCGGGCCGGCGGCCCGGTCCTCAGCCAGGGCACCAGGCGGACGGCCGCGGTCACCGCGCACCCGGCGGACAGTCCCACCGTCGACCACCACAGGACGGCGAGCAGCAGCGCCCCCGGGGTGGCGTGGTCCGGGTCGGGGACGAGGGTGCCGCCGGTGTCGTCGATCCAGTACCCGGTCACGACCGCCAGGAGCGCCTTCTGCAGCGCCGACCACAACACGACAAGCGGGAAGTAGCCGTGGTCCACCGCCCGCATCAGACCCAGTACGGCGGCGGACGTCGCGTAGACCACGGCCAGGCCGGCCATGAGCTGCGTGCCGATCCCCGTGGCCAGGAGTGCCATGACGCCGGTCACGACACAGCAGAGGCCCACCGCGCGTGCCGCGACCAGCAGGCGGTTCCCCTTGAGCCGCGCGGGCGCCACCATCCGGACCATCGGGCGGGCCACCAGCACGCACAGCACGAGCAGCGCCACGCAGATCCAGGTGTTCCTGGTGCCGGTGAAGCCGAGCTGGAACACCGGAATCATCAGCAACCACATCACCCACGAGCCGCACCCCACCGCGAACGGCGCCCCTCCCGAGTACTCGGATGTCGGCCGCTTCCGCCTCAGCCGCGGCAACTGCACCCCACCGATCAGCGGCGCGCTCAGACACACCAGAAGTACGACCCCCGCCAGAAACGCCTGCACGTTCGCTCCCCCGTTCTCGACGCTGGGAGCAGCATGGGCACCCGACCGGCGTGCCGCGCGTCGTTTCGTTCTTCCGCGCCCACGCCTCTTCCGGTCTGGTAAAAGCACCGGCTACAGAAGGGACTCCCGATAGATGTCCCCGTAGGTGCGCTGGTCCTTGATCAGGTCGTCGGCGAAGGCGGCGACGTCGGTGCCGATGAGTTCCAGGACTCCCTTGCCGTCCGCGGCGCCCTCCTCGAAGAAATCGACAATTCCCGGGAGCAGGGTCAGGTCGGGCAGCTCGACCGGTCCGACCTTGAAGTAGTACTTCTGTATTTCCTTGTAGACGATCTGGTAGTCCGGCGGGAGCGCTTTGACCCGTGTCACGTGCGCCCACCAGTGCTTCTTGCCCTCGATGATGTCCTGAATGCTCACGTCAGCCTCCCAGCCGGGCCAATTTCCTGGCGACGTTCCGGTTCAACTGCTCGCGCCACCGGTCGCGATAACTCCGGGTCCCCTCTCCGCCGGCCAGCGCCGCGCAGAAGCCCGCGATGTCGTCGCCCAGTACGTCGTGAACGCTCTGGCCGTCCGCCGCGGTCTCTTCGAGCAGCCCCAGGGCGCTGTCGACGATCGGCATCAGGTTGCGGCCCGTGAAGCCCGAGTACGGGGAGAGGTGGACCTTGATCTCCTCCCACGCCGCCCGGTGGTCGTCCGGCAATGCCTCGGCCCGGGCTTCGAAGCCCTTCCATTCCCGGGTGAGGTCGCTGCCGGTGATGGTCTGCCAGTAGTTCATCGCCCGCCCTCCTTCAGCTTGTTGATGCGCGCGGAGAGGTAGTCCCATTTCGCCCAGAATCGCGTGAGCTCTTTACGGCCCGCCTCGTTGAGCGCGTAGAACTTGCGCGGCGGACCCACCCCGGACGGTCGCTTCGTCACCTTGACGAGCCCGTTCTTCTCGAGCCGCAGCAGGATCGTGTAGACCGTGCCCTCGATGACGTCGGCGAAGCCGAGTTCATTCAGCCGGCGCGTGATGGCGTACCCGTAGGTCTCCTCGCCGCCGATGATTTCGAGCACGCAGCCCTCAAGGGTGCCCTTCAGCATCTCCGTCAGGTCGTCCATCGCCGGTCTCCTCTCCGCCCGCTCCCAGTACTGCGTAATACCGAGTACCACTATACGGTATCACCGAGTAGCTCGGCCGGAGGCGGACGGTGAGCAGTGAACTGCGTCAGACCACGGCGAGCCGCTCCACCAGCAGCCGTGTCCTCCGCTCGGCATCCTCCGGCGGCAGCCGTCCCGCCCGGGTCAGGGTGGCCAGGCCGTGCAGGGACGCCCAGAACACCTCGGTGAACAGGCCCGGTTGGACACCCTCCCCGGCGACCGCGTCGAGGTTCTCCAGCAGCGCGGCGAAGGCGTCCTTCATCGGCTCCGGGGTGTCCTCCTGCGCGAACGCCAGGCCGCCGTCGAGCTGGAACATGGCGTCGTAGACCGCCGGGTTGCGTTCGGCGAAGTCGAGGTAGGCGCGGGCGAGGGCGGCGGCCCTTGCGTGCGGGCCCTTCGCGGCGGAGGCCGCGGCCCGCAGCTCTACGGCCATCTCGGCAGCGCCCTGGAGGGCCACGGCGCCGATGATCTCGCGCTTGCCGCGGAAGTGGCTGTAGAGGACGGGCTGGCTGTACTCGATGCGCTCCGCGAGCCGCCGGGTGGTGACCGCGTCCCAGCCCTGCTGCTCGGCGAGTTCGCGGGCCGTCGCCAAGATGAGGCGCTCACGGCCCGCCCGTTCGCGCTCCTTGCGTTCCTGTACCGACATGATTCGATCCTAGCACCGCTAGACATTCGAGCGGCAGTAGGTCTAGCGTTGCCTCATCACCTAGCAACGCTAGAAAACAAGGAGAGTAGTGATGATCACCGCACTTGAGGTCTTCACCACCGTGGTCGTCGGCGTGATGGTCGGGGTGGAGTTCTCCGTCGCCTTCGTCATCAACCGCATCCTCGACGCGCTCCCCGGCGACAGCGGCCAGCTCGGCCGCGCCCACGGGGGCCGGATGCTCGGCGCCGTGATGCCGTTCTGGTACATCGGCTCGCTCGTCCTGAGCGCGGTCTGGGCCGTCACCGAATGGCACCACTCCGGCGCCGGCCTCGTCGTCACCGCCGCCGCACTGCTGGTCGTGAGCGTGGTCATGTCGATCCTGCTGCTCGTCCCGATCAACAACCGGGGCAAGGCATGGACTCCTGAGAACCGGCCCGCAGACTGGAAGGAGCAGCTGCACCGCTGGGACCGCTACCACTACGTCCGCGTCGCCGTCATCGTCGCCGCGTTCGCCCTGCTGGCGGCGGCCCTCACCTGAGCGCGAACTCGCACCACACCACCGTGCCCGGCGACCGTTCCCCCACCCCCCACTTGTCCGACAGCGCGGCGACCAGCATCAGGCCCCGCCCCTCCTCCGCGTCCAGTTGCCGGTACGGCGTGCGGACCCTGCGGAGTTGGGTGGTGCCGCTGTCGTGGACCTCGACACGGAGGACTCCGTCGGGGTGCAGCGACAGGTGCAGGGCGAAGCCCCGCCCCGGCGGTACGCCGTGGAGGATCGCGTTGGTCGTCAACTCGCTTACGCAGAGCAGCGCGTCGCCCATCCGGCCCGTGACCGACCAGGACGTGAGCGCCTCCCGGGTGAAGTCGCGGGCCAGGGCGACCGATCTGCGGTCCCGGCGGTAGAACGCCTCGCGGGTGTGGCCTTGTTGGAGTTGTTCATTCACGGGACCACTGTCACAGGGAGTCACTATCGTGGGTCAGTGAGTGAGGTCGTAGTTCTTTTTGCTACGACCCCACTACGACGCCTTCGGGTGTGCGCGGGGGAAAGGGACACGCATGCAATCGGCGAAGAGGCCTAAGAAGGTCGGCACTTGGGAAGCGGTGGGTGGGCTGGTCGCCCACTTCCGGAGGAAGGCGGGGTACACGCAGGAGCGGTTCGCCGAGATCGCGAATCTGCACGTGGATACGATCCGGTCGATCGAGCAGGGGCGGCTTGCTCTGCAGGACTATCGGGCGGTGGAGTTCGATGAACTGCTCGGTACGGGTGGGGCGTTGTTCGCGTTGGTGGACAAGTTGCCGGTGCGGGAGCGAATGCCCGCGTTCGCGCAGGGCCTCGTCGACATCGAGCAGGTGGCCGTCAGCATCCTCTCGTATCAGACGCAGATGATTCCTGGTCTGCTCCAGACAGAGGACTACTGCCGAGCCTCCTTCGAGAGCCGCTTCCCGCGATTCGAGGACGAGACAGCAGAGCAGTGGGTGTCCTCTCGCATGGAACGGCAGAAGATCTGGCAGCGCAAGCAGCCGCCGTTCGGTCACTTCATCCTGGAGGAGTCGATCCTGCGGACGGCACTCGGCGGGCCGAACGTCATGAGGGAGCAGATCCGCAAGTTGCGTGCGGACTGCGATCTGGTTCACATGGGGATCCAGATCATGCCCATGGGGCAGGTTCCGCACGCGGGATTAGCGGGACCCATGCTGCTATTGGAGACTCCTGCCCATGAGCACGTGGTCTACCTGGAGGTGCAGCGCGCGAGCTTCCTGATCGACGATCCGGATGAGGTCAGCGTCTATCAGCTGAAGTATGGAATGCTGCGGTCACAGGCCCTCTCTCCGCACGAGAGTGCGTGCCTCCTGGACAGACTGCTAGGAGAGTAATGAACACCGCAGCACGGCAGCCCCTCCTCCTGGACGACCTGGCGTGGTTCAAGTCCAGCTACAGCAGCAATGAAGGCGGCGACTGCCTTGAAGTCGCCTACACCTGGCGGAAGTCCAGCTACAGCAGCAGCGAAGGCGGGGACTGCATCGAGGTCGCCGCGCACCCTTCCGCCGTGCACGTCCGGGACTCCAAGGTCGCCGCCGGGCCCATCCTCACCGTCGCTCCTGCCACTTGGGTCACCTTCCTCGACACGGTCATGCAATGAACAGCGCAGCACTGCAGTGGTTCAAGTCCAGCTACAGCGGCAGCGAAGGCGGCAACTGCCTCGAAGTCGCTTACACCTGGCACAAATCCAGCTACAGCAGCAACGAGGGCGGGAACTGCATCGAGGTCGCCGCGCACCCTTCCGCCGTGCACGTCCGGGACTCCAAGGTCGCCGCCGGGCCCATCCTCACCGTCACCCCCGACACCTGGGCCACATTCCTCGGCACCGTCACGCATCCCGCAGCCTGAACCACACTCCCCCGACCCCCAACAAGCCCACCGCGTACGCCGCCAGGACGGCCAGGCCCGGCCATGGAGCGATCGCCAGTGCAGACAGGTTCTTCGTCGCCTGGATGGACAGGCCCGCCGGCATCGGGGCCCAGCGTTGCAAACGGTGTTGCCAGGTCGGGGAGTTGACCAGGTGGGACAGGATCGGGACGACGTAGAGGACGCCTAGCCCCAACGTGATCGCTCCTGCCGTGTCGCGGAGCAGGGTCGCCAGAGACAGGCCCAGGAGCGTCACCAGGACGAGGATCAGGATCGAGCCCGTCACCGGTCGGAGCAGGGCACCGTCCGGCGGGGTCGGGAGGATCAGGCGGGCCAGGCCCAGGGAGGACAGGATCCCCAGGGCTCCCGCCAGCGCCGTGAGTAGCGACAGGGTCGCCGCCTTCGATGTCAGTACCCGCCATCTGCCCGGCATCGCGGTGAGCGTCGTACGGATCGTGCCCGTGCTGTACTCCGCGCCTATCGACAGCGCGCCCAGGACCAGGCACATGGCCTGGCTCAACTGGACGCCCGAGAGGGCCAGTTTGGTCGTGTCCGCGTCGCACGGGGCCGGGCAGATCCTGGTCGTGACCGACGAGGCCGCCGCCGCGCCGACCGCCGCCGTGAGGGCGACCGTTGCGGTCAGGAGCCACCAAGTGCTGGGCAGGGTACGGAGTTTGGTCCACTCGGCGTGAAGAGAACCCGGCCACCTCACGCGTCCCGCCTCCTTACCGTCCAGGCCGCCAGCAGGAGTGCCGCCAGCGTGTAGGCCGCCAGGACCGCCAGGCCGTTGTACGGGGAGAGGGGATAACAGCCGCTCTCCGGGAGGCAGTTGTGCTCGACCTGGGGGTAGTACGTCATGCCCTGCTGGATCGCGAAGGCCGCCGCCGGGGTCGCCCGCAGCAGCCACTGGGCGGCTGGGAGCGGGAAGGCGAAGGAGAGGATCTGCGGGAGGATCACCAGGACCACGACCGTCGCTATCGCGCCGGCGCTGTTGCGCAGCACCACTCCCAAGGACAGGGCCAGGACCGCCACCAGTGACAGCAGTACCGCGCTGCCCACCACCGCCCGCAGGGACGGGTTCTCCAGGAGGGACAGGTCGGGGAACTCGGGGGGCTTGAAGCCGTTGGAACGCAGGGTCTTCTGGGCCCAGGCGAAGCCGACTGCCGTTGCCAGCAGGCCTGTTGTGAAGGTGATCGCCGCGATGACTGTTGTCTTCGCGGCCAGCACCTTCAGTCGGGACGGGGTCGCCGTGAACGTCGTACGGATCAGGCCCCGTTTGTATTCGGTCGTCACGAAGAGCGTGCCCAGGGCGACCATGAAGAGGAGGCCGACGAAGACTCCCTGGAAGCTCATCTGGACCATGTCGGGGCTGTTCTCCTCGGGGGCGATGTCTCCGTGGCCGGTGAGTGTGTACGTGCCGGTCGCGGACACCGTCGTCGTGCCCGGTCGGCTGTTCGGGCCAGGACCGTCGGCGGGGACGCCGATGTCCGTGGCCGTCCAGCGGGTGGCGGTCGAGGTGCCCTGGAGGGTGAGGTGATCGAAGGTGCCGGTGGCCTCGCCGCCGCCCTGCACCTCGCTCGTGCCGCCGAAGGAGCGGTGGACGACCTGGTGAGCCGGGGCCGTGAGGAACAGGCCCACCTGGACCGTCTCCCCCAGCCCCCCAACCCGTACCTCCCCAAGCCGGGTCCAATTCTGACCGTCTACCGACGCATAGCCGGTTAGTTTCTCCCCCAGCCTTTTCAGGCGGAGCCACTGGGGGGCCTTCGCCAGGTCGCTGCTCGGGCCCGCCGTGTCGTGGGTGAAGTTCCACTGCATGCGGACGCCGTGCGCCGGGGTCGCCATCACCGCCGCGTACGGCGAACCCTGCTTCAGGCTCGACTTGACGATGATCCCGGCCTTGGCCCAGGGCTCAAGGTCCCTGCCGTCCGCGCTCTTCAGCCCGGTGACGCGAGCCGTCACGGTGCCGTCGCCGGTCAGCGGACGGTGGGTGAAGCGGAAGGCGTCGTTGACGACCTCGCCGCCCGGGCCGACGGAGATCATGGGACCGCCGCCGACACTGGAACCGCTCGCGCCCAACTGGCAGACCACGACCGTCACAACGGCGGCGATCGCCAGCACCAGCAGCCAGGCCCTGACCGTCCAGAACTTCGTCCACTCCGCACGCAACAGGTGGCCGAAGCCGGCCCGTGCAGGGTGCAGCGCCGAGCGGTACGGCGCGGGCGTCCTCGTCGGCGTCGTCATCGGGTCACCTCGTCAGGCTCGGCGGGCGTCGACGTGAACTCGACCGCGTCCCGGGTGAGTTCCATGTACGCCTCCTCCAACGAGGCCCGATGCGCGCCCACTTCGGCGAAGGGGACGCGAGACGCGGAGAGCAGCTCCACGATCCGCTCGGCGGGCAGGCCGGTGACGGTGAGGAGATCACGGTCGACGACGGCCACCGTGCCGCCCTCCCGGGCGAGCAGTTCCATCGCTTCCGTACGACTGCTCGTGCGCAGTCGCACCCGGTCGCCGGAGGCCGCCGCAAGGAGGTCGGCCACGGCCGTGTCGGCGATCAGGCGGCCCCGGCCGATGACCACCAAGTGGTCGGCGGTGTCTTCGAGTTCGCTCATCAGATGGCTGGAGACCAGGATCGCCCGGCCCTCCGTGGCAAGGTGGCGGAGCAGGGTGCGGATCCACTGGATGCCCTCGGGGTCCAGGCCGTTGACGGGTTCGTCGAGGAGCAGGACCGGCGGGTCGCCGAGCAACGCGGCTGCTATGCCGAGCCGTTGGCGCATACCGAGGGAGTAGCCCCCCGCCCGCCTCCGGGCCGCCTGCTCCATGCCGACCTGTTCGAGGACCTCGTCCACGCGGCGCATCGGCAGCCCGTGCGAGTGGGCCAGCCAGCGGAGGTGGTCTCGGCCCCGGCGGGCGGGGTGCAGGGCGGCGGCGTCCAGGAGCGCGCCGACCTCCAACAGCGGGGTGCGCAGGGCGTGGTAGGGGCGTCCGCCGATCAGGGCCCGGCCCTCGTCGGGGGTGTCCAGGCCGAGGAGGGAGCGCATGGTGGTGGACTTGCCGGCGCCGTTGGGGCCGACGAACCCGGTCACCGTGCCGGGCTCGACCGTGAAGGAGAGGCCGTCGACCGCGAGGGTCCGGCCGAACCGCTTCCGTAAGTCGCGGACTTCGATGCTTGCGTCGCTCATGGTGAGGGAGGCTAGGGGCGCGCCCCACACGGTGTCGTCACGCCGGGGAGGTCCCTCACGAGGGGGACGCCGGGCGGGACGGGGGTCGGCACAATGACGGGGTGGGTGTGGAGGGGTCGTCGGGTGCGGAGGGACCTGGGCAGGTGACGGTTCGGGGCCCGGGCCGAAACCGGCTGGCCGCCATGGGGCGTGCGGGCTTCGGCCCCGCCTCGCGTCGCGCGGTTCTCGTCGTCCCCGTCGGCCTGGCCGTTCTCGCGGTCTCCGAAGTCCTTCTGCGCAGCGCCGACTTGGCCGGCGGCTTCGCCGCCCTGCTGCTGCTCGCGCTCGCCACCACCGTCCCCCTCCCCTTCGTCCTCGGGACCGGGACCGGACGGCTCACCCGGAGTGGTGCCGCCGTCGCGATCAGCGCGGCCTGCGTGCTGTCCCTCATGCCCTTCGGCATGCTCACCGTCGGCGGGGTCGTGGCCCAGCTCGTCTGCGTGTACGTACTGGGACGGGCCGGAGCCACCGCGCTCGGCGGGCTGTTCGTCCTGCCGTACGTCGTGATCGCGCTCGCCGGGCACGAGGAACCCACCCGGATCGTCGCCGTCCTCGTGGCGACCCTCGCCTCCGCCGCCGCGGCCACCGGCATCGCCCACCATGTGCGCAGCACCGCACTCGCCCACAGCGTCACCGAGCAGGCCTTCGCGGACACCCTCCTCGAACACGCCGCCCGGGGTGAACGCGCCCGCATCGCACGGGAGTTGCACGATGTCGTCGCGCACCACATCTCGATGATCGCCGTCCAGGCGGAGACCGCCCGGCTCACCACCCCGGGACTCCCGGCCGAGGGCGCCACCCGCCTCCTCGCCATCGGCGACACCGCGCGCACCGCGCTCACCGAGATGCGGCGGCTGCTCGGCGTACTGCGGGAGGACGCGCACACCGGGGTCCAACGACGGCCCCAGCCCGGTCTGCGCCAACTCATGGAACTCGTCGACGAGTCACGGGACGCGGCCGGTTCCCGCACCCGCCTCATCGTCAGCGGACCCGTCACCACGCTCGACCCCGGCATCGAGGTCACCGCGTACCGCATCGTGCAGGAGGCCCTGACCAACGCCCGCCGGCACGCGCCCGGTGCCGCCGTGGACGTGGAACTCCGTTACGGGGAAGCCGACTTGGCGGTGCGCGTCCGCGACAACGGGCCCGGGCAGCCCGCCGCCCACAACTCCGGCCACGGGCTGCTCGGCATGCGCGAGCGGGCCGCCACCGTGGGCGGCACCCTGCGCACCGGCCCCGCCCCCGGCGGTGGATTCCTGGTCGAGGCCCGCCTGCCCGTCGACCCGGACGAGGAGGGACCGGCATGACGGCGATCCGTATCGTCGTCGCCGACGACCACGAACTCGTCCGGGCCGGCTACGCCGGACTCCTCGCCACCCAGGCCGACTTCACCGTCGTCGGCACGGCCCACGACGGCGCCGAGGCGGTACGCGTCTGCCGCGAACAGCTTCCCGACGTGGTCCTGATGGACGTACGCATGCCGGTCATGGACGGCATCGAGGCAACGGCAAGGCTCCAGGGCCCGGACGCGCCACGCGTGCTCGTCCTGACCACCTTCGACCTCGACGAACACGTCTACGACGCGCTGACCGCGGGAGCGAGCGGCTTCCTGCTCAAGGACGTGACGGCGGAGCGGCTCTTCGACGCGGTACGGGTCGTGGCGGCCGGCGAGGCCCTGCTCGCACCCGCGATCACCCGCCGGCTCATCTCCGAGTTCGCGCGCCAGCGCCCCCGAACCGCCCCTGTACTCACCGCACTTGACGCCCTCACCCCTCGCGAGACCGACGTCCTGCGACTGCTCGCGGAGGGCCTGTCCAACCCGGAACTCGCCGTCCGCCTGCACGTCGGCGAGGAGACCGTGAAGACCCACGTCAGCCGCATCCTGTCCAAACTGGGGCTGCGCGACCGTACACAGGCCGTCGTAATGGCCTACGAGACGGGGCTCGTCGTACCGAGAACGGGCTGACGGCGGGCGCGCGGCACCGGCAGCAGCCACCACGCCGACACCACCGACAACACCGCGCCGACCGCGATCCCTTCGAGCCGGGTGGGCAGCAGGTGCAGCGCGTCCTGGCCGAAGTAGCCGAGGAGGAGGGACAGGGCGCAGGTCATCCCGGCGGCCCAGTAGGCGTAGTTGAGTGGACGCAGCCACAACGCCACCGCGAGGACGGCGAACATCAGCGCCACCGACGTGTCGCCGGTGACACCGATCGACGCGACACCCGCCGCCAGCAGGGTGCCGACCGCGGCTCCGGCCAGCCGCTCGATTCCCTTGCGCAGTACGTCCGTTCGGCCCCGGTTGCCGCTCGCGGCGACGTACGCGGTGAGAACCACCCACGGCCAGTGATCGTCGAAGAACAGCCGCCCCACGGCGAAGGCGGCGGCGATACCGGCCGCCATCTGGAGGGCCATCCGGGTACTGGGACGGGGATGGAGACGGGAGCGGCGCGCCGGTTGTCCGGGATCGGATTCCGCACGCCAGCCCTGCGGCCCGAACCGGTCGCCCAGCCCCTGCACCAGCCACACCGCACCGCACACCAGCGCCCCTACCAGCGCGGACCAGCCCCAAGTGACCAGCCCGCTCTGCGCCTTGGGCGGCAGCGCCGGACCCGGTACGACGAGGAGGGCCACCAGCGGGAGGGCCAGCAGCGTGCCGACCTTCGTGGCGGTGGGGCCGAAGCGGCGGATCCAGATGGCGAGCGCCATGCCCGCCGTGTAGACGGCGGCGCCGAGCACGTAGTGGGAGGCGAGCAGCCGGCCCACGAAGATCGAGGCGCCGGCCGTGACGGGCAGCAGGACGAGCGCGGTGAGCCGGCGACGGGTGTCTGCGGTGCGCTGGGTGCGGGCCAGGGTGAGGGTCAGGGCTACCGCGAGGACCAGCACGTCGGTGTGCAGTCCCGCGGCACCCTCCAGCCAGAGGGCGACGCCCCAGCAGAGCAGCATGGCGGTCATCGTCAGAGCCGCTTCGTACGCGTTGCGTATCAGTTTGGCGGTCACTATCACCACAGTACCGGGCATTGGGCGAGCTGAATAGTAAGTAAGTGCGTACGATATCCGGCATGGATCATCTCTCCGAAGCCGCCCGGATCCGCCGTGGTGTCGTACGGCTGAACCGGCGGTTGCGACAGGAGCGCGGCAATGAGAGCGGGCTCAGTCCGAACCAGTTGATCGTGCTCGGGCATCTGCACCGGCATCGGTCGGCGACACCCGGCGAGATCGCGACGGCCGAGCGGCAGCGGGCCCAGTCCCTCACCCGGACCTTCGCCGAACTGGAGGCGGAGGGACTGATCGCGCGCGAGCCGGGCACCGTGGACCGGCGTCAGTCCGTGCTCACACTGACGACGGCGGGGCGGCGGGCGCTGGACCGGGACATGGCCGAGCGGGATGTGTGGCTGGCGGGGGCGTTGGCCTCGCTCAACGCCACGGAGCGGGGGGTGCTGGAGTTGGCGGGGGCGATTATGGAACGGCTGGCGGACCTGGAGGCCTAGAAACCCCCGCCGAAGTCCCCTCCGCCACCCCCGTCGCCGCCCCCTCCGAAGTCCCCTCCCCCGAAGCCGCCGCTGAAGTCGTCGGAGTCGAAGTTCGCGCCGGACACGTCGCCGCCGTCGTAGCCGCCGCTGCCGAAGTCGCCGTAACCGGTGCCGTAGTCGGAGGCGTAGGACGGGGTGGACATCATGCTGCCCAGCAGGGTGCCGACGAGCAGGCCGGGGAGGAGACCGCCGCCGAAGTAGCCGCCCGCCCAGGGGCCGTAGGCCGGGCCCGCGTCCCAGTACGGGCGGCGGCCGTAGTCCGTGTCGACCTCGCGGATCATCGGGTCCCGGCCGTCCGCGAGCCGGGCCTGGTCGGCCGCGCAGACCGGGACCTCGCGGGGTGCGCCCCCGGCCGGGGTCCAGGTGGCGTCGGCGACCGACGGGCCGTGGCGCGGGTCGAAGAAGCAGGGGGCGCGGCGCTCGGGCAGCGGGCGGCCCTCGCGGCGGGCGGCGAGCTGTGCGAGCGAGAAGCGGCCGTCCTCCAGGGCCTGGGTGACGGCCCGGACGTCCTCGGGTTTCACCGCCGCCGCCATGTACGACTTCGCCTGCTCGTAGGCGTCGAGGGCACGCTCGTAGTCGGCGCGCATCGCGTCGTCCGCGTGCGGTTCCGCCGGGTGGAAGTCGAGGCGGTCCAGTTCCTCGCCGAACGCGGTGATGTCCTCGTCGACCACCACCCGCAGCTTGTCCAGCGCGGCCCGCTGCTCCTCCAGCCTGCGGCGGCGGGAACGGCGTACGAGGGTGTACGCCCCCGCGCCACCGGCCACCAGGACCCCGCCCGCGACGATCAGCGCCGTACCGGAGACTCCCCCGCCGCCGTCCGAGGAGCCGCCCCAGGACGCGGGTGCCGAGCCGCCCATGTTGGCGAGCGCGCGGTCGGTGAAGTCGTCGAGCTGGGTCTTGGCATCCTCGCCCTGCACGCTGCTGACCAGGTTCTTCACGGCCGCGTTCGACAGGACCCTGGAGTCCGCGCGGGCGTCGAAACGGTCGCCGAGGCGGATCGCGTAGAGGCCGGTGATGCCGGTGGCGGTGCGCAGGTTCGTGAAGAGGTTCGCCGTCGGGTAGCCGGCCGGGAGGACCACCACGAAGACCGGCTTGTCGGCCTTCTTGATCCGCTGCGCGAGCGCGTCGGCGGACGACAGTCCGGAAGCCGCCGGGTCGACGTAGACCGGGCCCTCGCGCAGGGCCCGGCCGATCGTCGAGACGCCGGTGTCCGCGGCGGCCGGGGACGCCATGGTCAGCGCGGTGAGCAGCAGGGCCACGAGCAGCCCCGGGAGGCTTCGGCTCCAAGCGACGACCTTCATAATCCGACGCTAGCGGACGCGCCCCACGGGGGCGCGGGGAACTGCGCGACCAGCCACGACAGTGCCGCAGCCGACCGACAGCCCCCGCCCCCTTCGAGCAGCGCGCTCACGCCGCCCGGTACGCCTCCTCCAGCTTCTTCACGGCCGCCGCGTACTTCCCGGTGAGCAGCAGATGGTCCGCGTCGGCGAACGGCTTCGACACCGCCGCGGTGATGTTCTGGCCCACCTTCTGCTGGACGATCAGCCGCGCCCGGGTGACGAGCGCCTTGCCCGTCTCCGCCGACCGGGCCTTCGCCGCGGCGGCCTCCAGCGCCTTCAGGGTGGACGCGCCACCCGTCGGCGTCTTCGACACGGTCGTCAGACCCCAGCCGTACGGGAACTGCGGATCGTACGTCGTGTCGCCGACGTTGATCGGCAGCTGGGCCTCCGACTTCGGCCAGGTGACCGGGAGTTGACCGGTGAAGGAGCGCTTGCCGTAGAGGACGTCGGCCACGCCGTCGCCCTCGGTGCCCGGCAGCCAGGAGGCCACCAGGGCGTCGATCTTGGGGAGTCGGTCGCCGATCAGCTGCGGGCGCCCGGAGACGATCAGCACCGCGCACTTCATCGCCGCGCACACCTTGTCCACGGCTGCCTGGTCGGCGGGGGTCAACGTCAGGTCGTTGCCGTTGCCGACATCGCCGATGCCCTCGGCGTACGGGGTCTCGCCCACGACGACCACACCGACGTCGTAGCCACTGGTCGGGGCGGAGGCGTCCTTGGAGTAGGTGACGTCACCGCCGGCGTTCTTCATGCCCTGGAGGATGGTCGTGCCGGTGGTGTTGGTGCCGGACGAGCCCTGCCAGGTGATGGTCCAGCCGCCGGTCTGGTTGCCGAGGTCGTCGGCGTTGGAACCGGCGACGTAGACCTTCTGCGACTTCTTCAACGGGAGCACGCCGCCCGCGTTCTTCAGCAGCACCTGCGACTCCGCCGCCGCCTGCCGTGCCACGGCCCGGTGCGAAGTCGAGCCGATCTGCGCCGCGTTGCTCGTGTCGGCGTACGGCTTCTCGAAGAGGCCGAGCTTGAACTTCTGGGTGAGGACGCGCGATACGGCGTCGTCGATCCGCTTCTCGGTGACGGCACCGGCCTTCACCTGGGCGATCAGGGTCGAGGTGAAGTCCTTGTAGCTGTACGGGACCATCATCATGTCGACGCCCGCGTTGACCGAGGTGCTGACGTGGGACGCGTAGTCGCCGGGGAGTTGGTCGATGGCGTTCCAGTCGCTGATGACGAAGCCGTCGAAGCCCATCCGGTTCTTGAGGACGCCGTTGATCATGTCGGCGCGGGCGTGCATCTTCACCGGGCCGAGGCCGTCGCCGACGATGTCGAGCGAGGAGTAGGACGGCATGACCGTGCCGATGCCCCGGTCGACGGCCGTCTGGTACGGCGCGAGGTGGATGGCCTCCAGCTGCTGCCGGGTGACGGTGGTGACGCCCTGGTCGATGGTGTAGGTGCCGGTGGTGGAGGAGCCGTAGGCCGTACCGCCGTCGCCGACGAAGTGCTTGGCGGTGGCCAGGACCTTGTCGTCGTCCTTCAACTGCTTGCCGTTCGCGGCGCCTTGGAGACCCTGGATCATCGTCTCCATCGACTGCACGAGCGCCGGGTCCTCACCGAAGGACTCGTAGGAGCGGCCCCAGCGTTCGTCACGGGTGACACAGAGGCAGGGCGCGAAGTCCCACGGGACACCGGTCGCGCGGACCTCACTGGCCGTCACCGACCCGGTTTTCTCCGCGAGTTGGGGGTCGCGGGTCGCGCCGATGCCGATGTTGTGCGGCATGATCGTGGCGCCGGCCAGGTTGTTGTGGCCGTGCACCGCGTCGACGCCGTAGATCAGCGGGATCTGGAACCGCGTTGCCTGCGCCCGGAGTTGGAACGAGTCGATCATCTTCGCCCAGGCGGCTGCCGTGTTGGGCGTCGGGGTCGAGCCGCCTCCGGAGAGCAGTGAGCCGAGGTCGTAGGTGGCGATGTCGCCGCCGGTCCCGATGCCGCCGCGTTCGGCCTGGGTCATCTGCCCGGCCTTCTCCTCCAGCGACATGCGCTTCACCAGGTCGGCGACGCGCTTCTTGATCGGCAACTTGCTGTCCAGGTACGGCAGTCCGTGCGCGTCGATGACGACCTGGGGCGTCTCGGTCGGGGCCTTGGCGCCGGTGACCGTGAGCTTCAGCGGGATCGTCTCGGCGTTCTCGGCGGACTTGTCCTTGAGGGTGCGGACCTTGACGGTCTGCGTGGTGCCGGAGGCGGTGCCCGCCGGGAAGGTGAGCGTGCCGGAGACCGGGGTGTAGTCCTTGCCGGCCTCCGCGGTGCCGCCCTCGGACGAGTAGGCGACGGTCACCGGGTCGTCGAGCGGCACCGCGCCGGTGGTGGCGACGGTGACCCCGACCGTGGCCGTACCGCCCTCCTTCACCGGGTGGACGGCGGAGTCGGTGACGACGGAGGCGCGCAGCGATTGATCCGCCTTGCCGTACAACTCGACGTCGTCCATGGCGAATTGGCTGTGGATGCCGACCGGGAGGGTGACCGCGTAGCCCCACATCCGGTCGAGGCCGAGGACGTGGTCGATGCCGCCGACGGGCTGGTAGTCCGTGCGGTAGACGAAGTTCGTGAACGGGATCTCGATCTGCTTCCAGCCGGTGAAGTCGTCCGTGAAGGACGTCGTCCACAGCTCGGAGGCCTCGCCGTTGACGCCGCCGTCCTTGATCTCGAAGTTGGTCGACTTGCCCGTGTTCTGGCCGTCCCACCAGAAACGGATGCCCTGATGGGCGGACCAGTCGTGGGCGGGCTCGGTCGCGGCGAAGTCGTGGGTGAAGCCGCCGTAGCCGCTGATGTCGTAGGTGCCGGAGAGTACGTGTTCGCCCTCGGGGGCGTCCGGTCTCGCGGTCAGGGCCAGTTGCGGCGGGTCGTCGGTGTCACCGCCCCAGGTGAAGATGCCCTCGGCGGGCTGGCTCGCGAAGGGCACCTCGCCCTCGAAGCGGTCGACGGGGGTGGGGGCTGGGTCGGCGGCGGCTGCCGCCCGGGAGACGGCGGCCGGTGTCAGCAGCGCGGCGCACAGGGCGGTGGAAACGAGCAGGGCGGTTCTTGGCATGGACCTTCCCTCGGCTCTGGAGCTCTGGTTCACTCTGGGTTCGCACAGTTCACTCATGACTTAGATCACGCCGTGAGTTAACTAACGGCCCGCAGACCCGTCAAGACGTCTCGTCAGGAAGGGCTAACGCATCCATGTCCAGGAGAACCCCCCGCACGGCCCGGCTGCTGCTCGCCGGACTGCTCTCCGTGGCCGGCTTCACCGCGGCCGTACCACCCGCGCACGCGGCCGGCGAACAGGTCACGGCCTGGCTCACCACCACCGACGACGCCGCCGGACGCCATGTCACCCGCGGCCTCCAGGCCCAGACTCCGTTCGCCTTCTCGTCCGGGACGGGCGGCAGCGGCGAGAACATCACCGTCGACGAGAACACCCGCTACCAGACCTTCACCGGCGGCGGTGCGTCCTTCACGGACACCGCGGCCTGGCTGATGAACAGCAGCGGCGCGCTGTCGACGGCGACCCGCAACGCGACCATGACCAAGCTGTTCTCGCCGACGGACGGCATCGGGCTGTCGTTCCTGCGCAACCCGATGGGCGCCTCGGACCTGGCGCGGTACGGGTACTCGTACGACGACGTGGCGGCCGGCCAGACCGACCCGAACCTCACCTCCTTCTCGATCGCGCACGACCTGGCGGACGTGGTGCCGCTGACCAAGCAGGCGCTCTCGTTGAACCCCTCTCTGACTGTCATGGCCTCGCCATGGACGGCACCCGCCTGGATGAAGGACAGCGGCTCGCTCAACGGCGGCTGGCTGAAGTCCGAGGACTACGGGGCGTACGCCAACTACTTCGTCAAGTACCTCCAGGCGTACAAGGACCAGGGCGTTCCGGTCTCGTACGTGACCGTCCAGAACGAGCCGACCTGCTGTTCCGGGTACCCGTCGATGAGCTGGAACGCGTCCGGGCTGGCCTACTTCACGAAGAGCGAACTGCTGCCCAAGCTCAACGCGTCCGGCCTGACGACCAAGGTGCTGGCGCACGACTGGAACTGGGACGTCTACGACTCCTACGCGGCCTCGACCGTGGACGACGCGGCCGTCCGCTCCAACCCCAACTTCGGCGGGATCGCCTGGCACGGCTACAGCGACATCAGCGGCGTCACCAAGCAGACCACCGTCCACAACCAGTACCCCACCCTCGACGCCTTCGGCACCGAGCACTCCGGCGGCACCTGGATCGCCAACCAGCAGCGCGAGGACATGAACAACATCATCGACTACACCCGCAACTGGGCGAAGTCGGTGACCAAGTGGTCCCTGGCCGTGGACCAGAACATGGGCCCGCACAACGGGGGTTGCGGCACCTGCACGGGCCTGATCACCGTGCACAACGGGGACGGCGCGAGCGGGACCGTCGACTACACGGTCGAGTACTACACGATGGGCCAGCTGACGAAGTTCGTACGGCCGGGCGCCCAGCGGATCGCTTCGACGGCCTCCACGAACGTGCCGAACGTGGCGTGGCGCAACCCGGACGGTTCGAAGGCGCTGATCGCGTACAACGACGCGTCCACCGCGAAGACCGTCACCATCAACTGGGGCGGCCAGCACGCGACTTACTCCCTCCCCGGCAAGACGTCCGCGACCTTCACCTGGACGGGCACGCAGTCCGGCGGCGACAGCCGGACCGGCGCGTTCGTCGGCCTCGCGAGCAAGTGCCTCGACGTGGCCGGGGGTTCGACCACCAACGGCACGGCCGTCCAGCTCTACGACTGCAACGGCTCGACCGCGCAGCAGTGGACCGTGGGGACCGACGGGACGGTGCGCTCGCTCGGCAAGTGCCTTGACGTGACGTCGGCTTCGACCGCGGACGGGGCGAAGGTGCAGTTGTACGACTGCAATGGAACCGCCGCGCAACAGTGGTCGTACAACTCCACGACCGGTGATGTGGTGAATACGGCGGCCAACAAGTGCCTTGATGTGACGGGCAATTCGTCGACGAACGGGGCGAGGGCGCAAATCTGGACGTGCACGGGGGCTGCCAACCAGAAGTGGCATCTGCAGTAGGCAGGGCGGGTCGTGTCCCGCCCTCGACGGGGGGCGGGACATGAGACGTGTCGTAGTGGCGGGCGTGGGTGTGGCGGCCGGGGTGGGGTTGCTGAGCGCGTGCAGTCCGGCGCAGCTGTCACTGGCCGCGGCCTGGCTGGACTCGGCCGGCCGGCCGGTCGCGCTGGTGAAGCCGTGCGGTCACGACCGCGCGGCGAGCATCGACCTCAACAGTTGGACCGAGAAAGAAATGGCGGACGGGGCGAGCGAGACACCGGAGGACCCGGACTCGGACACCGGCTGGGGGACACCCCTCGTAGGGCCCCCCGGGGAGCGCTTCGGCACGACGACGTTCCCGCTCTTCGAGCCGCCCCGCTCGTGGCGAACCGAGGCGGTCGGGCCACAGACGCTGGCGCCCGACCGCACCTATTACCTGGAGTTCAAGGTGATCGACGGCCCCGGCGTCAAGTACACCGGCGTCCTCTCCTTCACCGCGAAGGACCTCACGTCGCTGCGCCCCGGCCAGGTCTGGGCCGACTACCGCGCGATGAGCCGGGACGACTTCGACGACCTCGTGGACGACGCGTGCTGACCCGGGGGCGGGGTCGACGGGGCGCGGCGGCGGTTGTGGGTGTGGTGGCGGGGGGTCTGCTGCTCAGTGGGTGCGGGGCGGAGATACTGCCGCTGGTCGCCGTGGAGCGGGACGCGCGCGGGAGCTTCACGGCGGTGCTGCGGCCGTGCGGCAACGACATGATCACGGGGCTGTCGCTCTTCGGCACCCACGGCGACCCCGAACAGAACCTCTCGGGCTGGGACACGACGGTCGACCGGAGCGGGGCCGACGCGCGGTTCCCCCTATTCTCACCGCCGACCGCCTGGCGCGCCACGCCCGTGGGCCCGCAGCGGGTGATGCCGGGCTACTCGTACGAACTCGCCTTCGGCAAGGCCGTGCCCAACTACGAGTACACCGGCACCGTCACCTTCACCGCCAAGAACCTGTCCACCCTCAAGCCCGGCCAGGTCTGGGCCGACGACAAGGCCATGAGCCTCGGCGAGTTCGAGAAACTCGCCGAGAACTCCTGCTGAGGGCGGCCTACTTGGCGGGCTCGACGCCCGCGCGGAGGAGGCCGTAGGTGTACGCGTCCTCCAACGCCTGCCAGGACGCGGCGATCACGTTCTCCGCTACGCCCACCGTCGACCACTCCCCCGCGCCGTCCGACGTGGAGATCAGGACGCGGGTCGTGGAGGACGTGCCGTGGACGCCTTCCAGGATGCGGACCTTGTAGTCGACGAGGTCGAGCTTCGCGAGCTGGGGGTAGATCTTCTCCAGGGCGACACGGAGGGCGCGGTCCAGGGCGTTGACCGGGCCGTTGCCCTCCGCCGTGGCGACGATGCGCTCGCCCTTGGCGTACAGCTTGACCGTGGCCTCGTTGGCGTGGCTGCCGTCGGGGCGGTCCTCGACGATCGCGCGCCAGGACTCGACCTCGAAGTAGGAGCGGGCCTTGCCCTCCGCCTCGGCGCGCAGCAGGAGTTCGAAGGACGCGTCGGCCGCCTCGTAGGTGTAGCCCTTGAGCTCGCGCTCCTTGACGCGGTCCACGACCCGGCCGACCAGCTCGCGGTCGCCGCTGATGTCGACGCCGAGTTCCTTGCCCTTGAGCTCGATCGAGGCGCGGCCCGCCATGTCGGAGACCAGCATCCGCATGGTGTTGCCGACCTGCTCGGGGTCGATGTGCTGGTACAGGTCCGGGTCGACCTTGATCGCGGAGGCGTGCAGGCCGGCCTTGTGCGCGAAGGCGGAGACACCGACGTACGGCTGGTGCGTGGAGGGGGTCAGATTCACTACCTCGGCGATGGCGTGCGAGATGCGGGTCATCTCGCGGAGCTTGCCGTCGGGGAGGACCTTCTTGCCGTACTTCAGCTCCAGGGCCGCGACGACGGGGAAGAGGTTGGCGTTGCCGACGCGCTCGCCGTAGCCGTTGGCCGTGCACTGGACGTGGGTCGCGCCCGCGTCGACGGCGGCGAGGGTGTTGGCGACCGCGCAGCCGGTGTCGTCCTGGGTGTGGATGCCGAGCCGGGCGCCGGTGTCGGCGAGGACGGTGGCGACGATCGCCTGGACCTGCGCCGGGAGCATTCCGCCGTTGGTGTCGCAGAGGATCACGACGGACGCGCCGGCCTCGGACGCCGTACGGACGACGGCCTTGGCGTACTCGGGGTTGGCGCGGTAGCCGTCGAAGAAGTGCTCGCAGTCGACGAAGACGCGGCGGCCCTGGGCGACCAGGTGGGAGACGGTGTCGCGGACCATCTCCAGGTTCTCGTCGAGGGTGGTGCGCAGGGCCAGCTCGACGTGCCGGTCGTGGGACTTGGCGACCAGGGTGATGACATCGGCGCCGGAGTCCAGGAGCGCCTTGACCTGCGGGTCCTCGGCGGCCTTGGCGCCGGCGCGACGGGTGGCGCCGAACGCGACGAGCTGCGCGTGCTTGAAGTCGATCTCCTGCTGGGCGCGGGCGAAGAACTCGGTGTCCCTCGGGTTGGCGCCCGGCCAGCCGCCCTCGATGAAGCCAACGCCGAAGTCGTCCAGGTGCCGGGCGATGGCCAGCTTGTCCGCGACGGTGAGGTTGATGCCCTCCCGCTGCGCGCCGTCACGCAGGGTCGTGTCGAAGACGTGGAACGCATCGTCGAGTGCGCTGGTTTCCGTCATGGTGTCTGGCTCCTGAGGATCTGAATCTCGGTCTGTACCGGAATGACCGGCTCCACCGTCCCTCAATGATCCCTCGCACTGCGTTCCCGGCTGAAGATGGGCCAGAAAAGCGAAAAACCCCTCGCGGGTGCGAGAGGTCTGCGCGCGGGTCGAGTGACGACGGTGGCCGCCCGTACCTGGTCGTACGAGGCGGTCACTGCGGACCGGCGCGCCTGCTGCCAATAATCGTGGCGAACGAGAACACGGAGGCAGTCTGGCACAGCCCCCGTGCTCCGCTCATGGGTGTCTCAGGATGCGGTCGATCACTGCACCGTCCGCAGGAAGACGTCCGACACCCCGTTGGTGTCCCCCGCCACCAGATCGGGTGACGCCGACTCGAACGCGACGGCCGTGCCGTCGGCGTTCACGGAGGGGTGCAGGGCCGGGAGGTCGTTGCGGCCGCCCCAGCGGTCCACGCTGATCAACTGCCGTTCGCCGGTGGCGAGTTCGAGCAGATATACGGAACGGCCGGCGGTGTACGCGACCCGTGTGCCGTTCCCGGAGAGCGAGGGCTGCGTGCCCCTGCCGACCCGGGTCGTGGTCCTGGTGTCGAGGTTGCGGACGTAGACGTCCCGGCCGTGCTGGAAGGCGACCTCGCGGCCGTCCGCGCCGAGGGAGGGCGCCGACGCGCTGTCGCCGGCCTTCTCCAGGATGCCGGTGTCCAGGTCACGGACGTAGACGGCGCCGCCCTGCTCGAAGGCGATGTACCGGCCGTCGTAACCGATGGACGGGTGGCCCGCCGGCTCACCCGTGGGGGCGCTGACGACGTCGGTGGTGCCGCCGTTGAACTTGAAGCGGTAGACCCGGGGTTGGGGTCGCGGGTCGGTGTCGGAGGCGGGCAGGGTGGCGGTGTAGGTGATCCACTGACAGCTGGCGTCCACCTCGGGCTGTCCCATCCAGGCGAAGCGGACGCCCTGGTAGGAGGTGAGGCCGGTCAGTTTGCCGACGGAGCGGTTGCGGACGAAGACCTCCGGGGCGCCGTCGGTGGCGTGCGGCGCCACATAGCCGACCATGCGTCCGCCGGTGCAGGCCGTGCCGTCGGACGACGGTTTCTGGGTGCCGTCGCTGACCTGGGAGATGCCGCCGGACGCGTTGACGAACACACCGCCGTCCGACGTGAACGAGACGACTCGGCCGTCCGCCGCCGCCGGGTCGTGGGACGCCCCGGTGAGCTGTTGTCCGTCCCGCGCCAGACTGATCCGTTCGGTGACGTACGGCATCGGGTCCGGGTGCGTGCCGAGCCCGCCCGAGAAGACGAAGGCGTCCGACTCTCCGTTGGTGTCGCCCGGCACCAGGTAGGACGCCGCCGAACCGAACGCCACCGCACGCCCGCCGGCGGTCAGCGCGTCCGGTCCGACCTGGGCGTCCGCCGGGAGGGCGGCCCCTTTCCGCCCGGTCCGCAGGTCGCGCGCCCGCGTGCCGTCCGCACCCGCGACGACGGCGTACCGGCCGTCCGCCGTGGCCGACAGGGGACGCCCCTCGGCCACCCGCCGGGTCTCACCGGTGCGCAGGTCGTGGACGTACAGGCCGCTCTCGGCGTCGAGGAGGACGCGCCGGCCGTCCGCGGTGATGCGGACCAGGGAGGCGGCGCCGAGGCCCGTGTCGACCTGGGTCCGCTCGCCCGTCCTCCGGTCCTTGACGAAGACGTCGGCCGGATCCGTCTCGGAGTCGCTGCGGACGCCGTAAGCGACCCGTTCGCCGTCGCCGCTCACCGAGGCTCCGGCCTTGTCGCCCTCCTCGGCCGGCGAGATCAGCTCGTCGGTGCCGGTGGCCGTGTCGCGGACGTACAGGAGCCGGGTGGCCTGCGGGCCGTTGCGGTTGCCGATGGTGTACGCGACGTGCGTGCCGTCCGGGCTGATCGACTCCACGCGGCCCAACTCGTTGAAGCCGGGCGGGCTTTCGGGCCACAGCTTCTCCGAGCCGCCGGTGGCGCGGTCGTACAGGTACGGGGCGGTGAAGCGGACCCCCGCGGAGTACCCGATGCGGCTCCCGTCCGCACTCATCTCCGGCGAGCCGTACGTGTAGCCGCTGCCGAGGTCGATCGCGGTCACCCCGCCGGTGGCCAGGTCCTTCACCCGCAGGCAGGTGAAGTACTGCGCGCAGCCGAAGCTCGGCGCCGTCGACGTGAACGCGGCATACCGGCCGTCGGCACTGATCGCGACGTCGCCGGACGACCCGTCGGCCTGGCTGCCGTCGGCGGCGGTACTGACCCGTTCCACCCGGGGCGGCCGGTGCGGTGCCGCGGCGGCCGGCACGGCGGCGGCACCCAGCGCCAGGAGCAGCGCGGCCCCCAAGGACATGCTGGAGGTGCGTCTGGACATCAACATGGTTTCCCCCGAAACCTCGTCTTCCCCCGGTCCCGCACCGGGGACTCACAGGGATGCAAGCGCACCGGGCACCTCGGGTCAATGCGCTCGTCTGCGTACAACCCGGACGCGCCCTCAGGAGTCCGCGAGAAGCCTCTCGGCGATGAACTCCCTTACGTGGCCGAGAACTTGTGCCCGGTCCGTGCCGCGCAGGCCGATCGCCACGTGGATGGAGAAGCCGTCGAGGAGGGCGCGGAGGCGGGCGGCGAAGCGGTCGGGGTCGACGGGGCGGAACTCGCCGCGCGAGACACCCTCCGCGATCAGGGCGACGAGGTCGCGGTGCCAGACGCCCTCGATGGCGGCCTGCCGGTCGCGGGCCTCCTCGTCGGCGTTCTGCGAGCGGTTCCAGACCTCCAGCCAGAGCGTCCAGTGCGGGTCGCGGTGGCCCTCGGGGACGTACAGGTCGATATACGCGTCGAGGCGTTCACGGGCCGTCGCCGCCGTGCGGGTCAGCAGGCGTCCGCGCTCCGCGCCGAGCCTGCCCTCGCTCCACTCCAGGGTCTGGAGGAGCAGTTCGTCCTTGGAATGGAAGTAGTAGAGGAGATGGCCGCTGCTCATGCCGACCTCGTGGCCGAGCGCCGCCATGGTGAGTTTCTCCAGACCGCGTTCGGCGATCATGCCCATGGCTGCGGCGAGGACTTCCTCGCGCGGCGGCGCGTTCTTCCGTGCACCGGCCATCGCCCGTCTCCCTCGCTCCGGATCCTCAGATCTTCGGCTGCTGCTGAGTGATGCAGTGGATGCCGCCACCGCCCGCGAAGATCGTACGGGCGTCCACCAGCACGACCGTCCGCTCGGGGAAGAGGCGCCGGAAGATCCCGGCCGCGATCTCGTCGTGCGGGTCGTCGAAGGCGCAGAGCACGACCCCGCCGTTGCAGAGGTAGTGGTTGATGTAGGAGTAGTCGACCCAGTCGCCGTCCTCGTCCTTGAGCACGGTCGGCGCCGGGACCTCCACGACCTCCAGCGGGCGGCCCTTCGCGTCGGTCTCGGCGCGGAGGAGGGCGAGGTACTCCTGGGAGCGGGCGTGGTCCGGGTGGGCCGGGTCGCGCTGGCTGTGGACCAGTACGGTGCCGGGCCGCGCGAAGGCCGCGACGATGTCGACGTGGCCCTGGGTGCCGTAGACGCCGTAGTCGCTGGTGAGGCCGTGCGGGAGCCAGACGGCCTTGGTGGTGCCGAGCCTGGCGTGGATCTCCGCCTCGACCTGCTCGCGCGTCCGGCCGGGGTTGCGGCCGGCGCCGAGCTGGACCGTCTCGGTGAGCAGGACCGTGCCCTCGCCGTCGACGTGGATCGCGCCGCCCTCGTTGACGAGGGTGCTGCTGAACGCCGGGACTCCGGCCAGGTCGGCCACATGGCGGGCGATCTTGGAGTCGTGCTCCCAGCGGGCCCAGTCCTGGGCGCCCCAGCCGTTGAACGTCCAGTCCACGGCGGCCAGTTGAGAGCCGTCGGTGACGAATGTGGGGCCGATGTCCCGCATCCAGGCGTCGTCGAGGTCGCGCTCGACCAGGTCGACGTCCGGGCCGAGCAGCTCGCGCGCCGACCCGCCCTGACCCGGGCCGTGCACCATCGTCACCGGTTCGAAGCGGCGCACGGCACGGGCCACGGACGCCCAGGCGGCGCGGGCATCCGCCAGTTCCTCGTCGGTGGCGAAGGTGGGGTTGGGCCCGGGCCAGGCCATCCAGGTCCGCTCGTGCGGGGCCCACTCGGGCGGCATGCGATAGGTCATGAGGAACTCCGGGGGGCCTAGAGGAAGTAGAGGCGGTTGAGGGAGACCGAGTCGGCGGGCTCGGAGCGGATCGGTTCGCCGTCCAGGGTGACCAGCCCGGTGCGCTGGTCGACGTCGACCGCTCCGGTACGGGAGTTGCGGCGCAGGTCGGCGGGGCCGATGCCACGGGTGCCGCGAACTGCCACACGACGGCGCCGAGTCGGCATCGCGTCGTTGCCCTGGTCCAGGGCCGCCTGTGCGACGAAGGCCACGGAGATGTCCGCGGGCGTGCTGCCGTGCGCGCCGAACTGCGGTCCCAGGACCAGGGGTTCGCAGGTGTCGGTCGCCGCGTTGGGGTCGCCGACCACGCCGTAGGCCGGGAACCCGGACTTCAGCACCAGCTGCGGTTTCGCGCCGAAGTACTCGGGCCGCCACAGCACGAGGTCGGCGAGCTTGCCGACCTCGATGGAGCCGACCTCGTGCGAAAGTCCGTGCGCGACAGCGGGGTTGATGGTCAGCTTGGCGATGTAGCGCAGGACGCGCTCGTTGTCGTGGTCTTCCGGGGCGCCGAGTTCGGCCTTCATCTTCCCGGCCATCGCGAACGTACGGCGGACCGTCTCCCCCGCCCGGCCCATGCCCTGCGCGTCGGACGAGGTGATGCCGATCGCGCCCAGGTCGTGCAGCACGTCCTCGGCGCCCATCGTCCCGGCGCGGATGCGGTCGCGGGCCATCGCCGCGTCGCCGGGCAGGTCGGTCTTCAGGTCGTGGACGGAGACGATCATGCCGTAGTGCTCGGCGACCGCGTCCCGGCCGAAGGGGAGGGTGGGGTTGGTGGAGGAGCCGATGACGTTGACAACTCCCGCCATCTTCAGGACATTCGGCACGTGTCCGCCGCCGCAGCCCTCGATGTGGAAGGCGTGGATCGTCCGGCCCTCCAGCACACGCAGGGTGTCCTCGACGGACAGGCACTCGTTCAACCCGTCGCTGTGCAGGGCGACTTGGACATCGTGCTCCTCGGCGACCCGCAACGCCGTGTCCAGCGCGCGGGTGTGGGCGCCCATGTCCTCGTGCACCTTGAAGCCGCTGGCCCCGCCCTCGGCCAGCGCCTCCACCAGCGGGGCCGCGTCGGACGACGAACCCCGGCCCAGGAAGCCGATGTTGACCGGCCAGGCGTCGAAGGCGTTGAAGGCGTGGCGCAGTGCCCAGGGCGAGTTGACGCCGACGCCCCACACCGGGCCGAACTCCTGCCCGATGATCGTGGTCACCCCCGAGGCGAGGGAGGCCTCCATGATGCGCGGCGACAGCAGGTGCACATGGGTGTCGACGGCACCGGCGGTGGCGATGAGCCCCTCGCCGGACACGATGGAGGTACCGGTGCCGACGACGACATCGACCCCGTCCAGGGTGTCGGGGTTGCCGGCCCGCCCGATGGAGCAGATGCGCCCTTCCCTGATCCCGATGGAGACTTTCCGGACACCCTGCACGGCGTCGATCACGACGACATTGCTGACGACCACGTCGCAGGTCTCGCGCACGGCGGCGGCCTTGAGGTGCAGTCCGTCGCGGGCGGTCTTGCCGAAGCCGGCGAGGAACTCGTCGCCGTAGCGCTGCGAGTCGGACTCCACGCGGACGGTCAGGCCCGAGTCGCCGAGGCGGACGCGGTCACCGGCGCGGGGGCCGTGGGTGGCGGCGTACTCGTACGGGTTCACTGCTCGACTCCCAGGTAGCCGCAGGCAGTTGCCCGGCGCAGGGCTTCTTCCTTCACGCCCGGCGCGTCCAACGGTCCGTCGACGAGCCCGGCGAAACCGATCGCGATCCGCTCGCCGCCGATCGGCAGCAGGCCGACCTCTGCGCTCTCGCCCGGGCCGAAGCGGACGGACGATCCGGCGGGGACGGCGAGCCGCATGCCGTAGGCCTCGGCGCGTGGGAAGTCGAGGCGCGGGTTGGCCTCGAAGAAGTGGAAGTGGGAGGTCACGGAGACGGGGACGGTCGCCGTGTTGGTGACGGCGAGCCGGACGACCGCCTCGGGCTCGGCGTGCACGGGTCCGGGGAGGAGTGCGCCCGGGGCACGGTCCGCGAGTGCTCCCCCGCCGATGGGGTCGGAGACGATCGCGAGCCGGGAGCCGTCGTCGAAGACCGCCTCGACGTGGACCTCGGTGACGACGTCCGCGACGCCCGGCAGGACGTCCTCGGGCCCCAGGACCGACCGGGCCTGCTCGATGGCCTCGGCCAGCCGCCGCCCGTCCCGGGCCGCCTCGCACACCGTGTCCGCGATCAGCGCGGTGGCCTCCGGCACATTGAGCCGAAGGCCGCGCGCCTTGCGGGCGCGGGCCAGCTCGGCGGCACCGAAGAGCAGAAGGCGGTCGCGTTCGGTGGGGGTGAGCCGCATGAGGATCCGTCCCTTCATTTAGAGCAGCACTCTAAACGTGGGTCACGGAAAAAGGAAACAAGTCCGTTTGAAGTGGTTCGATGTCAGCTTGTGCGGTGCTCCAGGTATCCCAGCCCAGGCAAGAACTCACTCGCCCCGAACGCCGGCCTCAGGTCCGTGAACCACGTCGCGGTCTCGTCGTAGGCCGCGAAGAACGGGCGGTCGACCAGGGACGGGTCGCGGGCCTGGATCAGGTGGAGGACGAAGACCTTCTCGCCGGCCACCTCCGCGATGCCGTCGACGCAGACCTTGCCGGGCATCGCCGACATCACCGGGCCGCGGACCGTACGGGCGAGGCCGGAGACGCGGGCGTAGGCGTCGCGGAAGATCTGGTGGCCACGGGCCAGCGGAACGCCGAAGTAGCCCTGGGGGCCGGTGTCGCGCTCGACGAACTGGTAGTACGGCACCGCGCCGAGCGTGGTCGTCTCGTCCCACAGTTCGGCCCAGGCCTCGGCGCTGTCGTTGATACCGGCCACCAGTGGGCCCTGGCAGCGGATCACGGCGCCCGTGCTCCGCACCCGGCGCATCGCCTCCCGTACGACCGGCGGGCGCAGCTCCTGGGGGTGCGTGAAGTGGGCCATCAACGCCAGGTGACGGCCGCTTGCCACCACCTTTTCGAAGAGGCGGAGCAGGTCGTCGGCGTCCCGGTCGGTCGTGAAGCGGTACGGCCAGAACGCGAGGGACTTGGTGCCGATGCGGATCGAGCGGATCGTGTCGATGTCGAGGAGGGGGTCGACATAGCGGCTCAGCACCTCGGTGCTCATGACCAGCGGGTCGCCGCCCGTGATGAGCGTGCTGGTGACCTCGGGGTGGGCGCGGAGGTAGGCGGAGGTGGTCGCGATGTCGTCGGTGGCGATGCGGAGTTCGGACTCGCCGACGAACTGGGGCCAGCGGAAGCAGTACGTGCAGTAGGCGTGGCAGGTCTGGCCCTGGCGCGGGAAGACCAGCACCGTCTCGGGGTACTTGTGCTGGAGGCCTTCCAGGCGCTCGCCCTCGTGCACGGGCACGTTGGCGTCGAGCTGGCCCGAGGGGTGCGGGTTGAGCCGCATCCGGATCTCGTGGGCCGTGCGCAGGACTTCGGCCTTCGGCGCCTCCTGGGAGAGGAGGTCGGCCATCTGTTTGAGGTCGGGTTCGGGCAACATCCCGGCCTGCGGGAACGTCAGCCGGAAGATCGGGTCGTCGGGTACCGCCGACCAGTCGATCAGCTCGTCGACGACGTAACCGTTCGTGCGGAAGGGCAGAACCGAGGAGACGGCCCTCAGGGCGAGTCGTTCGGTGGCGGACAAGGACACGCGTTGCAGCAGGCCGTCCAGGTCGCGGGGCGTGAAGGCGCGAAAGCGGGGGTGGTGCGCTGAACTCATATGTGCCGGGGCCCTCTATTCCGTGACCAGGACCGTAGGCGGCCGTAGTTCCACGAAGGCCGCCGCCTGCGCATCGTACTTCTCCGTGAAGTGGTGGATGAGCCGCCCGTGCAGCTCGCTGCGGTCGTCGACCACCATGACCTCGTACGCCTCGCCCGGGCCCAGCACTCCGCTGTGGGCGGAGAGTTGGTCGAGGCGGCGGCGGGCCAGGTAGGTGACGAGGTCGGGGGCCTCGACGTACAGGCGGTCCTCGACGTAGACGAAGCGGCAGCTGAACTCCCGCCGTCCGTCGGCCGCGTCGACCAGGGTCACCGGCAGATGGGTGAAGCGGTCCATCGGTCTGCCCTGCTGCCACAGCTCGTCGAAGCGCTGCTCGACGAAGGTGCCGAGCGGGGAGCGGACGGCGACCTCCAACTGGACGCCCTCGCCGGAGAGTCGGCCGACGGTGAGGAAGGAGACCAGACAGCGCTCGTCCCAGCGGTAGAGGGTCACTCCGGGGGAGGTCGAGCACAGCCGTACCTCCAGCAGACTCCGGGAGTGCTCGTCGAGCCGCTGCGCGAACCGGTCCAGGGTGCGCAGGTTGCGCATGATGTCGCGGCGGATGTCGGCGCTCTGCTCGCCGAGTTCACGCCCGCGCAGGATCACGGCGAGGGAGTCGGGGTCCAGGAGCAGGATCTGCACCCGGGCGCCGTGCGCGGTGGCCGAGCGGACACCGCGGAAGAGGCGCTCGGAGAACTGCGGGCCGAAGAGGTTGGAGAAGGTGTCGAGGACCTTCACGTTGGACGTGGAGCCGTACACCTGCGCGGCGAACCACTCGTAGTCGAGCCGGGTGTGTTCGCGGACCCGGCCCTCCTGGGCGCGGGAGATCAGCGGACCGATCACGAAGACGGTGATGACCACGCCGACCAGGTCGGTGCCCAGGTTGAGGGCGAGGTTCTCGCCGTAGTTGTCCATGTGCTTGGCGAACCACAGCAACACGCCCGCGCCGGCGGCGAGCAGCGCGAGGACGGTGAGGCTCTGCGGGCGGCGCGGCGTGCGTAACGCCCGCAGCAGCCACCGCAGTCGCGGTATCGGCCCACCACTCACCGCGTCCCCTCCCCCGTGTTCCCGTGTCCCGCGGAATCAGTGGATACCCGCACGGGGGAGGCGATACGCGTCGAACCGGCTTCCGGAGGTCGACCGGGAGTCGCGCTCAGCCCAGGGGATGCATCCAGCCGTGCTTGTCCACGACGTCACCGCGCTGGATGTCGAGGAGGGCGCCGCGGAGCCTCAGCGTGACCTCGCCGGGCTCGCCCGCGGACTGCTGCCACTCGGCGCCGGTGCGCTTGACCGTGCCGACCGGGGTGATGACCGCGGCCGTACCGCACGCGAAGACCTCGGTCAGCGTGCCGTTCTCGGAGTCGCGCTGCCACTGCTCGATGGAGATACGGCCCTCTTCGGGCTCGTAGCCGAGGTCGCGGGCGAGGGTGAGGAGGGAGTCGCGGGTGACGCCCTCCAGGATGGAGCCGGTGAGGGTGGGGGTGACGATCTTGTTGCCGTACACGAAGTACAGGTTCATGCCGCCGAGTTCCTCGACCCACTTGCGCTCGACCGCGTCGAGGTAGCAGACCTGGGCGCAGCCCTGTTCGGCGGCCTCGGCCTGGGCGAGGAGGGAGGCGGCGTAGTTGCCGCCGGTCTTGGCGTCGCCCATGCCGCCGGGGACGGCGCGGACGTGGTCCTCGGAGACCCAGATGGAGACGGGCTTCACGCCGCCGGGGAAGTAGGCGCCGGCCGGGGAGGCGATGACCAGGAAGAGGTACTCGTTGGCGGGCTTCACGCCCAGGCCGACCTCGGTCGCGATCATGAACGGGCGCAGATAGAGGGACTCTTCGCCGCCGTGTGCCGGGACCCAGTCGCGGTCCTGCTGGACCAGCACGTCACAGGCCTCGATGAACGTCTCGACCGGCAGCTCGGGCATGCCGAGGCGGCGGGCGGAGGTCTGGAAGCGGCGGGCGTTCTTCTCCGGGCGGAAGGTGGCGACGGAGCCGTCGGCCTGCCGGTACGCCTTGAGGCCCTCGAAGATCTCCTGCGCGTAGTGGAGGGTCATGTTCGCGGGGTCGAGGGAGAGCGGGCCGTACGGCACGAGCTGGCCGTCGTGCCAGCCGCGGCCCTCGGTCCACTTGATCGTCACCATGTGATCGGTGAAGTGGCGGCCGAACCCGGGGTTGGCCAGAATCGCGTCGCGTTCGGCGGCGGAAAGTGGCGAGGCCGAGGGCTTGAGCTCGATCGTGGGCGTCGTCATGAGTGGTTGTCCTTCACCGGTTGTGTGTGACGGGCCGCGCTCACGCCCTCGACTGCCAGTGGCCAGTGTTAGGACGTCCGAGCATTGCCTCATTCCGCGGCTCCGCGTTCGATTATCGCGCGAGGAGGACCGTGGACGAAAACGGCGTGAATGCGACCCGGAGGATGATGGTGGCACCCGGCGGGGACATAAGAAAAGCCGCCGGGTGCGGTTGCGACCCGGCGGCTTCAGAAGACTACGAGAGTTCTTCGAGTGGGCGCGGGGTCAGCCGGCTACTCGTACGGCGAGCGCGTCGCCGATCTCGCTGGTGGAACGGGCGGGCTTGCCGGTGCGCTCCGCGAGGTCGGCGGAGACGGCCTCCTCGATGCGCACGGCCTCGGACTCGTAGCCGAGGTGGCGCAGCAGGAGGGCGACGGACAGGACCGTGGCGGTGGGGTCGGCCTTGCCCTGGCCCGCGATGTCGGGCGCCGAGCCGTGCACGGGCTCGAACATCGAGGGGAACTCGCCGGACGGGTTGATGTTCCCGCTCGCGGCGACGCCGATGCCGCCGGAGACGGCCGCGGCGAGGTCGGTGATGATGTCGCCGAAGAGGTTGTCGGTGACGATCACGTCGAAGCGGGCCGGGTCGGTGACGAGGTAGATCGTCGCCGCGTCCACGTGGATGTAGTCGGTGGTGACCTCGGGGAACTCGGCCGCGACCTTGTTGAAGACGTTCGTCCACAGGTGGCCCGCGAAGGTCAGCACGTTGTTCTTGTGGACCAGCGTGAGCTTCTTGCGGGGGCGGGCCTGGGCACGGGCGAAGGCGTCCCGGACGACCCGCTCGACACCGAACGCGGTGTTGACGGAGACCTCGGTGGCGACCTCGTGCTCGGTGCCCTTGCGGATGGTGCCGCCGTTGCCGGTGTACGGGCCCTCGGTGCCCTCGCGGACCACGACGAAGTCGATCTCCGGCTCACCGGCGAGCGGGGTCGCCACACCGGGGAGCAGCTTGCTCGGCCGCAGGTTCACGTGGTGGTCGAAGGCGAAGCGGAGCTTCAGCAGGAAGCCGCGCTCCAGGACACCGGACGGGACCGACGGGTCACCGATCGCGCCCAGCAGGATCGCGTCGTGCGGCTTCAGTGCGGCCAGGTCGTCCTCGGTGAGGGTCTCACCGGTCGCGTGGTAGCGGCGGGCGCCGAAGTCGAACTCCTTGGTCTCCAGCTTCACGTCCTGCGGAAGGACGGCGGAGAGGACTTTGAGACCTTCGGCCACGACTTCCTGACCGATGCCGTCACCGGGGATCACTGCGAGATCGATGCTGCGAGACATGCCCGACACCGTACTCCGCGTCCCATGGGATGACACGGGGTGTCCGCGATACGGACAGCCGAGAAGCGGGGGCGTCAGCCGTTCGACGTACGTTCACCCTTACGCATGGCCCCCGTTGGACTTATGGGGGAGCTTCATCGACATGGAGACACCTGACGTCGGCATCCCGGAGCACCTCGCGGTGCGCATGAGCATGGCCGAGCAGTACGAGTACCTGCGCACCAAGCTGTCCCGGCGCCGCACGCTGGTGACGGCGAGCGCGGTGGCGGGCGGGCTGCTGACGGGGTGCGCCAGTGGTACGGCGACGAGCGATCAGAAGTCGGCCTCCCCCGCCACGTCGAAGGTGCCCGGTGCGGTCGTCACCCCCTTCGGCCGCCATCTCGCCTTCGGCGCCGACCCGAAGACGGAGATGCGGGTCTCCTGGCAGGTCCCGTTCGCGGTCAAGAAGCCGTACCTGCGCATCGGGACGAAGCCCGACGGCCTCAGCCGCAGGATCACCGCCGAGGTCCGCGCCCTGCACACCCCCGGCCTGACCGGCGTCCGCCCCGCGGTCGAGCAGTACTACGTCCACGCGGCCCCGGACGGCCTCCGCCCCGGCACCACGTACTACTACGGCGTCGGCCACGAGGGCTTCGACCCGGCCGCCCCGGCCCACCGCTCGACGATCGGCTCGTTCCGTACGGCGCCCGCGAGCCCGGAGAAGTTCGTGTTCACGGCCTTCGGCGACCAGGGCGTGAGCAACGCGGCAGCCGCCAACGACCAGGTGATCCTGCGCGAGAACCCCGCGTTCCACCTGCACGCCGGTGACATCTGCTACGCCGACACCAACGGGCAGGGCAAGAAGACGGACGGCTACGACCCGACGTACTGGGACCTCTTCCTCAAGCAGAACGAGGGTGTCTCCCGGACCGTCCCGTGGATGGTGACGACCGGCAACCACGACATGGAGGCCTGGTACTCCCCCGACGGCTACGGCGGCCAACTCGCCCGCTGGTCCCTCCCGGACAACGGCTTCGACCCGTCGCACGCGCCGGGCGTGTACTCCTTCGTGTACGGCAACGTCGGCGTCGTGGCCCTCGACGCGAACGACGTGTCGTACGAGATCACCGCCAACCTCGGCTACACGGGCGGAAAGCAGACGAAGTGGCTGGACCGCAGGTTGCAGGACCTGCGGGCGACGAAGGGCGTCGACTTCCTGGTCGTCTTCTTCCACCACTGCGCCTACTCGACCTCCGCGCACGCCTCGGACGGCGGGGTCCGCAGCGAGTGGCTGCCGGTGTTCGCCAAGCACCAGGTGGACCTGGTGATCAACGGGCACAACCACGTGTACGAGCGGACCGACGCCATCAAGAAGGGCACTGTCGGCAGGGCGGTACCCATCGGCGCGTCCACCGATCCGACGAAGGACGGGATCGTCTACGTCACGGCGGGCGGCGGCGGCCGGGATCTGTACGGCTTCCCGGCGGGCGTCAAGGAGAGCTACGAGGGGCACGTCACCCGGCACGGGACGGTCGACACCATGCAGTGGGCGAAGGGCCAGCACAGCCAGGCGGAGACGGTGGAGTGGTCGCGGGTGCGCTACCGGGGCTTCTCCCTCCTCTCGGTGGAGGCGGAGAGCGGCAGCACCCCGAGGCTCAAGGTGTCGGCGCTGGACCAGAACGGCAAGCGCATCGACCACTTCGAGGTGCGGCGCGGTCGGTGAGACCGCACCGCACCCCGTGCGGGCGCGGCTCCCGGCTGTGGAGTGGTGTTACTACGGCTCAGTGGCCGGTCTCGCCGCCGTTGTCCCGGCGGTCGAGGGCGCGCTGGAGAGCGGCGGCGGCGTTCTTGCGCTCGGACTCGCTGGTGCGGGTCACGTGGCGGACGCGGCGGCGGACGGTCGTCTCGGCCATGGAGAATCGACTCCTTCGATGATTCCTGGAGTGCTGAGGGGGTTACGAGACGCCGGAAGAGGCGGGGAGCCACGGACCGCAGGGGTTGCCTGCGCGGTGTCCGGCTCACGGCCGCCATTCGCTTGGTCTAGCGAGACGTTCGGCTCCTACAAAGCTAGGACAGGACCGTGCATCTGTCTCCACAATTACTCGGACTTCCTACTATCTGAGACGGTGAAACGAGTCACGCGGCGTTGACCTGCGGTTTCACAAAACGCGGCGAGGCGTCAGAGCACGTCCCCGTCCCGCCAGTCGAAGAGGAGATCGGCGTCGAGGTCGAGGGGCCCGGCGAGCGCGGGGCGGACGTAGGTGCTGTCCTCCTCCTCGGGCAGATGGACGATGCCGTCCGGGCCGAGCGCGGAGATCTTGCCGCCCCACAGCCGCCAGCCGCGCGCGGTGTAGAGGCGGGCGCCGTCGTCGCTCGCGCCGAGCAGACCGACGTCGTAGGCGTGGTCGACGATCCGCTCCAGCTCGGCCATGATCCGGCCGCCGTGCCCCCGGCGGCGGGCGTCGGGCCGTACGCCGACCCCCTCGACGTATCCGACCCGCAGCCAGCGCCCGCGGTAGCGCACCCGGCGCATCACGACCGAGCCGTGCGCGACGAGCCCGTCCTCGTCGGCGAGCAGGGCGTGGACGCCGCCGAGGCCGTGCTCGAAGTCCTGGTCGGTGAGGTCACCGGCGAAGGCGGCGTCCAGCAGGGCGCGGGCGGCGCGGAGGTCGGCCGGGGTGAGGTCGGCCGTGTGGGCGGTGCGCATACGGATGGTCACGGGGTCAGTATCGGAGACGCGGGCTCATGGCGTGCCGTCATCGCCGCATCGCTGTCATGACCGCGTTGACGTACGTCATGAGCGCATCTCTCTCAGCACCGCCTCGCGGAACCCGTGCGGGTCCTCGACCCACGGGAGGTGCCCGGCGCCCGCCAGGGTCACCCGCCGCACCCGGGGCAGCGCCCGCTCCAGCGAGTCGACGGCCGAGCGGGGGCGGATGTCCCGCTCCCCGTCGACGATGAGCACGGGGAGGTCGAGGGCCTGGCAGGCGGCGTACCGGGCGGGGGTGCCGGCGGTCTGTCTCGCCTCGGCGTTCAGGGACTTGTTGCAGGGGAAGTTGATGGGGAACCAGGGGTCGGCCATCCGCTCCGCGTGCTCGACGGCCCGCTTCCGGTCCTCGAACTCGGCGGACCACTGGAGCACGGCCCGTTCCCGGCTGTCGCCGGGCAACTCCCGCCAGCGGGCGAGCCGTTGGGGGTCCTCGCCGAGCCGGGCGAGGAGGTTCTCCTCGAAGGCGCCGTGCCAGTCGGCGTCCGGGCCGATGCCGGTGCCGCTGACGTAGATGAGCGCGGCGACCCGGTCCGGGTGGGCAAGGGCGTAGTTCAGGGCGAGCGACGCGCCCCAGGAATGGCCGAGCAGCACCGGCCGTTCCAGCGCGAAGTGCCGTCGTACGGCGTCGAGATCGGCCACGAACCGTTCGGTGGTCCACGGGCCCGCGCACGGCTCCGACCGGCCGCCACCGCGCTGGTCCCAACGGACCACCGTGGCGCGGGAGTCGAGCATCCCGGCCACGTCCTCGGACATGTCCCACAGTCCGGGCCCGCCGTGGCACAGCACCAGGGGTGAGGTGCCGGGTGTGCCACGGCCGGACCGGGAGGCCCACAGCCGTACTCCGTCGTCCGCCGTAACCGCCGTGTCCTGCATACGGGTTGGGGTCATGACGGGGAGTCTGCCCGCTGTGGGCTCACTGTGTGGCTGTCAGCCCATGTGCGGGTACGTGTAGTCCGTCGGGGCCACCAGGGTCTCCTTGATGGCGCGGGTCAGCGTCCAGCGCATCAGGTTCTGCGGGGCGCCGGCCTTGTCGTTGGTGCCCGAGGAACGGCCGCCGCCGAAGGGCTGTTGGCCGACGACCGCGCCGGTGGACTTGTCGTTGATGTAGAAGTTGCCGGCCGCGTAGCGGAGCTTCTCCATCGTGTACGCCGCCGCCGCGCGGTCGCCCGCGATGACCGAGCCCGTCAGCGCGTAGTCCGACACCGACTCCATCTGGGTCAGCATCTCGTCGTAGGCGTCGTCCTCGTAGACGTGGACCGCGAGGAACGGGCCGAAGTACTCGGTCGTGAACACCTCGTTGGCCGGGTCGCTGCACTCGACGACGGTCGGGCGGACGAAGTAGCCCACCGAGTCGTCGTACGAACCGCCCGCGACGATCGTGCAGTTGGGGTCCGCCTTCGCACGGTCGATGGCCGCCTTGTTCTTGGCGAACGCGCGCTCGTCGATCACCGCACCGATGAAGTTCGCGAGGTCGGTGACGTCGCCCATGGTCAAGTACTCGACCTCGGCGGCGAATTCCTCCTTGAATCCGGAGTTCCAGATCGACGCCGGGATGTACGCCCTGGAGGTCGCGGAGCACTTCTGCCCCTGGTACTCGAAGGAGCCGCGGGTCAACGCCGTCTTCAACACCGCGCGGTCGGCGCTCGGGTGGGCGACGACGAAGTCCTTGCCGCCGGTCTCGCCGACGAGGCGCGGGTAGGAGCGGTACTTCTCGATGTTGGTGCCGACCGTCTTCCACAGGTACTGGAAGGTCTTGGTGGACCCGGTGAAGTGGATCGCGGCCAGGTCGCGGTGCTCAAGAGCCACCTTCGACACCTCGATGCCGTCGCCGGTCACGAGGTTGATGACGCCCTTGGGGAGCCCCGCCTCCTCCAGCAACTGCATGAGGAGAACGGCGGAGTGGGTCTGCGTCGGCGACGGCTTCCACACGACGACATTGCCCATCAACGCGGGCGCGGTCGGCAGGTTGCCCGCGATCGCGGTGAAGTTGAAGGGCGTGATCGCGTAGACGAAGCCTTCGAGCGGGCGGTGGTCGAGACGGTTCCAGACGCCCGGGGAGTTCGCCGGGGGCTGCTCGGCGAGCAGGTCGCGGGCGTACTTGACGTTGAAGCGCCAGAAGTCGACGAGCTCGCAGGGACAGTCGATCTCGGCCTGCTGGGCGGTCTTGGACTGGCCGAGCATGGTGGAGGCGGCGAGGGTCTCGCGCCACGGTCCGGAGAGCAGTTCGGCGGCGCGCAGGATGATCGCGGCGCGGTCGTCGAAGGACATGGCACGCCAGGCGGGCGCGGCGGCGAGGGCCGCGTCGATCGCGTCCTGGGCGTCGCCCTGGGTGGCGTTGGCGTAAGTGCCCAGCCGCGCCTTGTGGTTGTGCGGCTGTACGACGTCGAAGCGCTCGCCGCCGCCCATCCGCCGCTCGCCGCCGATGGTCATCGGCAGGTCGATCGGGTTCTCGGCCAGCTCCTTGAGCTTGACCTCCAGACGGGCGCGCTCGGGAGAGCCGGGCGCGTAGCCGTGCACCGGCTCGTTGACGGGGGTGGGGACCTGGGTCACAGCGTCCATGAGATCCGTAACTCCTTGTACGTGAGCGGGTGTTGGGGTCAATCCCTGGTCAGCCTCGGTCAGCCCTTGGTGAGGGTCGAGCGGGCGAAGAAGAGAAGGTTGGCCGGCTTCTCCGCCAGGCGGCGCATGAAGTATCCGTACCAGTCGGTGCCGTAGGCCGTGTAGACGCGCATGCGGTGACCCTCGGCGGCGAGCCGCAGGTGCTCGTCGCTCCTGATGCCGTACAGCATCTGGAACTCGTACTCGTCGAGCTTGCGCCCGGCGCGCCGGGCCAGTTCCTGCGCGATGGAGATGAGTCGCGGGTCGTGGGACCCGATCATCGGGTAGCCGGAACCCTCCATCAGGATCCGCAGAATCCGGACGTACGCCTTGTCGATCTCGTGTTTCTGCTGGTAGGCGACCTCGGCGGGCTCCTTGTAGGCGCCCTTCACGAGCCGGACGCGGCTGCCGGCCTCGGCGAGGCGGCGGGCGTCGGACTCGGTGCGGAACAGGTAGGCCTGGATGACGCAGCCGGTCTGCGGGAAGTCCTTCCGCAGCTCCTCGTGGATCGCGAACATCGAGTCGAGGGTGGTGTGGTCCTCGGCGTCGAGCGTGACGGTCGTACCGATGGCGGCGGCTGCCTCGACGACGGGCCGGACGTTCGCGAGGGCGAGTTCGTGACCGCCGGGCAGCGCCTGCCCGAACATGGACAGCTTGATGGACATCTCGGCCCGGGTACCCAGCTCCAACTCCTTGAGCCGGTCGACGAGTTGGAGATAGGCGTCACGGGCGGCGGCGGCCTGCTCGGGGGTGGTGATGTCCTCGCCGACGACGTCCATCGTCAGCTCCAGGCCCTTGGCGGTGAGGTCCTGGACGATCGGCACGATCTCGTCGACGGTCTCACCGGGGATGAAGCGGTCCACGACCTGCTTGGTCACCGGCGCCGCCGAGATCAGCCGACGCATCTGATCGCTGCGCGAGGCGGCGAGAATCACGGGACCCAGCACGGGGTACCTCCAAGCGGTCGGACATACGGGGAACCACCGTGAAACCTAGGGTTGTCTCCGATCGTCGACCATCGACAGCTGTCACGCATCCGTGCCACGGATCTCAGACAGATGTATGAAGGCGGCACGGGATCGGCGGAGGAATGCGCGAGAATGCCCGGGTGACATCCGATTCCAGAGGCGACTACCAAGAGCTCGTCGACGAGATCTCCGAGCTGCTCGGCGCCCCGGCGACCCTGGAGAACCGCGACTTCGAGCTGATCGCCTTCGGGGCCTACGACGGTGAGGGCGACCTGGACGCGTCCGCGCTGGACCCGGTCCGCACCCGCTCGATCCTGACCCGGCGCTCCACGGCGGCGATCCGCACCTGGTTCGAGGGCTTCGGCATCACGCGGGCGACCGGCCCGGTCCGGATCCCGCCCACCCCCGAGGCGGGTGTCTACCGGGGCCGCATCTGCCTCCCCGTCCGCCATCGGGGCGTGGTCCTCGGGTACGTCTGGCTCCTGGACGACGACGATCCCGGCCCCACCGCCCCACAGCTGGACGCGGCCATGGAGGTGACGACCCGCATCGGCGCGCTGCTCGCCGACGAGGCGCAGCACGGGGCGGATCTCAGCCGGGAGCTGCGGGCGGTGCTGACCGCCGAGCGCGGCTGGCAGGGGGACATGGCGGTGGCGGCGCTGCGCACGGCCCTCGGCGCACGCGGCGACGGCCCGCACACGATGGTCTGCGTCGCCCCCTGGCCGTCGACCGCCGACCCGGACGACGCCCCATCAGCTCGTACGGTGCCGCACGCGACGGCGCTGTGCACGGTTCCGTGGGGGGCCGCGGAGCAGCAGTGCCTGGCGGTGCTGGTACGGCTGCGGTCGACGGACGCGGGAAGTTCGGCGGAGGCGGCGGCGACCCGTCTGCTGAAGGACGGCCCGCCCGGCGCCCGCCGTGCGGCGGGCGTCGCCCGGCCCCGCGTCGGCCTCACCGACCTCGCCACCGCCTGGCAGGAGGCAGCGGCAGCGGCCCGCACCGCCCTCGCGGAACCCCGCTTCGCCCCGGTGGCCGAATGGTCCCGCATCGGCCCGTACCGCCTGCTGACCTCCCTCCCCCCGGAGTCCGCCCACGACCCTGCCGTGGCCCCCCTCCTCTCCCCCGCCCATCACGAACTCGCCCGCACCGCCGAGGTGTACCTCGACCGCGCGGGCCAAGCGGGGCGTACGGCAGCCGAGTTGGGCATCCACCGGCAGACGCTCTACTACCGCCTGTCAAGGGTGGAGCAGCTGACGGGGCTGGACCTGGACGACGGGGAGGACCGGTTGTTGCTGCACATGGTGTTGAAGGGGGCGCGGCTGTAAGGCGGTTGGGGGGCTGCTGGGCGACGCGACGCGTCAGCAGGTTCGCCCGACGTAGTAGGCGCCCTGGATCTTCCGGGCGGAGCCCAGCCAGGTCGTGCCGGGGCTGACGCACAGCTCGTGGTCGCGCGCCAGGGCGACCTTGACCTTGATGACGACATGCGAGCCGTCCCTGGTGCAGTGGCTGTAGTAGGCGTTGGTACTGGTCTTGAAGAAGCCGCAGATGATGGCGGACGCGGGGGCGGCGGACGCGGGGGCGGCGGCCACCGAGCCGAGCGAGGTGAGCACGAGGGCTGCGGCACCGAGGGCGCTGGTCACGACACGACGAACTCGCAAAGGAAACTCCTTGGTCGGCGATCGGTTGGGCGGTCGGGCGGTCTGATACCGGCCCCACGATCGCCGCGTCGGCCGGCGCGGTGGATCGAACGCCGGGCCGTTCACCCGGGGAATCGATTTGTCGCTGGACCGATCGAGTGACAATCACCCGTGGAGCGCCGCCGGCCAACTCACCTGAGGTAATGGCCCTCTTCGATGTCCTCGATCAGGCCGCGGTGGGTGGGCAACGCCCCGCCCGCCGACCTGACCCCGGCTCGGCGGAACGCGGCCGACGGACCGGTCCACCGGCCCGGAATTGGACCTGACCGGCAGCCCGGTCGGAATCTAGTGTCGAAGTCATGACGACCGGCCCGACCTCCGACTCCCCTGCCGATGAGGCCACTTCGAGCGAGCGGGCCTCGTTCCCCCCGCTCCTCACCCGCCCCCTCCTCCTCCGTTTCATCAGCATGGTCGGCGCCAGTCTCAGTTTCTTCCTGCTGCTCTCGGTCGTACCGGCATATGCGGCCGAGCGCGGGGGCGGCGGCGCGGCGGGGCTCGCGACCGGTTCGCTGATGCTCGCGACGGTCCTGGGCGAGCTGGTCACTCCCCGGCTCGTCGGCCGCTTCGGCTATCGACCGACCCTGATCGCCGGGCTGTTCCTGCTCGGTGCCCCGGCGTTGGTACTGACCGTCTCCGGGCAGGCAGCCTGGATCGCGACGGTCTGCTTCGTCCGCGGACTCGGTTTCGCGCTGACGATCGTCGCGGGCGGTGCGCTCACCGCGTCGCTGATCCCGGACGAACGCCGGGGCGAGGGGCTCGCGTTGGTGGGTGTGGTGTCCGGGGTACCGTCGCTGGTCGCGCTGCCGCTGGGGCTCTGGCTGGCCGGGCGCGCGGGCTACGGCCCGGTCGCCGTGGCCGGTGGCCTCGCGGCACTGGCCGCGATCGTCTTCGTACTCGGACTGCCGGACCGCGCGGACCGCTCCGAGCAGCCGTTGGGCGTCGTACGGGGACTGCGAACCGGCGCTCTGCTACGGCCGGTTCTGGTCTTCGCGGCCACCGCCACCGCCGCCGGCATCCTCGTCACGTTCCTGCCGCTGGCCGTGCCCTCGGCGTCCGCCGGAGTCGTCGCGGCGGCCCTGTTCGTGCAGACCGCGACCTCGACCCTGACGCGCTGGCTGGCAGGCCGCCACGGCGACCGGCACGGCAGCGAGCGGCTCGTGCTGCCCGGCCTGCTCCTGTCGGCGGCGGGCGTCCTGGTCATCGCCCCAACTACCAACCCAGTAGCGGTCATTGCGGGCACCGCCCTGTTCGGTGCGGGCTTCGGCATCACCCAGAACGCCACGCTGACCCTGATGTACACCCGCGCTTCCGCCGCCTCGTACGGCACGGTCAGCGCGCTGTGGAACCTGGCCTACGACGGCGGTATGGGTCTCGGCGCGGCCGGCTTCGGCATCACGGCGGGCCTGACCGGCTACCCGTGGGCCTTCGGGCTGACCGCGCTGCTGATGCTGGTGGCGCTGGCGCCGGCGCTGCGGAACCGGCGGGTCACGGTGCCTTCCGCGCGCCCTCCAGCAGTTGACGGAGACCCTCGGTGAGCCGGTCGGCGTCGGGTGCGGTCTTCGGGTCGAAGGTCCACTGCATGATGAGCCCGGACATCACGACCATGTAGAACGAGCCGAGCGTGTCGGCGGTCTCGTCCGACACCTCCTCCTCCGGCACAGCCATGAGCAGCGAGACCAGTCCTCGGCCGCCCTCGCGCTGCGCGAGCGCCAACTGATCACGGGCTTCCGGCAGCTGGTCGCCCATCGCCATGATCTCCCCGCTGAGCCGCCACATCGAGCCCGGCTCACGGAGGGAGGCGACGACGTTCGACCACACCTCCCTGAACCGCTCCAGCGAGCCCGGCGCCCCTTCGAGCCGGTCACCCCACTCGAAGGACATGTCGTCCACCAGCGAGACGTAGGCCTGCGCGAGCAGCGCGTCCTTCGAGCCGTAGTGGTAGCCGATGGACGCGAGGTTCGTCCCCGACTCCTTCACGATGTCGCGCGCCGTGGTGCGCGCGAACCCCTTCTCCAGCAGGCAGCGCTTCGCGCCTTCGAGCAGATCCTCACGGTGTCCCATGCGCGCCAGGCTACCGCCGATCCATACAACTGTCCTAGACGCACGATTTACACGAGCGATTTATACACACGTCATAGACAAGCGTTTAAGACGCGCGTACATTCACTGCCATGACGAACCCACCGAGCTCGACGAACCTCGCCGGCACTCCCAACTCCCTTGCCGGGCGCCGCGAATGGACCGCCCTCGGCGTCCTGATGCTGCCGCTGCTGCTGGTCTCCATGGACGTCTCCGTCCTCTACTTCGCCATCCCGGCGATCAGCGCGGACCTGGAGCCCAGCGGCACCCAGCAACTGTGGATCTTCGACATCTACGCCTTCGTCCTGGCCGGCCTGCTGATGACGATGGGCTCGATCGGCGACCGCATCGGCCGCCGCCGGCTCCTCCTGATCGGCGCGGCGGCCTTCGGCACCGCGTCCCTCATCGCCGCCTACGCGGACAGCGCCGAGACCCTGATCGCCGCCCGCGCCGTCCTCGGCATCGGCGGCGCGACCCTGATGCCCTCGACGATGGCGCTGCTGCGCACGATGTTCACCGACCCCGGCCAGCGCGCGAAGGCGATCGGTCTGTGGTCCGGCGTGATGACCGCCGGTGTCGCGCTCGGCTCGGTGCTGAGCGGTGTGCTGGTCCAGTACTTCTGGTGGGGCTCGGTCTTCCTGATCAACCTGCCCGCGATGGCCCTGCTCCTGCTCATCGGCCCGTTCCTGCTCCCCGAGTCGAAGAACCCCGCCCCCGGCCGCTTCGACTGGCCGAGCGTCCCGCTGTCCCTGGCCGCCGTACTGCCCGTGATCTACGGCCTCAAGGAGATCCCGTCCGAGGGCTGGCACGTGCAGTACGTCGTCTCGATCACCGTGGGCCTGCTCTTCGCGACCCTGTTCGTGCACCGCCAGCGCACGGCAGCGTCCCCGATGATCGACCCCACTCTCTTCCGTGGCCGCGGCTTCGCCCCCTCCGTCGTGCTCAACCTCGTCTCCGCCTTCGGGATGATGGGCTCGGCGTTCTTCACCACGCAGTACCTGCAGTCGGTGCTCGGCAAGAGTCCGCTGGAGGCGGCCCTGTGGGCGCTGCTCCCCTCGGTGCCGATCGGCATGGCGGCCCCGCTCGCAACGACCCTCGTCCAGAAGGGAGTCGACCGCGCCCACGTCGTCGCGGCCGGCTTCGCGATCGCCGCCTGCGGCTACGGCATGCTCGCCATCACCGGCACCGACGCCCTCTGGCCGGCCCTGGCCGCCGCCGGTGTCCTCGCCTCCGGGATCGTCATGGTGATGTCCCAGATCATGGACCTCGCGATGGGCAGCGCACCGGTGGAGAAGGCGGGCGTCGCGTCCTCGCTGATGGAGACGGGCGCGGAGTTCGGCGGCGCGCTGGGCATGGCGGTCCTCGGCTCCATCGGTACGGCCGTCTACCGCCACGGCATCCCGGCCTCGGCCCCCGCCCCGGCCCACGAGACCCTCGGCGGCGCCCTGGCCGTCGCCCGCCAACTGCCGGGGCACGCGGGAGATGCCCTGACGGCAACCGCACGGCAGGCCTTTACCGACGGCATGCACGGCGCGGCGATCGGCGGGGCGGTACTGCTGCTGGGCGCGGCCTTCGCGGCGACGCGGACCCTGCGGGGGCTGCGCGTGCAGGCGCCGGAGCCGGTGGCGCCGGAGCCGCAGGAAGCGCAGGTATGAGGCCTCAACACACAGGAACGCCGGGCGGGTTGAGGATTCTCTCCGCAACCCGCCCGGCGTTCACATGTGACGCGGGTTGGGCCTCAGGCCAGGTTCACCGAACGGGCCGACGTCGCCCCGATCTCCTCGGCCACCTCCGCCAGCACATTGACGGCCACCGTGTCGTCGACGGTCAGCACGGCCAGCGCCTCGCCGCCCGCGACCGACCGCGAGACCTGCATACCGGCGATGTTGATGCCCGCCTCGCCGAAGACACGACCGACCGTGCCGACGACACCGGGACGGTCCTCGTACCGCAGCACCACCATGTGGTCGGCGAGCGCGAGGTCGACGTCGTACTCGCCGACCGCGACGATCTTCTGCAGGTTCTTGGGACCGGCCAGCGTGCCGGAGACCGCGACCTCCTCGCCGTTGCTCAGCGTGCCGCGCACGGTGACGACGTTGCGGTGGTCGGCGGACTCCGAGCTGGTCGTCAGCCGGACCTCGACGCCGCGCTCCTGCGCGAACAGCGGGGCGTTGACGTACGACACGGTCTCGTCGACGACGTCCTCGAACACGCCCTTGAGCGCGGAGAGTTCGAGCACCTTGACGTCGTGCTGGGTGATCTCGCCGTAGACCTCGACGTCGAGGCGGACCGCGACCTCGCCCGCCAGCGCGGTGAAGATGCGGCCGAGCTTCTCGGCGAGCGGGAGGCCGGGCTTGACGTCCTCGGCGATGACGCCGCCCTGGACGTTGACCGCGTCGGGGACGAGTTCACCGGCGAGCGCGAGGCGCACCGACCTGGCGACCGAGACACCGGCCTTCTCCTGCGCCTCGTCCGTGGAGGCGCCGAGGTGCGGGGTGGAGACGACCTGGTCGAACTCGAACAGCGGGGAGTCCGTGCAGGGCTCTTTCGCGTACACGTCGAGGCCGGCGCCGGCGACGCGGCCCTCCTTGAGCGCGGAGTACAGCGCCTCCTCGTCGACGATCCCGCCGCGCGCGGCGTTGACGATGCGCACGGTCGGCTTGACCTTGCGCAGCGCCTCGTCGCCGATCAGACCGACCGTCTCGGGGGTCTTGGGCAGGTGCACGGTGATGAAGTCGGAGACTTCGAGCAGCTCGTCGAGCGACAGGATCTTGACGCCCATCTGCGCGGCCCGCGCGGGCTGGATGTAGGGGTCGTAGGCGACGACCTTCATCCCGAACGCGGACATGCGCTGCGCCACGAGGGCGCCGATACGTCCCAGACCCACGACACCGAGGGTCTTCTCGGCCAGCTCGACGCCCGTGTACTTGCTGCGCTTCCACTCGCCGTTCTTCAGCGCGGCGTTGGCCTGCGGGATGTGGCGTGCGGTCGCCAGCAGCAGACCGCAGGCCAGCTCGGCGGCGGTGACGATGTTCGAGGTGGGGGCGTTGACGACCATCACGCCGGCCTTGGTGGCGGCGGAGACGTCGACGTTGTCCAGGCCGACGCCGGCTCGTGCGACGACCTTCAACTTCCGTGCGGCGGCGACCGCTTCGGCGTCGACCTTGGTGGCCGAACGGATCAGGATCGCGTCCACGTCGGCGATCGCGGGGAGCAGTTCGCCCCGGTCGGCGCCGTTGCAGTGGCGGATCTCGAAGTCCGGGCCGAGGGCGTCCACCGTCGCGGGCGACAGCTCTTCAGCGATGAGTACGACAGGTTTCGAGCTCACGTGAGTCCTCACAAGTCCATTGCGTGCGGACGGCCGTCCCGACGGCCGCAGGCGGTGGAGGTACGGGCCGCGTGGAGACGCACGACGCTGTGGGCCTGACGCGTATGTAGTACGGCAGTGTAGTGGCGCGCCGACAGTCGTCTTACGCCTCTGCGGAAGGATCACCCGTCCGAGGCTGGACGGGTTGGACAAAGGGGCCGGAGCACTCGCTCCGGCCCCTCGGCCCCAGGACTTACGCCTCTTCGTCGACCCAGCTCATCAGCTTGCGGAGCTGCTTGCCGGTCGTCTCCAGCAGGGACTCGGCGTCCTTCTGCTTGTACTCGTTGTACTTCTTCAGGCCACCGTGGTACTCGGCCATCCACTCACGCGCGAAGGTGCCGTCCTGGATCTCGGCGAGGACCTGCTTCATCGTGGCCTTGGTCTCGTCCGTGATGATCCGCGGGCCGGTGACGTAGTCGCCCCACTCGGCGGTCTCGGAGATCGACCAGCGCATCTTCTCCAGGCCGCCCTCGTACATGAGGTCGACGATGAGCTTCAGCTCGTGGAGGCACTCGAAGTACGCGATCTCGGGCTGGTAGCCGGCCTCGGTCAGCGTCTCGAAACCGGCCTTGACCAGCGCGGCCGTACCACCGCAGAGAACGGCCTGCTCACCGAACAGGTCGGTCTCGGTCTCCTCGGTGAAGGTCGTCTTGATGACGCCGGCGCGGGTGCCGCCGATGCCCTTCGCATACGACAGCGCGAGCGCGAAGCCGTTGCCGGTCGCGTCCTGCTCGACGGCCGCGATACACGGAACGCCGCGGCCCTCCTCGTACTGGCGGCGGACGAGGTGGCCCGGGCCCTTGGGGGCGACCATGCAGACGTCGACGCCGGCCGGGGGCTTGATGAAGTCGAAGCGGATGTTCAGACCGTGGCCGAAGAACAGCGCGTCGCCGTCGTTGAGGTTGTCCTTGATGGACTCCTCGTAGACCTGGGCCTGGATCGGGTCCGGCACCAGGATCATGATGACGTCGGCCTCGGCGGCGGCCTCGGACGGCGTCACCACGCGCAGGCCCTGCTCCTCGGCCTTCGCCTTGGACTTGGAGCCCTCGTGCAGACCGACGCGCACGTCGACGCCGGAGTCACGGAGCGACAGCGCGTGGGCGTGGCCCTGGCTGCCGTAGCCGATGACCGCGACCTTGCGGCCCTGGATGATGGACAGGTCGGCGTCGGCGTCGTAGAACAGCTCGGCCACTTTGGGTTCTCTCCTTGGTGTGCAGGTGTTGCGTCCCACCGTATGACGGCGGGCGGAATCGAAGTTCGGGGGTCTCGGAATGCGGGCGGCCGGGGCCGCCCGCACACGGGTTCTACGCGGAGCGGTCGAGCGCGCGCAGCGAGCGGTCGGTGATGGAGCGGGCGCCGCGGCCGATGGCGATGGTGCCGGACTGGACCAGTTCCTTGATGCCGTACGGTTCCAGCATCTTGAGCATGGCGGTCAGCTTGTCGCTGGAGCCGGTGGCCTCGATGGTGACGGCCTCCGGGGAGACGTCGACGGTCTTGGCGCGGAACAGCTGGACGATCTCGACGATCTGGGAGCGCGTCTCGTTGTCGGCGCGCACCTTCACCAGAACGAGTTCGCGCTGAACGGCCGATCCGGACTCCAGCTCGACGATCTTCAGCACGTTGACGAGCTTGTTGAGCTGCTTGGTGACCTGTTCGAGCGGGAGTGCCTCGATCACGTTCACCACGATCGTGATGCGGGAGATGTCGGGGTGCTCGGTGACGCCGACGGCGAGGGAGTCGATGTTGAAGCCGCGCCGGGAGAACAGGGCGGTGATCCGGGCGAGGACACCTGGCTTGTTCTCGACCAGGACGGAGAGCGTGTGCTTGGACATTTCTCTGTGGTCTCTCTCGCTCAGTCGTCTTCGTTGTCGCCGAAGTCGGGGCGGACGTCCCGGGCGAACATGACCTCGTCGTTGGAGGTGCCGGCGGCGACCATCGGCCACACCATGGCGTCCTCGTGGACGATGAAGTCGATCACGACGGGGCGGTCGTTGATCGAGTTCGCCTCCTCGATGACCTTGTCGAGGTCGTCGGGGGACTCGCAGCGGATCGCGTAACAGCCCATCGCCTCCGACAGCTTGACGAAGTCGGGGATGCGGGTGCCCGCGCTCGGCTGCTTGCCGTCCGCCTCCGGGCCGCTGTGCAGCACGGTGTTGGAGTAGCGCTGGTTGTAGAACAGGGTCTGCCACTGGCGGACCATGCCGAGGGCGCCGTTGTTGATGATGGCGACCTTGATCGGGATGTTGTTCAGGGCGCAGGTGGTGAGTTCCTGGTTGGTCATCTGGAAGCAGCCGTCGCCGTCGACCGCCCAGACCGTACGGTCCGGGGCGCCGGCCTTGGCGCCCATCGCGGCCGGGACCGCGTAGCCCATCGTCCCGGCGCCGCCGGAGTTGAGCCAGGTGGCCGGCTTCTCGTACTGGATGTAGTGCGCAGCCCACATCTGGTGCTGGCCGACGCCCGCCGCGAAGATCGTTCCCTCCGGGGCGAGTTGGCCGATGCGCTCGATGACCTGCTGCGGGGAGAGCGAGCCGTTGTCGGGCTGCTCGTAGCCGAGCGGGTAGGTCTCGCGCCAGCGGTTGAGGTCCTTCCACCAGGCGCTGTAGTCGCCGGTGTGGCCCTCGCTGTGCTCCTTCTGCACGGCCTGCACCAGGTCGGCGATGACCTCACGGGCGTCGCCGACGATCGGGACGTCGGCGGCGCGGTTCTTGCCGATCTCCGCGGGGTCGATGTCGGCGTGGACGATCTTGGCGTGCGGGGCGAAGCTGTCCAGCTTGCCGGTGACGCGGTCGTCGAAGCGGGCTCCGAGGGCGACGATCAGGTCGGCCTTCTGCAGCGCGGTGACGGCGGTGACCGCACCGTGCATGCCCGGCATTCCCACGTGCAGCTCGTGACTGTCGGGGAATGCGCCGAGCGCCATCAGGGTGGTGGTGACGGGCGCTCCGGTGAGTTCTGCGAGGACCTTCAGCTCGGCGGTGGCGTGGGCCTTGAGGACGCCGCCGCCGACGTAGAGGACGGGCCGCTTCGCGGCGGTGATCAGCTTGGCGGCCTCGCGGATCTGCTTGGCGTGCGGCTTGGTCACCGGGCGGTAGCCGGGCAGGTCCATGACCGGCGGCCAGGAGAAGGTGGTCTTCGCCTGGAGGGCGTCCTTCGCGATGTCGACCAGCACCGGTCCTGGACGGCCGGTGGAGGCGATGTGGAAGGCCTGCGCGATGACGCGCGGGATGTCCTCGGCCTTGGTGACCAGGAAGTTGTGCTTGGTGACCGGCATCGTGATGCCGACGATGTCCGCCTCCTGGAAGGCGTCCGTACCGATCGCCTTGGACGCGACCTGCCCGGTGATCGCCACGAGCGCCACCGAGTCCATGTGCGCGTCGGCGATCGGCGTCACCAGGTTGGTGGCGCCGGGGCCCGAGGTCGCCATGCAGACGCCGACCTTGCCGGTGGCCTGCGCGTAGCCGGTGGCCGCGTGACCCGCGCCCTGCTCGTGCCGGACCAGGACGTGACGCACCCGCGTCGAGTCCATCAGCGGGTCGTACGCCGGAAGGATCGCACCGCCGGGGATGCCGAATACCGTGTCGGCCCCGACTTCCTCGAGAGAGCGGATGAGGGACTGCGCGCCCGTGACGTGCTCGGGGGCGGACGGCTGTCCTCCGGATCGGGGCCGCGGCTGCGGATGGGCCCCGGTGGCCTGCTCGGTCATCGTCATTCTCTTCTCGATGCTGAGGGTTTTTGCGAGGTTTGTGCGGGGTTCTACTGCTGCACGACTGGATCCTGTGCAACAAAAAACCCCTCGTGCCGTGAGGCAAGCGAGGGGAGCGCGCCGGGTGCGGTCGCTGGGAGTTCCGGGTCCGTCCGGACGTCACCAGCTTCAGCCGACGCGCTTTCCAAGTACGAGAATTCGGGTGCGCATGGGACTGACCCTCCCCCCGGCACGCACCGACTGTCAAGTGGGTGGGACGGGAGTCTCATTATGTGAGCGGAGGGCCGTTCCGCCCCCGAAAACGACGGGCACACCACTGGTGTACACCCCCGGGGCGCCGCCCGCGAACGCGGGCTCGGCGGGCCCGTGCGGCACCGGATAGTGGCCGCAGGACAGGGCCCGGCGCAGCCGGTACTCGTCCAGCGGCCCGGAGAAGGCCATGCCCTGCCCGTGCGTACAGCCCATCGCGCGCAGGGCGACCACCTGTTCCGGCAGGTCGACCCCGTCGGCCACGGACTGCAGCCCGAGGTCCCCGGAGATCCGCAGCAGCCCGCTGGTGATCTTGTGCAGCCGCGCGGACTCGACGACGCCCTCGACCAGACTGCGGTCCAGTTTCAGTACGTCGACGGGCAGCCGCCGTAGCGTCGTGATGGTCGCGTAGCCGCTGCCGAAGCCGTCCAGGGCGATCCGGACGCCCAGCCGGCGCAGGGCGGTCAACCGGCGCTCCAGCTCGTCCAGGGAGACCCGCGGGTCGGTGTCGGACAGCTCGATGACCAGGGACCCGGACGGCAGGCCGTGCCGGGTCAGCAGGGCCTCGATCGAGCCGAGCGGCATCGACTTGTCCAGCAGCCGCCGGGCACTCATCCGGACGGCCACGGACACGGCGGGCCCGGCCGCGATGCGCTCGGCGGCCTGCTCCACGGCCTCCTCCAGCATCCAGCGCCCCAGCTCGGCGGTCCTGTCGCTGTCCTCGGCCACCCGCAGGAACTCGGCCGGCGTGAACAGCACCCCCTGCGACGAACGCCATCGCGCCTGCGTGGAGACCGAGGTGATCCGGCCGTCCGTCAGCGACACCACCGGCTGGTGCAGCAGCGCGAACTCGCCGTCGTGCAGCGCGGCCCGCAGCCGCGTGGCCAACTCCGCCTTCCGTACGACGTCCTGCTGCATCTGTGGGGCGTACAGCTCGACCCGGCCCTTGCCCGCCCCCTTGGCGCGGTACATCGCGAGGTCGGCGTTGCGCAGCAACTCCCCCGCGCCCAGGCCCGGTTCGGCGAAGGCGACGCCGATGGAGGCGGCGACACGGACATCGTTGCCGTCGATCAGGTACGGCTGGGACAGGGTGATTCTCAGGCGGTCGGCGAGTTCCATGATGTGCCGCTCGCGGGCGGCCCGGTCCCGGGTGCCGTCGCCGACGATCAGGGCCGCGAACTCGTCGCCGCCGAGCCGGGAGGCGGTGTCCCCGTGCCGGACCGCGCCGTCGAGCCTGCGGGCGGCCTGGATGAGGAGTTCGTCCCCGGCCTGGTGGCCGATGGTGTCGTTGACGGCCTTGAAGCCGTCGAGGTCGATGAAGAGCACGGCCGTGCCGCGGTCGGTGGAGCGGCGGCCGGACAGGGCCTGCTGGACGCGCCTGGTGAACAGGGCGCGGTTGGGCAGGTCGGTGAGCGGGTCGTGCTCGGCGTTGTGCTGCAACTGCGCCTGGAGGCGCACCCGTTCGGTGACGTCCCGGCTGTTGAAGATCAGGCCGCCGTGATGGCGGTTGACCGTCGACTCGACGTTGAGCCAGCCTCCGTCGCCGGACCGGAAGCGGCACTCGATACGGGTGGTGGACTCCTCGAAGGGGCTGGCGGCGAGGAAGCGGCGCACCTCGTGCACCACACAGCCCAGGTCCTCGGGGTGGATGAGCGAGGCGAGTTCGTTCCCGACGAGTTCCTCCGCGGCCTTGCCGTAGACACCGGCGGCGGCCGGGGAGACGTAGCGCAGGATGCCGTTCGGGGCGGCGATCATGATGACGTCGCTGGAGCCCTGGACCAGGGAGCGGAAGTGGTTCTCCTTCTGGGCCAGTTCCTGGGTGAGGGTGATGTTGTCGAGCAGCATGATGCCCTGGCGGACCACGAGGGCGAGCACCACGCAGCCCGCGGTGATGAGCACCACGCGGTCGGGGCTGCGGCCGTTGAGGACGTTGTAGAGGATCCCCAACGTGCAGACGGCGGCGGCGAGATACGGGGTGAGCGCGGCCAGCGAACCGGCGATCGGCCGGGTCGCCGGATAGCGGCCCTGGTCGGCGCCCGGCGCGGCTGCCGGGTGCTGGACGCCGCTGCGCTGTCCGGGCCGGTGTTCGTGCACCACGCGCGTGTGCCCGTCGTCCTCGGGCTGGGTGTGCCGGGGCGCGGCCCACGGCGCGTAGGCGAGGAGCAGTGAGCCGGCGAACCAGCCCGCGTCGAGCAACTGCCCTGAGTGGTAGTTGTTGTGGAGCAGCGGCGAGGTGAACAGGGCGTCGCACATCACGGTCAGGGCCAGCGCGCCGATCGCGGTGTTCACGGCGGTGCGGTTGACCGAGGAGCGCCGGAAGTGCAGCGCGAGCACCATGCTGACCAGGGCGATGTCGAGCAGCGGGTACGCCAGCGACAGCGCGGTGTGGGCCACGCTCGGCCCGTCGAACTTGGCGGCCTGGGCCAGCGCGAGGCTCCACGACAGCGTGAGCAGCGAGCCGCCGATCAGCCAGGCGTCGAGCGCCAGACAGACCCAACCGGCCTTCGTGACAGGCCGCTTGGCGAGAACGAGCAGGCCCACGATGGCGGGCGGCGCGAAGCACAGGAAGAACAGGTCGGCGAAGCTGGGGCTGGGGACGGTCCGTTCGAGCACGACCTCGTACCACCCCCAGACTCCGTTGCCCAGTGCCGCCATCGCAGAGGAGAGCGAGAACAGCAGCCAGGCGGGTCGAAAGCGGATACGGCGGCTTCGCGCGTAGAGGAAGCATGAGACGGCGGCGGTACCGGCCGCCGCGCTGAGCCCGAAGTCGCCCATGATCAGGGCGACTTGGTGGGAACCCCAGTCGAGCGCGGAACCGACGGCGTATCCCGCGCACACCAGGGCCAGGACGAGTTGCTGGACCAGGCTCCAGCCACCGCCGGAACCCGGCGGGCGTGGCTGCCGGGCTCCCGGTGAAGTCCGGTCCCGGAGCGCCCCGTTGAGGGTGGTCGTCACAGACGGTGGCGAACTCACCGGGCCCTCCCGGTCCGCGTCGCTCCCGGGTCCCGCAGGCCCCGGTGTGCCGAATGGGCGTGCCTGCGGCGGCTGTTGAGCCTGCGGTGGTGATGGCTGGGGTGGCTGTGCTGTCCGCCATGACCGCTGCGGCTGCCGTGACCGCTGTGATTGCCGTGGTGGCCGCGTCTGCGCGCGGCGGTGCGCCAGGGTCGCCGTCGGCGGCCCCGCCGCGTCGGATCGCTCGTCCATAGGCCGTGCATCGCCCGTCGCCCCCCTCACAGTCTGAAATGTCCATCCCCGGCGCCGAACGGTGCGCGGCGCAGCCCCTGCCGGGACGATACACCAGTCTCGTCACTCAGGGACATAGTTCCTCTACGCTCCGTGACGACCAGCGGAGATGTGTGCACGCCCCGCTTCCGGAGGGTTGCGGAGGGTACCGGAAGCGGATTGCACGGCTGTTGCGACTACTCCGTCGGTCCTGTCGTAAGGATCACGTTGCGCAGCGGCTCATGGTTCACGAACCGTCCCAACTGGTCCACAACCAGACGCTTCGCACGCGGCAGGAACGCCGACGTGGGCCCGCCGACATGCGGACTGATCAGCACGCCCGGCGCCTGCCACAACGGGTGCCCCTGGGGCAGCGGTTCGGGGTCGGTGACGTCCAACGCGGCGGTGATACGGCCGCTTTCCAGCTCCGCGAGCAGCGCCTTGGTGTCCACGACGGGACCGCGGGCCACGTTGACCAGCAGCGCCCCGTCCTTCATGCGGGCCAGGAACTCGGCGTCGACCAGGTGACGCGTGGTCTCGGTGAGCGGCGTGGACAGGATGACGACGTCCGCGTCCGGGAGCAGGGCGGGCAGCTCGGTGAGCGGATGCACCGGCCCGCGCTCCGTGGTGCGACCGGAGCGCGCCACGCGCGCCACCCGCGCGAGCTCGAACGGAGTGAGCCGGTCCTCGATGGCGGAACCGATGGACCCGTAGCCGACGATGAGAACGGACCGGTCGGCGAGGGCCGGCCGGAACCCGCCGAGCCACTCCCCCTTGTCCTGCGCCCGCACGAAGTCGGGGACGCCCCGCAGCGAGGCGAGGACAAGGGTCAGCGCCAACTCACCGGTGCTGGCCTCGTGCACGCCCCGCGCGTTGCACAACCGCACACCGGGGCGCAGGTACTTGAGCCCCGGCTGCACATGGTCGATACCGGCCGACAGCGTCTGCACGACCTCCACGGAGCCCATCGCCGGCAGCGGCCGTACGCCGGTCTCGCTGCTCTTCATGTAGGGCACGACGTAGAAGGCACAGTCGGCCGGGTCCGCGGGGAAGTCCTCACCTCCGTCCCAGAACAGGTAGTCGGGCCCCTCGGGGAGCCCTTCGATCTCCTCCGGCGGGATGGGCAGCCACACGTCGACAGTCATGGTCAGGAGGCTATGTCAGGGCCACGCGCGCGTAGAGGTTAGGTTGGTGGGCCAGGAGAGGGAGGGTCACGAGCAGGTGGAGCGCAGGACGATCGGTGCGGGGGCGCTCTCGATGGGGGCCGTCGGGCTCGGCTGCATGCCGATGAACTGGGCCTACAGCGGGTCTCGGCAGCGGGGCGACGAGTCGGTCAGGGCCGTGCACCGGGCGCTCGATCTGGGCATGACGCTGCTGGACACCGCCGACATGTACGGCCCGTTCACCAACGAGCTGCTGTTGGGGCGGGTGTTGAAGGATCGGCGCCGGGACGCGTTCGTGTCGACCAAGGTCGGCCTGCTGGTCGGCGAGCAGCACATCGTGGCCAACGGCCGCCCCGGCTATGTGAAACGCGCCTGCGACGCCTCGCTGCGCCGCCTCCAGACCGAGGTGATCGACCTCTACCAACTGCACCGCGCCGACCCCGAGGTCCCGGTCGAGGAGACCTGGGGTGCGATGGCGGATCTCGTACAGGCGGGAAAAGTAAGGGCGTTGGGGGTGTGCGCGGTCGGTGCCCGCGCCGCGCGCCGCCCCGGAGCACGGCTGCATGACGGAACGATCCGCCAACTCCAGCGCGTACAACAGGTGTTCCCGGTGACGGCGGTGCAGGCCGAGCTGTCGGTGTGGTCGACGGAGGCGCTGGACGCGCTGCTGCCGTGGTGCGCGGCGCGCGGCGTCGGTTTCCTCGCGGCGATGCCCCTCGGCAACGGCTTCCTCACCGGCACCCTGACCCCGGGCGAGGGCTTCGAACGGGACGACGTGCGCGCCCGCCACCCCCGCTTCACCGCCGAGATGACCGCCGCGAACCAGCCGATCGTGGCCGGTCTGCGCCGCGTGGCCCGCCGCCACGGCCCGGAGGTCACCCCGGCCCAGGTGGCCCTGGCCTGGACGCTGGCGCAGGGCCCGCACGTGGTGCCGGTCCCGGGCACCAAGCAGGAACGCTGGGTGACGGAGAACGCGGGGGCGGCGGAACTCCGCCTCACCCCGGAGGACCTCACGGAGGTGGCGGAACTGCCGGGGGCACTGGGCTCCTGGGACTGACGTCGTACGGGGGGACAGGGCTCGATCCTGCGTCGGTCGTCGATGATCGGGAACCTGTCCGGCGCGAGCGGTGTATGACAAGGAGAACCCGCCCGTCGAAGGGACCTGATCGTGCAACGTCGAGTCGTGTCGGCCGCCCTGGCCGTGACCGCGCTCCTGCTGACGGCAGGCTGCTCCTCCGGCGGCGGAGACCCGCGCTACGGCACAGCTACGTCTTCCGGCAGCGCCGGTACGGCCACGGGGTCGTCGTCGCCCTCCGGAGAGCCCGCCGCGCAGGTCCCGCCGGCCAAGGGCACAGTGAAGGTGCTGCGCACGGTCACCGAGGGCCTGAAGACCCCCTGGGGTCTGGCCCCGCTGCCCGACGGGAACCTCCTCGTCTCCTCCCGCGACGACGGCACGATCACCCGGATCACCGAGAAGACCGGCCGGAAGACCGAGCTGGGCACGGTCTCCGGGGTCTCCCCGGCGGGCGAGGGCGGCCTCCTAGGCATCGCGCTCTCCCCGGACTACGCCTCGGACCACATGATCTACGCCTACTTCACCTCCGCCTCGGACAACCGCATCGTCCGCATGCTGTACGACGAGAAGAAGCCGGCCGGTGAGCAGCTGGGCGCCCCGGACACGATCTTCAAGGGCATCCCCAAGGGCTATATCCACAACGGCGGCCGGATCGCCTTCGGCCCGGACGGCATGCTGTACGCGGGCACGGGCGAGAGCGGTCAGCGGGGCCTGGCGCAGGACAAGAAGTCCCTGGGCGGCAAGATCCTGCGGCTGACCCCGGAGGGCGACCCGGCGCCGGGCAACCCGTTCCCGAACTCGCCGGTGTACACCTACGGCCACCGCAATGTGCAGGGCCTGGCCTGGGACTCCAAGCAGCGGCTGTTCGCCTCGGAGTTCGGCCAGGACACCTGGGACGAGCTGAACACGATCGCACCGGGCGACGACTACGGCTGGCCGAACGCGGAAGGCAAGGGGAACGACCCCAAGTACCACAACCCGATCACCCAGTGGCACACCGACGACGCCTCCCCCAGCGGCATCGCCTATGCCGAGGGCTCCATATGGATGGCGGGCCTGAAGGGACAGCGCCTGTGGCGCATCCCGCTGGACGGCACGAAGGCGTCGGCCGCCCCGCAGGCCTTCCTCACCGGCGAGTACGGCCGACTGCGCACGGTGGTGTCGGCCGGCGGCGACAAGCTGTGGCTGGTGACCAGCAACACGGACGGCCGGGGCACACCTAAGTCGGGGGACGACCGGATTCTGGAGCTTCAGGTGTCGTAGCGGACGCGTCGCCGGAGGAGTCGGCTTCGGCGGAGGGGTCGGCTTCGACTTCGGCCAGGCGTACGACGACCTTGCCGGACTCCAGGTCTATCGGGCCGCGTCCGGGGTCGCCGTCGGCGACGTCGACCCTGGTCAGCTCCAGTCGGTTGGCCTCGTCCTGGGTGTGCTTGCGGCCCGGTGAGAACAGTTCCTCGAACATGTTGAACACGGGGCCTCCCCTGGCCGGTCTCCTACAGCGTACGACTCATCCGGCCGAACGCACGGTGAGCGGGTCGGGCGGGAACAGCCCCAGCCGGTGGGCCACGGCCGCCGCCTCGCCCCGGCCGGAGACGCCCAGCTTGCCGAGGATGTTCGAGACGTGGACGCTCGCGGTCTTCGGGGAGATGAAGAGCTCCTCGGCGATCTGGCGGTTGGTGCGACCGGCGGAGACCAGGCGCAGGACATCGCGCTCCCGGCTGGTGAGGCCGAGCGCCTCGACGGGGTCGGCGGGGACGGCTCTCGGTGCCGGGACCCTGGTGAGCGTCAGCCGGGCCCGCTGGGCGAGCAGGGCGACGGAGTCGGCGAGGGGGCGGGCGCCCAGGTGCTCGGCGACGGCACCGGACAGCCGGAGCAGTTCGGTGGCGCGGTCGCGCTCGTCGTCACCGCCGTGGGCGTCGGACAGGAGCGCCTCGGCCAGGCGGTGGCGGACGCGGGCGAGGTCGTAGGGGCGGTCCAGGCGTTCGAAGATGACGACCGCCTCGGACCAGTCGTCCGGGGTGCAGCGGCCCTCGGCGCGCAGCAGTTCGGCGCGGAGCCAGCGTTCGTGCGCCTGCCAGACGGGCACGTTGGTGGCGGCCCGCCTGGCGGTCTCCCGGATGCGTTCGACGGCCTCGGGGCGGCCGGGGTCGGCGACGGGCAGGCCGATGGCCTGGCTCTCCGCGATGGCCGCGGTGAGCAGCAGGGGCCAGACGTCGAACTGGGAGCCGGGTCGGAAGCCGGAGTCCAGGGCCCGTTCGAGTGCGGCCCGGGCGTCCAGGAGGTGACCTTCGGCGGCGGCGATCTGGATCGCGATCCGCTCCAGGGGCTGGTGGTGCTGGGGTACGAGGTCAAGGGTGCCGAAGTACTCGCGGGCCGCGGCGAGTTGGCGGCGGGCCTCGGCCACATCGCCCTGGGCGAGGGCGAGTTCGGCGCGGAGCGTGGCGTTGAAGCCGCGCGGCTTGGACCGCCGGCTCACGCGCTCCGCCTTGGTCACGGCCTCGGTGGCCTCGTCCCAGCGGCCCAGGGTGAACAGGGATTCAGCGAGGTTTCCCCAGATCCACGCCTCTTTGTCGAACTGGCCGAACTCCTTGGCGTAGGCGAGCCCCGCCTCCAGGATCGGCACGGCCTCGCGGGAGCGGCCGACGGTTTCGAGGAAGGACGGGAGGTTGACGAAGCTGCGGCCGGCGACGGTGGTGATGCCCTCGGCGACCGTCCGTTCGTTCACCTCGGTCAGTTCGGCGAGGCCCGCTTCGACGTCGCCGGACGCGACCATGAGGCCGGCCAGGGTGAGGCGGGCGTCCATCTCGATCTCGCGGGCGCCCACCATCCGCGCGTACTCGACCGCGCGCTCGGCGGCCACGTAGGCGTCGGGTCCCGGCACATGGATCATGGACCAGCCGGCGACCTGGGCCAGAACCTCGGCGTGCACCTCGGAGGGCGGCAGGCCGCGGACGAGTTCCTGGGCGGCGGCCAGTTCCGGCCAGCCGTCGCCGCGGTCCTGGTGCCGGACCAGGATGGAGCGCTGCACCCAGAACCAGGCGGCCCGCAGCGGGTCCGCCTCGTCCTCCAGGAGGTGCAGCGCCCGCTTGGTGATCTTCAGGGCGCGCTCGCGCTCCCCGCTCAGCCGCCCGGCGACGGCTGCCTCCGCCATCAGGTCGAGGTAGCGCAGGGGTGTGGTCTCCGGCTCGCAGCCGCAGGGAGGATAGACCTCGGTGTAGTCGACGGGGCGCAGCTCCGCGCGCACGGCCTCGGGGGCGACGTCCCACAGCTCCATCGCCCGCTCCAGGAGCCGCAGTTGCTCGGAGTGGGCGTGCCGGCCGCGGGCCGCGACGGAGGCGTCCAGGACGGCGGGGAGGGCCTTGGCGGGGTCGTGGGCGTGGTACCAGTAGCTCGCCAGCCGCATGACGCGCTGATCGGCGGGGACCAGCGTGGGGTCGGCCTCAAGGGCTTCGGCGTAGCGGCGGTTGAGGCGGGAGCGCTCGCCGGGCAGCAGGTCGTCGCCGACCGCCTCGCGGACCAGGGAGTGGCGGAAGCGGTAGCCGTCGCCGGCGGGCGCGGCCTGGAGGATGTTGGCGCCGACGGCTGCCCGCAGCGCCTCGATGAGGTCGTCCTCGGCGAGCCGGGCGACGGCGGCGAGCAGTCGGTACTCGACGGTGGAGCCGCCCTCGGCGACGATCCGGGCGACCCGCTGGGCGCTCTCGGGCAGCGACTCGACGCGGACGAGGAGCAGGTCGCGCAGGGAGTCGGTGAGGCCGGTGCGGCAGCCGTCCTGGGCGGCGACGGCGAGTTCCTCGACGAAGAAGGCGTTGCCGTCGGAGCGTTCGAAGATCTCGTCGACCTGGGCGGGGTCGGGTTCGGCGGCGCGGATGCCGGCGATCTGGCGGCCCACTTCCTGCCGGTTGAAGCGGCCGAGTTCGATACGGCGGACCGTGCGGAGCCGGTCGAGCTCGGCGAGCAGGGGGCGCAGCGGGTGGCGGCGGTGGATGTCGTCGGCGCGGTAGGTGGCGAGGACGAGGAGGCGGCCGGTGCGCAGGGTGCGGAAGAGGTAGGCGAGGAGGTGGCGGGTGGAGGCGTCGGCCCAGTGCAGGTCCTCCAGGGCGACGACGACCGTGCGGTCGGCGGCGACGCGCTCCAGGAGACGCGCGGTGAGTTCGAAGAGGCGGGCCATGCCCTCCTCGTCGCTGCGGCGGGCCCGGTGTGCGCTGGGGGTCTGCGCCAACTCGGGGAGCAGCCGGGCGAGTTCCTCCTCCTGGTCGGCGGCGGCTGCGGACAGCTCGGCGGGGAGTTCGCGGCGCAGGGCGCGCAGGGCCGTGGAGAACGGGGCGAAGGGCAGGCCGTCCGCGCCGATCTCGACGCAGCCGCCGAGCGCGACGACGGCGCCCCGGCGGCAGGCGGCGGTGGCGAACTCCTCGACGAGCCGGGTCTTCCCGACGCCGGCCTCGCCGCCCAGCAGCAACGCCTGCGGCTCGCCCGCGGCAGCGCGGGCGAGCGCGTCGTTCAGCGTGTCCAGTTCGTCGGCGCGGCCGACGAAGACCGGACTGACGGACCTGGTCTCCACGGTCCCGAGGATGTCACGCGGGTCTGACAACGCGGCACCCGTTTTCGGGAGGGCGGTCGCACGCAGGAGCATCGCGCCGACCTGCAGGACGGGCGCGGTACGGCCGCCCTCCCGCGCCCGGCCGGTCACGACGCGCGGGCGAACAGGTGCCTGCGCGGGCGTTCGGTATGCACCTCGCTCTCGGCGGCCTGCCGGGCCTGCTCGCGGCGGGCGGCGCGGCGGCTGCGGACGGCCTCGCGGGCCAGCCGCTCGTTGGCGGCCTGTCGGCGGAGTTCGGCGGAACGGAGCTGGTGGATCTCGTACTCGTACATCTCAAGTCCCTTGGTGGAGGCGGTTTTCGGGCTTCGCTTTCTGCGATGCCTCAACCTTCGTCTCCAAGGGGGGTCCGCCACATCGGGAGAGTTCCGCATCTTGCGGGGCCGGGCGGGCCTTAGACGCGCGTAAGGGGCCTCAGGTCCTCCGTAAGGTGCTTACGGAGTACCTAAGACCCCTGATGAACTGCGGTGACTCAGGTCGCGGACGGCATGGCGAGCAGGGCGTCCGTGTACTTGAGGACGGCCAGCAGCAGGCCTACGACGCCGAGCACGACGCCCGCCCAGGCGACCGACTTGATCCAGGTGGCCTGCGGCTTGCCCGGGGTGCCGAACGCGGGCCGGATGAGCGCGCCGACACCCACGAGGGCGGCCACGAGCGCGAAAAGACCGGCCCAGATCGCGGTGGCGTGCCAGGAGGTGCCGTAGACCTCCTTGATCTGTGTGGCCACGCTCGCGGTGGACGCGGTGTGGAGCTGGCCGTTGAGCTGCGCGCGGGCGCCGGCGAGGGTGCCGATCCAGCCGCCGGAGAGCGAGATGAAGCCGAGCGCGGCGGAGACCACGGCGGCGGCACCCTGGCCGACGCCGGAGGCGCTCTCCGGCTCCTCCAGGCCGAGCTTCGCGAGCTCGGCCGCGTACTCCTCCTCGGTGAGGTCGTCCTCGTCCTCGGCGGCTGCGGCCTCGGCGGCTGCGGTCTCCGGCTCGGTCTCGGTCACTTCCTCGTCGGTCTTGGTGACATCGGTCTTCGTCACATCGGTCTTGGTGACGTCGACGGTTTCCGCGTCGCTCTTCACCTCGGTGGCCTCGTTCGCGGCCTCGTCAACAGTCTTGGTACCCATGGTGCGCACGGTAAGGGTGAACTATGAGAAGTTCCTTAAAGATCGGCGTGCGGGACACGCGCGCGTGCCTCGCGCCACTCGGGGGCGAGCACGGACCACACCTCGATGTCGTGCCGTACGCCCCCGTAGGGGTGTGACTGGCGCAGGACCCCGTCCCTGGTCATGCCCATGCGGCGGGCAACATTCAGGCTCTTCTCATTGCCCGCGGCGGCATGCCATTCGACCCGGTGGACACCGCGCTGCTCGATCGCGAAGTCGATGAGGATCCGCATCGCACGCGTGATCAGTCCGCGCCCGGCAGCGGCGGGTTCCAGCCAGCAGCCGACCTCGCAATTGCCCTGGTCGGCATGGAAGTTGAGGAAGAGGACGCCGCCGACGAGCTTGCCGTCCAGCCAGATGCCGTGCAGGGACGCGCTGTCGGCGGCGCGCAGGTCGGCGTAGCGCTGAAGCATGTCCCGCGTGGACTCGACATCCGTGGCCTTCGAGCCGAAGGAGATGAACTGTCCGATGAACTCCCGGCCGCGGTCCAGGTGGGCGAGGAACTCCTCGGCGTGCCACGTCTCCAGGGGACGCAGTTCGGCTCCGTCGTCACCCAGGGATATCGCGTACATCCTGTTCCCGCTCCTTCGCCAGTACGTCCGCCACCTCGGCGTCCGTCGCAGCGGCCAGCCTCTCATGGGCGGCGCGGCACTCGGGGGGCTCGATGCTGATGCGGGGCAGGACGCGGTCCAGACGGCGGGGCAGCCACCAGTTGGCGCCGCCGAGCAGGTGCATGAGGGCGGGCACCAGCAACGTACGGAGCACGAAGGCGTCCAGGGCGACGGCGGAGGCGAGCGCGATGCCGAACATGGCGATCACGCGGTCGCCGCTGAGCACGAAGGCGAGGAAGACCGAGATCATGATGACGGCGGCCGAGTTGATGACCCGGCTGGTCTCGGCGAGGCCGACGCGGACGGCCCGGCGGTTGTCGCCGGTTTCCAGCCATTCCTCGTACATCCGGCTGACCAGGAAGACCTGGTAGTCCATGGAGAGCCCGAAGAGGACCGACACCATGATCACCGGGAGGAAGGGTTCGATCGGCCCGGCCCGGCCGAGGCCCAGGAACTCGCTCCCCCAGCCCCATTGGAAGATCGCGACGACGACTCCGAAGGCGGCGGCCACGGCGGCGACGTTCATCGCGGCGGCCTTGAGGGGGATACCGACGGACCGGAAGGCGAGCAGGAGCAGTACACAGCCGAGCGAGATGACGACCCCGACGAACAACGGGAGCTTGCCGACGATGACGTCCGCGAAGTCGTCGTAGCTCGCCGTCACGCCACCGACGTGGATGTCGAGCGAGGTGCCGGTCTCGGCCCTCGGCAGCACCTCGGTGCGCAGCCGGTCGACGAGGTCGCTGGTCTTCTGGGACTGCGGTGCCGAGTCCGGGACGACCGAGAAGTACCCGGTGGAGCCGCCGGCGTCGTAGGTCACCGGGGTCACGGAGGCGACGCCCTCGGTGGTGCGGAGGGTGGCGGCGAGGTTGTCGAGGGTGAGCTTGTCCTCCGCCCCGTCGATCTTGGTGACGAGGGTGAGCGGACCGTTGAGGCCGGGGCCGAAGCCTCCCCCACTCTTCGAGCGGGAGGTGCCCCCAGCGAGGAGGTCGTAGGCCTGCCGTGTGGTCGATGACTTGGGGTCGTTGCCCTGGTCGGAGGTGCCCAGGTGGAGCGAGAGAGTCGGCAGGGCGAGGACGGTGATGACGACCAGGGCGAGGGCGCCGAGGAGTTTGGGGTGGTGCTCGACGAACGCGGACCAGCGGGCGGCGAGGCCGGTGGGCAGCTCCGGCTGGGGCCCGCGTTCGGCCAACCGGCGCCGTTCGCGGCGACTGAGGGCGCGCGGGCCGATGAAGGAGAGCAGGGCCGGGAGGAGCGTCACGGAGGCCGCGACGGTGAGCACCACGGTCAACGAGGCGGCGACGGCTACCCCGTTGAGGAAGCCGAGCCGCAGGATCAGCATCCCCAGGAGGGCTATGCACACCGTGGCGCCCGCGAAGACGACCGCGCGTCCGGTGGTGACGACCGCATTGGTGACGGCCTCGGTGACGGACAGTCCGCGTTTCAGCCCGCGTCGGTGCCGGGTCACGATGAACAGGGCGTAGTCGATGCCCACGCCGAGTCCGACCAGCATGCCGAGCATGGGCGCGAAGTCGGCGACGGTCATCGCGTGCCCCAGGAGCACGATCGCCGCGTAGGCGGTGCCGACGCTCACCAGGGCGGTGCCGATGGGCAGCAGCGAGGCGGCGAGCGAGCCGAAGGCGAGGAACAGCACGAGGGCGGCGACGGCCACCCCGACGATCTCGGCGGTGTGCCCGCTCGACGACTCGGTGAGCGCGATGGCGCTGCCGCCCAACTCGACCTGGAGCCCGTCGGTCTCGGCGGCCTTGGCGGCGCGGACGACCGCCTGCGCCTCGGACTTGTCGATGTCCTCGGCCTGGTGCGCGAAGGTGACGGTGGCGTAGGCGGTCCGCCCGTCGGCGCTGATCCGGCCGGTGCCCTGGCCGTCGTACGGGCTGACCACGGAGGCGATTCCGGGGAGGCTCGCGATCCTGTCCAGGGCGCCGGTCATGGTCTGTTCGACGTCGGCGGCGCGGACGGAGCCGGGTGAGGTGCGCCAGACGACGGTGTCGCTGTCGCCGCCGAGGCCCGGGAAGCTCTCCTTGAGCAGTTGGGTGGCGCGGCCCGACTCGGTGCCGGGGGCCTCGTAGTCGTTCGAGTACGCCGAGCCGGTGACGGCGGCGGCAGCGGTGACCCCGCCGAACGCGAGGAGCCACAACAGGACGGCGGCGAGGCGGTGCCGAACACACCAGCGGGCAAGGGCTGCCACGAACGTGCTCCCGGGGAAGGCGAATTGTGGATCTTTGACCGGGAAACATCGTCCGAAGGATGAACAGCCCGCAAAGAACGCATGAGCAATACGCGGCCCACTCTTGCAGCCGAAAGTGATCGTTCATCGCGTTCGTGGGCTTCGTCACGAGAGTGGGAGCCAGATCACAGGACAGTAACGGCGACTCTGTCACCCCAGCGGGCGCGTCAGTCGAACTGGTCCCCCAGCGCCATCACCATCGCGCCGACGACCAGCAGCCACAACGCCCGTCTGGTACGGCCACGGGAGCCGAGGACCGACGCGAGCGCGCACAGCGCGGCACCCACGGCATAGGCGGCCGGGACGAGCACCGGTTCGGAACCGGTGGCCCGGAGCGCCGCCGCGGCCACACCGGCCAGGGCCAGCAGGGCGCCGGTCAGGACCGCAGTCCAGCGGGCCCGCCGCGCGTCCAGTGCGGGATCATCGAAGTCCGGTGTCTCGGATTCTCCGCGTCCGTCCATGGCGGGCGAGAGTAGCGCGTCCTCCTGAGAGACCTCGTGCACGGCCAACCGACGTCCTCCACAATCTCGTTGCTCTCCCACAGGGAGCTACGCAGAACCGGAGGGGCCCGTTCACCGAACATCCCCGGGTGACGCATCTCGCCGATGCGTCACCCGGGGATGTCGATTTCCTACGGCGTCTCAGCCCTCGCTGACGCCCAGCTGCTCCAGGATCAGTTCCTTGACGCGGGCCGCGTCGGCCTGGCCCCGGGTCGCCTTCATGACCGCGCCGACCAGGGCACCGGCCGCGGCCACCTTGCCGCCGCGGATCTTGTCGGCGATGCCCGGGTTGCCTGCGATGGCCTCCTGGACGGCGGTGGTGAGGGCGCCGTCGTCGGAGACGACCTTCAGACCGCGCTTCTCGACGACCTCGTCCGGGGTGCCCTCTCCCGCGAGAACGCCCTCGATGACCTGGCGGGCCAGCTTGTCGTTCAGCTCACCTGCGGTCACCAGGGCGGTGACCCGGGCGACCTGCTCCGGGGTGATGGCCAGCTCGTCGATCGAGGTGCCCGACTCGTTGGCGCTGCGCGCCAGTTCGCCCATCCACCACTTGCGGGCGGAGGCCGAGTCGGCACCGGCGTCGATCGTGGCGACGATCGGGTCCAGCGCACCGGCGTTGATGATGGACTGCATGTCGAAGGCCGAGATGCCCCACTCGGCCTGCAGCCGGTTGCGGCGGGCCAGCGGCAGTTCGGGCAGTCCGGTGCGGATCTCCTCGACCCACTCGCGCGAGGGGGCCACCGGCACCAGGTCCGGCTCCGGGAAGTACCGGTAGTCCTCCGCCTCCTCCTTCACGCGGCCCGAGGTCGTGGACCCGGTGTCCTCGTGGAAGTGGCGGGTCTCCTGGATGATCGTGCCGCCGGAGTTCAGCACCGCGGCGTGGCGCTGGATCTCGTAGCGGGCGGCACGCTCCACGGAGCGCAGCGAGTTGACGTTCTTCGTCTCGCTGCGGGTGCCGAACTTCTCGCGGCCGTGCGGACGCAGCGAGAGGTTCACGTCGCAGCGCATCTGCCCCTGCTCCATGCGGGCTTCCGACACACCGAGCGCCCGGATCAGCTCGCGCAGCTCGGCGACGTAGGCCTTCGCGACCTCGGGAGCGCGCTCACCGGCGCCCTCGATCGGCTTGGTGACGATCTCGATGAGCGGAATGCCGGCGCGGTTGTAGTCGAGCAGCGAGTGCGAGGCGCCGTGGATACGGCCCGTCGCGCCGCCGACGTGCAGCGACTTGCCGGTGTCCTCCTCCATGTGGGCGCGCTCGATCTGCACCCGGAAGGTCTCACCGTCCTCCAACTGGACGTCCAGATAGCCGTTGAAGGCGATCGGCTCGTCGTACTGGGAGGTCTGGAAGTTCTTCGGCATGTCCGGATAGAAGTAGTTCTTCCGGGCGAAGCGGCACCACTCGGCGATCTCGCAGTTCAGCGCGAGGCCGATCTTGATCGCGGACTCGACGCCGATCGCGTTGACGACCGGGAGCGCGCCGGGCATGCCGAGGCAGGTCGGGCAGGTCTGCGAGTTGGGCTCGGCACCCAGTTCGGTCGAACAGCCGCAGAACATCTTGGTCTTGGTGCCGAGTTCGACATGGACCTCAAGGCCCATGACGGGGTCGTACGACGCGAGAGCGTCCTCGTACGACTCCAGGTCGGTCGTGGTGGTCACGGTGAACTTTCCCTCTCAGCCCAGCAGGACGTCGTCGTCGCCCAGCCGCTTCAACTCGCGGTACAGGATGGCGAAGCCGGTGACGAGCGCGACGGCGGAGACCGAGGCGTCGATCAGACGGAGCGTGTCGTGCTCGGTGCGCGCCTTCTTGATCTGCTTGGCGACACTCAGCGCGCCGAACGCGGTGGTGACCATGGACACATAGGTGCCGGACTTGGACTTCTTGAAGCCCTTGGCCTTCGACAGTGCGTTGCTCACAGCGACGGTGCCTCCTCAAGCAGCGGGTGGCCCCACTTTTCCACGAAGGCGGCCTCGACGGCGGCGCCGACCTTGTAAAGCCGGTCGTCCTTCAGCGCCGGGGCGATGATCTGCAGCCCGACCGGGAGGCCGTCCTCCGGTGCGAGACCGCAGGGCAGCGACATGGCCGAGTTGCCCGCCAGGTTGGTCGGGATGGTGCACAGGTCCGCGAGGTACATCGCCATCGGGTCGTCGGCACGCTCGCCGATCGGGAAGGCGGTGGTCGGCGTCGTCGGCGACACGATCACGTCGACGCTCTCGAACGACTTCTCGAAGTCGCGGGTGATGAGCGTACGGACCTTCTGCGCGCTGCCGTAGTACGCGTCGTAGTAACCGCTGGAGAGGGCATACGTCCCGAGCATGATGCGGCGCTTCACCTCGGGGCCGAAGCCCGCCTCACGGGTGAGGGAGGTGACCTCCTCGGCGGAGTGGGTGCCGTCGTCGCCGGTACGGAGGCCGTAGCGCAGACCGTCGAAACGGGCCAGGTTCGACGAGCACTCGGAGGGCGCGATCAGGTAGTACGCCGAGAGGGCGAGGTCGAAGGACGGGCAGTCCAACTCGACGATCTCCGCGCCCAGTTCCTTCAGTACGGCCACGGCCTCGTCGAAGCGCTGGATGACCCCGGCCTGGTAGCCCTCGCCGCGGAACTGCTTGACGACGCCGACCCGCATGCCCTGCACGCTGCCGTTGCGGGCGGCCTCGACGACCGGCGGGACCGGGGCGTCGATCGACGTGGAGTCCAGCGGGTCGTGCCCGGCGATGACCTCGTGCAGCAGGGCCGCGTCCAGGACCGTACGGGCGCAGGGCCCGCCCTGGTCGAGGGAGGACGAGAACGCCACCATGCCGTAGCGGGAGACCGCGCCGTACGTCGGCTTGACGCCGACCGTGCCGGTGACGGCGGCCGGCTGACGGATCGAGCCGCCGGTGTCGGTGCCGATCGCGAGCGGTGCCTGGAAGGAGGCGAGCGCGGCGGAGGAACCGCCACCGGAGCCGCCGGGGATCTTGGTGAGGTCCCACGGGTTGCCGGTAGGCCCGTACGCGCTGTTCTCGGTGCTGGACCCCATGGCGAACTCGTCCATGTTGGTCTTGCCGAGGATGACGACGTCGGCGGCCTTCAGCCGCTTGGTGACGGTCGCGTCGTACGGGGGGATCCAGCCTTCGAGGATCTTCGAGCCGACCGTGGTCGGGATGCCCTCGGTGGTGAAGATGTCCTTGAGCGCGAGCGGGACGCCGGCGAGCGGTCCCAATTCCTCGCCCCTGGCCCGCTTCGCGTCGACGGCACGGGCCTGCGCGAGGGCACCCTCGCGGTCGACGTGCAGGAAGGCGTGCACCTTCGCGTCGACCTCCTCGATACGGGCGAGGTGGGCCTCGGTGACCTCGACGGCCGTGAGGACGCCGGACGCGATGTTCGCGGCGGTCTCGGCGGCGGTGAGCCGGATGATGCTGCTGTGGTCCGTCATGGTGATTAGTCCTCCCCCAGGATCTGCGGCACCTTGAAACGCTGCTGCTCCTGGGCCGGGGCGCCGGAGAGCGCCTGCTCGGGGGTGAGCGAGGGACGGACCTCGTCCGCGCGCATGACGTTCGTCAGCGGCAGCGGGTGGGAGGTCGGCGGTACGTCTTGGTCGGCGACCTCGCTGACGCGGGCGACCGCGCCGATGATGTCGTCCAGCTGTCCCGCGAAGTGTTCGAGCTCTTCGGGCTTCAGCTCCAGACGCGCCAGCCGGGCGAGGTGGGCGACCTCCTCGCGCGTGATGCCAGGCATGCAGCGTTCCTCTGGGGGTGAGAGTGTGTGGTTTGGGGCCAATCCTATGGGGCGGGGGGCCGTAGCCGTTAAACGGTTTCCGCGAGGCCTCGCCTACGGCTGCTGATCGTCCACTTCGCAACGAGGGTTGCGTCGTGAGGGGCGCGGGGAACTGCGCGACCAGCCACAGCGGACCCGCAGCCGCAAATCCGCAGAAGCCCCTCCCCCATGGGCGCAGCCAATCAGCCGATCCTCCCGGGATCGTCCGCGGCAGCGGCGGGCAACGCGGCCCGAGGCCGCTGCCACCCCCGAGACCCCCGCGCCAGCAACCAGGCCGTCATGTCCTCCGGAGGCATCGCCGCGGCGACTAGCCAGCCCTGCACCGCGTCACACCCGAGGTCCCGCAACCGCTCCCACGTCTCGTCGTCCTCGACACCCTCCGCCACGACGAGAAGTCCGAGCGAGTGCGCGAGATCCACCGTGCACCGCACGATCTCCGCGTCCTCCGTGTCCACCGCGAGCCGCGCCACGAACGACCGGTCGATCTTCAACTCGCTGACCGGCAGCCGCCGTAGATGCACGAGGGACGAGTAGCCCGTGCCGAAGTCGTCGAGGGACATCTTCACGCCGTGTCCGGTGAGGCCGTTGAGGGTGTCGGCGGCGCGCTGGGGGTCCTCCAGGAGGACGTGTTCCGTTATCTCCAGCTGGAGCGAGCCCGCCGGGACGCCGTGCCGGGCGAGGCGCGCGGCGACCGAGCCCGCGAATCCGGGGGTGTGCACATCGCGCGGGGAGACGTTCACCGCGACCGGCACGAACAGGCCCTGGGCCCGCCACCTGGCGACCTGGGCGAGGGCCGTGTCGAGGACGTACTCCGTCAGATGGGGCATCAGTCCGGACGACTCGGCGATCGCTATGAACTCGTCCGGCGGCACCTTCCCGCGCTCCGGATGCACCCACCGCACCAGCGCCTCAAGGCCGGCGACCTGGCCGTCGAAGCGCACCTTGGGCTGGTAGTGGACCTGCACCTCGTGCGCGTCGAGGGCGCGGCGCAGATCGCCGAGGAGGCCGAGCCGGTCGGGGGTGTTGGAGTCCCGCTTGGACTCGTAGACCTCTACGCCCGTACGGTCCCGCTTCGCCTGGTACATCGCGACGTCGGCCCGGCGCAGCAGTCCCTCGGCGTCGAGGGCGTGGTCGGGGAAGACGGCGACGCCCGCACTGGCCTCCAGGACGAGGGTGAGCCCGTCGAGGTCGAGCGGGGAGCTGAGCGCCGAGACGAGGTTGCGGGCGACCCGGGTCGCGGACGTCGTGGAGTCGGCCACGGGCAGCAGTACGGCGAACTCGTCGCCGCCGAGCCGCGCGGCCTCCGCCCCGCGCGGCAGCGCCACCCGCAGCCGGTCGGCTATCTGCAACAGCAGCCGGTCACCGGCCAGATGACCGAGGGTGTCGTTGACCGACCGGAAGCGGTCGAGGTCGATCAGCATGAGCGCGGCCTTGGCGCCGATGCGTTCGGCGTCGTCCAGGGCGGTCCAGATGCGCTCCAGGAGCCACTGCCGGTTGGGCAGGCCGGTCAGCGGGTCGCGCAGCTGCTCCTCGGCCCTGGCGCGGGCCATCCACAGGGTGGAGTCGAGGGCGATGAGCGGGATCGAGAAGAGGGGCAGCAGCACCGGCTGGGCCACGGCGACCACACAGATCAGCGGGGCGATGCCGAGCAGGGCGACCGCGACCAGTCCCTGTCTGAGCAGGGCGGTGCGGGCGACGGTGGGCAGTCCGCCGTGGCGCGGGGCGTGCAGATACCAGAGCAGGGTGCGGGTGACGGCCAGATAGGCGAGGGCGACCAGGATCACTTCGGGGGCGGTGTAGACCGTCCAGGTGTCCGGGTTCCAGGGCTTCTCGACGGACGGCACCCGGCCGAAGGCGCCAAGGACGAGGGCTCCGGCGGCTATGCCCAATATGTCCACCGCGCCGTGCAGCACGCCCTGGCGCCAGCGGTTGCGGCGGGCTATGCCGACCAGGACGACCACGGTGAGGCTGACCATGCCGGCGGCGACCCAGCCGTAGAGCAGCAGGACGCCGAGGGTGAGGGCGGCGCCCGAGCCGGTGCCGCCCCACCAGCGGGCGCGGCCGAGGGCGACCAGGTGGCCGACGATGATGCCGGTGAGGACGGCCAGCGACCAGCCGACGGTGCCGAACGGGAAGAGCGCGTGGTCGCCGGTGAACGCCCGGAAGAAGCCGGCGCCCAGGACGAAGCCGGCCGCGGCCACCACCGCCGTGGGCAGCGCGGGCCAGGTCAGATGCCGTCCGGATTCGCCGCCGGGCAGACCTGAGGTGTGGTTGGCGGAGAGCGGTGCGTCGTGGCGCGCGTCCGGCGTGGAGTACTGTCCGGTGGCGCGCGGCTGGGTGCTGCCCGGACGCTCCACGGGGCGCGCTCCCCAACGGCTCTCCCGCCAGGCGCCGGTGAGCCGGCGCAGGAGTGAGTCCGGGGGGGCGCTCTCGGTCGGTTCCATTCCCGTCCCTCTCACAGCCGGCGGTGCCCACGCCACGCGGTCCGATGCCCGACTTCCACCAACGGCACCGCGTTTGGAAAACCCTTCCCCCGGCTCTCCAAGAGCAGGGGGTTGCCCCAACCGCAGCTGGGCACGGCAGGTGCACACCTCAACAGTAGGCCGCAGAAGGCTTCCACGGGCAGCGGTCGTAGACGGTTGCCCGAATGCGACCCGGCCACCCGTATGCATCTGGTATGCGCCGATCGGGTGGCCTTCAACCGCTGCTCCTCGCTACTCCTCGACCGGAAGCGCGACTTCGGCGGCTGCCTCGGGGCCCTGTTCCAGCAGCACGGTGAAGCCGTCCTCGTTCAGAACCGGCACCTTGACCTGCATCGCCTTGTCGTACTTGGAACCAGGATTGTCACCTACGACGACGAAAGACGTCTTCTTCGAAACAGAACCGGTCACTTTCGCTCCCCGGCTCTGCAGGGCGTCCTTCGCCCCGTCCCGCGTGAAGTGTTCGAGTGTGCCGGTCACGACGACGGTCAGCCCTTCGAGCGGACGCGGGCCCTCGTCCTCGGCGGAACCCTCCTCCTCCAAGCGGACCCCGGCGGCCCGCCACTTGCGGAGGATCTCCTGGTGCCAGTCCTCGGCGAACCACTCCTTGAGGGAGGCGGCGATGATGTCACCGACACCGTCGGTGTCCGCCAACTCCTTCTCGGTGGCCTGCTCGATACGCTCGATCGAGCGGAACTCGCGGGCCAGCGCCTCGGCCGCGACCGGGCCGACATGACGGATCGACAGACCCGTGAGGACGCGCGCGAGCGGGCTGTCCTTGGCCGCCGCGATGGTCTCCAGCATCGCCAGCGCGTTCTTCTTCGGCTCGCCCTGCTGGTTGGCGAAGACCGTGGCGATCTTCTCCTCGCCGGTCTTCGGGTCGCGCTTGGGCAGCCCGCTGTTCTGGTCGAGGACGTACGCCTTGATGGGCAGCAACTGCTCGATGGTGAGGTCGAACAGGTCGCCCTCGTCCTTCAGCGGCGGGTCCGCCGGCTCCAGCGGCTGGGTGAGGGCGGCGGCCGACACATAGCCGAAGTGGTCGATGTCCAGCGCCTTGCGGCCCGCGAGGTAGAAGAGCCGCTCCCTCAACTGGGCAGGGCAGGCACGGGCGTTCGGGCAGCGGAGGTCGATGTCGCCCTCCTTCATCGGCCGCAGCGGCGTACCGCACTCGGGGCACTCGGCCGGCATCACGAACTCCCGCTCGCTGCCGTCCCGCAGATCGGCGACCGGGCCGAGGATCTCCGGGATCACGTCACCGGCCTTGCGCAGCACCACCGTGTCGCCGATGAGGACGCCCTTGGCCTTGACGACCTCCTGGTTGTGCAGCGTCGCGAACTCGACCTCCGAGCCGGCCACCGTGACCGGCTCGACCTGGGCGTACGGCGTGACCCGGCCCGTACGGCCCACGCCCACGCGGATGTTGACGAGTTTGGTGTTGACCTCCTCGGGCGCGTACTTCCACGCGATCGCCCAGCGCGGGGCGCGGGAGGTGGAGCCGAGGCGTCCCTGGAGGGGGATCTCGTCGAGCTTGACGACCACGCCGTCGATCTCGTGCGCGACGGAGTGGCGGTTCTCGCCGTAGTACCTGATGAACTCCCGTACGCCGTCGAGGTCGTCGACCACCCTGTTGTGCGTGGACGTCGGCAGACCCCAGGTCTTCAGCAGGGCGTACGCCTCGGAGAGACGGGTGAGGGGGTCGAAGCCCTCCAGGGCGCCGATGCCGTGGACGACCATGTGCAGGGGGCGGCCGGCGGTGACGCGCGGGTCCTTCTGGCGCAGTGAACCCGCCGCCGCGTTACGGGGGTTGGCGAAGGGCTTGTCGCCGGCCTCGACCAGGCGGGCGTTCAGCTCCTCGAACTTCTCCATCGGGAAGTAGACCTCGCCGCGGATCTCCACGAGGTCGGGCACGCGGTCGCCGGTCAGCCGGTCCGGGATGTCGGCGATCGTCCGGACGTTGGGCGTGATGTCCTCGCCCGTACGGCCGTCGCCGCGGGTCGCCGCGCGCGTGAGACGGCCGTGCTCATACGTCAGGTTGACGGCGAGGCCGTCGACCTTCAGCTCGCACAGGAAGTGGTGGTCGGAGGCGCCGACGTCCTTGTGGACGCGCTCGGCCCAGGCCGCCAGCTCAAGGTCGTCGAACGCGTTGTCCAGGGAGAGCATCCGTGAGGGGTGGACGACGGAGGTGAACTCCGTCTCGTACGCCCCCGCGACCTTCTGGGTCGGCGAGTCGGGCGTGCGCAGCTCGGGGTGCTCCTCCTCCAACGCCTCCAGGGCGCGCAGGAGTTGGTCGAACTCCGCGTCGCTGACGACCGGGGCGTCGTTCACGTAGTACCGGAAGCGGTGCTCCTCGATCTGCTCAGCGAGCTGCGCGTGCTTCTCCCGTGCCTCTGCGGGCACCGTCGTCTCCGCCTGCCTGTCGCCGGCCACCGTGTTGTCCTTCCGTCACTCAGGGTTGTCCGCGAGGGATCTCGCCGCCCGGACGCAGTGGGCGAGAGCATGGCGCGCGTACTCGGGAGAAGCCCCCGCGAGTCCGCACGACGGGGTGATGGTGACCGACTCCGCGAGAAGTCCCGGTCGCAGCCCCAGCCTGCGCCACAGCGTCCTGACACCCATGACGCTACCGGCAGGGTCTGACAATGCGGTGTCCGTGCCCGGCACGACACCGGCGAAGAGCCGGGTGCCGGCCTCGACCGCCTCACCGATCACGTCGTCGTCACGCTCGGTGAGGAGGGAGAAGTCGAAGGAGACCCCGGCCGCACCCGCCCGGCGCAGCAGCGCGAACGGCACGTCCGGTGCGCAGGAGTGGACGACGACCGGGCCGTTGGCGTGCACCCCGACGACGTCGCGGAGCGTGCCCTCGACGAGTTGGCGGTCGACGGCGCGGTAGGTGCGGTAGCCGCTGGCGGACCTGACCTGTCCGCGCAGTACGCCGATCAGGGACGGCTCGTCGAGTTGCAGCACGATCTGGGCGCCGGGGACACGGCGTTGGACGTCGGCGAGGTGGTTGCGCAGGCCCTCGGCGAGCGAGCCGGCGAGGTCGCGGCAGGCTCCGGGGTCGGAGAGCACGGCCTCGCCGTTCCTCAACTCCAGGCTTGCGGCGAGCGTCCAAGGTCCCACCGCCTGCACCTTGATCGGGCCTTCGTACCCCTGCGTGAACTCCTCGAACGCGTCGAGGTCCTCCCCCAGCCACGCCCACGCCCGCTTCGTGTCCCGCCCCGGCCGGTCCCCGATCCGCCAACCGCTGGGCTCCACGCGCGCGTACACCTCGACGAGCAGCCCGGCGGTCCGCCCGATCATGTCCGCGCCGGGTCCCCGGGCCGGCAGTTCGGGCAGGAACGGGAAGTCCTCGAAGGCCCCGGTCGCGGTCTTCGCGGCCTCCCGGGCGTCGGTGCCGGGCAGGGAACCGACACCCGTGGCTGCGCCGAAGCTGAACGTAGTTTTGTTGCTCACCCGGGCAGCCTACGGAACCCTTGGGCAGGGGTGACGCCCCTGGGCTTCAGCGCATCCGGATGCCGTGCCGCTCCAAGAACGCGACCAGCCCCTCCGGATCCGCCACCTCCAGGTTGTTCCGGAATCGGCCGCGCTCCCAGGAGACGTCCGTCTCGCCGTGCACGCTGCCGCTCCCGATGAACTCGGCCTCGGCGTCGAGCAGCGCGATGGTCACGCTGCCGTGGCAGCGGCAGATGTCGTTCGCGAACTCACCGGTCGTGGTGAGAGCCCGCAGTTCCGCGACGTCCTCGGGGTCGAACACCTCGCCGCAGATCCTGCGTCCGGCGAGCGGTCCGCTGTAGTCGCCGCCTTCGAGGACGACCGCGGCCTCCGTGCGCCCCCAGACCTCGTCGAGCCAGTCCCGGATCTCCGGGCCGTTCGCCCTGTTCCTCCGCTCCGGCCCGTTCATCGTCCCGGCCGCACCGACAGGTCGTTGACCTCCGCGTCCGCCGGGAGGTCGATGGCCATGAGGATCGTCGTCGCGACCGACTCGGGGTCGATCCACTGGGCGGGGTCGTACTCCTTGCCCTCCTGCTGGTGGACCTTGGCCTGCATGGGGCTGGCGGTGCGGCCGGGGTAGACCGAGGTGACGCGGACGCCGTTGGGGTGTTCCTCGTGGCGCAAGGCGTCCGCCAGGGCCTTCAGGCCGTGCTTGGAGGCGGCGTACGCGGACCAGTCGGCGCTCGCCCGCAGTCCCGCGCCGGAGTTGACGAAGAGCACATGGCCGCCGGACACCCGGAGTTGGGGCAGGAAGTGCCGGGTCAGTTCGGCGGGGGCGACGAGGTTGACGTTGAGCTGGTGGTGCCAGGTCTTCGGGGTCAGGTCGCCCACCGGGCCCAGGTCGACCACCCCCGCGATGTGCAGGAGCGTGTCCACCCGGTCGGGGAGGCTCTGGTGGGAGAACGCCCAGCTGAGCCGGTCCGGGGCGGCGAGGTCGCCCACCAGGGTGCTCGCTCCGGGATAGCTCGCCGCCAGTTCCTTCGCCCGGCCCGCGTCGCGCGCGTGCAGCACGAGGTCGTCCCCGCGCGCGTGCAGTCGGCGGGCGACGGCCGCGCCGATGCCGGAACCGGCCCCGGTGATCACATGTGTAGCCATGCCCGCCATGCTCGCATCAGTGGATGCCCAGAGACTCCTCCAGGTAGGCCAGTGCCTCCACCGGCTCCTCCGCGAAGAACACCAGGTCGGTGAGCGGGACGGGCAGGAACCCCTCGTCCTCCATGCGCCGGAACTGGGTCTTCAGGCCGTCGTAGAAGCCCGCGGTGTTGAGCAGGACGACCGGCTTGGCGGTGTGGCCGTGCTTCTTCAGCTCCAGGATCTCCGTCGCCTCGTCCAGCGTGCCGGTGCCGCCCACCATGATCACCACGCCGTCGGCCTTCTCCAGGAGCAGCCTCTTGCTCCCCCACTGCCTAAAAGGCGTGGGGGGACCCCCAGGCAAGGTCGGCCGCGATCACCATCTCGTCGGCGCCCGGGCGGGTCTTCGCCGCCAGGAAGGTCACCGAGACACCCACCAGCCGTCCACCGGCGGCCTGTACGCCGTCCGCGACCACCTTCATCAGCCCGACGTCCGAGCCGCCCCACACGAGCGTGTGCCCGCCTTTGCCGAGCAGTTCCGCGAACTCCCGCGCGGGGCGCGTGTAGCGCTCGTCCAGGTCGGCGGCGGAGAGAAAGACACAGATCTTCATATCCGTCACCGTACGCGGGAAGAACCGAGGGCCCGCGAGTGCTTTTCCGGTATGGCTGACGGACACACGATCACGATCGAGCAGGGCGACCGGCGGGTACGCGTCGTCCACGGCGACCAGGTGCTGGCGGAGAGCGACCGGCCCCTCGTCCTGAAGGAGACCGGCTGTCCCGTGCGCTACTACCTCCCCCCGGAGGACGTACGCCTGGACCTCCTGACCCCCTCCGAGACCCACACCCACTGCCCCTTCAAGGGCGACGCGTCCTACTGGTCACTGCCGGACGCGACCGACCTGGTGTGGGCGTACCCCGACCCCAAGCCGGACGTGGCGCAGATCAAGGACCACCTGTGCTTCTACGAAGTAGAAGTGCTGTGAGCAGAAGTGCCGTGAGCGATTGATCGTGTCCCCTCCGGGGCAGCCCGGAGGGTCACGCCATCGCCGTCGCCGCCCGCGTGGTCGTGGCGATCGTCGCCGATCCCACCACGCGCGTGTCGTCGTAGAGCACGATCGCCTGCCCGGGGGCCACACCGCGTACCGGCTCGGTGAACGTCACCTCCAGGATGCCGTCGACGAGTTCGGCGGTGACCTCGGTCTCGCCGCCGTGGGCGCGGAGCTGGGCGGTGTAGATGCCGGGGCCGGAGGGCGCTGTGCCGCACCAGCGCGGCTTGACGGCCGTGAGGCCGCTGACGTCCAGGGAGGCGGCCGGGCCGACCGTCACCGTGTTGTCGACCGGGGAGATGTCCAGGACGTAGCGCGGCTTGCCGTCGGCGGCCGGGGTGCCGATGCGCAGGCCCTTGCGCTGGCCGATGGTGAAGCCGTACGCACCCTCGTGCGAGCCGACGACCGTGCCGGACTCGTCGACGATGTCGCCCTCGGCCTTGCCCAGGCGGCCTGCGAGGAAGCCCTGGGTGTCGCCGTCGGCGATGAAGCAGATGTCGTGCGAGTCGGGCTTCTTGGCGACGGCGAGGCCGCGGCGCTCGGCCTCCGCGCGGATCTCGTCCTTCGTCGTGACGGTGTCGCCGAGCGGGAACAGGGCGTGCGCGAGCTGCCGCTCGTCCAGGACGCCGAGGACGTAGGACTGGTCCTTGGCCATGTCGGAGGCGCGGTGCAGTTCGCGGGTGCCGTCCTCGTTGACGATCACCTGGGCGTAGTGGCCGGTGCAGACCGCGTCGAAGCCGAGGGCGAGGGCCTTGTCGAGGAGCGCGGCGAACTTGATCTTCTCGTTGCAGCGCAGGCAGGGGTTCGGGGTGCGGCCGGCCTCGTACTCGGCGACGAAGTCCTCGACGACGTCCTCGCGGAAGCGGTCGGCGAGGTCCCAGACGTAGAACGGGATGCCGATGACGTCGGCGGCGCGGCGGGCGTCCCGTGAGTCCTCGATGGTGCAACAGCCACGCGCGCCCGTGCGGAACGATTGCGGGTTCGCGGAGAGCGCGAGGTGGACGCCGGTCACGTCGTGGCCGGCTTCGGCGGCGCGGGCGGCGGCGACGGCGGAGTCCACGCCGCCGGACATGGCGGCGAGTACGCGGAGGGGGCGGGGGCGCTGCGAGGTCTCAGTCATAACCCTTCCAGGGTACGGGTCGGCGGGAACCGGGACCCGCGAGTATCCGTTGAAGATCGCATGGGGGAGACACAGGGCGGGCCCACGGGGACACCGCGAGGGGTCACGGGCCGGCGGGCGCTGCTGATCGGCGGTGCCGTGGCCGCCGTGGGGACGGCGGCGCTGGCGCGGGACGAGTTGGCGCGGCTGTGGTGGCGGCTGCCCGGGGTGGAGAAGCCGCGGGTGGCGGGCGCGGTGGACTTCCGGGGCGCGCAGTGGGTGTCGGCGTCCCCGGCGAACTACCGGCGGGCGGACCGGCCGGACGACTACGGGATAGACATGGTGGTCATCCATGTCACCCAGGGCGGTTTCCGCAGCGCGGTGAAGGTCTTCCAGGACCCGGCGCACAGGGCGGCGGCGCACTACATCGTGCGCAAGGACGGGCACATCACGCAGATGGTCCGCGAGCTGGACGTGGCCTTCCACGCGGGCAACCGGGAGTACAACGAACACAGTGTCGGCATCGAGCACGAGGGCTTCGTGGAGCAGGCGTCGTCCTTCACCGACGCGATGTACGCGGCCTCCGCGCGGCTGACGGCCGGGATATGCCGGCGCTACGGAATCCCGGTCGACCGGAAGCACGTCATCGGGCACGTGGAGGTGCCGGGGACCGATCACACGGACCCCGGTCGGTACTGGGACTGGGACCGGTACATGGCGCTCGTAAGGCAGGCACACCGGACGCAAGCGTGACCCTGGTCACACTCGGGTTTGGCTATGAGTTGCTTCCGTGACGGTGGTGTCCAATGCGTCCCCTGCTCCGGAGGTGACCTGCGGTACGTCAACTCGGCGTCTCGTCAAGGGGAGTTGGAGCATGATCGCGCACTCCCACCTTCACAGTTTGCCCCGCTGGCTACTAAAAGCTCCCCAGTCTTTACACAGTCCTTAGGTCAAATCTCTGCCGCATGACACACACCAGCGAGCCCGCGTCCGGAGAGAACGGCAGGGGCAACCACCGCAAGAGCACAGCCGAGAAGCGCGAGCACAGCAAGGCCGGTGCGGCCCGGGGCAAGGGTCTGCACCGGCGCAAGTTCCTCGGCGGAATGGCCGGGGCCGGCATCGCGGCGGTGGCCGCCGCCGGAGGTGCCTTCTCCCTGCTGAACGACGCGGCGAAGAACAAGGCGTCCGCCGCGGACAGCACCCTCACCATCCCCGACCTCCTGGAGGGCACCACCTCGGACAGCACCACCACGTTCACCCTGGAGGCCAAGACCGGCACCGCCGAAGTGCTGAGCGGGGTCACCAGCGACACCATGGGCTACAACCAGTCGTTCCTCGGCCCCACCATGAAGTGGACCAACGGCGACACGGTCCTGCTGAACATCACCAACAGCCTGGGCGAGGACACCACCGTCCACTTCCACGGCGCCCACGTTCCGGCCAAGATGGACGGCGGCCCCCAGGTCGCCTTCGCCGACGGCGAGACCTGGGCCCCGACGTTCACCGTCGACGACTCCGCGAAGACCCTCTGGTACCACCCGCACGCGCTGGGCACCACGGCCAAGCAGGCGGTGCACGGGCTGGCCGGGATGATCATCGTCGAGGACGACTCGACCGCCTCGTCGGACCTGCCCAGCGACTACGGCGTGGACGACGTCCCGCTCATCTTCCAGTGCCTCGCCACCGACAGCGCCGGGGACATCAAGTACGACCTGGCGGGCTACCTCGAAAGCGACCTCAGCTACCCGTTGCTGCTGAACGGCACGAACGTCGACTCCGCCTCGCTCAGCTTCACGGCCACCAAGACCCGCACCCGATTCCGGGTGCTGAACGCCTCCCCCTCGGACATCATCACCATCCAGCGCAGCGACAGCGGGACGCTCTCCCAGATCGCCACCGACCAGGGCTATCTGACCGAGGCGACCGATGTCACGTCCATCCGGCTGGTGGCCGGCGCCCGCGCCGAGTTCGTGATGGACCTGAGCGCGGACGCCACGCTCCAGGCCGTCGTCACCACCGGCTGGGTCCGCGGCGGCAGCGGCACCTACGACGTCCTCGCCGTCACCGCCAGCGGCACCGACACCCCCGACGACCTCCCCAGCACCCTCAACACCATCGACCGGTACGACACGAGCGACTTCACGGCCCGCACCATCACACTCGGCCAGGACGGCACGACCATGCTGATCAACGGCTCGGCCGGCACCAGCATGGACTCCATGGCGATGATCAGCACCACGCTGGGCTCCCAGGAGATCTGGACGATCACCAACAGCACCCAGCTGGAACACTCGTTCCATCTGCACGACGTGCCATATCAGCTGATATCAGTCAACGGCGAGGATCCCACCGGGGTCCAGCTCGGCTGGTACGACACCTATGAGGTGGTCGGCGGCGGCTCGATCGAGATCGCCATGGAGTTCACGGACTTCTCCGACGACACCTACATGTACATGCTCCACTGCCATCTCCTGCAGCACGAGGACGAAGGCATGATGGCCGGCCTCATGGTGACGGGCGACGATACGAGCACCACCACCGACACCGACGACTCCACGGCCACGGCCAGTGCGAGCGCCTCCGCGAGCGCCAGTGCCTCAGCGACCGCGACGGACGACTCGACCGCCACGGCGACCGCGAGCGCCAGCGCCAGCGCGACGGACGACTAGTTCGACGGGGAGCGAGGCTTCCCCTCTGTCCGGGGTCGCCCTCCCCCGTGGACGCCGGACACGTTGCACCGGGGAGAGTCGGCGGACTCTCCCCGGTTCTTCGCATGTGCGGGTCGTGTCAGGTCAGCCCGGCGACACGGGCCCGTTCCACCGCCGGAGCGATCGCCTTCACGACGGCCTCCGTGGAGGTGGAGCACTCGATGCCCTGGGCGTCCAGCAGGAGCAGCAGGGAGTCGCCCTCGCAGCCGGGGAACATGAAGTGGGCGCCAGTGGCAGAGGTGCCGGGGACCGACCACACGGCCCCCGGGCGGTACTGGACTGGGACCGGTACATGGCACTCGTAAGGCGGGCACACCGGACAGGGGCATGACCCAGGTCACATTCGACTTTGGCTATGAGTCGTTTCAGTAACGGCGGTGTCCAATGCGTCCCCTGGTCAGGAGGTGACCTGCGGCACGTCAACTCGTCTTACCTGTAAGGGCAGTTGGAGAGAGACCGTGCAGTCTTATCTTTCACAGCTTGCCTTGCCTGCTGCTAACTACCACTCAGTTTTTACACAGCCCTTAGGTCAAATCTCCGCTGCATGACACACACCAGCGAGCCCGCGTCCGCGTCCGCGTCCGACGAAACGAGAGACGCCAAGGGCAACCACCGCAAATCCGCCGCTGAGAAGCGCGAGCACAGCAAGGCCGGCGTGGCCCGGGGCGGCAAGGGTCTGCACCGGCGCAAGTTCCTCGGCGGAATGGCCGGGGCCGGCATCGCGGCGGTGGCCGCCGCCGGAGGTGCCTTCTCCCTGCTGAACGACGCGGCGAAGAACAAGGCGTCCGCCGCCGACTCCACCCTCACCATCCCGGATCTGCTGGAGGGCACCACCTCCAGCGGCGTCACCACCTTCACGCTGGAGGCCAAGTCCGGCACCCACGAGGTGATCTCGGGCGTCACCAGCACCACGATGGGCTACAACCAGGACTTCCTGGGCCCGACCATGAAGTGGACCAACGGCGACGTGGTCCTCCTCAACATCACCAACGACATCGGTGAGGACACGACGGTCCACTTCCACGGCGCCCACGTCCCGGCCAAGATGGACGGCGGCCCGCAGGTCGCGTTCGCCGACGGCGAGACCTGGTCCCCCACGTTCACGGTCAAGGACCCGGCCACCACGCTCTGGTACCACCCGCACGCCCTGGGCACCACCGCCAAGCAGGCCGTGCACGGCCTGGCCGGGATGATCATCGTCGAGGACTCCTCGGACGCGTCGGCCGCGCTGCCCAGCGACTACGGCGTGGACGACATCCCGCTCATCTTCCAGTCCCTCGCCGTGGACACCGCCGGAGACATCAAGTACGACGCGGCCGGCTACCGGCTGAGCACGACGACCTTCCCCCTGCTGGTCAACGGGACCAACGTGGACTCCACCACGCTCGGTTTCACCGCCACCAAGACCCGGACCCGGTTCCGCGCGCTGAACGCCTCGCCGTCCGACATCATCACCATCCAGCGCAGCGACGGCGGCACCCTCACGCAGATCACCACCGACCAGGGCTATCTAGCCGAGGCCGCCGAGGTGACCACGATCCGCCTGGTGGCCGGCGCCCGCGCCGAGTTCACGATGGACCTCACCGCGGACGCCACCCTCCAGGCCGTGATCACCACCGGCTGGATCCGCGGCGGCAGCGGCACCTACGACTTCCTCGCGATCACGGCCAGCGGCTCCGACACCCCGGCCGACCTGCCCAGCACCCTCAACACCATCGACCGGTACGACACGAGCGACTTCACCGCCAGGACGATCACGCTGAGCCAGAGCGGCGCCACCATGCTGATCAACGGTTCGGCGGGCACGAGCATGGCCGCGATGGCGATGATCAGTACGACGGTCGGCGCCAAGGAGATCTGGACGATCCAGAACGCCACCCAGCTGGAACACTCGTTCCACCTGCACGACGTGCCGTATCAGCTGATCTCCATCAACGGCGAGGATCCGACTGGGGTCCAACTCGGCTGGTACGACACCTACGAAGTGGTCGGCGGCGGTTCGATCAAGATCGCCATGGAGTTCACCGACTTCTCCGACGACACCTATATGTACATGCTCCACTGTCACCTGCTGCAGCACGAGGACGAGGGCATGATGGCCTCCCTCATGGTGACGGAGGCCTAGCCGGAGCGGTTCTCTCAGGTCAGCCCGGCGGCGCGTGCCCGTTCCACCGCCGGGCCGATCGCCTTCGCCACGGCCTCCACGTCGGCCTCCGTCGAGGTGTGGCCGAGGGAGAAGCGCAGGGTGCCACGGGCCAGGTCCGGATCGGTCCCGGTGGCGAGCAGGACATGGCTGGGCTGGGCGACGCCCGCGGTGCAGGCCGAGCCGGTGGAGCACTCGATGCCCTGGGCGTCCAGCAGGAGCAGCAGGGAGTCGCCCTCGCAGCCGGGGAACGTGAAGTGGGCGTTGGCCGGCAGCCGGTCCACCGGGTCCCCGCCGAGGATCGCGTCCGGGACCGCCGTACGGACGGCGGTGACGAGGTCGTCGCGGAGGGCGCCGATCTCGCGGGCGAACCACTCGCGCTGTTCGGCGGCGAGGCGGCCGGCGACCGCGAAGGCGGCGATCGCGGGGACGTCGAGGGTGCCGGAGCGGACATGGCGTTCCTGGCCGCCGCCGTGCAGGACGGGTACGGGGGTGTACTCGCGGCCCAGCAGCAGGGCACCGATGCCGTACGGTCCCCCGATCTTGTGGCCGGAGACCGTCATCGCGGCGAGCCCGGAGGCGGCGAAGTCGACCGGCACCTGGCCGAAGGCCTGCACCGCGTCGGCGTGCAGCGGGATGCCGAACTCCCCTGCCACATCGGCGAGTTCACGCACCGGCAGGACCGTACCGATCTCGTTGTTGGCCCACATCACGGTGGCCAGGGCGACATCGTCCGGGTTGCGGGCGATGGCCTCGCGCAGCACCTCGGGGTGGACACGGCCGTAGGAGTCGACCGGGAGGTACTCGACGGTGGCGCCCTCGTGTTCACCCAGCCAGTGGACGGCGTCCAGGACGGCGTGGTGCTCGACGGGGCTGGCCAGCACCCGGGTGCGGGCCGGGTCGGCGTCGCGGCGGGACCAGTACAGGCCCTTCACCGCGAGGTTGTCGGCCTCGGTGCCGCCGGAGGTGAACACCACCTCGCTGGGGCGGGCGCCGAGCGCTTCGGCGAGGGTCTCCCGGGCCTCTTCGACCGTACGGCGGGCTCTGCGGCCGGAAGCGTGGAGGGAGGAGGCGTTGCCCGTGATGCTCAGGTGGGCCGTCATCGCCTCGACTGCCTCGGGAAGCATCGGGGTGGTCGCGGCGTGGTCGAGGTATGCCATGGTGCCGCCGATTCTACGGTCCCCGGCGGGCACCCCGGAGGGGTGGGCAGGTCTAGAAGCTCCAGGAGACCGTGCTGTCCAGCTGCATGAAGGCGACGAGGACCAGCAGATCGGCGATGCCGAGTCCGAGGCCGAGGAGGGCCCGGCCGCGACGGGCGGTGCCGCGCCACAGGGCCACGCCGGCCAGGGCGATGGCGATGGGGCCGAGGAAGACGTTGAGGACGAGCAGGCCGACAAGGCCGAGGATGAAGGACGCGACGGCCATGCCGTCGGCGTCACGGCGGCCGGTGGCCTTGAAATCGGTGGTGGTGCTGGTTGCCGGTGCGGTGAGTTGCATGGTGGTTCGGCTCCCGAGGATCGGGTGGGCGGACAGCGGATGGGTGGCGGTCAGTTGGTGGACGTACGGCTCCGGCGGCCGTGCCGCTCGCGGAGCGCGAAGATGCCCAGCCATACGGCGATGACGGTGGCGGCGACGGCGGTGAAGGCGAACGACGCGTGGGCCACGGTGCCCATCACGACGCCGAACAGCAGGAGCGCTGCGACGAGGACCAGCATGGGATGAATCCCCCTCCGAGATGACTCGAGAAGACTCTCGTTACGTTTCGGTGAACGGTTGTAGTAACACTTGTTCACTGACTTTGAGTCTAGCGTCTCCGGCGGCTTTTCAATTCCGGAGAACAGTTGTTAACTGGATGACATGAGTCACACCCTCGGCATCCGGCAGGTACAGAAGCAGAAGACCCGACAGGCGTTGCTGGACGCCGCGTTGGGGCTGCTGGAGGAGCAGAGCCTGAGCAGCCTGGGCCTGCGCGAGGTCACCCGCGCCGTCGGGGTGGCGCCGACCGCCTTCTACCGGCACTTCCGCTCCACGGCCGACCTCGGGGTGGCGCTCGTCGAGGAGGCGCTCGGCAGCCTGCACCCGATGATCCGGCAGACGGTGGCGACGGCGGAGGACAGCGACCAACGCATCGCGCGCGCCGTCCAGTTGATCGCCGACCATGTGGACACCTATCCGGCCCACGTCCGCTTCCTCGCCCGCGAGCGGCACGGCGGGGTCCAGCCGGTGCGGGAGGCCATCCGGGACCAACTCGCCCGGTTCGCCGAGGAGGTGAAGGCGGAACTCGCCAAGGACCCGGAGTCCGGCGGCTGGGACGACTCCGACCTGATGATGCTGGCCCACCTCTACGTCGACCAGATGCTCATCACGGCCTCGCTCTTCATGGAGGCGCGGGAGACCTCGGACGAGGAGCGCGACCGGGTGACTCGACTCGCCACCCGCCAGATGCGGTTGATCAGCGTCGGCCGCCGGCACTGGCTCGGCTGAGCGGTACACGCCGCGGACATACGACAGGGGCGGCGCGCCCGGTGTTCGAGTGCGCCGCCCCTGTCGTACGGAGCGCGGTCAGCCCTGCTGCGGGGCCCCGCTCATCTGGCCGCCGCCCGGGCCGCCGCCGCACCCGCCACCAGGGCCGCCGCCCTGGCCGCCGCCACCGGGACCACCGGACGGCATGCCGGAGGCGTTGCCGGTCGGCATGCCCGTCGGCCGGCCCGAGGCCGCGGCGCCCGTGGGCGCACCGGAGGGGGCACCGCTGGGCCGTGCCGTGGCGTTGCCGGTCGGCGCGGAACAGGACTGTGTGGAGCCGGAGTTGGCGCTGCCGGAGGACGACGAGGAGTCGCTCGACCCGCAGGCCGCGAGGGCCAGGGGCGAGAGCGCCAGCAGGGCCACTGCGGGAAGGAGACGCGCACGCTTCATGAGAAACAGCTCCAAAAACGATGAGGATGCCTTGTGGCGGGAACTCAATCAACGCCGTTTAGGGCTTCCTTGTCCGCGCCCTGTCCTCACCCTGTGCACCAAGTAAAGGGCAGCCCAAGAGACCTCTCTGACCTGCGAGTTCACGAAGACAGCCTGCCTACTCGCTGGTACAGCTCCGTGACAGAAGCCGCCGCCGCGGCCACTTCCGCGCGTACCTCCGGCGGCGATACGACCTCCAACGCGTCGGCGAACTGCAGCAGTTGACGCGCCTCGTGGACGACACCGTAGGACAGCCGGACCGTCACCCACTCGTTCTCCCCCTCGTCGTCGGGGAGTTCGGCCAGCGAGGAGGCGTTGAGGCGCAGGAACATGTCGAGGCGGGAGCGGCGGACCCGGACGGTGACGTCGAGTCCGCCGGGGCGTTCCTCCACCTGACGGCGCAACTCCTCCCAGGCGTCGGCGAGTTCGACGCCGGGGCGGCGCTTCACCGGGTCGGGCAGGAGGGCGGCCGAGTGCACGCGGTCGGCGCGGAAGAGGCGGGGGCTCGCACGGCGGTCGGCGATCAGGTACCAGACGCCCGCCTTGGAGACCAGGCCGTAGGGGTCGACGGTGTACGTGCTCGGCTCCTTCGCGCCGCTGTGCCGATAGCGCAGCCGCAGCCGCCGGTCGGTGAAGACCGCGTCCTGCAACACGTCCAGATCCACGGCGGGTTGGGGCCCGCCTTTCCAACGGGTGGCGTCGACGAGGATGCGCCGGGAGGTCACCTCGGCGGCCGGGCGGTACGGCGCCGGCAGCGCGGCCATCACCTTGCGCAGCGCTGAACCGAGGGCGGCGTCGAGACCGAGCGCCGCGTGGGCGCCCTGCGCGGCGAGGATGAACAGGGCGCGCGACTCGTCGGCGGTCAGTCCCGTGACGTCGGTGCGGAACCCGGCGAGCAGCTCGATCCCGCCGTGCCGCCCGCGCTCGGCATAGACCGGCACCCCGGAGGCGGACAGCGCCTCGACGTCCCGGTAGATGGTCCGCACCGACACCTCGAGCCGGTCGGCGAGTTCGTGCGCGGGGACGCGGCCCCGGGTCTGCAGGAGCAGCAGGATCGAGAGGAGTCGGTCGGCCTTCACTCCCCCAGGATCCGCCGCCCGGAAAGCCGACGCAAATGTTGACGGAAACTGTCAGGTTATGGGTCCAGCATCGGCGTCATGAACACAGACACCACGGACCCCCGCCCCGTCTACACCCGCGCCACCGAGCAGGTCGCCGCGCTGATCAGGACGGTACGACCGGAGCAGCTCGCCGGTCCCACCCCGTGCACGGAGTTCGACGTACGGACCCTGCTGAGCCATCTCGTCGGCGGCACCCTGCGCATCGCGACGGTCGGCGAGGGCGGCGACGGCATGGCCGTACACCCCTTCGTGGACGGAGTCGCCGACGAGGGCTGGCCGGCCGCGTACGACGAGGCCCGCGTCCGCGTCCGCAACGCCTGGGCGGACGACGCCCGGCTGGACGCGCTGGTCCGGGTCCCGTGGGGCGAGGCACCGGGCCGGGCGGCCCTCTCCGGCTACGTCATGGAGAACGTCACCCACACCTGGGACCTCTCCGAGGCCCTGGGCCACCCCCTCGAACTCGACCCGGAACTGGCCGAGTTCGCGCTCACGATCGCCCGCCGGGTCCTGCCGGACGAACAACGGGACGCGGACACCCCCTTCGCCTCGGCGCAGCCCGCACCCGAAAAGGCGGACGCCTACGGCCAGTTGGCGGCCTGGCTGGGACGGAAGCCGGTCGGCTGAGTCGGGCGGGGACGCGAACCCCTGAGCTCAGCCAAGTCTCGCCCGCGCCAACTGCCGTGACTGGGCCACCAGTCGGTCCGCGCTGTCCCAGACCTCCGCGTCCTCCTCCAGGAAGCCGCCGGCCAGGTTGCGGGTGGTGATCGAGATGCGGAGGGGGCCCGGGGCCGGGCGGGAGCGGACGTGGACCGTGAGTTCGACCGTGGGGACCCAGCCCTTGAGGCCGATCTCGAACGCGGTCGGGGGCAGCGCGTCCACCGCGAGGAGGAGCGAGAGGGGGTCCGCGTCGCGGCCGTCCGCGAGGCCGAACCAGGAGCGCATCTCGCCCTTGCCGGAGGGGGCGCCCAGGGCCCAGCCGAGGGTGGACGGGTCCAGCTTGAGCATCAGGCGGTCGGTGATCGCCGAGCTGCCGGGGACGGGGGCAGGACCGTCCTCGGGGCCGAAGCACTGGTCCATGGGCGGGAACGCGGGCGGCTTCGCCGTCGTGCGGACGTCGTCCGGGAGCGCGTCCAGGTCGCCGTAGGAGGCGAGGACGCGGATGCGTTCGACCTCGCGGCCCTCGTCGTCGTACTGGAAGAGGGAGGCCTGGCCGGTGGAGAGGGTGCGGCCGGTGCGGACCACGTCCGTGCGGATGACCGCCGGGCCCGGTTGGGACGCCGTGAGGTAGTGCGCGGAGATCGTGAACGGGTCGGTGTGCGGGAGCGCGTCCGCGAGGGCTCGGCCGAGGACGGCGAGGAGATAGCCGCCGTTGACGGCGTTGATGATCGTCCAGCCGGCCGAGAGGTCGATGTCGTAGACGCCCGGGGCGCGACGGGTGACCGCCGTGTCGCGGTCGAACTCGCTGTCACCGATCACGGCCCGCGTGGCCGTCGGTGCGGAAGCTGCTTCTCGCATGGATGAACCGTACAACAGTTGATTACTAAGCGGTAGCTTTGGTGTTGCGGCCATATGAAACTACCGCCGGTCGGGTGAGCGCCCGGCAATTTCTTGGTAAGTGTCCGTACTCGTCCGTGACCCACGGCCCGTGATCCCCCTCTTTGGGGACATGAGCCTCACCGGGACTCCGTTCCTCTACACCGCCGTCGTGCTGACGATCGTCGCCCTCATACTGCCGCTCGTGCTGTGGTCGCGGCTGCGCGGCCCCAAGGCCGTACGCGTGGCGGCCCGGGCCCTGATGCTGCTGTTCGCGCAGGCCACGGCCGTCACCCTGGTCTTCGTGATGGTCAACAACCAGAACAACCTGTACGACAACTGGGCCGACCTCCTCGGCACCGGCAACCACGTCCAGCAGGCCGCCGACCTCGGCAAGAACGGCACCGGCAACATCTCGCTGAACCGGCTGCCCAAGGTCAAGCAGGACTTCTCCCCCGCCACCGGTCCCGGTATGAGCTCCGCCGGCCAGGTGGAGGTCACCCAGCTCAAGGGCCGGGTGTCGGGCGTGAACGCCGAGGTCTACGTCTGGACCCCGCCGCAGTACAAGGAAGCGGCCTACCGCCACAAGAAGTTCCCCGTCGTGGAACTGCTGCCGGGCTGGCCCGGCTCCGCCAAGGCCTGGTTCGGGTCGATGCACGTGACCCAGCAGCTGGAGCCGCTGATGAGGAGCGGGCGGATCGCGCCCTTCATCCTGGTCGCGCCGCGCTACAACCTGCTGGCCGGCGTGGACACCGGGTGCGCCAACATCCCCGGCACGGTCAACGCCGACACCTGGCTCAGCGTCGACGTACCGAAGATGGTCACGGACAACTTCCGCGCCCAGCCCGCGCCCAAGGGCTGGGGGGTCGCCGGTTACTCGGCCGGCGCGCACTGCGCGGTCAAGCTCGCCGTCGCCCACCCCGACCGCTACCAGGCCGCGGTGAGCATGTCCGGCTACAACGACCCGATCGGCGAACGCAACTCGCTGGCCGCGCAGAGCGTGGCCCTGCGGGAGGCGAACAACCCCTACCTGCTGCTCAAGAAGGCGGCCACGCCGCCGCCGATCACGATGTACCTGTCCGGCGAGTCCGGCGACGGCTACCAGGCGGGCGTGGCCCTCGAACAGATCGCGAAGGCGCCGACGAGCGTGCACGTGGTGTTCCTGCCGCGCAGCGACGGCGGGCACACCATGGCGCTGTGGCGGCCCCAGGTGAAGACCGTGTTCCGCTGGCTGACCCTGGAGTTGGGCCAGAACCACCCGAGGATCACGAAGTCGACGTCGGATCCTCGCGGGCGTTCGACCTCCGGTTCCACGCACGCGGAGCTCGCCAGTGGAACCGCATCGCGAGCAGGCGCAACACGAAAGCGGTGACGATCGCGAGCCCACTGGTGAGGGGGGTCAGCGCGTCGTAGTGGATGCACAGCACGGAGATGGTGGCGCCGACGATCGCCGGGACCGCGTACAGGTCGCGGTCCCAGCGGAGCAGGGACGGGGTCTCGTTGGCGAGGACGTCCCGCAGTACACCGCCGCCGACGGCGGTGGCGAGACCGAGGGCGGCCGAGGAGGTGAGGCTGAGCCCGTAGTCGTACGCCTTCACCGTGCCCGAGACACAGAACAGGCCGAGTCCTGCCGCGTCGAAGACGTTGACGCCGGCCTGGATGCGCTCCACGTGCGGATGGAGGAAGAAGACGAGGAGCGCGGCGAAGAGCGGGGTGATGAAGTACCCCAGGTCCGTGAAGGCGGCCGGGGGTACCGCACCGATCATGAGGTCCCGGAACAGCCCTCCGCCCAGCGCGGTGACCTCGGCGAGCACGGCGATGCCGAACACGTCGAAGTTCTTGCGGACGGCCAGCAGCGCGCCGGAGATGGCGAACACGAAGATGCCGACGAGGTCGAGCGTGTGCTGGACGGAGGGGCTGAACAGTTGCTGAAGCACACCGCATTGTTACCCGTGGGTCGTCACAGGGTGGGCTTGCCTGTCGTGTAGAGCCAGGTCTGGAACAGGTCGTCGAGCTGCTGGCCGCTGATCTTCTCGGCGAGCTCGATGAACTGCTCGGTGCTCACGTTGCCGTAGCGGTGCAGCTTCGTCCAGGTCGGCAGGAGCTTGAAGAACGCGGTGTCGCCGATGCGTTCGCGGAGCATCTGGAGGGTCATCGCGCCGCGCTGGTAGACGGCGGAGGCGAACATCGTGTCGCGCTGCGGGTCCGCCACGACGGTCTGCCAGAAGGCGCTGTCGGCGGGGCGGGCGTTGTAGCCGGCCAGGAACGAGTCGTGGGCGGTGCGGGTGCCCTGGTGCTCGGCCCACAGCCACTGGGCGTAGGTCGCGAAGCCCTCGTTGAGCCAGATGTCCTTCCAGTGCGCGACCGACACCGAGTCGCCGAACCACTGGTGGGCCAGCTCGTGCACGATCGTCGTCTCGTTGCGCACGGCGGAGTAGGCGGGCTTGCTCTGCACCTCCAGCGAGAACCCGGCCTCCGGCATGTCGTCGACGATCGCGCCGGTCTCCTCGAAGGGGTACGGCCCGAAGACCTGCGACCAGTAGTCGGTGGCGGCGGCCGTCACGGCGTACACGTCGACGCTGTTGCTGTTGGCGAGGACCGGGTCGATGGCGACGTAGATCGGGGTGCCGCCCGCGGTCGTCCCCGTCTTGACGTCGAACTTCCCGATGGTGGCGGTGGCGAGATAGGTCGCCATCGGCTTGCTCTCGCGCCAGTGGGTGTACGTCGAGTCGCCCTTGTCGTACGTCGAGACGAGGCGGCCGTTGGAGACTCCGGTGAGGCCCTTGGGGGCCTTGATGCGGATGTCGTAGGTGGCTTTGTCGGACGGGTGGTCGCTGGAGGGGAACCAGGTGGAGGCGGCGTTGGGTTCGCAGGCGACGAAGACTCCGTCGGCGGTCTTCATCCAGCCGTAGTCGGAGCCGAACACGATGGGTCCGTTGAGGGGTTCGGGCACCCCGCCGTAGGTGACGGCGACCGTGAAGTCCTTGCCCTTGCGGAGGAAGTCCCGTGGCGTGATGCGCAGTTCGTCGCCGGTGCGGGTGAACTGGGCCCGTCTGCCGTTCACTTCGACCTTGGTGACCTCAAGTTTCTGCAGGTCCAGGTCGAAGGAGGAGAGGTTCTGGGTGGCGCGGGCGGTGAGGGTCGTACGGCCGTCGAGGCGGTCGGTGTCGGGGTTGTAGGCCACGTCGAGGGCGTAGTGGCGGGCGTCGAAGCCGCCGTTGCCGAGCTGGGGGAAGTAGGTGTCACCGATTCCGTCGGCGCCGGGAGTGGGGGCGGAGGAGGCGGCTATGACAAGAAAAGAGGCCGCCGCGGTCGCGAGGGCCCCTAAACGTGCCGAACGGGAGAGTGCCATGAGTCGTCCCTTCGGGTGCGTTTCCGATCAGTCGGACACGCTCGACTCTGCACTCTCCCGTTTCGCCATGGACATGGCTTTACCAACTTGTCATGCGCTACTTGGGAGTTGACTCCTGATCGCCGGATTCCGCTTCGGGGGCGGGCACCTCGGCAGCAGGCTCCTCGGGGGTCTCCGCCGTGGGGGTCTCCGCCTCGGAAATCTCGGCCGCCTTCTCCAGCACCGCCTCGCCCACCAGCTCCACCGCTTCCTTCGCAGCGGTCAGCAGGACCGTGTCCTGCGGGGCCTGGTCCGCGAAGTTCTCCGGGTGGTGGCAGGCGACCTGCTGGCCGGGACGCAACTCGATCAGCTGGGGTTCCGCCGTCCGGCAGATCTCCGTCGCCTTCCAGCAGCGCGTGTGGAAACGGCAGCCGCTGGGCGGGGAGATCGGCGAGGGGACGTCGCCCTTGAGCAGGATGCGCTCGCTCTTGGCACCCCGGCGCTTGGGGTCCGGGACCGGCACGGCCGACATCAGGGCCTTGGTGTACGGGTGCATCGGCGACTCGTACAGCTTGGTGCTGTCGGCGATTTCGACGATCTTGCCGAGGTACATCACCGCGACCCGGTCCGAGACGTGCCGGACCACGGACAGGTCGTGCGCGATGATCACGTACGTCAGGCCGAGCTCCGTCTGGAGGTCGTCCATCAGGTTCACGACCTGCGCCTGGATCGACACGTCCAGGGCCGACACCGGCTCGTCCGCCACCACGAGCTTCGGCTTCAGGGCGAGCGCGCGGGCGATGCCGATGCGCTGGCGCTGACCGCCGGAGAACTCGTGCGGGTAGCGGTTGAAGTGTTCGGGGCTCAGGCCCACCAGCTCCAGCAGGCGCTGGACCTCGCGCTTGACCCCGCCCTCGGGCTCCACGCCCTGGAGCCGGAACGGCGCCGAGACGATCGAGCCGATGGTGTGGCGCGGGTTCAGGGAGCCGTACGGGTCCTGGAAGATCATCTGGATGTCGCGGCGCAGCGGGCGCATCCCGGCCGAGTTGAGGCGGGTGATGTCCTGGCCCTCGAAGTGGATCGAGCCGCCCGTCGGGTCCTGGAGCCGGGTGATGACCCGGCCCATGGTCGACTTGCCGCAGCCCGACTCCCCGACGACGCCCAGGGTCTCACCCTTGCGCACCTCGAAGTCGATGCCGTCGACGGCCTTCACCGCGGCGACCTGACGCTGCAGGATCCCCTTCTTGATGGGGAAGTGCTTCTTCAGGCCCTCGACCTTGAGCAGTACCTCACGGTCCTCCGAGGAGGCCACCTGCTCCGGGACGACCGCGGTGGCGGCCGGTTTCTTCGTATCGCTCACAGCTTCGGCGCAATCTCTTCGGTCCAGATCCGCGTGCGGTCCGCGGCCGGGAGGTGGCAGGCGGACCAGTGCCCGCCGGGGACCAGCTCCAGCTCGGGGCGCACGGTTCGCGTGACGTCGCCCTTGGGGATGTCCGCGTACGGGCAGCGCGGGTGGAAGGCGCAGCCCGAGGGGACGTTGATGAGGCTCGGCGGCTGGCCCTTGACCGGGATGAGCCGGTCCGAGGTCTCCCGGTCGATCCGCGGCATCGAGCCCAACAGACCCCAGGTGTACGGGTGTTGGGGCTTCTCGAAGATCTCGTCGACCGGACCGCGCTCCACGCACCGGCCGCCGTACATCACCAGGACCTCGTCGGCGATCTCGGCGACGACACCGAGGTCGTGCGTGATGAGGACGACCGCGGAGCCGAACTCCTTCTGCAGATCCCGGATGAGGTCGAGGATCTGCGCCTGGACGGTCACGTCGAGGGCGGTCGTCGGCTCGTCCGCGATGAGCAGTTCGGGGTTGTTGACCAGGGCCATCGCGATCATGGCGCGCTGGCGCATACCGCCGGAGAACTCGTGCGGGTAGCCGTCGACGCGCTTGGCCGGCTCGGGGATGCCGACCCGGTCGAGCATCTCGATGGCCCGCGTACGGGCGACCTTCTTGTTGACGTTGTGGTGCACCCGGTACGCCTCGACGATCTGGTCGCCGATCTTGTAGTACGGGTGCATCGCGGACAGCGGGTCCTGGAAGATCATGGACATCTGCTGGCCGCGGAGCTTGCGCACGTCGTCCGGCGAGGCGTTGACCAGCTCCTGGCCGTCGAGCCAGATCTCGCCGGACATCTGCACGTTCTTGCCGCGCGCGCCGAGCCGGTGCAGGCCCATGATCGCCAGCGAGGTGACGGACTTGCCGGAGCCCGACTCGCCCACGATGGAGAGGGTCTTGCCCTTCTCCAGCGAGAAGCTGAGCCCGTCGACGGACTTGACCAGACCGTCGTCGGTCGGGAAGTGCACCTTGAGGTCGCGGACTTCGAGGAACGCGTTCGGGGCGTCGGAGGGCGCGTTGACGGGCTCGCCGACCGCGGCGCCGGTCTTCGAAAGGTCGGTCACGAGAGCCTCACCCGCGGGTCGGCGGCGGCGTACAACAGGTCCACCAGAAGATTTGCGATCACTACGAAGAACGCTGCGAGCAGGGTCACACCGAGGATCGGGGGCAGGTCGTTGCTCTCGATCGACTGCACCGCGTACTGCCCGATGCCGTGCAGGGAGAACACCGACTCGGTGATCAGCGCACCGCCGAGCAGCAGACCGAGGTCCATGCCGAAGACGGTGATGATCGGCGTCAGGGCGGCCCGCAGACCGTGCTTGACGACGACGTTGCGCTCCCGCAGGCCCTTGGCGCGGGCCGTACGGATGAAGTCCTCGTTCATCGTCTCCAGCATGCCCGAGCGGGTGAGCCGCGCGTAGATGGCGGAGTAGAGAAGCGCGAGCGAACACCACGCCGGGAACAGCGTGTTGGCCCACTGCGCGGGATTCTCGGTGAACGGGACGTAGGTGCGGCCGAAGATCGGCCACTGGTACGTGAAGAGCAGGATCGCCAGGTTGCCCGTGAAGAACATGGGCAGCGAGACACCCGCGAGTGCGACGCCCATGAAGGCGCGGTCGAAGAACGACCGCGGCTTGAGCGCGGAGATCACACCGACCGTGACACCGGACACGAGCCACAGGACGGCGGCGCCGGAGGCTAGCGAGATGGTGACCGGAAGGCGGGAGGTGAGCTGCGGCCAGACCTCGACGTGGTCCTTGAAGGAGTAGCCGAAGCAGGGCGCGTCGCAGTGCACCGTGGTGGGGCCGAGGTTGTAGGTGGCGCCCGCCACGATCCCCTTGATGAAGTGCCAGTACTGCAGGTAAAGGGGCTGGTCCAGACCCAGGTTGTGCTTGACCGCGGCGATGTCCGCCGCCGACGGGCTCTTCCCGATGTACTGCTGGGCCAGTTGGTCCGCGGTCTGGCCGGCGAGCCGTGGCAGCAGGAAGAAGATGCCGAAGGTGACCGCGGAGACGACCAGCAGCAGGATCACCGCTGCGATTGTCCGACGGAGAATGTACGAGATCACGGGGATCGGCGCTGGTGCCCGTGGGCCGCTGAGCCCACGGGCACCAATGCCTTCACCTGCCTTCCGGGGCTACGACTACTTCGTGGTGCCGATGTTGAGGTAGTCGTACTGGCCGCTGAAGGCCGCCGTAGACACCAGGTTGCTGTAGTTCGCCGGACGCGCGAGCAGAACCTTGAAGTAGGTCAGCGGGACGAGCACCGCGTCACTCATGGTCTGCTTGTCGACCTGCGCGTACATGCTGTTGCGGGTGGCGACGTCCTCGGTGCCGATGGCCTTGGCGAGGAGTTCGTTGACCGTCTTGTTGTCGTACTGCGACAGGTTGGTGTTACCCGAGGCGCCGATCGCCGCACCGTTCAGGATCTGCTGCTCGAAGCCGTAGCCGGAGGGCCAGTCGGCACCCCACTGCATCATGATCAGGCCGATGTTCTGCTGCTCGGTGAACTTCGGGACACCCGCGTAGTCGGTGAAGTACTTGCCCGACGGGTACTGCTTCAGGCTGGCGTTGATGCCGACGGCCTTGAGCGAGTTGATGATCGCGGTGGCCGCGGAGATCTCCTGCGGGCGGTCGCTGCGGGCCGACAGGTTGGTGGAGATCGTCTTCTTGCCACAGGCCGTCAGGGCCGCCTTGGCCTTGGCGACGTCACCCTTGTTGCCCGTGGTGGCGTACTGGTCGTCCTTGACGTAACCGGTGATGTCCGGCGGCAGGACGGTGGTGGCGATCTCACCGCGGATCGGGCCGCCCTCGGCGGTCTGCACCGAGACCTTGTCGATGGCGTACTCGACGGCCTTGCGGCACTCGACGTTGGTGAACGGCGCGACCTTGGTGTTGATCGCCATGTAGACGAGACGGCCACCGAAGGTGTTGTCCGTGCCCGCCTTCTTGTCGGCGGAGGTCAGCAGCTGCGCCTGGGTCGCGGCCTGGACACCCGTACCGCCCATGTCGATCGCGTTGCCCGCGAGGACGTCCTTGTCGATCGTGTCGGCGTTGACCTTCAGGTTCACGACGATCTTGTCCGGGTACTGCTTGCGCAGCGGGTCCGTCGCCGCGTCCCAGTTCTTGTTGCGCACGAGGACGGCCTGCTTGCCGTCCTGGTAGCTCTGGAACTGGTACGAGCCGGAGGACACGATGTTCTTGACGTAGTCGACGCCCGTGTCCTTCGCCTGCGGAACCGGAGCCGTCTGCGGCGCCGCGACCAGGTAGTCGAACTCCTGGAAGGCCGTGTTCAGGTGGAAGACGATCGTGGTGTCGTCCGGCGTCGCGATGGACTTCAGGCCCTCGGCGCTCTTGTCCTTGTAGGGGCCCTTGTAGTCCTTGCCGCCGACCAGGAACTGCTGGAAGTAGTTCGGGCCGAGGGAGAGCACGTCACGCGCGAAGTTGGAGCGCTCCACGGCGTACTTGACGTCCTTGGACGTGATCGCCGTGCCGTCCTGGTACTTCAGGCCCGAACGCAGCTTGTACGTCCAGGTCTTGCCGCCGTCGCTGGAGACACCCTTGCTCGCGGCGAGGTCCGGGACCAGGGTGTTCCCCTTGGAACCGGGGCCGGGCTCGAACGTCATCAGCGGACGGGCGTACAGCCGGCTGAAGTTGTACATGTACGCGTAGTACGTGTTGCCCGGGTCGAACGAGTCCGGAACGTCGGACAGTTCGTAGGTGACCGTCCCGCCCTTGTGCGTGGAGGCGTTGACGACGTCCTTGGTCGCTGCGTTGGCCCCAGCCGCCTTCGTCCCACCGTTGTCACTCTTGTTGTCATCGGCCTTGCTGCAACCTGCCATGAGCAGTGTCGCAGAGCCGATGGCCGCAACTGCGGCCAGCGCTGACCTTCGCATGATGGTCTGCTTCCTCCATTGTCGGAAACTTGATGAACTCTCGGGTGCGGGCCCTAGCGGCTGCGGGGGTCGAGAGCGTCGCGGAGACCGTCGCCGAGCAGGTTGAACGCCAGGACGGTCACAAAGATGGCGAGGCCGGGAACGATCATGTACGCGGGGTCGACCTCGTAATAGGTGACCGCGTCCCGCAACATGCCGCCCCAGGATGCCTGCGGGGGCTGGATACCGACCCCGAGGAAGCTGAGGGACGCCTCGAAGAGGATGTTCGTCGGGATGAGCAGCGTCGAGTAGACGATGATCGGGCCGACGAGGTTGGGCAGCAGCTCCCGGAAGAGGATGTACGGCGCCTTGGCGCCCATGCCCCGGGAGGCGTCCACGAACTCGCGCTCGCGCAGGGCGAGGGTCTGGCCGCGGACGATACGGCCCAGGTAGGGCCAGTTGAAGAAGCCGATGACGAAGATCAGCACGCTCAGGTGCAGCGGCAGACCGCTGAGGCCGAAGGCACCGCCCTGCAGGGTCGCCGAGATGGCGATGGCGAAGAGCAGCAGGGGGAAGGCGAGGAAGGTGTCCATCAGGCGGCTGATGATCGAGTCGACCCGGCCGCCGTAGTACCCCGCGACCACGCCGAGGATCGTGCCGATCACGTTCGACAGGATCGTGGCGCCGAAGGCCACCACCAGCGACACCCAGGATCCCTCGAGGATGCGGGTGGCGACGTCCCGGCCGAACTGCGGGTCCACACCGAGCGGGTGGTCCCAGCTCATGCCGCCCCAACCGCCCTTGGGCAGCGAGGTGTTGGCGTCGATCAGGTTCTGGTGGAAGGCATCGGGGTCCAGGCCGAACATCGCCTGGATGGGACGGGAGAGTGCCGCGACCAGGATCAGCAGGACGACGATGACGCCGCCTGCGACGGCGACCTTGTCCTTCTTGAACCGGGTCCAGGCGATCTGTCCAAGGGAACGGCCCTCGATCTGCCCCTTCTCGGCGCCGACGAGCACAGCCTCCGGCTGCGCCCCGGCTTCCGCTCCCGTGGTCTCGATCGGTGCGGTCACTGTGACCCGACCCCTCTCGCCGGTGGTTACCGGCTTACGCCTGCCGCGGATTAGCGGCTTTGTCGACTTGCAGTGGACACGGGGTCCTCGACCCTGTGTCTGAGTCGCGAGTCTTCAGCGTGGCTGCGATCACCCGCCAGGTCTGACGGCGAAAGTATGCGCAACCGTGATGCTTAACTAGGGATTCCGTTATCCGAACAGTGGGTAACGCCCCCCGGACGCCAGACACTTGGGACACAACGGAAACTCGGCGTCTTTCGGGGCACCACACCGCCGTCTACGCGCGGAGAAATGTGCCGTAGACGTAAATCCTGCGGAGAAGCTGGGAAGAGGACTCGCGGGCTCAGTATCCACCACGGACGGGCGGGTACCCGTACCCGCCCGCCTGGGCGGGCGCGGCGTGGGCCTCACGGTCGTAGAACGGGCGGGCGTTCGCCCGCAGCCACAGCGCCACCGGGTCGTAGTCGTCGGACATCGCCACGGTCGACACCGGCAGCCCGTCCGGGACCGCGCCGATGGACTGCTGCATCATCGCGCGCACCGAGTCCACGGCCGGCGGACTGGTGTCGTACACATCCAGACCGATCGCGAGATACGGCGCCCCGAGCGCGGGCTGCACCCAGGCGCGGCGGAGGGTGCGGACCGCCGGGGTACGGTGGGCGTTCTGCGTGAGCAGGCCGTAGAACTGCGGGACCTCGATCGCCGGTTCCGTCAGGCGCAGGGGCCCCGCGGGCTGGCGCTCCAGGCCGGTGGCGATCCGGCGCAGGTCCAGCCAGGGGATGCCGAGGCCGCCGCCGGGGGCGTGCGGGTTGAGCCAGAGGCCGAAGTGGTCCGGATAGAGGGTGCGGGCCACGTCCAGGCAGTCGACCACCTCGTAGGAGCGGTTCCAGCCGCTGGCCGAGAGCTCCTGGGCGGAGGTGACGCAGGGGGCGTAGCCGTAGCCCTCGACGTGCATGTTTCCGTACTGGGCGTCCGGGGAGCCGGACTGGCCGTGCCACAGGAGCATCCAGATCTGGCCGGAGTGGGGGGTCGCGAGGGCGCGCAGGAGCGCCTCGTAGGCGTCGTAGCGCCCGGGCGTCACCTGGCGCAGCATGTGCTCGACCTGGCCGGTCGCGGTGCCGCTGGCGCTCACGTGTACCGCCCCTTCTGGTGGTTGGCCTGCGTTGGGGTCCAGCTTAAGCGCCCCATGGGTGGGGGCTCAGTGTCCGTTGGCGAGTGCAGGTGCGTCGTGGCTTGTCGCGCAGTTCCCCGCACCCCTGGGTTGGTCGCCCCTGGCGGAGATTGCTAGTGACCCTGTGTATAGAAAGGACGCACTGTCTGCCTCATCCAGTCCGCCACCGGGTCCTGCGTCACGTCGAGGAGGACCAGGTTGACCGGCCACTTGACCTCGGTCCTGGTCAGGGCGCGGGACAGGGCGTCCATCGGGACCGCCCTCAGGTCGCCCTCCCAGTTGGTGAGTTCGACGCCCACGAACATCACCGGGTCGGCGGTCTCGATCGCGGCCAGGCAGCGGCGGGCCGTGCCGACCACGCCGGTGCCGGCGAACTCGGCGGAGGCCGCGGCCAGGAAGTCGACCGGGTCGTCCTGCCAGTCGGGCTCGAAGAGGCGGACCCGGCCGCCGCTGGTCGGGCCGTCGAGGGCGGTACGGCCGATGCGGCACAGTTCGGCCACGGCGGGGGGCGGGAGGGGGATGCCGACCACGCCGTCCGGGTTCACCGCGATACCCACCTGCGGGGGCAGCCCGCGGGCGAACTCCACCGCGGGCGCGATCGTGAACGACAGATGCGAGCCGACGACCTGGCGGAACTGCTCCTCGGAGCTGAAGACCGGGACGAAGGCCTGCCCGCCGATGTCCAGCGTGGGCAGGTCCAGGGCACCGCTCTGCGGGCCGCCGCCGCTGGGCAGCGGGACCCAGACGAAGCTGCGGGCCAGCACCTCGATGATCCGGCCACCGGCCGAGGGCAGGCCGAGGGAGACCGAGAGCACCTCCTCCAGCTCGTTGCCGGGCCATCCGCCGTGCGGATGCGGGTGGGGGTACGCCTGACCGGGGAAGTCCGCCGGGAAGTCCATCTACCTACCGCCTGCTGGTGAAACCGCCTGCTGTAAACGTGCTGTGACAGAAAAGGCTAGCGGCTCAGTCCGCGAAGTCGATCCGGCGCAGCACGTCCGCCGCGTCCCGGTCCAGGAGGACCGCCGAGCCCACACCGTGCGGCAGGTCGCCGCGCTCCACGGCGCGCAACAGACGGGCGGCGGCCCGGCGGTGACGCAGGAACGCGTACCGCGAGACTCCCCGGCCGCGCTCGCGCTGGCCGTCGAGTGCGGTGTCCGGGCTGACGTCGAGGAACACCAGGTGCAGGGTGCCGCCACGGCGGCGGGCGGCGCGGGCCAGCCAGCCGCGCACCCAGGTCTGGGTGCCGCAGTCGTGCACGACTGCTCCGGACGCGGAGCGCAGGGTGCGGTGCAGTCCGGCGTAGTGGGCGAGGCGGACCACGGGGCGGTAGACCGCGTACGGGAACAGCCCCGATATACGGGACATCCGGACGTCCCAGCGGTCCCGGGTGTCCTGGCTGTCGACGCGGGCGCCGTCGCCCGGCACCGCGCGCCGCATCAGCGTGGACTTGCCGCTGCCGGGCAGACCGGTGACGACGACGAGGTCGCGGGGGCCGAAGCGGAGTCCGTGCGGGCTGCGGCCGGCCCGCTCGCGGAGGTCGCGGACGACCGGTGCCGGGCGGGCCGGGCATGCCTCCCTGGCCGGGACCGAGGGCTGCTTGGGCAGCACTACGGCCGAGGTCGTGGCGTACACCGTGGTCCTTGTCACCGTGATCGTCCTCCCTGCGGGGTCAGGAAAGGTTCTCCCCACCGAACGTAAAGAGAAGGTAATGCACGGTGTCTCGCGGTTCCGTTCTCTTCCGGCCACAGGCCTGTTACAAAGCCTGTGCGATGATGTGCGCGCCTAACTGCATACCGGCCGCTTGAATCCGCGCGGGAGAGTCCCCAACCAGCTGCTGCTTGGGGCGCCGAAGGAGCAAGTCCCTCCCTTGAATCTCTCAGGCCCAGTTACCGCGCGGGCGAGGCACATCTGAAAAGCGGACCGCCCGTCCCGGTGGTCCCACCCAAGGTGCAACCCATGTCCCGTGCGTGTTCCGCGCGGTCATGGCGAACCTCTCAGGTTCCGATGACAGATGGGGAGGAACGACCTCGCCGTCATGCCTTGGGAGACCGACCGATGAGCAGTACCGCCACCCCTGAGAAGCGCCGCACCGCGCTCGACGCGCTGCACCGCTCGCTCGGTGCGACGATGACCGACTTCGCCGGCTGGGACATGCCGCTGCGCTACGGCTCCGAGCGCGACGAGCACCTCGCCGTCCGCACGAAGGCCGGCCTCTTCGACCTCTCCCACATGGGCGAGATCACGGTCACCGGACCGGACGCGGCCCGACTCCTCAACTACGCGCTCGTCGGCAACATCGCCTCCGTGGGCGTCGGCCGCGCCCGTTACACCATGATCTGCCGGGCCGACGGCGGCATCCTGGACGACCTCATCGTCTACCGGCTGACCGACACCGAGTACATGGTCGTGGCCAACGCCTCCAACGCCCAGATTGTCCTGGACTCGTTGGTCGAGCGCGCCGAGGGCTTCGACGCCGTGGTCCGCGACGACCGTGACGCGTACGCGCTGCTCGCCGTCCAGGGCCCCGAGTCCCCCGGCATCCTGGCCTCGCTCACCGACGCCGACCTCGACGGCCTCAAGTACTACGCCGGTCTGCCCGGCACGGTCGCGGGCGTCCCCGCGCTGATCGCGCGGACCGGTTACACCGGCGAGGACGGCTTCGAGCTGTTCGTCTCCCCCGGTGACGCGGAGAAGCTGTGGGAGGCGCTGACCGAGGCCGGGGCGTCGGCCGGGCTGATCCCGTGCGGCCTGTCCTGCCGGGACACCCTGCGCCTGGAGGCGGGCATGCCGCTGTACGGCCACGAGTTGTCGACCTCGCTGACCCCGTTCGACGCCGGGCTCGGCCGGGTCGTGAAGTTCGAGAAGGACGGCGACTTCGTCGGACGTACGGCCCTGGAGGCCGCCGCCGAACGCGCCGCCGCGCAGCCGCCCCGGGTCCTGGTCGGACTTGTCGCCGAGGGCCGCCGGGTCCCGCGCGCCGGATACTCCGTGGTCGCCGACGGCCAGGTGATCGGCGAGATCACCTCCGGCGCCCCCTCCCCCACGCTGGGCAAGCCCATTGCCATGGCCTACGTCGACGCGGCGCACTCGGCGCCGGGCACGGCCGGGGTCGGTGTGGACATCCGGGGCAGTCACGAGCCCTACGAGGTCGTGGCGCTGCCGTTCTACAAGCGCCAGAAGTGACAGTCGTCGTAGCGTCGAGTCCGTGACCGGGGCGGATCGCCCCTGCTCGACGACGCCCTCCGCGTCTCCCCCCTTCACCAGCACTCCCCCGCGTACAGGAGAATTCACGCCATGAGCAACCACCCCGAGAATCTGCGGTACAGCAAGGAACACGAGTGGCTGACGGACGCCGTCGACGGTGTCTCGACGGTCGGTATCACCGAGTACGCGGCCAACGCGCTCGGCGACGTCGTCTACGCCCAGCTCCCCGAGGTCGGCACCACGGTGACCGCGGGCGAGTCCTGCGGCGAACTGGAGTCGACGAAGTCGGTGTCGGACCTGTACGCGCCGGTCACCGGTGAGGTCGTGGAGATCAACGCGGCCGTCGTGGACGAGCCCGCGCTGGTCAACTCCGAGCCCTTCGAAGGCGGTTGGCTCTTCAAGGTACGGATCACGGACGAGCCCGGCGACCTGCTCTCCGCCGACGAGTACACCGCTTTCACCGCCGGCTGAGGAGTCGTAGATCCATGTCCGTCCTGAACACGCCCCTGCACGAGCTCGACCCGGACATCGCCGCCGCGGTCGACGCCGAGCTGCGCCGTCAGCAGTCCACGCTGGAGATGATCGCCTCGGAGAACTTCGCTCCGGTCGCGGTCATGGAGGCGCAGGGCTCGGTCCTCACCAACAAGTACGCCGAGGGATACCCGGGCCGTCGTTACTACGGCGGCTGCGAGTACGTCGACGTGGCCGAGCAGATCGCGATCGACCGGGTCAAGGAGCTGTTCGGCGCCGAGTACGCCAATGTGCAGCCGCACTCGGGCGCCTCCGCCAACCAGGCCGCCCTGTTCGCGCTGGCCCAGCCCGGCGACACGATTCTCGGCCTCGACCTGGCGCACGGCGGCCACCTCACCCACGGGATGCGGCTGAACTTCTCCGGCAAGCAGTTCGACGTGGTCGCCTACCACGTGGACGCGCAGACCGGTCTGGTCGACATGGCCGAGCTGGAGAAGCTCGCCAAGGAGCACCGCCCGAAGGTCATCATCGCGGGCTGGTCGGCGTACCCGCGCCAGCTGGACTTCGCCGAGTTCCGCCGGATCGCGGACGAGGTCGAGGCGTACCTGTGGGTCGACATGGCGCACTTCGCGGGCCTGGTGGCGGCCGGCCTCCACCCGAACCCCGTCCCCTACGCGGACGTCGTCACCTCCACCACCCACAAGACGCTGGGCGGCCCGCGCGGCGGCATCATCCTCGCCAAGCAGTCCTTCGCGAAGAAGCTCAACTCGTCCGTCTTCCCCGGCTTCCAGGGCGGCCCCCTGGAGCATGTGATCGCCGCCAAGGCGGTCTCGTTCAAGGTCGCGGCGGGCGAGGACTTCAAGGAGCGCCAGCGGCGTACCGTGGAAGGCGCGCGGCTGCTCGCCGAGCGACTGGTCCGGGACGACGTGAAGGCCGTAGGCGTCGACGTCCTGTCGGGCGGCACGGACGTGCACCTCGTCCTGGTCGACCTGCGGAACTCCGAACTCGACGGTCAGCAGGCCGAGGACCGCCTCCACGAGGTCGGCATCACGGTCAACCGCAACGCCGTCCCGAACGACCCGCGTCCCCCGATGGTCACCTCCGGCCTGCGCATCGGCACGCCGGCGCTGGCGACCCGCGGCTTCACGGCCGAGGACTTCGCCGAGGTCGCGGACGTCATCGCGGAGACGCTGAAGCCGTCGTACGACGTGGAAGGTCTGAAGGCGCGGGTGACCGCGCTGGCGGAGAAGTACCCGCTGTATCCCGGGCTGTAGTCGGCCTCCGGGGGCGCCGCGCACACTGGGAGGTGTGCGCGGCGTCCCGCCCCCTTGCATCACCTTGCTCGTCCCGCGTTCTGAGGAGTCACCGTGGCCATCTCGGTCTTCGACCTGTTCTCGATCGGCATCGGCCCGTCCAGCTCCCACACGGTCGGCCCGATGCGGGCGGCCCGCATGTTCGCGCGCCGGCTGCGCAACGACGAACTGCTGGACTCCGTCGCCTCCGTCCGCACCGAGCTGTACGGCTCCCTCGGCGCGACCGGGCACGGGCACGGCACCCCGAAGGCGGTGCTGCTCGGCCTGGAGGGCGAGTCGCCGCGCACGGTGGATGTGGAGGGGGCCGATGAACGGGTCGAGCGGATCAAGGAGTCGGGGCGCATCCGGCTGCTGGGCGAGCACGAGATCCCGTTCGACTTCGACTCCCAGCTGAAGCTGCACCGCCGTAAAGCGCTGCCGTACCACGCGAACGGCATGACGCTGTGGGCGTTCGACGCGGCGGGCGCCGAGCTGCTGTCCAAGACGTACTACTCGGTGGGCGGCGGATTCGTCGTCGACGAGGAGGCGGTGGGCGCCGACCGGATCAAGCTCGACGACACGGTCCTCAAGTACCCCTTCCGCACCGGCGACGAGCTGCTGCGCCTCACGCAGGAGACCGGTCTGTCGATCTCCGCGCTGATGCTGGAGAACGAGCGCGCCTGGCGCACGGAGGAGGAGATCCGGGCCGGGCTGCTGGAGATCTGGCGCGTGATGGGGGCGTGCGTGTCGCGGGGCATGTCGCGGGAGGGCATCCTGCCCGGCGGCCTCCGGGTCCGCCGCAGGGCCGCCATGTCGGCACGCCAACTCCGGGCGGAGGGCGACCCGTTGGCGCACGCGATGGAGTGGATCACGCTCTACGCGATGGCGGTGAACGAGGAGAACGCGGCGGGCGGCCGGGTGGTCACGGCCCCGACGAACGGCGCGGCCGGCATCATCCCGGCGGTCCTCCACTACTACATCAACTTCGTGCCTGGCGCCGACGAGGAGGGCGTGGTCCGCTTCATGCTCGCGGCCGGCGCCATCGGCATGCTCTTCAAGGAGAACGCCTCCATCTCCGGCGCCGAGGTCGGCTGCCAGGGCGAGGTCGGCTCCGCCTGCTCGATGGCGGCGGGCGCGCTGGCCGAGGTACTGGGGGGCAGCCCGGAGCAGGTCGAGAACGCCGCCGAGATCGGCATGGAACACAACCTCGGCCTCACCTGCGACCCCGTCGGCGGCCTCGTCCAGATCCCCTGCATCGAACGCAACGGCATGGCCGCGGTGAAGGCGGTGACCGCCGCACGGATGGCGATGCGGGGGGACGGCTCCCACAAGGTCTCCCTCGACAAGGTCATCAAGACGATGAAGGAGACGGGGGCGGACATGAGCGTGAAGTACAAGGAGACCGCGCGCGGGGGCCTCGCGGTGAACATCATCGAGTGCTGACGGTATAGGCCCTGAACAGCGCGTTCTTGTCTTTCAGTGCTGTCAGGGCCTTCCCTGCCTACGCGGCGGAAAGTCCATGGAAACTCCCTGGGACAGGCGTGAAAGTCCCTGAATAGTCCCTGGGTTGTCCCACGGAACAGGCGCCTGACCTGGGGAATCGCAACACCCGCAATTACTGCTCCGCTTCGCACGGGTCGCCGACAACCCCGAAGCTGTATCAAATCGATCCCCTAAGGCCACCACAGGGGTACCATTCGATACATGAGTGCTGCGGAGACCTCACGCCTGGAGCAGCGCCTGACCGGCCTCGCCCCAACGTTCACGACGGCACAGGCACGTCAGGCCCTGCTTTCCCCCCGTGATCTGACGTCCTTGGTCGCGGCGGGAGAGATAGACGAACTGTCCCGGGGGGTCTACCGACGGGCAGACGCACCAGAGACAGCGCACGCCGATCTGCTGGCCGTGTGCGCGCGGGCTCCGCGTGCCGTGGTGTGCGGTGAGTCCGCCCTGGCCCTGTATGAACTCATCGACGACATCCCTACAGCGGTACACATCGCCGTGCCGCGCGGTACACGCCGCCCCACGATCTCCTACCCGCCCACCGTAGTGGCGCAGTACGCCCCGACGACCTTCGCCCTCGGCGTCGAACGATTCGAAGCAGCCCCTGGAGAAACCATCCCCGTGTACAGCGCCGCCCGCAGCGTCGTCGACGCAATGCGCCACCGCAGCCGCATCGGCGAGACCCTCGCCCTGTCTGCGCTCGGCCGCTATCTGCGCCGGGGCGGACGCCGTAACGTCGGCGAACTCCAGGACGTCGCGCGCGAGTTGGGCGCTCTCTCCGTCATCCGCCCTGCCGTTGAGGCGGTGCTCGCCTGATGGCCAACCCCACGCGTGACACCACCGCCGGCCGCGTCTACAACGACCTTCGCAACCTGGCCCGACGCACCAGCCGGTCAACAGACGAGATCATGGTCGAGTACGTCCTCGAACGCTTCCTCTACCGCCTGGCCACATCGCCCCTCGGCCGCGACCACTTCGTCCTCAAGGGTGGCCTGCTCCTCGCCCAGTTCGGCGCACGCCGGATGACCCGCGACATCGACATCCTCGGCCGCTCGTTCCCAGGCACCGAAACCGAGATCGTCCACAGGATCGGGGCCATCGCCACTACCGAGATCGACGACGGAGTCGTATTCGATCCCGCGACACTCAAGACCGTGCCCATCCGCGAGGAGGACGAGTACCACGGCCTGCGCCTGTCTATGGCCGCCTCCATTGCCCGGGCCCGGCTCAAGCTCCAATTGGACGTCAGTTTTGGCGACCCCGTCACCCCTGGACCTCAGACCATCAACTACCCGCAGCACCTCACCACGGAAAGCTTCCAACTCTTCGGCTACCCGCTCGCTACCGTCATCGCCGAGAAACTCTCCACCGCCGTCTCACTCGGCGATCTCAACACCCGCGACCGCGACTACGGCGACCTCTACCGCCTGCTCACGCTCAACGACCTCGACGGCCAGGAACTCACCACCGCGCTGACCGCCACAGCCGCACACCGCGGCATCACTCTGAAACCCCTCAGCACCGCCATCAGTGACCTCGGCGAACGTCGCCAGACCTCGTACACCGCCTGGCGCCGTCGGCAAGGTCTCGCTGCAACCGGCTACCCCGAACGCTTCACCGACATCGTCCGGCAGGTCACCGCCTTCGCGGACACACTTCTCAACGGCGAGGCCCTCACTCTCACTTGGAGTTCGGCAACCCTCATGTGGTCATGAACCAAACCCGACCGACCACATCAGGGCGAATCCGAGACCTACGTGTCACGAGACCGTGAGTGATCATGTCGTTTGGTGCCGTGCCGTGCTGCCAAGTGACGT
>NZ_JALJRY010000099.1 GCF_024519455.1 Streptomyces sp. STR69 | reverse complement strand
AAATCTTGACTGAGCCCAGGCCCTGACCTGCCTCGTCCTCGAAACAGAGCCAGGCGCCCAGGTCCGCCGCCGTCTTTTTATGACGGGCCACTGCTCGTCCTTCCAGGCGGCGATCCTCGACTCGTCCCGCTCGGTGGCCTTACGGGAAGGCACCTGCACGCTCCAGCCGAGGCGGTGCAGCAGCAGGTCAAGGCCGGCCAGGGTGTACTCGACACCGAACCGGCGACGCACGACCTCGGCGATCCTCACCAGCGTCCAGCACTGATCGCTCCAGCCGCACGCGGCCGGACCCGCCTCCAACACCGCCTCCAGAGACCGTAGTTGACCTGCATCAAGTTTGCAGCGGGCGCCGCCAGGCCCCTTGGAGACCAGCGCCTGGCGGCCTCCCGAGGCCAGGGCCCGGCGCCAGCGGTTCGCCGACATCCGCGTCACCCTGAACCGCCGGGCCACCTCCCCGTCACTGGCCCCGGCCTCGATCAAGTCAGCCGCCGCAAGCCGCACCTGCTCACGCCGATCCCGCTCCTCGGCCGTCAGCCCACCGCCATCGGGATACCTCATCCCTCCGGCATAGCGCAGCCCACA
>NZ_JALJRY010000098.1 GCF_024519455.1 Streptomyces sp. STR69 | reverse complement strand
GCCATGGGGCCAGTGATCCTGATGAGACTCAGAGGGAACTGAGAACTCTCTGTGAAAAGGTTCCGACGCTCCCGCACCGCCCACCCTCCGACGAACCCCCCATGGAGAAAGCCCTCATGAGCCTCACGGTCGTCAACGGACTCCCTGCGCACGTCCTGTTCGTGCACTTCGTCATCGTGCTCGTGCCCCTGAGCGCCCTGGCACTCGTGGTGTGCGCGGCCTGGCCCGCAGGTGCCCGCCGACTCGGCCTGCTGCTGCCGATCCTCGCGCTCGTGACCTTGGCCAGCGTGCCGGTGGCCACCCACGCGGGGGAATGGCTCGAACAGCACGTCGGCAGCAACCCGTTGGTGCGCAAGCACGCCGAACTCGGCGACGGCCTGCTCCCGTGGGCTCTGGGCCTCTTCGTGATCTCGGCCGTCGTCTGGTGGACGGCCCGCCGGTCGGCCCCCGCCGCGGACGGCGCGGCGGGGGCCTCATCATCGCCCTCGGTACTGGTCCGGGGCGTGGTCGTGGTTGTTTCCCTCGCTGTCGCGGTCGGCGCCGTGGTGGACGTCTACCGGATCGGCGACTCGGGCGCCAAGGCCGCCTGGAAAGACAGCTACTCCAAGACGGCCACGCAGAACGGCGGCTGACAGGACGA
>NZ_JALJRY010000097.1 GCF_024519455.1 Streptomyces sp. STR69 | reverse complement strand
CGAGGGTGTCGGCGAGCAGCGGCAGGAAGGTGTCGCCGACCGGGTGCGCCCACGCGGCCGACCAGTTGCGCACCGCGTGGTCGAGTACGGCCTCCTCGTCGTCGGTGAGGGGGGCGGTGCTGCGGTGGTACCCGGCGATCAGCAGCGAACGACGCTCGTCCGGCGTCATGGCGGCGAGCGTCGGCAGCGCGTTCACCGCACGGAGATAGGCGAACATCCGCCGGTTGCTCGGCACGGCGCCGGCGGGCGGGGTCGGGGCGCCCGGCATCGAAACGGCTTGCAGATAGCGGGTCTGGAGGTCGGCCGGGTCCAGGTCCTCCGCGTGGGTCACGCCCTGAATGCCGTACTGGACCAGCTCGTTGTCGATCTGGGCGGCGGACATGCCCTGCACCGCCCTCGTGAAGTTGCCCACGAGGACGCCCCGAAGCTGGCCGAGCACCTGCGGCGGGAGCGGCCGACTGCCGTCACCGGCCGCCGCCAGCCTGGCCAGCACCAGATCCTGCAACCCCTGCTGCACGGCCCGCAGATGGCCTGATCCCCGGTTCGCCGTCTGCGGGTGGGCCGTCAGCGTGGCGAGGGTCTGCCGTACGTCGTCGGGCCGGGCGAGCCAGGCGGCGGTGCCCGCGGCGATGGCCGGAGCGGCCTGCCGCAGG
>NZ_JALJRY010000096.1 GCF_024519455.1 Streptomyces sp. STR69 | reverse complement strand
GTGCTGCTGGCGGAGGCGAACCAGTGGCCCGAGGACGTCGTCGACTACTTCGGCGACTTCCGGAGCGGCGGCGACGAGTGCCACATGGCGTTCCACTTCCCGGTGATGCCACGGATCTTCATGGCGGTACGCCGCGAGTCCCGCTACCCGGTGTCCGAAATCCTCGCCAAGACCCCGGCCATCCCGTCGAGTTGCCAGTGGGGCATCTTCCTGCGCAACCACGACGAGCTGACCCTGGAGATGGTCACCGACGAGGAACGCGACTACATGTGGGCGGAGTACGCCAAGGACCCGCGGATGCGCGCCAACATCGGCATCCGCAGGCGGCTGGCCCCGCTCCTGGACAACGACCGCAACCAGATCGAGCTGTTCACCGCCCTGCTCCTGTCACTGCCCGGCTCGCCGATCCTGTACTACGGCGACGAGATCGGCATGGGCGACAACATCTGGCTCGGCGACCGCGACGCCGTCCGCACCCCGATGCAGTGGACACCTGATCGCAACGCGGGTTTTTCGTCCTGTGACCCCGGCCGGCTGTCGCTGCCGACCATCATGGACCCCGTCTACGGCTACCAGGTCACCAACGTCGAGGCGTCGATGTCGTCGCCCTCCTCGCTGCTGCACTGGACCCGCCGCATGATCGAGATCCGCAAGCAGAACC
>NZ_JALJRY010000095.1 GCF_024519455.1 Streptomyces sp. STR69 | reverse complement strand
TACGGCAATGTGCGTGCCCTGCACGGTGTGGACCTCGCGGTCCGCCCCGGCCAGGTCACCTGCGTCCTGGGCGACAACGGGGCGGGCAAGTCCACCCTGATCAAAATCATCTCCGGGCTGCACCAGCACTCCGAGGGCGAGTTCCTCGTCGACGGCGAACCGGTGCACTTCACCACCCCCCGCCAGGCCCTGGACCGGGGTATCGCGACGGTCTACCAGGACCTGGCCGTCGTCCCGCTGATGCCGGTGTGGCGCAACTTCTTCCTCGGCTCCGAGATGACCAGGGGCCCCTGGCCGTTGCGCCGCCTCGACATCGAGAAGATGAAACAGACCGCCGACGAGGAACTGCGCAACATGGGCATCGTCCTGGACAACCTCGACCAGCCCATCGGCACCCTCTCCGGCGGCCAGCGCCAGTGCGTGGCCATCGCCCGCGCCGTCTACTTCGGCGCCCGCGTCCTCATCCTCGACGAGCCGACCGCCGCCCTCGGCGTCAAGCAGTCGGGTGTGGTCCTCAAGTACGTGGCCGCTGCCCGCGAGCGCGGTCTGGGGGTCATCTTCATCACCCACAACCCCCACCACGCCTACATGGTCGGCGACCACTTCAGCGTCCTGCGCCTGGGCACCATGGAACTCTCCGCCGAACGCAGCGAGATCACCCTGGAAGAGCTGACCAACCACATGGC
>NZ_JALJRY010000094.1 GCF_024519455.1 Streptomyces sp. STR69 | reverse complement strand
AGTTGTCGGGCGAGGCAGCCGCCTACATGCGGCCCAACTTCTTCGTCAACACCCCCGACATCCTGCACGAGTTCCTCCAGCACGGCGGCCGGCCCGCCTTCGAACTGCGGGCCGTACTCGCCGCCACCCTGTCCCCGACTTGGGGTGTCTACAGCGGCTACGAACTCTGCGAGAACGCCGCTCTCCGGCCGGGCAGCGAGGAGTATCTCGACTCCGAGAAGTACCAACTCCGGCCCCGCGACTGGGAGTCCGCCGAGCGCGAGGGCCGTAGCATCGCTGCTCTCATCGCGTCGCTCAACGCGCTCCGGCGTCGCCATCCGTCGCTGCGCCGGCTCAGGAATCTCCGCTTCCACCGGACGGACAACGACTCGCTGATCGCGTACAGCAAGACCACTGGTGTGGACACGGTTCTGGTGGTCGTCAACCTCGATCCGCACCACACCCAGGAGGCCACGGTCTCGTTGGACATGCCGCAACTCGGCCTGGAATCACACGAATCCATGTCGGTGTACGACGAACTGACGGGTGAGTCCTATCAGTGGGGCAGGACCAACTATGTGCGTCTGGAACCCGGCCGGGCCCCCGCGCACGTGTTCCACGTCCGGCGGTCCACTCAGAGCGGAGGGTCAAGAGCTTCATGACTGTCAACGAACCGGTCCACGACACCTTCGAGGACACTCCCGCCAAGGACCGGGACCCCGAGTGGTTCAAACGCG
>NZ_JALJRY010000093.1 GCF_024519455.1 Streptomyces sp. STR69 | reverse complement strand
AGTTGTCGGGCGAGGCGGCCTCCTACATGCGGCCCAACTTCTTCGTCAACACCCCGGACATCCTGCACGAGTTCCTCCAGCACGGCGGCCGGCCCGCCTTCGAGCTGCGGGCCGTACTGGCGGCGACGCTCGCGCCGACGTGGGGGGTGTACAGCGGGTATGAGTTGTGCGAGAACGCTCCGCTACGGCCCGGCAGCGAGGAGTATCTGGACTCCGAGAAGTACCAACTCCGCCCGCGCGACTGGGCGTCGGCCGAACGGGAAGGACGTAGCATCGCGCCATTGCTGGGCAAGCTGAACGACGTCCGACGCCGGAGCCCGGCGTTGCGGCAGTTGCGCGACCTCCACTTCCATGACACGGACCAGGAGGCGGTGATCGCCTACTCGAAGCGGAGTGGTTCGAACACGGTTCTGGTGGTTGTGAACCTGGACCCCCACCACACCCAGGAGGCCACGGTCTCGTTGGACATGCCGCAACTCGGCCTGGAATGGCACGAGTCGGTGCCGGTGCGCGACGAGCTCACCGGTGAGACCTATCACTGGGGCAGGGCCAACTATGTGCGCCTGGAACCGGGTAACCGGCCCGCACACATCCTCACCGTCCTGCGACCGTCCCCGCAGATCGGAGGGTCACCCACAATATGATCGTCAACGAGCCCGTCCCGGACACCTTCGAGGACACTCCCGCCAAGGACCGGGACCCCGAGTGGTTCAAACGCG
>NZ_JALJRY010000092.1 GCF_024519455.1 Streptomyces sp. STR69 | reverse complement strand
GGGACGCGTCCGCGCCTCGCCAGCACGCCGGGCCGGCTTAGCGGCCAACCCCCGGTGGGGGGAGACCTCCGGGGCCCCGGGGGGGGTGGGGGAGGGGTTCTGAAAAAGTGTGTCACTTTGGACGGAAACTGACACACTTTTTTAGAACCCCTCCCCCACCCCCCTCCCCCCATTGCCCTCTTCATGTTCATGGCTCCGCAAGGAGAACGACTCGATCGGCCTCGACGTCGAAGCCGAGCACTGGTTGGCCGTACTCGCCCTCCGGGTCCATGAGTACCGGCTTGCCCAAACGCCGCCCGATCTCCCGAAGGAAACCGCAGAGCACATCAAGTCGGTCCTGGCCCTGCAACTCCCGCAGGTCGACGTCGAAGTCGACTTCGTCATCGGCTAGGAAGCGGAAGATCGCCAACACATCCGCCGTCGGCCAGACCCGCAGGTCCGGGCACTCGGCATCCACCGGACGGGACAACACGACCTCCGCCCGGGGCACCGGAAGCACCCTCTCACCCTCGGAGTACTGACACTTCCAGCCCTTCTCCGCCACAAGGTCGAGGACCGCCTGCCAGTCCCCCACCGAGGCATTCGGGACACGAACGTCCGGCAACGACCCCACCCAGTCCAGGTCGAAGAAGCACTTCACGTCATCCCACAGCAAGTCGCCCACCCCGCCATGCTGCCCAACCCACCGACCCAACGCACTCCCGGCCTCCCGAAGCCCCCACCCCTACCGGGGGTTGGCCGCTAAGCCGGCCCGGCGTGCTGGCGAGGCGCGGACGCGTCCC
>NZ_JALJRY010000091.1 GCF_024519455.1 Streptomyces sp. STR69 | reverse complement strand
GGGGTGTTGACGAAGAAGTTGGGCCGCATGTAGGCGGCTGCCTCGCCCGACAACTCGCCCAGATACTCGGTGAGTTCCTGCTTCGTGTTGCGCCAGGTGAAGTAGGTGTACGACTGCTGGAAGCCGACCTGGGCGAGGGTGGCCATCATCGCGGGGCGGGTGAACGCCTCGGCCAGGAAGATCACGTCCGGGTCGGTGCCGTTGACGTCGGCGATGACCCGCTCCCAGAACACGACCGGCTTGGTGTGCGGGTTGTCGACGCGGAAGATCCGCACCCCGTGGTCCATCCAGTGCCGCAGCACCCGCACGGTCTCGGCGACCAGTCCGTCCAGGTCCCGGTCGAAGGCGATGGGGTAGATGTCCTGGTACTTCTTCGGCGGGTTCTCCGCGTACGCGATGGTGCCGTCGGGGCGGTGGTGGAACCACTCCGGGTGCTTGTCCACCCACGGGTGGTCCGGGGAGCACTGCAGCGCGAAGTCCAGCGCGATCTCCAGGCCCAGCTCACCGGCGCGTGCGACGAACGCGTCGAAGTCCTCCAGGGTGCCCAGTTGGGGGTGGATCGCGTCGTGCCCGCCCTCGGGTGAGCCGATCGCCCAGGGGACGCCGACGTCCTCGGATCCGGCGGACAGCGTGTTGTTCGGGCCCTTGCGGAAGGTCGTCCCGATGGGGTGGATCGGCGGGAGATACACCACGTCGAAGCCCATCGCGGCGATTGCGTCGAGTCGCCGCGCGGCCGTACGGAACGTGCCGTGCGGGGTTTCGGCGGTGCCTTCGGAGCGCGGGAAGAACTCGTACCAGGAGCCGAAGAGCGCCCG
>NZ_JALJRY010000090.1 GCF_024519455.1 Streptomyces sp. STR69 | reverse complement strand
AGAAGTACCCCTCGCGCTTGCGGTCTTCCATCGCGGCCTCGGACAGCTTGTCGTCGGCCCGCGTCGCGCCCCGCTCGGTCAGCCGGGAGGCCGCGATCTCGGTGATGACCTGCTCCAGCGTCACCGCGTCCGAGTCGACGGCACCGGTGCACGACATGTCACCGACGGTCCGGTACCGGATGAGCCGCTTCTCGACGGTCTCGTCCGCCTTCGGCCCGCCCCACTCACCGGCGGTCAGCCACATGCCACCGCGACTGAACACCTCACGCTCGTGTGCGAAGTAGATGTCGGGCAAGTCGATGCCCTCGCGGGCGATGTACTGCCAGACGTCCAGCTCGGTCCAGTTGGACAGCGGGAAGACGCGGACGTGCTCGCCGGGCGCGTGCCGCCCGTTGTAGAGGTTCCACAGCTCGGGCCGCTGCCGACGCGGGTCCCACTGCGAGAACTCGTCACGGAGGCTGAACACCCGTTCCTTGGCGCGGGCCTTCTCCTCGTCCCTGCGACCGCCGCCGAAGACCGCGTCGAAGCGCTCGCTCTGGATCTTCTCCGTCAACGGGAGCGTCTGGAGCGGGTTGCGGGTCCCGTCGGGCCGTTCGCGCAGCACACCGCGGTCGATGTAGTCCTGTACGGAGGCCACATGGAGGCGTAGCCCATGTGCGGCCACCACACGGTCCCGGTACTCAAGGACTTCGGGGAAGTTGTGTCCGGTGTCCACGTGCAGCAGCGAGAACGGCACCGGCGCGGGCGCGAACGCCTTCAGCGCCAGGTGCAGCATGACGATGGAGTCCTTGCCGCCGGAGAAGAGGATCACCGGCCGCTCGAACTCACC
>NZ_JALJRY010000008.1:132131-400292 GCF_024519455.1 Streptomyces sp. STR69 | reverse complement strand
CACGTACACCGCAGCCGCACCGAGGAACACACCCACCTCGGGACGCGCCAACAACTGGAGAGCCAGGGGCCGTTCGGAGGTCCGCCCGTCCTGTTCCGGGACCGGCGGAGCCGGCGACGGGGAGTCCGTCGCCGGTGCCGTGATCTGGGTCATGGGCGTCACCGTGTTCCCTTGGCGGCGAACTCGGCGACCTTGGCGACGTTGGTCTTGTCGACGAAGGCCGGGCCGGTCAGCACGGGCTCCTGGCCGCCGCCGCTGTAGTTGCCGTTGGTCTTGTACAGCCACAGCGAGTCGACGGCCAAGTAGCCCTGGAGGTACGGCTGCTGGTCGATGGCCCACTGGATCTTGCCGGCCTTGATGGCGCCGACCGCGTCCTTGTTGAGGTCGAAGGTGGCGAGCTTGGCCTTGCTGCCGGCGTCGGCGATGGACTGGATGGCGGTCATCGCGAACGGGGCGCCGAGCGTGGTGACGTAGTCGATGGTCTTGTCCTGCTGGAGCTTGGCCGTGATCGTCGACTTCACCGACGGCATGTCCGTGCCGTTGACGTTGAGGATGTCGGTCTTGCCGGTGAAGGTCTTCTTCACGCCGGCGCAGCGGGCCTCCAGGGCCACCTGTCCCTGTTCCATGATCACGCAGATGGTGTGCTTGGCCCCGGCCGCGTTGAGTTTGCGGCCGAATGCCTCACCGGCGATGCTCTCGTCCTGGCCGAAGTATTCGAGGAGACCCTGCTTCTTCCAGTCCTGCACACCGGTGTTGAAGCCGACGACGGGGATGCCGGCCTTCTCGGCCGTGGCTACCACGGACTTCATCGCGTCGGGCTTGGCGAGGGTGACCGCGATGCCGTCGACCTTCTGGTCGATCGCGTTCTGCACCAGGTTCGACTGGTTGGGCCCGTTGGGGTCGCTGGAGTAGACGAGCTTGACGTTGTCCTTGGCCGCGGCGGCCTGGGCGCCCTTGCGGATCGTGTCCCAGAAGGTGTCACCGGGGGCCGCGTGGGTGATCATCGCGACGGTCATGCGGGGTGTGGTGGCCTTGCCGGCCGAGACGCCGGCTCCGCTGTCGTCGGACTGTTTGCCCCCGGAGCTGCTGGAGCAGCCCGCCACAAGCAGTGCGGCGGCTGCGGCCGTAGCGACGACGGGGACGATTCTGCGGGAGCGGGGGTGGGATGTACGGTCCATCTTTCCGGCACCTCACTGTGCTGCAGCGGATCACATGCCGTTAACACGGCTGTTGCTTATGACGAGATAGAACCGTCACGCCACCCCAGGGTCAACGCTTGTAATGACATCATTTATCCATCACGCCAAGATGTCTGAACAATTTCTAGACGGCCGCCAAAACGTGTCCCATACATCGAAAAGGAAATGAAAAAGGGGTGGCGGGAGCGACCGTGGTTTCGCTCCCGCCACCCCTGTGGCCCCTTTTTAGTTCACGAGTGCCGCGGCACTCCGATATGCCGCCGCGGCGGCCTCCCGCACCGGCAGTGCGCGGTGCGTGTCGGAGAGGATCTCCACTCCCCAGGGGCCGCGGAAGCCGGCCGTGCGGAGCGCGGCGATGATCCCGGGCAGGTCGAACGAGCCCTCTCCGCACAGGCGTCGGCGGTGGACGGTGTCCTCGAAGAGCGTGCCGATAACCGCGCTGTCGGCGTCGTTGAGTTCCACGCCCACGATCCGCGAGCCGGGTACCTCGGCCAGTTCGGCGGGCGGCGTCTGGGCGCGTTCGGTGTGCCAGGCGTCGATGATGAGGCCGCCCGCCGGGTGACCGGCGGCCTCGACGAGCCGTAGCCCGTCGTGCACGGTCTTCAGGTTGGACCAGGGCAGTGGCTCGACGCCGAGCCGGGCACCGACCCCGTCGGCCTGCGCCGCCAGTACGGCGAACTCCTTGGCCCAGACGTCGAGTTCCCAGAGTTCGTCCGCCACGTCGGGGCCGATCTTGAAGGTGCGGGCGCCGAGCGTCTCGATGGCCTTCAGCATGCCGGCCCGGACCTCGTCCGACGCGGCCCGCCGGGGTCCGTCCGCCCACCAGTCGGTCAGCAGCTCCAACTCGACATGGCTGATCCCGTTGTCCGCGAAGAGCGACCGGATCCCGGCCATTCCGTATTCGCGCTCGGCCTCCACCAGGTCCACGTACAGCAGCCCGAAGGCGGTGAATCCGGCCTCGCGCGCCGCTTCCACCCGTTCCCGCAGATTCAGCGGACTGCGCTGGTCCTCCTCATCCGGAGCGGTGTCGCCTGCCGTCGTCCAACAAGTGGCCAGAAATTCGTCAGAGGTCATTTCTGTTTCCTGGATTCCTCATGTTCGGAAAAGACGCGGCGCCCGATCGCTCCGGCATTCTGAAATGGCCTTGGTACATCGGTAAATCCCTCAGAACACATCAAAAGCACATCAGGCCTGCATTCGGCTACGCGACGCCGCGCAGTACCGAGCGCAGATGTTCGGCGCTGGCCCACACGTCCTCGACCGGGCCCTTCGCCTTGGGCTCCTCGGTGAGGATGGTGTCCTGCTCCAGGACGTACCAGCCGTCGTACCCGCGGGCGCTCAGGTGGGTGACGATGGCCTCGACGTCGACGTCTCCGGCGCCCAGCGGGCGGTACATGCCCTTGCGGACGGCGTCGGTGTAGCTGAGCTGTCCGTCCTGGACCTTGGCGGCGAGGGAGGCGTCCACGTCCTTCATGTGGGTGTGGGCGATGCGCTCGGGGGCCTGGCGGGTGAGTTCGGCCGGGTCGGTGCCGCCGATGAGGAGGTGGCCGGTGTCGAGACAGAGGGAGATCGCCGAGTGCTCGAGGACACGCCGGACCTCGTCGCCGTTCTCGATCATCGTGCCTACGTGCGGGTGCAGGACGGCGCGCACCCCGCGTTCGGCAGCGAGCGAGGCGAGCCGGTCGAGGTTGGACAGCAGCAACTTCCAGCCGTCGGCGTCGAGTTCGGGGCGCGAGTCGTACCCGTCCTGGCCGGTGACGGCCGACAGGACCAGCACCTCCGCCTTCGAGGCGTCGTAGCCCGCCAGGAGCTGTTCGGCCTCGGGCAGCGGGTCGTGGCCGGGCACGTGCAGGAGCAGCGGGGTGAAGCCGCCGACCGCGTGCAGGTCGTGGTCGGCGAGGGTGCGGGCCATGGCGCCGGGCTCGGCGGGCAGGAAGCCCTCGGGGCCGAACTCGGTGGCGGACAGGCCGACCTCGCGCATCTCGTTCAGCACCCGCTCGGGCGTCAACTGGTAGCCCCAGCCGGGGACTTCGCAGACGCCCCAGGAGATGGGGGCACCGGCGATCCTGTTCAGGGGGGAGGTGGTCATGCTGTGGCCTTTCTGAGGTTCCGGTCGGGGTGATCGAACAGTGGATGGTGGCGGGCGGGTTCCGGATCGAGATCTTCCAGGCCTGCGCCCGCCGGCCGTCCCGATTCCGGTGCCGCGGCTCTGCGACGAACGGGGCGTGCAGGGTCAACACATCGCTCGACTCCAGCGATGGTGCCTTCGGCGACCGCAAGGTCCCCGGGCGTGGGACGGGTGACGAAGACGACCAACTCCGTACCGGATGGCCGGAGTTCGCGCCCGGCACCGCGAGCACCGGCTGCCAGGCACCGCTTTCCGCGCACGCCGCAGCAGCCGCGACGACTGGGGTCGTCGTAGCCCAGGCTGTTGCCCGGGCCGGGCGGGTCGAAGGGAGACGTGACGTCCCGGGTCCGCCCCTCGCCCGCCGACGTCTGCCATCGGCTTTCGACGAGTAGCCCCACAGGCGTCACTGCCCTCTCCCTCCAGAAACCCTCGCGACCGTCGTGGCTGGTCCGAAGCGCCGGTCGGTCGACGACCAGGCCATTTACCTGGGCGTAACGGTAGGTGCGGCGCGGGGCATTGTTGAAGGGGTCGAATCCATCATTAACCCGTCAACGGGCACTTCTTTTTTCCGTCATCCCTACATCCGCTTCAGGAACAGCTCCAGTCCGGTGAGGAGTCGGTCGACGTCCTCGGTGTCGGTGTAGGGCGCGAGGCCGATGCGCAGGCCGCCGGAGTCGCCCAGGCCGAGGTGACGGGAGGCCTCGATGGCGTAGAAGGAGCCGGAGGGTGCGTGGACGTGGCGTTCGGCGAGGAAGCGGGAGGCGTCCTGCGTGCCGTGTGCGCCGAAGGCCTCGTCGAAGGTGAGGAGCACGGTGGGGGTGCGCTCGGCCGCGTTGGAGTGGACGGTGATGCCGTCCAGGGCGGCGAGTCCCTGGTCGATGAGCGTGCGCAGGACTTCCTCGTGTCGGTGGAGTGCGGCGAGACTGGCCGTCAACCGCTCGCGCCGACTCCCCGTGGCTCCCGTGTCGAGGCCTGCGAGGACGTCGACCGCCGCGCTGGTGCCGGCGAGCAACTCGTAGGGCAGGGTGCCGAGTTCGAAGCGTTCGGGTACGGCGTCGGAGGAGGGCAGGAGCTTGTCCGGGCGCAGGGTCTCCAGCAGTTCGGGCCGGGCGGCGAGGACGCCGTGGTGCGGGCCGAGGAACTTGTACGGCGAGCACACGAAGAAGTCGGCGCCGAGCTGCCCGAGGTCGACCAGGGCGTGCGCGGTGTAGTGGACGCCGTCGACGTGGAACAGCGCTCCCACCTCGTGTGCGAGACGGGCCATCTCGGGGATCGCGGGCCGGGTGCCGATCAGGTTGGAGGCGGCGGTGACGGCGACCAGCCGGGTGCGTGCGGAGAGGGCGGCGCGGAGGTGGTCGAGGGTCAGTTCACCGGTCGCGGGGTCGAAGTCGGCCCAGCGGACGGTGGCACCGACCCGCTCGGCCGCCTGTGTCCAGGGGCGGATGTTGGCGTCGTGGTCGAGGCGGGTGACCACGACCTCGTCGCCGGGCGCCCAGGTCGTGGCGAGGGTGCGGGCGAGGTCGTAGGTGAGCTGGGTGGCGCTGCGGCCGAAGACGATGCCCGAGGGGTGCGCGCCGAGGAGGTCGGCCATGGCCTCGCGGGCGCCGGTGACGATGGTGTCGGCGTTGCGCTCCCCCGCCGTGACCTGGCCCCGGTTGGACAGGGGGTTCGACAGTGCCCGGGTGATGGCCTCGATGACCGGGCGGGGGGTCTGGGTGCCGCCGGGGCCGTCGAAGTGGGCGGTCCCGGTGCTCAGGGCGGGGAACAGGGCGCGCAGGGCGGTGATGTCGTACGTCACGAAGGTGAGCTCCTGTCGGTGCGGCGGCTCGGGGGGTCAGCGTCCCGTGCGGGGTGGGAGCAGGCCGATCTCCTGCGCCCGTAGCACCGTACTCACCCGGTCGCGTGTGCCCAGTTTCCGGTAGAGGCTCTCGACGTGCTTGTGCACCGTGCGCACGGATATGCCCAGGCGGTGGGCGATGGCCGAGGCGGTGAGGGCGTCGGCGAGGAGCAGGAGGACGGTGACCTGGCGGGGGGTGAGGCGGCAGTCCTCGGGCATCTCGGGCGGGGCCTGGGTGGCGCGCCAGCGTTCGAGGAGTTGCCGCTGCTGTTCCACGCCGGCCAGGAGGGGCTGGATCATTTCGGCGGCCCGGACGTCGTCCTCGGTGAAGTCGGCGCCGGCCCGGTAGACGAGGGCGCCGGTGACCGGGGTGGCCGTGCCCGGCAGCGGGATGGCCAGGACGTGGTCGGCGTCCATCAGGCGGCTGATCGTGCCCGCGGTGCGGCTGTCGGCCCAGCCTTTCCCGGCGACCCGGTGGGCGGTTCCGGGGCGGCGGGCGGCACCGGCCGTGAAGTAGTGGTCCGCGAAGGGGTAGCCCCGGCGCAGCACCGTCATCGCCTCGTCGTCGATCCGCCCGAGGTGTGCCGCGGCGGCGGGCGAGAGCCCCATCGCGCCGGTGCGGTCCGTCCACTCGCCGAGCTTGTAGATCAGCGCCTCGCCCCCGCAAAGGCCCGGCAGCGCCGCGGCGACCATGGGCCACAACCGCGCGGGATCCCGTTCGTGCAGCGCCGCGACCGCCACGGTCAGCATGCGCTCATACGCCCCGGTCACCCCGACCGCCATACGCCCTCACGATCCCGCTGTGTCACATCCACGTACGTACTTCTCCCCATACCACCACGGCAACGGCTTGCGGCAAACTTCACAGCGTGCCTGCAAGGCCCGAGTCCGTGAGGATCAAGGGAGTTGACGGTACGGATCCGCCTGCGCGGGGGACAGGCGGACTCCTCTTCTACGACTGTTTCCGGTCAGGGCACGGGAAACAGCAGGCAGCTGCTGGTGGCGTGGGCGAGCAGCCGGTCCTTCTCGTCGAACAGCTGGGACTGGGCGAGCGCGGTGCGCCGTCCGCCGTTGAGGACGGTGCCGACGGCGCGGATCCGGCCGGTGTCGGCGGTGACCGGGCGCAGGAACTTCACGGTCAGGTCGAGCGAGGTGTAGCCCATGCCCTCGGGCAACGTGGACTGCACGGCACAGCCTGCCGCCGAGTCGAGCAGGGTGGCGAAGACCCCGCCGTGCACGCTGCCGATGGGGTTGTAGTGCTCCTCCCCCGGAATCAGGGAGAACACCGCGCGCCCGAACTCCACCTCGTCGACGGTGAAGTTCAGGGTGGCGCCGATGGGCGCCGCGGGGAGCTGTCCGGCGATCACTTCCCGCAGGAATTCCAGACCCGTGGTCTTTCCTACGGCGGCTGCCGAGATCCCCGGGTCCTGCCACTCGTACGTGCGTGACCGTCCCATGCGGTACTGCCTCCTCTGCTGGCTTCTTCGATAGAAGCTAGATCCAGTCGCAGCTGACTGTCAACGACAGAGCCAGGTGGCTATGGTGGCGGCATGGAATGGCTCGATGTGAGCACGGAGAACTGCCCGGTCCAGAGCACGCTCGATCTCGTCGGCGAGAAGTGGACCCTGCTGATCCTGCGGGACGCCTTCATCCGGGTCCGCCGTTTCGACGACTTCAGGCGCCATATCGGGCTGTCCGACGCGGTGCTGTCCGACCGGCTCCGCAAGCTGGTCGCGGCGGGCATCCTGACGACCGTGCCCTACCAGGAGGCGGGGAGCCGGACGCGCAACGAGTACCGGCTGACGGGCAAGGGCCGCGATCTGTGGCCGATCCTCATGGCTCTTCGGCAGTGGGGTGAGACGCATGCCGCCGACCCCGGGGGGCAGGTCCTCGACGTCCGGCACACCGAGTGCGGCGCGCCGGTGCGTGTGGTGGTGGAGTGCGACGGACCGCACGGCGCACTCGCACCGACCGAGGTGACGGCCGCTCCCGGACCGGCGGCCCGTCGCGTGCGAAGCCCGCTACCGGAGTGAGTGCCTCGGCGGCTGCCGGAGTGTGTGCCTGGGCGACGCGGAGCCGACCGTGAGCGTGGTGCCGTCGCCCCGGTGGACGGTGGCGGTGGTGAACAGGGGTGCGGTGCGGGTGAGTTGGGCGCTGCCGGGGACCTCGGGGTACAGGCCCAGGCTCGCCCACACCGCCCAGGACGACATGGCGCCGAGGTCGTCGTTGCCGACGAGGCCGCCGGGTACGTCGCTGAACATCGTGGACAGCGCGCGGTGGACGACGGCCCCGGCACGGTCCGTGTGGCCGACGTGGGTGTACGCCCAAGGGGTCCCGAAGGAGGGCTCGTTGCCGAGGTAGGCGTAGGGCTCCGACGCGCCCGCGTTGAGGCTGCTGAAGAAGGTGTCGAGGCGGGCGGTGACGGCGGAGTCGCCGCCCATGGCCGCGAACAGTCCCGGCAGGTCCTGCGGCACCATCCAGGTGTACTGGGCGGCGTTGCCCTCCACGTACTCCGTCTTCTGGGCCGGGGTGAAGGCCGGCCAGGTGCCGTCGGCGGCGCGGGGCTGGATGTATCCGGTGGCGGGGTTGAAGAGGTTGCGCCAGTTCCCGGAGGCCCGCAGCAAGGTGCCGTACGCGGTCAAGTCCCCCAGCCGGTGGGCGAGTTGGGCCAGCGCGTAGTCGGCGACGGCGTATTCGAGGGTGGTGGAGACCGAGCCCCACACCCCCTTGGTGCCGGCGGGGACGTAGCCGAGGGTGTCGTACTGCGTGTGGCCGGGCCGCTGGCGGTCGTCCTGGCGGTCCGCGAGGGCCGTGCGCAGCAGGACGTCGGCGTCGAAGTCGGTGCCGCCGAAGGCATGGACGGCGGACGCGATGGCGGGCAGCGGGTCGCCGACCATGACACCGCTGCCGCCGTTCGCGAGGGTCCAGCGGTCGAAGTACCCGGCCTGCAGGCCCTGGTCGAGGACGGACTGCGCGATGTCGGAGGCCTCGCGCGGGGCGAGCAGCGCCAGCAGCTGGACCTGGCAGCGGTAGACGTCCCAGCCGGAGAAGTTCGCGTACTGCACATGCCCGGTGCGGGTGCGGTGGACGAGCCCGTCCATGCCGGTGTAGCGGCCGTCGGTGTCGCTGAAGACGCTGGGGTGCAGGAGGGCGTGGTAGAGCGCGGTGTAGAAGACGCGGCGCTGGGCGTCCGTACCGCCGCCGACGGTGACGCGGTTCAGCCAGGTGTTCCAGTCGGCGCGCACGGCCTGCCGGACGGTGTCGTACGACCGCCCCGCCTGCTCGGTGAGTGCGTTGCGGCGGGCACCCTCGACGTCGACGAAGGAGACGCCGACCCGGGCGGTCACCGTGCGCACACCGGGGGCGAAGGTGACCATGGCCGCGCCTGCTCTGCCGTCCGGGTGGGCGGACTCGGCGAAGGGCTGGTCGAAGGTGGCGTGGAAGTAGAGCCGGTAGCGGTTCTTGGACTTGCAGAAGGCGCCGCTGTCGCTGTACCCGGACAGGGTGTTGGTGCCGATGTCGACCGATCCGGTGGCCGCGGTGAACGCCTTCGCCGCGTCGATGCTCACCGCTGCGGGGCGGGTGTCGGCCGCCGGGTAGGTGAAGCGGGCGATGCCCGAGCGCTGGGTGGTGGTCAGGTCGGTGCCGATGCCGTTGTCGAAGGTGACGTGGTAACTGCCGGGCTCAGCCTGCTCGTTGGCGTGCGAGAACGTGGCGTACGCCGGCGGTACGGCGTCCTGGGTGGGCATGAAGGGGACGTTGCCGTAGGCGGCGCAGCCGGCTCCGGAGATGTGCGCGAGGCTGAAGCCGCGGATGCGGTTGTCGCCGTAGGAGTAGCCGCCGTGCTGGTACGTCACGGTGTCGGGGCTCCACTGCATCCCGCCGAGCGGAGCCGAGGCCCCCGGGAAGGTGTTGCCGGCGCCGCCGCCGTGTCCGAAGTCGGGGCCGCCGGGGGCGGTGCCGACGAACGGGTTGACGTACCGCGCGAGATCGTCGACGGCCCGGGGCTTGCCGTCCGCCCTGACCGGGGCGGCGGCGGCCGTTCCGGACGCCACGAGCACCGAGGCCGCCAGTACGGTCCGCAGCAGGGGAAGTCGCACCACGTTTCTCCAGCCAGACAGGGAACCCGCCGCCCGCGCGGCGCCGGACCGCGAGTGTCCCCAACCTGATCTTCACAACGGCGCCGCCACACCGTCGGGGTCCCTGGAGCCAGCCGGTCGGGTCAGCGGGCGGTCAGGTACGTGACGCCCGCGCTGTGGACGTGGTTCAGGTGGGGCAGGCCGTGTCTCGGTGGCCGTCGAGGTAGGTGGACTGTTCCAGCGGCCTGAAGTCACGGTGCACGGCGGCGCAGATCTTGTCGATGGCCTGCCGTGGGTCGAGCAGCACCAGGTTCCACAGCCGAGCGGTTCCGTCGCTGCTGCCGGTCGCGAGGGTGCGACCGTCGGGGCTGAAGGCCAGGGTCCGTACGGGCCCGGTGTGGCCGGTCAGCGTGGCCCGTGCCCGGCCGGTGGCCGCGTCCCACAGACGTACCGTGCCGTCCTCGCTGCCGCTGGCGACGGTGCGGCCGTCGACGCTGAAGGCCACCGCCCACACCTGGTCACCGTGGCCGGTCAGAACGGCCCGTTGCCTCCCGGTGGCGGTGTCCCAGAGGCGTACGGTGCGGTCCTCGCTGCTGCTGGCGAGGATCCGCCCGTCGGGGCTGAACGCCAGCGACTTCACGGTGCTGGTGTGACCGGTGAGGGTGGCCCGGGTGGTGCCGGTGACGAGGTCCTGCAGCAGGATCGTGTGGTCGTACGCGCCGGTCGCGAGAGTGCGGTTGTCGGGGCTGACGGCGACGGACCACACGGGTTTGGTGTGCCGGGTGGTGAGGGCGCGCGCCTTGCCGGTGGTCGTGTTCCACTGCCGCAGCTCGCCGTCGTCGTAACGGCTGATCACGCTGCGTCCGTCCGGGGTGAAGGACATCGACCAGACGCTTGACCGGTACGGCAGAACCAGGCGGGAGGTCGCCGTACGCGTGTCCCACAGCCGTACGGTTCCGTCCACGCCGCCCGTGGCCAGGGTGCGGCCGTCCGGGCTGAACTCGACGAACCTCACAGCAGATGTCCGGCCGGCGAGGGTGGCCCGGAGCGTTCCGGTGGCCGTGTTCCACAGCCGGGTCTTCCCGTCGTCGCCGGCGGCGGCCAGGACGCGGCCGTCCGGACTGACTGCCACCGAACGGATCGGTCCCGTACGGCTGTTGACGGTCATACCGGCCTGACCGGTCTCCGGCTGCCACAGACAGGCCGTACCGTCCTCGCTGCCGGTGGCCAAGGTGCGGCCGTCCGGACTGAAGGCCGCCGACATCACGGTGTCCGTGTGCCTGGTGGCGACGGTCCGGCTGTCGTCGGTGGCCAGCTCCGTCAGCCTCAGGGTCCTGTCGCTCCCGGTCGTGGCCAGGGTGCGGCCGTTGGGACTGAACGCCACCGACATCACCTGGCGGGTGTGACCCGTGCGCACGATGTGGCCGGCGCTGTTCCCGCCGTGGAGAGACAGAGCCGCGGACCCCACCGGCCAGGTCCGGGCGGTACGGCCGACGCCTGCGGCGAGCGTCTTCCCGTCGGGGCTGAACGCCACGGACCGTACCTGCCCGGCGCGGCCCGCCAGCGTGACCTGCGCCCGGCCGGTGGCCGCGTCCCACAGACGCACCGTGCCGTCCCCACTGCCGGTGGCCAGCAGGTGACCGTCGGGGCTGAACGCCACCGACCAGACGAGGTCGGTGTGGCCCTTGAGCGTGGCACGGACCTTCCCCGAGGCCACGTCCCACACACGCACCGACGTGTCCGCCGCAGCCGCGATCGTACGGCCGTCCGGGCTGAAGGCCACCGCCAACACCTGTGCGTTGCCGTGGCCTGGCAATCTGGCGCGGACCCTGCCGGTGGCCACGTCCCAGAGCTGCACGCCGTCCTCCCCACCGGAGGCCAGTGTCCTGCCGTCGGGAGCGAACGCCACCGTGTCCTGCGCACCGCCGTGCCCGTCGAGCGTGGCCCGCTGTGTTCCGGTGGCGGTGTTCCACAGCCGAATGCTCTTGTCATCGGTCGCGGTGGCCAGGGTGCGGCCGTCCGGGCTGAACGCCACCGACCACACGGTCCGGTAGACGGTCAGGCGGTGCAGCAACGGCAACGCGGCAGCCGTGTACAGGCTGCCGACGGCCTCGGTGCCGGGGCTCGTACGGTATGCCTGAACCGCGAGCAGCGAGGCCAAGTCGGGGTTGGTGTCCAGCAACGCCGCCGACTGGGCGGCGAGTTGCCGGGACAACGCCGTGCGCTGCGCGCTGACGGCACCCTGCCGCTGGTCGAACGCCAGCCCGGCCGCGATGACCGCCACCACCAGCAGCGCGGCCAACGCAGCGATCAGGGACCGCAGTCGGCGGGTCGCACGAGCCGCCACGCGCTCCTCGGCGTCCCGCGTCCGGAGGCTGGCCGTGAGGAACGCCCTTTCCGGCTGGGTGAGTTGGTCGACGCTCCCGGAGGCGGTGAAGATCTCCTCGGCCGCGGTCAGCCGCGCCCCCCGATACAGGGCACCGGCGTCACGGTCCAACTGCTCCCAGGTGTCGGCCGCTTCGGTGAGTAATCGGTGCCGTCGCAGCACCTCGCGGTCGCGGTCGATCCATTCGCGCAGCCGGGGCCACGCGGTGATCAGTGCCTCGTGGGCGAGATCGACGGTGTCGTCGTCGAGGGTGATCAGCCGGGCCCGCGCCAACCGGTCCAGCACAACAGCCGTGTCACCGGTGCCGTCGGTGTCGAGCTCGGCACGGCGGGCGGGACGGCCGGCGTCGTCGCTGCCCTCGCCCGGAGCGATCAGCCGCAGCATCACCTGGCGGGCGAGCACGGCCTCCTGCGGGGAGAGGCTGCCGTAGAGGTCCTCGGCTGTCTGGGTGATCGCACCCCGGACACCGCCGGCGGCCTCGTACCCCTTGAGCGTCAGCGTGCGGCCCCGCCGGCGGCGCCACGTTTCGAGGAGCGCGTGGGACATCAGCGGAAGCCCGCCGGGCCGGTCGGACACGTCCGCGACGATCCGGTCGGTCAGGGCCCGCTCCACGGTCAGACCCTGCGCCGTGGCGGGTTTGACGACGGCCTCGCGCAGTTCAGCCGTGCTCATCGGGGCGACGAGCAGGCTCGCACCGCGCAGCGCGTCCGCGATGCCGCGGTGCTCGGCGAGCCTCCCGTAGAGGTCCGCGCGTACCGCGATCACCACCCGCAGCCGCCCGCCGGGCCGGGAGGCCGCCAGCAGCCGGTCCAGGAAACGGGCCCGCTCGGCGGGGTCCTGACAGAGCGTGAAGACCTCCTCGAACTGGTCCACGATCACCCACGTGTCCCCGTCCTCCGTGCTCTCGGCAGGAACCAGCGCCCGGGCATGCCTACGATCCGGATGCTCGCCGGGCGTGAGGATGCGTACGGCCACCGGGCGGACACCCGGCCAGGCCTCACCACGCAACGCCGGGACCAGACCGGCGCGCAGCAGGGACGACTTGCCACTGCCCGACGTACCGACGACGGCCACGAACCGGTTGTCGAGCGCCAACTCCGCGAGATCGGCGACCAGTTGATCCCTCCCGAAGAAACGGCCGCTGTCACCCGGCTCGAATCGCGCCAGCCCCCGGTACGGCGGCGTGGCCCCCTCGTCCTCCTCGGGCCGCCCGGCCTCCTCATCGGCCGTCCGCCGCCAACGCCCTTCCCACTCACCGGAATCCGCGCCGCAGGCCCGGACGTAGGCAAGAACGACAGCCAGGGACGGAAGGCGTTCACCGGCCGCGGCCTCCGACAGCGTGGCCGCCGAGAAGTCCACCCGGCCGGCCATCACCCGATACGTGATCCCCCCGGCCTCCCGCCGCAGTTGACGCAACTCGTACGCCAACCGCTGCACCGGTCCGGCCTCAGGATCCAGCGGACTCTCCGGACGCCCCATGCCGATTGCCCCCTATGACCTCTTACTGCCTGCTGTGGCCTGTGGCCTCCGCGGTCGGCCGAACGTCCCGCGCCCCTCCCCCAAGGGGACGCGGGACGACCTCCCCCACTGCACCGAGTCCACCGGGCCGGAAGTTGATTGGCAGCCCTTCCCGAGCCGCCAATCAATGGGAACCGTCCCACATGGACGGGGAGTTGGGCGGCGCGGCGAAGAGCGCCTGCGCCGGTCCTGCCCTCGTCACCGTACGGCAGGCCTCACTCCCCCCGCTGCTCCACCAGCCCCGCCAGTTCGGACGCGAAAAGCCGGGCCGGGTCGAAGCCCATGCCGGTGAAGTGACCAGCGAGTTCCAGGGACAGGACGCCGTGCAGGCGGGTCCAGAAGGTCAGGGACCGGTGGAGGACCGCGGGAGGGGTGGGGTGGCCGCCCGCCCAGTCGCGGTGGTCCGCGAGATGCGCCTCGAACGGCGTTGCGGGGACGTCCGCCTGCCCTGCGGCGGCGCAGGCGTTCAGCAGGACCGTCATGATCTCGGACGCGATGCCGGTGATGTCGTCGGGCGCGTGGTAGCCGGGGACGGGGGTGCCGTAGACGAGGAAGTACCGCTGGGGGTCGTCGAGGGCCCACGCCCGCAGGGTGTGAGCCAGTCCGGGCAGGTCGGTGCCGGTCTCGGCGGCCGTGCGGAAGGCGTCGGCGAGGCTTCGGTACGCGTCCCGGACGAGCTCGGTGATCAGGTCGTCCCGGCTGGCGAAGTACCGGTAGAGCGCGGGTCCGCTCATGCCCATCCGCTTGGCGATGCCGTTGAGGGAGAGCGCCGAGGCGCCCGCCGTGGCGATCTGCTCCCGCGCGTGGTCCTTGATCTCCGTACGCACCTGGTCGCGGTAGCGCTCACGCGGAGTCCTCGTGCCTGTTTCCGCCATGACCGGCCGCCTTCCACACTCACGGGACTACATGCTCACGCTTCAGTTAGAAGGTATCACGATTGCACTTGACGACCCCTTCTAGCGTGCGTTAGAACTTATAACGAACACGAAAGCGCATAGCTCGCCGCAGCTCACAGTGGAGGTCGCCATGAACAACACCACCGACGCACTCGTCGAGGTCGTCCTGCCGGGCAAGGTCGAGCCCGAGGGCCTGGAGGTCCGGCACGGAGCCGTCCCCGTCGCGGGCCCCGGCCAGGTCGTGATCCGGATGGAGGCGACCGGGGTCTCCTTCGCCGAGCAGCAGATGCGCCGCGGCCGGTACTACGACCAGCCCCCGTTCCCCTTCGTCCCCGGCTACGACCTGGTCGGTACGGTCCAGAGCACCGGCACCGGCGTGGAGCCGGGCCTGGTCGGCACCCGGGTGGCCGCACTGGTGAAGGTCGGCGGCTGGGCCAGCCATGTGCTGGTCGACGCGGCCGACGTGGTGCCGGTGCCGGCCGGGGTCGGCGCGGCGGAGGCCGAGACCGTGGTGGTCAACGGCATCACCGCCTGGCAGATGCTGCACCGCAAGGCCCGGGTCCGCGCGGGCCAGACGATCCTGGTGCACGGCGCCAACGGCGGAGTCGGCACGGTCCTGGTCCAACTCGCCCGCGCGGCAGGCGTGCACGTGATCGGCACGGCGTCGGCGCGCCACCACGACGCACTGCGCGACCAGGGTGTCGAGCCCATCGACTACCGCACCCCGGACCTCGCCGCCCGGGTCCGCGACCTCGCCCCGCGCGGGGTGGACGCCGTCTTCGACCACGTCGGCGGCCCGAGCGTCGTCCGCTCCTGGCGCCTCCTCGCCCCCGGCGGCACCCTCGTCTCCTACGGCAGCGCCTCCACCCGCGACGACGAGGGCTCCAAGCAGCTGCCCGTGCTCAAGATCCTCGGCCGCGTCTGGACGTGGAACACGCTGCCCAACGGCCGCCACGCGTACTTCTTCAACGTCTGGGCCGGGCGCGCCCTGAACAAGAACCGGTTCCGGGCCCAGCTGCGCACCGACCTCTCACAGGTCTTCGCGGCCGTCGAGCGCGGCGAGGTCACACCGCAGATCGCGGCCCGACTGCCGCTGGCCCGCGTCTCCGACGCCCTGCGCCTCGCCGAGTCGGGCACGGTCGCCGGCAAGGTCGTACTGACGCCGTAGTACAGCCTTCCATCGGCGTACGGTCTTCCCACCACGGCGACCGTCAGGCGGCGCCCCACGCGTCGACATGTCGGAGCACATAGTCGGCGAGCTCGGCCGGCTGGAGGTTGAGGGCCGCCACGGCGGGGCGGCTCAGCGCCACCCGGACCGGTTCGAAGTCGCCCGTGTCGGGGTCGTCGAGCTCGGGACCGTGCCGGCGGCCCGGGTCCATGTCGAGCAGGTCGGCCAGGAAGTAGTGCTGTACGACAGTAGTCGTGCCGCCCGGTTCGGTCAGCGTGAGGAACTCGGTGGCGGGACCGATCGTGGCACCGATCTCCTCCATCGCCTCGCGGCGCAGCGCCGCTTCGAGGTCCGCGTCGGCGGGCTCGACGCTCCCGCCGACGGTCGTGCAGTAGGAGTCGCCGCCCGGCCAGCCCCGCTTCAGGAACACCAGCTGACCGTGGTCGAGCAGCACGACCCGCGCCTTGTGCCGAACCTTCATGCCCCGAGAGCCTAGCGAGGCGGCGCCGACGACGACGCGCGGACGACGAGTTCCACCGGCGGGTCGGACATCGGCAGCGGAGGTGCCTGCGGGTTCTCGATGGCGTGCACGAGAAGCCGGAGGCCGGTCCGCGCCATCGCGTCGAACGGCTGCCGTACGGTCGTCAGCGGCGGAGTCACATAGGCGGCGACCGGGGTGTCGTCGAAGCCGACCACGCTGATGTCCTCAGGGATCCGCCGGCCGGCCTCCGTCAGGGCCCGGATCAGGCCGATCGCCATGTCGTCGTTGGCGGCGAACACCGCGGTGGCGCCGGGGTCTTCGGCCAGTGCGCGACCGGCCGCGTAGCCGGAGGCCGCCGACCAGTCGCCCTGTACGACCGGCGGTTCCGCCCGGCCGTGCGCGGCGAGCGCCGCCCGCCAGCCTTCGAGCCGGTCCCGGGCCGAGTACCAGCGCTGGGGTCCCGCCAGATGATGGACCGTGGCGTGGCCGAGCTCCAGCAGATGTTCGGTGGCGGCCCGAGCCAGTCGGCTGGACACGATCCCGGCCGTCACCACATGGGGCGCGACGAAGGGCGGCGGCGCGCCGAGGACGAGCACCGGCACATCGACCCGCGCGGACAGGTCCGCGCCGTCCTCCTCGTCGATCGGCTCGGAGATGACGATGCCGTCCACGCCCTGGTCGAGCAGTGAGTCGACGGCACCGGCGATGCCCGTCGACTCGCCCTCCACCGTGTTGACCACACGGAGCGCGTAACCGGTGTCGCGCACGGCTCGCTCGATACCCATGAGCAGCGAGGCGGGTCCGTACAGGGCGGTCCCGAGCGTCACGACGCCGATGGACCGGGTGCGTCCGGAGGCCAGTGCGCGGGCCGCGTTGTTCGAGCGGTAGCCGAGTTCCTCGGCCGCGGCCAGGACCCGACGGCGTACGTCCGCGGAGACGTACGGCTCGTCGTTCATGACCCGGGACACCGTCTTCTGCGACACGCCCGCCAGTCGGGCCACGTCCACACTGCGCGGTGCGGCTCCCGCGCCGCGTCCTGTCCCTGGTGCCATGGCGTCTCCTGATCTTCGGCAGCCGCATCCTAGCCCGCGTCCGCTGCCCACAGGCCTCGCGCTGTCGGGAAGCGCGAGGCCTGCTGTCGCGTGTCCTCCCTTGCTGGACCGTGGCCCTGAGGGTCACGTCGATGGTGCCGCGGGTGCCGTTGGAGCACGGGCACACCTCGTGGGTGGCCTTCACCCGGACGGTGGAGGCGCCCGGTCGAACCCCCTGACCGCTCGCGATCAGGCGGAGTCCGTTGTGGAAGCAGGCGGCGTAACCGGCGGCGAAGAGCTGCTCGGGGTTGGTCCGGTCGCCGCCGGGGCCGCCCATCTCCTTCGGGACCGCGAGGGCTTCGTCCAACACGCCGTCGAGGGAACGGACTTCGCCGTTACGGCCGTCGCCGGTCGACAGGGCCTCGGTGGTGTACAGCGCGGACATGGCGGTTCCCTTTTCGTGAGTGCCACGAGTGGCAGAGCCACGAGCGGGGCGCCAACCTGAGCAGGCGGCCGGTGCGACAAGGGCGGGCAAACCGTCAAGCATCACCCTCGCACAGACACACGACTCTCGTTCATATCTACGAACTTGACTCCTGGTGGGTGCCGTCCTCGCCGAACCTCTGATAGTTAAGTTTCCTATCAGTTCGACGGCACGACCAACTCCCCACCCCCCACCACCATTTGGAGTCCCAGTGGTCCAACCGTTCCGTGCCTCAGCGACCCCCGAGCCGGCGAGCCCCTCGCGCCGGACGCTCCTCGCGCTCCTCGGCGTGTCGCTCACGGCAGTACCTCTGCTGCGCACTCCGCAGGCCTCGGCAGCCACTCCGGCGGTCCGGGCGATCGGCCTCGACGACCCGGCGAAGAAGGAGATCGCCATGAAGCTGGTGTCGAGCGCGGAGAACTCCTCCCTCGACTGGAAGGCCCAGTACAAGTACATCGAGGACATAGGCGACGGCCGCGGCTACACCGCCGGGATCATCGGCTTCTGCTCCGGCACCGGCGACATGCTCGACCTCGTCCAGCTCTACGCGTCCCGCAAGCCCGGCAACGTCCTCGCCAAGTACCTGCCCGCGCTCCGCTCGGTCAACGGCACCGACTCGCACTCCGGCCTCGACCCGAACTTCCCGAAGGACTGGCGCACCGCGGCGCAGGACACGGTGTTCCAGCAGGCGCAGAACGACGAACGCGACCGCGTGTACTTCAACCCCGCCGTCAGTCAGGGCAAGACCGACGGGCTCCGCGTGCTGGGCCAGTTCACGTACTACGACGCCATCGTCATGCACGGCGACGGCGACGACCCCACCAGCTTCCGCAACATCCGCGCCCGCGCCCTGCGTTCGGCCAAGCCGCCGGCCCAGGGCGGCAACGAGACGACGTACCTGAACGCCTTCCTCGACGCACGCGTGTGGGCCATGAAGCAGGAGGAGGCGCACAGCGACACCACCCGCGTCGACACCGAACAGCGCGTCTTCCTCCGCAACGGCAACTTCGACCTCAACACGCCGCTGTCCTGGAAGGTCTACGGAGACAGCTACCACATCAACTGACCCGACGAGACGTCTACGGCGCCGGGACCCAAGGTCATGGGTCCCGGCGCCGTAGACGTCTCGCACCGTCCCCTCACCAGGCCATGCCTCCCGCGTATCGCCGTATGCCCCACAGGCCTTGGACACCAGCGCGCCGCCGTCCCTAACGTGGTCCGCGAGCCCGCCGCCCTTCGCTGTCGGGTCGACCCGGACCGATCTGAGGGATTTCCACTGTGCGTGTTTTCGTTGTGGGCGCGACGGGTTACATCGGATCCGCCGTCGTTCGCGAACTCCTCGGAGCGGGGCATCACGTCCTCGGCCTCGCCCGCTCGGACTCGGCCGCCGAGGCTTTGACGCGATCCGGCTCGGCCGTGCACCGCGGTGACATCGCGGACACGGACAGCCTGCGCGCCGGCGCCGCGGCGGCGGACGGTGTCGTCTACGCCGCGAACCAGCACATCTCCGAGACCACCGACCCGGCCGCCCGCGCGAGGACCGAGCTCGCCGCGGTGCAGGCGATCGGCGCCGAACTGACAGGCACGGACAGGCCGTTCGTGGTCACCTCGGGGGTCCTCGGCCGCACCCCGGGGCAGCTGCTCACCGAAGAGACCCCGACTGTCCCGACCGTCGTCACGGCCCCGCGGCTCCAGGTCGAACTGTCCGTCCTCGCCCTGAGCGAGCACGGGACGCGCTCGTCCTCCGTACGGCTGGCACCGACCGTGCATGGCCGGGGGGACGCACGCGGATTCGTCCCGGCGCTCATCGGCGTCGCCCGTACGACAGGCGTGTCCGCCTTCGTCGGCGACGGATCGAACCGGTGGCCGTCGGTGCACAGACGCGACGCGGCGACCCTGTACCGACTGGCCCTGGAATCCGCCCCGGCCGGCACGCGCCTGCACGCGGTCGCCGAGGAAGGGGTGCCGTTCCGCGAGGTCGCGCGGGCCATCGGCCGCAGGTTGAAGGTCCCGGCCGTCAGCCTGACGCCCGAGGAGGCGAGGCGGCACTTCGCCGGTTTCCTGGCCGCGTTCGTCCCGATCGACAACCCGGCGTCGAGCGCCCTCACCCGGCAACTCACCGGATGGACGCCGACGCACCCCGACCTGGTCCCGGACATCGAAGAGGGCCATTACTTCGGGGAATCGAGCGAGGAGTCCGGCGCGGAACTCTGAACCGGGCCCGTGAACCTCAAGTGCGGGCCGAGGCGGGGACAGAGACGGGGACCGCATCTCCGTCGGCCGCGGCGAGCAATTCGTAGGCCTCGACGCGTCCCGCGCGGATCCGCTGTTCGGCGGGGCCGTGCGGGGTGTCCGCCGTGGCGGCGAGGACGGTCGCCATCTTGGCGCGGCCCTGGCTCAGCCGACTGCGCACGGTACCGACCGGAATCCCGCAGGCGACCGCGATCCGCTCGTACGAGGTGGCCTCGGCGGCGAAGTAACGCAGCAGCAGAGGCATCCGCAACGCCGGGGAGAGTTCGGCCAGGGCCTCCCAGACCCAGTCCCGCAGCGCATTCCGCTCAAGCCACTGCTCCGGCCCCAACTGAGCCGTCGCCGCAGGCAGTTCACTCACCGGCCGGACCAGCCCCGCTTCCCGCAGCACCAACCGGCTGGCGTTGCGCACGATCATCCGCAGCCATGCCCCCACGGCCTCCGGATCACGGACATCGCCGATCCGCAGCAGCGCCGTCAGCGCCGCGTCCTGCATCACGTCGTCGGCATCCGCGCCCGGCCCCAGAATGCTGAGGACCACCGCGCGCATTCCGCCCCGGTGCCGCTCCAACAGGTGCCCCAGCGCGGCGACTTCACCGGACTGAGCCGCACGCGTCAGCAGGACGTCCTCCCAGCGCGCCGCTTCGGCGACTTCCCCCATCACACGATCCCTTTCGGTATCCGTCCGGCTCTTCACCGCCTTCGGCGGGAGCCGTCCTCCGAGCACGGGGGCCCGGAGGACGGCTCACCGTTCACATGGGTCAGGCGTCCGCCAGCCAACTGCCGTGGAATCCGGCGGGTACCCGTCGGGGCAGGTGGATGGTGGCCACCGGCTCCCGTGCGAGGTTGTCGGCGTCGAGGATCACCAGGTCGCTCCGGTCGGTCGAGGCGTCGTAGACATACGTCATGAGCCAGCCGGGGCCGCCGGGTCGGTCGTCGGCGGGGGCGAAGGCCGCCTCGCCCGGGAAGCGTCCCGGAGCGAAGTAGTGACTGGCGACGCTCGACTTGCGGAGGTCGTACCGGTGGATCGCGGCACGCGACTCGTTCGGGTCGTACTGCGGAAGCTCCGGAACGGGCGCCGCGGTGACGTGACCGAACTCCGCCGGGAGGCCCGCGAGTCGGTCGTCGATGCGGGGGAACTCGCCCGGGTGGTCGTCGAGTTGCTCCTCCGCGACGGCACCGGTGGCGAGGTCGATCGTCCACCGCCACAGGTGGGCCGCCGTCGCCACAGTGACGCCGTCCCGCAGCGACGGGTAGCGCATGCCCAGCAGGACGAGGCGCCGACCGTCGTCCTCCTCAAAGGAGTTGAGGGTGTGGAAGACGTAACACGGGTCGATGTCGAACCAGCGGATGTCCCCGTGCGGGTCGTCCCGGCGCAGCACGCCGAGCCTGGCTCCGTAGGTGTCGGACCAGACGTACGGCATACCTCCGTCCGGATCCATGGCCCGCTCGATGCTGAACACGGCGGGCAGGTCCATGAAGACGACATGGTTCCTGGTCAGGTAGAAGTCGTGCATCATCGTGTGCGCCGGGACGTCGATCGGCCGGCTGACGGTCAACTCGCCACTGGCGTCGGCCCGGTGATAGGTCAGATAGGGCGCCGACAGCCCTCCGTACCCGTAGAAGTGGAGCTCACCGGTGACCGGGCAGGTCTTCGGGTGGGCGGTCATCGGGGTGCGCAGGCGTCCGTCGAAGTCGTAGGGGCCGACCGTGTCCAGTTCGCGCCCGGCCTCACAGCTCAACTCCTGCGGGAAGGACGTCTCAACGAGGGCGAGGGTGCGGCCCGCGTGCCGTATGACGTGGGTGTTGGCGACGCCCGCGGCGAGGTCCATCCCGCCGTCGCGGCCGTAGACCTGGGCGCCCGTGGCGAGGGTGGACGTGCGGACCCAGCGGTTGCGGTACGAGGTCGCCCGGCCGCCGTCGAGGCGGACCCCGTGCACCATCCCGTCGCCGGTGAACCAGTGGGCCGAGGCCGCCTCGTGCGGGTTGGGGCCGTTGCGCAGATACCAGCCGGTGAGTTCCGGCGGGACGGCACCGGTCACCTCCAGGTCGGTGACCGTGATCTCGTCGGGGACCGGGGCGAAGTTTCCGGCGAGGTGCGGAGGGGTGCTGTCTGTACTCACAGGGATTTTCCTTCGGATGACGGTCAGGCGCCCGCTGCCAGCAGGGCTTCGAGTCGCGCCTGGACCCGCTTGGGATAGATCGAGGTGAAGACCGCGGGGGCGACCAGGCCGACGACATGAGCGGTGATGCCGATCCAGGCGGGAGCGTCGGTGGCGTTGCTGATGGCCAGTACGACGGCGATGAACGTGAACCCGGCTCCCCAGGCGGCCGTGATGGCGTTGTTGACGGCGAGGAATCCCGGGGTGTTCCAGTACTCCTCGGGCGTCTGCCGGCGGGCGATCCCGAGCGTGAAGGGGCTGCGGAGGGCCATGCTGCCCCAGGCCGTTCCAGCGAGCCAGACGAAGGAAATGACGTCGCTGTGGTCCTGGACGGACGAGTCGGGCGAGCTGAAGGCGATCGCTCCGATGATGACGAAGTAGATGATGGTGCTGATCTCCAGGACCATCGCGTCCATCGCCACTCCCCTGCGCCGGTCCTGCAGTAGCAGCAGGAGGCCGGAGACACAGCCGGCCACCGCGCCCCAGCGCCAGTCGACGGCGGAGACGAAGCCCGCCACGATCCATGGGACGAACCCACGCATATAGCCCATGATGCCCACGATGCGTTTCCTCGCAGTTCGACGTTCCAACTTTGACAGGTGGAAGCTAGATGCTCCGCAAACAACATGTCAAGGTCGGAATATTGAACGAAAGTCCACCGCAGCCCCGCCCCCGCCGACCCGAACGGGCCCCACCTGCACGAACCTCTGCGACCGCGTCCGACCTCCACGCGCCCCCCCTCCGGCACACAGAATCCGCAGGGGTAGTTTTCGACCTGTCAATATTGGAGTGACACGGGTTAGTGTTGTCCGCATGAGCCTCCGCAACGCCCTCCTGGGCCTCCTCGTCTTCCGCCCCGGCAGCGGCTACGACCTGCTGAAGATGTTCGACACGTCGCTCGGATACGTCTGGCCCGCCAAGCAGAGCCAGATCTACGGCGAGCTGACCAAGCTGGACGCGACAGGTCTGATCAAGGTGACGGAGGAGGGCCCCCGGGGGCGCAAGCAGTACTCGCTCACCCCCGAAGGGCACGCGGAGACGGAGCGCTGGCTGACCGAGAGCCGGGAGAGCAGGCCGCAGCGCAACCCGATGCTCCTGCAGACCTTCTTCCTGGGACTCCTACCACGCGACGAAGCGGTACAGCGACTCCTCGACCACGCGGAGGCCTCGGCCAAGGAGCACGACACCCTGGTCGCCCTGCGGGACACGGAGGACTGGGACAAGGACATGCTGACCGTGTGCGGCAGGCTCGTCCTGGAACACGGCATTCGCCAACGGGTCCTGGAACAGGAGTGGGCCCGCTGGGCCGCCGACCAGCTTCGCGCGGGGCACGCCGTGGATCCCGCCGGGGGCCCAACAGGCGCTCCCGGCAAGGAGATTGACGCGCAGGAATCAGGCACCACGGACACCTCCGACGCACAAAGCGGGTAGCAGTCGCCCGGCGGAACGTCGTAGCGCCCGGTTCCTCAGGCGGAGACCTCCTCGGTGGGCAGCAGGTGGACCAGGCCGACCCGGTTCTCGTCGTCCGCCTTGATGTGGACGGCTCGTACTCTCCAGCGGCCGGCGGGCAGCGGGACCTGCGCCTCGGCGGGCAACCCGCCACCGGGGTACTCGACGCCCAGCCCGGCACCCGCTTCGGCGGAGTCCATGAGCACGGCCGGGCCGTCCGACACCCATGTGCCGCACTCTTCCCACGGGGTGGCGGGGTCTGCGAGCACCGCCTCCGCCGCCACCCTCAGGCCGGCCTCGGAATCGGCGCCGAGCCACCGCAGGAATGCTCGATGCTCCGGCAGATAGCAGCTGGTGGCCGGTTCGTCCGCCAGCACCAGTGCCTGCGCACCGCTGTCGCCGACAGCGATCACGCCGGCCGGATCGTCCAGCGCGCAAGCCCGGTCGTAGTCGTCCGGAGCCGTGCCGTCGCCCGCCATGACCCCGCTCTCCGTACACCCGTGCCACGCGGCCAGCGCGGATACGGGGACGACTATCAGGGGCCCGCCCATCGACTCCACCCAGACAAGGGCGGCGGGTGACACATCGGTCGCGGCGGGTGAGATCGAGTCCATGCCGCCAGTGTGCCCGCACCCACTGACAACGCCCTCGGGAAGGGGCGGCACAGCCACCCGGTGCGAACATTCCTGCCGCCTCCTCCCCCGGCCGCCCCCGAGGACACCGACCCTCCTCGTTTCGGAGAATATATCTCCACTTTCTCCGGCCCCGGAAGCCCCACCTCTCAACTCTCCGAGATGAACGGTGGACACCCCACCCCACCTGCGGCGATACCGGCCCCGGGACCGTCTCCGCGCCACGCCTAACTACCCGAAGGCCGTCGCCGAGGCCTCGCAGAGCGCGTTTTCCACTTCGGTTCGATCCCTTGACAGTCCCAATCGGCCCTTCCCAAACTACCGACCATTCGGTTGACGGCCCGGGTCGGACGCCCCGGCTGTCGGCATTCCAGAAGGGTGATCACCATGACTGAAGTGTCGCTTCACGATGCCCAAAGCCCGCCGGTCCCCACCGGTACCACCTCCCACATCGGCCACGCGACAGCCGTGGGAGCGGCCGGGTTCGCGTGGTGCTCGCTCATCCTGGGCCTGCACACCGCCGGCGTCATCGACGCGGCCGACGGCACGATCGTGCTGGCGGGGACCTTCTTCTACGGCGGCATCGTCCAACTCGTCGCGGGCTTCTTCGCGTTGGCCGCCGGGGCGACGTTCGCGGCTTCCTTCCTGACGGCGTACGGGGCGTTCTGGCTCGGTTACACCGTCATCGAGTTCTGGGCCGCACCGCACATCGCGGGCAACGCGGCAGCCGCGGCGAAGGCCCATGGGGCCACGGCGGAGGCCGCGGCGGCTCAGGGCGGTCATGCGGTGATGCAGTCGCTGGGGCTGTTCCTGCTCGCCTGGCTGGTCGTCACGCTGGTCTTCGCCGTCGCCAGTCTGGGCACCAACGCGGTGACCGTGAGCGCGTTCGCCCTGCTGACGCTGACGATCGTGCTGCTGGTGATCGCCTACCTGGGGGCTTCGAGTGCGGGCGTCCCGAGCGATTCGGTGCTGCACACCGCCGGTTACGTCGAGATCGCCCTGGCCGCCGTCGCCTTCTATCTGGTGCTGGCCGAGCTGACCAACGAGGTGCGCGGACGCGTCGTGTTCCCGCTCTTCGCCCTGAACCGTGGCCAACAGGCCGTCCCGCAGACGGCATGACGAGGAACCCTCCCCCACCCTCAAGGAGCCGCATGAAGAAGTCCAAGGCAAGAGACCGGCTGAAGTCGCCCCAGGGATACTCCGCGCTCGGCAGTACCGCCGCGGTGCTCCTCCTGGTCGCGGCCGGACAGACGACGGCCACCGCCCTCCCCGCGCACGCGGCCACCTGGGAGCCGCCCGCCGCCACCTACGCGGCGAGCGCGCCCGTCCACACCACCGTCACCATGGACGACGGTGTGAAGATCGCCGTCGAGGTCGTCTATCCGACCGATCCGAGCACCGGCGCACGCGCGTCGGGCCCGTTCCCCGTACTCCTCACCCAGAACCCCTACGGCACCCAGCGCTCCGACCCCACGGACAGCGGCACCTACTTCGTGCAGCGGGGCTACATCTACGTGGCCTCCGCGGTGCGCGGCACCGGCGCGTCCGGCGGACAGCTCGACTGGTTCGGCGACCGGCAGGGCAAGGACGGAGCCGACCTCGTCGACTGGGCCGCCCATACGCTGGCGGGGTCCAACGGCAAGGTGGGGCTTGACGGTTGCTCCTATCTCGGGGTCAACCAGTGGTTCACCGCGGCGGCCGTGGGCAAGCACTCCGCGCTCAAGGCCATCACACCGTTCTGCACCGACTCGGACTTCTACAACGACCTCACCGCCAACGGCGGTGTCCCCACCCCCTTCGTGGCCGGCATCGCCCAGGCCGAGCCGCGCGGCCCCGAGGACGATCCCGCCACCGACCCGCAGTCGGTGACCATCGCCCAGCAGGCTTCGGGCGGTTCACGCTCGTACGACGACGCGTACTGGCAGGCCCTCGACGTACAGAAGCTCATGCCGCGGATCGTGGCCAACAACATTCCGGCGCTGTCCGAGGCCGGCTGGAACGACCTCTTCCCCGGCGGGAACCTGGACGCCTACGCGGCGGCCCAAAACGCCTACTACCACCGGCCGTTGACCGATCCGATCACCTCGGGTGAACCCGTCACGGGCCGGTACCAGGCGATCGTCGGGCCCTGGACGCACGGAGAACACGTCAACGAGGCCACGCTGCAGGGCATCCGCCTGGAGTGGTTCGACACCTGGCTCAAGGACGCGCCCACAGGCATGGCCGACACCTCGACCCCCCTGCACCTGTTCGAGAACGGCGTGAGCAACTGGGTCGACAGCGCCGCCTGGCCGCTGTCCTCCGACGCCCGGACCTACTACCTCGGCGAGAGCTCCCTCACCACCGCCAAGCCGGCCGGTCAGGGGAGCGACACCCTCACCTGGAGTACCGCGACCGCGGCGAACACGCTGACCTACACCACCGCCCCGCTCGCCAAGTCGGCGCTGCTGGACGGCCCGACCGACGTCACTCTGTACGCCGAGTCGACGACACCGGAGACCGAACTCTCCGCCAAGCTGAGCATCGTCGCGCCGGACGGGACGGTGACCAAGCAGGCCGACGGAATCCTCCTGGGCAGTCAGCGCGCGCTGGACACCCAGGAGAGCTGGTACGGCGGGAACGGCACCCTGCTCAAACCGAGCCACCCCTTCACGCAAGCGTCGCAGCGCCCGGTGCCCCCGGGACAGACCACCAGGTACGACCTCTCGCTCCTGTCCAACTTCACCAGGATTCCCGCCGGTTACCGCATACAGATCACCATCGACAGCCGGCCGCCGGCGGACTTCCACTTCCCCGTCGCCCCGACCCCGCAGGAGTCGGCGAACCTGACCGGCGGCGTCTACACGGTCGAACGCTCCCCACAGACAGCGTCGTTCGTCAACCTGCCCCTCACGACGCCGAGTTCAGCGACGCCCAGCCGCGACGACTGGGGACCGTCCTCCTGAGAACACGGATGGCAGGTCTGTACGTACGGCGGACCTGCTACTCCTGTCTCGGGGCCGGCCGGGCCAGCCCCATCACCTGCTCCACCGTCTCGTTGCCCAGGCTCGGTGTCGTCAGGGGAAGGTTGTCGGGACGCTGCCGGACGCCGTTCAGCAGGATCTCGATGCAGCGCCGCCAGATGTCGGGCCGCCTGCCCTGGGTGAACTGACTGGCGGAACTGACCATCTGCACCATGACCGGGATGTCGGAGGGAGTGATCTCCGGGCGCAGGTCTCCGCTCTCCTGGGCCCTCCGGATCAAGGCCTCCAGAAAGGGGAGCATGCCGCCCCGCGCGGTCTCCATGTGCGCGGAACTGTGGCTCCCCAATATGATCACTTCGTGCAGGCCGCGGTTCTCGGCGAGGTCGGCCGCCATCTCCGTGAGGAAGTCGACGAACCCCTGCCAGGGGTCCGGATGAGCGAGCGCGCGCTCGGCGGACTGCTGCCGGATCTCGAAATCCTGCTTGAACAGGGCCCGTACGAGGGTGTCCTTGTCGGGGAAGCGCCGATACACGGTGCCGACCCCCACGCCGGCGTGCCGGGCCACGTCGTCGAGCGTGACCCCCAGCCCGTGCTGACCGAAGACCTCCCGCGCGGCACGCAGGATCTTCTCCCGGTTGAGGGCGGCATCGCGCCTCAGCGGGCGGTCGCCCTCGACAGGACCCTCAGCCCCAACACCCTCAGCCATGGCGCCATGCTAGCCCCGTTGATCACGACCGGGTTCGCGTTCGGCGTCCGTACCCCGCGGAAAACGTTCCAACACCCCCCGAGGTAGACTTTCCGCGCCCATGAGGACCGTGTCGTGCCTGGTCGCACGGCTGTCAGAGCGAGGGGGGTGGACGTCATCCAGGTTCGCCCCGCCCGTATTCAGGATGTCGCAGCCGCCGCGGGAGTCTCGGTGTCCACGGTGTCGAACGTCCTGAACCGGCCCGAGCGGGTCAACGCCCGCACCGCCGAGCGGGTCCGTGACGCGGTCGCCGCCCTCGACTACGTGCCGCATCCGGGAGCCGCCGGCCTGCGCACCGGGCACTCGTCCTCGATCGGCCTTGTCCTGCCCGACGTGGCCAACTCCTTCTACTCGCGCATCGCACGGGGCGCGGCGGACGCGGCCTACGACCACGGCTACTCGCTGGTGCTCTGCGACAGCGGAGACGATCCCGAGCGGGAGCAGGGCTACTTCACGATGCTGATCGAGCAGCGGGCCGTCGGTGCGGTGGTGGTGCCGCTGGGCGCCGATCCCACCCGGCTCACCCGGCTGCGCGAACGCGGTATCCCGCTGGTGCTCGCGGACCGCGCGCTGCCGGTCCAGGACGGGTGTTCCGTCTCCGTCGACGACATCGCGGGCGGCCGGATCGCTGTGCAGCACCTCCTGGACCGCGGGGCGCGCGACCTCCTCGTCGTGAACGGCGAGCGCGGGATCGCGCAGTGCGCCGACCGCCACCAGGGCGCCCGGCAGGCGGTCCGCACCCAGCGTGAGGCGCGGCTGCGCCAGATCGTCGCCGACGAGATGACGGTGGCGTACGGCCTGGAGATCGCACGTGGCCTCGACGAACTGCCCGAGGGCGTCTTCTGCACCAACGACTTCCTCGCTGCCGGGCTGTGCCGTGGACTGGGTGAGCGGGGGGTGCGCATACCCGAGGAGGTGCAGGTGGTCGGCTACGGCGACCTCGACATAGCGAGCTTCGTGGGAACGACCCTGACGACGGTGCGGCAGCCGGTCGAGGAGCTGGGCCGGGCTGCCGTGGGAATGCTGCTCGACGAGGTGGAGGCCCGTGCCGAACACGCCCACGAGACAAGGGTGTTCGCCCCCGACCTCGTCCTTCGTGACTCCACCCGGCCTCCGTCAGACCGGAGTTCGTAGCGTCACGGGGCCCATCAACCCGGACGGGAGCTGGGACGGGAAGGCCCAGGCGGTGGGGGTGGCTTCCGCCAGGTAGGGGGCGAGGGTGTTGTTGACCGTGACGTCCAGACGGACCGTCCGCCCTGCGGCGCCCAGGAGTTGAAAGCGGTACGGGGGACAGAACGCCTCACCGACGCGCTCCCCGTCGAGAGCGACCGACACACTGCCGCGCACCCGCCCGAGGTCCAGTACCGGGTCCGGCCCCTCCGGCACCTCCATCTCCCGCGCGTACGTCACCCCACCACTCCAGCCGCTCAGCCCCAGCAACTGCCAGTCCCCCAGTGGCAGTCGCGCCGGTACGCAGCGGACGCGCACCGGTCCGCGCCAGGCGGAGCCGCCCCGCAGGACGGCCGTGGGCTCGGTGACGATCTCCAACTCCGTGGCCTGCGCCACTGGTCGATCCAGCGTCAGCACCTCGCCGTCGAGGGCCCTCTCGCCACCGTCGCCGACCCGCACCCTCGCCGCCAACTCCAGTGGCAGGTCCAGCGCTACGGTGCCCGGCGGCACGGTGAAGCGGAAGCGCTGTGCACGGGGGCGGACGGTGTCCGTGGACCGCAGGGGCAGTACGACGGCGCCCTGCACCGGTCCGCCGGTCAGCCACTCGGTCTCCGGCAGCGGGTGCGGTCGTACGGCCGCGTGGCAGTGCTGCAACTCCCCCCACCGGCCTTCGTGTTCGACGGTCCGGCCGCACCACTCCCCCGTCTCGGCCTCCCAACCGGCCCCGCTGGTCAGGGAGTTCACCGCCGACTCCGTGCGGGCCACACAGTCGACGAACACCGCCTCGCGCGGGTGGGCGGCGTCGGCCACCACTTCCAGCACGTGTTCGCCTTCCTCCAGGGCGAGTTGATGGCGGAAGAACATCGGTACGACGCCCCAGTCGGACTCGTAGTACTCCGCCTTCTCCTGGCGCGCGACGACCGCCCCGTCGAGCAGCACGGTGACACCCACCGCGGCACCCACCACGAGTACCGCCTCTCCCGACGCGCGCAGACGGCCTCGATAGGTGACGCCGCCGTGCGGTCGTACGTCCTCGGGCAGGCACATGAACTGTGGGCGTGGGGTGAATCCGCCCGGTCGGGTCAGGCAGAAGTAGCTGCCCAAAGGGGTGCCCGCGGTGCCGGAGATCAGGAGCGGCCTGTCCTCGGCGTCGGCCAGTTCGTATTCGAGGACGTTGCGGGGCCGTCCGACCGTCACGCGTGCGGTAGTGAGGTATCCGGCGGCGGTGTCGAGGAGTTCGCCGTTCCACCACACTCTTTTGACGGCCGCGGCGCCCACATGCAGCTCGGCGGGTCCCCGGTGGTCCGTCTCGACGATCGCCCGGACCCTGGCGACCGTCCCGGGCCCGGGCACGGGGACGCGCACGAACTCCTCGTTCACCATCCCCTTGTTGCCGAGCAGGCCGTCCGGCTCCGGGATCCCTCGGCTCGACGAGTACAGCGAGACCCGCCAGTCCTCGTCCGAGGGGGTGAGGGGGAGGGCGTCGGCGAGGACGTGTTCGACACCGGGCCCGTCGAGTGGTTCGGGGGCCCGGGCGGCGGGTGTCGGAGACAGGACGCGGACCCGGTTTCCGTAAGTCGCCCGTGCGGCTTGCCAGTTGGCGTCGGGGCCGTCCGTCTCGGTCCAGCGCATGGACCAGATCTGCGGTGCGGCGACGGATGTGCCGGCCGGGAGCGCCAGGTCGCCCCAGGTGTTGTCCATGGTGGGGACCAGACGGCCTTCCCAGCCGTCCGAGACGTCGGTCGTCCGCTGCGGCCTCGGTGCCGGTGCGGCCGTCCGGGGTGTCAGCGGGCTGCCTTCGCGCCATACGACGAGGACGGCGGAGGCGCCCTCCAGTGGCACCGCGATGGTCGAGCGGCCGTCGCGGACCGTGATGTCCGCCGGCTGTCGGGTGCCGCTCGCCGGGTTCCAGATCTCGGCCTCGGCGACCTGGGCGTGCACGGTGACGGTCGAGTGGCGGGCGTAACGGGCGGGGTCCGCCTCGTGGTTGGCGTCTCCAGGCAGCGTGCGGGCGTCGGGGAAGGCACCCGTCACCAGGGCCACCGCCCCAACTCCCTTTCTCCTGACGAGCAGTGGCACCTCGCCGGTCGCGTGTCCGGCGTTGTCGGCCAGCGTCGCCGCTCCGCCCTCGGCGTCGCTCGCCCGCTCCAGTCGCGGGTGCTTCAGCAGGGCCGCCACGACGGAGTCGTCACCGGCCAGTCCGGCGGCCGAGGCGGGCGGACGGCCCACGACCACCACCCGGCCGCCCGCGTCGAGGAGTTGGGACAGTCGGCGTGCGGTCTCCTCCTCCAGGACGCTCGCCGAGGGCAGCAGTACGGCGCGGTACGCCAAGTCCCCTACGCGCAGGGCGCCTTCGGTTGCCGTGGCGCGCTGCACGGAGGCGTCGTCGATGACGTCGTAGGAGATGCGGTGGCGGTCCAGTGAACCGACGCGCGGGCCGAGCCAGTTGTTCGTGCCGCACAGGCCGAGGTAGTGCTCCTGGGTCTCGTCGGCGTCGGCGTGGTCGTCGCCGAGGCGGCAGTCGCCGAAGTGGTGGACGGGTGCGTCGAGCGGGAGGAGGGCCTGCATGGTGGCGGTGGGGTGCAGGACCGCGACGTCGGCGCTGTAGGTGCCCCAGGACATGATCGAGCAGATCCGGGCGACGGCGCGGGAGAACGCCGGGTACTGCTGCCAGTAGGGCTGGCGCCAGTCGGTGGACGGCGGTGCCCACTCGAACCAGCCGCCCGCGGTGCCGAAGTAACTGGCGTGCGGGTTGTACAGGTTGGCCCCGCTGCGCAGGAACGGCAGCAGCCAGTCGTAGGTGTCGGCGAGGGTGCCGCCCCAGCCGGAGGAGTGGAACGCCTCGATCCAGACGCGTTCGTGGCCGTAGAGGTGGGCCATGGAGGAGTGGACCTTGGAGTCGCCGTGGTGGTCGCTGCCGACGGCGCCGTACCAGCGGTGGGTGCGGAAGTAGTCGGTGTAGAGCTGTGTCGACTGGGCCGGGAACCCGGCGCGCGCGGGGTTGCTCTGGTCGGCTCCGACGAGCATGCCGCGTTCCTCGTGCCAGGCCGCGAGGGGCTTGAAGAGGGCCTCTTCGGTGAGCTCGGCGCGGACCGCGTAGTAGTCGGCGCGGATCTTCGCCGCGCGGGCGTCCGCCGGGCCGAACAGGGCCGGCAGATGGTCGAGCAGGTCGTAGCCGCGGCGGGCGCGGAACTCCTCGGGGAAGCGGGGGCTCCAGGAGTTCGTGGCGGGCAGTTCGTCCTGGAAGCTGCCCGCGATGACGTTGCCCAGGTACTCGGGAACCCGGCGGTCGTACTCGTGGTGGACGGCGTCCAGGAGCAGTTCCCCGGCGTGCGGGGAGAGGTAGTCGAAGGCAGTGGGGACGGCGACGACGAGCCGGACGTCCGTGCCGTCCGCAGCTGTGATCCGGAAGGAGCCCGGGGCGAGGGCCACTTGCAGCCGACGGCCCGTCAAGTCGTAGGCGGCGACTAGGGTTTCAGCACCCTGCGAGGCGACCGTGCCGCCCGAGACAGTGGCCCTGCGGGAGCGCAGTGCGCGGCCGGTGGCAGCCAAGTGCCGCCGGGTGACGGCGCCTTGGACGTTGGCGCCGGAGAAGCCGAGCTGGTCGTAGAACCACAGGCGGGTGCCGATGTCCCGGGCGATGCGACAGGCGTCGGTGAAGCGGTCCCACCACTCCTCGCCGAACCACGGCGGGTCGTCGGTCCGGGCGCCGAAACTCGGGCCTGCCGGGGCCAGGTTGATCACCACGAGGTTGTGGACGCCGCCGTCCGCGAATCTGCGCAGCTGCCAGTCGAGACGCTCGCGGGTGACCTTGGCGCCCGACCACCACCACAGCGGGGTGGGGCCGAAGTCCCGGGGCGGGGCGTCGAAGAGCTGCTGGAGCGCGGGAGAGATCACGTCGGCGGTCCTTCCGGGTGCGGCTCGGTCACCCACACGGATCAAAAACGTTTTTGGTCGACTCAGTCGTCTGCCACCTGCAATGTTGGCACCGGTACCGGGGACCGGGAAGACGGCTGACACTTCTTCACGCCGAATGGCGCAAGGGGACTTGTTGGAACGTTTTCCGAACCCTATATTCACTGCGACCCCGGCCCCGGAGCCGCGAGGAGCCGCATCATGAGCCGATTCTTGCCCGCTGCCCAGGCACAACCGGAACAGCCCATCCCGAAGCACCTGTGGAAGGTCGCCGCCCTCTCGGGCATGGCCTCCTACCTGGACGCCGCGCTCATCGTCAGCATCGCCGTCAACCTGGCCATCTACCGCGACAGTTACGACATGGGCGTGTGGATGGCCGGGGCGATCAGCGCCATCGTCACCGGCTGCATCGCCGTCGGCTCCCTCGTCGGCGGCCGGCTCGCCGACCTGTTCGGGCGCCGCCGCGTCTACAACCTGGACATCCTCTGCTACGCGGTGGGCGCGGTCGTCATCACGCTGGCGCCGAACGACATCGTGCTCTTCGTCGGCGTGCTCGTCGCGGGGCTGGCGGCCGGTGCCGATCTGCCGACGTCCCTGGCCGTGGTCTCGGACGCCGCGCCTCCCGAAGGCCGGGCGCGTCTGGTGTCCTTCACCCAGGTCATGTGGGTGCTGGGCATCGTCGTCGTGATCTTCCTCGGCTATCTCCTGTCCGACACGGGACTGACCGGGGCGCGGTTCATCACCGGCCATCTGGTCGTCGCCGCGCTGGTCACCTGGCAGCTCCGCTCCCGTCTGGAACTGCCCGACGAGCCTGCGGAGGAAGAGGTGCCGAAGGAGGCGGTGCCGCGCGGCATCGAGCTGAAGAACATCTGCAACCGTGCCGCGATGGTGCCGATGGTCGCGACCTTCGTCTACTACGTCACCTGGGGCATCGGCGCCAACACCTTCGGCCAGTTCGGCACCTACCTGCTGGTGACGGTGAGCGGTGCCTCCCAGAGCCTGGCCACCGGGATCAACCTGGCCTTCCTGCCGATCGCGCTGGTGCTGACCTTCGTCTTCGTCCGGCTCGCCGACACACCCTGGCGCGACCGGCTGTTCTACGTGTTCACGGTCGTGCAGGTCGTCGCCTTCTGCATCGCCTCCGTCACGGCCGGCGCCCTCGTCGGCATGCTCGTCTTCTTCGTGCTCTACCAGATCTCCAACCCCTTTGCCGGGGAGGCCAGTTACAAGGTGTGGTCGCAGCTGACGCTGCCCCCGGACACCCGCGGCACCACCCAGGGCCTCACCTACGCCCTCTCACGCGGGGTCTTCGCGGGCGTCGCTTTCGTCACGCCCGCCCTGATGGACTACAGCGCCTCCGTCCTGCTCTGGTCGATCACCCTCTGCATGGCGGCCTCGGGCGTCGCGGGCGTGTACGTCATCCATACCCTCATCCGGCGCTCCCCCGAGGCAACGGCCGCTCGGGTCAAGGGACTCGGCGTGGCCCGGACCTGAGTCCACACCGGAACCCGGAAGGAACACCCCGCATGACAACGACCGACCCCCTGCCTGTGACCGCGGAACGCGCCGCGGTCCTGCGTGAGTTGCTCCCCCCGGTGTCCCGCCGCCGCACCCGGATCGGACTCGTGGCGGGTGGCCTCGGCGCCTACTGGCCCCAATTCCCGGACCTGCTACCGCAGTTGAAGGAGTCGTCCGCGTACGTCGCCGAGCGTCTCCAGCGGATGGACGCGGAGGTGACCGACGTCGGCTTCATCTCCGACGCGGTGGAGGGAGCGGCAGCGGCGGAGCAACTCCGGCGCGCGGACTGCGACTTGATCGTGCTGTTCCTGACGACCTACCTGACCTCGTCGATGGTGCTGCCGATCGCCCAGCGCTCGCACACCCCTGTCCTGGTCATCGACCTCCAGCCGTCCGAGCGGATGGACCACGCCTCCTTCGACACCGGTGCCTGGCTCGCCTACTGCGGGCAGTGCCCGGTGCCCGAGGTCGGCAACGTCTTCCGGCGGGCCGGCATCCCCTTCCGGTCGGTGTCGGGCTGGCTGCGCCAGGAGTCGGCCTGGCGGCGCATCGAGCAGTGGATCCGGGCGGCGGGGGTCCGGGCCGCGCTCCGGCACGCCCGGCACGGTCTGATGGGGCATCTGTACCCCGGCATGCTCGACGTGTCGACCGATCTGACGCTGCTCCCCGCGACGTTCGGCTCGCATGTCGAGGTGCTGGAGTTCGACGATCTACGACAACGGGTGGAGCGGGTCGGCGAGGCCGAGACCCGTGAGCGCACGGCTCTCGCCCGGCAGATCTTCGCCGTCGACGACAGCGTGGTCGACGAGGACCTCGCATGGGGGGCGACCGTGTCGGTCGCGCTCGACCGGCTCGTCGAGGACTTCGGCCTCGACACCCTCGCCTACTACCACCGCGGTCTCGACGGCGAACTGCACGAACGGCTCGGCGCCGGCATGATCCTGGGTGCCTCCCTGCTCACCGCCCGGGGCGTGCCGGCCGCCGGTGAGTACGAACTGCGCACCAGCCTGGCCCAGTTGGCGACGCAGAGCATCGGCGCCGGGGGTTCCTTCACCGAGATCCAGGCCCTCGACTTCGAGGACGGGGTGGTGGAGATGGGGCACGACGGACCCGCGCACCTCGCGGTCAGTGCCCGTGATCCGCTGCTGCGCGGCCTGGGCGTCTATCACGGCAAGCGCGGCTGGGGCGTCAGCGTGGAATTCGACGTCCAGCACGGTCCCGTGACCCTCCTCGGCGTGGGCCAGGACGCCGACGGCAGCCTGTCGTTCATCACCTCGGAGGGCAGCGTCGTACCCGGGCCGCTGCTCGCGATCGGCAACACCACCAGCCGTGTCGACTTCGGCCGTGATCCCGGTGAGTGGGTCGACGCGTGGAGCGCCACGGGCGTGGGCCACCACTGGTCCCTCGCGCTCGGCCACCACTCCGCCGACTTCCGGGCCGCCGCGAGCCTGCTGGGCATCGGGCACCGGGAGGTGTGAGGTCAGTAGGGCCGCTGGATGCTGTGGTTCTCCAACGCCACGGAATAGCGGGTCAGCAGCGCGTCGAGGCCCGCCAGGAGAAGCCCCGCGGACTCCTCCGCCTCGGCGAGGTCGCCGCGCTCGCAGGCCTCCACCACCTCGGCCACATCGGTGCGGAGTATGTGCAGGGAGTCGCCCTGGATGAGCACACCGGGGAACCGGCGACCGGGCAGACGGACCACGGCGTCGTTCCCGCCGTCAGTGAACAGCTCTACGTCAACGCGTTCCATGGCGCCATCCAACCCGACAGCACCGCCCGACATCAACGAAGTTGTACGCAGGGCACTTTGGACCCCACTCGACCGCGCCCGTTTCTCGTCATGGTCGCGCGGACCCACCACCCGACAGACTCGCGTACGGTCGCTGCCCCTGCTCCCCGTCCCGGCCGCGCACCCAGAAGAACAGGACCACCGAGGACACCGCGGCGACCGCGCACCAGGTCGAGACGAACTCCAGCTCCCACAGCGTCCAGCAGACGAGCGCGCCGACGGTGACCAGGATCCCCAGCACCAGCAGCCCGCGGTCACCGGACAGGAGCAGCGAGCCGACCGTCGCCACGAGGTAACCGGCGATGACCAGTGGGGAGTACGGAACATCGACGACGTACCCGACGGTGTGGCCGCGGATCTCGGACGTCACCGGATGCGCGACAAGGGCGTAGACGAGCGCCGCGGCCGTGGCCGCCCCGATCGCCAGCAGTACGGCGAGCCGGGGCCGGGCCTGCGGTGGCGCGGCGCACCACACGCCCGCCGGAACCCACACCGCCAGCAGTGGCAGGGCGATGACGGCCCAGGTGAGGGTGGCGGCACCGGTGCCCCCTCCGGCGGCCCACACCAGCGACTCGACGATCTGGTGGACACCGAGCAGCCACGGCAGCGCGGCCATCGGCAGATCGGCCGGCCGACGGGTCCGGGCCACACAGGCCACCCCTACGGCGAGGACGCCCGCGCCCGCGACGAGATCGGCCTTCGCACTCCAGCACATCGCTCCCCCACGGGGTCGGTCCGCATCCGCCTGCGCCACGGTTCACGCTACGTCTCCGCCCCGCCATGTGCCGGGTGACACCACGGCCGTGGCGCGCCGTGAAGGCATACCCGTGCGCGCCTTTCCATCCCGGCCCGCTCAACGCACCTGCCCCCCGGCCCAGTTGACAGCAGGACCCCGAAACCACCCCCGGCCTGCGCGCGAGCGTCCTGCCGTGATTGGCTGACCCCGCCCACCGCACACCGTGCGCACGCACAGGAGGACACCGCAGCCATGAGCAACACCTACACGTTCGAGTACAAGGTCGTCAGCTTCCGGGAGTCGCTGATCGGCGACGCGCTGGACAGCGACAAGCTGGAGAAGGTCCTGAACAAGCACGCCGAGGACGGCTGGGGTCTGAAGGCGATCACCGCCGCCGACGTCAAGGGCCGGATAGGTCCCGGTGCGGTCGAGGGTCTGCTCCTCACCTTCGAGCGGCCCCGCGCGTAAGCGCCGACCGACTCCGTGCGCGGGGCGGGGGCCGGGGGTCGTCAGCGCCGAGGAACCGGGAGCGGCGCGGCGGGGCCCGGGATCTCCCCCGACCCGCGCGGGATCAGTTCGGTGGGCATGACGACCCTGCGGGGCGGTGACGCGTCCCCGTGGATACGGGCGAACAGCAGATGTGCGGCGCTCGTCGCGAGGGCGACCGGGTCCTGCGCGATGACGGTGACCGGCGGGGTCAACTGTGCGGCCAGTGCGAAGTCGTCGAAGGCGATGAACGCGACGCCGGCGGGCAGCACCGGCAGGACGCCCAGCGCGAGGACCTCGTTGCCCGCGAGCACGGCCGTGGGCGGTTCGGGTGCGGAGAGGATCGCGGTGACGGCCCGCGCGGCGTCCGCACCGGACCGCAGTCCGTGCCGGACGAGCGCCGGGTCGGCGTCGATGCCCTCGGCGCTCAGGGCCGACAGATATCCGCGGTGGCGTTCGCCGAAGGTCCAGATCTCCCGTCGGTCACCGAGGTAGCCGATACGGCGGTGGCCGTGCGCGACGAGATGGCGTACGGCGTGTTCCACCGCGCCGAAGTTGTCCACCACCACGGTGTCCACGTCCAGGCCCGGCGCCGCCCGGTCCACGCACACGATCTTCGTGCCCAGCGCCTGCGCCGGACGTAGAAAGCGGTGGCTGCCCGCGGCCGGGGTGAGGATGAGCCCGTCGACGCGACGGGCGGTGAAGGCGGCGATGACCTCCCGTTCGCGGTGCGGGTCGGCGCGGCTGGAGCCGATGAGGACCATGCTGCCGCGCCGATGGGCGATGTCCTCGGTGGCCGAGGCGACGGCGGCCATGAAGGGGTCTGCGACGTTGTCCACCATCAGTCCGATGGTCTGGCTCAGTCGGTCCGTACGGCGCAACTGCCGTGCCACGTCGTCGCGTTGATACCCCAGCTTGCGGACCGCGGCCTCCACGCGGGCGGCCGTGCGGGGGGCCACACCCGCCTCGCCGTTGACCACCCGGGACACCGTCATCACGCTCACGCCCGCTACCGCGGCTACGTCCTTCATCCTGGGACGACTGGCCACGCCGCGTCCTCCAGATCTCGTCCAGCGCGACCGGACCGACGGGCCGATGGCACGCACCCGAACCGTGTCCGTCCCGACCCTTGACGCCCACTCATGGGCCTCCCAGAATCGACGAACTGTTAACGATACCAACCAGAAAGCACAGCATGGCCTCTGCAAGGGAACCACTGCTCGCGGCGCATGGTGTGGTCAAGCGTTTCGGCCATGTCCAGGCGCTCCAGGGCGCAGACTTCACGGCGTACGCCGGTGAGGTCGTCGCACTGATCGGTGACAACGGTGCCGGCAAGTCGACGTTGGTGAACGTACTTTCCGGTGTGCTCACCCCGGACGAGGGCGAGGTGCGCCTGGACGGGGTGCCGGTCCGGTTCACGGGGCCGATGGACGCGCAACGGCACGGAGTCGAGACCGTCTACCAGGATCTTTCACTGGCGCCGGATCTGGACGCGGCGGCCAATCTCTATCTCGGCAGGGAACTCGTGCGCGGGGGTCTGCTCGGCCGCCTGGGCGTGCTCGACCGGCCCACGATGCGGCGGGAGGCGATCGCGGCGTTCGGTGAACTGGGAGTCGAACTGAAAGATGTGACGGCTCCTGTGACAACGTTGTCGGGAGGGCAGCGGCAGTCCGTGGCCGTCGCCCGCGCGGTCGCCTTCGCCAACAAGGTCATCTTCATGGACGAGCCGACCGCCGCCCTGGGTGTCGTCCAGCGCGCCCGGGTCCTGGAGACCGTGCGCAGGGTCGCCGACCGGGGCATCTGCGTCGTTCTCATCAGTCACAACATGCCCGAGGTGCTGTCGGTCGCGGACCGGGTCGAGGTGCTGCGGCTGGGCCGCCGGGTCGCCTCGTTCACCGCGGCCGACGCCACGATCGAGAAACTCGTCGGCGCCATGACCGGATCACTGGACGAGCCCGTCCACAACGGCGACGCCGACCCGGTCGGCGCGACCGAAGCGGAGGAGGGGCAATGAGCGCCAACAGCCAGGACATCAAACCGGCCGCCCCGGTGCAGGACCCGGCGCCGGCCGGCGGCGGACGCCTCGCGATACCCCCGTGGCTGCGACGGGCCGCCGGCATCAGCGAGTTGTGGACCTTCGTGATCCTCGTCGCGCTGGTCGCGTTCTTCACCATCGCGGCGCCGGGCAAGTTCTTCACCCAGTACGACCTCACGCAGATCGCCGTGAACGCGGCCATCTATCTGGTGCTCGGTGTCGGTATGACGTTCGTGATCATCACCGCGGGCATCGACCTGTCGATCGGCTCGGTGCTGGTGCTGGCGGCGGTCGCGGCGGGCGAGTACAACATCCATCACGGCGGACCCGCCTCCAGTTGGGGCACGGTCGCCGTCTGTGTCGTCATCGCCCTTGCGGTGGGCGCCGGTTGGGGCGCGTTGCAGGGAGCGGTGGTGGCGACCGGGAAGGTGCCGCCGCTGATCGTGACACTGGGCGGACTCGGTGCGGCGCTGGGCATCGCCGAACTCGCCACCGGCGGCCAGGACCCGGCGGGTGCCGCCGCCACCCACCTCCAGAACAGCCTGGGTTTCGGCAAGTTGGCCGGCATCCCCTGGATGGTGATCCTGGCCGCGGTGGTCACCGCCCTGTTCGGCGCGGTGCTCGGCGCCACGAGGTTCGGCAGCCACACCCTGGCGATCGGCTCCAACCCGACCGCCGTCCGGCGCGCGGGCATCCCGGTGGGCCGCCATCTGATCATGGTGTACGGCCTGATGGGGCTGCTGGCCGGTCTGGGCGCGGTGATGTGGCTGGCCTCGTACGGGACGACGTCCATCGCCGGGCACTCCACCGACAACCTGAAGGTGATCACCGCGGTGGTCCTGGGCGGGACCAGCCTGTTCGGCGGGCGGGGCTCCGTGCTCGGCACGGTGATCGGTGTGTTCATCCCCGCCGTGCTGACGACCGGGCTGATCGTCATCGGCGTGCAGCAGTACTGGCAGGACGTCGCCGTCGGTGTCGTCCTGGTCGCGGCCGTCTACATCGACCAGATGCGCAGGAAGACCCGAGAGCGCGCATGACCCCCTCCCCGACCTTCGCCCCCACCCTCGTATGACCCTGGAGGACAGCCTTATGTCGAGCATTCGCATCACGCGCAAAGCACTGGTCGCCGCGGGCACCGTGCTGGTCCTGACCGGCGCCGCCGCCTGCAGTTCGTCGAGCGACAGTGGTGGTTCGGGGTCGAAGGGAGGCGCCTCCGGCAAGAAGGTCCGGCTGATCACCGGCGTGAAGAGCGACCCCTTCTACATCACCATGACCTGCGCGGCACAGACCGAGGCCAAGGCCAAGGGCATGGACTTCTCGGCGGACGGTTCCGCGCAGTGGGACGTGTCGGTGCAGCGGCCCCTCCTCGACTCGGTGGCGGCGTCCCGCCCCGACGGGCTGCTGATCTCGCCGGTCGACGTCAGCGCGCTCACCCCGTCGCTCAAGCAGATCCAGTCGGCCGGGACGAAGGTCGCCCTCGTCGACACCACGGTCACCGACTCCTCCATCGGCATCACCCGGATCTCGTCCGACAACGAGAAGGGCGGCCGGGTGGCGGCCGACGCGCTCGCCAAGCTGATGAACGAGAAGGGCTCGGCGATCGTCATCAGCGTCAAGCCCGGTGTCTCCACCACCGACGCCCGCATCAAGGGCTTCACCGAGGAGATGAAGAAGTACCCGAACATCAAGATGCTGCCCACGCTCTACGACAACGACCTGCCGGCCACCGCGGCCTCCCAGATCCAGTCGACGCTGGCGGCCCACCCCGACCTCGGCGGTGTCTTCGCGGGCAACACCAACACCGGTACCGGCATAGCCACCGGTCTCAAGCAGGCGGGCAAGGAGGGCACGGTGAAGGTCGCCGCGTTCGACGCCGAGCCGGACGAGGTCGCCTCCCTCAAGGCGGGGACCCTCCAGGTACTCGTCGCGCAGGACCCGGCGGCGATCGGCAAGGAGGCCGTCGACCAGCTCGCCGCGGCCTTCGAGGGCAAGTCGGTCCAGAAGTCGATCGGCACCAACATGGTCGCCATCACCAAGGCGAACATGGACCAGCCCGAGATCAGCAAGTACTTCTACAAGGCGGGCTGCTGACCGGTCCGCGACCACAGGTTCCGCCGGGCACCCCACCTCTTCCGGGGTGCCCGGCAGAACTGCTCCAGGAGAGGGACTTTGCATGACCATGCGCGAGCGTGCATAATCTTCCTATGTCTAAGGTCCTCACCTCCCTCCCCACCGGCGAGCGCGTCGGCATCGCCTTCTCGGGCGGACTCGACACCTCGGTCGCGGTCGCCTGGATGCGCGACAAGGGTGCCGTCCCCTGCACCTACACCGCCGACATCGGCCAGTACGACGAGCCCGACATCGCCTCGGTGCCCGGCCGCGCACAGGCCTACGGCGCCGAGATCGCGCGTCTCGTCGACTGCCGTGCGGCGCTGGTCGAGGAAGGCCTGGCCGCGCTGACCTGCGGGGCGTTCCACATCCGCTCCGGCGGGCGTGCCTATTTCAACACCACCCCGCTGGGCCGTGCCGTCACCGGCACGCTGCTGGTCCGGGCGATGCTGGAGGACGACGTCCAGATCTGGGGCGACGGCTCGACCTTCAAGGGCAACGACATCGAGCGGTTCTACCGCTACGGCCTGCTCGCCAACCCGCATCTGCGGATCTACAAGCCCTGGCTGGACGCGGACTTCGTGACCGAGCTCGGCGGTCGCAAGGAGATGTCGGAGTGGCTGCTCGCGCACGAGCTGCCCTACCGCGACAGCACGGAGAAGGCGTACTCCACCGACGCCAACATCTGGGGTGCCACCCACGAGGCCAAGACGCTGGAGCACCTGGACACGGGCGTGGAGACCGTGGAGCCGATCATGGGCGTCCGCTTCTGGGACCCGTCGGTCGAGATCGTCACCGAGGACGTGACGATCGGCTTCGACCAGGGCCGCCCGGTGACGATCAACGGCAAGGAGTTCTCCTCCCCCGTCGACCTGGTGATGGAGGCCAACGCCATCGGCGGCCGGCACGGCCTGGGCATGTCCGACCAGATCGAGAACCGGATCATCGAGGCGAAGAGCCGCGGTATCTACGAGGCGCCCGGCATGGCCCTGCTGCACGCGGCCTACGAGCGGCTCGTGAACGCGATCCACAACGAGGACACCGTCGCCCAGTACCACAACGAGGGCCGGCGGCTGGGCCGGCTGATGTACGAGGGCCGCTGGCTGGACCCGCAGGCCCTGATGGTCCGGGAGTCCCTGCAGCGCTGGGTCGGCTCGGCGATCACCGGCGAGGTCACCCTGCGGCTGCGGCGCGGCGAGGACTACTCGCTGCTCGACACCGCGGGCCCGGCGTTCAGCTACCACCCGGACAAGCTGTCCATGGAGCGCACCGAGGACTCGGCGTTCGGCCCGGTGGACCGGATCGGCCAGCTCACCATGCGCAACCTGGACATCGCCGACTCCCGCGCCAAGCTGGAGCAGTACGCCGTGCTCGGTCTGATCGGCAGCGGCAACACGGCGATCGGCGCCGCGCAGGCCGCCGCGACCGGCCTCATCGGCAGCATGCCGGAGGGCGGCGCCGAGGCCATCGCCTCCCGTGGTGAGGTCTCCGAGGACGAAGCACTCCTGGACCGCGCCGCGATGGAGTCCGGCACGGACTGACCAACTCCTTGGATCAGCACCGCCGTTGGGCCGGTTCGACGCGTTCGCCGTCGGGCCGGCCCTTCGTCGCTCGGGTGGGAGACGGGGCCCACGTACGCTTCCCCCTGTGACCACAAGCGAGACGGTCGGCGTGAGTGTCGACGCGATGATCGAAGACCTCCGGACCCTCGTCGAGGTCGAGTCCCCCTCCCGTGACCTGGACGCCCTGCGGAAATCGGCCGAGACCGTGGCCGCCGTCGTCGAGGCGCGGCTCGGTGGCCGGGCCGTACTCGTCGACAGTGAAGGCGGACCGCACGTCCACTGGACCGGTGGCGGTACACCCCGCGTGCTGATCCTCGGTCACCACGACACGGTGTTCCCGCTGGGCACCCTCGCGCGCCGCCCCTTCCTGGTCGAGGACGGCCGGGCGACCGGCCCCGGTGTCTTCGACATGCTCGGCGGTCTGGTGCAGGCGATCCACGGGCTGGCCTCGCTCGACGACCGGTCGGGCGTCGAGATCCTGGTGACCGCCGACGAAGAGGTCGGCTCCCACTCCTCCCGGGCCCTCATCGAGGAACGCGCCCTCGCCTGCGGTGCCGTACTGGTGGTCGAGGGGGCCGCCGACGGTGGCGGTGTGAAGACCGGCCGCAAGGGCTGTGGCACGTTCGAGGTCTCCGTCGCGGGCCGGGCCTCGCACGCGGGTCTTGAGCCCGCCGCCGGGGTGAACGCGCTGGTCGAGGCGGCCCACCAGGTGCTGGCCATCGCGGCGTTGGGGCGGCCCGAGGTCGGCACGACGGTCACCCCGACCGTGGCGTCGGCGGGCACGCTGGACAATGTCGTACCGGCGGCGGCGACCGTCGTCGTGGACGTCCGCGTCGAGTCGGCCGAGGAGACGCAGCGGATCGAGTCCGCGTTCGCCGCCCTCGCCCCGAATCTCGACGAGGCCGTGATCACCGTACGAGGAAGTGTCGGCCGGCCGCCGATGCCCGAGTCGGCGGCGGCCGGGCTGCTCGCGGTGGCACAACGGCTGCTCCCCGGTCTCCAAGGCAGGGCGGTCGGCGGTGGCAGCGACGGCAACTTCACGGCCGCGCTGGGGGTACCGACGCTCGACGGCCTGGGCGCGGTCGGCGGCGGGGCGCACGCCGACCACGAGTATCTGCTCGTCGCGTCGATGGCCGAACGGGCGCACCTCGTCGCCGGACTGGTGGACGCGATCCGGAGCGCCTGACCCCGGGCATGACAGGTCCGTTCGGTGGGCATCAACAGGCCGTCGAAGAGCGATACTTGACCATGCGGGAAACGTCCCGTGATGGCCCGATTCGGGAGCGGCAATCAGTGAGCAGTGTCAGCAAGATCGTGGGGAAGGTCGAAGTACGACTCCGCTGGGATCCGAGTCCCTGGGGAGAGCAGCCGCGCCACCTGGACATCGTCGCGGCGACCTACTCTGCCGACGCACCGCACGGACGCCCGGTGTACGTCGTCAACTCCGAGAGCCGTTCGCCGGACGGCACGATCAACATGAGCCGGCACAGCGAGAGCGGCCAGGGGTACGGCTACATGGAGGTGATGGTCCTCGAACTCGACCGGCTCGCCACGTCCTTCGGGCGGGTGGTCGTGGGGGTGGCGATCCACCAGAACGGCGGGACGCGGACCTTCGGCGATCTGTCGCACGCCAGGGCCCTGGTCGTGGAGGGGTACAAGGAGCTGCTGTCGGACGACTTCGCCGGGGTGGGCGGGTCCACCGCGGCGACCGTCGGGGAGTTCACCAAGGACGCCTCCGGAGACTGGGAGTTCCGCCCGATGGTGCGCGGGTTCGACAGCGAGCCGCTCGGCTTCAGTGCGGAGATGGGCAGCGTGCCTCAGGCCTGACCGGCCGGTCCGCTTTGAAGTGCGGGAGCAGGGTGGCGGCGGTCGGGCGCCTGTGGCGCAGTTCGTGGACCAGGCCGAGGACGATGGCGGTGCCCACCGCCACCAGGTGCTCGCGACCCGCCAGGTTGGGCTTCACGATCGACTCCCACACCATGGACCCGCCGGTGAGGACGAACACGACGGGGGCGCGGCGGACGACGGCGAGATAGGTGAAGAGTCCTACGACCGCTGCGGACGGCCCGGTGTCGAGGACGTGCCCGATCTCGGGCCGCAGCCCGATGCCTCCGCAGCCGGGCCCGATCAGGAGCATGACCCGCACGGTGAGGGTGCCGGCCAGCGTGGTCGCGTAGGCGACGACCAGGGTGCGGGCCCGGCCCAGTGCCAGTTCGGCCAGCGCGAACGCCAGGAACAGCTGGGTGATGCCGGCCCACACGGGCAGGTCGAGGGCCGGCACGTACAGCGATATGGGGGTGCGCAGCAGTGCGAGCCACAGCGGCAGGTCGCCCTGGACGCCGCCGAGGTCCCGGACGATCGCCGCGCCGCCCGGACGCTGCGCCAGCGCGTGGAAGAAGATGACGCCGAAGGCGGCGACGAACGCCAGGGACATACCCGGCAGTCCGCGCCGCAGCAGTTGTCGTACGGGATCGACGACGATGCCCTGCCATTCACCCCGCAGTGTGCGCCAGATGAACACGCTCTCCCCACTCCCCCACCCTTGGACGAACACACATATCGGAATCTAGCCCCCCTGACGGGTCAGGTGCGTCCCGGGCCGGGCCGGAGTGGTGTTGCGGCTCGCGGACGGTACACATGAGGCTGATATTGAAGAGTGGGAACTGTTCCCGACGGTTGGCCGACGACCGCAGGCAGTGGGAGGGCCGGTGCGTATCTCTGGAGATCCGGCCGGTTCCACCACGGCCGACGCCGGACAGCGGTCCACGCCTCCGCTCAGCTGGGCCGCGGTGGTGTTCTGGCTGGTCAGCGTCACCGCGCTGGTCGCGCTGACCGGTATCGTGCTGGGCCGCGACACCCGGCCGGCCCCCTTTCTGGTGGTGCTGCCCGCGCTGATCGCGGGGCGCGGGACCGTGCGGCAGACCACAGTGGCGTCCGTGTGGGTGACGATCGTCATCGTCGGCTCGCTCTTCGACAGCCCGCTGCACACGGTGGGGGCGGACGCGGCGGTCATCGCCTTCGCCCTGGTGTTCAACGGCCTCAGCGTGGCGCGGGCGGCGCAGCGGATCCGCTGGGAGGGCGAGATCGCCCGGCTGCGCTCCGCCGCTGCCGCTCTCCAGCGGCAGATCCTGCGCCCGTTCCCCCTGATGACCGACCAGTTGCTGGTCCACGGTCTGTACCGGCCGGTGGAGGAGGACAGCCGGGTCGGCGGTGACGTCTACGAGGTCGTCGCCTCCCCGTACGGCACCCGGGTCTTCATCGCCGACGTCCAGGGCAAGGGCCTCCAGGCCATCAGCGCGGCCTTCGCCGTACTGAGCGCCTTCCGCGAGGCGGCCGTGGCCGAGCCCACGCTCACCGCCGTGGTGGACGCCCTGGAGGAGGCGGTGCTCCGGCACAACTCCTTCGCGGCACAGACCGGTGAGCGGGAGCGGTTCGTGACGGCGATCGTCCTGGGCGTCGACGGCGAGCAGGAGGTCCAGGCGATCAACTGCGGTCATGTGGCGCCGCTGCTGCTGCGCGAGGAACGGGCCGATCCGGTGCTGCGGCAGGAGCCCTGCGTGCCGTTGGGCCTCGACTCGCTGGCCCCCGAGCCCCGTACCGTCGAGTGGTTCGCCTTCCCCGCCGACGGCACGCTCCTGCTCTGCACGGACGGCGTCACCGAGGCACGCGATCCGTCCGGGGTCTTCTACCCCCTTGAGGAGCGGGCCGCGGCCTGGGGCGATGTCCTCCCGAAGGACGTACCGGCCACCGTCTACGGCGATCTGCGCCGCCATACGGCGGGCATGCCCCGCGACGACACCGCGCTGCTGGTGCTGCGCCGCAGGGGCGACGCGGGCCTTCGCTGACGGAACGGGCCGGTCAGGGCCGGCCGCCCTGGCGGGGGTCGCCCGCGGTGAGGTGTTCCAGGACCTCGGCCAGTTCCTGGCAGGCCTGTTCCACCGAGATTCTGGTGTTGCGCTGTTCGGTGATGACGGAGGAGAGCAGCAGGGCGGTGAGGGTCATCGTGCCGTTGAAGGCCTGGAGTTTCATCATCACCTCGACATGCGTCAGGTCGGCGAAGGGACCCGACTCCCGCGTCGCCGCGATGGTGGCCATGACGGAGGCGAACAGGGCGCAGAGCATGCTGCCCGCGAACCGGAACCGCAGCGCGGCCCAGATCAGCAGCGGGTAGACCAGGAACAGCAGGCTGACGTGGCTGTGGGTGACCAGGGGGACGATGACGGCGATGGTGGCCGCCAGCAACAGGGCCTCCTTCCAGCGGTGCAGGTCCAGCGGGAGACGCACCGTGCGCAGCATGAGCAGGAGCGGGGTGACGATGAGCACGCCCATCGCGTCGCCCACCCACCAGCCCAGCCAGACCGGCCAGAAGGAGTGCGAGGCCAGCTCGTCGGTGACGAGAAGCAGGACGACCCCGCAGCTCGCGCTGATCAGCATGGCGGTCAGGGCACCCAGGAACACCAGGGCGAGGCCGTCGCGGAGTCTGCCGAGGTCGGTGCGGAAGCCCACCCGGCGCAGCATGAGGCAGGCGCAGACGGGGGCCAGGGTGTTGCCTGCGATGACGACGAGCGCGGTCGGCTGGAGCGAGGTGAGGGACATGATCACGAAGAGGATGCCGAGGGCGATGCCGGGCCAGACCCGTAGCCCGAAGATCAGCAGGGCGGCCACCGCCACGCCGGTGGGAGGGTAGATCGGGGTGAACACGGCGCCCTCGACCACTAGCTCGCGCAGCAGGCCGAGCCGTCCCGCCGCGAAGTAGCAGCCGGCGACGGCCAGCGTCAGGAGGGCGTACCCGGCCGGTCGCCGCAGATCATCGAAACCCACCACAGCTGCCATCAGACACCGACCCCGCCGTGTCGGCGAGGCGAGCGACGCGGGGCGAACCTATGGTCCGGTCTCGGGCGCGTCGTGTCCCACGACCAGTACGGCCGCGTCGTCCTCGTGCCCCACACGCTCGGCTCCCTTGATCACTGCGGCTGCGAGCGAGCCCGCGTCCATGCCCGCCACGGCGGCGATCCCCGCGAGGCGCATCACCTGGTCGAGTCCTTCGTCGACGCTCATCGAGGGGCCCTCCACCACGCCGTCGGTCACCAGGACGAAGACCCCGCCGGTGGTGAGCCGGTGCTCGGTCACCGGGTACCGCTGTCCGGCGACGATGCCCAGTGGCGGTCCGCCCTCGTCGTCGGCGATGCCGCACCGGCCGTCGGCGGTGGCCCAGACGGAGGGTATGTGTCCGGCCCGCGCGCTCTCCAGCACTCCGGTGGCCGGGTCGAGCCTTACGAAGGTGCAGGTCGCGAAGAGTTCGGTGCCGAGGGAGAGGAGCAGGTCGTTGGTCAGGGCGAGGAGTTCGCCGGGCTCACTGGTGACGGAGGCGAGGGCGCGCAGGCCGACCCGGACCTGGCCCATGAACGCGGCGGCCTCGATGTTGTGGCCCTGGACGTCGCCGATGGACAGGCCTATGCGGCCGTCGGGCATGGTGAAGGCGTCGTACCAGTCGCCGCCCACGTTGAGTCCGTGGTTGGCGGGCGAGTACTTGACCGCCAGGTGGAACCGGGGGGTGACGGGCATGTCCCCGGGCAGCATGCCGCGTTGCAGGGCGACGGCCAGTTGCAGCAGGGAGCGCTGCAGCTCCGCCCGCTCGCGTGCCTGGGCGGTCAGCGTCCCGAGCCGGGCCAGCAGCTCGTCGCCGTCGTCCGTGGGGCGCATCCGGGACATCGACCACTCCAATGGGGTTGGTACCGCTATAAGCATAAAGAACGGATTTCTCTCCTCCCGGAGCGTGCGAACGGGGACGGCACGACAACGGCCCGGCCACCGCCGTAGCGGGGCCGGGCCGACCGGTCGTACGCGCTGGATCAGCCTTGACGGGCCTTGAAGCGCGGATCCTTCTTGTTGATGACGAACGTCACACCGCGACGGCGGACCACCTGTGCGCCGGGCTTGGCCTTCAGCGAGCGCAGGGAATTGCGGACCTTCATGACTGCCTCCCGTAGCGGCGCTCGAAGCGCTCCACACGGCCGGCGGTGTCCACGACCCGTGTGTTGCCGGTGTAGAAGGGGTGGCTGGCCGACGAGATCTCGACGTCGATCAGCGGATAGGTGTTCCCGTCCGCCCACTCGATCGTGCGCGCGGAGGGCGCGGTCGAGGTGGTGAGGAACGCGGTGTCCGCGGCGCGGTCGCGGAAGACGACCGGGCGGGACACGGGGTGGATGCCAGACCTCATGGTGTTTCCTTCCTCAGGCCGTCCCCGGAGGGACGGCCGCTCTGCGGGGTTCAACGCTGTTCGCGGAATTCGACGTGCTCGCCGGCGACCGGGTCGTACTTGCGCAGGACCAGCCGGTCGGGGTCGTTGCGACGGTTCTTGCGCGTCACGTAGGTGACGCCGGTCCCGGCCGTCGACTTCAGGGTGACGACGGGACGGTTCGTGGTGCGTGCCATGAGGACCTCCTTCCGCCCACATCCCGGGGATCTTGTCCCGAGCATGTCAGCTACATGCGTTCCAACACCGCCACCCCTCGGCGCATTCCCGCCGCCTAGACCCGTACCGCGGCCCGCTCCCGAGCCGCCCGTACGGCCTGGGAGAGGCCCTCGATGTCGTAGGCGCCGTAGTGCCGGCGGCCGTTCACGAAGAAGGTGGGCGTGCCCGCCACCCCGCTGAGGTCGGCCGACTCCACGTCCTCGGCGACATGGCCCGCCCCGGCATGGGCCCGCATGTCCCGTTCGAAGCGGGCGGTGTCGAGGCCGATCTGTTCGGCATAGCCCCGCAGGTCCTTGAGGCGCAAAGCGCCCTGGTGGCTGAGGAGCAGGTCGTGCATGTCCCAGTAGCCGCCCTGCAGTGCGGCGGCCTCCGCCGCCTCGGCGGCGAGCTGGGCGTGCAGGTGGACGTCGGTGAGCGGGAGGTGCCGCCACACGTACCGCACCTCGTCCCCGAAGTCGCCGAGCAGTTCACGCACGACCGGCTCGGCCTGGCCGCAGTACGGGCACTCGTAGTCGCCGTACTCCACGACCGTCACCGGAGCGTGCCGCGGGCCGCGCAGGTGGTCGCGGTCGGGGTCGACGGGGACGGACAGGTCGACGATGGTCTCCGCCCTGCCGAACAGCACCCGGGGCCTGATCTGCGGAGGCAGCAGTCCGATCACCCCGGTGACCAGCCGGGAGACCAGGAACGAGCCGACGACGGCGCTGAGGATGCCCGTCTTCGCGTCCTCCAGGGTGGTCCCGTCGAAGGCGAGCGTCGCGATCAGCAGGGAGACGGTGAAGCCGACGCCCGCCAGGGTGCCGCCCGCGGTCACGGCGCCCCAGCCGACCGGCGGCCGGACCCGGCCCCGGGACAGGACACTGGTCAGCGCCGTAGACGAGACGATGCCGAGCGGCTTTCCGAGGACGTACCCGATGAGAATGCCCAGCCCGACGGGCGAGGTGAAGGCTCTCTCCAACTGCTCCCCGCTGATCTGCAGTCCGGCGTTGGCCAGCGCGAACAGCGGGACCACGACGTAGCTCGCCCAAGGGTGGTAGATGCGCTGGAGACGGTCGTTCGGGGAGATGGAGGCGGCGATACCGGCCCGTACGTCACGTTCCAGTTCGGGGGTGGGCTGCTCGCGGAAGAGCCGGAACAGTCCGGTGGCGCGCTCCAGGTCGTCGCGTCCCGCCGGGTAGGCGAAGGTGATCAGCCCCATGGCGAGCCCGATGACGACGGGGTCCACGCCCGATTCGAGCAGCGCGACCCAGGCGACGATCCCGAGCAGCGCGTACACCGGGCCCCGGCGCACCCTGAACCGCCGCAGCAGCAGGACCACGGCGAAGGTGCCCACGGCTACCAGGAGCGCCGGTACGGCGATGTGGTCGCTGTAGAAGACGGCGATCACGATTAGCGCCAGGAAGTCGTCGACGACGGTGATCGTGAGGAGGAAGACACGCAGCCCGGGCGGCATGCCCCGGCCCACGACGGCCAGCATGCCGAGCGCGAACGCCGTGTCGGTGGACATCGCCGCGCCCCAGCCGTCCGCCGTTCCGTGGCCGGCGTTGATCGCCAGGTAGATGCCGATCGGCACGAGCATGCCGCTCAGGCCCGCGACGAGCGGCAGCGCCAGTCGCTTGCGTTCCCGGAGCTCGCCCATGTCGAACTCGCGGCGCGCCTCCAGACCGACGACGAGGAAGAACAGCGTCATCAGCCCGCTGTTGACCCACTCGCGCAGATCGAGGGAGACCCCGTGCGAGCCGAGCCGGACGGAGAGGTGGGTCTGCCAGAACGAGTCGTACGCCGACGGTGTGACATTGGCCCAGACGAGCGCGACCAGCGCCGCCGCCACCAGGACGGCGGCGCTTCCGGTCTCGGTCCGCAGGAAATCGCGCAGCGGGGTGCGGGCTTCGTCGCCGCACGACGTCTGCCCCGTGTAGTCGGTGGCTTCGAGGGACATACGGGGTTCAACTCCACCTGGCGTCATGACTCACGTGTCGGCCCAACACCGGCCGCCCCACCGTTCATTCCGGCCACGGGCAGCACCACGGCCGACCGTACGGTCAGCCGCCCAGCGCCGCCCCGACCACGGCCCTGGCCTCCTCCTGCACCTGGCCGAGGTGGTCCGGGCCGAGGAAGGACTCGGCGTAGATCTTGTACACATCCTCGGTCCCGGAGGGCCGCGCCGCGAACCAGGCGTTGGCCGTGGTCACCTTGATGCCGCCCAGGGCCGCTCCGTTGCCGGGCGCCTCGGTGAGCACACCGGTGACCGGCTCACCGGCCAGCGTGTCGGCGGTGACCTGCGCGGGCGAGAGCTTGGCGAGCAGCGCCTTCTCCTCGCGTGACGCGGGCGCGTCGATCCGGGCGTAGGCCGGGGTGCCGAAGCGGTCGGTGAGGCCGGCGTAGTGCTGCGACGGCGTCTTCCCGGTGACTGCGGTGATCTCGCTGGCGAGCAGCGCCAGGATGATGCCGTCCTTGTCGGTGGTCCACACGGAGCCGTCCCTGCGTAGGAAGGAGGCGCCGGCCGACTCCTCGCCGCCGAAGCCGAGCGAGCCGTCGACCAGTCCGTCCACGAACCACTTGAAGCCGACGGGCACCTCGACGAGCCGGCGCCCGAGATCTGCGGCGACCCGGTCGATCATCGAGGAGGACACCAGCGTCTTGCCGACGCCCGCATCGGCGGGCCAGCGCTCGCGGTGGGCGTAGAGGTACGAAATGGCCACGGTCAGATAGTGGTTGGGGTTCATCAGGCCCGCGTCCGGCGTGACAATGCCGTGCCGGTCGGAGTCGGCGTCGTTGCCGGTGGCGATGTCGAAACGGTCGCGCTGTGCGATCAGCGAGGCCATCGCGTACGGCGACGAGCAGTCCATGCGGATCCTGCCGTCCCAGTCCAGCGTCATGAACCGCCAGGTCGGGTCCGTGAGCGGATTGACCACGGTCAGGTCGAGCCGGTGCTCCTCGGCGATCCGGCCCCAGTAGGCGACGGACGCCCCGCCCAGCGGGTCGGCGCCGATCCGCACCCCGGCCGAGCGGATCGCGTCCAGGTCGAGCACGCTCGGCAGGTCGGCGACATACGTGCCGAGGAAGTCGTAGCGGCCCGTGCCGGGGGCGGCGAGCGCCCGCGTGTACGGGACGCGGCGCACGTCCTTCATGCCGCTCGCGATGATCTCGTTGGCGCGGTCCTGGATCCAGGAGGTGATCTCGGAGCCGGCCGGGCCGCCGTTGGGCGGGTTGTACTTGAAGCCCCCGTCCGCGGGCGGGTTGTGCGAGGGGGTGACCACGACGCCGTCCGCGAGGCCCGAGGTCCGGCCGCGGTTGTGGGTGAGGATGGCGTGGGACACCGCCGGGGTGGGCGTGTAGCCGTCCGCGCTGTCGATGAGGACGGTCACCTCGTTGGCGGCGAACACCTCCAGCGCGGTGACCGTCGCGGGCTCGGACAGCGCGTGCGTGTCGGCGCCGAGGAAGAGCGGGCCGTCGGTCCCCTGACCGGCCCGGTACTCGCAGATGGCCTGGCTGGTGGCGGCGATGTGGTCCTCGTTGAACGCCGTGTTCAGGGACGACCCGCGGTGCCCGGAGGTGCCGAACGCGACGCGCTGCCCCGGCTCGGCGGGGTCCGGGTGCAGCGCGTAGTACGCGGTGACCAGTCGGGCTACGTCTACGAGATCCTCGGCGCGGGCCTGTTCGCCCGCTCGCTCGTGTGGCATCTGCCCGCTCCTCCGCATCGACCGACTTCGCGTACGGCCCCATCTTTGCTCGTCAGGGCCGGATTTCGCGAGTACACCACCTCCGCCTGTGGAAAACCCGGGCCGCCGCTGTCCGCCTGTACCGGTGGCTCAGTACCGGTGGTGCCTGTCCAGTTGCTTCAGGACCGCGCCCGCCATGGCCGCCTCGCCCTTGGCGTTGGGGTGCGCCGGAGCCGCCGGGGAGGCCGGCTGCAGCGGCTCTATCCAGCGGTCCGCGGGCGCCTTGCACATGTCGTGGCCGACGGTCGGGCCGTAGGTGTCGACGTACTCCGCGCCGTTGAGCGCGGCCACCAGACGCAGCATCAGATTGAGGCGCTTGCCCGTGTCGCGGAGGTAGGGGAAGTCCTTGGCGGCGAACGGCACCGAGGGGTAGCAGCCACTGCCGTCGTCGGGCAGGAGGTCCGGGTAGCCGACGACGAGCACGCGCGCGTGCGGTGCCTGCTTGTGGACCGCGCGCAGCACCTTGGCCACCTTGGGCGCGGTGTTGAGGACGGCGAGCGCCAACTGGTCGGCGCCCGAAGAGTTGTAGTAGCGCTGACACGGGTTGCCCGCCAGGTCCGTGGCGCTGAGCTTGACGCAGGTGCCGATGATGGTGCTGAACCCGATGTCGTTGCCGCCGATCTGGACGGTCACCAGGTCCGTGTTCCGTTGTACGGCGTCCAGTTGGGGCGGGTTGGTGCCCTGCGCCTGCCACATCTCCGCGGTCGTCGCCCCGCTGCAGCTCACGTCCTTGAGGACGGTCCCTCTTTGGTCCGCCGTCACCACCGAGGGGTAATTGTGGTCGGAGCGGGCGCAGTTGGCGTCCACCTGGGTCGGTATGTACGGGCCCGACGTGTAGGAGTCCCCGAGCGCCACGTACTGCGTGGTGCGGTCGTGGCCGTGGCCCGCGTCGTGTGCCGTCGCCGGTGCGGCCGACGCGACGACGAGGGCACAGCCGCTGACCGCCGCCGCGACCGCAACAGCCCTGCCGCGGTGGTGCGCCGACGCGGCCGGATGCGTCTCACGGTTCATGGAGTTCCTCCCCCAGGTAGGAGACGGCGCGACAGGACACCCCGACGTGGTCGTCTCTCGTCCAACTGGCCTTGTATACCGGGCGGTAAGTCCCGGGGGCCAGAGGTCGGGAGGGAGGAGTTCGCTGCCCCCAGGGGCAAGTCGCGCCGAAATGGTTCGGCCGGTTCGGTGGCCGGTTCCCGGCGCCACGCACATGGACCGTCTCCGCCGGGTATCTCTACGGCAAGCACCAACGCGCTTGGGGGTGGGGGGAGTTGGCCCTGTTGACGCAGAGGTTGTGGAGGCAGGAGAAGCGCGCGTCGCGCCGTTCGCGGCGGCGCGAGACGATCCGTGCGCTGCGCGCCCAGGGACGCTACGGCCCCGGGCTGCACGAGGTGTTGCCCGCGCTCGTGGCCGTGGCCGTCGTCGTGTGCGGGATCGTGGCCGGCCTCGCCGTGGCGTACCGCACCCTCGGCACCGGCGCGCTCGTCGGCGGCCTGGCGCTGCTCGGCGTGATCGCCGTGGCCACGGTCGTGCACCACCGGCCGCTGGCCCGTCGCCGTCTGGGTTTCTACACGCCCGAGGAGATCGCCGACCTGGATGTGGAGGGGCTCGCACTGGCCGTGTCCCGGATGCTGCGCCGCGACGGCTGGCGGGCGCTCGCCCGGCCCGACGCGCTGGGTCAGCCGCGGGTCCGGGCCCGCGACCGGCGCGGTCGGCGTCTGGAGGTGGCCTTCAGGCCGGTCGCCGAACCGCTGCCCGACGAGGAGACGCCGACGCGCTCGGGACGCACGGCCGGCTCAGGGCCGCATCTCCGGCTCGTCGTCCACCGGGGGACCTTCAGCGGACGTGATGTGCGGTGGGCGCGCCGTCAGGGCGGCGTCCAGCTCATCGACGGCACAAGGCTACGGCGCTGGGCCCACGGCACTCCCCTGCACCGGCTGACCGACGTGCCCTGACCGTCGTCTCCCTTGCACACGGAACGAGCCGTGGGCACGCGGCCCACGGCTCGTTCACGGTACGGCCGCTCAGCCCGAGCAGTGGTTGCCCGATGCCGGGTTCAGCAGACCGATCACGTTGATCGAGTTGCCGCACACGTTGAGGTCCAGGTCGATGGGGATCTGGACGACGTTTCCGGAGAGCACGCCCGGGCTGTCGACGGCGACACCGACGGGGTCGGGGTCCGCGCTCGCCGTACCCGCGCACAGCAGCAACGCCACACCCGCCAGACCCACCGCGGCCGTCAGACGCTTCCTCATGAAGAACTCCTGTCACTCGGAGGGGCATGTCCCTCCACGCTGAGGGTGCTCCGGGGGGTGACGACACTCTTCGGCGTCCGAACGGGTGGCGGCGTCCCGCTCAGGCCGTCCGCTCAGGCCGTCCGCTCAGGCCGTCCGCTCAGGCCGTCAGTCCGGCGGCGACCGTCGCCCCGAGTTCCCAGCAGGCTTCGACACCGGCCTTCTCCGGCTCGCCGGTCAGCGTCACCGGGTCCGCCGCGCGCCGCCAGCCCAGCCCGGTCGTGATCGACTCGATACCGCGCACGGCTCCCGTCACGTCGTTCCCGCCGTGCACGTAGTACCCGAAGGGCCGGCCCCGGGTCTCGTCCAGGCACGGGTAGTAGATCTGGTCGAAGAAGTGCTTGAGGGCGCCCGACATGTAGCCGAGGTTCGCGGGCGTACCCAGCAGAACTCCGTCGGCGGCCAGCACGTCCGACACGGTCGCGGAGAGGGCGGCACGGCGTACGACGCGTACGTCCTCGATCTCCGGGGTTGTCGCCCCGGCGAGGACAGCCTCGAACATCGCCTGGCAGTTGGGCGATGGGGTGTGATGGACGATCAGGAGGGTGGGCACGCGCTGAACCTACCCGTCGGCCGGCTCCACCCTGGTAACGGTGCCCTGGGTGTCGGCTTGCAGGAAGCCGCCGGAGCCGTAGTCGTCGCTCAGGTAGATCGACATGCCCGCCGGGGTGTCGCCGCCGTTGGTGCTCGGCACCCGGATCAGCAGGTAACGGCTCGTCGGTTTCTCGACCTTCAGGTCCTTGTTCGCGCGCTTCAGCAACGCAGGAACGGCGTCCCAGTTGAAGTCGTCCAGCTTCACCGGCTGGTCTCCGTCTATCACCGTGCCCTTGGTGTCGAACCCCTCGTCGAAACCGGTACCGGAGCGGTAGGTGTAGCTGACGTACTTGGTATTGCTGCCTTTCACCATCACATCCGCGATGACGTATCCCGGGTAGACGGAGAAGTCGGAGAAGCGGTCGCTGCCCGTCTTCTCCTTGAAGGCCTTGATCGCGGTCCGGATCCCGGACGGAGTCAGCATGTCCTGGGTCTTCACCGCGGCATTGCTCTCGCTCGCCGAAACGGTGGGCGTGGTCTGCTGCTGTGTATGCCCGCCGGCGCCCGGCGACGCAGTCGAGCCCTTGTCCTCGTTCCCCCCTGGCAGCACCTTCCACGCGAGCGTACCGATCAGCAGTACCCCTATGACGCTGGACGCGACCGCGACCCCTCGCGACCGCTTCTCCGGACGCCGCCGCCGACTTGTCGTCTGCATGCCACTGGTCGGCGGCAGCGACGGAGGCGCCGGGGGCGCGAGCCGGTACGAAGTGGTCTCCGGGCGACTGTCCTCGGGCCCGGCCGCCGCGGTGGCCAGCATCCGCCCCACCGTCCCCGCGTCCGGCCGTGCCTCGGGATCACGCACCAGCACACACGACAGCACCGGCGTCAGCGATCCGGCCCGTACCGGTGGCGGGACGTCCTCCTGGAGTACGGCGGCCAGCGTGGCCAGGGTCGTACCGCGCTGGAGCGGGTGGTAGCCCTCGACGGCGACGTACAGCATCATCGCCAGCGACCACAGGTCGGCGGCGGGACCGCCGCTCTGGCCGGAGACCCGCTCCGGGGCCATGTAGTCGGGCGTGCCGATGATCGAGCCGGTGGCGGTGAGGGCGGTGGCGTCGCGGATCGCGGCGATGCCGAAGTCGGTGAGGACGGGGCGGCCGTCAGTGCGCAGCAGGACGTTGGCGGGTTTCACGTCGCGGTGCTGGACACCGGCTTCGTGCGCCGCGTTCAGGGCGTCGAGCACTCCGCGGCCGAGCTGTGCGGCCTCCGCGGGTGCCATCGGCCCGCGGGCCAACCGGTCGGCGAGCGAGCCGCCTTGGACGAGTTCCATGACGAGCCAGGGGTAGGTGCCCGGTCCGCCGTCGACGATGTGATGGATGGTCACCACGTTCGGGTGCTCGACCCTGGCCAGGGCGCGCGCCTCGCGCAGGACCCGCTGGCGCAGCATCTCCGCCGCGTCGGGGTCGTACTCGGCGAGGTCGATGTCCGGCGGCCGGACCTCCTTGACCGCGACATAGCGGTGCAGCAGCAGATCCTGGGCGCGCCACACCGTGCCCATGCCACCGCCGCCGAGCCGTGACTCCAGCTCGAAGCGGCCGTCGACGACTCGTCTGTCGGGTTCCCCCTCGTTCATGCGGAGGAGCTTATGTGACGAACGTGCACGCCTGTGCCGCGAGTTCAGAAGGTGAGAAACGTCCGGGCCGACCCCAAGGGCCGACCCGGACGTCAGGTGGTGCGGAGTGCTCAGACCAGGTCGAAGCGGTCCAGGTCGGAGACCTTGGCCCAGGCGGCGACGAAGTCGTTCACGAACTTCACCTTCGCGTCGTCACTCGCGTACACCTCGGCGAGCGCACGGAGTTCGGAGTTCGAGCCGAAGACCAGGTCGGCACGGGTGCCGGTCCACTTGACCGCGCCGGAGGCGTCACGGGCCTCGAAGGTCTGCTGGTCCGAGGAGGTCGAGGACCACGTGGTGCCCAGGTCGAGCAGGTTGACGAAGAAGTCGTTCGTCAACGTGCCGACCTTGTCGGTGAGGACACCGTGCGTGGACTGGCCCTGGTTGGCGCCCAGGACGCGCAGGCCGCCGACGAGGACGGTCAGCTCGGGGGCGGTCAGCGTGAGCAGGTTGGCCCGGTCGAGCAGCAGGAACTCGGCGGGAAGGCGGTTGCCCTTGCCGAGGTAGTTGCGGAAGCCGTCGGAGGTCGGCTCCAGTGCGGCGAACGACTCGACGTCGGTGTGCTCCTCGGTCGCGTCGACACGGCCCGGCGTGAAGGGGACCTCCACGTCGACGCCACCGTCCTTGGCGGCCTTCTCGACCGCGGCGGCGCCGCCGAGGACGATCAGGTCGGCCAGGGAGACCTTCTTGGCACCCGAGTTGAACTCCTGCTGGATGCCTTCGAGGACCCGCAGCACCTGAGCGAGCTGGTCGGGGTCGTTGGCCTCCCAGCCGCGCTGGGGCTCCAGGCGGATGCGGGCTCCGTTGGCGCCGCCGCGCTTGTCGCTGCCCCGGTGGGTGGAGGCGGACGCCCACGCGGTGGACACGAGCTGCGAGACGGTCAGGTCCGAGGCGAGGATCTTCGCCTTGAGGGCCGTGATGTCGGCGGCGTCGACGGTCTCGCCCTCGGCCTGCGGCAGCGGGTCCTGCCACAGCAGGGTCTCGGAGGGGACCTCCGGGCCGAGGTAGAGGGACTTCGGGCCCAGGTCACGGTGGGTCAGCTTGTACCAGGCGCGGGCGAAGGCGTCCGCGAACTGCGCCGGGTTCTCGTGGAAGCGCTTGGAGATCTCACCGTAGATCGGGTCGAAGCGCAGCGAGAGGTCGGTGGTGAGCATCGTGGGGAGCTTCTTGGCGTCACTGTGGGCGTCCGGGATGATCGCCTCGGCGTCCTTGGCCACCCACTGGTTGGCGCCGGCGGGGCTCTGGGTCAGCTCCCACTCGTAGCCGAAGAGGATGTCGAAGAAGTCGTTGCTCCACTGGGTGGGCTTGGTGGTCCAGGTGACCTCAAGGCCGGACGTGATCGCGTCGCCGCCCTTTCCGGTGCCGTAGGTGGACTTCCAGCCCAGGCCCTGCGCGTCGAGCGGGGCGGCCTCGGGGTCGTCGCCGACCGACTCGGACGGGCCCGCGCCGTGGGTCTTGCCGAAGGTGTGGCCACCGGCGATGAGGGCGACGGTCTCCTCGTCGTTCATCGCCATCCGGCGGAAGGTCTCGCGGATGTCGCGGGCCGCGGCCAGCGGGTCCGGGTTGCCGTTGGGGCCCTCGGGGTTGACGTAGATGAGGCCCATCTGGACGGCGCCGAGCGGGTTCTCCAGCTCGCGGTCGCCGGTGTAGCGCTGGTCGTCGAGCCAGGTGGTCTCGGGACCCCAGTACACGTCCTCGTCGGCCTCCCAGACGTCGGCGCGTCCGCCGCCGAAGCCGAAGGTCTCGAAGCCCATCGTCTCCAGCGCCACGTTGCCGGTGAGGATCAGGAGGTCGGCCCAGGAGATGGACTGGCCGTACTTCTTCTTGACCGGCCACAGCAGTCGGCGGGCCTTGTCGAGGTTGACGTTGTCCGGCCAGCTGTTCAGCGGCGCGAAGCGCTGCTGGCCCCGGCCGCCACCGCCACGGCCGTCGCTGATGCGGTAGGTGCCGGCGCTGTGCCAGGCCATCCGGATCATCAGCGGGCCGTAGTTGCCGAAGTCCGCCGGCCACCAGTCCTGCGAGGTGGTCAGTACCTCGGCGATGTCCTGTTTGACGGCCGCGAGGTCGAGACCCTGGAACGCCTCGGCGTAGTCGAAGTCCGCGCCGAGCGGGTTCGCGACCACCGGGTCCTTGGCAAGGATCTTCAGGTTGAGGCGCTCTGGCCACCACTGACGGTTACCGCCGCCCTGGGTGGGGTGCGCGGCGCGCCCGTGCGCGACGGGGCAGCCCCCGGCATCCTCCGACTTCGCGTCCGTGACGATTGCGTCGTGGTTCTCAGACATGGGAATCCTTCCAAACGGGGTGGATCACGTGACTTCAGGAACTGGGGGCGGTGGTACAGGTGGGGCACAGACCCCAGTAGATGACCTCGGCCTCGTCGATCGAGAAGCCGTGGTCGTCGGAGGCGGTCAGGCAGGGGGCCTCACCGACCGCGCAGTCGACGTCGGCGACGGCACCGCACGACCTGCACATGAGGTGGTGGTGATTGTCGCCGACGCGTCCTTCGAAGCGGGCGGGACTGCCCGCCGGTTCGATACGGCGTATGAGTCCGGCCGAGGTCAGCGCGTGGAGGGCGTCGTAGACGGCCTGGAGCGATATGTGTCCTACGCGGCCACGGACCCCGGAGGCGACGGCCTCGACATCGAGGTGGTCACCGTGCCGAACGGTCTCCAGCAGTGCGACGCGGGCTGCCGTCACCCGCAGGCCGGCACCGCGCAGCTCCTCGGCGGTGGTCGGAGGCGGGGATGCGGTCATGGCGCTCAACCTACAGCCATAAACACGAGTGATTCAAGAAAACAAATGGTTCAAGTTTGATGTCGTGCCGGGGTGGGCGATGTGGAGCGGTCCCACGTCGTGGCGGTGACCCCACGTTCCCGCAATGCCGCCTTGCGAACTTTGCCGGTCTCGGTGAGCGGGAGCTCGCGGACGGTGTCGAGGTAGCGGGGCACCGCGAAGGCGGGCAGCTCCCGCGCGCAGTGCCGTACGAGGTCCCGGAGGTCCAGTGCCTGCCCGGGCGCGGGAACGACCGCGACCATGACCTCGTCCTCGGCCAGCTCCGAGGGCACGGGGAAGGCCGCCGCGTCGGCGACCGCCGGATGCGCGCGGACGACGGACTCCACCTCGTGCGAGGAGACGTTCTCGCCGCGCCGCCGGATGACGTCCTTGATCCGGTCGACGAACCGGAACCAGCCGTCCGGCTCGCGCACCACCCGGTCGCCGGTACGCCGCCACACGGTCGGTCCGGGCTCCGCCTCCCCCAAGTAGCCGGTGCAGAAGGCGAATTGGTGTGCGCTGCGGACCAGCAGCTCGCCGGGGACTCCGTCCGGGACAGGGTCGAGCAGTTCGTCGACCACACGCGCGGAGAAACCCTCGCGCACGGTGCCGACGTAACCGGGCCGCTGCTCCTCGGGCGTCGACCCGATGACGAGGTTCGTCTCCGTGGACCCGAACCCGTCGACGAGCGTGACCCCGAACCGCTCGCGGAACGGCTCCCACGCGGACCCCGGAGTAGCCGGGGAGAGCCCGCGCCAGGCCCGGTGCGCACGGTCGGCGGGCCCCGGCGGCTGCGCCAGCAGCATCGGCGCCATCGCGCCCAGCAGATAGACGGCGGTCGCCCCGGTCTCGGCCACCCGCTGCCAGTACCGCGACGCCGAGAACCGCTCGTCGATCACACAGCTCGCGCCCACCGCCATGGCCTGCGCGAGGGTGTTCAGCGCGTTGGTGTGGAACAGCGGGAGGCAGGTGTACAGCACGTCGTCGGCGGTGAGGCGGAGCGAGTCGGAGACGTTACGGCCCCACCAGACGGACTGCGCGTGCGGGCACCGCACCCCGCGCGCGGTCCCCGTGGTGCCGGAGGTGAACAGCACGAACGCGGTGTCGTCCGGGCGCACTTGGGCCGCCGGCACGGCGGGGGCCAGGTCCGGTGCCGGTACGTCGGCCCCGCCGACGACCCACAACTCCCCCTGGAATCCGGCCGTTACGACACGTTCCGCCAACTCCTCTTCCACCAGCAGGAATCGGGGCTCTGCCGCGCGCAGCACCTGCCGGAGTCCACCGCCCCGCAGCCCGGTGTTGAGCGGGATCAGTACCGCGCCCAGCCAGGCGCAGCCGAGGACGAGGTCGACGAACTCGATCCGGTTGCCGGCCATGGCGGCGACACGGTCCCCGGGCCGGCAGCCGCGTGCCGCGAGCGCGCCCGCCATCGTGGCGGCGGCCGTCCGGGTCTGCGTGTACGTCCGGGTCACCTCCCCCATCCTCAGGAAGGTCCGTTCGCCGAACTCCCCGGCCGCCGCGTCGAGGAGGCCGGGGACGGTGTCGATCACCGCAGGACTCCCGCCTCCCGAAGGCGCTGCACACGCTCCGCCGGGAACCCGGCCACCTCCCTCAGCACGGCGTCGGTGTCGGCGCCGAGCACGGGCGCGGCCTCGCGGACCGCGCCGGGTGTGCGGGTCAGGCGGATCGGGACGCCCTCGTGGAGGAAGGCGCCCGCGACCGGGTGCTCCTTGCGCACGTAGAAGCCGCGGGCCCTCAACTGCGGGTCGTGTTCGACGAGTTCACGGCCGTCCTGGACCGCTCCGGCCGGGACACCGCGCGCCTGGAGCGCCTCGGCGGCGACATCTGCGGGGAGCGTGCGGGTCCACTCCCCCAGTACGGCGTCGACCAGGTCCGTGGCCTGTCTGCGCGCCTCGGCCGTCAAGGTCCGTTCGTCGGTGGCGAGTTCGGGTCGGCCGATGACCTCGCACAGCGCGGCCCACTCCGTGTCTTCGCGCACGCTGACGGCGAGCCAGCGGTCGGCGCCGAGGCAGCGGTAGACGCCCTGCGGGCTCCAGCTCGGGTGGGTGTTGCCGGCCGGTGTCACCTTCGGGCCGCCGAGAAGGCTGGTGCCCATGTGGGCTGCTGTCGCCTCCAGTTGGGACAGGTCGATGTGCTGTCCGCGTCCGGTGCCGGCGCGGTGCTCCAGTGCGGCGACCGTGGCGAGTGCGGCCTGCAGTCCGGCGACGATGTCGCCGTGGCCGTAGATCACCCCGACCACGTCGTCCGGCCCCCAACCGGTGAACGCGGTCAGGCCCCCGCTCGCCGAGACCGTGTCGGCGTACGACACCCAGCCGTTGCGCGGTCCGGTGTGGCCCATGCCCGACATGCTGACGTAGACGAGTCCGGGGTTGATCCGGCGCAACTCCTCGTAGCCCAGGCCGAGTTTGCGCATGACCGTGGAGCTGAAGTTCTCCACGAGGACGTCGCAGTGGGCGATGAGTTCGCGCAGCACCGTGACGCCGTCGTCGGTGCGGGTGTCGAGGGCGATGCTGCGTTTGTTGCGGTTGACCTCGTTGAAGTAGCCGTTGGTGTTCGGGTCCGTGTGGGGGCCTCGGGAGAGGTGCATGAAGGGAGCGAAGCGGGTGGGGTCGGGGCGGCCCGCGGACTCGACCTTGATGACGTCGGCGCCGTGGTCGGCGAGGACCTTCGTGCAGTAGGGGCCGGCCAGGACCCAGGTCAGGTCGAGGACACGGATGCCGTGCAGGGCGGGCTGTACGGAGGCGGGCCGCACCGGGCGTTCGGCGGGCGGTTCGGCGTTCAGCAGTTCCTGGTCAGCGCCCACGCTCCGGACGTCCAACTCCCGTATCCGGTGGCCCTCCGGGAACGCGAACGGGAAGCCCAGATCGGTGCGTTCGCCCTCCGGTGTCCGTACCCGGGTGAAGAACTCGCGGGCCGTGAGCTGGGGGTTGTCGGGGAGTTCGTGGGGCAGGTCGACGGCTGCCCAGGGGAGTTTTCTGGCCTGGGCGCGCTCCGCGAACTCGGCCTTGGGCCAGGTGCCCACGAAGTCCTGGACGACCTTGAACACATGCTCCTGGTGCTTCTTGCGCTCGACCGGGTCCTGCCAGCGCGGTTCCGTGAGATCGGCCGCCGCGTCCTCCTCGCGCAGCCATTCCAGCAGTGCGTCCCACATGCGGGGGCTGCCGCCGAGCCCGCCGCCCAGGTAGCCGTCGGCGGCCCGGAACAGGCCGTGCGGGACGAGGGGGTGGACGCGGCCCGGGCGTGGCGGCACCCGGTCCTCGTGCAGATAGGCGAGGGCGCCGGCCTCCAGGGCGGCGGCCACGCAGGCCTGTGCGGAGACGTCGACGAGCTGTCCCGGGCCGGTACGGCGGGCGCGCAGGCCGAGCAGGGCGGCGATCGCCGCGTTGACGCCGGCGAGCTGTTCGGCCTGCTGCTCCGGCAGCCGTAGCGGCGGGCCGTCGGGGTCACCGACCTGGGCGAGCATCCCGCCGAGCGCGGCCACGACGAGGTCGGTGCCCTGCCAGTCGCTGCGGGGGCCGAGCAGCCCGAAGGGGGTGACGCGGACGTGCACGAGGTCGTCGAGCCCGGCGGCGAGCGCCTCCGCGCCGCCCGGACTCCCGTCGAGCAGCACATCGGCGGCGGTCAGCAGGGCGCGCAGGTCCTCGGGCGAGGCGGGGACGACCGACCGTTTGCCGGCGTGCCAGTGGACGAACGCGTCGCCGCCCTGTTCCCGCCGGGTCCCGTCGCCTTCCGGCGGTTCGACGAGCACGACCTCGTACCCGAGTCCGACCAGCAGCCGGCCGGCGAACCGGGTGAAGGGGCTGGGCAGTTCAACGACGCGCGGCACGGTCTCGCTCACGTCTCCTCCCCGAAGAGTCGGTCGTACGGGGTCAGTGATGCTGCTGGTTCAGGAAGCCGGTGACGACGCTGTGGTAGTCGTACGGCCGTTCCTCCTGCGGGTGGTGGGAGGCCTCGCTCATCACGTGCAGGTTGCCCTTGGGGATCATGCGGGCCAGCATCAGCGGGTAGTCGGGGGTCAGGAACGCGTCCTGCATGCCCCACACGAAGAGCGTCGGCGCGGCGATCAGACCGAGTTCGGCGGTGAGGTCCTGCCAGTCGCCGCGCGGGTTGTCGGAGGCGCCGGCGAGGGCGGTCTCCTCGGGGTCGAGGCTCTGCTCGTAGCGCAGGGTCACGGTGCCGTCGGGGATGGCGTCCGGGTCGAACCACTCCAGGCGGGCGATGAGTTCGCGCATCTTCTGCCACGAAGGACCGGTGCCACCGTAGTAGACGTCCCGGGCGTTACGGCCGCGTCGGCCGCCTTCCGGCAGCGGGGCGAGGGGGCCGTAGAAGACGGGCATGCTGCCGGTGATGACCAACGACCGTACGCGGTCGGGGTACTTGGCGGCCAGGTCGAGGGCGATGGTGCCGCCCCAGGAGTTGCAGACGAAGTCGGCGCGGTCGATGGCGAGTTCGTCGAGGAGGGCCACGGTCTTGGCCGCGTGGTAGTCCCACATGGGGCCCTCGATGACGGGCTTGGCGGACTTGCCGTACTGGAGGATGTCGACGAGCAGACAGCGGCGGTCCTTCGCGAACAGGGGGGCCACCTGGCCGAAGTCCGACCAGCCGGTGCAGCCGGGGCCGCCGCCGTGCAGGAAGACCGTGGGGCTGACGGTGGGGCCGCCCTCCCCCAGTTCGACGTAGTGGTATTTGACGCCGTCCGCTTCCGCGTAGGCGCCCTCCGGCGGCGGCTGGATGTCCATGAGGTCCATGTCCCGATGGTGGGACGGCGGCGATCTCCGCCCAAGCGGAACGGTCCGCTGAACGGGCCGGTTCCGTGGCGGCCGGGGGACGGGCCTCCTTAGCGTCCGGGGACGGGATGAGGACAGGAGGCAGCCATGTTCCGGAACGCCGATTTGGAGTTGGTCGAGGAGCGGGCCCGGGCGTCGGTCGGGAGGTGGGAGCGGCGGTCGCTGGGGGTGGTACGGGCCGAGGACGCGGCGGAGTTCGTGCGGGCGGCCGGGGAGAGCGCGCCGCGTCTCGTCGATCCCGGTCACGCCGACTTCGCCGTGCATCCGATGTATGTGGTGAGCCTGCTGCGCGGGGCGCCCGGGGCCGACGCGTCGGAGTTCCGGCCGGACGGCATGTACCGCGACGAGGTGCCCGGCACGGACGGGCTCGGGGTCCGGCTGATGGCGGGCGGCCAGGCGGTGCGCTGGATCGCGGCGGCCCGGGCCGGCGACCGGATCGAACTGCGGCGCACGCTGACCGCCGTGGAGCGCAAGGGCAGCGGTGAGGGGTTCGTACTGCTCACGGTGGAGAAGGTGTACGGCTCGGTGCGGGGGACGCTGGTCGAGGTCACGGAGAGGTTCATCGTCCGATGACGGACCGTCATATCAGCGTCGGGCAAGCCCTGTTGCCGGTCGGCATGACTCCCGACGCGATCACCCTGCTGCGGTTCGGCGCGGTCACCCGCAATGCCCATCGCATCCACTACGACACCGACTTCGCCCGCTCGGAGGGGCTGGCCGGACCGGTCGTGATGGCTCAGCTGCACGGCTGTCTGTTCTATCGCGCCGCCGCGGAGTTCGCGGGCGAGGGCGGGGAGGTGCGGGAGGTGGAGTGGCAGAACCGGGCACCGGCCCACGTGGGAGAGCGGCTGGTGGTGACCGGAACTGTGCGTGCGGTGGGCGGAGTTGACGGTGAGATCACTCTCGATCTGGTCGAGCGCTGCGGTTCCGGTGACGTGGTGTGCTGCCGGGGGCGGGCCGTGGTCGTCCTGGGGTGAGAACCGCTCCAGCGGGCAGCCAGGCGTCGATGACGGCTGCGAGTTCGGCGTGGTCGGTGAAGACGTGTCCGTCCATGCCCACGGCCCGCGCGGCTCGTACGTTCTCCTCCCGGTCGTCGACGAAGAGGAAGTCGGCCGGGGCGGCCCGCAGGGCGACGACACAGTGCTGGAAGGCCGCCGGGTCCGGTTTCGCCGCCTTGATCTTCCCGGAGAAGGCGACGTGGTCCAGCCGGTTCAGCCAGGGCTGCGCGGCGAGGAAGGCGTCCGCGTGGTCCGAGGGGATGTTGGACAGGAGGGCGACCTCGGCGACGGCGCGCAGGGACTGGACGTAGGCGACCATCGATTCGTCGACGCGTGACCAGCTGTCGATGTCGGTGCGGCGCAGTTCCTCGATCGTGTCGGCGTCGACGGGCCTGGACAGCATGCGCAGTACGGCGGTCCAGTACTCGGGTGCGGAGTGGTGACCGGCGTCGTAAGGCGGGCGGCAGGACCAGTAGGCGGTGGTGAAGGCGTCGGTCGGGGTGCGGCAGCGGGCGGCCATCTGCCGCAGGGCGCCCGGGCGTTGATGGCGGGCGATGACTCCGAAGAGGTCGAAGAGCACGATGCTGCGGTCGGTGGACATGGTCGTGGGTTCCTCCGGATTCCGAGGGGTGTTCACCGGCCGCTCGCCGCCGGCTCGGGCGTGCGGTCGGATCCGGTGCGCAGGATTCCGGCGGCCACGGCGGTGATCGCGCACAACAGGATCAGCAGGACGAAGGCGTGGTTCAGGGCGACGAGGTGGGTGAGCCAGCCGATGACGGCGGGGCCCGCGAGCATGCCGACGTAGCCGAGCCCGGCGACGCGGGAGACATTGGCCCCGGCGGCGGAGGGGTCGGCGTGCCCGGCCGCGCTGAACAGCTGCGGGACACAGCCGGACAGCCCCAGACCGAACAGCGCCCACCCCACGAACGCGGCCCAGATCCACGGGGAGACGGTCACGATCGTGATGCCGACGGCGGCCGTCGTCGCGCCGTAACGCAGGATCGCCATGGAACCGAACCGGGCGGCGAGGCGGTCGGCGAGCAGTCGGCCGATGGTCATGGTCGCCGCGAAGGTGCCGTAGGCGAAGGCGGCGGTGCTCGCGGGGGCGCCGAGGACGTCCTTCAGGTGCAGGGCGCTCCAGTCGTTGGCGGCTCCCTCGCACAGCATGACCATCAGGGCCAGGGCGGCGAGGATCCAGATGCGCCTGCCGGTGCCGCGCCGCTCGGGGGCCGGGACCGGCTCGGTCTGCGCCTTGGGGGCGATCGGCGCGGTCGGCAACAGGGCGCGGGCCGATATCAGGGCGGTCGCGATGCCCAGGGTTCCCATGGCTGCCATGCCCGCGGCCGGGCTCAGACCGGCGCTCGCCGTGGCCGCTCCGACAAGTGCGGCCAGGACGCCACCGACCGAGAACGTGGCGTGGAAGGCCGACATGACGGGCCTGCCGTACGCCTTCTCCACGTGCACGGCGTGGGCATTCATGCTCACGTCCAGGCAGCCGTTGCAGAAGCCGAAGAGCAGCAGGGCGCCGGCCAGTGTCCACGGGTCCCGGGGCAGGCCGGGCAGGACCAGGGCCGCGCTGCACAGCACACCGGTGGCGGGGACGACGACGCGCGCCCCGAGCCGGTCGGTCAGCGGTCCGGCCACCTGCATGCCGAGGAAGGCTCCGAGCCCGAGCAGCACCAGCAGTCCCCCGAGCGTCGCGTGCGTGATGCCCACGCGCTCCTCGACGGCGGGGATGTTCACCACCCAGGTGCCCATCAGCGTGCCGCACAGACTGAAGTAGACAAAGGTCGCGATGCGGGCACCTCGAAGCGAATCATCCATGAGATCCACCGTAACGAACATGACGCGCGATTGAATACTGGCACTTCGCACATATTGAATGTTCGTTTCGGCTGGTGTTCAATCGCGGTATGAGCAACGCAGACCGGCACGGGACGATCGCGCAGGCCGTCAGGGAGACCGGCAGGATCACGGTCCAGGAGCTCGTCGAACTGACCGGCGCCTCCGAGATGACCATCCGGCGCGACCTCGACGCGCTGGCCGCGCAGGGCGTCCTCGAACGCGTCCGGGGCGGGGCGCGCACCCTGCTGCTCCGGGGCGAGGAGCCGCCGTTCGCGCTGCGGGCGCACGAGTCCGTCGAGGCCAAGCGGCGGATCGCGGCCGAGGTGTCCTCGCTGATCGCCGACGGCGAGACCGTCCTCCTCGACAGCGGCACCACCTGCCTGGAGGTCGCCCACCTGCTGCGCCGCCGGCCGGTCACGGTGATGCCCCTGTCCCTGCAGGCCGTCCACGTCCTCGGCGAGAGCCCTGGCCCGGCCACCCTGATGGTGCCCGGCGGGCAGCCCCGGGCCGCCGAGGGAGCGCTCACCGGCCCCCTCACCCTCACGTCCCTGGCGGCGCTGCGCTTCGACACCGCCGTCATGGGTTGTTGCGGTCTGAGCGCGACCGAGGGCCTGACCGCCTACGACCTCGACGACGCGGCCGTGAAGAAGGCGGGCATCTCCTCCTCGCGCCGCATCGTCATCGCCGCAGACGGCGGCAAACTCGGCCACACCGCCTTCGCCCACGTCGGCCCCGCCACACTGCTGCACACCCTCGTCACCGACACCACCGCACCCGCCGACGAAGTGACGGCACTCGAAGGGACCGGCGTCGTCGTCAAGGTCGTGTGACGGGACCGCCCAGCTCCCAGGGCTCAAGTCGAGGAGATCTCAGCCCAGTTCGAGAACCACCTTGCCGACCGCCTCCCCGCTCCGCAGCCGATCGGCGGCCTCCGCGAGCCCGTCCAGTCCATGGCGCTCGATCTCCAGGGTCAGCGCCCCCGTCCGCAGATCCGCCAGCAGTGCCTCCGCGTCCGCCGCGACCTCCTTGCCCCGGGTCATCAGGTTCACCGGCAGCAGGGACACGTCGGCCAGCAGGAAGTCCGCGAGGTCGACGGTGAATTCGCGTCCGGCGGTGTAGCCGACCAGCGCCACCCGGCCGCGCGGGCGGACCAGCGGGAGGGCGTCGCGGAGTACCGGGCCGCCGACCGTGTCGATGACGACGTCGACCGGGCCGCCCACCGCCTCCGCGGACAGGTCGGAGGCCAGCAGGGACTTGGCGGGTGCGGGGACGTGGGCGAGCTTGGCCGGACGTCCGACCACGCCGACCACCTCGGCCCCGGCCCGCGCGGCGACCTGCACGGTCAGCGCCCCGACCGCGCCCGCCGCGCCGGTCACGAGCACCCGTTCCCCGGGCCGCACGTGCGCGACCGCGTGCACTGCCGCCCACGCCGTGCCCGCCGGTGAGAACCAACTGCACGCCAGGGCAGGGTCCGTACCCTCCGCCACCGCCTCCACGGCAGCGTCCGGCACGAGTGCGTGATCCGCCCAGCAGCCGTCGCGGCGCAGGCCCAGGCCCTTGCCGCCGAGCCGGACGAGGGTGCCCTCCGGGTGGGTGTCGGAGGCGAGGACGACCCCGCATCCCGTGGTGCCCGGTACCGCGGGCAGGTCCGGGAGGATGCCGAACTTGCCGTCCACGACGTTGAGATCGAGGTGGCCCACCTGGGCCGCCCGCATCCGTACGAGGGTGTGGCCGGGGCGGGGCTCCGGCACCGGGCGCTCCACCAGGCGGGGCAGCGAGCCGAAGCTCTCCAGGACCAGGGCGCGGGACAGGGCGGTCGTCACAACGTCACTCCGTATCGATGCGGGACACGGGACGCGACGCGGCCGGGTCCGGTGCGGCAGTCGACGCACCGTAGAACGGCAGGCGGCCCCGGCGCAGCGACGAGGGTCCGCTGAACGGGACGCGGCGGAGCGGTCTGCTCAGCGGGACGGGTCTCTTGGGCGGATCCCCCCGCCCGCCGCATGCTCGGCGTACAGCTCACCCGGCAGCAGGAGGACGCCCACGATGACGGTCGACGACACTCCCGACACTCAGCCACCGGTCCGGAGCCGCCGCATACCAGCAGGTGAGCCCGGCCGCCAGGACTGGAAGTCGTGGCCCCACTACGACGCGGCGGGCGCGGGCTTCCGCGGCTACTGGTACCCGGTGACCTGGTCCAGCCAGATCACCGGCGATCCGCTCCCGTTCACGATCTGCGGCGAGAAGATCACCCTGATCCGGGACAACGGCACGGCGTACGCGCTGCACAACCGCTGCCCGCACCGCGGCGTCCCGCTCTCCGAGGGCAACCAGCAGTTCCCCGGCACGGTCAGCTGCCCGTACCACGGCTGGACCTTCGACCTGCCCACCGGCAAGCTCGCCGCGGTCATCACCGACGGGCCCGGCTGCCGGCTGACCGGCAAGGTCTCGGTGCGGACGTACCCGGTCGAGGAGCGGCTCGGCATGGTGTGGGTGTACATCCCCCTGACCGACGAGGAACCGCACTCCCTCGACTCGCAGTTGCCCGAGGAGTTGGTCTCCAACGCCTTCGTGATGGGCGGCCGGATCGACCCGCGCAGCGGCAACTGGCGCTTCGCGTGCGAGAACGGCTTCGACGAGGGACACGCCAAGTACCTGCACCGCACGGCACTTTGGCGCCTGTTCAAGCCCATGCCGACGTGGAACATCACCCGGATCGTGCCCAAGGGCCGCTGGATCTTCCGGGTCCAGGACGAGGTCTACTGGGAGGCGGACTTCCCCGGTGTCGGCCGCTGGACCAACAAACGCTGGTGGAAGGCCCAGCCGCCGAAGGGGACCTTCAACATCGGCAACACGGGCCAGCCCGACCAGGTCAACCCGACGATCGAGGCCCAGGAGTTCCCCGGCTTCGCGTCCCTGTCGATGCCGGGCGTGCTGCGCATCGCGTACCCGAACTTCATCCACTACGAGTTCTACGTCCCCGTCGACCAGGACAACCACCGCTACGTCGGCGTGATGGTCAACTTCACCGAGGGCTGGGACACCCTGCGTTTCTACGCCAAGTACCTCGGTGCGATCAGGTGGTTGTTCCACGGCCAGTTCTCCGGCCAGGACGCCTGGATGGTCGACATCACCGACGCTCCCCCGGAGAAGCTCTACCGCCCCGACATCTCGCTGACCGCCTGGCGGAATCTCAGCGAGGAGGAGTACGGCAAGAAGCTCGCCGGTACAGGCACCGAAGGGAAGGAAGCCTGACCATGGGCCGCACACTGCTCACCCTGCTCGTCGGAGTCGGCATCGCGATCGGGCTCCCGCTCGCGAAAAAGCGCTTCGAGCGTACGACGATGACTCAGGTACACAGGATCAACCAGTGAGCGCCGAGGGCGAGTTGGCCGGTCTGGACGACAGACGTGCGGCCTGGACCGCCGACGCCTGGCGGCACGTCACCGCCGACCGGCTGCGCGACCTGATCACCGGGCTCGTCGAGGTCCCGTCCCCGACCGGCGACGAGGGCCCGCTCGCCGCGCACATCGCCGACACCCTCACAACGGCCGGCTGTCCGGCCCGCGTTCAGCGGCTGGACGACCGGCAGGCCAACGCCTGGGCCCGGCTCTCCGGCGACGGCAGCGGCCCCGACCTGATGCTCTACGCGCCGATCGACACCCTGACGGTGGGCGAGGAGAGCGAGGATCTCCCGTGGATCGGGCCGGAGTTGCGGGACGACATGCGTCCGCGTGCCACCGTCCACGACGATCTCGTCGTCGGCCTCGGCGCCTCCAACCCGAAGGGCCACGCCGCCTGCGTGATGATGGCCGCCGAGGCGATCGCGCTGGCCGGCGTCCCGCTCACCGGCGACCTGGTCGCGGCCTTCGGCGCGGGCGGCATGCCCACCAACGCCCGCCCCGGCTCCAGCCGCCTCAACACCGGCCAGGGCGTGGGCTGTTCGTTCCTGTTGGAGCAGGGCATGTGGACCGACTACGCGCTCATCGCCAAACCCGGCTGGACGGTCTCCTGGGACGAGGTCGGCCTCGTCTGGTTCGAGGTGACGGTCCACGGCACCCACACCTACGTCGGCTCCCGCCACCGCCTCCCCTACGACAACGCCGTAGCGCGCGCCGGAGAGGTCGCCCGGCATCTGGAGGAGTGGTTCGTCGAGTACGCCGAACGGCACACCTCCGGCACGGTCGCACCGCAGGGCATCGTCTCCTCGATACAAGGGGGTTGGCCCCGGATGGCGGCGGTGACACCGGCCTCCTGCACCCTCATGGTGGACCTGCGGATCGGCCCGGACACGACGCCGATGCAGGCGAAGCGGGAGTTCATGGCGGCCATCGGCGCCCTGCGTGACAAGAACATCGACGTCGGCGCCGAGATGGTGCTGGCCATCCCCGGCACCAGCACGGACCCCGAGAGCTGGATCTGCCGCAGTGCGACGGCGAGTTGGGCCGCCTTCGAGGGGCGCGAGCACGAGGTGATCCGGGGCAACAGCGGTGCCACCGACGCCAACATCCTTCGCGGGCGCGGCATCCCGACCGTACGGGTCGGCATGCCGAAGGTCACCGACTCCCTCTTCGACATCGACTTCGCGCGGGGCATGAACACGGTCTCCGTGCGGGCCATGGAGAAACTGACGCGCCATCTGATCCGTACGGCGGTCGACACGGTGACCCGGTCCCGCGCCGAGATGGAAGGGAGAGCGGCATGACGGAGATCGTCCTGGGCGTGGGCGCCTCGCACAGCACGCTGATGAACACCCATTGGGAGCAGACCTTCCACAAGGACCGGGCGGAGCGGTTCCGCGACGCGCTGTCCGAGGCCCGGGACGCGCTGCTGGCGGCCCGCCCGGACACGGTGATCCTCATCGGCTCGAACCACTTCCGGGGTTTCTGGCTGGACCTGATCCCGAGCTTCACCATCGGCGTCGGCGAGTGCGTCGCGAGCGGTGAGTCGGGGACTCCGAAGGGGCCCCAGCCGGTCGATATTCCGCTGGCCCGGCACCTCGCCAACTCCCTTGTGGAGAGCGGGAGTTTCGACCCGGCGTTCTCCGCCAGACTCCAGATCGACCACGGTCAGTCGCACGCGATCCAGTACCTCTTCGAGGGCATGGACGTGGAGATCGTGCCGATCGTCGTGAACGTCTTCGCCCCGCCCCTGCCCACCCTCACCCGCTGCGAGGACCTGGGCCGCGCGATCCGGGAAGCCGTCCTCTCCTTCCCCGGCGACCGGCGGGTCGCGGTGGTCGGCTCGGGCGGGCTCTCGCACCGGCTGCCCTGGCCGGACTGGCGCGAACCGCACGGCGACGACGAGGAGTTCATGGTCGGCGCCTGGCTCAACGGCCGGGAGAACTGGCAGGACTACGACGTCCGGCGCCGCGAGATCATCCGCGCCGCCGAGGCCGCCCTCAACCCGGAGTTCGACAACGAGTTTCTGTCCCTGGTCGAACGGGGCGAGATCAGCCGCATCACCGCATACAGCACCGAGGAGTTGGAGAAGGTCGCCGGCAACGGGGCGCAGGAGCTGCGCACCTGGCTGCTGATGTCGGCCGTGCTCGACCACGTGCCCGGCCGCCGGCTGGCGTACGAACCGATGCCCGAGTGGCTCACCGGGATGGGCGTAGCCGTCCTCGACCCCCAACAGGCCCCCACCGAAAGGCAGTAAGGCAGTCATGAGCATCTGGACCGAACTCTCGGGCATCGACTACCGCCACGCGTACGTCGAGACCGGCGATATCACCACCCGCGCGCTCCAGGCCGGCCCCGAGGACGGCGAGCACGTGGTGTTCCTGCACGGCACGACGGGCCACCTGGAGGCCTTCGTCCGCAACATCCCGGCGCACGCCGAGGCGGGCTACCGCTGCCACGCCATCGACATGCTCGGCCACGGCTACACCGGCAAGCCGGATCGCCCGGGTGAGATCCCCGCGTACGTCGACCACCTGATGGCCTACCTCGACGCGGTGGGCGCCGAGCGCGCGCACCTGGTCGGCGAGTCGCTGGGCGGCTGGGTCGGATCGTGGGCCGCGAGCGAGTACCCGGACCGGGTCGCCTCCCTCCAGCTCCTGTGCATGGGCGGCACGAAGATCAACCCGGCGGTGATGGAGCGGCTGAAGACCTCCACCCGCGCCGCGGCCATGGAGCCCGAGATCTCCTACACCCGCGACCGGCTGGCCCTGCTGTGGGCCCACTGGGACGAGGACCTGGGCGAGGAGCTGACCCAGGTGCGCTACGAGATCTACCACCACCCCGACTTCCAGCGGAACCTGCACAACCTGCTCGCCCTCCAGGAGGTCGAGGCCCGTGAGCGGAATCTGCTGCGCCCCGACCGCATGGCGCGGATCAAGGCCCCGACGCTGGTGGTGTGGGGCAACAAGAACCCGCTCGGGGACGTTCCGGAGGCCGAGGCGATCGCCGGCGCGATTCCGGGAGCGAGGCTTGAGGTCTTCACCGAATGCGGACATTGGCCGCAACATGAGAAGGCCACGCTGTACAACCCGCTGAGTCTCGCGTTCCTCGCCGAGTCGTCGTCCGGTCACTGATCGTGAGATTCCAGCCGTAACCCCTGATCGTGAGGTGTCTGCCATGACCGTCGTCCCGATCGCCCGCGCCGTGGCCCCCGCTCCCCCGCCTCCCGCGACCGGACCGTCCCTGGGGCCGGACTCGATGAACTCCGTCCTGGGCAAGGTGCGACCAATCCTGGAGGCGTTCACCGTCGACGACGAGTCGCTCTCCCTCGCGGATCTGGTGCGCCGTACGGGAGTCGCGAAGGCCACCGTGCACCGGCTGTGCCAAGAGCTGGTCGTCTGGGGGCTGTTGGAGCGGGCGGGGTGCGACTACCGGCTCGGCCTCAGGCTCTTCGAGATCGGGCAGCGGGTGCACCGGCAGCGGATCCTGCGCGAGGTGGCCCAGCCGTACATGGAGGATCTGCTGCTGGCCACGCAGGAGACGATCCACTTCGCGATCCACGACGGTCTCGACGTCGTCTATCTGGAGAAGATCCTGCCGCACCGGGGCCTGAGCGAGGAGTCCCGGGTGGCGGGGCGGCTCCCGCTCTACTGCACCGCCACGGGCAAGGCGATCCTGGCCTTCTCCCCGGCCGCCCTGTTCGGTGAGGTGGTCAGGAACGGGCTGAAACCGTTCACCCGGCACACCATCACCTCGCCCGGACGGCTGCGCGCCCAGGTGGAGCGGATCCGGGAGGAGCGCCTCGCGACCGAGGCGGAGGAGGTCAGACTCGGTTACATGAGCATGGCGGTGCCGGTCTTCGGGCGGCAGAACACGCTCGCCGGCGCCCTGTCGATCACCGCGCCGACCTACCGGGTGGACGCCGCCGCGCACGCGAGCGCGCTGCGCACCGCGGGCCTTGGCATCGGCCGGGCGCTGCGGTCGGCCCTGTGAGCGCCCTGGACGAGGTGCTGGCCCGGGCCCGGAGCTTGGTCGGCCACTGGGAGGACGAGGACTGCGGCACGATGACCGTCAAGGACTTCTGCCGGTACGCCGCCGCGCTCAACGACGCCGGCTACATCCGCCGCGCCCGCGAACAGGACGCGGCGGGCGCGCCCGTGGAGGCTCCCGCGCTGTTCCTCGCGGCCACCATGAGCTGGGAAGACGGGCCGCCCGAAGGGGAGTTGAGGCCGGACGGACTGGCCGCCCGCGAGTCACCGTGCACCGAGGGCCTGCCGGTCCGCCAGGTGCACGGCGGGCAGAGGGTACGGCTGCTGCGGGCCCCGGTCGCGGGCAGCCGGGTCACCGCCTCCCGCGCGGTCACCTCCGCCGAACGCAAGCAGGGCCGCTCCGGCCCGTTCGTCCTGCTGGGCCTCACCACCCGCTTCACGACGGCGGACGGTACCGAACTGACCGCCGTGGACGAGACGATCGTCGTCCAGGAGGCCCTCGACCCCGCTGGAGCCGCATGAGCACGCCGGTCGCCGGCGACAGTTGCCCGCCACAGCGGTACCAGCACAGCACGGTCCAGCTCTTCCGCTTCAGCGCCGTGTCCTGGAACTCCCACCGCATCCACTACGACGCCGGCTTCGCCGCCTCGGAGGGCTTCCCGGACGTCGTCGTACAGTCCACCCTGCACAGCGAGACCCTCACCCGGTACGCGTTGGCGTGGGCCGGGCCGAACTCCCGTCTTGAGACGGTGAGTTGGCGCAACCGTACGACCGCCGTGGCCGGTGAACCACTCACCTGGACCGCGACCGTGCGCGCGGTGGAGGGTGCCCGGGTGTCCCTGGACGTGGCCGTCGTCAAGGACGACGGCACCCCGTGTGTGACGGGAACGGTCGAACTCGCCCTCGTCTGACCTGGGCGTCCCGGCAGCCGGACCGGTTCCATTGGGCGGAGGGTCACCCGTTCCTACGCTCCTGAACCATGAGCGTTCATCTTCACGAGCCGGTCGAGTCACCGGTGATCGAGACCGACATCCTGATCATCGGCGCCGGCCCTTCCGGCCTCTACGGCGCCTACTATGCGGGCTTCCGCGGACTGCGCGTCACGGTCATGGACGTACTGCCCCAGTGCGGCGGCCAGATCAGCGCCATGTACCCGGAGAAGCCCATCTTCGACATCGCCGGGTTCCCCTCGGTGCGCGGTCGCGACCTGGTCGACAACCTCGTCGCGCAGGCCGCGCCGTACGACGTCCGCTACCTCCTGGGAGAACGGGCCGAGGAACTGGCCCACGACCGCGACGGTCACCCCCTCGTCCGCACCGACCGGGGAACCGTCGTACGGGCGGGGGCGGTTGTGATCACGGGCGGGGTGGGGACGTTCACGCCCAGGCCGCTGCCTGCGGGGGAGGCCTATCTCGGGCGCGGGCAGGTGTACTTCGTACCGAACCCGGCCGAGCACACCGACCACGACGTGGTCGTCGTCGGCGGCGGTGACAGCGCCTTCGACTGGGCGGCGCTGCTCGCCCCGATCGCCCGGTCCGTCACCCTCGTCCACCGCAACGCCCGTTTCCGGGCGCACGCGGCGAGCGTGGAGAAGGTGCGCGCGCTCGGCGTCGAGGTCGTCACCGACTCCGAAGTGAGCGCCCTGCACGGCGAGTCGGGGGTCGAGCGGGTCGAGGTGCGGCACCGGGTCGAGAAGACGACCCGGGTGCTGCCCGCCCGGACCGTCGTCGCCGCCCTCGGTTTCCTCGCCGATCTGGGTCCGCTCCAGACCTGGGGACTGGAACTCCAGGCCCGGCGGATCGCCGTGGACACCCGTATGTCCACCAACCTCCCCCGCGTGTTCGCCGCCGGCGACATCACCGACTACCCGGGCAAGGTCCGGCTGATCTCGGTCGGCTTCGGCGAGGCCGCCACAGCCGTGAACAACGCGGCCACCGTCATCGACCCGGAGGCAGCGCTGTTCCCCGGGCATTCCACCGAGAAGGAGAGCTAGTCATGGCCTACGTCATCGGATCGGCCTGCGTCGACATCATGGACCGGTCCTGCATGGAGGAGTGCCCGGTCGACTGCATCTACGAGGGCGAGCGCAAGCTCTACATCAACCCGGTGGAGTGCATCGACTGCGGCGCCTGCGAGACGGCCTGCCCCGAGCAGGCGATCACCGTCGACCGGCTCGCCGACCCGGAGCACCGCGCCGACAACCGCCGCTTCTTCGAGGAGCCCCTGTCCGGCCGTACGGCCCCGCTGGGCACTCCCGGCGGGGCTACCGCCCTGGGTCCGGTGGGCGCCGACACGGCGTTCGTGAGCGGTCTGTGAGCCGGTGCGGGTGGCGCAAATCTGCGCTTCCAGGGGTGGCGCAATCCTGCGCGTCCCTTGTGAATTCCAAGCGAAAGCTGCACCGGAACACGGTGACATCACCACCGCCCCACACTCCTCTGTACCAGTCCCACGGAGAGGAGTGAACACGGTCTTATGACGGAGCGAACAGTCCTGGCGGGAATGACGTTGGTCGACGGCACCGGAGGTGCCGCACGGACCGACATGGCCGTGGTGATCGACGGCGCCGTGATCGCCGAGGTGGGTGCCACGGACACGGTGGCGACACACCCGTCGGACACGGTGTACGACCTGCGGGGGACGACCCTGCTGCCCGGACTCATCGACTGCCATGTGCATCTGCGGTCCAACGCGGGCACCCGGCCGCAGGACGTGCGGCTGTGGAACATGCTGACCTCGACGGAGGAACAGACCCTGCATGCCGCGGCCAACGCCCGTGAGGCGCTGCGGTCGGGTTTCACCACGGTCCGGGACACCGCGGGCTCGCTGCCCGAGGTGGCCGTCAAGCATGTGATGGACGAGCACGTCCTCGACGGGGCGCGGGTCGTCGCCTCGGGGCTCGTGGGCATGACGGCGGGGCACGGCGACATGTTCTGTCCGGCCACCCTCGACGAGAAGCGCATGTGGCCGCCGGCGGACGGCGCGGACGAGTGCCGCAAGCGGGTCCGGGAGTACGCCCGGATGGGCGTGGACCTGATCAAGATCTGCACCAGCGGTGGCACGCTCTCCGTCGGCGACAAGACCGGGTGGCGCAACTACACGGACGCCGAGATCGACGCGATCGTCGACGAGGCACACGCCCTGGACCTGCGGGTGGCGGCCCACGCACACACGCGGGCCGGGATCACGGCGGCGCTGGTCGCCGGGGTGGACACCCTGGAGCACGGCTCCGACCTCGACGAGGATCTCGTGGAGCTGATGCTCGGGCAAGGCACGTTCCTGTGCCCGACCCTGTCGATCAGCGAGTTCATGACGGAGCACGGGGCCGAACGCGGGCTGGTCGCCGAGCAGTTGGACAAGGCGGAGCTGCTGCGCGAGCGCCGGCTGGCGTCGGTGCGCCGGGCCCATCGGGCCGGAGTGCGGATCATCGCGGGCAGCGACTCCTCCAACACGATGCGTTTCGGGAACCACGCCCGCGAACTGCAACTGCTGCACGAGCAGATCGGCATGACTCCGGCCGAGGTCCTGGTCGCGGCGACCTCGGCCGCCGCCGAGGCCCTCGGGCTCGGTGCCCGGACGGGGACGGTCGCGCCGGGCAAGTGGGCGGACCTGCTGCTGGTGGACGGCGACCCGCTCGCCGACCTGAGTGTGCTCGCCGACCGGCGCCGGCTGCGCGCGGTGTTCCGCGAGGGCCGGGCGTTCGACCCGAACGCGGCCGAGGCCGTGCCCGGCGCGCTGGCCTCGCGACACCGTACTTCCTCCGATCCGGACCGCCCGACGACGGCCCGGGCGTCGGCACCCGCCGTCGCGATCTAGGGAGAGATCCAGTGCTGCGCTACCTCTCGATCCGTCTGGTCCGCTCGCTCGCGGTGGTCCTCTGCCTCAGCGCCATCGTGTTCGCCCTGGCGCACCTGGTCCCCGGTGACCCGGCGACCCTGATCGCCGGCCAGGACTCGACTCCCCAGCTGCGCGCCCAGATCACCCACCAACTGGGGCTCGACCAGCCCGTGTGGTCGCAGTACCTGACCTGGATCGGGCACGCCGTCCGGGGCGACCTCGGTTCGTCCCTGCTGGACGGACAGAGCGTCGGCGCACAGGTCGCCGCCCGCCTCCCGGTGAGCCTGGAACTCGCCGTCTACGCGGCGGTGATCGCGGTCCTGTGGGGCATTCCGGCGGGCATCTGGTCGGCCATGCACCAGGGGCGCGCCAGGGACCGCGCGGTCAACAGCGCCGCGTTCCTCGGGCTCTCCGTCCCGCCCTTCGTGGTCGGTACGGTCATGGTCCTCCTGTTCAGCACCCTGGCACCGACCTGGCCGCTGTTCTCCTTCGTGCCGTTCTCGCAGGATCCGCTGCTCAACCTCCAGGTGCTGCTGCTCCCCGCCGTCGCCCTGGGCATCCCGTTCGGCGCGACCCTCTGCCGGTACATGCGGGCCGCCGTCCTCGACGTCGAGGGCCAGGACTTCATGCGGACGGCGGCGGCGAAGGGCGCGGGGCGACGGCGGCTGATGCTGCGGCACGCGCTGCGCAACGCGCTGGTACCGGTGGTCACCGCCGGCGGGCTCCAGCTCGGAGTGCTCGTCGGCGGCACCGTGATCATCGAGCAGGTCTTCGCGCTCCCCGGCCTCGGTTCGCTGATCGTCAACTCCATCACCCAGCACGACTTCACGGTGATCCAGGGCGCGATCCTCGCCCTCGGTGCCTCCTACGTGCTGATCAACCTGCTGACCGACCTGGTCTATCCCCTCATCGACCCCCGTATCCGGACGACAGGAGCACGCCGTGACGGTTGAATCCACCGCGCCCGCCGTCACCGTCCCCGCGGCGCGCCGGCGCAGGCCGCGCCTCGGCTGGAACGCGACGCTGACCACGGGTGTCTGCGTCCTCGGCGGGATGGTGCTGCTGTCCCTGGTCATCGGCGTCTTCGGCCGCTACGCGACGACGGACGTCAGCGACTCGCTGCTCACCGGCCCCTCGGGCAGCCACTGGCTGGGCACCGACAACCTCGGCCGTGACCTGTTCACCCGGACCTTCGGCGCGGCCCGCCAGTCCCTTCTGGTGGCCTTCGGCGCGACCACGCTCGCCGCGCTGATCGGCATCCCCATCGGGCTCGTCGCCGGCTACAACGCCCGCCGGCTGGACGCGGTCCTGATGGCGGCGATGGACACCGCGATGTCCATTCCCGCGGTGCTGCTGGCACTTGTGCTGGTGTCGGTCTTCACCCCTAGCATGTGGGTCCTCATCGGGGGCATGGGCCTGATCTTCGTCCCGTACTTCTCGCGGATCGTGCGGGCCCCGGCGCTCACCGTCCGCGAGCGCGACTTCGTGTCGGCGGCCCGGATCGCCGGGGTGCCGACCCCGGTGATCATCGTCCGCCATGTGCTGCCGAACGTGCTGTCCTCCGCGCTCGTCCAGTACGCGAACACGGCGGCGACCTGCGTCCTCGTCGAGGCGTCCCTGAGCTATCTGGGCCTCGGCATCCAGCCGCCGACGCCCAGTTGGGGCCGGATGATCTTCGAGGGCCAGCGCTATATGAAGGACGACCCGCTGCTGGTGATCGTCCCCGGCATCACCCTGGCCATCGCCACGGCGGCCTTCGGTCTCATCTCCGACGGCCTGCAGGAACAGCTGAACCCGCGCGGCAAGCGCCGCACGCCCTGAACAGGCGCCCGCACCACGTCACTTCACCCTCACGTTCTTGAGAAACAGGCGGTCATGATGACGAACCACACCTTCACGCGCAGAAACGCGCTGGCACTCGGCGGCAGCACATTCGCCGGTCTGCTGCTGGCCGCCTGCGGCGGTACGGCCACCACGGCCGGCAGCACCTCCGGGAAGCCGGTCAAGGGAGGAACCCTCACCATCGGGCTCGACGCGGAGCCCACGGTCGGCTTCGACCCGCAGGTGGCCCAGGCGTTCTTCGACCAGCAGATCGTCTCGGAGTTCTACGAGGGCCTGCTGAGCCTGGACAGCAAGGGCCAGATCAAACCCGGTCTTGCCAAGAGCTACCAGCAGGTGGATGCGACCACCCACCGCTTCACACTCCGCGACGGCGTCACCTTCCACGACGGCACCAAGCTCACCACCGACGACGTGATCTTCAGCCTGGAGCGGCTGGTGAATCCTGCGACGAAGTCGCCGTACACCCAGCAGTACCGGATCAAGACGGTCACAGCCGTGGACGCCAGTACCGTCGAGGTCAAGCTCAGCTCGCCTCAGCCGTCGCTGTACAACTTCCTGGCCCGCCCGTGGAGCGGGGCCATCATGAGCAAGAAGTGGACGACGTCCCGGACCGCGGACCAGCTCAAGACGTCGGAGAACGGCACCGGACCCTTCTCGCTGAAGAAGTGGTCGAAGGGCATCTCCATCACGCTCTCCGGCTACAAGGGCTACTGGGACAAGCCGAAGCCGTACCTCGACACGGTGATCTACCGGCTCATCCCCGACGAGACCTCCCGGGTGGCCTCCCTGCGCTCCAACTCGGTGCAGCTGATGTCCTTCCGCGACCTGCGCACGGTGAGCGACATCAAGAGCACCAGCGGTGTCACCGAGGCCAACAGGCCCATCGTCTCCAGTCTGTGGCTCAACATGAACACCCTCAGCGGGCCGCTCGCCGACAAGAGGGTGCGGCAGGCGTTCAACCTCGCCATCGACCGCGAGACCCTCATCAAGACGCTGGGCAGCGGCTCCGCCAGCTTCGGCTACGCCATCCCGCCCCAGGACCCGTACGGCATCACGCCCACCACCGCCGACCCGATGTACCAGCACGACCAGGCGAAAGCCGTGGCCCTGCTCAAGGCCGCCGGCAAGAGCAATGTCAGCATCGAACTGACCGCCCCGAGTGATTCCTCCTACGGTCCCGACATCTCCGCCATGGAGCTGATGAAGGCCCAGCTGTCCAAGGTCGGCATCACCCTCAACCTCAAGCTCGTGCCGTTCGCGAGTCTCGTGCCGAAGGTACTGTCCGGCGACTACAGCGACATGATCATGCTGACCAGCGTGCTGAACGCCGACCCGAGCCAGTACCTCGACCTGTGGTTCGCCAAGGGCAGCCCGGCGACCAAGGTGAAGGACCAGCACCTGTGGGACCTGATGGCCGCCGCGAAGAGCGAGCAGGACAACGCCAAGCGGATCACGCTCTACCACCAGCTCGCCCAGTACATCGCCGACGAGGCCTACCTGCTGGTGCCCTACGCCAAGGCCGGGGGAGGCGAGGCCTGGCGCAACCAGTTGCACGGCTACCAGCCGGACGCCACGGGGACCCGCCTCAACCTCAAGAACGCCTGGCTGACGTCGTGAAAGCGGACACCCTGATTCCCTCTCTGGTCGGTGCCGGGACCGACGGCACCGACCCGGTCCTCGACGTCTCGGGACTGCGCATCGGCTTCGGCGGCTCGGACGTCGTCTCCGGTGTGGATCTCCGCGTCGAACAGGGCGAAGTGGTGGGCCTGATCGGCGAGAGCGGCTGCGGCAAGTCCAGCGTCGCGCTCGCCGCCATGGGGCTGCTGGGCCCGGGCGCCGACGTCCGGGCCGACCGGCTGGTGGCCTGCGGTACGGATCTGCTGGGCAGCGGCGACGCGGAGCTGGAGCGGCTGCGCGGCGACCGGGTCGCGATGGTCTTCCAGGAGCCGATGACCTCACTGAACCCGTGCATGCGGGTCGGCACGCAGGTCGCCGAGGTGCTCCGGATCCACGGGAAGGCCGGCCGGAAGGAGGCACAGGAGCGGGCGGTCGACCTGCTGCGGCTGGTGGAGATCCCCTCCCCCGAGCGCAGGGCCCGGCAGTTCCCGCACGAACTGTCCGGCGGTATGCGGCAGCGCGTCGTCATCGCCATCGCGATGGCGGGCAACCCGCGCCTGCTGCTGGCCGATGAGCCGACGACCGCCCTCGACGTCACCGTGCAGGCCGAGATCCTGCGCCTGCTGCGCTCGCTCCAGCAGGAGCACGGCATGGGCATGCTGCTCATCTCGCACGACCTCGGTGTCATCACCGCCATGTGCAGCCGGGTACAGGTGATGTACGCCGGTCAGGCGGTGGAGTCCGGCACCGTCGACCAGGTGCTGAACGCGCCCCGGCATCCCTACACCCGGGCGCTGCTCGCGGCGGTGCCCCGGATGCGGGAGAGCGACGGCACCCCGCTGACCGCGATCCGCGGCCAACTCACCGACGACGCCCGCCGGTTGCCCGGTTGCCGCTTCGCACCCCGCTGCCCGCTGGCCGCCGACGCCTGTACCGCGCCCCAGCCGTTGCGGCCCGTCGGCGACGGGTGGGTGTCGCGCTGCTGGCGTGACCTGGACGACACCCCGACCGCAGCCGGAGGAAACGATGACTGAGACGCAGCCCGACCTGGCCGGGAGCGAGCCGCTGCTCGAACTCTCCGGCATCGGGCACGAGTTCGGCGGTCGCCCGGGCCGCTCCGGTGTCCGGGCGGTCGACGACATCACACTCGCCCTGAACCCCGGCGAGACGGTCGGCCTGGTCGGCGAGTCCGGGTGCGGCAAAAGCACGCTGGGCCGGATCGCGACCCGGTTGTACCGGCCCACGCGGGGCGCGGTGCGCTTCGAGGGCAAGGACATGACCCACAAGCCCAAGAGCGCCGACCTGAAGGCGTTCCGGCGTGCGGTGCAGATGGTGTTCCAGGATCCCAACGGCTCACTGAACCCCCGGCTGCCGGTCGGTGCCAGCATCGAGGAACCGCTGCGCGCCCGAGGGGTGGCGCGCGCGGAACGCCGTACCCGGCTGGCGGAGGTCCTGGAGGAGGTCGGCCTCGACGCGTCGGCCGCCGCCCGCTATCCGCACGAGTTCTCCGGCGGTCAGCGCCAACGCCTCGCGCTGGCACGGGCGTTGGCCCCGCAGCCGTCCGTGATCGTGCTCGACGAGCCGACGTCGGCGCTGGACGTCTCCATCCAGGCGCAGATCCTCAATCTGCTCCAGGAGATCCAACAGCGCGACCGCATCGCCTACTTGTTCATCTCGCACAACCTCGGTGTGGTCCGCCACCTCAGCGAGCGGGTCGCGGTGATGTACCTCGGGTCGATCGTCGAACTCGCCCCGGCGAAGGAGTTGTTCGGGGATCCGCAGCACCCGTACTCCATGGCGCTGCTCTCGTCCGTCCTGGAGCCGGGGGACGACGGGCCGGGCGAGCAGATCGTCCTCAAGGGCGAACTGCCCTCCCCCTCGGACATTCCGGCGGGCTGCCCCTTCTCCTCCCGCTGCTGGCTGGCCGACGACCGCTGCCGCAGCGAACGCCCCGCGCTCGTCGAACGGACACCGGGCCATCTGACGGCATGTCACAAACCAGGGAGTCACTGATGACGGACACACTGCGTCGCGGCTACGCACCCAGCCGTTTCGGTCAGTTGCACTATGTCGAGTGCGGTACGGGCGAGCCCGTACTGATGCTCCATCAGACGCCCCGGTCCTGGACCGAGTACCTGGACGTGCTCCCCCGCGTCGGCGCCGTGCACCGGGCGATCGCCATGGACACCCTGGGCTTCGGCGCCTCCGCGAAACCCGACGAACCCCACTCCGTCGAGCGGTGGGCGGACGCGGCCGACGACCTGATCGAGGAACTGGGCCTGGAGGAATTCCATCTCGTGGGCCACCACACCGGCGGGGTGATCGCGGTGGAGCTCGCCGCGCGCCACGGCAAACGGGTCTCCAGCCTGTTCCTGTCCGCCACGCCCTTCATCGACGAGGAGAAGCGGAGCACGGTGGACGGGCGCAAGCCCGTCGACCATGTCGTCTCCAGCCCCGACGGCTCGCATCTGCTCGAACTGTGGAACCTCCGGCGCCCCTTCTACAAGAAGGGCGAGGAGGCCGCCCTCAACCGGTTCATGGTCGACGCGCTGACCGTGCTGGACCGGGTGGAGGAAGGGCATGTGGCGGTCCGGGGCTCGATGCTGGACCAGCGGCTGCCCCTCGTCACCGCCCGGACCCTCGCCGTCTGCGCCTCCGAGGACCACTTCTCGATGCCGGGCCTGGAGAAGTTCGCGGACGCCGGCTGCGAGACGCTGGTCATCCCCGGCGGACATGTCCCCGTGCCGGAGCAGCTGCCGGAGGAGTTCTCCCGGCACATCCTCGACTGGGTGGCGGCGGGATGACCACCGCCGGCACGGTCCGGGAGGGCGACGAGCGGCCCAACTCGGTGCTCGGCAAGGTGAGTCTCATCCTGTCGGCCTTCGGCGACGACGACTTCTCGCTGGGTCTGGCCGAGCTGCGGAACCGTACCGGCATCGCCAAGGCCACGGTTCACCGGCTCTGCCAGGAGCTCGTCGCCACCGACTTCCTGGAACGGGACGGCTGCAACTATCGCCTGGGCGTGCGGCTCTACGCGATGGGCCTGCGCTCCCCGCTGCAGCGCACCCTGCGCGCGGCGGCCAGGCCCGTCATCGAGAGCCTCGCGCAGAGCCTCGACAACGCGGTCATCCTGGCGATCCCGCACGACTCCGAGCTGCTCTGCGTCGAGAACCTCGGCACCCACCGCAACCGGGCCCGCTCCACCGCCGACGGCAGACGTCTGGAGCTGCACAGCAGCGCTGCGGGCAAGCTCACCCTCGCGCTGCTTCCCGAGCAGTACCCGCTCGGGGAGGTCATGCACTCGATGGTCCGCCGCACCCCGCACACGCTCGGCCCCGCCCAACTGCCCGGCGAACTCCGCCGTATCCGGGAACAGGGCTACGCGGTCGAGGTCGAGGAGAAGCGCCTCGGCTACCTCGCCGTCGCGGTGCCCGTACGCGGGCGGGACGCAACCTACCTGGGCGCCCTGTCGGTCATCGCGCCCACGGCCGGCAGCAGGATCACCCGGCTGCTCTCGGCCCTGACCCAGGCATCGACCATCATCACGACCCGACTCGCTCGCTACGACTCCCTCCACGTTCCCCTCTAGGAACGGGCCCCGCACCGCTCGCGACCAGGGCCGCCACGAACCCCTCGAAGTTGTCCCCCACCATGTTGTGGCCCGCGTCGGGGACGTCCACGACCGGGATGCCGGCCTGCCGGACGGCGGGCTCGTCGGCGTAGGGGCGGTTGCGGGTGCCGATCAACATCACGCGCGGCTGGGGAAGGCCGTAGAGGAGTTCCGCCGTTCCCGGGGTGGTCCCGGTCACCAGGGCGACGGCGCTGCGGTGCAGGATCGCGGGGTCGGCCACGCGCATGCGTGCCGCGTTGCCGGGCTCAAGGCCGGCCAGGACCGTGCGGAATCCGTGGCTGACGAAGTCCGCCTCGCCGTATGCGGCGATGGCCCTGCTGCCGAGGCCGCCGCCCGCGCGCAGGTTGGGTTCGGCGACGACGAGGCGGGAGACCAGGTCGGGGCGGGTCGCGGCGAGGACGATCGCGACGGCGCCGCCCATCGAGTGCCCGATGAGCACGGCGTCGGCGATACCGCAGTGGTCGAGGACGGCGGCGACCGTCCCCGCATGGGCCTCCAGGGTGCCCGGGAAGTCCTTCGGGTGGTCGCTGTAGCCGTGGCCGAGCAGGTCGACGACGATCGCGCGTCCGCCCCGCAGGTCGGGGTGAGCGGCGACCCCCGCGAAGTCGGCGGAGCCCGCGGAGCCCAGCCCGTGGAGGTACACCCGGGCGGTGCCCTCGCCGGGGAGGTCGATCCAGCGCAGGTGGCCGCCGGCCTCGGGCAGGTTCATGGAGCGCATCTGTGGTCCTCAACAGCCTTCAGTAGTAGTGACGTTGGCCTTCATCGCGAGAGGCGTTCGTCGTCCGGTACCGCGAGGAGCTGGTGGGTGCCCTGGGGTTCGCGCAGGGGCACGACACCGACGCAGCGGCCGTCGCGGTCCAGCAGGCGGCCCATGTGCTTGACCGTGCGCAGGACCACCGAGCGGTCGTCGATCACCAGCCGTGGCAGCCGGCGCGACAGATGTGCTTCGAAGGTGTGCACGTCGGCCAGGGCGCGCAGCCACACGTCGATCACCAGGTTGTGCGGTCCCGCGGTGATCGCGCAGGAGCGGACCTCGCGGACACTGGACAGGACGCGGCTGGTCTCCTCCAGGTACTGGGCGGGCACCGACGCGAAGTACACCGCCGACAGTGGCCAGCCGGACAGCGGCCGGGCCAGGTCGCAGCGCAGGCTGACCCGTGAGGCCAGCAGCGACTGGAGGCGGCGGCGCACCGTGGTGAGGCCGACTTCGGTGGCGGTCGCCAGGGCGCGGATCGACATCCGGCCGTCGGAGCTGAGCAGTTCGAGGAGCTGCGCGTCCAGGGAGTCCCAGGGCGCGGCGGGGCCGGTGCCCGTGTCGGGCGGTATGTCCGAGGCCTGGCTCGCCTCGATACGGGCGCACTGGGCCGCGTCGAGACTGCGCAGCCGCCAGCGGCTGCCCTCGGTGGGGACACCGGTGGAGACGTGGGTGCGGGTCGCCCGTACGCCCGGGGTCTGTTGGAAGAGCCGGGTGGTGAGGTGGGCGAGTTCGTCGAGGTCCCTGGTCTGTACGGCGGTCACGATGTCCCGGCCACCCGCGGTGATCTTGACGTTGGCCACGACGTGCTCGGCGGCGAGGGCGCGGGCCACCTCCTCGGCGACGCCCGGTTCGGTGTCGACCTCGACGACGCCGGTCACCACGATGCGGGAGTCCGACAGCCGTGGATAGGCGGTGACCCACGCGAGCCCCGCTTCCTCCAGCCGCTGCCAGCGCCGGGCGACCGTCACCGGGTTCACGCCGAGGACGTCGCCCACCAGGGTCCACGGGGCCCGGGGGTGGATCTGCAGCGCGTGCACGACTCCGCGGTCCAGTTCGTCGAGATCAGCGGCAGTGAAATCCTGCGCCTCCTGGGACGGCGCATTCCTGCGTGCCCGACTGAAATCGGGATCGGAAGCTGCACCGTGACCCGGCGTTGTCTCGTCCATTGCAGACTCCCTTTCGCCTGTTCCTGATACCGAGGTTCCCCACCCCCGAGGTTCCTGATACCGAGGAGTGATTCGGCCCCACCATGACGGATGCCATGACGCAAGACACCTTTCGGACCGCTTTGCGCGTCGAGAACACCCGCCTCATCGACGGTACCGGTGCCGTCCCGGTGGCCGACGCCGTCGTCCTCGCGGACGCCGAGGGCACGCTCACGTACGCCGGACCAGCGGCTACGGCCCCACCCGTGCCCGGTGACGGCTCGGCGGTCCGGATCATCGACGCCGGCGGCCGGACCGTGCTCCCCGGGTTCTTCGACTGCCACACCCACCTCGCGTACGCGCAGGGCTCGCCGCCCGGGCGGCGCGGCGAACTCGACCCGGTGCTCGTCACCTACGACACCGCGACCCGGCTGCGGCAGACCCTGGACGCGGGCATCACCACCGCCCGTGACCTGGGCGGACTGTCCACCGGGTTCCGTACCGCCGTCGAGACCGGCCGGATCGTCGGCCCCCGGCTGCACACCGCCGTACGGATCATCAGCCACACCGGCGGCCACGCCGACTTCCGTCTCCTGGACGGCACCGACCTCAGCGGCGGCGAGATGGCCGAACTGGCCGACACCGTGGACGAGTCCCGGCTCGCCGTCCGCAGGATGCTGCGCGCGGGTGCCGACGTGATCAAGATCTGTGCGAGCGGCGGCATGGCCAGCCCCTACGACCAGCCCGAGGACGAGGGGCTGATGGAGGAGGAGATCCGGGCCGTGGTGGACGAGTGTCGGCGCCACGGCGGGAAGCCGGTCGCCGCGCACGCGCAGGGCACCGCGGGCATCCTCAACGCGATCCGCGGCGGTGTCACCAGCATCGAGCACGGCTACGGCCTGGACGAGGAGGCGCTGGACCTGGCGGGCGAGCGCGGGACCTACGTCGTGCCGACCCTGTCCACCGTGTTCGCGGGCATCGACAAGGACCTGATGCCGGAGCACCACTACCGGAAGAAGGTCCGCTGGTCGGGCATCACCAAGGAGAACATCGCCCGCGCCATCGACCGGGGCGCCCGAATCGCGCTCGGCACCGACGCCGCCGTCTGCCCGCACGGCCAGAACCTGCTGGAACTCCGCTTCCTCGTGGACCTCGGCATGGACCCCATGGCCGCGATCGTGGCCGGCACCCGTGTCTCCGCCGAGCTCCTGGGCCTGTCCGACCGGCTCGGCACCCTGGCCGCCGGCAAGACCGCCGACCTGGTTCTGTGCGAGGGCGACCCGCTCAAGGACATCGGCGTGCTGGGCGATCCCGGCAACATCGTGTGCGTCGTCCAGGACGGCGTCGTACGCAAGGATCTGCTGCCCCCGGCCGGGGCGCGCTGACCGTCTCACCGTCGGAGGGCCGGCAGGACCGAGGCGCCGACGGTCTCGATCAGGTCGGTGGGCGGGTCGTAGGAGCCGACGTGCTGGAGGAACACGTCGGTCACTCCCGAGGCGCGCAGGGTGCGGAGCCGTTCGGTGATCTGGGTGGGCGTGCCGAAGAGGCAGAACTCCTCGGCGAACCGGACGGCCGTCTCGTCGCTGATCCAGGCCGAGCAGATCTCCACGGCCGCATCCCAGTCCTCGGCGTGCACGAGGTCCGGGTAGACGCCCTCGACCGTCGCGGGGACGTCGGCTTCGATGCCGGCGAGGGCGAGGAAGGACGCGCCGCCGTTCTGGGCGATCGAGGCGCAGATCGGTTTGATCAGGCGTGCGTCGGCCTCGATGTCGTCGGTCACCTCGCAGAACGCGGACACGGTCACCGGCAGTTTCCCGGCGGACCGGCCTTCCGCCTCGGCGCCCTCCCGGACCCGGGCCGTGGCGGCGGCCAGGGTGCGCGGCGAGACTCCGCTGAGCAGGATGAACCCGTCGGCGATCTCCCCGGCGAGCCGCAGATTCCGGGGGCCGCTGGCCGCCAGGTGCAGCGGCACGGACGGCTGGGGATCGCGGAGCCGGGAGCGGATCTTGCCCTCGAAGTCCCACTCCCGCCCGTCCAGCAGGGCGCGCAGCATGGTCAGCCCCTCGCGCAGTGCCGCCGAGCCGGTCTGCGGCAGGCCTACGGGTCCCACGGAGCTGTTGCCCACGCCGAGGCCGAGGGTGAACCTGCCGGGCGCGAGTTCGGCGACGCTGCGCGCGGCCGACGCGACGACGGACGGGTGCCGGGTGGCCAGGTTGGTGACGGCGGTGCCGAGGCCGATCCGCTCGGTGGCGAAGGCCGCGGCGGTGAGGGTGGTGAACACGTCCCGCCACAGCAACTGCGAGTCGGGGAACCACACTTGGTCGAAGCCGAGGTCCTCGGCCCGGCGCGCGGTCCGGGCCACCCGGTCCGCCCGGTCGCAGGGCGGGATGCGCACGCCGATCCGCAGTGGTTCCTCGTCGACGTCCACCGGGTCGACGCCCACCGATATGTCGCAGTTCATGAAAAGGACCCTAGGGACGAACGAGGGGCCGCCGAACAGCAGCGGTCCGCTCAGCGATCCGCTGCCGGATTATGCGTCGGCGCTGCTGAATGCGATGACCGGGATCGGTTGGACGCGCGCGACGGGCGCGGGCAGAGTGGGCGCGGTGAACCACATCGCAGATCCGGGGCGCTACGACAGCACGATGCGCTACCGACGCACGGGCCGCTCGGGGCTCGACCTGCCCCTGCTCTCGCTGGGCTACTGGCACAACTTCGGTGACGACCGGCCGTTCGAGACCCAGCGCGAGATCGCGCTGCGCGCCTTCGACCTCGGCATCACCCACCACGACCTGGCCAACAACTACGGTCCGCCCTACGGCGCCGCCGAGGCCAACTTCGGCCGGCTGCTGAAGCAGGACCTCGCGCCGTACCGGGACGAGCTGGTCGTCTCCACCAAGGCCGGCTGGGACATGTGGCCCGGCCCCTACGGCCAGGGCGGCGGCTCCCGCAAGTACGTGCTGGCCTCGCTCGACCAGTCCCTCAAGCGCACCGGCCTCGACTACGTGGACATCTTCTACTCCCACCGCCTCGACGCCGGCACTCCGCTCGAAGAGACCATGGGCGCGCTGGACACCGCCGTCCGCCAGGGCAAGGCCCTCTACGTCGGCATCTCGTCCTACGACGCCGAGCGGTCCCGTCAGGCCGCCGCGATCCTCCGCGAACTGGGCACTCCACTGCTCATCCACCAGCCGTCGTACAGCATGCTCAACCGGTGGATCGAGCACGACGGACTGCTCGACGCGGCGCGGGACGAGGGCTTCGGGGTCATCGGTTTCACGGCGCTGGCGCAGGGGCTGCTGACCGGGCGGTACCTGGACGGGATCCCGGAGGGGTCGCGGGCAGCGCAGGGCACGTCGTTCGACGCGGGCTGGCTGACCGAGGACATGGTGCGCCGGCTGCGCGCGCTCAACGACATCGCGGCCAAGCGCGGTCAGACGCTGGCGCAGATGGCGCTCGCCTGGGCGCTGCGCGACGAGCGGGTCACCTCGCTGGTGATCGGCGCCTCGCGCACGGAACAACTGGAACAGAACGTGGCCGCGCTGGACAACCTCGACTTCAGCGACGAGGAGCTGACCGAGATCGACTCGTACGCCGTCGACGGCGGGGTGGATCTGTGGCGGGACGCGCGGACTGGGAAACTCGGCTGAGTTGCGAGGTGCCGGCTGCACCTCCCAGGACACAGCGGAGGCGTGGAGTACATGACAGTTGACGGCTCGGTCGAGAGCACGGACGGCACCGCCGGTGGCGAGGGGGCCGTCCCGACCACGCAGGCGGTGCTGGAGTCCCTGACTCCCAGCGCGACCTTTCTCGTCGTCACCGTGGAGCCCGGCGGCGAGGAGGCCACACGCCAACTCCTCTCCGATCTGGGCGGGTTGATCCGGTCCATCGGGTTCCGCGCGCCGGACGGCCGGCTCAGCTGTGTGACCGGCATCGGGTCGGAGGCGTGGGACCGGCTGTTCGACGGCCCGCGCCCCGCCGAGCTGCATCCGTTCCGCGAACTCACCGGCGACCGCCACACCGCCGTCTCCACCCCCGGTGACCTCCTGTTCCACATCAAGGCCGTACGCGCCGATCTCTGCTTCGAGTTGGTCACCGAGATCATGGGCCGGCTGGGCGGCGCGGTCGCCGTGCGTGACGAGGTGTCCGGGTTCCAGTACTTCGACGTACGCGATCTGCTGGGCTTCGTCGACGGCACCGAGAACCCCGTCGGGGAGACGGCCCGCCAGGCGGTGGTGATCGGCGGCGAGGACCCGGAGTTCGCGGGCGGCAGCTATGTGATCGTGCAGAAGTACGTCCACGACATGGCGGCCTGGAACGCGTTGACGGTCGAGCAGCAGGAACGGGTCGTCGGACGCTCGAAGTTGACCAACATGGAGATGGACGACGACGTCAAGCCGGCCGACTCGCACATCGCGCTCAACGTCATCACGGGCCCGGACGGCACCGAGCGGAAGATCCTGCGCGACAACATGCCGTTCGGCAGCGCGGCACAGGGCGAGTTCGGCACCTACTTCATCGGGTACGCCCGTACGCCCTCGGTCACCGAACAGATGCTGCGCAACATGTTCCTGGGCACGGACTCCGCGTCCCACGACCGCATCCTGGACTTCTCCACGGCCGTCACCGGAAGCCTCTTCTTCGTCCCCTCGGCGGACTTCCTGGACGACCTGCCCGTCTCTCCAGGACGAGCAACTTAAGTGAACGGTTAACCAGCCGTTGACACCCCCGTCCGCCGGGCGCCCAATGAGGCCCGGACACGGCGCTCGGCCGACCGGCCAACTGCCGTGCAGGACAGGGGGATTGCGGTATGCAGGTTCCCGCTCCGTTCGAGTACCAGCGGGTCGGCAGCGTGGGCGAGGCGGTCGCGCTGCTCGACCGGCTGGGCAACACGGCACGGCTGGTGGCCGGCGGGCACAGTCTGATCCCGATGATGAAGTTGCGGCTGGCCAACTTCGAGTACCTGATCGACATCAACGACCTGCACGACGAGCTGGGTTACGTCCGGGTCGAACCCGGGCTCATCCGCATCGGCGCGATGACCCGGCACCGCGAGCTGCTGGAGTCGGACGAACTCGCCGCCGCCTTCCCGGTGTTCCGTGACGCCGAGCGTGTCATCGCCGACCCCGTGGTGCGCAACCGGGGCACGCTCGGCGGCTCCCTCTGCCAGGCCGACCCGTCCGAGGATCTGTCCGCGGTGTGCACGACCCTCGACGCCAGCTGTGTGATCCAGGGCATGGACGGCCAACGGGTCGTATCCATGGAGGACTTCCACCAGGGCCCGTACGAGACCGCCGTCGGCGACGCCGAGATCCTCACCGAGGTCCGCTTCCCGGTCCGCCCGAACGGGTCCAGCGCGTACGAGAAGGTCGAACGGCGGGCCGGTGACTGGGCGGTGGTGTCCGCCGGCGCGGCGGTATGGCTCGACGGCGACGGACTGATCGCCGACGCCCGGGTGGGGCTCGCCGCCGTGGGTCCTAACACCGCGGGCATCCCCGGCATCGCCGACGCCCTCCGCGGCCGGCGCCCGACCGAGGAACTGTACGGACAGGCCGGGGACATCGCCGCCGAGGCCTGCTCCCCCGTGACCGACCGGCGCGGCAGCGCCGAGTACAAGCGCCATCTGGCACGGGAGTTGACCGTGCGCGTGCTGCGCCGGTCGGTTGCCCGCATCGACGGACAGGAGGTGTGATCGTGCAGGTCAGCATGACCGTGAACGGCGAAGAGGTCACCCGGGAGATAGAGGGGCGGCTGCTGCTGGTCCACTTCCTGCGCGACCACCTCCGGCTGACCGGCACCCACTGGGGGTGCGACACCAGCAACTGCGGTACGTGCGTGGTGTGGTTGGACGGCGAACCGGTCAAGTCCTGCACCGTCCTTGCCGCGATGGCGGGCGGACACGAGGTGCGGACCGTCGAGGGGCTCGAACAGAACGGTGAACTCGACCCGGTACAGCGCGGGTTCGTCGAGTGCCACGGTCTCCAGTGCGGCTTCTGCACCCCCGGCATGATGATGACCGCGCGTGCGCTGCTGGACCGCAACCCCGACCCCTCCGACACGGAGATCCGGGAGGCGATCTCCGGGCAGATCTGCCGCTGCACCGGCTACGCCACCATCGTCCGCTCGATCCGCTGGGCGGCGGCCGAAGAGGCGGGCACCCGAACTTCCCTGGAACCGCAGGCCACTTCAGGGAGTTCGTCGTGACCGCCGTCTCCGAGAACGGCCACCGCACCGCGTTCGTCGACAACGACAAGAAGCCCTGCGGCCACGGCCGGATGCTGCGCAAGGAGGACCCGCGCTTCGTCCGCGGCAAGGGCCGCTACGTCGACGACCTCGACCTCCCCGGCATGCTGCACCTGGCGATCCTGCGCTCGCCGTTCGCGCACGCCCGCGTCCTCTCCGTCGACACCACCCTCGCCGAGGCCCACCCGAAGGTCCGTCTCGTCGTCACCGGCGCGATGCTCGCCGAGAAGGGCCTGGCGTGGATGCCGACCCTCTCGAACGACGTGCAGGCCGTCCTCGCCACCGACAAGGTCCGCTTCCAGGGCCAGGAGGTCGCCTTCGTCGTGGCCGAGGACCGCTACGCGGCCCGGGACGCACTGGAGTTGATCGACGTCGAGTACGAGCCACTCGACCCGGTGATCGACGTCCGCACCGCCCTCTCCCCCGACGCGCCCGTCATCCGCGACGACCTGGAGGGCAAGGCCGACAACCACTGCTTCGACTGGGAGACCGGCGACGAGGCCGAGACCGAGGCGGTCTTCGCCCGCGCGGATGTCGTGGTCACCGAGGACATCGCCTACCCGCGCGTGCACCCGGCCCCCATGGAGACGTGCGGTGCGGTCGCGGACTTCGACCAGGTCGACGGCCGCCTCACCCTCTGGTCCACCACCCAGGCCCCGCACGCCCACCGCACCCTCTACGCGATCGTCGCCGGACTCCCGGAGCACAAGATCCGGGTCGTCTCCCCCGACATCGGCGGCGGCTTCGGCAACAAGGTGCCGATCTACCCGGGTTACGTATGCGCGATCGTCGGTTCACTCCTCACCGGCAAGCCGGTGAAGTGGATGGAGGACCGTGCGGAGAACCTCATCAGCACCGGCTTCGCCCGCGACTACGTGATGCGCGGCGAGATCGCCGCCACCCGCGACGGACGCATCCTCGCCGTCCGCACCCAAGTCCTCGCCGACCACGGCGCGTTCAACGGCACGGCCGCCCCCGTGAAGTACCCGGCCGGCTTCTTCGGCGTCTTCACCGGCAGCTACGACATCGAGGCCGCCCACTGCAAAATGACGGCCGTCTACACCAACAAGGCGCCGGGCGGGGTCGCTTACGCCTGCTCGTTCCGCATCACCGAGGCCGTCTACCTGATCGAGCGCATCGTCGACTGTCTCGCCTACGAACTGGCCATGGACCCGGTCGAGTTGAGGATGAAGAACTTCATCCGCCCCGAGCAGTTCCCCTTCCGCACCAAGACGGGCTGGGTCTACGACTCCGGCAACTACGCGCCCACCATGGAACTGGCCAAGGAACTCGCCGACTACGACGCCCTGCGCGTCGAGCAGGCCGAGAAGCGGGCCCGCGGTGAACTCATGGGCATCGGCGTGTCGTTCTTCACCGAGGCGGTCGGAGCGGGCCCCCGCAAGGACATGGACATCCTCGGCCTCGGCATGGCCGACGGCTGCGAACTGAGGGTGCATCCGACGGGAAAGGCGGTCGTACGGCTCTCGGTGCAGTCGCAGGGGCAGGGGCACGAGACGACGTTCGCGCAGATCGTCGCCGAGGAACTCGGCATCCCACCGCAGGACATCGACGTGGTGCACGGCGACACCGACCAGACACCGTTCGGCCTGGGCACCTACGGCAGCCGTTCCACCCCCGTCTCCGGCGCCGCCGCCGCGCTGGTCGCCCGCAAGGTGCGGGACAAGGCCCGGCTGATCGCCTCCGGGATGCTGGAGGTGTCGGTCGCCGACCTGGAGTGGGAGAAGGGCTCCTTCCATGTCGCGGGCGACCCCGAGGCCTCGGTCACCATCCAGGCCATCGCGATGCGGGCGCACGGCGCGGGCGACCTGCCCGAGGGCGTGGAAGGCGGGTTGGAGGCGCAGATCTGCTACAACCCGGAGAACCTCACCTACCCGCACGGCGCCTACATCTGCGTCGTCGACATCGACCCGGGCACGGCGAAGGTCACCGTCCGCCGCTTCGTCGCGGTCGACGACTGCGGCACCCGCATCAACCCGATGATCATCGAGGGGCAGGTGCACGGCGGCCTCACCGACGGCGTCGGCATGGCGCTGATGGAGATGATCTCGTTCGACGAGGACGGCAACTGCCTCAGCGGCTCGCTGATGGACTATCTGATCCCCACCTCGCTCGAAGTCCCGGACTGGGAGACCGGGTTCACCGTCACCCCCTCCCCGCACCACCCCATCGGCGCCAAGGGGGTCGGTGAGTCCGCGACGGTCGGCTCGCCGCCCGCGATCGTCAACGCGGTGGTCGACGCCCTGAAGCCGTACGGCATCCGGCACGCGGACATGCCGCTCACACCCTCGCGGGTGTGGGAGGCGATGCAGGGCCGACCGACTCCGCCGATCTGAAGGTGACTGTGATGACCGGCAAGTTGAGTGCGCGGGCCCTCGAACTCACCGAGCGGCGAGTGCCGTTCGTCCACGCGCGCGTGGTCCGCGCCCAGGCGCCCGCCTCGGCACACCCGGGCGACGAGGCCATCGTCCACGGCGACGGCACCATCGACGGCTTCGTCGGCGGCCAGTGCGCCGAGGGCTCCGTGCGTACGGCCGCGCTGGGCGCCCTGCACGACGGCGGACCGCTGCTGCTGCGCGTCCTGCCGCAGGGGGACGCCGAGTTCCCCGAGACACCGGGAGCACGGGTCGTGATCAACCCCTGCCTGTCCGGCGGCGCGTTGGAGATCTTCCTGGAGCCGGTGCTGCCGCCACCGCTGATCGAGATCGTCGGGACCACGCCCGTCGCGGAGGCCTGCGTAGCCTTCGCCGCCCTCCTCGGCTACGCCACGGCCCGCTCGCTGCCCGAAGGACCGCCCAGTGCCCACACCGCCGCCGTGATCGTGGCCGGGCAGGGCCGGGGCGACGCGGAGTCCCTGCGCGCCGCCCTCGACGCGGGCGTCGGTCACATCGCGCTGGTCGCCAGCCACCGCCGCGCCGCCGCCCTGCTCGACGAACTCGGACTGACCGAGGCGGAACGGGCCCGCGTCCAGGCTCCGGCCGGGCTGGACATCGGCGCCCGTACGCCACCCGAGATCGCGCTGTCGATCCTCGCGGACGTGGTGCGGGTCGTCCATGCGGCGAAGTCCGCCGTGCCCGAGCGTCCTGCCCAGGCCGTCGACCCGGTGTGCGGGATGACCGTCACCGTGCACGCCGACACACCTCATCTCGCCACCGGGGAGGGCGAGTTCTGGTTCTGCGGGACGGGCTGCCGGGACCGCTGGTCCGCGGGTGGGCGGGCCACCGGGTGAGCGAACTCTTCACGGACGCCGACGACGTACGGCGGCGGCTCGACGAGGTCGGCCACCTCGTCGACGACGGCACGGCGACCGCCCTCCTCCTCGCCACCCTGCTCGACCGGCCACTGCTGCTGGAGGGCGAGCCGGGCGTGGGCAAGACCAGCGCGGCAAAGGCCCTCGCCAAAGCCCTCGGCACCCCGCTGATCCGACTCCAGTGCTACGAGGGGCTGACAGCGGGCGAGGCGCTGTACGAGTGGAACTACCAGCGCCAACTGCTCGCCGTCCGGCTCACCGAGGCACCCGGGCGGGAGCTGTCCGACGCCGACCTGTTCAGCGAGGAATTCCTGCTCGACCGGCCCCTGTTGCGGGCGGTGCGCCATCAAGGCCCACTGCCGCCCGTGCTGTTGATCGACGAGATCGACCGCGCCGACGACGAGTTCGAGGCGCTGCTCTTCGAGTTCCTGGGCGAACGGTCCATCAGTGTCCCGGAGTTGGGCACCTTCACCGCCGTACGGCCGCCCGTAGTGGTGCTCACCTCCAACCGCAGCCGGGAACTCCATGACGCGCTGCGCAGGCGCTGCCTCTACCACTGGATCGACTTCCCGACGCCCGAACGCACGGCGGAGATCCTGCGCCGCACGGTACCGGCCGCGAACGAGCCGCTGATCGCGTCCACCACCGAATTCATCGGCCGGGTACGCGAGTTGGACCTCGACAAGGCGCCCGGTATGGCGGAGGCCATCGACTGGGTCTCCGCCCTGGCGGCGCTGCGGGTCGCGCGGCTGGCGCGCGACGACATCGTCCGCACGCTCAGCACGGTCGCCAAGAGTCCCGACGACCGGATCGCCGTCGTCGGGGCCCTCGACGCACTCGGCTATCCCGAAGAAGCGAGGAGACCATGAAGATCGACAACGAGTTCAGCGTCGGTGTGCCGGTCGAGCGGGCATGGCAGGCGCTCACCGATCTGGAGGCCCTCGCCCCGTGCATGCCCGGCGCCGAACTCACCGGCGTCGACGGCGACGTCCACCGGGGCAAGGTCAGGGTCAAAGTCGGGCCCATGGTCAGCCAGTTCGCGGGGACGGCACGCTTCGTGGAGCGGGACGAGGCCGCCCACCACGCCGTGATCAGCGCGGCCGGCAAGGACATGCGCGGGGGCGGCAACGCGTCCGCCACGGTCGACGCCCGACTGCGCGGAGAGGGCACGGGCACGGTCGTGACGGTCAGCACGGACCTCAACATCAGCGGCAGGCTGGCCCAGTTCGGCAGCGGCATGATCAAGGAGATCTCGGAGAAGCTGTTCGCGCAGTTCGTGGCGAACGTGGAGACGCAGCTGCTGGCGACGCAGGACCAGCCGGAGGAGGTATCAACGGCGGAGGCGGAACCGGTCTCCGTGGCGCCGCCGCCCGTGCCGGCCGAGCCGCTGGACCTGATGCGGGTGGCCGGCACGTCCGTGTACAAGCGGCTGATCCCCGTCGTTGTCGCGGCCGTCGTCATCGCCGTGGTGGTCTACCTACTGGTCCGATGACACCGACCGGCCCGCTGCTGCCCGCCGTCGACCGAGCCGCCTTCGCCACCGCTCTGGCCACCCGGCTCAGGGAACACGGTGTGCCGGTGGGCCCGACCGCCATCCGGGACTTCGTGCTGGCGCTCGCCGCGGCCCCGCCCAGGACGCGGACCTCGCTGTACTGGACGGCCCGCGTCACCCTCGTACGCGACCATCCCCAACTGTCCCTCTTCGACGAGGTCTTCGACGCGGTGTTCGGGCAGTCCGTGCTCGCCCTCGACCCGAACGCCCGCCGCAATGGGCACGACGCGGGGGCCGACCGCCAGGACCCCGGCGGCGCCAACTCTCACGACCGTGACCCCGCCAGGGGTTCCGGTCTGCCGTGGGTGACCCTGCCACCCGCCGTGGACACCGCCGACCACAGTGCGGACAACGTCCTCACCGTGCCCGAGCGCCTGCCGAGCGATCTGGCGGCAGCGGTGGACACACCGTTCGGTGAACTGGGCCCTGAACAGGCCGAGTTGCTGGGTCGCTGGCTGGAGGCGCGACTGCGGGAGTGGCCTGTGCGCCGCACCCGGCGCCTCGCCGTGCGGACGGGCGGTCACCGGGTGGCGGTCCGGGAGACGGTGGCGCAGGCCCGGCGCACCGGTTGGGAGCCGGTACGGCTGGTCCGGGCGGGGCCGGTGGACCGGCCGCGCCGGGTCGTGGTGCTGTGTGACGTGAGCCGGTCGATGCAGGCGCAGGCGGTGGCGTATCTGTACCTGATGCGGGCCCTCGCGGTGACGACCCGTGCCGAGGTCTTCGCGTTCGCCACGTCGTTGACCCGGCTCACACCGGTACTCGCCCACCACTCGGCGCAGGAGGCCTTCGACGAGGCGACCGACCGGGTCACCGACCGTTTCGGCGGCACCCGCATCGCCCACTCCCTGGGCACCCTCCTCACCTCGCACCACGGCGGCACCCTGCGTGGCGCGGTCGTACTGATCGCCTCGGACGGCTGGGACGGCGATCCCCCGCGCCACCTGGCCACGGTCATGGCCAGACTGCGCCGCCGCGCCCACACGGTGATCTGGCTCAACCCCCGGGCCGCGGCCCCCGGTTTCGCCCCTCGCACGACGACGATGACGGCGGCTCTGCCGCACATAGACCTGCTACTACCGGCGGACAGCTTCGGCGCACTGCTGCGAGTGCCGGGGGAAATCGCGCGGCTCGGTAGGCGACGGGCACGATAGATTCCGGCGCACCGACGTGCCCCATGGGGGCGCGGGGAACTGCGCGACCAGCCCCCACCGGCCCGCAGAAAAACGACTACAGACCCATCGGAGCATTCAACTCCACAACGTCACATGAATCGCAGGCCGAAACCGCCCCGCCGTAACCCCGGCCCCACGCAACATCGCCTGCGTCGCCCGCGGCGTAGTGACGAACCGCCGCAGCTCCGCGGCAGCGGCCGGTGCTTCACGGTCGGGAAGCGTGAGCAGGTTCCACGAACCGCGAGCGGGGAGTTGGGGGCCGTTCAACCGACGGAGGTCGCCCTCGGCAAGATCCTTCGTCACGGCGAAGGCAACCGCGAGAGCAACTCCCTTGCCCCGCTTGGCCTCGTCGACGGACGCGGCATGACTCTGAAAGATCCGCTGGTTGTGTTCCGGGATACCCAGCCGCCGCAACACCGACGGCACCATCCCCGTCCGCCCGACCGCCGAGGGCCCCAACAGCCAGGTCTGCCCCCGCAGTTCAGCCGCTCCCGCACTCGCCCCGGCCCCGGTCGCGAGCGGATGATCGGGCCCTACGACGGCGATGACCTGGTAGTTGAGGAAGTGCGTGCAGGTCATCGTGGAGTCGAGGGTGGCGGGGCGGGGCCCGATCGCCACGTCGACGGAGCGGTTGAGCAGCAGGGGGGCGAACTTCTGCGGGCTGTGCACGCTCAGTTCGACGTCGAGGTCGTCGGCGCGCCCCGCGAACAGTTCGATCAGGCCGGGCGCGGCATGCTCCGCGAACAGGCTCGACGCGGCGACGCGCAGCAGTCGCCGACCGGAGGCGGCCTGCTTCACCTCAAGGATCGTCCGGTCCTGGAGTCCCAACAGCTCGGCGGCCCGGCTGGCCAGCCGCAGCCCGCCGGGGGTGAACGCGAGCCCGTTGGCCGTGCGGGCGAAGAGCTTGTCGCCGAGTTCCCTGCGCAGGTGCGCGATGTGGATCGACACGGCCGACTCGGTCACGGCGAGGTCGGCCGCGGCTGCCTTCACGGAACCGAGGCGGACGGTCGCTGCGAAGGCCCGCAACTGTGCCGGGGTCAACCGGAACCTCCCGCACTCACCACGGGTGCCCATTCACCTGTGCCGTGGACCTCAAATTAGCGCACCTGTTCGCCGAGAGCCATGGTCGCGCCTGGAGCCGCGGGGACACAGGAAAGGCACAGGCGGGAGAGTTCAGCGGTGCGCCAAAGCCCGTACACCGCAAGAGTGTTGACGTGCGCACACCCGACTGCGATGGTCTGGACCTGGCGCATCCAGTAGCGCCCCCACAGCCCAGAACTGGAGTCGGCGTGCCCGAACTGACACCCCCCACCGACAGCCCGGCGAGAGCCCCGAAGTCCCGCGGCCGGCGCCTGCGCCGCTCCGCCGTCGTCACCGTCCTCGGCGCGCTGGCACTCGTGGTCGGCCAGGCGACCGCCGCCCAGGCCAATGTCCTCACCCTGCTCCCGCAGAACGCCGACGGCCTGGAGCAGACCTTCTCCCCGGCCTACGACTACGACGGGGACGGCTGCTACGCCACGGCCGCCATCGGTCTGGACGGCACCATCAACCCCGGGCTGAAGCTCGGCGGCGACGTCAACGGGCACTGCCACGACATGGCCCAGCTGAACAACGCCAACACGTACTCGCGCGAGAAGTGCAACAACGACTGGTGCGCGGTGATGTACGCAAGCTACTTCGAGAAGGACCAGGTCACCCTGGGTCCGGCGGCGATCGGTCACACCCACGACTGGGAGCACGTCGTGGTGTGGATCAAGGACAACACGGTCCAGTACGTGTCGGTGTCGCAGCATTCCGCCTACCAGGTGTCGGCGGCCTCGGGGGTGCGCTTCGACGGCACACACCCCAAGATCGTCTACCACAAGGACGGCATCGGCTCGCACGACTTCCGCTTCGCCAACACGAACGACGAGCCCCCGGAGAACGCCACCGGTGGCTGGTTCTACCCGCGTCTGGTGGGCTGGAACGGCTACCCGGCGGGCCTGAAGGACAAGTTCCTGGCCGCCGACTTCGGTTCGGCCACGCTGAAGATCAGGGACAGCGACTTCAACTACGCCCTGTCCATCGCCAAGCCGTCCGGCATCTCGTTCGACCCGAACGCGTGATGCCGGCCCGGCCTCGGAGTCGGTGTCACGGGCGGGTCTCGTAGCGCGGTTTCGGGGTCGGGTGGATGTTCTGGTTGAGGCGGAAGACGTTGTCCGGGTCGCGGTCGGCCTTGATGCGGGCCAGCCGGTCGTAGTGGCCCCGGTAGCTGGCCCGGACACGTTCCTGTCCCTCGTCCATCATCATGTTCACGTAGGCGCCGCCCGCCGAGTACGGGTGCAGGGCCTCTTGGTAGTCGATGGCCCACGTCTTGATGAGTTCGGCGTTGGCGGGGTCCCTGTCGACGCCCGCGAAGACGGACGCCCAGCGTGCGTCGCGGTAGGCCCACGGGGTCTCGTCGTTGCCGACGTCGTGGGCGGCGCCGTCGATCGGGTAGAGGTGCATCGTCGACTGCGGGGTGGGGACCTCGGCGCCGAACTTGGCGTGGAGCTCCACGGCCTCGTCGGGGATGTCGTTGACGAAGTCGGCGCGCCAGTACCACTGGTCGCCGGGCGGGTAGAGCCCGTCGAACATGCCCTGCATGTCAGGGTGTTGCATGGGTCCGGCCGCGTGCAGCAGCGGTGCGGGCAGGGCGTCGAGCAGCGGGGCCATCTCGCGGGCGGCGGCCTCGGTGTCGCCGCCGGTGTAGCACCACACCACGCCTGCCGTCTTGCGCAGTTGGATCTCCTCGGGGAACGGCGGGGCGGGCGGGACGCTGCCGTGCAGGAAGAAGGCGTTCAGTTCGCGGGGCGCGTTGGGCAGGAAGTCCCGGTAGGCGGTGAGGACTTCGGCGCTGATCTCGACCGGCCAGAAGGTGGGCCCGGCGACGACCGTGCTGATCTCGTGCAGGCGGAACAGGAACGAGGTGACGACGCCGAAGTTGCCGCCGCCGCCCCGGACCGCCCAGAACAGGTCGCTGTTCTCGTCGGCGCTCGCCCGCACCCGGCTGCCGTCGGCCAGCACGAGGTCGGCCTCCAGCAGGTTGTCGATGGTCAGCCCGCACTTGCGGGTGAGGTGGCCGAGCCCGCCGCCGGTGGCGATGCCGCCGACGCCGGTGGTGGAGATGATGCCGCTGGGGGTGGCGAGTCCGTGCGCGTTGGTGGCGCGGTCCACCTCGCCCCACACACAGCCGCCGCCGACCCGGACCGTGCGGGCCTCGGGGTCCACGTGGATGTCCTTGAGCGGGGCGAGGTCGGCGACCACTCCCCCGTCGACGGTGCCGAGTCCGGCGCCGTGGTGGCCGCCGCCGCGTACCGCGAGGGGCAGGTCGTGGGCTCGTGCGAAGGCGATCGTGCGGGCCACGGCGTCCGCGTCGGCGCAGCGCGCTATGAGCGCGGGCCGTTTGTCGATCATCGCGTTGTAGACGGCGCGGGCCTCGGGATAGGCGGCGTCGTCCGGGCCGATCAACTGCCCGGTGAAGTCGGTCAGTTCACGACGGGCGTCCTGTGCGGGTGTGCTGGACATGCGGTCCCCCGTTTCGTGGTGCTCTGGATGACCTGCTTGTTCTATTTCGCCCGGAAGCGCACGGTCATCCGTGCGCGTCACCCAGCTCGGGGCCGTCGGGTACCTACGTTTCGCCGTCCGGCAGCAGCCCGAGTTCTGTGGCGCGGGCGGCGGCCTGGCGCCTGGTGGGTGCGTCCAGCTTCTCCAGTACGGCCCGTACGTGGTTGTCGACGGTCCGCACGGACACGACAAGGCGGTTCGCGATCTCCGGGTTGGTCAGACCGTCCACCAGCAGCCGTACGACCTGGAGTTGGCGTTCCGTGAGACCGGCCGGATTGCCCCGGGTCGCCGCGTGCGGGCCACGCGGGATACGGCGGACGCCGAGGTCGCGCAGCTCGGCGCGGACCAGGTGGGCGAGAGGTTCGGCGCCGAGTGCGTCGAGCCGGGCGAGCGCGGCGAGTTTGTCGGCCGGGTCGGGGCTCTCCGCGAGCGCTGCGGCGTGTTCGTAGGGGCAGCCGGCCTGCTGCCACAGGTCCGCGGCCCGTTTCCAGTCGCCGGCGGCCTGCAACGCGTACGGGTGATCGCTGTCGTCGACGGCGACAGGGTGCCCGACCTTGCTGAGCCAGTAGCCGAGTTCGGCCCGATAGGGCCCGTGGCCCAGCCGCAGCGCCTGCGCGTGGACCGGCCCCGCCGCTTCGGCTGCCGCCAAGTGATCGCCCCGCAGCCAGGCCGCCTCCGCCCGTACGGCCGCGACCGGGCCTGTGCGCTGCAACTCCCCTGCCTGTACGGCGATCTCCCAGGCCTGCGTGAGGAGTTCGTCGGCGCCGGGCCTGCCGCACCGGATGCGCACGCGGGCCAGAACGGTCAGCGCGGGACAGCGGGCCGGTATGAAGTCGTGCATCCCGTACTCGGCGTGCCGCTCGGCGCCCTCCCAGTCGGCGGCGGCGAGCCGGCGCATGGCCTGCTCGACGTGGAGGTAGTTGAAGAACCCCAAGTGCTCGGCCCGGTCGGCGAGTTCCATGGCCGGGGGCAGGTACCGGTCGGCCTCGGTGTACCGGAGGCTGTCGAGGAGGGACCAGATGATGTTGGCGTAGGACCGGCAGGCGTGTTCGACCTCGCCCGCGGCAAGCGCGACGGTGAGGCTCTCCTCCAACTGCCGTCGCCCGTCCGGGTCTCCGCTGCGCCAGCGGGCGGCGCCCACGTTGTTGAGGGCGTGGGCGAGGATCGCGGCGTCGTCCGTGCGGCGGGCCAGGGCGATGGCGCGCTCGCCGTGCGCGACGGCCTCGTCGTACCGGTCGGACAGCATGCGCAGTTGGGCGGTGTTGCTGAGCGCGAGCGCCAACAGCCGGTCGTCTCCGGCGTGTTCGAGGACGGCGATGGCTTCCCGTGCCGCGTCCTGGGCCTCCTCGGCGTGGCCCGCCCACCAGTGGATGCGGGACAGCCAGCGCAGGTCGGCGCCGAGCGCGAGGGTGTCGCCCAGCGCGCGACGCAGGGCCACGGCGTCCCGCTGGGCGGCGACGGCCTCGACGGAGTCGGCGATGGTGTAGCACTCGACCGCGTAGCGTTCGAGGAGGTCGGCGAGTTCGGCGGGGGTGTAGCGGTGGCGTTGCCGCAGCACGAGTCGCAGATGGGCGGCGGCCTCACGATGGGAACCCGCCTCTGTGGCGTCCCGGGCCGCGTGCGGGCCGTAGCGGGCGATGGCGTCCTGGTCACCGGCCTGCGCGGCGTGGTGGACGATACGGGCCGGGTCGGAGCCCGGCCGGGCCACGAGCGCGGTGAGGGCGCCACGGTTGAGGTCGATACGGCGGGCCGCGGGCAGGGAGTCGGCAATGGCGCGGCGGATCAACTCGTGCCGGAACGCGACCCGTTCGGGGGTCACGGTGAGCAGTCCGCGCTGTTCGGCCGCGGCCAGTCCGGCGACGCCGTCCGGCAACAGGGCGTCGACCAGGGGCCGTTCGACGGCCGAGGGCAGGACGGCGAGCTGCTCCAGCGCGTCCACACTCCGGCCGTCGAGTCCGCGCAGCCGGGCGAGCACCGCGTCGACGACGGTCGGGGGCACGCCCCCGGTGCCGCCGGCCGCCAGGACCTCGGTGACGAAGAAGGGGTTGCCCGAGGTCACCTCGTACACCCGCGCCGGGTCGAGTCTGCTGGCCGAACTGAGCGTGCGTACCGCCGACTTGGAGAGGCGGGCCAGCGGCAGCCGGTGCACGCGGTCGGCGCGGGACGCCTGGCCCAACAGGTGCCGCAGCGGATGTTCACGGCTGAGTTCGTCGTCCCGGTAGGTGAGGACGAGTACGGCGGGGAGCTGTTCCATCCGCCGCACCAGGAAGCGTAGGGCGTCCAGTGAGGCCTCGTCGGCCCAGTGGACGTCCTCCACGACGAGTACCGTCGGACGCGGTATCCCGGCCAGCTCTTTCTGGAGCGCTTCGTAGACGCGCTGGCGGTCACCGCCTTCGACGACGGCGTGGGCGAGTTCGGCGCCGACGCTGCCGACGAGGTCGCGGAACGGGCCGAGGGGGCGGCGGGTGGCGAGGTCGTCGCACTGCCCCAGGAGGATGCGCGAGCGAGGGGGCAGCCGGTCCGGCATGGCCTTCACCAGGCTCGACTTGCCGATGCCGGCCTCGCCGAAGACGAGCGCCACGGATCCGGCCCCGTCCGCCGCCTCACGCGCGGCCGCAGCCAGCCGTACCAGTTCCGACTCGCGCTCCAGGATCCCCCGATCCACGCCGTCGATTCTGCCACCCGCCGGGACATCCCGTCCGGGTATCGCACTCCGGACCGCCGAACTCACCCGGGCTGTCGGGGAGTTCGCGGGACCTTTTTCACCACCCGCACCGGCACGATCCGGTGTCCGCGGCGCGGCTTGGGGGCGTCGAGCATGCTGACGCCGTTGTAGTTGCGGCCGCGGACGTAGAACACGGGCGCGGCCACGAAGGTGACGAAGATGGCGACGACGCTGACGGAGAAGAGAACCGGCAGCGACTGCCCCTCGGGGAGGGTCTTGCCGCCCTCGTGGATGGCGTAGGCGAACGCGGTGACGAAGGCGATCAGACACAGTGCCCCGACGATGCGCATGATGGTCGCGAGCGTGCGCGTAGTGGACTGGTCGCGGACCTCGGCCAGCAGGGACGCCGAGCACTCGGTGCAGGTCAGCTCCACCGTGTGCTTGCCCGACGGGGGCCGCTTGACCACGTAGTGCGCGTCGGTCCAGGTGATCGTGCGCGTCTTCGGTTTCAGGATTCCGCCCGTGACCTTGTCACTGAGGATGTGCCGCACCGCGACCTCCGCGGTCCCCGTTGTATTCATGGTTCCTCCGGCATGCGCACGCTGACGATCATCACGAAGCCTGCACAGTGTCACCTGTGAGAACCGGCCACTCAATGGTCCTGGTGATTTCTTTTCCTTCGCCTACAACTTCTCAACTCAGGCACGACCTACGGGACTTCTCCGGTCGCACCTCTTGACGGCTTTGGTGCAGACCTTTAGGTTCACCAGCCAACAGACCTCCCATGAATGCATTCCCCGCTCATATATGTGAACACGCGTGTTCACGTCTCACCGCCCTCCAGCCGGCGGCGTCCACCCCCCACCCCAGGACGAAAGGCCCCTCCTCATGCAACGCCTCGCCCTGCGCTGCGCCCTCGCGCTGTCCCTCGGCCTCACCGCCGTCGGCACCCTCGGAGCCCCCTCCGCCTCGGCAGCGACCGGCACCATCACCGGCCTGGCCGGCAAGTGTCTCGACGTCGCCGGCGCCGGCTCGGCCGACGGTACGGCCGTACAGATCTACGACTGCAACGGCACCGCCGCCCAACAGTGGACGGTCGGCTCCGACGGCACCATCAGAGCCCTCGGCAAGTGCCTCGACATCACCGGCAATTCGACGGCCAACGGCGCCCAGCTCCAGCTGTGGACGTGCGCCGGCAGCGCCAACCAGCAGTGGACCGTCACCGCCGCGCGCGACATCGTCAACCCGGCGGCCAACAAGTGCCTTGACGTCACCGGGAGTTCCTCGGCCAACGGCACCCGCACCCAGATCTGGACCTGCTCCGGCGCCGCCAACCAGAAGTGGACGGCACCCGCCGCCGGCGGTACGACGCCGCCCACGACCGCTCCGATGGCCGTCGCGCCGTACCTCTACAACGGGTGGGGCAACCCGCCCAGCCCCACGACTGTCATGAACGCAACCGGCGTGAAGTGGTTCACGCTCGCGTTCGTCCTGAGCAACGGGTACTGCAACCCGCAGTGGGACGGCGGCCGGGCGCTGACCGGCGGGGTCGACCAGTCGACCATCAACACCGTGCGGGCGAACGGCGGCGATGTCGTTCCGTCCTTCGGCGGCTACAGCGGCAACAAGCTGGAGAGCTCCTGCTCCAGCGCGGGCGAACTGGCGGCGGCCTACCAGAAGGTCATCAGCGCCTACTCCCTGAAGGCCATCGACATCGACATCGAGGCCGACGCCTACAGCAACGGGACCGTGCAGCAGCGGACCGTGGACGCGCTCAAGACCGTCAAGGCCAACAACCCGGGCATCAAGGTGTACGTCACCATCGGCACCGGGCAGAGCGGCCCCGACACCAGCCTCATCAACCGGGCCGCCTCGTCGGGGCTGACCGTGGACGCCTGGACGATCATGCCGTTCGACTTCGGCGGCGCGGGCCAGAACATGGGCACGCTCACCCAGCGGGCGGCCGAGGGCCTGAAGACCGCGCTGAAGAACGCGTACGGCTACAGCGACGACGCGGCCTACCGGGACATGGGCATCTCGTCCATGAACGGCATCACCGACAACAACGAGACCGTCACCACCACCGACTTCCAGACCATCCTCGGCTACGCGCAGGCGCACCACCTGGCGCGGCTGACGTTCTGGTCGGCCAACCGTGACCGGCCCTGCCCCGGCGCCTACCCGAACGACGACACCTGCTCGGGCGTGAGCCAGAGCAACTGGCAGTTCACCAGCATCTTCGCCCAGTACACCGGCTGACGGACGCCCCCTCCGACCTTCCTCCCCAACCCCCCATCACCACAGGAGAATCCGTGCTCAGACGGAAGAGACTGTCCGGTCGCCACGCCATCCCGAGAGCGCTCACGGCGGTCGCGCTCGTGGCCACCACCGTGACCGGCATCGAGTTCGCCGCGCAGGGCTCGGCGAGCGCCGCGAACTCGGCCGCCGCCGCGATACCGACCGGCTACACCACCGTGGTCAACAAGGGCAGCGGCAAGTGCGTCGACGCCCGCTCGGCCGCGAGTGCCGACGGCACCGCCGTGCAGCAGTACGCGTGCAACGGAAGCACCGCGCAGAACTGGCAGTTGGTCGCCACCGACAGCGGCTACTACCGGGTGAACAGCAACCTGAACGGCGCCGAGGCCTGGGACGTCACCAACGTCTCGACCGCAGACTCCGCGCCGATCCAGCTGTGGACGTACTCCGGCGGCAACAACCAGCAGTGGCTGCCGGTCGTCGAGTCCGACGGCGCCTACCACTTCGTCAACCGCAACAGCGGCAAGTGCCTCGACGTGCCGAGCGCTTCGACCGCCGACAGCGTGCAGTTGGCGCAGTACACCTGCAACGGCACGGCCGCGCAGTCCTTCACCCTGGGCGGCGCCACGACCAACCCGCCGGGCACGCCCGACTTCGGCCCCAACGTGACGGTGTTCGACCCGTCGATGTCGGCGTCCAGCATCCAGTCCAAGCTGGACTCGGTCTTCTCCCAGCAGCAGACCAACCAGTTCGGCTCGGCCCGCCAGGCCCTGCTGTTCAAGCCGGGCACGTACAGCGCCAACGCCAACGTCGGCTTCTACACCCAGGTCGCGGGCCTCGGCTTCTCGCCGGACGACGTGACGATCAACGGCGCGGTGCACGCGGAGGCCGACTGGTTCCAGGGCAACGCGACGCAGAACTTCTGGCGCGACGCCGAGAACCTGTCGGTCAACCCCACCGGCGGCACCGACCGTTGGGCCGTCTCGCAGGCCGCGCCGTACCGGCGCATGCACGTGCGCGGCAACCTGGCGCTGGACGACGGCGGTTGGTCCAGCGGCGGTTTCATCTCCGACACCAAGGTCGACGGCCAGATCCAGTCCGGGACCCAGCAGCAGTTCCTCACCAGGAACTCCACGATGGGCAGTTGGTCCGGCTCCAACTGGAACATGGTCTTCGTCGGCGACCAGGGCGCACCCGCCCAGTCCTTCCCGACGTACACCAACGTCGCCAGCTCCCCGACGATCCGCGAGAAGCCCTTCCTCTACGTCGACAGCGCGGGCGCCTACCAGGTGTTCGTGCCCGGACTGCAGTCCAACGCCGTGGGCACGACGTGGAGCGGGAAGACCCCGGCGGGCAAGTCCCTGCCGATCGACCAGTTCTACATCGTCAAGCCCGGCGCCACCGCGGCCGACATGAACACCGCCCTCGCGGCCGGCAAGAACCTGCTGGTCACCCCGGGCGTCTACCACCTCAACCAGACGATCAACATCACCCGGCCCGACACGGTCGTCCTGGGCATGGGTCTGGCCACCTTCGTGCCGGACGGCGGGATCACCGCGATCTCCACGGCCGACGTGGACGGCATCGAGCTGGCGGGTCTGCTGATCGACGCGGGCACCACCAACTCCGCGACGCTGGTGCAGATCGGCCCGTCCGGCTCGACCGCCACGCACGCCTCGGACCCGACGCAGTTGTCCGATGTCTTCGTCCGCATCGGTGGCGCCACCATTGGCAAGGCCACCAACTCCGTTGTCATCAACAGCGCCAACACGATCATCGACCACACCTGGATCTGGCGGGCCGACCACGGCAACTCGGGCACGGTCGGCTGGACCACCAACACGGCGGACACCGGGCTGATCGTCAACGGCGCCAACGTGACGGCGTACGGCCTCTTCGTCGAGCACTTCCAGAAGACTCAGGTCCTCTGGAACGGCAACGGCGGCCGGACGTACTTCTTCCAGAACGAGATGCCCTACGACCCGCCGAACCAGGCCTCCTGGATGAACGGCACCGGCAAGGGCTACCCCGCCTACAAGGTCGCCGCCGGCGTAACCACCCATGAGGCATGGGGACTTGGCAGCTACTGCTACTTCAGCTCCAACTCCGCCGTGGTCGCCGATCACGCCTTCGAGGTGCCGAGCGTGTCCGGGGTCAAGTTCCACGACATGGTGACCGTCTCGCTGGGCGGTGTCGGCACGATCAGCCACATCATCAACAGCACCGGCGGGCCGTCCAACTCCAGCACCAACGTCGCCTACCTGACCAACTACCCGTAGACCGCACGGAAAGGATCGATCACCTACATGAACACCAACAGATCCGCTTCCACCCGCGCGCTCCTGCGAGTCCTCCTCCTGTTGGCGACGCTGCTGGGCCTCGCGTCCGTACCGCCCGCCGCCCAGGCGAGCACGGCGGCCACCCCGTTCAAGATCCTCGCGCTCTACAGCGGGACGTACGACGCGGCGCACATCGACTTCGACAAGGAGGCGAACGTCTGGTTCCCGCAGCAGGCGGCGGCGAACGGCTACACCTACACGTCCAGCACCAACTGGGACCTGCTGGCCAACGGCGGGGTGAACGCGTACCAAGTCGTCCTGTTCCTCGACGACTTGCCGCAGACCGCCGCCCAACGCAGCGGATTCGAGGCGTACATGAGGGGTGGCGGCGGCTTCATGGGCTTCCACGTCTCCGCCTTCACGACGGACGCGGCGAGCTGGTCCTGGTACCACAACACGTTCCTGGGTTCAGGGAACTTCGTGTCCAACACCTGGGGGCCGACCGCCGTGACCCTGAAGGTGGAGGACCATTCGATCCCGCCCACCGCCGCCCTGCCGGCCACGTTCACCTCGTCGGTCAGCGAGTGGTACAGCTGGTCCAACGACCTGCGACAGAACCCGGACATCAAGATCCTGGCGTCGATCGACCCGAGCAGCTTCCCGGTCGGCACCGACCCCAACCAGTCCTGGTACAGCGGGTACTACCCGATCATCTGGACCAACACGAAGTACAAGATGCTGTACGCGAACTTCGGCCACAACGCGATGAACTACACGACCAACACGCGTCTGTCGTCGACCTTCGCGAGCGCCACCCAGAACCAGTTCCTGCTCAACGGGCTCAAGTGGCTCGGCGGGGGCGACACTTCGACGCCGCCGACGGACACCCCGATCTCCGAGACCTCCTGGTACTCCGTGCAGAACGGCGGCAACGGCACCTGCGTGGACGCCCGTTCGGCGGCCACGGCCAACGGCACGGCGATCCAGCAGTACGCCTGCAACGGCACGACGGCACAGCAGTACCAGTTCCGCTCCACCGACAGCGGATACATGGAGGTCACCGCGCGCGGAAACCCCGCGCAGGTCATCGACGTGACCGACCGCTCGACGGCGGACAACGCGCCGTTGCAGCTGTGGGCCTACTCCGGTGGCACGAACCAGCAGTGGCAGCCGGTGCGTGAGACGAGCGGGCGCTATCACTTCGTCGCCCGGCACAGCGGCAAGTGCCTGAGCGCCGCCACGGCGGCGACCAACAGTGTCCAGCTCACCCAGCGGGCCTGCGACGGCTCGGCGGCGCAGTCCTTCCAACTCGCCGTGCAGTCCTGAGCCACCGCACGGCAGAACAAGGGTGCCTCCCACCGCAAGGACGCGGTGGGAGGCACCCTTGTTTTCACCGATAACAGCAAGCTGTTGTCATCGATACGCATCGGTGTTATCGTCGATTACATGAACACGAGATCGCTGATTATCGAGGCGGCGGCGGAGCTGATCGCCCAGTCGCCGAGCGGCGATGTGTCGACGCGCGCGGTGTGCGAGGCCGCCGGTGTCCAACAGCCCGTGCTGTACCGCCTGTTCGGCGACAAGGACGGACTGCTGGCGGCGACGGTCGACCACGTCTGGGACCAGTACCTGGAGACCAAGCGCGCCGCCGAGAAGTCGGCGGACCCGTTGCGGGACCTCCGGGCCGGCTGGGACAGCCACACGGCGTTCGCACTGGCGCACCCCAACGCCTACAAGCTGATGTTCGCCCCGGCGCTGCGCTCCGTGCCCGAGGCCGCGGAGGAGGCGATGCGCATCCTCCGCGGGGACCTGGAGCGGCTCGCCGCGCAGGGCCGTCTCCGTGTCGCACCGGAGATCGCGGCACGCATGGTCATGTCGGCCAACACCGGTGTGTCCCTGGCTCTGATCACCCGTCCCACGCAGTATCCGGACTCCGGCCTGTCGAGGCTGGTCCGGGACGCGATCCATCAGGCGATCCTGCTCGACCCGGCGGCGGACACCACGGCCGCAGACGCCCGCGCCGCAGCCGCGACCACGCTGCTCTCGTCCCTGGACGACCTCACCCCCGAACCGTTCACCCCCGCGGAGTCGGCCCTTCTCGGGCAGTGGCTCACGCAGATCCCCACTTCACGGAAGGACCCCCACAATGACTGACACCGAGACCACCACCCGCGTCGCCCTGGTCACCGGCGGTTCCGGCGGCATCGGCCGCGCGGTCGCCGAGCGGCTGGCCAAGGACGGCATCGCGGTCGGCGTGCACTACGCCGGCAACAAGGCCAAGGCCGACGAGACGGTCGCCGCGATCGTCGCGGCCGGCGGCAGGGCGATCCCCGTCGGCGGTGACGTCGCCGACGAGGACGCGATGTCCGCCGCGTTCGACGCGGTCGAGGCGGAGTTCGGCGGCATCGACGTGGTGGTGAACACCGCCGGGATCATGGCCCTGTCCCCCATCGCCACCATGAACCTGGACGACCTCGACCGCATGCACCGCACCAACATCCGCGGCACGTTCGTCGTCTCCCAGCAGGCGGCCCGGCGCGTGCGCGGCGGCGGCGCGATCATCAACTTCTCCACCACCGTCACCCGCACCAAGTTCCCGACCTACGGCGCCTATGTGGCGAGCAAGGCCGCGGTCGAGGCCATGACCCTGGTCCTGGCCCGCGAGTTGCGCGGCAAGGACATCACCGTCAACGCCGTGGCCCCCGGCCCCACCGCCACCTCGCTCTTCCTGGACGGCAAGGACGAGACCACGATCGAGAACCTCGCCAAGGCCGCCCCGCTGGAACGCCTGGGCACCCCGGACGACATCGCCGAGTCCGTCGCGTTCCTGGCCGGCCCCGCCCGCTGGATCAACGGCCAAGTGCTGTTCGCCAACGGCGGGTTGGCCTGAGCCGTCCCGCCCACTCAAGGAGATCCCCATGAACAACGTCGTCGTGATCACCGGCGCCTCCAGCGGTTTCGGCGCCCTCACCGCCCGCGCCCTCGCGGACAAGGGCGACACCGTCTACGCCGGGATGCGCAACACCGCCACCCGCAACGCGCCCCAGGTCCAGGCCGCCGCCGACTACGGCAAGGAACACGGCGTCGACCTGCGCTCCATAGAACTCGACGTGAACGCGCAGGACTCCGTCGACGCGGCGATCGACCGCGTCATCGCCGAGCACGGTCGCATCGACGTCCTGATCCACAACGCCGGCCACATGGTCACCGGACCGGCCGAGGCCTTCACAGCCGAGCAGCTCGCCGAGCTGTACGACGTGAACGTCCTCTCCACCCAGCGTGTCAACCGCGCTGCGCTGCCCCACCTGCGCAAGGCCGGCCGGGGTCTGGTGATCTGGGTGTCGAGTTCGAGTGTCAAAGGCGGTACCCCGCCGTATCTGGCGCCGTACTTCGCCGCCAAGGCCGCGATGGACTCACTCGCCGTCAGTTACGCGGCCGAGCTGGCCCGTTGGGGCGTGGAGACCTCCATCGTGGTGCCCGGTTCGTTCACCAGCGGCACGAACCACTTCGCCCACTCCGGGCGCCCGGCGGACGGCCGGGTCGAGGCGGAATACGAGACACGGTACGCGGGCCTGATGACCCAAGTCGCGGAGAAACTCGCCGCGTTGGCCCCGGAGGGCGCGGACGCCTCGCTGGTGTCCGAGGAGATCGCCCGCATCGTCGCACTACCCGTCGGGCAACGCCCGTACCGGGTGCACATCGACCCGGCCGACGACGGATCCGCGGCGGTCTCCGTCGTGGCCGACCGCGTCCGCCGCGACTTCCTGACCCGCGTCGACCTCGCGGACCTGCTCTCCGTGCACCCCGCGGCGGCCTGACCGACACCCGCTTACAAGGTCACCGCCTCAGTCACGTCCCGCCGATACGACTCCCCGCCCCCGAACAACTCCTCGGACACGGCCCGTACGGCGTTCACGACCAGCGGAGCCACCAACTCCAGTGGTGCGCGGCCGTCGCCGACGACCGAGATCGCGCCGACCGGGCCGTCCGGGCCGCGCAGGGCGAGGCCGACGCAACCGAGGTCGGGGAAGCACTCGCCCCGGTCGATCGCGAGGCCGTTGCGTCGGCGTACGGTGCTCAACTCCCGGTGGAGGAGGTCGAGTCGGCCGATGCTGTGGGAGGTGCGGCACTCCATCGACTGCTGGTAGCGGGCGTCGATCTCCTCCGGGCTCAGCCAGGCGAGCATCGCCTTGCCGAGGCCGGTGCAGTGCGCAACCGCCCGCCCGCCGACCCGTGAGGGGATGTCGACCGCGGCCCGGCCGCCGACCTTGTCGAGGTAGTAGATCTCGGGGCCGTCGAGCACGGCGAGATGGACGACCATCTTCGTCCGGACGGCCAGGTCGAGGAGTTGGGGCGCGGCTGCCGCGCGCAGCGTGCTGTGTCCGATCTCCCGTCCGCCCAGACCGAGCGCGCGCGGTCCGAGTGCGTACCCGGCGACCGTGTGGCGCAGCCAGTCCAGGCGCACCAGTTGGTCGAGGATCCGGTGCGTGGTCGAACGGGGCAATTGGGTCCGGCGGGAGACCACTTCGAGGGTGAGGTGTGTCTGGGGCCGCTCGAAGAGGTCCATGATCAACGTCACGCGCTCCATCATCGACGGTGGCAGCGCATGCCGGTCGTCCTCGTACCGCGGCTCCAGTCGAAGGGCAGACGTCATCGTCAATGCCTCTCTGCTCAAACTGAAATCAATTCTAGTTCGGCGCCTTCGTCAACGTATCAACGGCCTCGGACACAGGCCAAGAGGCGTGCACGAGTTTATTGGTACGCCCGGTCCAATCAACGCGCGAAAGCGCCGCCCCCGGCCTGTGGACCGGGAAGCGGCGCTACCGGAACGCGCGATCAGCAGCCGCGCGTGAGGTCGAGCGCGATGTCCACGATCATGTCCTCCTGCCCGCCGACAAGTCCCCGCCTGCCGACCTCCTGGAGGATGGTGCGCGCGTCGAGGCCGTACTGTCCGGCCGCCGTCTCGGCATGCCGCAGGAAGCTGGAGTAGGCGCCCGCATAGCCGAGGGTCAGGGTCTCCCGGTCGACACGCACGGGGCGGTCCTGCAGTGGCCGTACCAGGTCGTCGGCGGCGTCCTGGAGGGCGAACAGGTCGCAACCGTGCTTCCAGCCAAGGAGGTTGGCGACGGCGACGAACGGCTCGATCGGGCAGTTCCCGGCACCCGCGCCCTGTCCGGCGAGGGACGCGTCCACCCTGGTCACCCCTTCCTCCACCGCCGTGACGGAGTTGGCGACCGACAGGGACAGGTTCTCGTGCGCGTGGATGCCGATCTGGGTGTCCGGGTCGAGGACGTCCCGGTAGGCGCGGATGCGGTCGCGGACGCCGTCCATGGTCAGCCGGCCGCCGGAGTCGGTGACGTACACGCAGTGCGCGCCGTAGGACTCCATCAGCCGTGCCTGGCGGGCGAGTTCGGCGGGGTCGGTCATATGGGCCATCATCAGGAAGCCGGAGACGTCCATGCCGAGTTCGCGGGCGGTGGCGATGTGCTGCGCGGCCACGTCGGCCTCGGTGCAGTGGGTGGCGATCCGGACCGAGCGGACACCGAGGGAGTACGCCTGCTTGAGTTCGGCGATGGTGCCGATGCCGGGCAGCAGCAGGGACGTCAGCGTCGCCCGGTGGATGGCGCCGGCGGCGGCCTCGATCCACTCCCAGTCGGTGTTGCTGCCGGGGCCGTAGTTGAGGCTGCCGCCCGACAGTCCGTCGCCGTGGGCGACCTCGATGGCGTCCACGCCGGCCTGGTCCAGGGCCGCGCTGATCGCGGCCACGTTCGCGGGCGTGATCCGGTGCCGGATGGCGTGCATGCCGTCCCGGAGGGTGACGTCCTGCACATAGAGCCTGGGGGTCATCGGGTCACCTCCGTGAAGAAGCGCTGGGCGATGCGCTCGGCGACCCGCAGGGCGGCCGAGGTCATGATGTCGAGGTTGCCCGCGTAGGCGGGCAAGTAGTGGGCGGCGCCCTCGACTTCGAGGAACACCGACACCTTGGTGGTGACCTCGGAGGCATCGCCGGTGAAGAGGGTGTGGACCGGATCACCGGCCGGGATCGGGGTGAACTGCACCTGCTGCTTGAGCCGGTAGCCGGGCACGTACTCGGCGACCGCGTCCACCATGCCCTCCACGGACGCCCGCACCTGCTCCTGGTCCGCGTCGCCGATCAGGCAGTACACGGTGTCCCGCATGATCAGCGGCGGCTCGGCCGGATTCAGCACGATGATCGCCTTGCCGCGCTGCGCGCCGCCCACCTTCTCGATCGCGGCGGAGATGGTCTCGGTGAACTCGTCGATGTTGGCGCGGGTTCCGGGTCCGGCCGACTTCGAGGCGATCGAGGCGACGATCTCGGCGTAGGGCACCGGTGTGATCCGGCTGACCGCGTGCACAATCGGGATGGTGGCCTGGCCGCCGCAGGTGACCAGGTTGAGGTTGTCGACATCGTTGGCAAGGTGCTCGTCGAGGTTCACCGGCGGCACGACGTACGGGCCGATGGCCGCGGGCGTGAGGTCGACCAGCCGTTTGCCGTACGGGGCGAGCCGCTTGGCGTTCTCGACGTGCGCCTTCGCGGACGTGGCGTCGAAGACGATCCCGATGTCGTCGAAGCCGTCCATCCGGATCAGCCCGTCCACGCCCTCGTGGGTGGTGGGCACCTTCAGTCGCGCGGCACGGGCGAGGCCGTCCGAGTCCGGGTCGATGCCCACCATCGCGGCCATCTCCAGGGTGTCGGACAGCCGCAGCACCTTGATCATCAGGTCGGTCCCGATGTTGCCGGAACCGATGATGGCCACCTTGGTCTTCGTCATCCCTGTTCCTTCGAAGAGTCCGATGAGTCCGGTTCGTTGGCCGAGAACGTCGCGGTCACGGTGCCGAGGCCCGACATCTCGGCCCGTACGGTGACTCCGGGCGGGGTGGGGACGAGCGGCCCCAGCGCCCCGGAGAGCACGACCTGACCGGCGCGCAGCGGATCGCCGAACTCCCGCGCGGTGCGCGCCAGCCACAGCAGCGCGGCGAGTGGATCGCCGAGGCAGGCGGTGCCGTCGCCCTCGGACGCCGGCTCCCCGTCGGCGTACAGCCGCATGGTCACGTCCCGGGGTTCGAACGCCTTCAACTCGACCCGCTCGCCGCCGAGTACGAACAGTCCGCTGGACGCGTTGTCGGCGACGGTGTCGGTGATCGCGATGTCCCAGTCGGCCACCCGGCTGTCCACGATCTCCAGCGCGGCGACGCCGTACGCGACGGCGGACCGGACCCGCTCGATGTCGAGATCGTCGTCGTCGAGGTCGGCGGCGAGGACGAAGGCGATCTCCGCCTCCACCCTGGGCTGCAGCAGCCGTTCGCTCGGCACGGCCGGCAGCGCGCTGACGTCCATGTCGGCGAGGAGCACCCCGAAGTCGGGCCGGTCTACGCCGACTTGGCGCTGCACCGACTCGGAGGTCAGTCCTATCTTGCGGCCGACGACGCGTGCTCCGGCCGCGATCCGGTCGGCCACGACGCGCTGTTGGACGGCATAGGCGAGGCTGATGTCGGTCGCGCCGAGCAAGTCCCGTACGGGCGCGCACGGTTGACGGTCACGGGCCGCGCGCGTCAGTCGTACGACCGCCTCGGCCACCGCCGCCGCACGGTCCGCCACGGCCCCCGGTTCCCAAACGTCTGTCATTCGCATCCTCAACTCGTGATGGCCTCCAGCCTGGGCATCCGTGCCCCTTCACGGGCCCGCGCGTTCCGCTCACCGGGACTCGATCCGGGTGTGGACAAATGGTCTCGCTGAGCGAGATGACCGGCCGGAGCCGGGGAGTTGGCTCGATACCGTCGCCCGCACATCGCGAGAGGTTGTGGCGTTGAGCCGCGCTCGGCCGTCGAGAACGTCAGCACACCTGAGGAGGTCATCTTGGCCAGCAACGAGGACGTCTACGACGTGATCGTGGTCGGGTCGGGAGGAGGTCTGGTCGGTGCCTATGCCGCCGCGTCGCGCGGCCTGCGCACCCTCGTCATCGAGAAGACCGACCGGGTCGGCGGCACCACCGCCTACTCCGGTTCCGGTCTGTGGTACCCCGGCTCGGCGCCCATGCGGCGGGCCGGGCTGGACGACAGCATCGAGGACGCGCGGACGTATCTGCGCGACAGCGTCGACGACGAGTCGCGCGAACCGCTCCAGGAGGCCTATCTGCGGGCCGGCGTACAGCTGGTCGACGAGCTGGAGCAGAACCCGTGGTTCCAGTCGTTCGAACACCTCCCGGTGCCGGACTACTATCCGTCGGTCCCCGGCTCGTCCCCCACGGGGCACACCATTTTCCCGCCCAAGGTCACCGTCGCCGAGCTCGGCGAACACGCCCGGCTGGTCCGCGCCTGCCTGCCCACCCAGCGCTGGGGGCAGGACGAGGGCCCGGTCCTCAGCGGGGGCCGCGCGCTGATCGGCCGGACGCTGGCCGCGTTCCTGGAGACGGGCCACGGTTCACTGCGCCTCGACACGGCGTTGGAGAGCCTCGTCGTCGAGGACGGCCGGGTCGTCGGCGTGGAGGCAGTGAGCGACGGCGAGCGGGTCACGTTCCGTGCGACGGGCGGGGTGATCCTCGCGGCCGGCGGTTTCGAGCGCAACCGCGAGCTGCGCGAGAAGTACCAGCCGGTGCCGGAGCGCGGCAGCGAGTGGACGCACGGCGCCCCGGGCAACACGGGCGACGCGCTCCAGGCCGGCATCGCGGTCGGCGCCGCCACCGATCTGCTCGACGCTGCCTGGTTCACGCCCGGACTCGTGTGGCCGGACGGCCTTCCGCTCTTCCACACGGGCACCCGTGGCGGAATCTGGGTCAACGCCGCCGGCGAACGTTTCGTCAACGAGACCCGCCCCTACGACCAGGCGGGCCGCGAGATAGTCCGCCTGCACGCCACTTCGGGTGTCTCGCACATCCCCGCCCACTGGATCATCGACCAGCGCCAGCTCGACCGGGACGGCTTCGGCGGCCCGTACGACGAGCCGGTCCGCCCCGAGTGGTTCGAGTCGGGCGCGCTCAAGAAGGCGGACACGCTGGAGGAGTTGGCGCAGCTGATCGACGTACCCCTGGAAGCCCTGCGCCGGACCATCGAGGAGTTCAACGGCTACGCGCACACCGGGGTCGACGAGAAGTTCCACCGCGGCGAGACACCCTGGGACCGGATGGCCCAGTACGTCCTGGGCTTCCCTGCCCTGCCCCAGCTCAACTACCCGGCGCCGCCGCCCACTTCGGACTGGCCCAACCCACTGCTGCCTCCGCTCGACACCCCGCCGTACTACGTCGCGACCATCGTCCCCGCCGACATCGGCACCAAGGGAGGCCTGAGGATCGACGAACACGCGCGGGTGCTGCGCCCGGACGGCGCCCCGATCGAGGGCCTCTACGCGGCCGGCAACACCGCCGCCGCGATGACGGGCCGTGTGTATCCCGGTGCGGGTGCTCCCATCGGTTCGAGTGTCGCCTTCTCGTATCTGGCCGTGCTCGACATCGCGGGCGCCGAGGACTGACGCAACGTCAAGTGCCCGGAGCACCTAGGGTGTTCCGGGCACTGTCATGATGTCCTACGGCGTGAGGAGCAGCCGTGCCGCCAGGCGCATGTTGGTCTCCGCCTCCTCGGTGGAGAGCTCCTCGGTGAGCACGGCCACGAACAGGCCCCACCAGCCGTAGATGAGCAGTCTCGCCCGGCTGCGCTCGGTTGCCGAGGCCTCGCGGACGCCGATGCCGAGCAGGCGCAGGATGGCCTGGCCGAGGGCGCTGTCCACGAGGTCCATGCGGGCCGGAACGATGCTCGTGTACTCGGTGAACGACGACAGGGCCACCGCCGACGCGAGCAAGGGGCTGTCCAGCAGTTTGACGCTGAGCGAGATGAGGAGATCGGCGATCTCGGCGGCGGGGTCCGTGCCCCCGTCGGCGCACGACGTGTTCTCGTGGCCGCCGACGAACTGCTCGATGTGCCACTCCAGGACCGCCATGAACAGGTACGGCTTGGACGGGAAGTAGCGGTACAGGGTGGCGATGGCGACGCCGGCCTCCTTGGCCACGTCGTGCATCTGGACGCTGGCCAGTCCTTCGCGGGCGCCGAGTTCGGAGGCGGCGCGGAGGATGCCGACCCGGCGGGCGACCTGGCCGCTCGACATCGGGGCCGCCGGTTGCCGTGCCTCAGCGGGTCTCGCCACGTCGTCCCCTCAGGTCGTTGGGTGCTCCCGCCGACGCTCAGGACGCCTCGGGGCGGGTCAGGAAGGCCAGGACCGTGCTCTCCCACGCCTCCTTCTGCTCGATCATGGCCCAGTGGCCGCAGTCGGGCAGCACATGCAGTTCCGCTTTGGGAATCGTACGCATCGGGATCAGCGCGCTCTCCAACGGTGTGACCCGGTCGTCACGGCCCCAGGTCAGCAGCGTGGGCACGGTGATCTTGTGCAGCGCGGCCCAGATGGGCTGGTCGGAGTGGGCCTGCGCGGCCTGCATGGCTGCCATGGCCTGCCGGCCGTAGATCCGCCGGGAGGCATCCAGGGTCGCGGGCTCGGTCGCGGTCACCCAGCGCTCCTCGATGAGTTCCTCGGTGAGGAGGGACGGGTCGTGGACCATCGACCGCAGCCACTGGACGAGGTTCTCGCGGGTCGGGTTCTCGGCGAACTCGACGAGCAGGTTGAGGCCTTCGCTGGGGCCCGGCGAGAGGATGTTGCGGCCCACGCCGCCGATGGTGACGACCCTGCGGAAGAGGTCCTTGTGGGCGACGGCGAGCCCGGCGGCGACGAAGCCGCCCATGGAGTTCCCGATGACGTCGACGCGTTCGAGGCCGAGGCCGTCGAGGAAACGCAGGACGGCCTTCGGGGCCGCCATCATCGGATTCTCGTCAGTGGGGTCGCTGACCCCGAACCCGGGGAATTCCAGGGCGAGACAACGGAAGTGCTTCGCGAACACAGGGAGATTTCCCCGGTAGTTGCGCCAGCCGGTCACGCCCGGACCGGAGCCGTGCAGCAGGAGCAGGGGCGGCCCGTCGCCCGCCTCGTGGTAGCGCAACGTGCCCTCGTCGGTGTGCAGTTCGCGCAGGGTGTCCTCAGCGGTGAGTGTCATGGCGGTGCGTGGCCTCCGGTCGCGGGGTGACAGGCGACAGTCACCGTGCCACCGCGTCCCTGCCGGGTGTCGTACTCCTCCCGATCAGTGGGACGTCCACGACTCCTGGTCCGCCCGCCTGATTAGCGTCGGACCGCAAGGACTTGACGACGGTGATGGGAGAGCCCTGATGGGTGTGCGCTCACTCGGGTATGTACGGCTGGAATCCAGTGACATCGAGAAATGGAAGGTGTTCGGGGCGGATTTCCTCGGCCTGATGCCTGTTGCGGGCGGCGACCCGGAATCCCTCTATTACCGGATGGACGACTATCCGGCCCGCATCGTGGTCTCCCCCGGCTCGCAGAGCGGGATGACCGCCCTCGGCTTCGAGGTCATCGACGAGCGGGAGCTGGCGAGGCTGGTCGCCGACGTCGAGAAGACCGGCATCAAGGTGACCGCCGGCACCGAGGACGAGGCCGCGGAACGCCGGGTCACCGGCTTCGTCAAGTTCAACGACCCGGGCGGCAACCCGGTCGAGCTGTTCTACGGCGCGATCCTCGACCACGTTCCGGTGCACACGCCGCTGGTCTCGGGCTTCCTGACCGGTGACATGGGCTTCGGGCACGCGATCGTCTCCGCCGAGGACGCTCGGGGCACCTTCGACTTCTACGTCAACACCCTCGGCTTCATCGAGCGCAACACGATGCGCTCACCGGGCGGCACGACCTGGTTCATGGGGTGCAACCCCCGCCACCACACCCTGGGTGTCACCCCGGCGCCCGGGCCCGGGCGGCTGCTGCACTTCATGGTCGAGGGCAGGACCCTGGACGACGTGGGCCGCGCCCTGGACCGGGCCGCGAAGCTCGAAGTCCCGATGATGCACTCGCTCGGCAAGCACACCAACGACCACATGGTGTCGTTCTATGTGTGGTCGCCGGAGAACTACGCCGTCGAGTTCGGCTGGAACGGCCTGAAGGTGCCGGAGCCGGTGCCCGTCTACGAGATCACCGACGGCGCGTTCTGGGGCCACCACTTCACCCCGCCGCCGCAGCCCGCCGGCTGACCCGAGCAGCAAGACAGGAGCCCCACGGTCTACGGCTGTGGGGCTCCTCCGTGTCAGCGCTCGATGGTGACGGCCCGCTCAGGGCAGGCCAACTCCCCGTCCCTGGCGGCCTGTTCGAGTTCCGGTGGCACCTCGCCGTCGTAGGGCAGCGCATAGCCGTCGTCGTCGAGCCGGAACACCTCCGGCGCCGCCGCCGCACACCTCGCGTGCCCGGAGCACAGCGAGGAGTCGATCGTGATCTTCATGCACAACTCCGTTCGTTCTACGGCTTGTTCGTCGAGCCGGCGTCGACGGTGAACTGGAGGCCGGTGACAAAGCGCGACTCGTCCGACGCCAGGAACAGGACGGCGTTCGACACGTCGCGCGGCTCGACGTACGGGGCGAGGGGGTTCATCGCGGCCAGCGCGAACAACGGTTCCCGCGCGGCGAGTTCCTCGATCGGGACGCCGACGGTGATGCCGGTGTCGCTGACGCCGGTCGGGTGCACGGTGTTCACCCGGATGCGGTGCGGGGCGAGTTCGTTGGACAGCGCCTTCATCAGGCCGACCACACCGTGCTTGCTGGCCACGTAATGGGCGTACGGCACATGGCCACGGATGCCGGCGGCCGAACTGGTGATGACGACGGAACCGCCCTGTCCGGCCTCGATCATCCCGGGGATCGCGGCCCGCACCGTGTTCCAGGGGCCCTTGAGGTTGACGTCCATGACGACGTCCCAGGCCTCCTCGGAGAGTTCCCAGGCGGCGCCGATACTCATCACGCCCGCGTTCGCCACGACCGTGTCGAGCCGCCCGAACTCCTCCCGCGCCGCGTCGACGGCGGCCCGCAGTTCCGCGACCGAGCGCACATCGGCCTGGACGGCGACACACCGGCGGCCGGTGGCCCGCACCAACTCCGCGGTCTCTTCGAGCTGTTCCTTCGACGCCAGCGGATACGGCAACTCATCGCTGATGTCATGGCACACGTCGGTGACGACGACGTCGGCGCCCTCCTCCGCCAGCCGCACCGCATGCGAGCGGCCCTGACCGCGGGCCGCTCCCGTGACGAGCGCAACCTTGCCCTCCACACGCCCCACGCCAACTCCCTTTCGCTCAGCGGACATTCAGATCCTCGGCGGCCTCGCGAAGAGCGCGCAGCCGCGTGTCGAGGAGTTCGCGCTCAGCTTCGTCGCCGGCGCCGAGTTCGGCCAGACGGCGGTCGGTGAGGGCGATCTCGTCCTGGAGACGGCCGTACGCCTCGTCGCGGGTCAGCAGGTCGAGGTCGGTCCAGTCGGAGCGCTCGGACTCCGGGCGCCTGCTCATGCGGGGAGGTTGTAGAGGCGGCGGGTGTTCAGCTCCACGATCTTGTGGACCTCGTCGTCCGGTACGTCGGCGAGGACCTCGGCCGCGTAGGCGCGGCTCTTGGGCCAGTACGAGTCGGAGTGCGGATAGTCGCACTCCCAGGTGATCTTGTCGACGCCGATGTGGTGGCGTACGTCCACGCCGAACCGGTCGTCGATGAAGCAGCCGTGGATGTGCTGGTGGAACAGCTCGGAGGGCCGCACGGTCTGGTTGACGTTCTGGTAGAAGCGGTGCCGCTCCCAGGTGCCGTCCATCCGCTCCAGCAGATACGGGATCCAGCCGATGCCGCCCTCGGACAGCCCCACCTTGAGGCCGGGGTGGTTGTGGAACACCGGGGAGAACAGCAGGTCGGCGGTGGCGTACATGGAGTTGCAGCCGAACAGGGAGATGGTCACCGCGAAGGGTGCCTCCGGGGCGGTCTTGGGGGCCGCGCCCGAGGTGCCGAAGTGCAGGCACAGCGGCATGTCGGTCTCCACGGCCGCCGTGAACACCGGGTCCCAGTGGTCGGTGTGGAACGACGGCAGGCCCAGCGGGACCGGGTTCTCCGGGAACGAGATGGCCTTGGCGCCCTTGGCCGCCGTACGCCGGATCTCGGCCGCGCAGGCGTCGACGTCCCACAGCGGCAGGATGACCAGCGGGATGAGCCGGCCGGGGGCGGTGGCGCACCACTCGTCGAGCACGAAGTCGTTCCACGCCTGGACGCAGAGCAGGGCGAGTTGGCGGTCCTCGCCGTCCAGGAAGATCGTGCCGGCGAAGCGCGGGAACGACGGGAAGCACAGCGCGCCCCACACGCCGTCCAGGTCCATGTCGCGCAGCCGGGCCTTCGGGTCGTAGCAGCCCGGGATCATCTCGTCGTAGCGGGTGGGTTCGAGGCCGAACTCCTCGGGCGACTTGCCCGCTACGGCGTTCAGGCCGATGTAGGGGTAGATGCGGCCCTCGTAGTTCCACACCTCGGCCGGGGCCTGGCCCTCTCCGCGCGCCTGTTCCACGATCCGCGGTCCGACGTCGCGGTACTTCGCCGGCAGGCGGTCCGTCCACAGGCGTGGCGGCTCGATCAGGTGGTCGTCGGTCGACAGCAACTTCATCCACGGCTGCAATGGCATCGATGTGCTCCCTCGAATCTCATGGACTCTCTAGCACCGGCCGAATTGTGTGCACTGTTCAGGTCCCACTGAACGGAAACCGGCCAGCAGTCAGCGGACTTGATACCGATCATGGATCACGAACAGCACCATCGAACAGTATTCAGGCTACTCTTTTATCTCCGGCGGAAGGAGCCCCAGGATGGGCCGAGTACAGGACAAGGTCGTGTTCATCACCGGGGCGGCGCGTGGACAGGGCCGCGCCCACGCGCTCCGGCTGGCCGCGGAGGGCGCCGACATCATCGCCGTCGACCTGTGCGAGGACATCGCCACCAACGCGTATGCGCTGGCCACTCAGGACGACCTGGACGAGACCGTGCGCCAGGTCGAGAAGCTCGGCCGGCGCATCGTGGCGCGCAAGGCGGACGTACGGGATCCGGCTGCTCTCAAGGCGGCCGTGGCCGACGGGGTGGCCGAACTCGGGCGGCTGGACGCCGTGGTGGCGCAGGCCGGTATCGCCCCGCTGGGTCCGCAGCAGGGTGTCCAGGCGTTCATCGACGCCGTAACCGTCGACTTCAACGGTGTCGTGCACGCCGTCGAGGCCGCCCTGCCGCATCTGCCGGACGGCGCCTCGATCGTGGCGACCGGTTCCATCGCGGCTCTGACCCCGGCGACCGTCGACAGCCCGTCCAACGGCCCCGGCGGTCTGGGCTACTCCTTCGCGAAGCGCCAAGTGGCCGCGTTCGTGCATGACTTGGCGACGGTGCTGCTGTCGCGGAGGATCCGGGTCAACGGCCTGCACCCCACCAACGTCAACACGGACATGCTCAACAGCGACATCATGTACCGGTCGTTCCGGCCGGACCTCGAAAACCCGACCCGCGAGGACGCGCTGGTGTCCTTCCCGGCGACGACCGGTATGGACATTCCCTACGTCGAGCCGGAGGACGTCTCCGACATGGTGCTCTTCCTCATCTCCGACGAGTCCCGTTACGTCACCGGGATGCAGATGCGGGTCGACGCCGGCGGCTATGTTCGCAAGCGCCCTCAACTCCCCACGTTCTGAAGGCCTTTGCTACGACATGAGATCCAGGACCACCTTGCCGGTGGTCCTGCGCTCGGCGACATCGGTCAGGGCGGAAGCGACATCGCCCAGCGGGTGAACCCGGGAGACCAACGGGCGCATCCCGTCCCGGACCATCGCGGCGAGGGCACGGTCGGCGGCGGCCACGGCGTCCGGGGAGTACTGCCGCACAGTACGGATCTCGAAGCCCCGCACGACCAGGTCCTTGAGCAGCACCAGGTTCAAGGGGATGCGTGGGATCTTGCCGTCCGCGTACCCGACCGTGACGAACCGGCCGCCCCGGCGCAGTGCGCGCAGCGCGGCCTCCGCGTGGTCGCCGCCCACCGGGTCGATCACGAGGTGGGCGCCCTCTCCGCCGGTCAACTCCCTTGTGCGGAGCTTGAGATCCTCGTGCACGTAGTCGACGCCGGCCTCGGCTCCGAGCTTGCGGGCGACCGTCAGCCGCTCCTGGCTCGACGCGGCTGCGACCACCCGCATACCGAGCCGCGTCGCGATGTCGACCGCCGCCGAACCGACCCCGCCGGCCGCGCCGAGCACCGCCACCCACTCCCCCGCGCTGCCCTGTCCGACCGTGACCAGGGAGTGGTACGCGGTGGCGTACGTGACGTGGAACGCGGCGGCGTGCACCATGTCGAGGCCCTCGGGCACCTGGCGCAGGCTCGCGACGGGCACCACGACCTGTTCGGCGAACGCGCCGGTGAGCACCGCCCCGGCGACGGGTGAACCGACGGTCGGGCCGGACACGCCCGGCCCCAACTCCGCTACCACACCGGCGAATTCACTGCCCGGAGTGAACGGCAGCGGCGCGGGCACCTGGTAGCGGTTCGCCACGATCAGCACATCCGGGAAGTTCACCGCCGCCGCGTGCACCCGGACCAGCACCTCGCCCGGTCCGGGCCGGAGGTCGTCGAGCTCGACGACCGAGAGACCGCCGGGCGGCCCGTACTCCGTGCAGCGTGCGGCCTTCATCGGGTCCTCTCCACGGTCGGCATCGCCGGGTCGCGGGGCAGGCCGAGCACCTGCTCGGCGATCGTGTTGCGCTGGATCTCGGCCGTGCCCGCACCGATCGACGAGGCGCGGGTGCGCAGGAACCCCCATACCCAGCGCCCGCGTTGGACCGCGTGCGGGTCGCGGCGGTCGAGGATGCCGTACGGTCCGAGCAGGTCGAGCGCGAACTCGTGCAGTTCCTGCTCGAAGGTCACGATGGACAGCCGTGCCGTCGAAGAGGCGGGCCCTGGCTCGCCCTTGGCCATGATGTCGGCGATGGTGCGCATGCCGGTGAGCCGCATGACACGCACCCGGATCTCGAAGTCGGCGAGCCGGTCGCGGACGATCGGGTCGGCCGTGGCCCCGCGCTCGTGGGCGAGTTCGATCAACTCGTCCAACACCCGTCGGTACAGGGCCGCTTGGTTCATCGCCCCTGCTGCTCTCTCATGCCCCAGGCTCGTCCGCACCAGGGGCCAGCCGCCGTTCTCCTCGCCGATGCGGTTGTCGACCGGTACACGGACGTCGTCGAGGAAGATCTCGCAGAAGTGGGCGTCGCCGGTCAGGTCGCGCAGCGGCCGTACGGTCACTCCCGGGGCGTGGGCATCAATCAGGAGGTAACTGATGCCGTCCTGGCGGGAGTCGGGCGGACCGGTGCGGACGAGGGTGAAGACGATGTCGGCGATGTCGGCCGAACTGTTCCACACCTTCTGCCCGTTGACGACGTACTCCGCGCCCTCGCGCCGTGCCGTCGTGCGCAGCGCGGGGAGGTCCGAGCCCGCCTCCGGTTCGGAGTAGCCCTGGGCCCACACCAGGTCGCCGCGCAGCATGGGGCGCAGGTGGCGCTCCTTCTGCTCGGGCGTGCCGTACTTGATGAGGGTGGGAGCGGCGATTCCCAGTCCGGTGCCCAGGGGGCCGGGGACGCGGGCGCGGGCGTACTCCTCCTGGTAGCTGACCTGGCGTGCGAAGGACAGGTCCATGCCGCCGTACTCGCGCGGCCAACTCGGGCCTGCGTAACCGGCGTCGTAGAGCGTGGCGAGCCACTTCTTCTGCCAGGCGACGCGCTCGACGGGGTCCTTGGGGCGGCGCCCGGGGTGATGCTCCGTGAGGAAGGCGCGCAGACGGGCGCGGAACTGCTCGTCGGTCTCATCGGTCTCGCCGTCCGCCGTCATCGTCATCGCGGGGCCATGCGGATGGCGCCGTCGAGGCGGACGGTCTGGCCGTTGAGGTACGGGTTCTCCAGCATCTCCACGGCGAGGCGGGCGAAGTCGTCCGGGTCGCCGAGGCGCTTGGGGTGCGGCACGGAGGCGGCCAGGCCGTCGCGGATGTCGGCGCGGAGGCGGCCGAGCATCGGGGTGTCCATGATGCCGGGGGCGATGGTGTTCACGCGGATCTGCCAACTGGCCAGGTCGCGGGCGGCGACGAGGGTGATGCCGTGGACTCCGGCTTTGGCGGCGGTGTAGGAGGTCTGCCCGATCTGGCCGTCGAAGGCCGCGACCGACGCGGTGAGCACTACGGCGCCCCGGTCGCCGTCGACCGCCTCGTTGCCGGCGAGGCGGGCGGCGGAGAGGCGCAGGACGTTGTAGGTGCCGATCAGGTTGACGCGTATGACCTCGGCGAAGGTGTCGAGTTCGCCGGGGTTGCGGTCGCGGTCGATGATCCGGGTGCGGTCGCCGCCGCGTCCGGCGCAGTGCACGACGACGCGCAGGGTGCCGAGTTGCTCCGCGGCGTCGAGGGCGGCGGTGACCTCGGTCGCGTCGGTGACGTCGGTACGGACGAAGCGAGCGGCCTCGCCGAGGTCGGCGACGGCCTTGACGCCCTGTTCCTCGGAGATGTCGGCGAGGACGACACGTCCGCCGCGTTCGATGATGCGTCGCGCGGTGGCGAGGCCGAGCCCGGAGGCGCCGCCGGTGACGAGTGCCGCTGAACCGTCGATGTTCACACCCAACTCCTCATGGACTGCGGGGTTTTGAAGGCGAGTTCTGCAGGGCCTCAAAGGCCCAGGGACTTGCTGATGATGAGCTTCATGACCTCGCTGGTGCCGCCGTAGATACGGGTCACTCGGGCGTCCGCATACAGGCGGGCGATCGGGGATTCGAGGATGTAGCCGTAGCCGCCGTGCAGTTGGAGACAGCGGTCGACCACGCGGCCCTGTGTCTCGGTGCAGAACAGCTTGGTGCGCGCCGCGTCCACGGGGTCCAGTTCGCCCGCGACGAGCGCGGTGATCGCCGCGTCGAGCAGGGCCTGCGCGGCGGTCAACTCGGCGTCCAGGGCAGCGAGTTCGAACTTCGTGTTCTGGAACTGGGCCAGTGGCTTTCCGAACACGTTCCGGTCGCGGACGTAGGTGACGGTCAGGTCGATCGCGGTGCGGGCCTGGGCGACCGCGCCGACGGCGATGGCCAGGCGTTCCTGGGCGAGGTTGCGGCCGAGGAGGGTGAAGGCGGCGCCTTCCTCGCCGAGGAGGTTGGCGCCGGGCACGCGGACGTCGTCGAAGGCGAGTTCCACGGTGTCCTGGACGGCCAGGCCGATCTTCTCCAGCTTGCGCCCGACGGTGAAGCCGGGCGTGCCTTTCTCCACCACGAGGAGGGAGAGACCGGCGCGCCGGTTGTCCGGGTCCACGGTGGTGCGGGCGACCACGATCACCAGGTCGGCGTGGTGGCCGCCGGTGATGAAGGTCTTGGCCCCGTTGAGAACGAAGTGGTCGCCGTCGCGGACCGCGCGGGTGGTGATGCCGGCGAGGTCGGACCCGGTGGCCGGTTCGCTCATCGCGATTGCGGTGTACAGCTCGCCGGAGGCCAACCCCGGTAGCCAGCGCGCCCGTTGCTCGGCATTGGCCAGGCCGGTGAAGTACGGGACGACGATGTCGAGGTGGGTGCGCAGGCCGCCGAGCGTGACGCAGGCGCGGGCGCACTCCTCCTGGATCACGGCGTTGTAGCGGTAGTCGTCCTGGCCGCCCCCGCCGTACTCCTCCGGGATCGACGTACCGATGATGCCGAGCTTGCCCAGTGCGGTGAACAGGTCCCGGGGGACGAGTCCGGCACGCCGCCAGTCCTCGTACGACGGGAGCACCTCGCGGGCGATGAAGTCACGGACCAGCAGACGGAAGTCCTCATGGGTCTCTTCGAACAGGGTCCGGCGCATCGGATCTCCTTCGGCTCGACCTATTCAGTATACCTAATTAGCCTCGCCCGACACAGCCCGGTTCAGCAGAACGCCCCCGTGGGCCCGAAGGCCGCACAGGGGCGTTGCCGGTTGAGCGTCAGGGGATCAGTGCCACCAGGGGATCAGCGCGTCCAGGTGGCGACGCATCCGGTGCCGCGCCACACCTGCGTCACCCTCGACGATGGCGTCGAGAATCCGCTGGTGGACGTGCTGGACCTCGTCGGCCGCCGTGTCTCCGGGCAGCGGACGGTCGTGGCCGGAGGCGTGGCGGCGGAACAGTTCGGTGATGATCGACAGGAACAGCGACAGCACCGGATTGTCGGAGAGTGCGGCCAGTTCGGTGTGGAAGAGGTCGGCCTTGCGCGGATCGTCGGCGGGGCCCTCCGTGCTCCAGCGAACGGCCTTGCCGAGCCGTTCGGTCACCTCTTTGTCGCCTTCTGCCACTCTCGCGGTGACCCGGGCGACGATGCCGAGTTCGATGGCGTTGCGCACGATCCGCAGGTCGTCGGCGGTGACGCCCTGGTACTCCAGGAACAGCGCCATGGTGTCGATGCTGGCCTGCGGCTCGGGCTCGGTGACGACCAGTCCGCCGCCGGGGCCGCGGCGCATCCGGGCGACCGAGTGGTACTCCAACAGCCGTACGGCTTCCCGGAGTACGGCTCGGCTGATCGAGTAGCGAGCCAGCAGGTCGGCCTCCGAACCGAGCACCATGCCGGTCTGCCAGCCGCGCGCGGCGATGTCGTCGTGGATCCGGGCCGCGACGACTTCGGCGAGCTTGGCCCGCGGGCCCTCGACCAGTTCGGGCTCGACGACATTGCCCGCGATCCGCTGCCCCCGCCGCACCCGGTGCTTCTCGATCCAGCCGGCCACCGACTCCAGATGCGCGGTCAACTCCGTCTGGGCGCGGGCTCCGTCGTCGGCGATCACCGCGTCGACGACGGCCTTGTGCGCGCGGTGCGAGGTGTCCTTCGCCGCGTGCATCTCGGTCTTGGAGATACGGCGGGAGGTGTGCGCGTAGCGGGCGGTGAGCCGGGTGAGCACGTCGACGAACAGGTGCAGCACCGGGTTGCCCGACAACTGGGCGAGCACGGGGTGGAGGGGGTCCTGCGAGTGGACGCCGGGTTCGTCCCAGTGGTCGAGTTCGGCGTCGAGCGTGGTGCGAAGGGTGTCGATGCCCTGCTCGGTGATGCGGTCGGCGGCCAGTCCGGCGGCGATCGGTTCCAGCAGGAGGCGGGCCTGGAGCAGATCGGTGACGCTGGTGCCGACGTATTCGAGGTAGATCACCATGGCGCGGGTGGCCGGTCCCGCGTCGGGTGCGCAGACGATCAGGCCACCGTTCGGGCCGCGCCGCATCCTGGCCACCTGGTGGTGCTCGACGAGCCGTACCGCCTCGCGCAGCACCGCCCGGCTCACCCCCAGCCGCTCCCGCAGATCCACCTCGGACCCCAACGACTCGCCCACCGGCCAGCCCTGACGGATCACGGTCGCCTCGATACGGCGGGCGGTCTGCGCGGCCAGCTTGCCGACCGGGACGCCGGCCTCACCGTCGGCGGGCTCGCGGTCGACGGCAGTCGCCATGGCCAACTCCTCTGGGGCGGATATTGCGGATCCCCAGTCTATTCGTCACCTGGGCCGGAGGCGTGCCGTTCGGGCACCTCGAACCAAGTTGAGGCCACTTTTTATGGTCTCGGGCACTGGCAACCGGGTGATCGGCCCAGTTAGAGTAACCTCATTTCTGGGCCGCGGCACGAGAACAGGGAGCCGACAGCGATGCGACTTGAGTCCACGCCAGAGCTCGAAGCGTTCCGGCGGAAGGTGCGCGCCTTCGTCGCCGAACACTCCCCCGGCATCAAGACCCACACGGGGGTGCGCGCACCCGAGCCCGAACTGATGCCGGCGATCCGGCAGTGGACGGCGAAACTGTACGAGGCGGGTCTCCTCGGCATCGACTGGCCGGCCGAGTACGGCGGCCGGCCCGACGCCCACCCTCTCGAATCCTCGGTCGTGGCGGAGGAGATCGCCCGCGCCCGCACCTGGCAGCCGATCGGCGCCGCCTCGCTGGCCTCGGCCGCACTGCTGGAGTTCGGCACCGACGACCAGCGGGCGCGCTTCCTGCCCCGTATCCGCTCCTGCGAGGACGTGTGGTGCCAGCTGTTCAGCGAACCGGAGGCGGGCAGCGACCTGGCGGCACTGCGGACACGGGCGGTCCGCGAAGGTGAGGGCGACGACGAGGTGTTCGTCGTGGACGGCCAGAAGGTGTGGACGACCAACGGCCAGCACGCCGACATGGGTTACCTGCTCGCGCGCACCGACCGCGAGGCCCCGAAACACAAGGGCATCACGGCGTTCGCCCTCGACCTGCGCAGCCCGGGCGTCGAGATCCGGCCGCTGCGGGAGATCACCGGGACCACCGACTTCAACGAGGTGTTCCTGGACGGCGTCCGCATCCCGGCCGCGAACGTGATCGGCCGGGTCGACGACGGCTGGCGGGTGGCGATGAGCAGCCTCGGCCATGAGCGTTCCGGTGTGGCCGCGCGCGGTGTCGAACTGGTCGCCGTACTCGACGACTTGCTGCGTCTAGCCGCACACACCTCTGTCAACGGCGGGCCCGCGCTGGACGACTCCGCGACCCGGCAGGCGATCGGCGAACTGGCCACGCGGGTACAGGTGAACGCCGCGTTGATCGGGCTCGCCCAGTCACGGATGCTGCACGGCACGGAAGGGCCCACCGACTCCCTCCTCGGCAAGATCTTCTTCAGCGAGCTGAACCACGACCTGGTCGACTTCGGCCTGAGCCTGCAAGGCACGGACGGGCTGCTGGTCGAGGGCGACGAGGACGTCGTAGCGGATGGCTGGTGGCAGGACGCGCATCTGTACTCGCGGGCGTACACGATCGCCGGCGGGGCGAACGAGGTGCTGCGCACACAGGTGGCCGAGCGGGGGCTCGGGCTGCCGCGGGAGCCCCGCTGACTCACCCGGCCGATAAATGGACCACTCGGTCAATACGCATGCCTAACATTTCTTCACCGGCCCCTTAAAGGTTTCCAGGAGATTGATTGTACCGATCGGTCGACGTATGGTTCCGTCAGGTGCGGGGCCGACGAGAGGACGACTGAACCATGACCGAGAGCGTGGCCGGAACCGACATCTCCGAGGACCTCCCGGAGTACCCGTCGCCCCGATCGGGCGAGTGCCCGTTCGCGCCGCCGCCGGGCCTGCTGGAACTGCACGACTCGGGCAAGGCGCTGGTGCGGGCCAGGACGTGGGACGGCACGACCCCCTGGGTCGTCACGACCCACGCGGCCCAGCGGCAGTTGCTGACCGATCCCCGGCTCAGCGCGAATATCGGTGCGCCCGGATATCCGCACACGACCGAGGCGATGAAGGCGCACGCGGCACATATCCAGCCGTCGATCAACAACACCGACGGGACGGAGCACACGCGGTGGCGTCGGATGCTCACCAGTTCGTTCACCCGGCACCGGATGGAGAAGATCCGCCCGGAGATCCAGCGGATCACTGACGACCTCATCGACAAGATGCTGGCGGGTCCCAACCCGACCGAGCTGAACGAGGCGCTGTCGCTCCCGCTGCCGTCGCTGATGATCTGCGCGCTGCTCGGGGTGCCGTACGAGGACCACGACTTCTTCCAGGAGCACGCGGGAGTCACCAACGCGCGCTTCAAGACGCCGGAGAAGGCGGCGAAGAGCACGGCGACCGTGCGCCGCTACATCGCCGGGCTCATCGAGGCCAAGATGGACACCCCTGGCGAGGACGTCCTCTCCGACCTCGGCGCGCGCATCAAGGCGGGCGAGCTGTCCATGGAGGAGGCCGCGCCCCTGGGGCACATCCTGCTCGTCGCCGGGCACGACACCAGCGCCAACATGATCACGCTGGGCACCGCGCTGCTGCTGGAGAACCCGGACCAACTCGCGGGCCTGCGCGAGCACTCGGACGACGCGAAGTACGTGACGAGCACGGTCGAGGAGCTGCTGCGCTACCTCACCATCCCGCATCTCCTGGCACGCCGGGCCGTCGTCGAGGACATCGAGATCGACGGTGAGATCATCCGCGCGGGCGAGGGGGTCGTCGCGTCGCTGCCGGCCGCCAACTGGGACCCGCAGGCGTTCCCCGACCCCGAGAAGCTCGACCTCACCCGCAGCGCCGCCCACCACCACGCGTTCGGCTGGGGCCCGCACCAGTGCGTGGGCCAGCAACTCGCCCGCATCGAACTCCACGTCGTGTTCAGCACGCTGTTCCGCCGGATACCGACGCTCCGACTCGCCGTCGACGTCTCGGAGTTGAAGTTCAAGGAGGACTCGCAGGCCTACGGCATCTACGAGTTGCCCGTCGCCTGGTGACACCTGACGGTGTGTGACGGCTCAGGGGTGAGCGGCGGTCGCGGACAAGGTGACCACGCGGTCGAACCGGCTGTCGAGATGCTCGTCGCCGTGGTGCACCACGAGCAGGCCGCGCCCGTGGGTGTGCTGTTTCAGCGCCCGCAGCACCAGGTCCCTGCCGGTCTCGTCGAGGTTGGCGAACGGCTCGTCGACGAGGTACACGTCCGCTTCCTCGCAGAGGAGCGCCGCGACCCCGGCCCGCTGTCGTTGGCCGGACGACAGCTCCGAGGGGAGCTGGTCAGCCACCCCGTCGAGCCCCATGGCCGTGCGCACCCGTACATCGGCGACCAGCTCGCGAACCGGCAACGGGGGCAGGTTGACCGGAGCGGTCAGAGCGGCCACCCGGGTCGGCAGCATGACCATCCCGCGGTCGGGGGAGAGCGTTCCGGCGATGATGTGCAGGAGCGTCGTCTTGCCGCAGCCATTGGGGCCCCGGAGCAGGACGTGCTCGCCGGCGCCCAGTTCGAAGTCGTCGATCGTCACGTCCGCGCCGTCGTCGTATGCGACGCGGGCCGCGTGAACCAGTACCGCGTGTCCCTCGTCGTGGTACGGCGACATGGCGGAGGCGCGCAGGGCGGTGATCCGCCTGAGCACGGCGGTGTTCCGGCGGGCCTGCGGAATCATGTTGACGAGCTCGAAGATTCCGGTGACGGCCCGCCACAGCGAGTTCACGTAGGCGAGGAAGCTGCCGAACGTCATCCGGCCGGCGAACACGAAGTACGCCCCGGTGATCATCGAGGTGGTGTCGGAGAGGTTCATGACGAGGTCGCTCAGCGTGCTCTGCTTCTGGGTGAGCCGGAAGTTGGTGAAGGTGATGCCGAGAAAGCCGCGCAGCGCCTTCCTGTTGGCGGCCCGGGTGCCGGACAGCAGCGCCGGCAGGCCGCGCAGTGCGTGGAAGGACTCCAGGGTCCGGGACAGCGTGTTGACGTACTGCGCCTCCGCCTCGCGCTCCGGTTCCGTGTTGTCCTGGATGCGCTTGGCGATGCGGTTGCTGACGTACACCAGCGGCGGCACGATGACGAGCAGGATGAGACTGGCCTGCCAGGACAGGTACAGCAGCACGCCGATGAACACGACGGACGAGACGCCCTGCTTCGCGATGCGGATACAGACGTCGACGGCCGGCAGGACCCCTTCCTTGACGTCGTTGTGGACCCGGCTGACGAAGGAGGCGTTGCCGGCCTGTGCCATCCGCCGTCCGTCCTGGTCGAGTGCGCGGTCCAGCAGCTCCATCTCCAGGTCCAGCGTGAACGTGTTCTCGAACCCCTTGCGCCATCGCGCCACCCAGTAGCCCCCGAGGCTCAGGGTGAGGCCGAGCAGGAGGTAGCAGGCGGCGAGTACGACGAACCTGCGGAAGCGGCCGGTCAGGATCGCCTGGTCGAACAGGGCCTTGAGCAGCAGGGGATGCACCAGGGCCTCGGTCCCGCCGAGGGCCGCCTCGATGAGCACGATCATCAAGAACTGGGTCCGGTGGCCCCTGAGGGTGAGCCACAGTTCCTTCACCCCGACACCTCGTCCAGCAGGAAGTCGGCGGTGCCGCCGTGGTTCACGCGGTGGAGCACCCGCAGGATGCCGGCCGAGCCGGTGAGGTAGTCGGTGGAGCAGCGCAGCAGTCCGTCGCCGGGCGAGCCCAGGGGCACCGCCTCGCCGTGTCGCGCCACCCCGAACCGCTTGTCCGGCTCGAACAGGAACAGCCGCCTCACGAAGTCGAGTTGCCGCACTGCGATGTTCCGGTAGGCGGTATCGCCGGTGATCGAGACCGCGTCGAGAAGCGTGTCGGCGATCCCGGACATACCGAACGAGAACCCCGGCAGCACGGCTTGCCGGACGTCCAGTGCGCGCAGGACGGTCCGAGCGGAATCCAGGTCGCCGTAGCGCAGGAGCACTCGGGCGACACCGGCGGAACCCACCTCGACATAGGGCTCCGCGGTGCCGTAGTGGTCGAACGTGACATTGCCGTCGTCTTGCCGCTCGGCGTGTGCCATCTCCCAGGCCAGTGCGCTGCGGCCAAGGTTCAGACACCACTCGTCCCCGGTGATCTGGTGCATGCGCAGCAGGAACATCGCGACGCCCGCCTGGCCGAAGCCCAGGCCGGTGAACGGTTTCTCACTCGTGAACTCGTTGCGCCAGTGGGCCCGTTCGCCGTCGTGCTGGGCTGCCTCGCGCAGAGCCCGCGCGCAGTCCCGCGCCGCGGCGAGGTGACGTTCGTCGCGGTCATGGAGGTAGAAGCGCAGGTTCGTCATTCCCACGCCGGCCAGGCCGTAGTAGAAGGTGGGGTCGCCGGACTCGTGTGCGCGCCGGTTGGCCTGCGCCAGCAACTGCGTGGCCTGCGTACGGAATCCGAGTGTGTCGGTCGCCCAGGCGATGCCGGCCAACCCGTTCATGAGGCCGGCCGGGTACTGGGCCAGGTCGATGTCGGCCAGGTCGTCGCGCAGTCGCCCCAGCCATTCCGGCCGGAGCGGGACGCCCGAGGCGTTCAGCGCCCACAGGACGCCGCTCGCACCGAAGCCGAGGCTCAGGGGGTTGGTGACGTGGGCGAACGGGTCGACGGGGAAGAGCGTGGGCCGGTCGGTGTCGGCGACGGCGTCGATGAAGGCCGCCAGTCCCGCCTCGGTCTCCGCCAGGCCGAGTCGTTCCTCGACGACCGGCCGCACCGGCACGGCACGGACCTGGTCGATCAGGTCGTCCTCGTGCTCCAGTTCGCTCAGTACGTCCGTGAGCGTGACCCGCGCCCGCGCCAGGTCCGTGAGCATCTCGTGGATCCGCGACGGCCAGCCGAGGCTGTCGGTGAAGACCCGGTAGCGGTCCAGGATGTCCTCGCGCAGGTACGACAGGGCCGCGACCGGGAAGATGAAGTAGGCCATGGTCATGGCCAGGCCGAACTGGTCGTCCTCGACCGCGGATGCGGCGAAGCGGCGCCGGAAGTTGCTGAACCCGGGTGTGTACAGCTCGACCGGTGCCTCCAGGTGCGCGTGCTCGGGGTCGGCCTCGGTCAGTCGGCACGTTTCCAGGTCGACGATGGTGACCTGGAGGGTGTCCGGGTCGATGAGCACGTTCGCGGCGGTGAAGTCGCCGAGGATCACGTTGCGGTCGTGGGCGGCCCGGAGCGCACGCGCGAGTCCTCGGAAGACGGCGAGGAAGATCCGCAGGAACTCCCGCGACTGCGTGACGCCACCGGGTCCGAGCCGGGCGAGCGGGTTGCGTTCGAGCAGCATGGAGCGGATGTCGGTGCCGTCGACGAACTCCTCCGCGATGAAGTGGTGTTCCCAGTGGCGGAACGTGGTGATCGGGACGGGGAACGAGCCGACGTCGGCCAACCGGTTCAGGAACACCCACTCGCGGTTGAGGATGTCCACGGCGTCGTGGTCCTGCCGCGGGTCGACGTTGGTGTGCGGGCGGGCTTCCTTGAGGACCACCACACGGTCGTCGTTCGCCGTGTCCTCGGCGGTGTACACCCCACCGCTGTTGGAGAACTGCAGCGCCCCGGTCACCCGGAAGCGGCCCGCGAGCAGGCCGTCCTCATCGGGGTCGGCCGGGGGCTTCCAGTCGGTGAACGGCCAGGCCACCCACCACGGTTGGGCGTATCCGGGGCGTCGGTCGTCGGCGACCGGCCCGTCCGGCCCCGTGATGTGGGGCACCGGCCGGCCCAGGACGTCGACGGAGTGGGTGTCCAGGAACTGCCCGTACCGGAAGTAGAGCGCCTTGCAGTCGCGGTACCGAAGGTCCGACAGGACGTACGGGCCCTCGGCGCCGTCCAGGACTTTGGCGAGGTCGGCCAGACACGACCGGAACTCGTCGTCGTCCCGCGGGTAGACGGTCACGAGTTTCCCGCCGCTGCCCCGCGATATGGCCTTCGAACTCAGCATCTCGAAGACGGTGAGATCGAGAGCGATCTTGAAGTCGATGTCGTGCTCGGTCAGATACCCGATCACCGAGGCGGCGACCTCGCGCACGTTGCGCTGGTTCGCCGACACGTGGATCTTCCACCCCTGCGCGGGCAGGTTCTCGTTGTGCCGGTAGCTCCACCAAATGCCCTTGCGGACGAATCGTGACCGCACCCGGTCGTCGAGGGAGGCGAGGAAGTGGTCGGGATGCGGCTCGTAGGAGACGTCGAGCGGGTCGAAGAACAGGCTGTCGTTCCAGCAGAAGGGGAATCGGTAGACCCATCGTTCGTTGATCATGTCTGCCTCTGTGAGTTTGTCCGAGGAACCTGGCGGGCGGTCGACGAGGGCGCGCCGGGGCGGCGCGAACCATGCGGGGCGCGCGGTGCGTGCGCTGCCCGCATGGTTCACGCCGTCAGATCACCGGCTGCAGGCACCGCTCAGGCGGGTGTCCTGCAGCAGATGCCGCTCAGGCGGGGTTCCTGCAGCAGGTGCTGCTCAGGCTGCTGGTGATGCTCAGCACCAGAGCGCTGCTGTTCTCCGTCCGCGGTTCGATCGTCTGCAGCTTCAGAACGCTCATGCGGGTCACTTCCTCGGTGGTCGAGAGCGCTTTGCCGCGCTCCGGGGATGGAACAGGTACCGACCGGTCGGCTGAGCCAGTCAACGGCGCGCGCCGGACGCGTACATCAGGGAAAACACCCCGTATTCCGGGTGCGCCACCCCCAGGAACACGCGCTCCCGGCCGGCGCGAATGGTGGTGGTCCTGCCCCGTGTCCTGGGGTCGCCGGAGCCGGTAACGTGAGCTGTTTGGCCTGGTCGTGTTCCCGTGCACCAGGTCGTCATCGCCCGGGCGGGAAGCGCCGGATCCGGTCCGCTGAACGGAACCCGACGCGACAGCCGGATGACGGTGAATCACGCTGACCGCGGACGACTCGGCATCGGGGGAATGTTGATGCGCACACGCGAATGTCAGCAGGTCCGGTACATGACGGGGCAGTCGGCCACCGGCTCCCTGGACTCACGGCACACGTCGTCGCACGGGAGCGGCACGCAGACCGCCGGCCAGATCCGTCCGTCCGGAGGCGGGGCCGGGTCCCGCGGCGAATTCGTCGGTCGACAGGCCGAGATGCAGCAGGTCATGACAGCCCTGGCCGCCGCGCGCTCGGGGCGTGGCGGCACGGTCTTCGTCACCGGCGAACCCGGTATCGGCAAGACACGGCTCGCTGTGGAGGCTCTCCGCGCGGCTGCCGCGGCGGGCATGATCACCGCGCGGGGCCGGGCCGGTACGGTCGGGTCGGTCGTGCCGTACCGGCCGCTGGTCGAGGCCCTGCTCTCCCTGTCCCGGGCCGGCCTGCTGCCGGACCCGGACGAACTGGGCCTCTACGGGCCGGTGCTCGCTCACCTGCTGCCGGGAGACTTCGCCCCCGGCACCGCCGTCGTGTCGCACCTCATGGTCGCCGAGACCCTTCTGCGCGTGCTCGCCGCGGCCGGACGAGAGCACGGATTCCTGCTCGTGCTCGACGATCTGCACGATGCGGACACGGAGACGCTGGCGGTCCTCGAGTACGTCCTCGACAACCTCGCGGAGCAGCCCGCCGTGATGCTGCTCATCGCCGGTCGTGAGCCCTGTGTGGCGACCGAGCTGGCCGCCCGGGCGTCTCAGCGGGGTGCCGCGTCGATCCTCGAACTGCGTCCACTGGGGCGCCCGGACGTGCGCACCCTGGTCGTGGCCGGGTTGGGATCCGCCCCGGGCGCAGCCAGCGCCGAACTGGTCGACACCGTGGTGGCCGACAGCACCGGGAACCCGCTGGTCGTCGAGGAACTCCTCCATGACGTGACCCTGCACTCCCCGGACGGCTCCCGGAGAATCCCCGTCCCCGCCGCGGTAGCCCGCAGTGTCAGGTGCCGGACCGGCCGGCTCGACCCCCGCGGACGCACGATCCTCGGGATCGCGGCCCTCTTCGGGCAGCGCTTCCCGCTCTCCGCGCTGCAGCGCGCGGCCGAGTGCGACGATCGCGAACTCCTCACGGTCCTGCAGGCGGGAGTCGCCTCGTACCTCCTCGAACCGGACAGGTCGAGTCCGGACTGGTACGCGTTCCGGCCCCGGCTCGCCGCACAGGTGCTGCTGGAGGATCTCGGGCCGACGGAGCGCACCGGATACGCCCGGCTCGCGGCGAACACCCTGGTCGACCTCCATCCGGGGCTGCCCGGCGAATGGTGCGTCCACGCCGCCGACCTGTTCGAGCAGGCCGGCGACACCCGCGAAGCCGTCCCTCTGTACTGCGAGGCGGCGCGACGAGCGATGACCGAGGGCGCGGTGGAACGCGCGGTGACCCTGCTCACCCGGGCACAGCGGTCGGCCGATGCCGGGCCCGCGCCCGAACTACGTGCCACGGTGCTGGAGTTGCTCCTGCAGACCGTCTCGCGTGCGGCCCGGTTCGACGCCGTACCCGGGCTGACCGCCGACCTCGAAGCACTGGGCGGCCACGAGATTCCCGCCGCGCGCCGGGCCGGCCTCTACGCACGGCTGGCCGATGTCACCGCGTCGGCGGGTCGGCCCACCGACGCCCTCCGGCATCTCGATGTCGCCCGTCGGCTGCTCGGCCCCTCCCCGACCGCCGCGCACACCGCGCCCGTCGATCTGGCCTCGGCCCGCGTGGAGCTGAGTCGGCCCGCACCCGACCGGCTGCGCACGGCCGCCGGTTACGCCCGCCGGGCGGCGGACGCGGCCGAGCAGGCCGATCTCCCGGATGTGCTCGGCGGCGCGCTGCTGATGCTCGGGCGCCTGGCCCCGGAACACGACGAGGAGGCTGCCGCGGCACACTTCGCGCGCGCCGGTGCGATCGCCGATCTGCACCGGCTCCCCGACCTGCGGGTGTCCGCCGAAGTGCACCTGGCCCGGAGCGCGCTGCGGCGCGACGGACAGCCGGCCGGGCTCGAAGAGGCCCAGCAGCGGGCCCTGCGGATCAGTGTGCTCCCGCTCGCCCACGAGACCGGCTGCGTCCTCGCGCTGGACCAGGTCAGACGGGGCGAGTTCGAGGCGGCCGGCCGGCGAATCCGCGAAGGGCTGATCGCCGCGACGCGACTACGGCTGCGGCCGACCGTGTCGATGATGCGGTTGGCCGAGGCCGTGCGGTTCGCACACCAGGGGCGGCGCGCCGAAATGGAGGAGGCGCTGGACCGGCTGGCCCCCGGCGTCGACGACGCTCCCGGTGTGCGGCCGATGTCGTACGGGCTGGCGCGGGCGTTCTGCTCGCTGCTCGAGGAGAACCACGACGCCGCCGAGCGGGAGTTCGCGCAGGCTCTCGTGTACGACAAGGAGAACCCCGGAGTCGGCGAGTACGGGGCGCACGACATGTATGGCGTCATGCTGCTCCGGGGTGTGCTCGCCGGGCGCGCGGGCCGACGGCACTACGCCGACGTCACCAGAGCCGGTGGTGGCACGCGCTGGAACCGGCAGTTCATCGGAGCGGCGCACGCGGTACTGCTGGGCCGCGAGGGCAGGCCCGCCGAGGCGACCGCCGCCGCGACAGCGGCGCTCGAGGCCGCGGCACCGTACCCGCCGGCACGCAACCTGTGCCTGCGCCTGGTCTCGCGATCGGCGTACGAGGACGGTTGGGGCGAGCCCGTCGACTGGGTACGTGAGGCGGAGGAGTACTTCCACGGCCTCGGCGTTCCGGCGGTCGCCGCCGCCTGCCGGAGCCTGTTGCGCGGCATGGGCGCGCCGGTACGGCAGCGGCGCACCGGCACCGAGCACGTACCGCCCGATCTGCGCCGGTGCGGGGTCACCGTCCGGGAGTTCGAGGTGGCCCGGCTGCTCGTCGAGCGGATCGGCAACAAGGACATCGCCGACTGGCTGCACATCTCGCCGCGGACCGTGGAGAAACATGTGGCGAGCCTGCTCCGGAAGACCGGTCACCCCGACCGGGCCGCTTTCGCGGCTGCCGCCCGCGGCCCGGTGGCCGAGCGCGCGTACGGGCTACGGCGCGTCGCAGGCCCGCATCCGGCGATGCCGGTCTTCGGCCACTGGCAAGGGAGTACCGAGGTCGAGTGAAGAGGGCCCGGACTCCGTCAAGCCGGAGGACCGACAGCCTGCGGTCGCAGGACAGATGTCACGGAAGCAGTTCGATGATCGTGGCGTTGGCGGTGCCGCCGCCCTCGCACATCGTCTGGAGGCCGTAGCGCAGGTTCCGTTGCCGCATCCGGGCGAGCAGGCGGGTCATCAGGATGGCCCCGGAGCCGCCGAGCGGATGGCCGACCGCGATCGCTCCGCCCAGCGGGTTCAGACGATCGGGGTCGGCCCCCGTCTCGGCCAGCCACGCCAACGGGACCGGTGCGAAAGCCTCGTTGACCTCGAAAGCACCGATCTCCTCGATCGACAGACCGGACCTGCGCAGGACCTTCTCCGTCGCCGGGATCGGCCCCGTCAGCATCATGATCGGGTCGGCGCCGCTGACCGCGCCGGAGTGGTAGCGGGCGATCGGCTTGAGGCCCAACTCCCTTGCCCGTTCGGGAGTTGTGATGAGCAGCGCGGCGGCGCCGTCCGAGATCTGGGAGGCGTTTCCGGCGTGGATCACACCGTCGTCCTTGAACGACGGCTTGAGTTTGGCGAGGGTCTCGACCGAGGTGCCGCGTCGCAGGCCCTCGTCGACGGTGAACTTGGTGCCGTCGACCTCGATGGGCACGATGTGGTCGTCGAACACACCCGAGTCGATCGCCGCGGCGGCTTTGGCGTGCGACTCGGAGGCGAACTCGTCGAGTCGGGTGCGGCTGAGGCCCCACCGTTCGGAAATCAGCTCGGCGCCGACTCCTTGGCTGAACTGGAACCCGTCGTAGCGGGCGAGCACGGCGGGCCCGTAAGGCTGACCGACGGTCCGGTGCGAACCCAGTGGGACCCTGGTCATGGTCTCCACACCGCCGGCCACCACGAGGTCGTACTGCCCGGCCATGACGGCGTGCGCGGCGGAGTCGACGGCCTGTTGGCTGGAGCCGCAGGCCCGGTTGATGGTCACCCCGGGGACGTGCTCGGGCCAGCCGGCGGCCAGTGCGGCGAAGCGGGCGATGTTGCTCGACTGGTCGCCGATCTGGGTGACGCAGCCCCACATCACGTCGTCCACGGTGCCGGGGTCCACGCCGGTTCGTTCCACCAGTGCGGTCAGTACGTGTGCCGACAGGTCGGCCGCGTGCACGGCGGCCAGGGAGCCGTTGCGCTTGCCGATGGGCGTGCGTACGGCGTCGACGATGACGGCCTCGGGCATGGCAGGTCCTCTCGGTCACTAAAGGGGTCAGAGGGAATCAGTGGGTATCAGTGGGGCAGCTGGACGGCGGCCCCGCTGTCGACGAGTTCGTCGGCGTCGGGGATCTCCCAGTCCCGGAAGACGGCGCGGGTGTCGGCCCCTACCGGTGGTGCGGCCGGGCCGGGGCTCGACGGTGTCGCCGAGAAGCGGGGTGCCGCGGCGGGCTGGACGACGCCGTCGCGCGCGAACAGGCTGCCGCGCGCAGCCAGTTGGGGGTGTGCCGCTGCCTCGGTGAGACTGAGGACAGGTGCGACACAGGCGTCGGTGCCCTCGAACAGGCCCGCCCATTCGTCGCGGGTGCGCTCGGCGAAGCGTTCGGCCAGCCGGCGGCGCAGCTCCGGCCAGGTCGACCGGTCGTGCTGAAGTCCGGGATCGACGTCGAGTTTCAGCAGCTCGATCAGGCTCCGGTAGAACTTGGCTTCGAGGGCGCCGACCGCCACATGTCCGCCACCCTTGGTCTCGTAGACGGCGTAGAACGGCCAGCCGCCGTCGAGTTGGTTGATGCCCCGCTCGTCGGTCCAGGCCCCGCGCCCGAGTTTGCCGAAGGTGCTCGCGAGGAGATGGGCCGTCCCGTCGACGATGGCCGCGTCGACCACCTGGCCAACTCCCGTGCGCCCTACGGCATGCAGCGCGGCGAGTACGCCGATCACGAGGTAGCAGCCGCCGCCTCCGAAGTCGCCGACCAGGTTGAGCGGTATCTGTGGCGGGCCCGCCGCGTCGCCGATCGCGCCGAGCGCGCCGGTGAGGGCGATGTAGGTGAGGTCGTGTCCGGCGGCTGCGGCGAGGGGTCCTGTCTGGCCCCAGCCGGTCATCCTGCCGTAGACCAGGCGGGGGTTGCGGGCGAGGCACTCGTGGGGGCCGATGCCCAGGCGTTCGGTGACGCCGGGGCGGAATCCCTCGATCAACACATCGGCGCGCTCGGCGAGTTGGAGGAGGGCGGCGGGCCCTGCCGGGTGTTTCAGGTCGAGGACCACCGAGCGCTTCCCCCGGTTGAGGACGTCCGCGGGTCCGCCCGCGTCGGGTTCGGCCGCCCGCTCGGGCCGGTCCACCCGGACGACCTCCGCGCCGAGATCGGCGAGCAGCATGCCGGCGAACGGGCCCGGCCCGATACCACCGAGTTCGACCACGCGGCAGCCGGACAACGGTCCTGCGGTCACAACACCCTCCCTGGCAGCCTGATTTGGGGATCCCGATGCCTCTACGACGCGGTCAGCGTCCCTTCCAGACCGGCGGCCGTTTCTCGGCGAAGGCCGCGGCCCCTTCCCGAGCGTCCTCGGACGAGAACACCGGCGAGGCGATCTCGGCCTGCCGGATCCAGCCCTCCTCCAGCGTCCAGTCGGCGGCGGACTGCGCGATCTGTTTGGTGGCGGCGACGGCGAGGGGGCCGTTCGCCGCGATGGTCGCGGCAAGTTCCAGCGCGCCCGCGAGCGCACCGCCCTCGTCGGTGAGCCGGTTGACCAGTCCGACCTCGGCCGCGCGTTCGGCGGTGATGGGTTCGCCGGTCAGCAGCAGCTCCAACGCGATGGCGTACGGGACCCGCCCGGGCAGGCGCAGGGCCGCACCGGCCCGGGCGACCAGGGACCGCGTCACCTCCGGTACCCCGACCCGCGCCGCCCGGGACGCCACGACGAGATCGCAGGCGAGCAGCAGCTCGAAGCCGCCGGCCAGCGCCCAGCCCTCGACCGCGGCGATCAGCGGCTTGCGCGGTGGCGTGATGGTGATGCCGCACAGCCCCCGGCCCTCGATCGCGGGGCTCTCACCGCGCAGCCACGCCTTGAGGTCCATGCCCGCCGAGAACGTGCCCCCCGCTCCCGTGAGTACGCCGACCCGCAGCTCGTCCGCCTCGTCCAACTCGTCGACCGCGGCGGCGATTCCGGCGCCAACCCCGGCGTCCAGCGCGTTCTTGACCTTGGGACGGTTGATCGTGATGACCTGGACCGCGCCCCGGCGCTCCACCAGCACCTCGTCCGACACCTTGCCTCCTGAGTTCTCGTTCCCGATTGCGGTTCACTTGACCGCGAACCGCTCCAGTTCGTGGGCGACCATGCCGTCCAGGTCCCGGGCGGGCGGCTCGGGCAGTTCGACGGCCCGCTCCCTGGTCGGCAGCAGCACAACTGCCCTGCCGGGTGTGGTGACTTCGCCGCGCTGGTTCTCGCAGCGCACGTCGATGTGCACCTCGCTGCGTCCGTCCACCTGCCGTTTGTCGACGACCGTGCCGTGCACCCAGGTGGTGTCGCCGAGGTAGTTGAACTTGCGGTGTTCGCAGCGCAGTTGCCACAGCCAGCCGTCGTCGCCGATCCAGTCGGTGAGGAGGTGGCAGAGCCAGGTCTCGCGCATGCCGCCGTAGTCGTAGGGGTTGGGGAGGCCGAGTTCGCGGGCTCGCTCGGGCTCCCAGTGCAGGCGCTGCACGGTGTCGGGGACGCCCAGGCGGTTGGGCGGGTAGAGACCGGGGGCCTTGCGTCGTACGGCAGCGGCGATACCGAAGGCGCCGGGCGGGGTGAGCTGCATGCCCCAGCCCAGGTGCCAGACGACCACGTCCGTCGTGGTCAACGGGCCCTTCACTCGGGGTTGCAGTGCCTCGCCGACCTCGACGTCCTCCCAGTAGCGGGGTTCGGCGCCACGCCGGGTCTCGGCGGCGTACGCGGCGTCGATCTCCGCCAACTGCTCGGGCGGGTACGGCTGTTGTTCGAGCGCTTCCTTGGCCCGCTTCTTCGACGTGTGCCGCTCGGCGTTGATCCAGGTGCCGCGTCGCAGGGCGTGCATCTCGCCGCGTCCGTTGGCGTAGAGGTAGTCGCGGACGACGTGTGCGGTGCGTCCGCCGAAGCTGCTGCGCTTGAGCCCGACGCCGACCTGGGTCTGCAACACCCGGCAGCGGTCGCCCAGTTGGAGGGGCCGCCACCACTCGAACTCCATCACCGCCTGGTAGGAACCGAGGCCCGCGAAGGGGTCGCCCTTGAGCAGCGCCTTGGTCTCCGGGTCCGGTGCCGGGGCCGCGTCCTCCCCCATCGTGTAGAGAAACGTCGGCGGTGCCACGAGCGAGCCCCAGCGGGTCTTCGCCGCGTACTCCGGGTCGCAGTACAGGGGGTTGGCGTCGCCGTAACCGTAGGCGAAGTGGCGTGCACCGTCCCACGTCACCTCGTAGTTGTGCGGCGGGTTGCGCTGCGGCTGGGGGACGCCCAGGCGCAGCCGGGAGCGGTCGACCGCCTCGTCCGTGAGCATGCCGAAGTGCTCGGCGGGCTTCTGCTCGGTTTCGCTCACCGGTCAACCTCCTTGCTGGACACCGCAGTTACTCCTTCGGGCGCTGACGCTCCGGTGTACTCGGCGAGCCGGGCCCTTACGAGGTCGAGGAGTTCGACGCGGCTCACCTTGCTGGACGGGGTGCGGGGCAGTTCGTCGAGGACGACGATGTGGGCCGGCACCTCGTACGGGGTGAGGTGAGTGCGGCACAGTGCGACGAGTTCGGCCGCGTCCGGTGCGGGCTCCCCAGGCTCCAACTCGACCGCCGCGACCGGTACTTCACCGAGCCGCGGGTCGGGCAGTCCGGCGACGGCCGCCTCGCGTACGGCCGGGTGGGTCTCCAGGACGCGTTTGACGGTCTCCGGCTGCACTTTGAAGCCGCCGCGGATGATGGCGTCGTCGGCGCGGCCTTCGATCCACACGAACCGGTCGGCGTCGATCCTGGCCAGGTCGCTGGTCTTCATCCAGGTCCGGCCGCCGTGGGTGCTCTGCTCGGTGCGAACCTCCAGGCGGCCGGTCCGGCCGGGCGGCAGTTCGGTGCCGTCCTCGCCGGTCACCCTCAACTCGACTCCGGCGAAGGCCCGTCCGGCGCTGCCCGCCTTGCGCTGCCACCAGTGTTCGTGCAGCGGGAGGGTCCAGCCGGCGACGGCTCCGGCGAACTCCGTTGCGCCGTAGGTCATGAGGACGGGGATGCCGTACGTGCGGAAGAAGGCGTCGGCGAGTTCCGGCGGGCAGGGGGCCGTGCCTGAGGTGACGACCTGGAGGGTGGCGAGGCGTTCCTTCGGGACCCGCGCGTCGAGTACGGCGCGAATCGCGGCCGGGACCAGGCTCGCCGCGCGCAGTCGGTGGCGTTCGACGGCGCTCACCCAGGGTTCGACGCCGAACTTGGGCATCAGGAGCATACGGCGGCCGGTGGCGAGGCAGGCGAGAGCCCGCCACAGTCCGCCGATGTGCACGAGCGGGGTGGCCACGAGGGACGCCGACTCCGACAGGAGCCGGTCGTCCTTCCGCGTCTGGCCGCCAGAGACGAGGGCCTGGTCGAGCTGGCCGATGCGCAGGTGGACGCGTTTCGGGGGGCCGGTGGTACCGGAGGTGAGCATCTCCACGGCGATGCCCGGGCGGGTCGGTGCCTCGACGGGCGCCGTGCCGCCCGCCGGCCGTAGCGACCCGTCGGTGCCCAGTTCGAGGGCCGCGCCATGTGCGGTCACGGCGTCCAACACGCCCTCGCGGGCGAGGACTTCGGCTCCGGACACCACGACGGGTGGGGTGCAGCGGGCGATGTCGGCGGCGAGCCGGGCGGCGGGCTGGAGCGGGCTGAGCATGACCAGGCAGCGCCCGGAGGCGATCACCCCGGCGACCACGGCGACATGCTCGGGCCGGTTCTCCAGGACGACTCCGACGCGGGCGCCGGCGGGCAGGCCGAGCGCGTCGAGCGCGTCGCCGAGGCCCCGCGCGGTGCGCTGGACCTGTCCCCAGGTCCACCAGTTCCGGTCGTACTCGATCGCCTCGGCAGCCGCGGGCGCTTCCGCCAACAGGCGGGACAGGCGGTCGCGAATTCCCACGTGATGAACCTTTCGACAGGACGTCGGTCTCAGATTCCGACCAGGTCGGCCAACCGGCTCCGGTGCGTCGCCGGGCCTCCGAACAGCTGCTCCGACGACTTGGCCCGCTTCAGATGGAGGTGTGCGTCGTGCTCCCACGTGTAGCCGATGCCGCCGTGGATCTGGATGTTCTCCTTGGCCGCGTGGGTGAAGGCCTGCGCGCAGCAGGCGGCGGCCAGGGCGGCGGACACCGGCAGTTCGGCGGGCACCAACTGTGCGGCGGACGGCGGTAGTTCGGGTGAGGCGTCGGCGGCGACGGCCGTCGCGTGGTAGGCCGCCGACCGGGCGCCCTCCACGTCGACCAGCAGGTCGGCGCACTTGTGCTTGATTGCCTGGAACGAGCCGATGGGACGCCCGAACTGGACCCGGACCTTCGCGTATGCCACGGCCGCGTCGAGGCAGGCCTGTGCTCCGCCGACCTGTTCGGCGGCGAGCGCCACCGCCACGAGGTCGAGCACGGTGCGCAGATACGCCGTGGCGTCCCCGCTCGGTCCGACCCGCCGCGCGGGTGCGCCGTCGAGGTCGACGCGGGCCAGCCGCCGGGTCGGGTCGAGGGTCTCCAGCCGGGTGCGGGTCACTCCGGGTGCGTCACCGTCGACGGCGAAGAGCCCAAGTCCCGTGCCGGTGCGGGCCATTACGAGGATGAGGTCGGCGGTGTGGCCGTCGACGACGAACATCTTGGTGCCGGAGAGCGTCCCGTTCCCGGCCGAGGTCTCGATGTCCTCCAGCCGCCAGGAGCCGGGTTCCTCCGCGAGGGCCAGGGTCGCCGTCAGCGTTCCGTCGGCGATCGCGGGCAGCCAGCGCGCCTTCGCCGGCTCGTCGCCGGAGGCCGTGAGGGCCTGGCCGGCCAGCGCCACGGTCGCGAAGTACGGCGACGGCAGCAGCACCCGTCCGGTCTCCTCCAGCACGATCCCCAACTCGACCGGCCCGCCACCGGATCCGCCGTACTCCTCGGGCAACGCGACCCCGTGCAGGCCGAGTTGGTCGGCCATCTGCCGCCAGAGCCGGGGATCGTACCCTTCGGCGGAGTCCATCGCGCGGCGCACGGCCGCGCTCGGCGCCTTCTCGGTGAGGAAGCGCCGTAGTGTCGTACGGAGTTCCTCCTGCTCCTCGGTGAACGTCAGTGCCACGTCGGCGCCTTGGAGCGGAGGTAGTCGTCGAAGTCCGGCATGCGGGTGCGGTCGACGATCTCGATGCGGACGCCGTGCGGGTCGAAGTGGTAGGCGAAGATCGACGGGGAGCCGTCGACGATCGCGCAGGCCTCCAGCGGGAAGCCCGCTTCCTCCAGGCGTTTGGAGGTCGTCGGCAGGTCGTCGCAGAAGTAGCCGAGATGATGGGTGGCCAGGTGCCCGGACGGGGTCCACGGCGTACCCGGGATCTCCTGCACGAGTTCGAGGTGCGGGGCATCCAGCGAGTACGCGAAGCGCAGCGGGAGCACGCGTTCGCCGTCGACCAGGCGCACGGTGAGGTCGAAGGCCTGGGTCTCGGTCCAGCGGTGACCCGCGATCCGGGTGAACCAGGCCTTCCCCGCCTCGACGTCCGGGACCACAATTCCCGTGTGGTACAGGTCTGTTGGGCTGAGAGGTGAGGTCATGGCGTCGGTCACCACTCCAGCCGGAGCTGCTTGATGCCGTACATGTTGCCGTGCTGTTCGAGGTCCTGGCCGGGGGTGATCTCGTAGTCGGGAATGCGCCGGTGCCATTCCTCGACGGCGACGTTGAGTTCGAGGCGGGCGAGGTGGGAGCCGAGGCAGCGGTGCGGTCCCGAGCCGAACGCTATGTGGTTGGTGGTCTTGCGCCGGAGGTCCACTTCGAGGGGCCGGTCGAAGCGCTCGGGGTCGCGGTTGCTGACCGCGAGCGGGAGCATCACCATCTCGCCCGCGCCGACCGGGCAGCCGCCGATCTCCACGTCCCGTGTCGCCTTGCGGGCGGGCACGACGAACGAGTAGACGCGGAGGATCTCCTCGACCGCCGTCGGGATCAGCGAGGGGTCGTCGACGATCGCCCTGCGCTGTTCCGGATGCGTGGCGAAGTGGTAGAGGGCCCAGCCGATGGAGATGGGGACCGTGTCGAAGCCGGCCTGGAACAGCAGGATGCAGAACGCGTGCATGTCCCGGTCGCTGATCGGCTCGTCGTCGATCGTCCAGGTCATCGCACGGGACAACAGGTCGTCGCGGGGTGCCTCGCGGCGGATCGCGATCTGCTGCTCGAAGTACTCCGACACGGCGTTCATGGCGCTCAACTGCCGTTCGCCGTGCGGGTCTTCGCCATGGGACAGGTGCAGCAGGTCGTGGATCCAGTCGAGGAACTGCGGGAGGTCCTGCTCGGGCAGGCCCATCAGGCGCATGAAGATCAGGGTCGGGAAGCGGCGGGCGAACGAGTCGAGGACGTCGGCAGAGCCGCTGTCCTTCACCTCGTCGATCAGGCCGGACGCGACCTCGCGGACCTCCGGTTCCCGGGCCGCGACGGTCTTGGGCGAGAAGGCACTGCCCAACAGGCGTCGCCACGCGGTGTGTTGGGGCGGGTCGAGCATCTCCGGGATCCACAGGAACCTCGGGTCCGGATCGAGCGCTGTCACGGACTGGTTGGAGAAGGTCCGCCAGTCCTGCAGCGCCTGCTGGACGGCCTCGCCCTCGGTGACGACCCAGTATCCGCGTGCGATGGTGCTGCGGAATCCGGAGTGGGTTCGGGCGATCTCGTCCCAGCGTTCCTGATGGCTCAGGACCGGGCCGCCGAGCCGGTTGTCGAAGTGGTAGGCGGGGACGCCCTGGTGGGTCCCGTCGGGTTCGAGTGTCGCGCTCATCACGGCTCCTTTCGTACGGTGTTCGCGTCGTGGACGGCGGTCATGTCGCCGCGCCGTCGATCTTCAGCGCGATCAGTTCCTCGTCGGAGAGACCTAGTGAGCGCAGGACCTCGTCGGTGTGTTCCGCGAACTGCGGTGCCCTGGTGATGTCGACCGGGGTCTCGTCGAACTGGACGGGGCTGGCGACGAGTTCGCGGTCGACTCCGTCCGCGTCCACGACGGGGGCGATGAGTCCGTTGGCGCGCAGCGAGGGGTCCTGGCCGACCTCCCAGGCGTTCTGCACCACCGACCACTGGCCCTCGCCACGGGAGAGGATCTCCACCCACTCCTCGAAGGGGCGGGACGCGATGAGCTCGGCGACGATGCCGGCCGCCTGAGCCGCGTTGGCCATCAACTTCTCGGTGCTGTCGAAGCGTTCGTCGGTGCCGAGTTCGCCGCGTCCGGCGAGCTTGCAGAACTCGGCCCAGTAGCGGCCGGGTTGAAGCATCGACAGTTCGATCCAGCGTCCGTCCGAGGTCATGTACGCCCCGATGAGGGGGTTGGTGCGTGATCCGTGTCGGGGCTGGACGTTCACCGGCAGCGGGCCGCCGTTCATCAGCGCCATGTTGACCGTGAACTGGGTCGCCCAGGCACCGACGCCCAGCAGCGACACGTCCACCACGGACGGTTCGCCGGTCGTGGCGCGGGAGTAGAGGGCGGCGGCGATGCCGCCGGCGATCGTCATGCCGCCCATCGCGTCGCCGTAGGCGCCCGCGGGCATCCGGATCATCCGGTCCGCACCCGGTGGCGTGACACCTGCGGCGCTGCCGCCGCGCGCCCAGAAGGCCGTGCTGTCGTAGCCGCCCTTCGTGGCCTCGTCGCCGCGCTGACCGAAACCGCTGCCCCGCACATAGATGATGTCCGGGTTGATGGCCCGGATGTCCTCGACCTCGATGCGCAGTTTCGCGCGCGCCTCGGGCAGGAAGTTGGTCAGGAACACATCGCTGCGGCGGACCAGTTCCTCGAAGGCCTTACGGGCCGACGGCTTCTCCAGGGCGAGACCGACGCTGCGTTTGCCCCGGTTGGGTCCCTCCACGATCGGGAAGAACGAGGACCCCGCGCTGGTGGCGTCGTAGCCGAGGACACGGACCAACCCCCTCTGTCCGTCGCCGCGTTCGGCGTGTTCGATCTTGATCACATCGGCGCCCCAGTCCGCGAGCACGGCGCCCGCCGCCGGGACGAAGGTGAACTGGGCTACTTCGAGAACGCGTACGCCCTCCATCGGCCTGCGCATCGACCAACTCCTCATACTCAATCTGCCGTCACGCACTCCGAGTATGGACCGAACCTCGCTAAAAAGTATACTGTTTTGCTGTCGCCGACCAACGCGCACCTTCCGGAGGGCCGATGCTGGACTTCTCGATCGAACCCGAGTTCCAGGCCAAGTTGGACTGGGCGGCGGCCTTCCTGCGGGAGGAGGTCGAACCGCTCGACCTGCTGTTCCCGCACGGCGGCGACCCGTACGACACGCGCAACGAGAAGGCACGCGCGATCCTCAAACCGCTCCAGGAGCAGGTCCGCGCCCAGGGCCTGTGGGCCTGCCATCTCGGCGCGGAACTCGGCGGTGCGGGCTACGGCCAGGTGAAGCTCGCGTACCTCAACGAGATCCTCGGCCGCTCCTACTGGGCCCCGACCGTCTTCGGGACCGCCGCTCCGGACACCGGCAACGCGGAGATCCTCGCCATGTTCGGCACCGAGGAACAGAAGGCGCGCTATTTGCAGCCCCTGCTCGACGGGGACATCGTCTCCACCTTCTCGATGACGGAACCGCAGGCGGGAGCCGACCCGAAGGAGTTCGTGTGCCGGGCCCGGCGCGAGGGGGACGAGTGGGTGATCGACGGCGAGAAGTGGTTCTCCTCCAACGCCCGGTACGCGGCCTTCCTCATCGTCATGGCCGTCACCGACCCACAGGCTCCGCCGCACGCCCGGATGTCGATGTTCATCGTCCCGGCCGAGACACCCGGCATCGAGATCAAGCGCAACGTCGGCACCATGGACGAACGCGACTCCCTCGACGAGGGCATCCACGCCTACATCCGCTACGACCAGGTGCGGGTCCCGCTCGACGCCATGCTCGGCGGCCCCGGCGAGGGCTTCAAGGTCGCCCAGGCCCGGCTCGGCGGGGGCCGGGTCCATCACGCGATGCGCACGGTCGGCAAGTGCACCCGCGCCTTCGACATGATGTGCGAGCGCGCGCTGTCCCGTCGTACTCAGGGCACTCTTCTCGCCGAGAAGCAGGCCGTGCAGCAGTTCATCGCGGACTCCTGGGTGGAGTTGCAGCAGTTCCGGCTGCTGGTGCTGCACACCGCCTGGATCATCGACACCCAGCCGCACGGCGCGGCCCGCACCCAGATCGCGATGTGCAAGGTGCAGACGGCGAAGGTGCTGCACGACGTCGTCCAACGCGCCCTGCATCTGCACGGATCGCTCGGCACCACCAATGAACTCCCGCTCGCCAAATGGTGGATGGCCGCACCGAACCTCGCGCTCGCCGACGGCCCCACCGAGGTGCACCGCACCACGATCGCCAAGCAGCTGCTCAAGAACCGCCGTCCGGCCGACGGTCTGTTCCCCAGCGAGCACATCCCGCCGAAGCTGGAGTCCGCCCGCAAGCGGTACGCCCACATCGTCGAGGACGACAGCCTCTCCGGCCGGGTGCAGGCATGAGCGAGGCACGCGACACCAAGTCCCTTGCTCCGGCCGACCTGTTCGACCTGTCCGGCAAGGTCGCGCTCGTCACGGGCGGCAGCCGGGGCCTGGGCCTCGCGATGGTGCGCGCCTTCGCGACCGCGGGCGCCGACGTCGTCATCGCCAGCCGCAAGCTCGACGCGTGCGAGGCCGTGGCGGACGAGGTCCGGGCCCTGGGTCGCCGCGCTCTGCCGGTCGCCGCACACGTCGGCCACTGGGACGACCTGGCCCGGCTCGCCGACGCGGCCTACGAGGAGTTCGGCCGGGTCGACGTCCTGGTCAACAACGCCGGCATGTCACCCCTCGCCCCCTCCTCGGCCGACACCAGCGAGGAGCTCTTCGACAAGGTGATCGGCGTCAACTTCAAAGGCCCGTTCCGGCTCGCCTCGTTGGTCGGACAGCGGATGGCCGACTCGGAGAACGGGGGCTCGATCATCAACGTCTCGTCGTCCGGCGCACTGATGCCACAGCCCCGTTTCGGCCCCTACGCGGGCGCCAAGGCCGCACTCAACGCACTCACGACGGTCTTCGCCCTGGAATACGGCCCGACCGTGCGCGTCAACACCATCTCGGCCGGACCGTTCCTCACGGACATCGCCAAGTCCTGGGCGGAGGAGAAACGCCAGACGACACGCAGCGCGATCGGGCGTCCCGGACAGCCGGAGGAGATCGTCAGCACCGCGCTGTACCTCGCGAGCGACGCGTCGAGCTATACGACGGGAGCGCTGATCCGGGTGGACGGCGGGCTGTACTAGCTTGTTCCTCAATCCCCGTCCCCTGACCGCTCCAAGAGTGCGCCGGGTCATCCGCCCCAGCCGGTCAAAGACGTGTTGCCACGCGGATCAGGTCGGCGGCTGCGCGAAGTCGGCTCTGCGACGGCCATGCGATCACCGTTGTCACGGGTGGTGCGTCAAGGACCGGTACGGCGGTGAGATCCCGGCGCAGGTCGGTGCCGGCGGACTCGGGCATGATCGCAGTGGTACGGCCGAGCGCGATCAGTTGGAAGAGCTGTGTCAGGTTCCGTACCTCCGCGCCCGGTCCCTCCGGATAGCTGCCGCCAGGATCGGGCCAGCGCGCCATCGGGAGTTCCGGCAACGAGGTGACCTCGGCCGTCCGAATCCGTGAGCGGCCGGCAAGTGAGTGAGAAGTGGGCAGGATCGCCACCTGTCCCTCGGTGTGCAGAATTTCGGTGTCGAGTCCGGCCACCGAATCGAACGGCAAGTGCAGCAGAGCCACATCGGCTTGCCCGTTCTGCAGCAATGTCTGCTGCTGGTGCGCCTCGCAGAGCAGCAGATCGACGGTGGCCGCGCCGGGCTCCGCGCGGTAGGCGCCGAGCAGTTTCGCCACCAACTCGTCGGCCGTGCCGGATTTGACGGCGAGAACGAGGTGGTGGTGCTTGTGCGCAGCCTCCTGGGTACGCCGCTCGGCCGCGGTTACCGCGCTGAGGATCGCGCGACCCTCGGACAGCAGTACGGCGCCGGCCTCGGTGAGCGTGACCTTGCGGCTGGTGCGCTCCAACAGGGTTACCCCCAGCTGCCGTTCGAGCCGGGCGATCGCTCGGGACAGGGGCGGCTGGGCCATCTCCAGACGCTGGGCGGCCCTGCCGAAGTGCAGTTCCTCGGCGAGGACGACGAAGTACCGCAACTCGCGTATCTCCATCCCTGCACAGTAGCCGCGGCGGACGGTCGATCCATGTCGCGCGGGTATTGATGCGCGACCGAGGTGGTGTTGGTGCACGGCCCGAGCGCGGCCATGCTCGCTGTCATGAGCGAGAAGACGATCGCGCTGGTCACCGGCGCGAACAAGGGAATCGGGTACGAGATCGCGGCCATGCTGGGCGCGTTGGGCTGGAGTGTCGGTGTCGGCGCCCGGGACGAGCGGCGCGGGACGGACGCCGTGGCGAAACTGCGCGCGGCAGGCGCCGACGCGTTCGGCGTGCCCTTGGACGTGACCGACCACGAAAGCGTGACCGCCGCGGCGCGGCTGATCGAGGAGCGGGCGGGACGCCTTGACGTCCTGGTCAACAACGCCGGAGTGGCGGGCGGTTGGCCTGAGGAGCCGACGACCATCGACCTGGAGACCGTGCGGCGGCTGGTGGAGACCAACGTCGTCGGCGTCATCCGGGTCACCAACGCGATGCTGCCGCTGCTGCGCCGCTCGGCGCACCCACGGATCGTCAACCAGTCCAGCCATGTCGGCTCGCTGGCCCTGCAGACCACGCCCGGTGTCGACCTCGGAGGGATCAGCGGGGCCTACGCGCCGACGAAGACCTTCCTGAACGCGGTCACCATCCAGTACGCCAAGGAGCTGAGCGGCACCAACATCCTGATCAACAACGCCTGCCCCGGCTACGTGGCCACCGACCTCAATGGGTTCAGCGGCACTCAGACCCCTGAGCAGGGCGCGGCGATCGCCGTCCGACTGGCGGCTCTTCCCGACGACGGCCCCACTGGTCAGATGTTCGACGACAGCGGAGTCGTGCCATGGTGAAGTTCTGCGCGGTTGCTGCTCGACAGGGACACGCCGCTCAGCGCGTGGCGTACGCGCGGATGAACGCATGGACTCCGTCGACCAGCGCATCGTCGAAGGAGCCGCGGCGGAGATCCGCGCCCGCGGTGTGACCGCGACGACCCTCGACCACATCCGCGCCCGCACGTCCACCAGCAAGAGCCAGCTCTTCCACTACTTCCCCGGCGGAAAAGAGGAGCTCCTGCTCGCCGTGGCCCGGCACGAGGCCGACCGTGTCCTGTCCGACCAGCAGCCCCACCTCAGTGCGCTCACCTCGTGGCGGGCCTGGTACGACTGGCGGGACGCGGTCGTCGACCGCTACCGCCGCCAGGGACAGCAGTGCCCGCTCAACGCCCTGATGTCCCAGCTGACCCCCGCCACGCCCGGCGCGCAGGCCGTCACCGGGCAGCTCGTCGCCTCGTGGCAGTCCAAGCTCGCCATCGGCATCCGGGCCATGCAGGACCAGGGCGAGATCCCCGCCGGCCTCGACGCCGACCGCGCCGCGGCGGCCCTGCTGGCAGGTATCCAGGGAGGTGTCCTGATCATGATGTCCACCGGCTCGCTCACGCACCTCGAAGCGGCCCTCGATCTGGGCATCCATCAACTCCGGGCTGTGCCCAGCAGTTCCATCGCCTCGTCGAGCAACACCGGCAGCGCGGGCAGCATCCGCTGATGCATCGCGTTCAACTGCCCTGATTTACGGCCCCGTTTGATCAGCAGTGCCGTCGCCGCCGACTCCTTGTACTTGGTGAGCGCCTCGAACCACTGCAGGTCGTGCAGCGGTTCGCCGCGCAACTCCTCGTAGGCGCCGACCAGTTCGGCCTTGGAGGGCATGCCGGTCGGCTCGTCCGACACGGAGGCCGGATGGCGGGCCTCGTCGGTGAAGAAGGTCAGCCAGGTCATGTCGACGCGGGGATCACCGAGCGACCAGATCTCCCAGTCGATGATCGCCGTGACCGATCCGCCCGCGCACAGTGTGTTGCCGAGGCGGTAGTCCCCGTGGGTGAACACCGGTGTCATCGCGGCGGGCGCGGTGGCGTGCAGCCGGTCCGCGACCGCCTCGTGGCCGGCGTTCAGGTCCTCGGAGACGGTGCCGAACGCCCGGGTCCAGCGGCCGATCTCGGCGTCGAGCGACACGGCCGGTTCCGCCGCGAGCGCCGTACGCCGGGGATCCACCCGGTGCAGGTCGGCCAGCATCCGCGCCGCGTCCAGGGCACGGGCCCGCACCTCCCCCGGCGCCAGAGTGCCGCGAGGCAGCAGCACCGGTTCGACGCACTCCCCCGGCACCAACTCCATTGCCACGAAAGGCTGGACGGCCGGGGGCACGCCCGCGTCGCAGAACAGCACCTTCGGCACCCGCACGCCCGGCTGTCCGGCCAGGGCCGCCATGAGCCGCGCCTGGCGCAGCACGTCCCGGTTGCGGACCGGGGGCAGGCCGGGCGGGGCCACCTTGAGGACGACACGTTCGTAGCCGGCCGGGACACCCGACAGTGCGGCGACGTACGTCAGGCTCGACGTGCCGCCGGTGAGCGGTTCGACGCCGTCGACGGTGGCTCCGGGGATCCAGCCGCCGACCACGGCGGCCGTACGGTCCGTCAACTCCCGTACCAGTGCGGGGCTGTTGGTGGCGACGACGCTCATGACTGCTGACCCTTCGTGCCGTTCTCCGGTGCGGTGAGTGCCGCCACGATGTCGCGGCGGACCAGTTTGCCGGTCACCGTGCGCGGGAGTTCGGTCCAGTAAGTGATGCGTTCCGGGGTCTTCGAGCCGCGCAGGGTGCTGCGCACGGCCGCGCGCAGCGCTACGGCGTCGACCCGGGCGCCGTCACGGGGTACGACCACGGCCTCGATGCGCTGGCCCCACTCCTCGTCGGGGACACCGACGACGACGGCGTCGAGCACGTCCGGGTGGCGTAGCAGAACGTCCTCTATCTCGGCGGGGGCGATGTTCTCCGCGCCGCGGATGATCGTGTCGTCGGTCCTGCCCTCGATGTGGAGGTAGCCGTCGGCGTCGAGGCGGCCCCGGTCGCGGGTGTGGAAGAAGCCGCGCTCGTCGACTGCGGAGCCCTGACCGGCGTATTCCCCCGAGACCTGTTCGCCGCGCACCCAGATCTGCCCGGTCTCCCCCGCGCCGAGGGGTTCCCCGGTCACGTCACGGACCTCGATCTCGATGCCCGGCACCGGCAGTCCGGCCGAGCCGAGCCGAGCCCGTACCACGGGGTCGTCGCTGCCGACCGCGGCGCGGTGCTCGGCCGGGCCGAGTACGGAGATCGTGGACGAAGTCTCCGTCAGGCCATAGGCGTTGACGAAGTCCACCCCTGGCCAGGAGCGCAGCGCCGTCTCGATCACACGCACCGGCATCCTGGCGCCACCGTAGGCGAGCGAGCGCATTGAGGGCACTGATCGGTCCAGGCCCTCCGTGTCCATGATCCGGGCGAGCATGGTGGGGACGACCATCGCGTGGGTGACCCCCTGTTCCCGGACGAGGCCGAGCCAGCCCTCCGGGGTGAACTGGTCGAGGGTGAGGGTGCGTCGGCCGGCGTAGAGGTTCGTCAGCACATTGGAGACGGCGGCTATGTGGTACGGCGGCACACTCATCAGCGCTGATTCGGCGGGGTCCGCCGCGGCGAACTCCACTGTGCCGAGCACATACGACACCAGGTTGTGGTGGCGCAGGACCACACCCTTCGGGGCCGAGGTGGTGCCGCTGGTGTAGATCAGCACGGCGGGGGCCTCGGTCGGCGGGGCCGGTTCGGTGTCGCCGTCGGTATGCGCGGCGGCCTCCGTGAGCCAGTCCGCCGGGCTGCGGACCGGCAGTCCGGCCCGGCGCGGGGCCGCTTCCTGGTCGGGGGCGGCGATGACCAGGGCGTGCGGGTGGTTCGCGAGCAGGGCGTCCAACTGCTGGTCGCCCAGGCGGTAGTTGACCGGAACGAGCGGAACTCCGGCGTGGGCCGCGGCGAACTGGGCGACGGCGAAGGCGGGGCCGTTCGTGGCCAGGTACACGAGCGCGTCGGCGCCGGCCGCGCGGATCACCCGCGCCCCGCCGACGGCCAGTTCGCGCAGCCGTACGGGGGTGAGCCCGTCCGGTGCGCGGCCGATCACGATCCGGTCGCCGAAGCCCTCGGCGGCCATGTCCAGGATCATCGACACGTTCATCGGCGCGCTTCCCTCTTCTCAGTCCGAGGCCGGGAGCGGCTTCGCGGTCTTCACGGGCAGCGGGACGCCGTTCACCGCGAGGGTGCCCGGTCCCTGTTTCGTGCAGAGGAGTTCGATGCCGAGTTCCTCGTCGGCGTACCGCTTGCCGAGCAGTGAACCGCCCATCCGGTCCGGGTCCGCGGTGCCGGTGGGGGCTCCGGTCGCGGGCCCCTCGGCCATCGCGGCACCGCCGCAGGTGATGTCCAGGTCGCTGTCAGGACAGCGCACGACGATCACCGCCGTCGTGTCCACCGTGCTGGCGAGCATCTGTCCCACTCGTGGCCTCATCGCAGGTTCCTCCGCGGATCTTGTTGCGTTCCGGGCGCCCGAAGACCAGAAAAAAGTATACTACTTACCTCGATCGCGTCGAGATGACGAACCGAGTCGACGAACGGAGTCGCCGGATGGATCTCAAGACCGTCCTGTTCGAGGTGACCGACCATGTCGCCACCATCACCCTGAACCGGCCGCAGGCCATGAACAGTTTCAATCAGGAGATGCTGGAGGAGTTCGACCTCATCTGGCGGACCGTGAAGACCGACGACGACGTGCGTGTCGTCGTGCTGCGCGGCTCGGGCGAGCGCGCGTTCAGCACCGGTATGGACGTCAAGGAGGGCATCGACCGGCATCCCAACGTCTGGTCGCAGACCGACCCCGGGGAGTTCCTGTCGCCGAAGCTGAACCAGGTGTGGAAACCGCTGGTCTGCGCGGTGCACGGGATGGCCGCGGGCGGCGCCTTCTACTGGCTCAACGAGGCCGACATCCTGATCTGTTCGGACGACGCGACCTTCTTCGACCCGCACGTCAGCTACGGACTCACCGCCGCGCTCGAACCCATCGGACTGGCCCGCCGCATCCCGCTCGGCGAGACCCTGCGCATCGCGCTGCTCGGCCTGGACGAGCGGGTGTCGGCCGCGCGCGCCCTGCAAATCGGCCTGGTCAGCGAGGTGTTGCCGGGTGCGGAACTCTGGGACCGGGCGGACGAGATCGCGCGCATCATCGCCGCCAAACCGCCGGCCGCGATCCAGGGCACGGTCCGCGCGATCTGGGAGTCCCTGGACTCGACCCGCACCCAGGCCCTGCGCACCGGGCTGTCGTACACGCAGATCGGAAACCCCGTCGGGAAGGCGGAGGTGGACCGCGCCGCGGTGCCGCGGGGACGGTGGACACTGCGCTGACACTCCCCTACGCTCCATAAAACAGTATCCTTTTTTACGAGGTTCCACGAAGGGCTGGCTCTGATGCGATTCGGCATGCCCTGGCCGGGCCGTGAGGTGGCGCACGAGGCCGAGGAGGCCGGCGCGGGCGCCTTCTGCGCCGGCGAGTTCGTCGACCACGACGCCTACCTCACCCTCGCCGAGATCGTCGCGAACTCCGAACGCGCCCTGGCGGGGCCCGCCATCGCCTACGCCTTCGCCCGCACCCCGTACGCGCACGCCACCGCGCTGCGCCAGCTCCACGCCCAGGCACCGGGGCGGCTCTTCCTCGGCCTCGGCAGCGCCGCGTTCCGCATCAACCGCGACTGGCTCGACGTACCCGCCGACCGGCCTGTGGACCGGATCGCGGAGACCGTCGGCGCCGTCCGCGCCTGGCTGCACGCGGAGAACGGCGAGAAGGTGCACTACTCCGGCGAGTTCTACTCGCTCGACGCCGACGTCCGCGCCCCCGTGCTCGGCCGGCTCGACATCCCCGTGCTGCTCGCCGCGTTCAACACCCGGATGGCCTCCACCGCGGGCCGGGTCGCCGACGGCGTCATCGGGCACGGGCTGTTCACCCGCTCCTGGTGGAACAACGTCGTACGGCCGTCCGTCGAGCGCGGCACCGCCACGGCCGGACGCACCGAACCGCCGCTGGAGCACGGCTGGGTCATCACGGCGGTGGACGACTCCGCCCCCGAACGCGCCGTGGCCGACGCCCGCCGCATGATCGCCTTCTACCTCACGGTGAAGACGTACGACCCGTTCGTCGCCCACCAAGGCTGGGAGGACCCGGTGGCGCAGCTGCGCAAGGCGTTCCGGGCCGGGGACACGGACGCGATGGCCGCCGCCGTCACCGAGGAGATGCTCAGCGCGATCGCCGTGTGCGGGACGACGGCCGACGCGAAGGCCATGCTCGCCGCTCGCGCCGGTTCGCTCCCTCGTGACGTCGGCTATTTCGCACCGCCCAGCTTCCTGGTGAGCCAGAGGCGCCGGGCCGCCTACGCCCGGGCCTCCCTCGCACTGATCGGCGAACTGCCCACGCCGTGACAGGAGAAGCGGCGGGCGGCACCCTCGGACCGCCCGCCGCTGTCGTCGCGTTTCAGTGCCCTGAAACGCCGTTCCGCCGTTCCGCCGATCAGGCGCTCTCGGTGACCGGGGCGAGTTTCCTGCTCTTGTCGAAGTGCACGACGTCGGCGAGCGTGCCGCCCAGGATGGCCGCGCGGTCCTCGTCGTTCACGCCCTCGAAGTTCTCGGCGATGCACTCCGCGCTGCTGCGGAAGGTGCCCTCCGCGTGCGGGTAGTCATTGCCCCACATGACCGTGGACAGACCGGTGATGTGGCGCGCCTTGACCGCCGTGGGGTCGTCCGCGAACTGCACATGGATCTGCCGGCGGACGTAGTCGGTGGGCTTGAGCGGGTAGGGCCACTTGTCGTTGATCGCGAACAGCCTTCCCATGGAGGGCTGTTCGTTCGCCGGACGACTGTCGTCCCAGAAACCGAGCCACCAGTCGGGGTCCTGACCGGTGCCCGTCTTCCACGCCTTGTCCATGTAGCCCATGAAGGACACCAGCCAGCCGGCGGTGTACTCGATCAGGTTGAAGTGCAGATCCGGGAAGCGCTCGCACACTCCACCGCCGACCAGACTGGCGATGATGCCCTGCGGACCCGCGACACCGGCGCCGGCCGCGAAGCCCATGGTCCGGCCCGCGACCATGTCGTCGGTCAGGTTGCCCTTGCCCATGTTCATGGACGTCATCAGGCCCCGGACGGTCTGCGCCGTCCCGGAGATCTGCTCCTTGACCTTCACCCCGCCGGTGGCCACGTGGATGAAGACCGGCAGTCCGTGCGCCTGCGCGGCGGCCCAGATCGGGTCGTACTCCCGGGCGTAGTACGGCAGCGGCGGGATCTCCGGGAGGAGGATCGCGCCCAGTCCCAGCCCCGCGATCCGCTCGATCTCCGCCACGGCCGCGGGGACGTCCGTGATCGGGATCGCGGCCGTGGGGCGCAGCCGGTCCTTGTACGGGAGGTACCGCTCGACGAGGTAGTCGTTCCACACGCGCGCGTGGGCCATCGACAACTCGTGGTCGTCCGTGAACAGGACGAACAGCGAGAGGTTGGGGAACATGACCGAGGCGTCCACGCCGTCGAAGTTCATGTCCCGGATGATGTGCTCGGGATCGCCGTCCGGGGTCTCCCCGCCGGTCTGGCGGTACTTGGAGATGGTCCAGCCGTCGAAGCCGATGGTGTGGAGCTTCTTGAACTCCGTGTGGCCGCCCGGCACGATCGGCTCGTCCAGGGTGAATTCTTCTTCCCAGAGGGCGCGGTCGCGGAGATCCTTGGGCAGGCGGGTCTTGAACAGATCGACCGGCTCGATGATGTGCGAGTCGCCGGACACGACAAATTCCTTGAACACAGGCGGTACCTCTCTTCGAACTCCGTCGTTCGTAGCCAGAAGGCCGACCCCCAGATATCTGCGAAGTTAGCTGTACCGACCGGTCTAGTCAATAAACACGGCACACTCCTGGCCCGCCCTCGCCAATTCAGTACACTCAACACGGGACACATCTGATGAGGAGACGGCACACATGACGACGACGTACTCGTTCTCTTCGCGGCTCTACATCGACGGGCGGCACACCGACGGCACGTCGGAAGCGCGGATCGTCGTACGCAATCCGGCGACGGAGGAGACCCTCGCAGAGGTGCCGGACTCCTCGCTCGGGGATGTACGACGGGCGGTCGAGGCGGCGCGGCGGGCCTTCGACGAGGGGCCGTGGCCGCGGATGAGCCCCGCCGAGCGGGGCGCGGTGCTGCTGCGGATGGCGGAGGAGCTGGAGCGGCGGCTGCCGGAGCTCGTCGCCGTGAACATGGCCGAGGCGGGTTCGGTGCGCGGGCTCGCGGAGACTCTGCAGACCCGGGTGCCGGTGGCGCATCTGCGGGACATGGCCGAGCGGGTGATCCCGGCCTTCGCGTGGGAGCGCCCGATGGATCCCACGATCGCGCCGGGCAGCGGCATCTTCCAAGGGGTGCTGCGCCGCGAGGCGTTCGGGGTGTGCGCGCTGGTCTCGGCGTACAACTTCCCCTTCTTCCTCAGCATGATGAAGGTCGTCCCCGCCCTCGCCGCGGGCTGCACCGTCGTCCTGAAACCGGCGCCGCAGACCCCTCTCGACTCGCTGCTGCTCGGCGACTTCGCGGACGCGGCCGGGCTGCCGCCGGGGGTGCTGAACATCGTGACCGGCGATGTGGAGGCCGGCCGGGAGCTGACCACGCACCCGATGGTGGACCTCGTCAGCTTCACCGGGTCGGACACGGTGGGCCGCACGGTGTACGCCCAGGCCGCGGCCTCCATGAAGAAGGTCGTCCTGGAGCTCGGCGGCAAGTCGGCCAACATCGTACGCGCCGACGGCGACCTCGACGGCGCCGTCCGCTCCGCGTTCTCCGGCATGACCACCCATGCGGGACAAGGTTGTTCGCTGCTGACCCGCACGCTGGTGCACGAGTCCGTCCACGACGAGTTCATCGCCCGGCTGAGCGCGGCCCTCGCCGGGGTCAGGGTCGGTGACCCCGCCGACGCGGCCACCACAATGGGGCCACTCATCAGCGCGGCCCAGCGGGACAAGGTGGAGAAGCTGATCCGGGTCGGCGAGGAGGAGGGCGCCCGAATCGTGTGCGGTGGCAAGCGGCCGGCCGGGCTCGACCGGGGCTACTTCATGGAGCCGACGCTCTTCGCCGCCGTGGACAACGCGATGACCGTCGCCCGGACGGAGTTCTTCGGGCCCGTCGGCGTCGTCATCCCGTTCCGCACCGACGAGGAGGCGGTACACATCGCCAACGACAGTCCGTACGGTCTTGGCGGTGCCGTGTGGAGCGCCGACACCGTGGCCGCGTACGAGATGGCGACCCGGCTGCGGACCGGCGGGGTCACGATCAACGGCGGCAGCGCCGGGGTGAGCCCGCGGTCCGCGTTCGGCGGTTACAAGCAGAGTGGACTCGGCCGGGAGTGGGGCGAGTTCGGGCTCGACGAGTATCTGCAGACGAAGACGGTGAGCTGGGCGGCCCGCTGACCGGTGCTCGGCGCGTCACACGGTGAGCACCATCGCCGATCCCATGCCGCCGCCCGCGCACATCGCCGCGACCGCCGTGCCTCCCCCACGGCGGCGCAGCTCGTGCGCGAGGGTGACGATCATGCGGGTGCCGGTGGCCGCGATCGGGTGGCCGAGGCTGCACCCGCTGCCGAAGGGGTTCACCCGCTCGGGATCCAGGCCCAGTTCACGGGTGGCGGCGACGGCGACCGCGGCGAAGGCCTCGTTGATCTCGAACAGGTCGACGTCCTCGATCCGCAGCCCGGCCCGGTCAAGTGCCTTGCGGATGGCGGCGATCGGGGCCAGTCCCGTCTCGACGGGATCGACGCCGACGCTCGCCCACGACCGTACGGTGGCGAGCGGGGTGAGCCCATGACGGGCGGCGACCTCGGAGGAGGCGACGACGACCGCGGCCGAACCGTCGTTCACCCCGCTGGAGTTGCCCGCGGTGATGGAGTACCCCTCCGTCTCGGGGCGGAGCACCTTCAGCGCGGCGAGCTTCTCGATGCTGGTGTCACGGCGCGGATGTTCGTCGGTGTCGAACACGGAGACCCCGCCGCTGCGGTCCGTGACCTCCACCGGGACGATCTCGTCGACGAACCGTCCGTCGTCGATCGCGCGGACGGCCCGCTGGTGCGAGCGCAGGGCCCAACTGTCCATGTCCTGGCGGGAGATACCGGTCAGCCGGGCCGTGTTCCAGCCGACCAGCGTGGCCATGTCGTCGTTGGGGGCCTCGCGGGTCGGCGCGTGCGAGGGCGACGACCAGGGGTCCTGCCAGTCGTCGGTGCCCGGAATCCGGCGCCGGGCCTGCGGATTGGTGGACGAGGACTGGGTGCCGCCGGCGACGACCGCGCGGTCCATGCCTGCGAGCACACCCGCGGCGGCGGTCGCCACACTGGCCAGCCCCGAGGCGCAGTGCCGGTTGTGGGCGAGCCCCGGCACATGCGTGAGCCCGGCTTCGAGTGCCGCGTAGCGGGCGATGTCCCCGCCTCCGGCCAGGGTCTCGCCGAGGACGACGTCGTCGATCAGATCGAGTGGCAGCCCCGAGCGCCGCACGGCCTCCCGTACGACGACGGTGGCGAGGTCGAAGGCGCTGGTGTCCCGGAGCGTTCCCCTCCGAGCGGTACCGATCGCGGTGCGGCAGGCGGCGAGCAGAACGGCATCAGTCATGCAATTGATGATACTCAACTTGGTGAAGTGCACGTAAGAACGCCCAGAAACGGCACTAGATCTCGACCAACGACACAAAAGAGGATACCTTCTTCGAGGTACTGATCCGCTGCGGACCGGGTGGTGGCTGGTGAACTTCGAGCTCAGCGAGGAGCAGGCCATGCTCCGCGAGGCCGCGCGCGACCTGCTGTCCGACCGGGCCCCGATCGCCGTCGTACGAGCCTGGCTGGACCGCTCCGACGACGTCGACCCCGAGCTGTGGCGGCTGACGTCCGACCTCGGCTGGCCCGGCCTGGCCCTGCCCGAGGAGTACGGCGGGTCCGGCCAGGGACTGGTCGAACTCGCCCTGGTCGCCGAGGAGATCGGGCGCGCACTGGGCCGGGGCCCCTTCCTGCCGACCGCACTGGTCGGCCGGGCGATCGCCTATGGCGGTTCCGAGCGGCTGCGTGACGAGGTGCTGCCCGCACTCGCCACCGGGGAGAGCTGGGCCGGCTGGGCCTTCGCCGAACCGCACGCGCCCTGGACGCTGGACGGGATCCACGCCACGGCACGCGGCGACGGCGACGGAGTCGTCCTCGACGGGGTCAAGACAGTGGTGCAGGATGCCGACGGTGCGCGCTGGCTGCTGGTCACCGCGCTCCACGACGGTGTGCCGGCGTCCTTCCTCGTCGACCGCGCGGCTCCCGGTGTCACCGTCCTGCGCCAACGCGTCCTGGATCCCACGCGCGCCTTCCACAAGGTCCGCCTCGATGCCGTACGCGTCCCACTCGACGCCCGGCTCGACGGTGGGCCGGCCCGCATCCAGGCCCTGCTCGACGAAGCGTCCGTCCTGCGGTGCGCCGACGCGCTGGGCGTGATGGAACGGATGCTGGAGCTGACCGTCGAACACACCAAGAGCCGGGTGCAGTTCGGGCGGCCGATCGGCGGTTTCCAGGCCGTGAAGCACGCCTGCGCCGACATGGCGTTGCTGGTGCACGGCACCCGGGCAGCGACGTATTACGCGGCGATGGCCGCCGACGCCGGTGCGGACGACACCGCCCGGGCGGCCTGCGCCGCCGCCTCCTACGCCACGGCCGGCAGCGGTGAAGTCGCCGCGCGGGCACTGCAGTTGCACGGCGGGATCGGTTTCACCTGGGAGCACGACCTCCACCTCCATCTGCGCCGGGCCAGGGCCGACCGGGTGCTGTACGGAGACACCGCCGTGCACCGCGACCGGCTCTGCACCCTCCTTCAGCGGTCCGCCGCGTCGGCCTGAGCGCAAGCGAAAGGGAATCGATATCGATGGAGATCAAGGGCAAGAAGGCCGTGGTGTTCGGCGGGGCCTCAGGAATGGGCCGTGCCGGCGCCGAGTTGCTCGCTGCACGCGGCGCCGATGTCGTCGTACTCGACCGTCCGACGTCGGCCGGTGCCGAGGTCGCGGCGGCGCTGGGCGGACGCTTCGAGCCGGTCGACGTCACCGACTTCGAGGCGACGGAGAGCGCGCTCGCCGCCGCCGTGGAGGCGCTGGGCGGGCTGCACGTCTCGATCACGACTGCCGGTGGCGGCAAGGCGAAACGGACCCTCGGCAGGAACGGTCCGCACGACCTCGACACCTTCCGCCACATCCTCGACCTCAACACCGTCGCGACCTTCAACATCAGCCGGCTCGCCGCCGCGCACATGAGCCGCAACGAGCCCGAGGAGCCGGACGGCGAGCGCGGTGTCATCGTCAACACGTCGTCGATCGCGGCCTTCGAAGGGCAGATCGGGCAGGTCGCCTACGGGGCCGCCAAGGCCGCGATCGCCGGTATGTGTCTCACCATGGCGCGCGATCTCGGCCCGTTCGGCATCCGGGTCCTGGCCATCGCGCCCAGCCTGTTCGACACGGGCGCCGTCGAGAAGATCCCGGACGAGGCGCGCGCGGCGCTGGTCGAGGACGCGGCCTTCCCCAAACGCCTGGGCCGGCCGGAGGAGTACGCGAAACTCGCGCTCGCCATCATCGACAACCCGATGCTGAACGGCCAGTGCCTGCGGCTCGACGCGGGGCAGCGGTTCGCCCCCAAGTGACAGGCGCGGCAAGCCCATTCGGACCAGGACGACGACGGGAGCAGCCGTATGCCGGGCGACGAGGAACACCAGGGCAAGGTCGCGTTCATCACCGGGGGCGGGCGCGGGTTCGGCAAGGCGTTCGGCGCCGCGCTGTCGGCGCGGGGCGCGCATGTCGTGCTCGCGGACATCGACGGCGCCGCGGCCGGGGCCGCCGCGGCCGAACTCACCGCCGGCGGCGGCAGCGTGACGGGCGTGGCCTGTGACGTGGCCGACGAGCTCGCGGTCGCGGCGGTGATGGACGAGGTCGCCGCACGCCATGGCGGTCTCGACATCCTGGTCAACAACGCGGGCCTGCACGCCGCTTACAACCGGCCGTTCGCCGAACTCGGCCTCGCCAATGTGCGCCGCGTGCTCGACGTGAACGTCATGGGCGTCGTCATCTGCTCCCTCGCGGCCCAACGGGCCATGCGGGGCCGCACCGGTGCCACCATCGTCAACATCTCCTCGTCGGCGGCCTACGCCAACCGAAGCATCTACGGCGTCTCCAAACTCGCCGTGCGCGGCCTGACGGTGTCCTTCGCGCGGGAGTTCGCGGCCGACGGCATCCGCGTCAACGCGATCGCGCCGGGCCTGATCTTCACGGACACCGTGCGCGCCGAACTCTCCGAGGCCGAGGCGAAGCGGGTGTTGGGCGAGCAGATCCTCCAACGGGAGGGCGAGGAACGGGACATCGTCGAGGCGCTGCTGTATCTGGTCTCGTCGAAGGCGTCGTTCGTCACGGGTGAGACGCTGCGGGTGACGGGCGGGTTCGCGCTCTCCGTCTAGCGTCTTGCGGCACAGCGGGTGGGACAGCGGGCCCGGGGGCAGTGGCTCGGTCCCGTCCGGCCTGGTCCGCATGCCGTCCAGCAGCATCCGCAGACAGCGGCGCCACAGGTCCGGCTCTCCGGTCTGGTCGGTGACCGCCCCCACCATCAGCTGGATCATCGGGAGGTCCAGGGGCTCCACGTCGGCCCGCAGTGCCCCTGCTCCTTGGCACGGTCGATCAGCGGATCGACCAGGGAGTCCAACTACGCGGCAGGCAACAGCGCCGCCCAGTGGGTCTACGGCCCCGGCACCAAGAAGTCGGTAGCGGACCGCACCAGCGAGGTCGCGGCAGCGGACCCGGCGACACACATCAGCGCCAAAACGGCACCCTTCGTCCTGTTCCACGGCAGCGCCGACAACCTGGTCTCGCCCAGCGAAACCCTCGATCTGCGGACGGCGTTGCGCGCCAAGGGGATCGAGAGCACCCGCTACGTCCTCACCGGAGCCGGCCACGGCGACCTGACCTTCACCGGCGACACCTCGGCCGCCCTGCCGTGGTCCACGCAGGAGACGATGGGACATATCGTCGACTTCCTGGGGCAGCACCTCAAGTAGTAGGGGATCAGCCCGCGTTGCCGATCACACCAGGGGGCCTGCTGTGTCCAACTCCGTGTTCCCGTCGCCCAGGCGGCGCGACGGGAAGCTCATCGTCGGAGCCATCGCAGGCGTCCTCGTCATCGGCGGCTTCGGAACCGCCTGCGACCCCGACACAGGGCAAGGGGGCACGACAGCAGGCGCGAGCGGCAACGCCAGGACCGGTGGCGGGACAAGGACCGTTCCCGCATTCGTGGGCATGGGGCTCCAGTCCGCCCAGGACGCCGCCCAGAAGCAGGGCTTCTACAGCCTCAAGTCCCATGACGCGCTCGGCCGTGACCGCCATCAGATCCTCGACCGGGACTGGAAGGTCTGCTCGCAGAACGTGAAGGCCGGCACGCGTGCCGCCACCACCACGCGGCTCGACTTCGGCGCCGTGAAGCTCGCCGAGACCTGCCCCTCGAAGGACCAGTCCGCACCCGCACCGGTCGGCGCGACGATGCCGGACTTCAAGGGAAAGTCGGTGAACACCGCCCGCGCCGCATTCGCGTCCGGGACGTCGATCACGGTCAAGGACGCGTCCGGCAAAGGGCGTTTCATCCTGCTGGCGTCGAACTGGCAGGTGTGCTCGCAGAAACCGTCGGCCGGGACGAAGCTGACCGGGCAGTCGGTGGAGTTCTCCGCGGTGAAGTTCGGGGAGTCCTGCCCGTAGCGGTTGATCCGCGTCTGTCTGTCTGCCACGCTCCGGCCGCTTCCCCGCTATGTGCTCGCCAGTGCGGACGGTTCCGCGGCCTTCGCCGTCGCTTCCTCCTCCTCGGATTTCACGGCACGCAGCAGCACGATCGGGGTGGCGATCTTCCAGATGAAGTACACCAGCGTGGGCAGCATGTTCGCGAGGATTCCGTTCCAGGCGAACGGGCCGGTCTTGGTGAGGAAGACGAATGCGCCCGGGATGAGCAGAACTCCGAGCACCAGGTTGAGATAGCCGAACCAGCGCGGGAACACCGGCTTGGCGCGGTCGTCGACGAGGGCCGCGTAGCCGATCGACCAGACCTGGAGGACGAATATGCAGGCGTTGCCGACCAGCATGAGCCAGTAGATGTCCGACATCGCGTAGAGCACGTCGGGCGAGTGGCTTTCCGGTCTGTAGGCAGCGGCGGCGAGTATCGCGATCGGGAAGAAGAAGCCGATCGGCGCGACGACACCCGTAGTGAGCTGGACCATGGACAGCAGGCCCCAGCCGCCTTCGATACGGCGCATCTGCATGCTGGTCAGAACGACGAACGGGTACTCGAACGGCACGACGAGGACCATGATCGCGGCGCAGGCGAGGATGCCCGTCTGATGGTCGGTGAGGAATTCGACGACGCCTTGCGCGTTCTTCGTCGGGTCCATCGGCGTGATGAGATGGCCGACGGAGAAAGCCACGGCGAATCCCAGCAGCAGTACAAATCCGCACCATGCGGAGATGCGTTCCAATCTGAAATGAAGGTCCTGGCGCATCAACGGATCTCCTTTGATCTTGCAGCTCTTCTTGCTCTTCGCTCTCTCACCAGCCGACGAGCCTGTCCAGCAGTAGTCCCGCGCTGGACAGATAGTCGCCGTATCCACCGCGGAAGAAGAGCAGTGGTGTCTTCATCGACTCGACGCGGAGCGTGCGGACCCGTCCGACGACCAGTTGGTGATCGCCGAGTTCGACGATCTTGTCCACCGTGCAGTCGACCCATGCGACGATTCCGGCGAGGACGGGATTTCCGAGCGGGGATTCCTCCCAGTCGGTTCCCTCGAAGCGGTTCGGGCCGCCGGCCATCCGCCGGGACAGGCGTTCCTGGTTGCCCGCGAGCGCGTTGGCGCAGAACCGCCCGGCCGTCCGGATCGTCCGCAGGGTGTTGGAGGAACCGTCCACCAGGAAGGACACCAGGGGCGGTTCCAGGGACACGGACATGAAGGTTCCGACGATCATTCCCCGGGGTTGCCGGTCGCTGTCCGTCGTGGTGATCGCGACCACGCTGGTGGGGAAATGCCCCAGCACCTCACGGAAGTAGCGTCCCTCGACCACGTCCGACACGACCCCTCCTTGCTCGCTCACTCTCCTGACGTCCCGTCAGATCAGGACGCGCATCGGCTCGGGCAGCTCAAGTCCCATCTGGGCCAGGGCGTTGGCGTGATACGCCGCCCCCGGGACGTGGATCATGTGCTGGAGCCCCACGTGCGCGTCCCGCCAGAACCGCTGGAGCGGGTTGCCGCGGCGGATCGCGTTGCCGCCGGAGCGGACGAAGATCTCGTCCAGGGCGGCGACGGCACGCCACGCGCACCGCACCTGGTTGCGGCGGACGTTGGAGCGGTCCTCGACGGTGATGGGCTTTCCGGCCTCGACCTGGTCGTACAACCGGCTGATGCCGTCGATCAGTTGGACCCGGGAGGCGGCGATCTCCGCCGCGGCCTCCCCGGCGGCGTACAGAACGTAGGGGTCGTCGCGTACTTGGACCCCGGTCACGGCGACCCGGTCCCGCTGCTGGTCGAGGTGGAGTGCGAGGGCGCCCTCGCAGATGCCGACGACGGCAGCGGTGATCCCGAGCGGGAACATGGAGCTGAACGGCAACTTGTAGAGGGTGTCGGTGAGTCCGACCGCCTCGGCGGCGCTGCCCTCCTGGACCTCCTCCTGCCGGATGGTGCGGTAGGCGGGGACGAACGCCTTGTCGACGACGACGTCCTTGCTGCCGGTGCCGGCCAGGCCGATGACGTCCCAGGTGCCGTCGATGATCTCGTAGTCCGAGCGTGGTAGTACGACATGGAGTACGGAGATCGGCCCGGCCGGCCGCCCCTTGCCGTCGCCGACGAGCGCGCCGAGGAAGTCCCAGCTGCAGTGGTCGCTCCCGGAGGAGAACGGCCAGCGACCGCTGAGCACGTATCCGCCGTCCACGGGTTCCGCGATGCCGTTGGGCATGTACGGCGAGGCGATCCAGGTGTCCGGGTCGTCGTCCCACACCTCGTGCGCGAGCCGGGGGTCCAACTGGGCCAGTTCCCAAGGATGTACGCCGACCACACCGGACACCCAGCCCGCCGCTCCGTCGTACCGCGCGACCGCCATCACCGCTTCGGCGAAGTCACGGGGGTGAGCGCTGTAGCCGCCGAACTCCTTGGGCTGCAGCAGCCGGATCACCCCCGCGGAGCGGAGCAGTTCGACGGTGCGGTCGCTCAACTTGCCCAGTTTCTCGTTCTGTTCGGCGAGTGCGGCCAGTTCGGGCCCGAGTTCCTCGACACGGTTGACCACTTCGTGCGTCACGCCGCACACCTCCTGCTGGCTGGTTCCTCGCAAGTGCCGCACACACGCGGCGGGATGATCCCAGTGTCATTTCCGGAACCGATCGTCCGCCGGCCGGTTTCCGCTGACCGGGACTGCGGATCAGCGGGTGACGCGAGGCCGCAACGCGGTGGTGGAGCGTCCCTTGAGGGCGGACAGCCAGACGCCCGCCCCGTAGGCGAGGTCGTCGAGGCGTCGGGCGACGCCGTAGCGGACCGGGTCCAGATCGGCCCGGTCCCGTCGGTACTCCAGGGCGATGTCGGCCAGCGCGGCCACCGCCGCGGCCCGGCGCACCCTGCGGCAGGCGACACAGCCGACGACCGTGAGGGGCCACCAGTGCCGGTTGAGCAGGGCCGAGGTCTGGGCCAGGGCGGCCAGCGCGCCGTTGGCCGTGAGCCGCGCGGAGAGCCGGTGGCGGTCCCGGGTGTCGCCAAGTCTGCGGCCGATCCGGTAGGTGACACCGGCGAGGACGGCCCCGGCAACGGGCACCGACCAGCGCCGCTGGGCGAGCAGCGCGGTCACGAGTGCCGCGCTCCACGGGGCGAACACGGCGGGGGCGATGAAGCGTGGGTGACGTTCGGCGAGGGGGTGCGCCCCCGTGCCGTAGACCGCCTTGCGCAGCAGCCAGTCGTCGACCCGGGTCCGGTGCTCGTGGGCTGCCTCGGCGGCCGGCTCGTAGCGCACCCGGCGGCCCCGCTCGATCAGTCGCCAGCACAGGTCGACGTCCTCGCCGACCCGCATCCCCTCGTCGAACCCGTCCGCCAGGTCGTCGGTCCGCGCCACGACGCAGGCGGTGGAGGCCCAGGAGACGGGGCTGCCGGGTCGGACTCCGGCCGGGTGGGCGCCGAGGTCGAGGGAGGAGCGGGCGTTCTCGTAGCGCTCGATCCAGGTGGGGGCGGCCGAGGGCAGTCCGGTGATGCGGGGTACGGCCATGGCGACGGCGGGGTCCGCGAAGTGCCGGAGCAGGGTGGGCACGGTGGCGGGGGTCAGCACGATGTCGGAATCGACGAACACCACGAAGGGGGTCGTGACGAGCCGCAGTCCGGCGTTGCGGGCACCGGCCGGGCCGACGTTCGTGGTCAAGGGAAGGAGTTCGGCACCGTGTTCGGCGGCTACGGTGGCCACGGCCTTCGGGTGCCGGGACGCGTCGTCGACCACGATCACGGGACGGCCGCCGCCAACGCTGCTGAGCAGCCTGGCGAGTTGGCGCGGTCGGTCGCGGACCGGTACTACCACGGTGTACCGGGAGTCGGCGGGCGGAGGCAGTGCGCCGACGACCGGATTGGCCATCCCGAGGTCGAGCAGCCGGTCCGCGAGCAGCGCGCCCGCCGCGTCCCGCACGTTCAACGTCCGCCCGGTGAAAAGCCGTTGGGCCCGTGGGGTAAGCCGGATCAGCCGGGTCGGGAAGCCGCCGACGAGAGCCCGGCCGCCGTCCACGATCCGGGTGTGCCGGTCGAGTTCGACCAGAAAGCCGACGGGCAGGGTCATGGCCGTACGGCCTCGTGAACCGGCTCGGTGAGGCGGCCCCGGTCGTCCACACCCCAGGCGGCGATCCGCCGGACCGCGGCCGACACCATCGCGTCCATGGCCGTACGGCCCTCCTTCGCCGTGGCGCCGGTCGGGTCGCCGAGGACGCCGGACGGTGAGATCGCGTGGACGCCGTGAGCCATCAGCTCCGGGAGGAGGACGGACAGCGGCCGGGTGTCGCCGGTGACAGCCGCCGCCAACCGCACGCGTTCCGGAGCGAGATGGAGCATCACCGAGGTCTCCGCACGGCCGGCGTGCGCATCGCCCCCGAGTACGGAGCAGCCGGTCCAGGCCACGTCGTGGCCTTCGGCGCGCAGCAGGCGGACGGTGGTGTCGAGGGTGGCGGTGTTGCCGCCGTGGCCGTTGACGAGGACGATCCGTGCTGCCCACAGGGACAGTGAGCGCACCAACTCCACGAGTACCGCACGCAGTGCCTCGTGGCCGATCGAGACGGTTCCGGGGAAGCCCGCGTGTTCGCCGCTGGCTCCGTAGGGCAGCGTCGGTGCAACCAGCGTGCCGGGCAGGGCAGTTGCGGCTCTCCGGGCGACTGCGTGGGCGATCACGCTGTCCGTGTCGAGCGGCAGATGCGGGCCGTGCTGTTCGGTGGAGCCGACCGGCAGCAGGACGAGCGCGTCGGGCGGCACGTCCGGCCAAGCCGTGTGAGCCAGTTCGGTCGCGCTGTCGCCGGTCATGCTCGGGCGGCCGGGGCCGGGGTGTCGTGGCCGGAGAGGTCGGAACTGCCACCCAGTTCCAGGAGAAAGCCCGGCGGTATCACCAGGTCGTCGGGCGACAGCTCGTGGACGGAGGAGTGCCCAAGGCCCAGCACCGCCGAGTCGAGTCCGCCGCGCAGGATGTCCAGGACGTTCTCAACTCCGGCCTGTCCGTTGGCCGCCAGGCCCCACAGATAGGCGCGGCCGATCAGGACGGCGCGGGCGCCGAGGGCGAGGGCCTTGGCGACATCACCGCCCCGGCGGACGCCGCCGTCCAGGAGGACTTCGATCTGGTCGCCGACCGCGTCCGCGACGGCGGGGAGCACCCGGATGGTGGCGGGGGTGGTGTCGAGGTTGTTGCCGCCGTGGTTGGAGACGGAGAGCGCGGACACTCCGGCGTCGACGGCCCGCTTGGCGTCGTCCACGCGAGTGACTCCCTTGAGCAGGAAGGGCCCGCCCCACTCCGTGCGCAGCCACGCCACGTCCTCCCAGGTCGGGGGTGTGGTCTGCATCCATTCTCCGTAGGCGCCGAAGAAGGTGGGGGCCTCGCCGCCCGGGGGCCGCAGGTTGGGGACCGAAAGGTCGGGCAGGCGGCGGGACCTGGCGAACCGGAGCAGCCAGCCGGGGTGGGGCAGCACATCGGGTGCGAACCGCAGCATGGTCTTCAGGTCGAGCCGGTCCGGGATGGCGGGGCTCCCCCAGTCCCGGCCGTGCGAGAAGGACCAGTCGAGGGTGACGATGAGGGCCTTGGCACCGGCCGCCCTGGCCCGGTCCATGCGCTGCACCATCGTCGCGCGCGTACCGCTCCAGTACAGCTGGTAGAAGAAGTCCGGCTGCGCGGCGGCGACCTCTTCAACTGCCTTGCTGGCAAAGGAACTCAGCCCCATGACGACACCCCGGCTCGCCGCCGCGCGAGCCACGGCGACCTCACCCTCGGGGTCCACCGCCTGCACCCCGGTCGGCGAGATGAGCACCGGGAACGCGGTGGGTATCCCGAGTACGGTCGTGGACAGATCCCGCTCCGCGTGGTGGCCGACCACCTTGGGCGCGAAGCCCAGTTCGGCGAAGGCCGCCGTGTTGTCGTCGATCGTACGGCCGCGTTCCGAGCCCGCGACGAGCGCGCCGTAGACCGTGCTCGGCAGCCGTTTCTTCGCCCGGCGCTGCGCTTCGGCGACCGTCTCGAACCAGGGGTTCCCGCCCATGACGTGTTCTCTTCTCTTGAGTTCTAGGTGAGGCGCAGCCCGGCCAAAGGGTCCTCGGCGCAGTCGCCGACCGGGGGCCGTTCCGGGCCTCGGCGTCGGGTGAGGACCAGGTCCACGGGCCGGCGGCGGGAGTGGTCGCCGGACGGCTTGGGGAGGTCCGTCCGGTCGTCGGCGCGCTTGGCGAGTTCCTGTTCGCCGTAGCCCTGCACGCACTCCGGGTCGGGGCCGTCCAGGGGCAGGCCGGTGAAGAACTTGGCGGCCATACAGCCGCCCTTGCAGGTGTCGTAGAACGCGCAGGAGGCGCAGGCTCCGCCGTGCTGGGGGGTGCGCAGCCGTGCGAAGAGTTCCGAGCCGCGCCACACCTCGGTGAAGCCGCCGGGAGCGCGGACGTTGCCCGCGAGGAATTCGTCGTGGATGGCGAACGGGCAGGCGTAGACGTCGCCGACCGGGTCGATCAGGCAGACCACGCGTCCGGCGCCGCACAGGTTGAGGCCGGGTAGCGGCTCGCCATAGGCGGAGAGGTGGAAGAAGGAGTCGCCGGTGAGCACCTTGTCGCCGTGCGCCAACAGCCAGTCGTACAGCTCGCGTTGCTGGCCTGCGGTCGGGTGGAGTTCGTCCCAGACGTCGGCTCCGCGCCCCGAGGGGCGCAGTCGGGTCAGGCGGAGTTGGGCGCCGTAGTGGTCGGCGAGGGCCTTGAACTCGTCCAGTTGGGGGATGTTGTGGCGGGGGCAGACGACGGAGAGCTTGAAGTTGCGCATGCCTGCGGCGGAGAGGTGTTCCATGGCCTTGATCGCCGTGTCGTACGAACCCGGGCCGCGCACCGCGTCGTTGACGTCCGCGGTCGCGCCGTCGAGGGAGATCTGTACGTCCACGTAGTCGTTGGCGGCGAGTCGGCGGGCGGCTTCGGGGGTGATGCGGACGCCGTTGGTGGAGAACTTCACGCCGACGTGGTGGGCGGTGGCGTAGTCGAGGAGTTCCCAGAAGTCGGCGCGGACGGTGGGCTCTCCGCCGCCGATGTTGACGTAGAAGACCTGCATGGCCTCCAACTCGTCGATGACCGCCTTGGCTTCGGCGGTGGACAGCTCGCGCGGGTCGCGGCGGCCGGAGCTGGAGAGGCAGTGGGCGCAGGCCAGATTGCAGGCGTAGGTCAGTTCCCAGGTGAGGCAGATCGGCGCGTCGAGTCCGGATTCGAAGAGGTCGACCAGCCGTGTTCCGGCGGCGGTGGCGGTCATGGGGTCCTTCCGACGAGCATCGATGACTCGGCGAGGGCTGCCAACGCCCTGTCGTAGCGCGGTAGTTCGGCCTCCGGCACACCGGCCGCGAGGCAGGCGGCGCGGGCCGTGGGGGCGTCCGCGAGGGACTCGACGACGGCCAGGAGTCTGCGATCCTTGAGGAACGTCAGCCTGCGGGTCCCGAAGTGGTAGAGCAGCGCGCCGAACGGTTCCGGGCGTACCGAGACTTGGGGGTGCAGGCCGAGGGCGCGGTCGAGGGTCGGCGCGGTCATGCGGGCGGCTTAGTAGACACCGCACATGCCGTCGATGGAGATCTCCTCGATGAGGTCGTCGGCCTCGATCAACTGCTGTTCCGTGACGGGTTCTTCGGCCCTGTTCTCGTTGGCCGGGACGGTCGGTACGGAGTGGAGCTCGTTCATGCGACTCTCCCTGGGCATCCGGCTGGGCATACGGGCGGCTGCGCCGTCGACAGTAATGGCACCCGGTGCCGAAAGTGAAGAGGAAGTCACCATGATTCTTTCGACCGGTCGGTCTATATCGGCGCCGAGGTCCGGTTGAGCCGCCCGGACGTCATCGTCGTCGGGGCGGGCGGCAGCGGAGCTCCCCTGGCCGCACGGCTGAGCGAGGACTCCGACCGCAGTGTGCTGGTGCTGGAGGCGGGGCCCGTGCCGCGCCAACGTCCGGGTTTCGCACATGAGTTGCTGGACGCGCGACTCGTGCCGGGTGCGCAGCCCGGACATCCCGCCGTCCAGCCGTATGCCGTCCACCTCACGCCGCAGCGGCCCTACACAGTCGCGCGGGGGCGCGTTCTCGGCGGGTCGACCACCGTCAACGGCGGCTACTTCGTCCGGGCCCGGCGCGAGGACTTCGAGCGGTGGTCGGCGGTGGGAGGTGCTGCCTGGTCGTACGAGCGCGTGCTTCCGCTGCTGCGTTCCCTGGAGGCAGACCTCGACTACGGCGAGGACGAGTCGCACGGCGCCGAGGGTCCGGTACGGATCCGGCGTACGGACCTGCGGCATCCCGCCGCTGTGGCATTCCGGTCAGCCGCACGGGAGTTGGGCTTTCCCGAGCAGCCCGACAAGAACGCCCAGGGCAGACCCGGGTTCGGGCCGGTACCGTCCAACGTCGTGGACGGGGTGCGTGTCAACACCGGCGTCGGCTATCTGCTGGGCGCACTCGATCGCCCCAACCTGACGGTCACGGGCGGTAGTTCGGTGACTCAGGTGGTCGTCGAGCGGGGCCGGGCGAGGGGTGTCGTCGTCGAGCGCGACGGGCGTCGTACGACGGTGGAGTGCGGCGAAGTCGTGCTGTGCGCAGGGGCGTTCGGCTCCGCGCACCTGCTGCATCTGTCGGGCATCGGACCGTGCGAGGAGTTGGCGCGCCTCGGCGTTGCGACGACCGTCGACTCCCCTGCTGTAGGAGCCCGGTTCGGTGACCATCCGCAGTTGGTCCTGGAGTGGCTGCCCCGGCGGCCGGTGCCCGCACCCGCCGACTCCTGGCTCGGCGGATGTCTCCATCTGTCCGCGTCGGACGGCGGCCACCCGGGCGACCTGGAGATACTTCAGTCACTCGTCCCGATGGCGGGCCTGACCGGTGGCACCGTGACGGTCCCCGGCGCGCCCCTCGCGTTCCTGGCGTCCGTCCAGTCGCCCCGGCTCGGCGGCCGACTGCGCACGCTGTCCGCCGACGCCGCCACTCCCCCGCGTATCGACTACGGCTATCTGGCGACCGGCGAGGACCGGCGGCGGCTGCGCGAAGTGGCCCGTGCCACGGCCGCGTTGGTCGCCACCGACGCGTTCGAAGAGGTGTCGCGCGGGCTCGTGGAACCGGGGCCGGACGTGCTGGCGGACGACGAGCTGCTCGACCGGTGGATCAAGGCGCGGCTCGGCACCTCGCACCACACCTGCGGCACGGTTCCCATGGGCCCGGCCGACGATCCCGGGGCCGCGGTCGACCACTACGGGCGTGTGCACGGTGTGTTGGGCCTGCGCGTCGCGGACACGTCGATCCTGCCGACTCCGCCGCTGCGCGGCCCGGCGGCCACCGCCGTGCTCATCGGCGAACTCGTCGCCGACGCCATGCGGCGCGCCCTGCCGTGACACGGATCGACGGATCAGGCGAGGGCCGGGGCCGGGCCCTCGAAACCCGCCGCGAGTTGCCGCAGGCCCTGGTCCAACAGGTCCCCCAGGCTTGCCTGTTCGTCGGTCAGCCAGTGTTCGTAGGCGGCGATGCACGCGGCGAGGACGGTATGACCGATCAGCCGGGGCAGCAGGTCCGAGGTAGCCCGGCCGGTGCGCCGGGCGGCGAACTCCGTGACGAGTGTCCGCCACGACGCGTACCGCACGGTCGAGTCGGCCTGCAGTGTCGGGACCCGCAGGATGAGCGCCATGCGCTGCCGGTGCCAGGGCACCACCGCCGGGTCGAAGCGGTTGAACTCCACGACCGCGCCGCGCAGCGCGTCCATCATCGGGACGGCCGGATCGGTGGCCGCCAACAGGGCGTCGAGCTTGACCAGTTCGGCCGCGAAGTCGCCCCACACCAGGTCGTTCTTGGAGGCGAAGTAGCGGAAGAAGGTGCGGCGGCCGATGCCTGCCGCGGCGGCGATGTCGTCGACGGTCGTACGGTCGAAGCCGCGCCCCGCGAACAACTCGAAGCCCACCCGTTCGAGGACGGCCCGCGAGGTCGCGGGCGGCCGGCCCGTTCTGGTCGGTCGCTGTCCGTTGTCGCCGTTCGCAGCATCCACAGCGCACATCATGCACAGGTGCGGGGGTCGGCGTGGTCCCGCACGACCCGCGTCACCACGTCCGCCACCCTGCTCAGGCGGCGCTTGCGGAGGTCCAGGACGGGCGTCGTGACCGAAAGGCCCTGGGACACCAGCAGGTTCATCAGGGCCCAGATGAGGTCGGGGCGTCCCGCCACGGGGAGTTCCCCGCCGTCCGGGGCGATGACCCTGGCCGTGGTGACGCCCGCGAGGAGGTTGCTGCGGGCCCAGTCGACCACGTACGAGCGGCCGTTCGGGCCGGCGACGAGGACGACTTCCTTGGTCCGGTGGAGGACCGTCAGATAGTTCATCGGCACCGTCAGCCGCCGGGCGGCGTCGAACGGGGGTGTGCCGTCCGCCGGTTGGATGCGCAGGACCGTGTCGAGGACCGGGCCGTGGTCCTGGAAGGTGGTCCTGCCGCGCATCTCCAGGAAGCGGGCGCGCACCAGCACCCCTGCGCGCCGCGACCAACGGCGGCCGACCCATCCGAACTCACCTTCATCACCCGGGAGTTGATCCGCCAGTCGACGCGACTCCTCACCCGGCTCGGTCACCGGCGCCTGGGCCTCGGGGCAGGCACGGTACCGGTCGGCCAGGGCGGCGTAGCGTGCCGCCGTGTACGGGTCCAGCTTCCGCAGGTCGATCGTGTCGCCGGTCATGACGACGCCTCCGGCCTCCCGCGAGATCCGCATCTGCTGGAGCTGGCGGCCCGAGCGCCGGGTCACCTCGGCCGAGCGGCCTTCGAGATCGATCAACCGGGAGGTTCTCGTGCCCGCCAGCAGGGCGCTGCGCGGCCATTCGGGCGTGACGGCTCGCCGCGCCCCTGGAACGGCCGGCTCGACGAGCACGACCAGACGGCCCGCCGTGATCGCCGACAGGCACACGGACGGCACCCGCCACTCGCCCGTGACCTCGAAGTCCCCGGTCCCGTCGGTCCCGTTGTCGGTCTCCTCGGTGTCGTGCACCCGCAGTCTCAGTCCGATCAGCGGTGTGAACTCGTCGGGGGTGTAGTTGCCCACATGGGTGGTGAAGGCCGACTCGCCGTCCGGGTTGTACCGGACCAGGGATGCCTCCAGTACGTCCGCCCGCATCAACCGCGCCTGCGGCGAGCCCTGTTGGGACCGGGGCGCCAACAGCACGAAGGTGTCGTCCCGGTACGGGAAGCCCCCGCCCTTCAGTCGGTCCCTTCGCGTGATCCCGGGAAACTCGTTCCGCGTGAAGATGATCGCGGAGACGGGGATCGCGAGCGTGATGGCCGCCCCGGCCGCCGCCACGGCAACCGGCCAGCCCCAGCCGGGGTCCTCGTCCCAGGCGGAGTAACCGATCGCAAGGAAGAACGGGCCCGTACAACAGCAGAGCGCGGCGAACAGCAGATTGCCGATGAAGACACCGGTACGGCTACGCACGGCCTGGCCTCCGTTCCTGTCCTCTGTGGACTCGCCTCGCTGAAAATGCTCACAACTCGACCCGGAAACGCCCGCCGGCCGGGTCGACCACCGCCTTGCACCGGAGGCCCCCGCACAGGGCGGGGTGGTGGCGTCACGGGGTCGTACCGTCCCCGGCGTAGAGGTAGGCACCCGGCCGGGCGGGGTCCGCGACCAGCAGCACCTCGTCGCCGGTGCGGGGGATCCGCAGCTTGGAGACGATGGCCCGCAGGGTGATCTGCTCGGCGCTGCCGGACGGCTTGAGGACCAGGTCGACGACCGGGTCGTGGTTGATCAGTTGGCCGGTGTCGCCGATCGACAGCACGACGGCGGACGTGGTCGGCGCTCCCGCCGCGAGCAACTGCTGCACGCCAAGGCCGGAGTTGTACGCCCCCATCGACTCCTGGACCCTGGCGAAGTCCTCCTTGCCGAGAAAGGCGCGGGTGCTGCGGCCGTAGAAGCCCTTGCCGCCGGCCACCTGTGCCGCGATGTCCGCGGCCCGCTCCTCGCGGCTCTTGCGACGTCCGAAGAGTCCCATGACGGTTCCTCCTTCTGATCGGGTGGTGTCCCGTGGTTCCCGCTGTCCCTGTGGACGCTAGGTGCTCCCGTTCGCCTACCGATCCCAGGTTCGACCGCCCGATCCGGGACGACGTACCCTCCTGACATGCCGCTTCCGAGCCAGTCGACCGACGCGCGCCGTCCGCGCGCCATGGTCATCGACGGCTCCTGGCGCGCTCTCGGGCCGGGTCTTGAACCGCTCAGCGGTCCCGGGGGCGCCCCGCTGACCCGGACCGTCAAGCTGATCCTGCTGCCGTTGGTCGTCCGGCCCGCCCTGCATCCCGAACTCGCCGCCGACTTCCTCGCGCCGGAGCCGGCCGCCCAACTCGAAACGCTGATACGGGAGTCCGGCGCGCGGCTGGTCGCGACGGCACAGTGGTTCACCCTGCTCAAGCGGACCCGCCGGGCGCTGGGCGTGGTGGCGGGCAATCCGCAGGACCTGTATTTCCAGCGGTGCTTCGAACTCGCCGCCGAGCACGGAGCGCCCGCCGCCGGTGCGGACGGCGGCGCGGGCGCGTTGGCCAGGGCCGTGGTCGAGGATGTGGCGGACTCGGACGGCGGCCGTACGGTGGACGCGCTCAAGCGCCACCTTGCCGACGACGCCCAACACGCGCGTATTGAGAGGGAGTTGGCCCTCGCATGGGAGAGCCGCCGGACTGCTGCCACCTCTGGTACGGCCGCGGTGGTCGCGCGGGCGGCCGAGGTGCTGGAGGCCTGCGGCGGGCCGGACGGGCCGCGGGACTCACCGGAGTACGGGGCCATGGTCGAGGCGGGCGACGGTGAGCTGTTCGGCCGCGCTCTGTGGGCGGACATGAGCGGGGACAGGCTCTGGGGCCGTGCGGATCTACCGACCCATCTGGGGCTGACTGAGCGGCAGTTGCCGCCGCGTCCGCAGGTCGGTCGGGGTGCCTCGACGGCCACGCTCCCGGCGCCGCTGGACCGCACGCTCTTCGAGCGGCTCTTCGTCGTGCTCCAGTCCTCGGCCCGGCGCGAGGAACTGCCGACGGTCCCGGAACTCGTCCGGCGCGAGGTCGGCCGTAGCTGCGCTCCGCTCGGTCTGTGCGACGAGAGCCTGCGCGTCGCCGTCGTACTCGGCGGCCGTCTCGCCGTCGGTCTCGACCCGCTGGGCACCGGGGAACCGGCGCCGGGACGGACCTCCGCACACCGGGCGGTCAACAGCCGTTGGCGTCGGGAGGCCTCGGTCCTGCGCGCCCGCCGGATGACCGTCTCTCCCCGCCCCGATCCGGACGGCGGCGTCCTGGACGCCCTCGCCCAGGACCTTCGTACGCCCTGGGCCGCCTACATGCGGCGGTTGTGGGTGCGACTGCACGGACGGGACGTCCGCGACGCGCCGCTGGCGGACACCGCGGCGGCCTGGGCGGTGCTCGACGGGGTCGCCCGCTCAGTGATGATGGACCACCGGGCCAGGGTCCGGTCGGCGCTGCGCGCGCTGTCGACGCCTGCGGCGCCACCATCCGCCGTGGCCGAAGCGGCCGAGTCGAGGAGTGCGTGATGGCGCCGCCTCCCGTGGATGTCCGCGTCACGCGGGACGACGAGGGCATCGTCCAGGTCGCCGTCGGCAGTGCCGGTCCCGACTTCACGGTGGCGGTGCTCGACGTCGCCGGAGCGGTGCTGACCTGGCCCGTCCTCGGGAATTCGGGACCGCCGGCCGCCGAGATCCACGACGTGGGGCGGGCGCAGCAGTGGCTGTGGGCGGTCTACGGCGAGGGCGCCGCCGCGGCCGTGCAGGCCTGCGCGACGGGCGAGCCTGCCGAGGTACGAGTGCGGGCGGACCCGACCACCCTGGCGGCCGACGCCGCCCGGCTCGGTTTCGGGCACTGGGCGGCCCGCTGGTGGCCGGCCTCACACCTCGACGGCATACCGGCGCTCCAACCGGACGTACTGGGGCTGGAGTTGGCGGCGCTGACCCATCGGTGCCAGCAGTTGTTCGACAGCGGTGACGGCTTCGGTGACTCCGGCGACCAGCCCGACGACTGCGCGGCCCAGCTGATCGAGGACCACCGGGCCGCCCTCGACCCGCTGATCCAGTGGTGGCGCGCGGCACCGGGGTCCTCGACGGACACGGCACGCCGGTTGGAGAGCGTGCTGCGGCTGATCGACGACGCGGCGGACGGCGCCGGTCTGGACGGCCCTGAACTGCGCCGACTGCGCTTGCTCCTGGACCGGCCCGGTCCGGCGGCCGCTCCGCCGGCCCCCGGCGCGCTGTTCGACCGGTCCGACGGCTACGCCCTCGCGGCGGGCGAACTGCTCGTCGCCGGCGGCCGGTTGATCGCCCGGGGCTCGGGGACCAACGACTGGCGCCGCTATCCGCCCGGGCTCGTCGACGCCTCCGAGGCCGCGGTGTCCTGGACCGCCCGCGCACTCGGCGCGCGACGACAGTTCGAGGTCGACGTCGTCGCCCACAGCGCGGCACCCGCGAGCGGTGCACCCCTCGCGGCGGAGGTCCGGGTGAACGACGGTCCGCGGAAACGGGTCGTCCTCGCCAGGCGGGACGACATGTGGACCGGCCGGGCGGACCTGGACCTACCGGCCGACGAGACCCGGCCGCGCGTCGAACTCGGCGTACTGCTGCCCGGTTTCGACCCCGGACCGGGTCCGGAAACCGGTGCCGAACGCGACGCGGTCCGCACACTGGTCCGGCGGCGCCTCGCGGCGGCGGCACAGCCTGTCGCGTACGACGCGCTGCCGCACGGCAGTTCCTCCGCACCGTTCCTCGCCGAGATCGCCGCCGCCACCATCGATGAGGACTACTGACGGATGCCGGACCAGGAAGACGACACGCCGGACGGCGCCGGTACGGTGACACCGCTCTACGGTGAACCGTTCGACAGCGCTCTGGCCCGGGCCGAGGAACATCACCTCAAGGCCGAAGTCGCCGCCGCGCTGGCCGTCTACGAGGAGTTGCTCACGCTGGCCGAGTCCCTTGAGGACTCGCCCGACGTACGGTTCCTGCGCGCGCACCTGCTGGCGAACGTGGCGAGTGTCCAGCTCGCCGCCACGGACTTTGGGGCGGCGCAGGACGCCATCGACCGGTCCCACGTTCTGCTCGACGGCATCGCGTCGGCGCCGATGGGGCCGCGCGGACGTCAGCTGTGGCTGGAGCTGGTGCTGCGGACGCTGATCGCCAGGTCCGATCTGCTGCGCAGGACCGGGCACTTGGACGAGGCGCTGGACTGTCTCGACGAGGCGGCGCTCAGGCTGCCCGAGTTCGACGACCCCGATGGCTTGCGCACCTCCGAACTCGGCCTGAACCGGGTGCACTTGCTGATGGACCGGGGTGCTTGGGGAGCCGCCGAGGAACAGGCGTCGGCGCTGCTGTCGACCACGCCGGAGACGGCGGTGGAGACCATCCCGCGACTGCTGGTCGCCCTCGGCATGATCTGCGCGTCGACCGGCCGCTTCGACGCGGCCGAGGACCATTTCGCGCGCGCCGAGGAGCGCTTCCGGTTGTCGGGGGACACCGGTGAGCAGCAGACACTGCTGGCGCACCGGGCGTACGCCGCGCTGCATCAGGGCGAACTCGACCTGGCGGAGCGGCTGTTCGCGGAGGCGTCCGCGTTCTTCGAGCGGCAGGGGTGGTCCGGCGACCTCGCGGTCTGCGAACAGGCGCGTGCCTTCCTCGCCGGTCAGCGCGGCGACGACAGCGGCGCGGAGGGCCTGTTGGCGGCGAGCCTGGAGCGGTTCGAACGGCTCGGTGCCTCGATCGCCGCCGCCGACAGCATGCTGCTGGGCGCCCAGCACGCCTACGCCCGGGGCGACATCGACGAGATGAAGCGGCTGGCACAGGAAGCCCGGGACGTGTACCAGGAACGGGAGGTGTACGAACGGTGCGCGCAGGTCGACCTCATGCTCGCACGCACCCTTGAGGACAACCTGAACCGGACCGACCACGGCGACCGGGAGCGGGAGTCCATCGACAACGCGCTCTCCCTCGCGCTGCCCGCCGCGCTGGCCCTGGAGGCGGCTCGCTACGACTTCGCCACCGCCCACGCGCGCAATGAGTGGCTGCGGCTCGCCGAGGACGCCGTAGAGCTGGTGTTCCGTCTGGTGATCCGCCGACAGGACCAGGGGCTGCTCTTCGAACTGGCCGAACACCGTTGCGCGGGCGCTTCGTTGGCCCTGAATCCGAGCCCGACTTCCGCCCCGACTTCCGCCCCGACTTCCGCCCCGGCCTCCGTTCCGGTTGAGGACCTCGCGTCGGTCTTCCCGAATGCGGCCATGAAAACGTACGGGCACGCGAACGGCACGATGACCCTCGGTGGGGTGGCCGCCGAGGCCGCCGCCTCCGCCGGACTGCGGGTCTCGCCGCCGCCGAAGGTGCGGATGTCGGCGCAGTCGGGCCCGGGACGCGTCGCGCTCCAGGAGTACATCGCGGCGGCCGAGTTCCGTTACCGGCGGCCGATCGTGGACGCGGAGGAGGTGCCGTTCTGGATCACCGACGACATGACGAGCCGCCCGGTGGTCCAGATCCGGCTGGCCGACGCCGGTGATCTGTTCATGACCTGGACCTGGGCCGGCGGGGCCCGGGGGTTCGGCACGGGGCACGGCCCCGGCGACGAGGTCGACCGGGCGGTCCGCGCGCTCTCCGATGCCCTGCCGGGAGCGGATGCCGGGACGGAGGGGATGCGGCGGGCGTTCACGGGCGCGCTGGCCGAACACGACAGCGAGGGGCGGCTCGCACGGACACTGGCCGAGGCGCTGTGGCCGGAGGGGCTGACGGCGCAGATACGTCAGGTGTCGGAGCGGGCGGGCCGTCCGCTGGTACGGATCCAGCCGTCGCCCCGGGTCGCCCAGGTCCCCTGGGAGCTGCTCGCCGTCGACGACGACGATGTCCGGCTCATCGACCTGGCGGACGTGGTGACCACCGCACCGGCGTCGGTACGGCCACGAAATCCGTCGGCCGCAGCGACACAGCGCGCGGACACGGGCCCTGTCGTTCTCGTCCTCGACCCCCGTGTCCCCGGCTTCCGCGCCGACTCCCCGCTCGGTTCGGTGCTCGGGCCGCTCGGCTCCGACCCCGAACTGCTGTCGCTGGTCCGGCGCCATCTCGACGCGGGCGGCGTCGTACCGTCCGTCGCGACCCCGGCGGAGGCCTTCCGCCGTACCGACCTGGACCGGGACTGGCTGAGCGGTGTGCTCCGCAAGGGCGCCCGCAGGCTGCTGTACGTCGGGCATGTCAGCGGTGCGCCGGTCGAGGGCGGGCAGAGCGAGGACGGCACACTGCACCTGTCCTGCACCGCGGAGACCGTCGGTCTGGCCGAGGCGGTGCGCACGCATCGGCCGCTGTCGGCCAAGGATCTGCTGCTGGGGACGCTCCCGCTGCGCGTGGACGGCGAGCCGGGCGCGCGGATCTGGCCGGCGCCGGCCCGTGTCGCCCTGATCGGCTGTGAGAGCGGCGGTGATCTGCGGTTCGCCGAGTCGTTCGGGCCCGCGACGGCGATGCTGCACAACGGTGCGGAGTTGGTCACCGCCACCCGCTGGGTGCTGCCGACCAGCTTCGCCTTCCATCGGCTGGCCCAACTGCCGGACTCCGTACGCCCGTTGTCGGAGGCGATCGTCGCGGTCGACGCGGCGCACGAGCACGAGGACCCCGTGCACCGGCTCGGCCGCTGGCAGCGCGAGCAGCTCGACCGCTGGCGCGCGGACGGCCGTATCGAGCACTCGCCCCTGCTGTGGGCGGCGCTGACCTGCATCGTCGTATGACCGGGATCGCCCTGCCGCCGGTCGTCACAGTCGGACGATGATCAGGGCCGTGTCGTCGGTGGCGCCGCCGTGCGGGAGGAGTTCGAGGAGTACGGCGTCGGCGAGGGCTTCGGGGTCGGTGTCGCGGTGGCGGACGAGGGAGTCGGCGAGGCGGATCAGGCCTCTGTCGATGTCCTCGTGGCGGCGTTCGATCAGGCCGTCGGTGTAGAGGGCCAGGGTGGTGCCGGGTGTGAACGTGGTTTCGGCCTGCGGTCTGGGCGTCGGGGCGGGGCGGGCGTCGAGGGGCGGGTCGGTGGCCCGGTCGAGGAATTCCACGCGGCCGTCGGGACGGACCAGGACGGGCGGTGGGTGTCCGGCGCTGCTGTAGGTGATGGTGTGGTCGTCGAAGTCGACGAAGGTGGTGACGACGGTGGCGGATTCGGCACCGTCGACGACGTTGGCGTAGCGGCCCAGGATGTCGAGGGCCTGGGCGGGGCCGTCCGCGACCCGGGAGGTGGCGGTGAGGGCGCTGCGCAGCTGGCCCATGACGCCGGCGGCGGCCAGGCCGTGGCCTACGACGTCCCCCACGGACACACCGATACGGTTGCCGCCGACCAGGTCGACCACGTCGTACCAGTCTCCGCACACGTTCAAGGAACCGACGGCGGGCCGGTAGCGGACGGCGATCTGGTGGCTCGTGCTCTGTCGGCGGGTGGGCAGCATCGCCTCCTGGAGGGCGAGGGCGACCTCGCGTTCACGGGCGTGGGCGCCGCGCAGTCGTTCGTTGACCTCCTGCAGTTCGCGGGCACGGGTGTACAGCTCGGCCTCCAGCACCCGGGTGCGACCGCCGCCGGAGCCGCCGCGGGCCCGGATCAGCTCGGTGACCTCCTCGACCCGGTGGACCAGCAGCACCACCTTGCCGTCCGGATCGAGGAGCGGTGTGTTGACCGGGCTCCAGTAGCGCTCCTCCCACTGCCCGGGGCAGGCCGCGGACTCGACGTCGTACCGCTGGAGGGCCATGGTGTCGCGCTCACCGGTGGCGATGACGCGACGCAGCGAAGTCTCCAGGTTGCGCATGCCGGTGGCGGCGTGGTCGTCCGGGTTGTCGGGGAAGACGTCGAAGAGGAAACGGCCGACGACCTGCTCGCGGGTGCGGCCGGACATGCGCAGGAACTCCTCGTTGGCGTCCGCGTACACCAGGTCGGGTGTCAGCAGCGCCACCATCCCGGGCAGCCCCTGGAACACCGCCGCGTAGTCGATCGTCGCGTGCATCATGGCCCTGCCGCCCATCACCGCTGTCACACCATTTTCTCACGATACAACCAGAGTGGACGGGCCCCAGGAGACGCAATGTGCCCACTCGGTCACTGGGCGACACCTGACCGGTAGGGTGCCCCGGTGACCCCGCCGCCCTCCTCCCCCACCCGGCTGATCGTGCTGCGCGGCAACAGCGCCTCCGGCAAGAGCACGGTGGCCACCGCCCTGCGCGAGCGGTACGGGCGCGGTATCGCCCTGGTGCGCCAGGACGTCCTCCGCCGCGAGGTGCTGCGCGAGCGCGACATTCCCGGCGGCGCGAACATCGGCCTGATCGACCTGACCGTCCGGCACGCCCTGGCGCACGGTTTCCACACCGTGCTGGAAGGCATCCTCCACTTCGCCCACTACGGCGAGATGCTGGCCGGGCTGCTCGCCGACCATCCGGGCCGCACGCACTGCTACTACCTCGACGTGCCGTTCGAGGAGACCCTGGCCCGGCACGCCACGAAGCCCATCGCGGACGAGGTGAGCGAGCACCAACTCCGTGAGTGGTACCGGCCGTTGGACGTGCTCCCCGGTGGTGTCGAGACGGTGGTCCCGGCGGCGAGCCCGCTGGAGGAGACGGTGGAGCGGGTGCTGCGCGAGTCCGGCCTCGGCAATGTCCTTCCGTCGCGGGCGGATTGACCGGTCGTACGCTGTCCCGGTGATCGAAGGCGAGACTCCGGGTGCGGCGGCGGCGCGGCTCACCGGGTGCACGGTGGCCGGTGAACGTCCGCTGTCCGGGGCGCTCACCGAAGTCGCCCTCGACGGCGGGCAGTTGGTGATGGTGAAGCGGGCCCAGGCGCCCGGCGCGGTGCGGGCCGAGGCGGCGGGGCTGCGCTGGCTGGGGGACGCCGGTACCGTCCGTGTTCCCGCCGTGCGCGGCCGGGACGAGCGGTGGCTGGTCACCGATCGCGTCCGCACCGGTCCCCCGAGTGCCCGGGCGGCACTGCGCTTCGGTCGTGACCTGGCCGCCCTGCACGCCGCCGGGGCACCGGCGTTCGGCGCGCCGCCGCCCGACGGACCCACGGAGGCGTTCATCGGGCTCGCCCCGATGCGCAACGTTCCCGCCGCCGACTGGCCCAACTGGTATGTCGGACAACGGGTGTTGCCCTATCTGCGCAGCGCGGTCGACATGGGCACCCTGGAGCACGCCGAGGCCGCGGTGGTGGAACGGGTCTGCGCACGGCTGCCCGAACTCGCCGGTCCCGCCGAGCCGCCCGCGCGGCTGCACGGCGATCTGTGGGACGGCAACGTGTTGTGGGGCGCCGACGGACACGTCCGGCTGATCGACCCGGCCGCGCACGGCGGACACCGGGAGACCGACCTGGCGATGCTGCGCCTCTTCGGCTGCCCGTATCTGTCCGAGGTGCTGGAGGGATATCAGCAGGCCGCGCCGCTCGCCCCCGGCTGGACCGACCGCGTCGGGCTGCACCAGCTGTTTCCGCTGCTGGTGCATGTGGTGCTGTTCGGGCGCGGCTATGCCGGGCAGGCGCTGTCGGTGGCGCGGGGCGCCCTGGCCGGGTGACAGCGGGCGAGGCCGCCCGTCGCCACGGTCCGGGTCAGACGCCGCTGGCCCACGTGCCGCTGTTCGGCTGCGGCTTCGCCGAACAGACCATCTCGGCCGCGTGCGGCCCCGGCCGGGTGACACCGGCCGGGGCCGCCGTGTTGGTGGTCCGGGTCAGACGTGCGGGCGGCGGCCCCGCTCCTGGTGCGGGAACTTCTGGTCCGCGCCGGGCAGGGTGGGCTTCGGCAGGGTCGCCACTTCCTCCTGCGCCTTCTCCAGTTGCTCCGCCGTGTCGTGGGGCAGCCGGGGCGAGCGCGGGCGGGCGTCACGGAAGCGGAACGCGGTGGTGAAGTCGCCGAAGGTCTCCCGGCGCCAGTCGGTGACGTTCGGCTCCTCGACGCCGGTGAACCGCTCCAGGAACTGCAGCGCCGAGGTGTGGTCGAAGGCCTCGGAGGCGACCCAACCACCCACGGTCCAGGGCGAGATGATGATGGCGGGCACCCGGAAGCCGCCGCCGATCGGCAGCCCCTGGATGAACTCGTCCTTCGTGCCCGCGGGCGGGGTCGGCGGCACGACGTGGTCGAACAGGCCGTCGTTCTCGTCGTAGTTGAGGATGAACGCGGTCTTGCGCCACACCTTCGGGTTCGAGGCGATGGCCTCGATCTTCGACGCGACGTAGTCGGCGCCGGCGGCCGGGAGGTAGTCCGGGTGCTCCGACTGGTAGCTCGTGGGGCAGATCCACGACACCGTCGGCAGCCGGTCGTTGCGCGCGTCGTCCTCGAACGTGCCGTGCGCCTGCGGCCGTACACCCCGCTCGTACAGGTCGGAGCCGGGCTTGGCGTTCTTGAACGAGGCGAACTGTTCCAGCATGTTGGTGCCGTAGTCGTCCTCCTCCTGGTACACCTTCCAGCTGACACCGGCGTTCTGGAGGCGTTCCGCGTACGTCGTCCAGCGGTACGGCGTCGGCGCGACGTTGCTGATGATCGGGCCGCCCTGGGTGCCGCCGGGGTCGATCGAACCGGTCATCCACATCAGCCGGTTGGGCCAGGTCGGCCCGAACACCGAGCAGAAGTAGTTGTCGCAGATGGTGAAGGTCTCGGCGAGCGCGAACTGGAACGGTATGTCCTCGCGCGTGTAATAGCCCATCACATAGGGGCCGTTGACACCGTCGGCCGCGCGGTGGGCGGGCAGCCACCGGTCCATCTTGCCGTTGTTCCATGCCTGGTGCTGCACCGACCAGGCGTGGCTGGTGGACGGGATGGCCTGGGCGCTTGAGGTGTGGGTGTCGAGGTGGAACGGGAGGAGGTAACCCTTCGGGTTCACCGCGTCCGGCTGGTAGAAGACGCTGCGCCCGGTGTCGAGTTTGCGAGCGTGCGGATCGGCGAAACCGCGAACGCCGGAGAGAGTGCCGAAGTAGTGGTCGAACGACCGGTTCTCCTGCATCAGCATGACGACGTGTTCGATGTCCCGCAGCGAGCCGTTCTTCGGCGGCTCGGCGGCGACGGCTTTCTGGACGCTCGGCGGGAGGAGGGAGAGAGCCGCGGCACCGCCCAGTGCGCCGGCGGCCGAACCCAGGAGTCTACGACGTGTCAACTCGGCCATGATTGCCCCTTCTTGAAGAGCTTCGAGGGATCTCGTGGACCAGACCTCGGATCACTCTCCGCCTTGCTCGGCAAGGGGTGTCAGGGGCGTGCGGTGAATTTGCGGCCAACGTGCGGAAAGGGGTTGGCCAAGCCGTGACCGTCACCATCCGGGCGTTGCCGAGGTGTTGCCAAACCATGGGGGACGGCTGGCCGGTGCATGATCCGACCCGGCCGGGGACACCGGCGCCGTACCCCTGTTTCCCGTTTGCGAAGTCAACCGGGAATCGAACCTCTGGGACGCAGCCGGGCGGCGATCGCGGCGACGTCGTCCTCGGCCTCCTGGACATGGAGGCGGAGCACGATGTCGTCGAGGAGGCGGGAGACGCCCTGGCCGGGGTGGAGGCGCAGCCGGGCCAGACGGGACAGCGAGACGTCGATGTCCTCGCCACGCCGCTCGACCAGCCCGTCGGTGAACATGACCAAGGTGTCGTCGGGGGTGAGGGTGAGCGTGGTCATGTCGTAGTCGGCGGAGCCAGTGCCGAGGGGCGGGCCGACGGGGACGGAGATCAGTTCACCGGCGCCGTCGCGGTGGAAGACGGCGGGCGGCAGATGGCCCGCGCTCGCGAAGGCGGCGGTGCCCCGGTCCGGGTCGACGAGGGCGAGTAGGCAAGTGGCGGGGCGGCGGTTGTGCTCCTCGGACATGGCGGTGTCCATCTGGCGCAGGATGCGGTGGGGCGGCAGGTCGGTGGAGGCGACGTAGCGCAGCATCGAGCGGTAGGCGTTCATGTCGACCGCCGCGTCCAGGCCGTGCCCCATGACGTCGCCGATGACGAGGAGGGTGCGGCCGTAGTGCAGTCGTACGGCCTCGAACCAGTCGCCGCCGACGAGGGTGCCGCTGCCCGCGGGGAGGTAGCGGGTGGCCATCTCGATGTTGGGGTGGGGGCGGCTGGGCTCGGTGAGCAGGACCTGTTGCAGGTTCAGGGCGGTGGTGCGCAGTCGGTGGTGTTCGACGGCGTGGTGCAGATGGGCGGCGGTGAGCCGGGCCGCGTAGTGCACGGCGGCGGCCTCGTCGTCGCCGAACGTCTGTCCGGCGCGGATGGCGAGGAGTGCGCCGTAGGCCTTGCCCCAGGCGGTGAGCGGCACGGACAGGGCGGCCAGGACGCCGTGGTCGTTGGTGGTGAAGGAGGTGGTGATCGGGTGGCCGGCGTCCAGAGCGCGGACCATGACGTCCTCGCGTGGCGCGCTGCGCAGACTGTCCAGCAGTTCCTTGCGGCCGACGGCCGCCATCGGGTGCAGCATGCCGTGCCGTGCCGGGCGCGCCTCGTCCTGCGCGAACAGGTCGACGGCCGCGGCCTCGCACAGCTCGTCGACGAGGAACCTCGCGCACTCCGCCGCGGTCCTGCGCTCGTCGAGCGTCGACCCGATCGCGGAGACCGCCCGCCGCGCAAGCACGAACCGATCCGCCGAGCCCTCCTCGGACCCGCCAACCCCGTCACCGTCCACCACGGCCCCTTTCTGCCGTCCCCATCCCAACACCCGCGCGGGCGTTCGGGCGGTAGCGACCCGTGGTACGGCGGCATCGGGTCGGGGTCGGGCGTCGGCCACCCGGGGTCGAAACTCCGTGGCCGGCCCCTGGATGCCGCGGATATCGTCCGCCACGACCCCTTGATCCCCGACTTGATCCCTGACCTGCCCCTGTCCTGATCCTGACGCAGAGAGCGACTCCGATGACGAACCGGCGACCGACGACCACCCTCTGGCGCCCCACCGGCCCCGTGGAGCTGGACCTGGTCCGGGCGCTCGACTGGCGTGCCTGGCCGCCCCGGCTGCCCGAGCAGCCGATCTTCTACCCCGTCCTCAACGAGGACTACGCGATCAGGATCGCGCGGGCCTGGAACGTCAAGCACGACGGCGCCGGTTTCGTGACGCGGTTCGAGGTGGAGTCGAAGTTCCTGACCCGGTATCCCGTCCGGCAGGCGGGCGGCCGGACGATTCTGGAGCTGTGGGTGCCGGCCGAGGAGCTGGACGAGTTCAACGCCCACATCGTCGGCGAGATCCAGGTGGTGCAGGAGTTCCGGTGAGCCTCCGGGGCAAGCACGCCCCCCGCGCTACGAAAGTCTTTCGTAGCCGGGGAATTTCCCGTGCTTGTCCTGGGTGTGAATTCCGTGTCAGTGTCCCGGCCAGCAGGCAGGCGACCCACGGCGGGGCATCCGAAAGCCTTTCGGTCCGGTAGCGCCTCGACCGCGCTGCTCTGCACGGGCAAGGCCGCGATGGAGGTGATGGGCACCTGGGAGTACGCCAACATCGCCCCGGGCCCGACTTCCTGAAGAAGGGCGAGCTGGGCTACACCGCGTTCCCGGCCCTGACCGGCGGCGCCGGCAGCCCGGCGAACATTGTCGGCAACCCGTCGAACTTCCTGTCGCTGAACAAGTCGACCAAGCACAAGTCGGAAGCGCTGACCTACCTGAAGGACTACATCCTGAACGGACCCCAGGTCGACGCCTACCTCGCCTCGGGCAGCGTCCCGCCGGTCAAGGGCCTGGACTCCAAGCTCGCGGTGGCCCGACTCCTCGCCGGTCAGGCGGACTTCAGCGGCAAGCTGCCCGTGCAGATCCCGACCACACCCGGCGGCCGGCCCTACACCTACCTGCACGCACCGCTGGGCGACCGGCAGAGCCGGCTCTCCAACCTCGACCCGACACCGGCGTTCCCCTTCGGGCACGGGCTGCCGTACACGACGTTCGAGATCGACGGGCTCGGCGTGGACCGTGAACTGGTGCCGGTGGACGGTGAGTTCACGGTGAGCGCGCGGGTGCGGAACACGGGGGCGGTCGCGGGTGCCGAGACGGTGCAGGTGTACGCGATCGATCCGGTCGCCCAGGTGACCCGGCCGGTGCGGTCCCTGCTCGGGTTCGCCAAGGTGGCCCTGGAGCCCGGTGAGCGGGCGACGGTGCTGCGGCAGCACGCGGTGCCGGTGAGTGTCGAGCGCGAGGAGCGGCGGGGACACCCACGAGGAGCGGCGCCACCGTCTCCGACGGTGGCGCCGCTTCTGTTCTCGGGCTAGCTGCGGGTCCACTGCTGGGTGGCGGTGCCGAGACCGGTCCACAGCTCGACCTTCGAGCCGTTGGCCGTCCCCCAGTTGGTCACGTCGATGACCAGGCCGTTGGAGCGGTTGACGATGGTGCCGTCCACGCGGAACGCCCATTTCTGGCTGGACTTCCCGTTGCAGGCCCAGAGGATGAGCGTGGTGCCCGCGGTGGTGCCGTCGCCGTTCGCGGCAAGGCAGTTGCCGTTGACGCGGAGTTCGCCGGCCGTGTTCTGCGTGATGGTCTGGCTGGCGTTGCCGGAGCAGTCGTAGATCTGGACCTGGACGCCCGTCGCGCCGTTCGGGACGTCGAGGCAGCGGCCGGAGTTGGTGCCCTTCAGGGTGAAGGTGGAGGCCGTGGGCAGTGGGTCCTGGACCAGTTGCCAGTCCTGGGAGCCGTCGGTGGTCGCCGCCGCGACGGTGACGGAACCGCCGGCGGCCGAACCGGTCATGTAGAGGCTGGTGTTGAGGACCGAGCGGAGCTTGTAGTAGCCGCTGGTAGAGGACGCGACCTGGGTCCACTGTTTGTCGGTGGCTCCGTCGTCGACCCACTGGGCCAGCTTCTGCCCCGCCGTCGCGGTGCCGGTCCAGATGGCGACCGAGCGGCCACCCGCCTTGTTGAGCAGCGTGATGTTGCTGCCCTTGGCGGTGAGGTGCCAACGCTGGGTGGCGTCGGTGGAGTTGGCGGCGCTCAGGACGAGGTCCGGGGTGTTCCCTGTGAGGTTGGCGTCCTGGGTCTTGCCGGACGCGGGGCTGAGCACCTGCCCGGTGAGCCGGTTGACGAGGCTGTAGTAGGCGCCGTCGGAGCGGCCGAGGTCGACCTCTGCGTACTTGACGGGGCCGACGCTGGTGCCGCTCCACGACGCCTGGAGTATGAGCACGCGTCCGGTGCCGTCGACGTACTGGAGCGTGCGGCTGTACCCGGCCGCGATCGACGTCTTGTACTCCTTCCAGGTGCCGGTGGAGAGCCCGGACTCGTTCACCCAGACGTCGCCGCTGCCCGCCGCGTTGTAGACGATCCGGCCGTCCGGCATGGGGAGGAGGACCGGGCTGCCGCCGGTTGCCAGGGTTGCCCCGCCGGAGGGCACGGGCAGGGAGGTGATCGGGTTGTCCGTGGCGGAGAAGAACTTCGTCGGGTCGTCGGAGATGCGGTAGCGGACGTTCGTACCGCCGCCCCAGTACTCGTACGTCAGAAGCCATTTGCCGTCGGTCGTCGGGGCGATGGTCGTCATGCCGGGTCGGCCGCCGCCGATCTCCGTCTTGCCGCTGCCCATGCTCACCGTCGCGCCGGGGACGTCAACTACCGGGGAACTCCAGGTAGTTGAGCTGGAGCCGTCCCAGGTGCGGTGGACGAGGACCTGGCCGCCGGAGTCCGTCGCCGTGTCGTTGGCCGGGTCGAGGGTCGGCGCACCGGTGCTGGTGTTGTAGCCGGTGTAGTCGTCCTCGTCGGAGTAGTAGGCGATGAGCTGCCCGTTGTGGGCAAGGAGATGGGGTTCCCACACAGGGTCGACCTGGGCGGAGGTGTTGGCGGTGGAGACCCGGCCGATGCTGCCCGCGCTGCCGCCCTGCCAGCCGCCGGCGGCGATGATGCTCTGGACGGTCCAGGTCGCGCCGTCGTCCGTGCTGGAGTACAGGGCGAGCGCCACGTCCTTGCGGTCGCCGTCACTGGTGGGCGTCCAGCTGGAGTTGGCGGCCTTCTGCTCCTGGTAGTAGTAGTCGTCGCCGGAGACGATGCTCGCGAGCAGCAGGGTGCCGGCGCTCAGGCTGCCGACGTTCTGCGGGAGCACATAGAGATACGGGTTGGTCCAATTGCTCGTGTATTTCGCGTATTTGGAGTCGCCGGAGAGATAGGCGGGGGCTTTGACGTCGGACAGTTTCGCCCACGTCGTGCCGCTGTCGTCGCTCTTGTACACGGGCAGTGTCTGGCCCACCGGGGCGGTCTGGTCGTTCTCGAAGGTGGCCACGATCCGGCCGTCCGGCAACTGGGCCGACTTCGGATAGAGCACGCACGGGCTCTTGTTGCACGCGGCGGTGTTGGTCGCCGTATACAGATTGGCGGAACTCGGCTGATAGGCCGACGCACTTGTCGCAGAGGCGATGGCGAATGCCACGCCTGTGCCGAAGGCTGTCGCCCACGCGAAAGCCTTTCGCACCCAGGTTCTTGTCAACGGCTTTCCTTTCACCGGGAGGGGGTCCGGGCAGGAAGCCAGTATTCGCAGCGGACATGGCAATGTCACCGCCGCATTTCGAAAGTGTTTCGCGGAATGGGGAGTTACGTGGTATTGACGCGTCTCCGCACGGATGTCGAAGTCCGCAGTACGAGTTCCGTGGCCAGCTCTATGCGCGGGGACACGGGCGGCCGGCCCTGGGCGAGTTCGAGGAGCACCCGGGTGGCCTCGCGGCCCAGTTCCTCGAAGGGCTGGCGTACGGCGCTCAGGGGCGGGCAGGCCATCGCCGCGACGAGCGTGTCGTCGAAGGACATCACCGCCAGGTCGTCCGGTACGGCCAGGCCGTGCTGCCGGGCCGCCTCCAGTACGCCGAGCGCCTGTGCGTCGCTGGCGGCGAAGACGGCCGTGGGCGGGTCGTCGGCGTGCAGGATCTGGGCGCCGGTGGCGAGCGCCTCGGCGTAGTCGAAGTCGGTGGAGCGGACGATCGTCGGGTCGTAGGCGATCCCGGCCTCCGCCAGCGCGGCCCGGTAGCCGTGCACGCGGGCCGCCCCGGCCAGCGAGTGGGAGCGGCCCGCGACCATGCCGATCCGGGTGTGGCCGAGGTCCAGCAGGTGCTGCACGGCGTCGCGGGCGCCGCTCCAGTTCGTCACGCCGATGCTGGGGATGTCCTCGGAGGGTGCGCTGAGCGGGTCGATCAGGACCACGGGGAGGCGCTGTTCGACGATGCGGTGCTGGTCCTCCTCGGACAGCATCGAGATCACGATGACGATCCCGGCCGCACCGAGGGCGACGCACCGCTCAAGCCACCCGGAGATCGACCGGCGGCTCGTCGTGCCGGTGACCACGTCGATGCCGAGCTCTCCGGCCGCGTCCACGATGCCGCGGACCACCTCCAGCGTGTACGGACCGGACAGGTCACGGAAGACCGCGATGATCTGCCGGGGTGTCGCGGGATCCGGCTCCCAGGGCCGGACGAAGCCGTGCCGCACGAGGAGTTCCTCGACCCGCTCGCGCGTCCGGGCGCCGACGTCCCGGCGCCGGTGCACCACCTTGGACACCGTGCTGAGCGAGACGCCCGCCTCGGTGGCGATGCTCGTGAGGAGGCCGTACTGCGCCTCCAGTTGTCCCTTGCCGCGACCTGTCACCCGATGCCCGTTCCGCTCGCCGAACACCGATGCGCCGGACCGCATCGCGTAGCTGGCCTGTAACTTTGCCGCAAGGTAACGGGGCGCGGGGCGTGGAGGCAATACCGGTGCACGGCGTCTCATACGGTTCGACCTGCGGGGAACGCGCGGCCTTCATCCCGCGCGAGTCCGATCAGCGGTGCCATGCACGGTCTCGGCGATCCGCACGAAGGACCGGATCAGTGGAGTGGTGCCGTCGGCCCGCCAGGCGATGACCAACCTGCTCGGCGCCATGTCGGCCAACGGCACCACCGTCAGCCCCTCCGGCAGGGCGTGCCCGAGCGGCATCAGCCCCACGGTGCCGTTCCACAGGACGGATTGCAGGCACTCCCGAGCCGTCCGCACGACGGGCCCGTCCCGGCGTCGGCCGTCTTCCGCCGACCCCGTCCAGTAGGCCTGCCACACCGGGTCCGTGCCGTCCGGGAAGCGGAACCAGCGGCGCTCGGCGAGGTCGGCCAGGCGCAGGCTCTCACGGTGGGCGAGCGGGTCGTCCGTACGGAGGACCACGCCGACCCGTTCCGAGCGCAGGGTGCGGGTGGTGATGCCGGTGTCGTCGAAGGGTTCCCTGGTCAGCGCCACGTCGACGAGTCCGGCCCGTAGTCCCGCCGTCGGATCGGTCAGGTCCGACTCGCGGATGAGGATGCGGGCGGCGGGATGGTGCTCCCGGTAGGCAGCGGCAAGCCGCGTGCCGAACTGCTCCGCGCTGTCGGCGAGGGTGCCCACGGTCAGGGTGACCGGTCCGGCCAGGGCACTCACCCGGGCCCGCACCCGGTCGGCCTGAGCCAGCAGCGCGCACGCCTCCTCGTGGAGGAGGACGCCGGCCGAGGTGAGCGCCACCCCCGTGGGCGAGCGGAGCAGAAGGACACAGCCGAGCTCAGTCTCCAGCTGTTTGATCGCCCGGCTCAGCGGCGGCTGGGTCATCCGCAGACGCGCGGCGGCCCGGCCGAAGTGGAGTTCCTCGGCAACCGCCACGAAGTAGCGCAGCGTACGTAGCTCCATGACCGGCGATGATACCGACGCGGTATCGGCCGCACAGGATCGGTCTTGGACACCGGTCCGGGACCGGCGGTGGAGTGGAGGGCGAACGAGATCGCCGTACCGCTGAGGAGTCACCATGCCCGACCGTGTGTCGCACGACCCCGCCGTCCGCATCGCCGAAGTGCGGGAACTGGGCCGCGACTTGGTGATCGTGCCCGACAGGCGGGTGCAGTTGGTGCCCAACATCGGTGTCATCGGCGGCCGGGACGCCGTGCTCGTCGTGGAGACGGGTCTGGGGCCGCGCAACGCCGAGAAGGTGCTGGAATTCGCGTCCGAGTACGCCAGGGGACGCAGGCTGTATCTGACGACGACTCACTTCCACCCTGAACACGCCTTCGGGGCGCAGGCGTTCGCGGGCGAGGCGACGTTCCTCGTGAACCGCGCGCAGGCCGAGGACCTGAAGGTGAAGGGCGCGGGCTACCTCGACATGTTCCGGGGGCTGGGTGAGCCGGTCGCCCGGCAGCTCGAAGGTGTCGTGCTGCCGGAGCCCGACCTGGTCTACGACGAGGCGTACGACCTCGAACTGGGCGGCCGGGTCGTGCAGTTGAGGGCCACGGGCCGGGCGCACACCAGGGGCGACCAGGTGATCCGGGTGCCGGACGCGGGCGTGCTGTTCACGGGGGATCTGGTGGAGGCGGGACAGTTCGCCATCTTCCCGTGGTTCCCGCCGTACGACACCGATGTCTCCGGCACTCGCTGGCTGGCGGTCATGGAGCGGCTCGCGGGCGAGGGGGCACGGGTCGTGGTGCCCGGTCACGGTGCCGTGGGCGGGCCGGAGTTGCTCGCGAACGTCCGCGACTATCTCCGGCTGCTGCGGGACGAGACGTGGGTCCGCCGCGACTCCGCGACGAGCGAGGAGACGATCGTCGAGGAGGTCAGGGCGCTCATGATCCAGCGGCACCCGGAGTGGACCGAGCGGGACTGGATCGACAAGGGGGTCGGCTGCCTGTGCGCCGAGCACCCGGCGTGAGAAGGGGAATGGCCCCGCGCGGAGACAGCGGAGCCAAGGGCGTGCGCGGTCAGGAACCTTCGGGGCAGGACCACTTGGAGATTCTCATGGTGCGGAGATCGAGTTCGACCTCGATCGATTCCGGAGCGCTGTCGCTCGTCACGCGGGCGCGGACGGTGTCGGGTCCGACGCTGCGGGGGTCGCCGACGGTGAAGGTGGTGGTGGGTTCCACCTGTCCGCATGTGGCCGCCAAGTCGTCGGCTCCGCCGCTTTCGAGAGCGGCTTCTCGCTTCTGTGCCCTCTCCGTGAAGTGCGCGGTCATCAGCTTCCACAGCTCCGATGTCGAATCCCGCGTGGCGAAGGCGTCCGGCAGAACCGAGTAATAGGCCCGCAGTTCTTCCTGGGCCGCCGACATCTGGGAAGCCTCTCCGTGGCGGGAGGGATTCTCCGCCGACAGGTCCGCGCGCATGGAATTCCAGTAGGCACCCGCGCCGAGCACCGACACGGCGAAGGCGGCGACGACCGCGGAACGGGTACGCCGTCGACGGCGTCGGACGCTTCGGCGGCGCAACTCCTGTGCGGACACCGGCCGTTCGACGCGGACACTCGCCAACTCGGCGATGCTCTCGGTGAGCCAGCCAGGACGCTCGTACTCATCCGACACGGTCCACCTCCTGGTCCGGCAGGGCGGAGAAGTGGCGGGCGAGCGACAGCCGCCCACGGACCAGCCACACCCTGATGCTGCCGGCCGGCCAGCCCGTCTCGGCGCTTATCTGCTCGACGCTGAGGTCGCACAGGTGGTGGAGGACGACGACACTTCTGTGCTTCTTCGGAAGGGTGCGGAGTGCCTCGACGAGAGCGACGCGTTCGGGGGACGGGCCCTCGGCGTGGCGCTGTTCGTGATGACGCTGCATGAGCTGCGCACCGCGCCGCAGCCGCCGGAAGCGGGATACGGCGAGCCGCCAGGCCGTGGTACGGATCCATGCCTCCTGGGAACCGTCGCTCGTGAATGCCCCCCGTCGGCCCCAGGCCCTGATGAACGCCTCCTGCACGACGTCCTGGGCCTCCGCCAGATCTCCGGTCATCGCGTAGAGCTGCCGGACGAGCCTGGGATAGGCCAGTGCGTAGAACGCATCGAACTCCTCTTCCACCGTGCCTCTCGCCACTCTTCCGCCATTCGTATCCGTCCACAGAACGGCCAGGGGTCCTCTGTTACAGGGAGTACGCACGGGCGCCGATCCCCCGCTACAGCGATGCCCTGTGACCTGGATCACCGTGTCCGGGTGTCGCGTCCGGCCCTCCGCGCTGCGTAGTCCGGCTGTCCACGTCGCACCGACAGCAGAGGAACTCCCATGCGCCATGCCGCCCCCCGTAAGCCGAGCAGGATGAGTACGTCGCTCAGGACCGCCGCGGTCAGCGCTCTCGCGCTCGGCAGTCTGACGGTGGCGGCGGGGTCGCAGGTCCACGCGGCCACGGCCACCTCGCACTCCGCGACGGACAACGATTCCGCGCGTGCCCAGAAGCAGAAGGCCGAAGCGGTCGCCGCCGCAGCCGAGCAGAAGGCCTCCCACTCCGCACCGAGCCCCGAAGCCGACTCCGCGCGCACCCAGAAGCAGAAGGCCGAAGCGGTCGCCGCCGCAGCCGAGCAGAAGGCCTCCCACTCCGCACCGAGCCCCGAAGCCGAGAAGGCCCTGAGGGCGAAGAAGGCCGCCGAGGCCAAGGAGCAGGTTTCCCGGCCGGTGACGGATCCCGCGGCGGTACGCACCCTGAAGATGAAGACGATCGCGCTGGCTCACGCCCCCAAGGGCTGACCAGGCTTCCGACCCGCGCGGCCGACGGGACTTCTCCCAAGTCCCGTCGGCCGCGCGGGAAAGAGCGCTCTCGGAGCCGGCGAGTGCATCGGAGCTAGGACGCGCTCGTCACGAAGCCGTCCCTGACCTTGTCGAAGACGGGACGGTAGGTGTCCCACTTCGCGTCCGGGGCCGAGAGGTAGATGTCGTACTCGCGGTCACCCTCCTTGCCGAAGCCGAGGTCGATGGCGCGGAACACCCGGACCCGGCCCTGGAAGGTGAACTCCCAGATGGCGGCGGGCTGTTGGCGGAAGGTGGTCTGCTGCATGCGGAGCCTGCGATAGGTGGGGTAGTTGACCTTGGTGTTGGCCTCGATGTCCGTGAAGTGCGTGCTCGGGTTGGGTCCCGCCGGGTCCACGACGCCGATGGTGAGCCCGGCCAGGCCCGTCGCGTCGGTGTAGGTAACTCCCTCCGCCGTCCGCTTGCCGGCCTTCCAGTCGTCCGGCACCGGGAAGGAGACACCGAGTTGCCGGTCCCGTACGAGGTGGTAGCCGTCCGGGACGGGGGACGCCGAGGTCGTGGTGGCGGGCCGGCTCGTCGTGTGGCCGGGTGCCGAGGTCGATGTCCCGTGCAGCACGAACGCCGTGGCCGCCGCGGCGAGGGCGAGCACCCCGGCGGTGAGCCCCCTGCGACCCCGGCGCCGCCCACGGCCGGACTCCCCAGCCGGCTTCGGATCCGGCTTTACGGCGGTCAACTCGGCGGCGGGTGGAGGCAGTTCGGTGGTCGAGTCGCCCCACCACGCGCTCTGAAGGGCGCGCTCGGTCTGTTCCGCCGTCGGGCGTTCGTCGGGCTCCTTGATCAGGAGTGCCTCGACGATCGGCTCCAGTGGTCCGGCCTGCTTCATGGGTTCGAGGGGGTCGACGGCGATGGCGTACGCCGTCTCCATCGCGGTGGCCCGGCGGAACGGCGGGCGGCCCTCGACGGCCTGGTAGAGGGTGGCGCCCAGGGCCCACAGATCGGAGGCGGTGCCGGGGGTGAGGCCGCGGATCCGCTCCGGGGCCATGTAGTGGATGGAACCGACCATCTCGCCGGTCTTCGTCAGTGTCGACGCCCCGTCCGTCATGGCGATGCCGAAGTCGGTGAGGACGGTACGGTCGCCGGTGCCGAGCAGGACGTTGCCGGGCTTGACGTCCCGGTGCAGTACGCCGGCGGCGTGGGCCGCGCGCAGGGCGGCGACCGTGTCCAGGCCGATACGGGCCGCCTCCTCGTGCGGGAGGGTCCGGCCGTCCTTGAGTAGGTCGGCGAGCGTGGGACCGGGGACGTACTCCATGACGATGCAGGGGCGGCCGTCGTCGTCGACGACGTCATGGACGACGATCACGTTCGGATGCTGGATCCGGGCGGCGCTGCGGGCCTCGCGACGGGTGCGCTCGTAGAGGGTGGCGAGTTCGTCGGCGGAGAGTTCCGGCCGCTCGTGCAGCCGTTTGATGGCGACCTGGCGGCCGAGCACCTCGTCGTCGGCCCGCCAGACGGTGCCCATGCCGCCGCGGCCGATCTGCTCGGCCAGCCGGTAGCGTCCGGCGATGCGACGCCCTTCGTCCGACACGGTGTCCTCCGCCGGTTCTGTCCCTGTTCGATTCGCCTGGTCACCATAACCGGCTCTTGTCCCGGATCGTGTGGGGCGGATCACGGGGCCTTCCCGGAGCGGAGGGCCGCCCACCTCGACTGGAGGGTGGAGAGGGCCTAGTACCCCGGTACTAGTCGCCCCGGCCGTTTTCACTTCCCCGGTGCTGCGGATGCCCGGAAAGGCGCTCCTAGCGTGAAGACGTGGGTCGCGCAGGCCCTCCTTTTCCTCTCGATCCTCTTTCTCTCGAACCTGGTGGGAGTACTCCGTGGCCACCTTCCTCTACCGACTGGGCCGGTTCTCGTTCCGGCGCCGACGGCTCGTCCTGATGCTGTGGATCGCCGTCCTGGCGGCCGTCGGAATCGGCGCGGCGAGCGTGTCGTCGAGCACGTCCGACAGCTTCACCCTGCCCGGCACGCAGTCGCAGAAGGCGATCGACCTGCTGGGCAAGGAGTTCCCGCAGGCGTCGGCCGCCGGCGCCACCGCCCGCGTGGTGTTCGAGGCGCCCGGCGGGCAGCAGCTGAAGTCCGGCGCGAACAAGACCGAGGTCGAGTCGCTGATCGCCGACCTCAAGAAGGCGCCCCAGGTCGCGAACGTCAGCGACCCGTACCAGAGCGGTCTGATCAGCAAGTCCGGCACCATCACCTACGCCCAGGTCACCTACAAGGTCGCCCAGGCCGACGTCACCGACGCGGCCCGCGACGCCCTGCACTCGGTGGCCGACCGGGGCGAGAAGGCCGGCCTCTCGGTCAGCCTGGGCGGCAACGCCGTACAGGAGAAGGCGGGCGGCGGGGCGGCCGAGCTGATCGGTCTGCTGATCGCCGCCGTGGCACTGGTCATCACGTTCGGGTCGATGCTCGCGGCCGGGCTGCCGCTGCTGACGGCGATCTTCGGGGTCGCGGCGGCGGTCTGTGCCATCACGGTCGCGAGCGCGTTCTTCGACCTCAGCTCGGCCGCCACGACGCTGGCGCTGATGCTGGGCCTGGCGGTGGCCATCGACTACGCCCTGTTCATCGTCTCCCGCTACCGCAGCGAGATCCGGGACGGCCACGAACCGGAGGAGGCGGCGGGCCGCGCGCTGGGCACCGCCGGTTCCGCGGTGGTCTTCGCCGGTCTCACCGTCGTCATCGCCCTGGTCGGTCTGAGCATCATCGGCATCAGCATGCTGACCACGATGGGCCTGGGCGCCGCCTTCTCTGTCGTCGTCGCCGTACTGATCGCGCTGACCCTGCTGCCCGCGATGCTGGGCTTCGCCGGGATGCGGATCATGAGCGGGCGGTTCACCAGCCGCCGGATGCGCGCCTTCCAAGACCGCGGCGAGGGCGAGACGACGGGCGTGCGCTGGGCCCGGTTCGTGACCCGCAACCCGGTGAAGATGCTGCTCGTCTCGGTCGTCGGGCTCGGTGTCCTCGCCATCCCCGCCCTGTCGATGCGGCTGTCCCTGCCCGATGACAGCATGTCCGCCCCCGGCACCAGCGAGCGCATCGCCTACGACACCATCACCAAGGGCTTCGGCGACGGCTACAACGGCCCGCTCACGGTGGTCGTCGACGGTCGCGGCAGCAGCGATGCCAAGACCGCCGCGCAGGACACGGTCACCCAGCTGGGCAAGCTGTCCGACGTCGCCGCCGTGCGCCCCGCGGTGTTCAACCAGAACAGCGACGTGGCCCTGATCTCCGTCGTCCCGAAGAGCTCCCCCAGCAGTCAGGACACCGTCGACCTGGTCTCCCAGATCCGCGACCGGGGCCCGGCGCTGAAGTCCGACACCGGTTCCGAGCTGATGGTGACCGGCACGACCGCGCTGAACATCGACGTGTCCAGCAAGCTCAGCAGCGCTCTGATCCCCTACCTCGGTGTGGTCGTCGGCCTGGCCCTGGTCCTGCTGCTCCTGGTCTTCCGCTCGATCCTGGTCCCGCTCAAGGCAGCCCTCGGCTTCCTGCTCAGCGTGGTCGCCACGCTCGGTGTGGTGGTCGCGGTGTTCCAATGGGGCTGGCTGGCCGACCTGTTCGGCGTGGACCAGACCTCGCCGATCGTGAGCGTGCTGCCGATCTTCATGATCGGCGTGGTGTTCGGACTCGCCATGGACTACGAGGTGTTCCTGGTGACCCGGATGCGTGAGGCGTACGTCCACGGGGCCGAGCCCACCGAGGCCGTGATCGCGGGCTTCCGGCACAGCGCCCGGGTGGTCACGGCCGCCGCGGTCATCATGATCTCCGTTTTCGCCGGGTTCCTGCTGGACGACGTGGCGCTGATCAAGTCGATCGGTCTGGGCCTCGCCTCCGCCGTCCTCTTCGACGCGTTCGTCGTCCGCATGACGCTCGTACCGGCGGTCATGACCCTGCTCGGCCGCCGCGCCTGGGCGCTGCCCGGCCGGCTCGACCGGATCCTGCCCAACGTGGACGTCGAGGGCGAACGGCTGCGCCACCTGCTGGCCGAGACCCCGGACGACGGCTCCGGCAGCCCGGACCGGGCACCCGTGTCGCCCGTCGCCACCGGGAAGCGCTGAGGCAGCGGCCGTACGATCCACACCAGGACGCCGGTCCGGGGCCGCCCTCGGCCACACCGTCCCCGCCCGCACCATGGAGGGTGTATCCCGTGACCTCACCACCGATGACGGCCCGGTCCCTCATGCCGGAGAGCCTGATGGGAGGGGCCCGGCTGGGTGACTCCGAGTACCGTGCGGTCGTAGGGCTGCTCACCTGGCTGGGGCGGGTGCGGCAGGCCGACACGGCCCATCCACGGGTCAGGGTGTGGGGGGTGCCCGCCTGTTACGCGCTGGCCGGGATTCCGGCCCTGGTACGCGCGGCCCACGACTCCGCCGCCGCCTTCGTGCTGACGCTGGCGGTGACCGCCGGGTTCACCGTGCCGTTGCTGTGGCGGAGGCAGCGGCCCGTGCTGGTGTTCGCCGTCCTGGCCGTCCTCTCCGAGGTGTGCCTCGCCCTGAGCGTGGACTCGGGTTCGACCGCCACCCAGCTGGTGGCGCTGCTCAACCTGGGCCGCTTCGGGGCTCCCGGACAGCTGGCCGTCGGCGTCGTGTACAACCTCCTGCAGACGTTCGTGTCGATCGTCTTCTTCAACGGTCTCAAGGGATCGGACCAGGAGGCCAGTACCCCTGTGCTGGCGTTCCTGGCCGTGGTCGCCATCCTGTCGATGGCCGCGCTGGGGCTGGCCGGAAAACTCGTGAACGCCTACATCGAGGCCCTCAAGGACCACGCCGTACGTCTTGAGGTGGAGCGCGACCAGCGGGCCCGGCTCGCCGCCGCCGGTGAACGCGCCCGGGTGGCACGGGAGATGCACGACATCCTCGGTCACACCCTCGCCGTGATCGTCGGTCTGGCGGGCGGCGCGGCCGGGCTCGCCGAGAGCAAACCCAAGCGGGGCGCGGACACGCTGCGGATCATCGCGGAGAGCGGGCGCGGCGCCCTGGCCGAACTGCGCAGACTGCTCGCCGTCATCCACGACGACGAACCCGACGACACCCCGTTCGCTCCCCAGCCCGGACTGTCCGATCTGGGCGCTCTGATGGAGCGGGTCCGGGCCGCGGGCCCCGCCGCCACTCTGCGGCTCAAGGGCGACCTCACCGGTCTCCCCCAGGGACTTCAGCTCGCCGTCTACCGCATCGTGCAGGAAGCCCTTACCAACACGCTCAAGCACGCGGCACCGGACACGACCGTCGAGGTCACGGTCGCGGCCGACCCGGAGGCCGTGCACCTCACCGTCGAGGACACCGGCCCACACCTGGCCCCCGGCACCGACGAGCAGGGCAAGGGCCTGGTCGGCATGCGCGAACGGGCCGCGCTCTACGGCGGACAGGTCGCCGCGGGCCCCAACTCCCGTGGCGGCTGGACCGTCCGCGCCCTCCTCCTGCCCGCCTCGACCGCCCCCGACCTCCTGGAGAAGCACCCCGCATGACCACCGTCCTCATCGTCGACGACCAGGCCCTGCAGCGCCTCGGCTTCAGCATGCTCATCGAGCAGTACCCCGACCTGAGCACCGTCGGCGAGGCCACGCACGGCGTCGAGGCGGTCCGGCTGACGGCCGAACTCCGCCCCGACGTGGTCCTGATGGACGTCCGGATGCCCGGTATGGACGGCATCGAGGCCACCCGCCGCATCGTGCAGTCCGGGGGCCGCTCCCGCGTCCTCGTCCTGACCACCTTCGACCTCGACGAGTACGCGTACGCCGCGCTGCGCGCCGGGGCCAGCGGTTTCCTCCTCAAGGACGCGCTGCCCGAGGAACTGGTCGCGGGCATCCGCGCGGTGGCCGCCGGGGACGCGGTCATCTCCCCCGGTCTGACCCGCAAACTCATCGACGCCTTCGGCGACCGGATGCCCGGCCGCACCCCCGAGCAGGACCGCCGCCTCGACACCCTCACCGACCGCGAGCGCGAAGTCCTCACCGTCATGGCCTCGGGCTGGAGCAACACCGAGATCGCCGAACGCCTCTCCCTCGCCGAGTCCACCGTCAAGTCCCACGTCAGCCGCATCCTCGCCAAGATCGGCGCCCGGGACCGGGTCCAGGCGGTGATCTTCGCGTACGACGCGGGACTGGTACGGCCGGCCTGAAGTGAGCCGGGGGGCTCAGGCCGTCGGCCCGGTCACGAACTTGCTGATGAGCAAGGTGAGTTCGGCCGGTTTCTCCACGGGCAGTTCATGACCGGCGTCGACGATCCGGACGACCGCGTCCGAGTAGGCGTTCGCCATCCGCAGCATCTGGGAGAGCGGCAACTGGATGTCGTGGTAGCCGTGCGCGATGAGCGTGGGCGCGGTGATCTCGTGAACCCGGTCCAGGACGTCGAAGGCCCGCATGGCGCCGTAGCAGGTCATGACGACCTCGCGGGGCGTGACGGCGGAGGCCTCGATGTACTGGCGGATCTTGTCCTTGGGGTAGCCGGGAGCGAAGGCGCGCTGGATGTTGACGGCGACGAACAGCTTGAACGGCAGCAGTGTGGACACCGCCAGCAGCACACCGCGCGCCCAGCTGTACGTCATGCGGCTGATCGAGTCGACCAGCACCATCCGCTCGACCCGCTCGGGACGGGCGAGGGCCAGGGTCTGCGCGATCATCCCGCCCATGGAGTGCCCGACCGGCACGAAGCGGTCGACCTCCAGGTGGTCGAGGACGGCGACGACATCTCCGGCCAGTTCGTCGACGGTCCGCGACCCCGCCCCGGTGCTCTCGCCGTGCCCGCGCAAGTCGAGCCGGATGACCCGCCGTTCGGTCGAGAAGTGCGCGAACTGGTGGTCCCAGCGGTGCCGGTTGGCCGTCCAGCCGTGAATGAACACCAGCGGCGCGCCGGCTCCGTCACGGGGGCCTTCGTCGTCGTACACGAGTACCGCGCCGTCGACTTCGAGTTTCGGCATGGGCGTCTCCTGGGGTGCGGCAGCCGTCCACCGGTCGGCGTCAAGGTCGTTGACCGGGATGATCCGGATCTTGCCCTGAACACAAGGGAGTTGCCGTCCCCGGCCGTGTTCCGCAACGAGATCGAGATCGTCGACGGGCCGGGCACGAGCAGACATGCCGCAGACTTTCTGGGTGATCGTTCTGCAGCCGGTCCTGGAAACGCTCGCCCGTGACGGCTTCACCCTCTGGCCCGTCGCCGAGTCCGCGCCCTACGGCTTCCTGCCGCTCCACGGCGGGCTCACTCCCGCCGAGGTCGGCGCAGCGGTGATGCACATCGCCGACTGCAACACCGTCGAGCCCGAGAACGACGATCACCCTCCCAGGCCCACCGACCCGCTCGGCGCCTTCCTGCACGGACTGCTCACCATGGACGGACTCTTCGCATCCGGCGGCCTGCGGGTCACGGACACGGCGACGGGCACCACGCTGTTGCCCGGCTGCTGCAACGGGCTGGACGAGCGCCGCGACTGGTGGGAGGTCGTCGACGGCGACGGCTGGGCCTCGTTCGGTCACGATCCCGCTCCGTTGGCCGAACGCCACGGCGACGTCGTCCAGTTGACCGTCGACGCCGACGACGAAGGCAGCCCCGTGATCGAACTTCCCGTCACCGACCTGCGCCTCCTCCTCGCCGACGCGGAACGCAACCTGATCGACTTCCTCCAACTGGCCGCCGCCTGGGCCCCGTTGCACCTGGCGGAATACGCCGCCCCGGTCGTCCAGGCTCTCGGCCGCGCGCTGGACCTGCCCGCGCCGACGAACCCGTAGGGTGTACGGCCCGAGGCGGCTCGCGCGCTCAGGCCGCCTCGGTCGCGATCGGTTCGGGTGCCGTCAGTACGGCTGTGGCGTCGGTCAGGTGGAGCACGAGGTCGGCCAGGGCCGCCAGTCGTCGGTCGTGGGTGATGAGGAAGGTCGTACGGCCGGCGGAGAGGTGGCGGAGGGGCGCCATGATGCGGGCGGTCGCCGCGTCGTCGAGGCCGGTCGTGGGCTCGTCGAGGATCAGCACGGGGGCGGTGCGCAGCATGGCCCGGGCGAGGGCGATCCTGCGGCGCTGGCCGCCGGAGAGGTTGTTGCCGTGCTTGCCGACCGGGGTGTCGTAGCCCTCGGGCAGCGCGCTGACGAATCCGTGCGCGTCGGCCGCGACGGCGGCGGCGAGCACCTCGCTGTCGGCGGCGTCCGGGCGGCCGTAGACGATGTTCGCGCGGATCGTGTCGTCGAACAGCATGCTGTCCTGCGGGAGCAGGGTGATGTGGCGGCGCACCTCGTCCACCGGGAGTTCGGCGATGTCCCGGCCGTCGAGGAGGATGCGGCCCCGGGTGGGTTCGTGGAAGCGGAGCAGGAGTTTGCCGAGGGTGGACTTGCCGGCGCCGCTGGGCCCGGTGACGGCGACCAACAGGCCCGGGGGGATGTCGAGTTGGACGCGGTGGAGTACGGGGCCCGCGGCGGCGGGGTAGGAGAAGCCGACGTCCTGGAAGGTGACGGCGCCGCGTACGGGTTCGGGGAGTGAACTCACGTCGGGGCGCGGGGTCGGTTCGGGGGTGGGGGTGGTGCGCAGGACCTCGATCAGGCGCTCGCAGGCGGCCGTGGCCGTGGAGGCGCCGACGAGGAGTTCGCCGAGTTCCTGCAGTCGAGGGTGGAGGTAGCTGAGGAAGGCGGCGAAGGAGAGCAGACCGCCCACGGTGAGGTGGTGCTCGGAGATCTGCCACGCCCCGGCGCCGATCACCGCCAGCACGCTGAGGGTTTCGAGGAGTTCGCCGAGCGGACCGTACACGGAGGACAGCCGGATCTGGCGGAGTCCGGCCCGCATCCAGGTGCGTCCCTCGCGGTGCACCTTGCTGCTCTCCGCCCGCTGACGGCCGTAGGCCTGCACCAGGGGCATGTTGGCGAGGCTCTCCTCCAGGAGGGAGGCGAGGCGTCCGTTGCTGTCGCGTTCCGCGCGGGTGGCGGTGCGCATGAGGGTGCCGAAGACACGGGCGCCGAGCCAGATCAGCGGAGCGGCCGCGAGGGTGATGAGCGCCAGTTGCCAGCTGGTCCGGAACGCGGCGGCGGCGAAGACGAGGGCGCCCACGGCGGAGGTGATCAGCTCGACGGGGGCGGCGGCGACCAGCGTCTCCACGACCTCGATGTCCCCGGTGAGGCGGGTGACCAGGTCGCCGGTGCCGTAGCGGTCGAGGGTGTCCGGCGGGATGCGCTGGAGGTGCTGGAAGACGTGGTCGCGCAGGCCCAGGAGGAAGTGCTCGCTGGTCCAGCCGGACAGGTAGCTGCCGGCCGCTGAGGCCGCGGCGCCCGCCACGGCGAGGCCGAGCCACAGCGTGGCCGGGCCCCAGAAGGCGTCGAGGTCGCCGGGGGCGAGGACGTCGTCGGTGAGGCGGCCCGCGATGGCTATCGCGACGGCGTCGGCAGCGGACGAGGCGATGAGGAGCAGGGCCGAGGAGAGGACGGCGACGCGATTGCCGCGGACCAGGGGCCAGAAGGCGCGGAAGGCGGCGAGCGGGGAGACGCGGGCGTGCCGCATCCGGGACGGGTTGTGTTCCCCTGCCGCAGTCCAGTCCCAGTGCGTGCCGGGGTCCATGTCAGGCGGACGGACGGACCCCGGCACAGCCGTCACTTGCCGTGCTTCTTGTGCTTGCGGTGGTGGTGCTTCTTCTCGTGGTGCTTGTGATGCGCCTCCTTGGCGCACTCCTTCTTCTTGGCCTTCTTGGCCAGGGCGATCTTCGCGAAGGACACGTCGTTCCCCTTTCTCGGAGTTGGCAATCGGTAGTACGGGGGCGGGAGTTGGCGAACTCAGGAAGGGAGGTGAGCGTTGGATGATGTTCCCTTACCGAATCCCTTACCGAGCCCCTTGCCGAGTCCGTTGCCGGGACCGGCCGTGCCGTGCGGCGCCGGGCGGGAAGTTACGGATGCGTTCCGGACTCTTGACGACAGCCGTATGACTGCGTAGACATGACAGCGCAGACATGACTGCGCAGCCAGAAGCAGAACCGGCCACCGGGAGACACCATGACGCGAGGCACGGGGCGGAGCGGGAACACCGCGGCTCCGCGCAGCGTGGACGTCGCGCGCCTGGCCGGGGTCTCGCAGAAGACGGTCTCGCGGGTCTTCAACGACGAGCAGTACGTCTCCGCCGACGTCCGCCGACGCGTCCTCGAATCTGCCGAGGAGCTCGGCTACCGGCGCAACAACGCCGCCCGGGCACTGGCCTCCGGACGCACCCGCTCGATCGGCGTGGTGACGCTGGGCACCGCCCTGTACGGGCCCGCCTCGCTCCTCATGGGTGTCGAGCGGGTCGTCCGGGACACCGGCTACGCGCTGCGCGTGGTCAACACGATGGAAGGCGACCCGGCGGGCATGGCCGGTGCCGTGGACTCGCTCCTCGATCAGGGCGTGGACGGCATCGTCATCTCTGAGCCGATCGACGAGGAGGGCATCCCCGGTGACGACGCAAGTGCCGCTCCCCGTCTGAACGTTCCGATCCTCGTCCTCGGTGCGCCCTCGCCGGTCTCCGCGCCGCTCGTCCTGACCGCGGGCGACGGCGCCGACCTCATGGCCCACACCGCCACCGAACACCTCCTGGAACTCGGTCATATGACGGTCCATCACCTCGCGGGTCCGCAGCGGTGGTACGCCGCGCGGGACCGTCTCGACGGCTGGCGGGCCACCCTGACCGCGCACGGCAGGGCCGTACCGCCGCCCGTCGAGGGCGACTGGTCGGCCGCGTCCGGGTACCGGGCGGGGCGCGAACTGGCCGAGGACGGTGGTGTCACGGCGGTGTTCGCCGCCAACGACGACATGGCGATCGGTCTGATCCGCGCGCTGACGGAGGCCGGGCTGCGGGTGCCCGAGGACGTCAGCGTGGTCGGCTTCGACGACATCCCGGTCGCCGCCTATGTGACTCCTCCGCTGACCACGGTGCGCCAGCCGTTCGACGCCGTGGCACAGGAAGGGCTCAAACGTCTGGTGCACGCCATCGAGAACCCGAACGCGGCTCCTTTGCCGACGAGCCCCCCGCCGGTCGACCTCATCATCCGTACCTCGACCGCACCACCGCCCGGCCGGACGACCCCGGCTCGTGGCAGACGTACCGCCGTCCGTTCCCACGGGCGGGCGCACCACGCTCCGCCGCCGAACGGAGGCCCGGCCACCCACCAGTGACGACGCCGGTCAGCCCGGACAGCACCAGCGCACGGCCGGCGCGCGACCCCAGGACGAGCCGCAGGTCCCGGTCACGCCCCGCCCCTCCGAACGCCCTTGCCAGGCAAGGCCGTTCCTGAAACCGGCCGACGGCGAGCCGCCTCGCCCCCACCGTCTCCGTCGCAGACTCACCACCCTCTTCTTCGGCCACGACCTCCGTCTCCGCATCCGGAGAAGTCGTCGGCCCGGTCCACGAGGACGCGTGCCCGACCCCGTCGGCGTCCGCTCCTCGGCCGGCGCGTCCGCGCCCTCCTCCATCACGCATCCGCACGCCCTTGCCAGGCGTGCCGTCAACTTCGCCACCGGCGGGAGTTCACCATGCCCAGAAACACCTCTTCGTCCACGCCCGGCCCCTTCTCGATGAGCCGTCGGGGCTTCCTCGCCACGACCGGTGCCCTGTCGCTCGGCGTCACCCTCACCGCCTGCGGCGGCAGCGGCTCCAGCGGCTCCACCGCCTCCGCCAAGCCGGTCAGCCAGGCCGACATCGACAAGGCGATGAAGACGCCGACCGAGCTGACGTTCTGGACCTGGGTCCCGAACATCGACAAGGAGGTCGCGCTCTTCGAGAAGAAGTACCCGGCCGTCAAGATCAAGGTCGTCAACGCCGGTCAGGGCACACCGCAGTACACCAAGCTGCGCACCGCCCTCAAGGCGAACAGCGGCGCCCCGGACATGGTGCAGATCGAGTACCAGGCCATCCCGACCTTCACCATCACCGACAGCCTCCTCGACCTGCGTCCCTACGGCGCCTCGGCCCTCAAGTCGACGTTCGTGGACTGGACTTGGAGCCAGGTCAGCGGCAGCGGCGGCCAGATCTGGGCGATCCCGCAGGACACCGGCCCGATGGGCATGCTGTACCGCAAGGACATCTTCGACAAGCACGGCATCGAAGTCCCCACCACCTGGGACGAGTTCGCCGCGGCGGCCCGCAAGCTGCACAAGGCCGACCCGGACGTCTACCTCACCAACCTCGCCGCCAACCAAGTCGCGGCCTGGCACGGCCTGTTGTGGCAGGCGGGCGCCAAGCCCTACGCGATGTCCGGCAAGAGCGACATCACCATCGGCGTGGACGACGCCGTCTCCCAGAAGCTCGGCGCGTACTGGGGCGGACTCGCCAAGGACGGAGTCATCGGCGTGGAGCCGGACTTCACCGACTCCTGGTACGCGGCCCTCAACAAGGGCAAGTACGCGACCTGGCTGACCGCCGCCTGGGGCCCGGTCTTCCTGTCCGGCTCCGCCAAGGCCACCGCCGGCAAGTGGCGCGCGGCCCCGCTCCCGCAGTGGGACGCGGCCAAGCCCAGCTCCGGCAACTGGGGCGGCTCCACCACCGCGGTCATCCGCTCCACCAAGAACCCCATCCAGGCAGCGGTGTTCGCCCAGTTCCTCAACACCGACCCGGCCAGCGCCAAGATGTTCGCCACCGAGCAGTTCTTCTTCCCGGCGACCAAGGCCCTGCTCACGGAGGCCGACTTCGTGTCGGACGCGCCGACCTTCTACGGCGGCCAGAAGGTCAACCAGGTGTTCGCCGACATCAGCTCGACGGTCAACTCCTCTTTCCAGTGGCCCCCGTTCCTCGACCAGGCGGCGACCGACTGGACCGAGACCGTCGGCAAGTCCCTCGCCGACAAGACGAACACCGTGCGCGCGCTGGGCAGTTGGCAGTCGCGGCTGACCACGTACGCCAAGACCCAGGGCTTCACGGTCCACTCGGCCTGACGGCGCGCCGGGTCCCGCGCGGCGGCGCGGGACCTGATCCCCGGCACACCCCACCCCTCAGAAAGGCCCGATGATGACTGCCACAACCGCGGCCTCCTCCAAGGGCCGGCGCGGCGGCGCGCGCCGCCACCGGTCGGCAGGGCCGCTGTTCGTCGCACCCTTCATGGCGCTGTTCCTGCTGCTCTTCCTCGCCCCGCTCGGCTACGCCGCCTATCTGAGCCTCTTCCAGGAACGGCTCATCGGCGGAACGGCGTTCGTCGGACTGGACAACTACGTCCGGGCCCTGGGCGACCCCCAACTCATCCACGGTGTCGTACGCGTCGCCCTGTTCTTCGTGATCCAGGTCCCGTTGATGCTGCTGCTGGCGCTGCTGTTCGCGCTCGCGCTCGACAGCGGGCTGCTGCGGTTCGCCCGGGTGATCCGGCTCGGCATCTTCGTCCCCTACGCCGTGCCGAGCGTGGTCGCCGCGCTCATGTGGGGCTATCTGTACGGGCCGGACTTCGGACCGTTCGCCCAGCTGAGCCACGATCTCCATCTGCCGGCCCCGGACTTCCTCAGCGACAGCTGGATGCTCGGCAGTCTGTCGAACATCGTGACCTGGGAGTTCGTCGGCTACAACATGATCATCCTGTACGCCGCGCTGCGCACCGTCCCCGAGGAGCTGTACGAGGCCGCCGCCGTGGACGGGGCGGGCGCCTGGCGCATCGCCTGGTCCATCAAACTGCCCGCCCTCAGACCGGCGTTGATGCTCACCCTGCTGTTCTCGGTGATCGGCAGCTTCCAGCTCTTCAACGAGCCGAAGCTGTTGATGAGCATCGCCCCGGACGTGATCAGCAGTTCCTACACCGCCAACCTCTACGCCTACACGCTCGCGTTCACCGGACAGCAGGTCAACTACGCGGCCACGGTGTCCTTCCTCCTCGGCCTCGTCATCGTGATCGTCTCCTATGCCGTCCTGCTCACCGCCAACCGCAGGAGGACATCATGACGACCACCCTTCACACGGCCGAGCTCGCTCCGCCGGCGAAGCGGGCTCCGGCCACCGCGGGCAAGCGGCGCAGGAAGCGCCACAGCACCCCGTTGACCATCGCCATGCTGGCCGTCCTGGCGTACTTCCTGCTGCCCCTGCTGTGGCTGCTGGTCGCCTCGACCAAGAGCACCCAGGACCTCTTCAACACCTTCGGCCTGTGGTTCTCGCACGCCCCGCAGCTGCTGACGAACGTCAGGGCCACCTTCGCCCAGGACGACGGCGTCTTCGTGCGCTGGCTGCTCAACACGGTCATGTACGCGGGTGTCAGCTCGGTCGGGGCCGCGCTGCTCGCGGCGGCCGGCGGCTACGGGTTCGCCAAGTTCCGCTTCCGCGGCGACCGGGTGGCGTTCAATCTCGTCGTCGGCGCCGTGATGGTCCCGGCCACCGCGCTGGCCATCCCGACCTATCTGCTGTTCGCCAAGGCGGGCCTGGTCAACACCCCTTGGGCCGTCATCCTGCCGTCCCTGGTCAACCCGTTCGGCCTCTACCTGATGCGCGTGTACGCCGAGGACGCCGTCCCCGACAGCATCCTGGAGGCCGCCCGGATCGACGGCGCCGGCGAGGCTCGGATCTTCTTCCGGATCGTGCTGAGGCTGCTCGGTCCCGGTCTGGTGACCGTCCTGCTGTTCACGCTGGTGGCGACCTGGAACAACTACTTCCTGCCGCTGATCATGCTCAACAACCCGAACCTGTACCCCGTCACCGTCGGCCTCTCCTCCTGGGCCGCACAGGCCCAGAACGGCGGGGCGGGCTCCAGCAGCGACATGCTCGCCCTGGTGGTGACCGGCTCCCTGATCTCGATCGTCCCGCTCGTCGTGGCGTTCCTGATGCTCCAGCGGTACTGGCAGAGCGGCCTGGCCTCCGGCGGCGTCAAGCAGTAACGCGCATCCGCGTCCCTCTTACCACTTCCCGTTTCCCCGGAGGTTTCCCCCCATGGCGGCTCTGCCTGCCCGTGTCCTGTTCGGTGCCGCGTACTACCACGAGTACACGCCCGCCTACGGCTCCACCGCTCGGCCCGACGAACAGCTCAAGACCGACCTGGACCTGATGGCCGAGGCGCACTTCACCGTCATCCGGGTAGGCGAGTCGGTCTGGTCGACCTGGGAACCTACGAGCGGCCAGTTCGAACTCGACTGGCTGCAACCGGTGTTGGACGGCGCCCACGAGCGGGGCATCTCCGTGATCATCGGCACCCCGACCTACGCCGCCCCCCAGTGGCTGGTCCGCCTGTACCCGGAGATCACCGCCGAGCACGCCACCGGGCAGCGGCTCGGCTGGGGTGCCCGCCAGGAGATCGACTTCACCCATCCCGCGTTCCGTTTCCACGCGGAGCGCATCATCCGCAGGATGGTGGCCCGGTACGCCGACCACCCGGCGGTCATCGGCTGGCAGGTGGACAACGAGCCGGGCCTGCACCTCCTCCACAACAACGGCGTCTTCCAGCGCTTCGTGGACCATCTGCGGGAGAAGTACGGCGACGTCGAGACCCTCAACCGCGAATGGGGACTGGTCTATTGGTCCCACCGCCTGTCCACCTGGGCCGACCTGTGGACCCCGGACGGCAACGAACAGCCTCAATACGACGTCGCCTGGCGGGAGTTCCAGGCCCGCCAGGTCACCGAGTTCATCGGCTGGCAGGCCGACCTCGTCCGCGAGTACGCCCGGCCGGGCCAGTTCGTCACCACCTGCATCTCGTACACCCGCCAGGGAGTTGAGGACGACGAACTGTCGGACCGCCTCGACATCGCCTCCGGCAACCCGTACTACGACATGCAGGACGGCCTCCTGTTGCCCGATCCCACTCCCGACGACCACGAGCAGCAGTGGAAGACCACCGGGGTGTGGTCGATGTACCAGACCGCCGACTGGATGTTCTCCTCGCGCCAGGAGCCGTTCCTCGTCACCGAGACCAACGCCCAGAGCATCGGTTTCCCGTGGGACAACCGGCCCGGCTACGACGGCCAGTGGCGCCAGGCCGCCTGGGCGCACGTCGCGCGCGGGGCCCGCATGATCGAGTACTGGCAGTGGCAGACACTGCGTTTCGGCGCGGAGACCTACTGGGGCGGAGTCCTCCCGCACAGCGGCCTGCCGGACCGTACCTATGCCGAAATAGCCCGTCTCGGCGCGGAGTTCGAGACCGCGGGCCCGCTCGTCGCCGGTCTTGAGCCGGACGCGGACATCACGATGGTCTACTCCATGCCGAGCAAGTGGCTGATGCAGAAGTACCCGCCGCTCGCGAACGCCGACGGCGAACCGGACGCCGCCGCCTACCACCGGTTCTTCGACCCCTTCTACCGGGGCGCCTTCGACGCGGGCCGCCAGGTGCGCATCGTGCACGCCCGCCAGCTGCACGATCCGCGCGGCGAGCGGGACGGCATGACACCGCAGGAAGCGGTACAACACCACCCCGTCCTCGTCGCCCCGGCCCTGTATGTCGTCGACGACTCCACGCTCGACTGGCTGGAGGCGTACGCCCACGCCGGCGGCCACCTGGTCCTCGGCCCGCGCACCGGCTACGCCGACCACGAGGCACGGGCCCGCCACGAACCGGCCCCCGGACGGCTCGTCGCGGCGGCGGGCGTGCAGTACGACGAGTTCGGCAACCTCACACAGGACGTACCGGTCCGCGCAGTGCCCGGCGGCCCGTTCGAGGTACCCGCAACCGCCCGTGCCACGCGGTGGATCGAGGGCCTCACCGCCGTCGACGCCGAGATCATCGCCGCCTACGAGCACCCGCACTACGGCCGCTGGCCCGCGGTGACCACCCGTAGCCACGGCGCGGGTCGGATCACCTGCGTCGGCACGGTGCCGGACCGTGATCTCGCCCGGGCGCTGGCCGAGTGGCTGTCCCCGGCCGCGAGCAGCGGCTGGCAGCACCTTCCCCCGACCGTCACCGCGACCACCGGGACCGCACCCGACGGCCGCCGTGTCCACATCGTCCACAACTGGAGCTGGGAGCCCGCGAGCGTCCCCGCCCCGGTGGACCTCACCGACGCCCTGACCGGCGATGCGGTCGTCACCGGCTCGGCCCTGGACCTCGGCGCCTGGGACGTACGCGTTCTCGTCTCCGCAACAGCCAACCGATCGTGATCCAACTCCCCTGAGGAGGGGCCATGCAGAGAAGACGGCTTGGACGAGCCCTCGGAACCTTTGCCGCTACATCCGCGATCCTTGCCATACCCATGGTCAGCGCTCAGGCGTACAACCCGACAGGCGGGACCCTCTACCAACTCGGCAGTGACGCCTGCCTGAAGGGGCGAGGCAACTGCGCGATCTACCCGAAGTCGGCGCAGCTGCCGAGCGGCCGGCTCGTCGCGTCCTTCGAGAAGTCGACGGTCGTGACGGCGTCGGGCAGCGCCGACGGACAGACCCTCCCGGTCTACAAGAGCGACGACCAGGGCACGAGCTGGCAGGCGCTGTCGGAGGTCAAGGCTCCGGCGTACCTCTCCAAGGATCCCCGGTACGCGAAGTACACGAGCAACTGGACCAACCCCTACCTCTACGTCCTTCCGCAGAAGGTCGGCAGCCTCAAGAAGGGCACGCTGCTCCTGGCGAGTGTCGTGTCGGGCGACGACTACTACTACAAGGAGCACCAGGCGGCCGACCCCAACTGGACGCCGAACAACGACGGGGACCGCAAGGACCTGGCGATCGCCCTGTATTCGAGCGGTGACGACGGCAGGACCTGGAAGGTGGTCAACGTCATCGCCACCGGTGGGTGGCAGGGCGGCAGCGCGGGCGCCATCGGCCAGAACATCGCGAACGCCAACACGGACAAGCAGGTCGACCCCCTGTGGGAGCCGTACCTGATGGTCTACAAGGGCAAGCTCGTCTGCTACTACTCCGACGAGAACGACTACACGGGCTTCAACCCGGTCACCGGTGTCCCCACGCTCGACCCCGCCAATGACACCGCCACCGACTCGCACGGTCAGATCCTCGTCCACAGGACCTGGGACGGCAGCGACGGGAACTGGAGCAGCCCGGTCGTCGACATCTCCGGTGCCGGCCAGGACATGGGGGGCGGCAAGACGGAGATCGGTGGCGGACGGCCCGGCATGACCAATGTCGTCCCCACGACGGACGGCCGGTGGATGCTGACGTTCGAGTACTGGGGCGGCGGGGCCAACACCCGGTACGCGATCGCCGACGACCCGCTGAAGTTCTTCCGCGGCACCCAGACCGGCATGTCCGTCGGCTCGCTGCCCGTCGTCGCGGGTTCCCGCCCGCTCACGGGCGGCGGCAGCCCGGTCGTCATCCAGCTCCCCGACGGACGCCTGGTGTACAACGCGTCGAGCAGCGGCGACGTCTGGGTCAACGAGAGCGGGCGCAGCGACGGAGTCTGGACCGAGTACCAGACGACCTCGCCGGCCGGCTACAGCCGAAACCTCCAGTACGTCGACGGCACCGGCCGCATCGCGATCCTCAACAACCAGGGCACGTCCACGATCGCCTACGCCGAGGTCGACCTCGGGGACTCGGACGGTGCCTACTACCGGCTGGTGAACCGCAAGACCGGCCAGGTGATCGGCACCGGAAACAGGACCAACGACGCCAACCTCGGCAACGGGAACGTGCCCGACGTGGTCCTGGAGGACACCGGTGCGGCGGCCGACCCGGACACCGAGTACTGGCACGTGGTGACCGAACCGCAGGGCGGTACGACCCTGCTCAACAAGTCCGGCGGCAGGGCGGCCGCCATCTGGACGGGCAACGCCACGGTCGGCCAGAAGATCGGCCAGTGGGTCGACAACAGCGGCACCGGCAGCTGGAACCTCGTCAAGACCAGCGACGGGTTCTACACCCTGCAGTCCGTGAAGAACACGAGCCTGTACCTGACCGGGGCGACAGCCGGAGCGCAACTCACCCTGCAGAACGCGCTCACGGACGGCTCGCAGGACTGGAAGCTCGTCCGGTAGGCCCACCTGAGGCAGGGCCTGGCCTCCATCGGCCAGGCCCGACAGGGCACACTGTCCGGGCGTGCCGTGGTGGCCCGGGTCGCCGACGGCGCCGAACTGACCGCCGCCGAGCACCCCTGCACCCACGCCGTCCTGCACCCCACGTGCCGGCCATTCCTCTTCGCTATTCCGACGTCACCGCATAACCGGATACGGACGGCCATCTCACCGTAACCAACACGGATTCCTCTTCCGCGAACCAGGAATGGTCGACTCCGGGACCCCACACGACATAATCCCCCTGCTGCTCCAGAAGAACACTGCGCTCCGGGAATTCCACCCGGAACCGGCCGCTGACAAGCACCAGAAGAGCAGTCCGCTCGTCACCTCTCACCCACTCCAGCCGTTCGTCACCCTGTGGATGGATTCCCCATTTGACTTCTACGGCATCGGTGTGGCGAGGGTCGTCGGCGGCCTTGAAATGGCCGAGGAGCCATCCGCTGTCCAGTGGCGCATCCTTGCCCGCATTTCCCACATATATATTTCCGTTCATAAATCCAGACCTTATCAGCCATCATTTTCGATATGCGCGTAGGTCCGCACGCCGTGCGCATCCGTGATATCGATGGTGACGCTCTTCCACTCCTCGGCGGGCTCCTCGGGCACTTCGGCCGTCCGGTATTCGGCCAGTGCCAGTAGTTCCGCGGTCACCCGGACTCCGGTGAGGCGCTCGGCCAGTGCGAACACCGCCGCTTTGCGATCGACACGGGACGCGTCTTCGTCCGTGAGGCCCAGGCCCACCTCGCAGATCAGGTCATTGAGCTCGTCCGGGGTGCTGCCGCTTCTGACCGGGGGCCATTCGAACTCGGTGCGCAACTCCCCGTTCTCGTACCAGTGGAAGAAGTGCATGGGCTTCCCGCCGTTGCTCGAATGGGAGACGGCGCGGGTCCCGGCCGAAAGGGTCTCCATGAAGTCCAGCGACCCCAGATCCCCACCGAGGGCCAGGGCGAGGGTCCAGTCGCCTTCCTCACCCGGGACAGTGCACACTCCCGCGAGGACGTAGGGGCCCTCCTCTCCGTCGGATTCTTCGAGGAGCTCCAGATGTTGCTCGATCAGTTCGCCGAGCCCCTCACATGCGCCGCTCGGCTCGACTCCCGCCAGGGCGAGCAGTTCCGCAGGAGAGACTCCCCGCACCAGGGTCAGGGTGTACCCGCTCTCCAGCGGATAGCGGAACGGTGATGTCGCGGAACGTATCCAGCCGTAGTCGGCCGCGGTGGCTGTGGTCATGGAGTGCATGTTGCCAGCCGTCACTGACACCGGGCGCGGACCGATCGGCCCGATCGGTCCGACCGCCGATCCCCGATCGTGGGCGAACACCCCCGACCCGCCAGTAGGGTAGGGAAGCCACGGCCTCCCCACCAACACCCGTCCCCGCAAAGGGACATGGGCCGTAGCGGTCGAGTCGGTCTCACTGCGTGAGGATGAAACAACAGGTGCTGATAGCGGGCCGGTACCGGCTGCACGTCGCCATCGGACGCGGCGCAATGGGCGAGGTCTGGCAGGCGTACGACGAGGTGGGCGGCAGACCCGTGGCCGTCAAGCTCCTGCACGCCCAGAACTCCGAACCCACCGCCGCCGCCCGCTTCCGTCTGGAGGCGCAGACCGCGGGCCGGCTCAGCCACCCCCATGTGGTCGGTGTCCTCGACTTCGGCGAGCAGGAGGGCCGGCTGTTCCTGGTGATGGAACTGGTCCAGGGCGACAGCCTCTCCCATGTGCTCGCCCAGGCGGGTTCCCTGCCGGCCGAGCAGGTGGCCCGCATCGCCGCCCACTCGGCCGCCGGGATGGCCGCCGCGCACGAACAGGGCATCGTGCACCGGGACATCAAGCCCGGCAATCTGCTCCTCGACGCCGACGGGTCCGTGAAGATCGCCGACTTCGGGATCGCGCAGTTCATGAACGACCCCGGTGGCGCGCTCACCGCGACCGGCCAGATCGTCGGGACGAGCCTGTACATCGCCCCCGAGCGTGCCCTCGGCCAGCCCGCCGGACCGCCGTCCGACGTGTACTCGCTCGGCTGTGTGCTCTACCAACTCCTCGTCGGACAGCCGCCGTTCCGCGCCGGCAGCGCCATCGCCGTACTCCATCACCACCTCGACACACCCCCCGTACCGCCGCGGGAGCTGGGCGTCGGGCTGCCGCCCGCCTTTGAGAACTACCTGCTCGGTCTGCTCGCCAAGCGGCCCGAGGACCGCCCCACGGCGGGGCAGGCGGCCAACTGGTTCGCCACGGGCGCCTGGAAAGGGATCGCCGAACCGCTCCCCGCAGCCGCGCCGCACCCCGAGCCGGTGCCACGTGCGGCCTACCGGGAGGCAGTCGGCGAGCCCAGGGCGAACACGGCTTCCGGGTCCGTGACCACGTACGCCTTCCCGACCTCCGCCGCCAGCACCGCTCCGGCCCACCGGACGCGGCGCCGGCAGCGCGAGGGGGTCCGCCCCGCCGCCGGACGGCGGTCGCAGACGCCGCGGAACTCGCGGATGGTGGTCACCGTCGCCGCCGTGGCGATCTTCCTCGGGGCGCTGCTGGTCGGCGTGACGCTGTTCTCCCCCGACCACAGCTCGGCGGACACACCGGCGACGAACCCGCCCAGCGCCACCAGCCCCTGACGCGCCGACCGGCCCGTACGAGTCAGCGCGCGGGCCGGTTGTCCTGTTCGAGCAGTCCCGGTTCCTCGATGCAGTCGAGCAGGAACGGCACCAATCCCCATTCCAGCAGGGCGAGTTCCCACTCTTCCTGTATCCAGCCGCCCTCGGCCGCTTCCTCGCCGGACGACGCGTCGTCCGCGCCCGGGCGGTCGTGGGCCGGTGCCTTCCACGACCAGACGAGGTCCCCGACGATCGCCCCGGCGGCCACGGCGCCGACGATCAGCCCTGCCGTCATCACGCCGTCGCCGACGTAGGGCCGCCCGACAAAGACGCGGAAAGCGAAGCCGAGCACCAACAGCGCGACCGCGACAACGGCCACGAAGGCGAGCGCGGCCATCAGCCAGCCACCGCCCCACTTCGCGGCCCGGGACGGGGAGCCGGTGTCCCCACGAGCGTCCTGCCGGCCGCCGGCCTCCACGTACTCGCGGTACTCGGCCGCGGCCGACTCGGAGATCGCGGCCCGCTCCAGGAGCGCGCGCTTACGCAGGCACTCGCGGTCGAGCTTCCCGCAGGACCGGCCCAGCGCCTCCCTGACCCGCCCGGAATCCAGCGCCCGGCACAGGAGCCGTTCGAAAGCCGTGCCGACGTCCGGCCCTGAATGCCCTGGATCCCGCATGGATCTCCCCCGATGAATCAGTGCCCGCGGCAGCGGGAGCCGACCGCGCGCGTGAGCGGTCAGGGGAGGAGAGTGTAGTGGCTCCGGCTTACGGGACGATGAGAGGGACGTTCGACCAGGGGCGGTGCCCCGCGAGCCGCGCGCGTGATCCAAACCGGGAACATGATCCAGGTACCCGAGTCGGAACGCCGTCCGGCCGGGGCCACAGCCACGAGCACGCAGGTCTCCAGGACGGGTCCGCCGAATCGGCGCAGGCCGGAGCGGCATCGATAATCACGCACAATCGGTTTTGATCAGAATTCGGCATTGGACGCAGGGCATCATCGTCGCTCGCCTGACGCCCTGCCTGACGCAGTGCCGAGTCGTCGATTTCGGCAAGGCCAAGTCGACAAGCTGTCGTTGAGCCCCACGCTCGCTCCCCCGCGCCGCACTCCGGAGAGCACCGTCTCACCGTCCGGACGGCCGGCGACGACCCCCGGCACCGACGGAACTCCCGCAGGGTGTCCCGCACGCCGTCCTGTGACCGCGCGCTCGATTCTTTCCAATGAGGATACTCATTAGGTCGATCGGGTAGTGAGGGACCGTCGCGGATCCCGCGACCCGGAGACCCCACGAACGAAGGGTGGACCATGAGGAACGGCGACCACATACGAAACGGGTCGGCATGAGGGCGCCCGGTCTTCCCGGCGGCGGCCCCCACGACGACCCGGCGCTCGGCCTGGGCATTCCTGAACCGGAGCGCGTCGCGCGGGTCGAGTCGTGGACCCGGCCTACGGGACCGGACGGCCGGAGTGCCGACGGGTACGGCGAGATGGTCGCGCGTCTGCGCGGTTTCCTGGACTACGTCGCGGCGGCCCGGCCGGACCCCGGCACGCTGGCCGCGCTCTCGGACGACCTCGGCGCCTGGTGCGAGCGGCTCGCCGACGCGGCCGTTCCCGAGCGCGAGCAGGTCTTCGGGCACCGGGACGACATGCCGGGCCGGGGCCAGACGATGGCACCGGCCTTCCAGGTCCACGAGGCCGACCGGTACAGCGTCCGGGGCACGGTCCGCTTCGGCCGGTACTTCCTGGGCGGGAACGGGGCGGTCCACGGCGGCGCCGTCCCGCTGCTGTTCGACGAGGTCCTGGGGCGCCTGTCGGGCTCGGCCGGCCGCAGCCGGGCCCGCACCGCCTATCTGCACACCGACTACCGGTCGATCACCCCGATCGGCGCCGAACTCGACGTGCACGGCTGGTTCGTGAGCGAGGAGGGCCGCAAGCGGGTCCTGCGGGCCGAGATCCGGCACGACGGGGTGCTGTGCGCCGAGGCGGAGGGCCTGTTCGTCACACTCAAGCCCGGTCAGCCCTGACTCCGGGCAGCAAAAGGTAATGAACATTTCTTAGAAAGCATTGACGCTCGGTTCCGTCGGCGAAATAGTTCGACGCGGACCTACTCCGGCGAGGAGCAGACATGGCGATCATGCCCATCGAGTGGGGCAAGGTGCGGGAGTACGCCACCGCGACGGCGGCGCCACGTCCCGCGTACCTCGACGACCCGAACGCCCCGGTCCCGCCGACCTTTCTGGCCACGGTGGTCCACTGGAGCACCATCGGCGAGACGGTCCGGGCTCCCGAGGTCGCCGAGGCGTGCGCGAGCGTCGGGATCGAGCCCGACGTACGGAATCTGCTCTCGCTGGAGCAGGAGTACGTCTTCCACGGCCGGGTGCCACGGGCGGGGGAAACCCTGCACAACTCCGAGCGCCTCCAGGACGTCCGGATCAGACAGGGCCGCAGGGGGCCGATGGTGATCGTCCGCTTCCTGGTGTCCTTCCACGACGCCGAGGGACTGCTGCTCGCCGAGTGCCGGTACACCTCCGCCTATGTGCGCAAGGAGGCGTCGTGACCGACCTCGCACCGGGTGCCCGCCTTCCGGAGCGCGGGTTCGGGCCGGTCACGATGACCGACATCGTGCGCTACCAGGGCGCGAGCGGCGATCTGAACCCGATGCACCACGACGACGAACTCGCCCGCTCCGCCGGGTATCCCGCGGCCTTCAGCGTGGGGATGCTCGGCGCGGGCTGGCTCGCCGCGTACTGCACCGACCGCTTCGGCGAGGAGAGTGTGCGCCGCTTCCGCACCCGCTTCACGCAGGTGGTGTACCGCGGGGACCGGCTGACCGCGTCGGCCGAGGTCGTACGGCTCTTCGAGCAGGACGGCGAACGACGCCTGGAACTCGCGATCCAGCTGCGCAAGGACGACGGTGCGCTCGTGATCGACGGCTCCGCCGAGTTCGCGCTGACGTGACATCCCCGGGTACCGGAGAAGGGCAACGGATGCAGCCTGACGGCGAGTTGAGGACCGGTACGAGCCAACGCCCGGACCTGCCGGTCGCGTTGGTGATCGGCGGGGGGGGTATCGGTATGTCGGCGGCACGCCGGCTGGGCCAGTCGCATCGGCTCGTACTGGCGAGCCTGTCGGCCGGCAAGAACCCGGCGCGCGAGACGGTGTTGCGCGAGGACGGGATCGACGCGGTGGTGACGCGGTGCGACATCACGGACCCCGAGTCGGTCGCGGGACTGGGTCGACTCGTCGCGGCGCGGGGCCGGTTGCGTACGGTCGCGCATGTCGCGGCGCTGTCCCCGTCGATGGGCGACTGGCGGACCCTGCTGAAGGTGAACCTCGTCGGGGCGACGCTCGTCGAGCGGACGAGCCTGGAGCTGGCGGTACCGGGCACGGCCGCGGTGTTCGTGTCCTCCTCCGCCGGACACCTCGCCGAACCGCCCTCTCCGGAGATCACCGCCGTGCTCGACGACCCGCTCGTGCCGGACTTCGTCGAGCGCCTGGAGAAGCTGGTGCCGGAGCGGACGTCCCTCCAGGCCTACCGGCTCACCAAGTTCGCGCTGCTCCGCATGTGCAGGAGGCGTGCGGCGGTGTGGGGGACGAAGGGGGCCCGCATCGTGTCGATGTCCCCGGGCCCGATCGCCACCCCGATGGGCGCGGTGGAGTTCGAAGGCCCGCACCGCGAGGTCAAGTTGGCCATGCTGCGGCGGTCGCCGCTCGGCCGCGAGGGCACGATGCCGGAGACCGCCGACGCCATCGAGTTCCTCGCCTCCGACCGCGCCTCGTACATCACCGGAACCGATCTGCTGGTCGACGGCGGCATCCTGGCGACCACCCGCTTCAGCTGACCGCGCCGTGGACCCACTTCTTCCAAGGGAGTTGAGCATGCCCGACCGGAACGACGGCGCCGACCTCGGCGAAGGTCCGCTGCACGGCATAGTCGTCATCGACCTCTCGACGACTCTGCCCGGCGCTCAGGCCACTCAGTTCCTCGCGGACGCGGGCGCGGACGTCATCCTCGTCGAGCCGCCCGGTGGAAGCCCGTTGCGCGCCAACCCCGGCTGGCCGGGGCTGCTGCGCGGCAAGCGGAGCATCACACTCGACCTGCGCGACGACACCGATCGCGCGACGCTGGACGGCCTGTTCGCCGGGGCGGACGTCGCCGTCGCCGCGATGCGCCCGGCCGCCGCGGCCCGACTCGGCTTCACCGCCGAGGAGTTGGCGGCCCGGTACCCGCGTCTGGTCGCCGCCCTCATCACCGGCTGGGGAACCCTCGGCCCCTGGTCCGACCGCAAGGGCTACGAGGCGCTGATCCTCGCCAAGAGCGGTGTCCTGCACTCCAAGCACCAGCTCACCACCGGCCCCGACCCCGCCCATGTCACCACTCCCTACGCCTCGTTCGCCGCCGCGCAGGCAGCGGTCCACGGCATCCTCGCGGCCCTGCTCGAACGGGAGGAGAGCGGCCTGGGCCAGCTGGTGGAGTCCGATCTGGTGACCGGAGTCGGCGCGTACGACCCGTACAACTGGTTCTACGAGCTGGTCCTCCGCCGTTTCCCGGACGCGTTCCAGTCGCTGGGCGCCGCCTTCGACCAACAGGGCCGCCCCCAGACCAAGTTGCTGTACGCGCTGCTCATCGCCGCGACGGCGGACGGCACTTGGCTGCAGTTCGCGCAGACGGCACCCCGGCTCATGCAGGCCTGGCTGAAGGAGCTCGGCCTGAGCACCGAACTCACCGATCCCAAGTGGGAAGGCTTTCCCCTGCTCCCGACGCCCGAGCTGCGCTTCGAGTGGTGGAACAAGATGATCTCGGAGGTCGGGGAGCGAACGCTGAAGGAGTGGGAGGAGGCGTTCGCCCGCAATCCGGATGTCTTCGGCGAGCAGTTCCGTACGCCGGACGAGGCGCTCGACCACCCCCAACTGGTCCACGAGGGCCGCGGTGTCGTGGTGGACGATCCCGACCTCGGCCCGGTGCGCCAGCCCTCGACCCTGGTCCACGCGGCCGGACGTCCGCTCACGGGGATCCGCCGCGCGCCCCGCCCCGGCGAGCACACCCGGGAGCTGCGCGCCTTCGCCCGCAGCACAACACCCCCCAACTCCGTTGCTCAGCAAGGCCGTTGCGGTCCTCCCCTCGCCGGCGTGACCGTGCTCGAACTCGGCGCCATGTACGCCGGACCGTACGGCGCCACCCTCCTCGCCGATCTCGGCGCGCGGGTCATCAAGGTCGAGCCCCTCGACGGCGACCTGATCCGCACGATCATGGCGTTCCCGGAGGCGGGCGGCGCGAAGGTGCTCCAGGGCAAGGAGAGCATCGCCGTCGACCTCCGCTCCCCCGAAGGCCGGCAGATCCTGCGGGAGTTGGTCGGTCAGGTAGATGTGGTGCTCCAGTGCTACCGGGCGGGTGCCGCGACCCGGATCGGCGTGGACGAGGCCTCCCTGAAGTCGATCAACCCGGATCTGGTCTACGCCAACGCTCCCGGCTACGGGATCGACGGCCCGTACGGTTCCAAGCCCGCCTACGCGCCGTCCATCGGCGCGGCGTCCGGAGTCTCCGTGACCGATGCGCAGGTGGTCGGCCGTCCCGCGGCGGACCGTGACCAACTGCTGTCCCAGGCCCGCAAGTTGTACGCCGGCGGGACGGTCCCGGCGGTCCAGTCGGACGGGATGGCCGCCCTCGGTGTCGCCTCGGCCCTGCTCCTCGGGATCTGCGCGAAGCGTCGCGGGACCGCGCTGACCGGCATCGTCGCCACGATGCTCGGCACCAGCACGCAGGCGCTGATCGCGCACAACACCAGCTACGCGGGACGCCCCGCACACCCCCGTGTCGACCCCGACTTCCGAGGGACCGGCGCCCTCTACCGGATGTATCCAGCGTCCGACGGCTGGCTGTTCCTCGCGGCACCGAAGGAAAAGGAATGGGCTCCCCTGGTCGCCGCCCTCGGCGACCCCGGCGACCTCGCGGACGAGCGGTTCGCCACGAGCCGGGCGCGTGCCGCCCACGACGGCGCGCTCGCGGACGTACTCACCAAGGTCTTCGCCACCCGGACGAAGGCCGAGTGGGAGGCCGACCTGACGGCGAAGGACGTCGGCTGCGTCGCCGTGACCCAGGAACCGGCCGAACGGCACATGCAGGGGGACGATTTCTACGCGGCGGGCTACGCGGTCGACGCCGTCAGCCCCGTCTTCGACGAGCACCGTAGGCTCGCACCGCTGAACCGGTTCTCCCGGTCGACGACGAAGGCGGAGGCGGGCTGCACCCTGGGCCAGCACACGGACGCGCTGCTTCGGGAGCTCGGGTACGACGAGGCCCGTATCGCCCGTCTCCGCGAGGCACGCGTCGTACGGTGATGCGACATGTCGCGGCTCGACGTACCGGCGGAACCGGTACCCGAACGCCCGTTGCCGGAGGGCCTCTTGGGCCGCTCCGGCACGGGCGGCGGGGTCAGGTCGTGGTCAGTGACAGGTCGGCCGTCGTGGCGCGGCCCGGAAGCAGGGTCACCTCCTTTGACGCCGGGCGGTGGCCGACGGCCGAGGCCGTGATCCGCAGCGGGCTCGGGCGGGCGTCCAGCCAGAGGTCGTAGTGGCCGTCGGAGTCGGTGCGGACAGTGTGGGCGAGGTGGCCGCAGCCGGTCGTTCCGGTGTGCGCCGGCGGGCAGATCAGGACGGTGGCTCCGGCGAGCGGTGCCCCTGTTCGCCGGTCGGTGATCGTGCCGGAGAGGTGTCCCCAGGTCCGCGGGATCGTGACCTTGAGGCTGACCTTGACGGATGCTCCGGCATAGGGGGCGTCGGTGGTGTAGGTGAGCCGCGCGGTGTAGGTACCGGCCGTGGCCACGGCGGAGGCGTCCGCGCGGACGGTGACCGTGGTGGAGCGGCCGGGCGCGAGGTCGAACGAGGTCTTGTCCGCCGACAGCCAGGTGACGTCGTCGCCGTCGCACTGGTCGTGCCCGGGCAGGACCTCGGCCGAGGAGACGATCTCGGAGAGCGAGATCATGCCGCCGACGCGGTAGATCCCGCAGCCGCCGCCGGCCCGGAAGACGGTGGAGGAGGCGTTGGGCAGGTCGGACCAGGTATTGGACACCGGGTCGTATTCGACGACGGTGTTGACCGAGTCCCGTCCGGCGATGCCGCCGACGGCCTGAAGTTTGCCGTCGTTCCCGCCGGCGACGGCGCCCCAGCGCGTGTCGGGCATGTCGGCCGCGCGGGTCCAGGTGTCGGCGGAGGGGCTGTAACGGTAGGTCTCTCCCTTGCTGTCGCTGCCCGAGATGCCCCCGGCGCAGACCAGTTCACCGGTGATGCCGGCGCAGGCCGCACGTTCCATGGGGAACGGATAGTCGGCGCGGCGGGTCCAGGTGTCGGTGGCCGGGGTGTAGCGGTAGACGGTGCTGACCATGTCCGTGCAGCCGGATCCGGTGCAGCCTCCGATGACATAGAGGCTGCCGTCGAGGACGGTCACATTCGGCATGCCGACCGCCTGGGGCAGATCGGCGAGGCGGGTCCAGGTGTCGGTGGTGGGGTGGTACGCGTAGAGCGTGGCGCGGGCACCGTCCGGGGCCCAGCCGCCGGCGACGTACATGGTCCCGTCGATGAACGCCCCGCCGGGTGACTCCAGGGCCTCGGGGAGGTCGGCGATGGGTGTCCAGGCGTCGGTGGACGGGTCGTGCACATAACTGTGACTGAGGTACTGCCCGTTGATGATTCCGGAGACTCCGGCGACGGAGTAGACCTTGCCCTGGTACGTGCCCACCGCGTTGTCCATGACGGGCTCGGGGTAGTCGGCGATGCCGGTCCAGGGCCCGGTCGCTGCCGTGGCCGGCGGGTCGGTCGACGGGCTCTTCGAGGCCGAGGAGGTGGAACTCATCGGTCCGGGTGAGTAGTTGCCCTTGACGCGCAGCGTCGGTGTGCCTGCCGAGGAGTCCGACGTGGTCGTGGAGGTGCCGGCCGGTGAGGTGTAACCGGTGCTCTGCTCACCGAGGTTGACGTGCAGCGGCGCCTGCCCCTTGTTGGTGAAGGTGACCTTCTTGCTGCTTGCTCCGCCCAGCGTCTCGCTGACGGAGAGGCTGTCCGAACTCACCGCCAGGCGGCCCGCCTTGAGCGTGCGGTCGAACCGGTTGACCTTGTCGGGCTGTGTGGTGAGGGTGCCGGTCGAGGTGGTGTAGCGGGCGGAGGCCGTCGTGTAGGTGTGGCGTCCGGCGGGGGCGCTGAACAGCCAGTAGTAGCCGTCGGCCAGCGCCAGGTCGTCGGGGGTCGCCACGGTGGTCGCCGTCGCGTAGCGGTCGGCGGTGTCGGTGATGGTGGCGGGCGTGATGGTGCCGCCGGTGTTGCCGTCGACGACCTTTCCGGCGACGATGCCTCCGCTCACGGCGGCGCAGGAGCCGACGGTGACGGTGTCGAGCTGCCAGAGCGACAGGCCGCTGCCGGAGTAGTGGAAGCGCACCTTCACGTGCTTCGCGTTTGCCGCCTGGGGCAGGGAAACCTCGGCGTGGCCCAGGTACTCGGCCGTGTCCTGGTGCCACACCGTGGTCCACGTCGCGCCCGAATCGAGGCTGAGGTCGACGTTGGCCACCGAGTCCTTGCTGGGGGCGTAGGCGGCGTCGAAGCCGAGGACGGGTGAGGTCTGGCCTGCCAGGCTGAAGTTGGGTGAGACGAGTTCGGTGTCCTCCGGGACACTGCCCCGGGTGTAGGGGGACGCGGAGGCCCAGTTCCCGGTTCCGCCCGTGAAGTTCCACACCGTTTTATCGGCGAAGTCCCAGGCGGCGCCGTCCGTCCCGTGATTGACGACGGTCCAGCCGTGCTCCGGCGTGGTGCCGGTCCAGCCTTCGAAGCCGGTCTCGGCCGGGTAGGCGTGGCCGGGTGCGACGCAGGCCGTCAGGTCCACGTCCGGGGCCACGTTGGTACGTACGTCGGCCGTGCCCACCGGGACACTCAGGTCCGTGCTTCGGTAGCCGGGGTAGACCGGGGCCACATGGAGGGCATAGGTGGTCTTCTCCGGAAGCTCCACGCTGTACTTGCCGGTGTAGGGGTCGGTGTAGACGGCGCCGTTCGGGTAGCCGTCGATGGTGATCTTCGAGTACAGGGGCCAGCCGTGCCCGCTGCCGTCCTTGACCGTGCCGGACACCGTGCGGGTGGGGAGTTTCACCAGGGTCAGGTCGGCGGTGGTGCTCTGGTTCTCGGCGACGCCCACTCCGGAGCTGGTCTTCTCCTGGTAGCCGAAGTCGGTGGCGGTGATCCGGTAGTTGCCCACCGCGACGGGGAGGTCGTACGCGCCATCGGCGTCGGTGGTGACGCGGTACTCCCGGCCGTCCGCCGATTCCTCGGAGAGGGCCAGCGCAGCACCGGCGAGCGGTGCGCCGGACGCGCTGTCCGTGACTCGCCCGGAAAGCGTTCCGTGGACGCCGAAGGCCAGCGCGGACACGCCGCCGGGGGTGCCGAGACCGGTGGGGCCGTCCCAGCCGGCGCCGGCGGTGCACACCACCGTGCCGCAGTCGTCGTTGGACCCTTCGGTGACGTCGTTCAGCCCGGAGCCGTTGATGTACGGGTAGGTCACCGGGTAGGTGCCCTCGACGGGTGTGCCCGCCAGCGCGTACATCGCCGTGATCAACGGCGCGGAGAGGCTGGTGCCGCCGACCTGCAGCCAGCCGTCCTTGCTCAGGGTGTCGTACACGGCGAGGCCGGACGCGGGGTCGGCGACCGCGGAGACGTCAGCCGTCGCCCGGGTGTCGCAGCCGGTGGCGAGCCCCCGCTGATAGGCGGGCTGGGCCTCGTACAGCGAGCAGCCCGATCCGCCGGAGTCCCAGGCGGACTCCGTCCAGCCGCGCGCGGTGTCCGCAGCACGGGTCAGCCGGGTGCCGCCGGCGGCCACCACATTGGGGTTGGTGGCGGGCCAGTTCTGGACATGGCCGGTGTCGCCGGTGGACGCGACCACGGCCACACCGGGATGGTCGTAGTGGTGGTCGTACGCGGTCTGGGAGGCGCTCTCGCTGGGCAGACCGTAGGAGTTGGAGACGTACTTGGCGCCCAGGCGCACGGCGGTGTCGACCGCGGTGCCCAGGTCGTCCAGACTCGCCGAATCACCCTGCACGAGAAGGATGTTGCACGCCGGACAGGCGGCGGAGACGGCGTCGAGGTCGAGCGCGGTCTCCAGCGCCCAGCCCGCGTCGTCGGCGGGGTAGTCCGTGCCGCCGTTCTGATCGACCTTGCGGAAGCAGCCGTTGGCGGTGGTGCACTCGGGCAGCCCGTAGTGCTCGCGGTACGCGGCAAGGTCCGCCTCGGCGTGGGAGTTGCCGTACGCGTCGACGATCGCCACCGTCCTGCCCTCGCCCCCGGCGGGAAGGTCATAGGCCGCCTGGATGTCGGTCGGGCCCAACGCCGTGGACGGGGGCGCAACCGCCTGCGGCCGGACGATGTGGTCGGAGCCGGTGCGCACATCGGCGAAGCACTGGGCCACGCCGTCCTTGAGGCTCGGGTTGTTGCAACCGGCCGGGACGTAGTTCTGCGGGACGTTGTCCTGCGGCACGGCGTTGAGCAGGTCGGAAGCCTTGGAAGAGCCGGCGTCGGACGAGGAGGTGGGGGAGGCCGAGGAGGTAGGGGTGGCCGCGGAGGCGGTGGCCGGCTGTATCGCGGCGAGAGCTCCGGCGGCGAGACAGCCGGCTATGAGAAGGGAGAGGGGCGCGCGTACGCGCGCACGTCTGGAGGACAGCAAGGGGGCACCCTTTTCGTCGCGTTCAGGACCCGGTCGGGCCGGGATCACAGGGGTTCGTAACCGCTGTACGAGTCGTCCTCGCAGGCGGGGTCTGCCGTCGTGTCGTCGGCAGGTACACCCGGTGCGGCGGGCGTCGGTTCAGGGGGTGTCGGTTCGGGGCGTGTCGGTTCGGGGGGTGCGCTGCTCATCCGACGGATGGATGCCTCTCCGGTCATGTCCAGGTGCAGGCCGGCCTGCGGACCCTGCGCGCACTGAGTATCGACGGCTGCCGGGTGGCTTCGCGATGGGGCGGATGACCTAAAGATCGGAGCCGACGCCGGTGGCGTCGCCTTCCGACGGGGTGATTCCGGCCTGTGTCAGGCTGACCGCGAGTGCGGTACGCGAGGTCACTCCGTATTTGCGCATCGCGGAGTTCAGTTGCGTGGCGATGGTCTTCGGGGAACGCGAAAGTGCGCGTGCGATGGCCGGGTTGGTCAGGCCGGTGAGCATCAGCCGGACGACTTCCAGCTCGCGCGGGGACAGTTGGTCGCCGTATCCGCGCCGCCCGCCGCGCCACACCTCTCGTACCGGCGCCCCGGCCGCACGGCGTGCGGCGTGCACCCGGGCGGCGTCCGTCCGGGCTCCCAGAGCCGTGAACCCGGCCTGGGCGCGGGCGAGTTCGGCCAGTCCGTTGTCCCTGTCCCCCGCTGCCAGCAGGCAGCCGGCCCGGCGTTCGGCCGCGAGCAGTGCGTCGTACGGCCGGGGCAGGCGTTTCCAGGCGGTGGCGGCCCGGCCGAACGCGGCGGCTGCCTCGACGCTGCGGCCCTCTCCTTCTGCCAGTACCCCGCGACATGTCTCCAGGGCCGCGTCCGCTCCCGGCAGGTTCCTGCCGCTGAGCCCTTCGGCCAGGTCCGCGACGAACTTCCTTGCCTGGTCCGGCCGTTGGAGTGCGAGCAGCGCTCCGGTGCGCACCGGAGCGAACTCGGTGGCCCACAACCAGATGTTCTTGCGAGCCACGACGTCGGCCGGTCCGTCCGTCAGCTCCAGCGCCTCGGCGGCCGACCCCTCGGCGAGCCGGATCCGCGCCAGGGCTGCCGCGGGCTCCAGCGGCAGATCCACGATGCCCCGCCGCAGCCCCGCGTCGAGCACCTGGCGCAGCCGCTCCTCGACGGTCCCGGTCTCGGTCGCAGTCCCGGTCCCGTCTACGGCCGCCGCCACGGGGGCGGGATCCGCTCCGGCGCCGCCAACGGCCCCGTCCAGCAGGGCCGTTACCAGCAGCGCGTCCAGCTGGAGCAGAGGTTCCTCGTCCACCGCCGCCAGGGCTGCGGCTCGCCTGGCCAGTCCGTCCCAGGCGCCGGTGAACCAGTCCAGGTGCACCAGCGTCACCAGGATCATGTCGTGCAGCCGCAGGTACCGGTGTTCCTCGGCCCTGGCCAGCCCGGTCGTCAGCAGCGCTCTGGCCTCGCCGTAGCGGCCCCAACGCATGGCCGCGTTACCGATATTGAGTCCGCTGCGGGTCAGCTGCATCATTCCTGCGGGCGTCGTCGCGGTGTCGGGCAGTTCCGCGGCCACAGCCCAGCCGGCCTCGTCGCCCATGTCCAGCAGGGCGGTTGCCCGGTCCACCACGAGAGCCAGCCGCTGGTCGGCCGTCATCGGCAGCCGGGCCGCGTCGGCCGCCCGGTCCAGCCAACGGCGGTGCTCCCCGGCGGACATCAGGGTGCTCGGCGGACTGCCGAGCGTGGTCATCGCCCAGGCTGCCTGGAACGGTTCGTCGGCCAGATCCGGCAGTGCCCTCTCCAGTTCCGCCGCACCGGCCGCGTACTCGGCCACCTGTAGCAGCATCCTCCCCAGTTGAATGCGGACGGCCGCGCGGTCGTGCGGGGCGAGCGCCTCCCCGTCCAGCACCCTGCGCAGCGCGCGGATCAGGTCGCCGCGGGCGACGAGCCCGGCGAAGGCCAGGACCGGCATCTTCTGTGCCCACCGGGCCACCGAGGCGGCGGGCGGATCGCTCCCGGTGAGCAACTCGTGCAGCAGTCCGACGGCGGTGCGATGGTCCCCGGAGGCCAGCGCGAGGTCGGCGGTCCGTTCCGCGTACTCGCGCCACTGCCCGGTGTCCCCCGCCTCCCGGTAGTGGTGGGCGAGCCGGGCCACCGGCTGCGGCGTCATGGCCCGCAGCGAGCGGCCCGCTCCAAGGTGCAGGGCCCGGCGATCGGGCGCGGGCGTCATGTCGTAGACCGCGCGGGCCGCCAGCGCGTGCCGGAAACTGACCCGGCCGGCCCGGTCCTCGCCGAGCAGTCCACTGCGTACGGCGGCGTCGACGGCCCCTCCGGCAACGTTGTCCGAGAGCCCGCTCACCGTCGCGAGGACGGCCGGGCCGACCGGTTCGGCCAGCACGGAGGCGGCCTGCAGCACCCGTTGCGCGATCGGGGTGAGATGCGAGACACGCTCGGCGACGGCGTCCCGGATCGTGGGCGGCACAGCGATGTCCGCCAGCGTCCTGCGCACCCACTCGCCGTCGCGCCGGACCAGATCGGCCCGGTCGCGCAGCAGCCGGACGGACTCCTCGATCGCCAGCGGCACACCGTCGGTCCGCTCCTGGAGGAACGACGCGAAAGCCTCGGAGACATGTTCCCCGTCGAGCATCGACGACATCAACTCGGCGGTCTGCGCCACGTCCAGCGCACCAAGACAGATCCGTACGTGTCCGGTACCGGACTGGGGCCGGGAGGTCAGCCGCATCAGCGCGGACTCCGGCGCCACGTCCTCGGGACGGTAGGTCAGCACCAGGCTCATCCGGCGGGAACGGCGGGAGGCGAGGAACAGCAGGAAGTCCAGGGTGGCTTCGTCGGCCCAGTGGACGTCCTCCAGGACCAGCACGCCGACTCCCATCGCGTCCAGCAGTTCGGCCAGTGCGCGAAACAGCCGGTGCCGGGCGGCGCCCGCGTCCGACAGCGCCTCGGGGGCCGGCGGCAGATCCTGCCCCCACTCGGGGAACAGCGGTCGCAGCACCCCGGCGAGGGAGGTGAGGCTCAACTCGGCCACATCGGGCATGGCTTCGCGGGCGGCATCGACGACCGGGCCCAGGGTGAGTGCCTCCCGGAACGGAGGGCATACGGCGGCCAGTGGCCGCTGGGCAGCGACACCGGGCTCGTCCAGCGCCTCCTGAACGAGCCGGCTCTTGCCGATACCGGCCTCGCCCTCGACGAGAACCGTGGCCGGCGGCCGGGCCAAGGCGTCCGTCAGCCGGTGCAGTTCGACCGCCCGGCCGACAAAACGCGGAACACTGACGCCGGGCAGCACACGCGGAAGGCCGCCGTCCGCAGAGCGCTCCATCCGACCGCCTTTCCCCCCGCGCCCCGAGTGTGTGCGACCCAGGCGCCGACCACGTGTGCGAGTCCCGACACCGCAGCATGCCACGACGCCCAAACCAAACGTGCCCGGGTATGCCACAACTGCACTCTCCCCAAGCACTTCTGACCCTGCGTCAATATTGACCGTGCCGGCCGGGACGCCTCGCCTCGCCGACCCTGCCGAGGTCGGCGTCCTCCCCCAGGGACCGGGTCAGCCGCGTCGGCGCTTCGCCCGCGCCTCGTCCTCCATGAGGTCGTACGTCACCGCCGAGACGGGCGCGGTGAGCATGCCCACCCAGCCGTCGATGTAGTTGTTGAGCTGGGCGTCACTGATCGGGTGCCGGTTGCGCGCGTGGTCGCCCAGGAGGTTGAGCACGCTGTTGTAGAGCTGCACCTCGCGACCCCGCCGTACCCGGTCGGGCAGCGCGCCGAGCAGTTCGGGCACCAACTCCTGGAGTACGTCGGTCGCGTCCTCGATCTGGCGCGGCCAGTACTCCGCGTCCGATGTGGCGGGGGCCAGCCGGGCCAGGAACGGTACGAACATCTCGCCGGCCTCGATGCTCTCGATCAGCGGGCGCACCACCAGCCACACCGCCGCGAGGGGGTCCTCGGCCACGCCGTCGGCGCGGGCTTCCTCCAGGAGTACGGCCCGGCGCGCGTCGATGGTGCGGTAGCGGAAGGCGATCAGGTCCCGGACCAGGCCCGCCTTGGAGCCGAAGTGGTAGGTGATGACCGACGAGTTCGACTGCCCCGCCTCCATCTGGATCTCCCGCAGGGTCACACCCTCGACCCCTCGCTCGGCGAAGAGCCGCTCGGCGGTCGTCATCAGCAGTTCACGGGTCGCCTCCCCCGTGGTGTGCCGGCGTCTGCGGCCCGCGGCCTTCTCGTCCACTGCCATGGCCTCATGTTCATGGATGCGGCGTGGCACGCGCAACGCCAAAACTAATGGAGATGTATTAGAAAGTATGGACAGAGGGCCCGGTCGATGGAACAGTTCACTGCGAAGACCTGCCGACGCAGGCCTCAACCCTCCCTACTTCCGGAGGACTTCACACGATGCCGAAGATCTGGACCAACTCCGGCGACTCCCACTTCCTCGAACCGGGTGATCTCTGGGAGTCGCGACTCCCCAAGCGGCTCGCCGATCTGACGCCCAAGTCCGAGAAGGATCCGGACGGGGAGTACGAGACGGTGCATGTCGACGGTCAGTCGTTCCGTCGGAAACTGCCGACCTCGGTGGCCAGGGAGTTCCTGGAGGAGAGCCGCAAGGCGCAGGGCATCCGGGACGCGCGGGCCCGCCTTCGCGACCTGGACCAGGAGGGCGTCTGGGGCGAGGTCATCTTCCCGTCACTGGGCATGTGGTCCTCGACCTTCCGGACGCCCGAACTGCTCAAGGCGTGTATGCGGGCGAGCAACGAGTGGGCGTTGGAGGAGATCGCGGCGGTCTCGGACCGCTACGTCGTGACCGCGCAGGTGTCGACGCTGGTGGTCCAGGACGCGATCGCCGAACTGGAGTGGGCCGCCGAACAGGGCTTCCGTGCCGTGTTCCTGCCCACCACCCCGCACCCCAGCGCACCGGACTGGCACCGATCCGACTGGGAGCCGTTCTGGGAGGCCGCCGAACGCGCCCGGATCGTCCTCGCCTTCCACATCGGCACCGATCCGGTGGACATGACGACCGGCGGCGCGGGCCTGGTCTACCGCGGCCCCGGCGGCGCGGTCATGAACTACGCGGAGACGACGTTCTCCGGCCAGCGGGCCGCGATGAAGCTGGTGGCCTCCGGCGCCCTCGACCGGCACCCGGAGCTGAAGGTGCTGATCTCCGAGGGCGGCGCCACCTGGATCCCGTTCCTGGGCGACCGTATGCGGGAGGGCTACCGCCAGCACCACATGGCGGTGCGTCCCACACTCGAACGGGACCCGAAGGAAACCCTGATGACCCAGGTGTACGCCTCCTTCCAGCACGACGAGACGGCGGTCGCCGCGTTCGAGTCGATGGGCTACCGGAACGTCATGTTCGGCTCCGACTACCCGCACATGGAAGGCACGTTCGGGCACACGCAGGACACCCTGACGTCGTTGTTCGACGGCGTCCCGGACGAGACCCGGCTGCGGATCACCCAGGGCGCGTTCTTCGAACTCTTCCCGCAGGTGCCGCCGGTCCCCACGAACGGGGTCTGAGCCGATGCCTCGGGATTCGGGACTGCGCGACGTGGCGATCGTCGGCGTCGGCGCCACGCCCTACTACCGACGCGGAGAGTCCGCCGACAAGAGCATCACGCACCTCGCCGGCGAGGCCATCCTCGCCGCCTGCGCCGACGCCGGTCTCTCCGTGAAGGAGATCGACGGCTTCGCCTACTACTCGGGCGCCGGTGCGGGCTACGGCGACAAGATGGAGTCCGTCGACTTCATGGAGACTCTGGGTATCCCCGAGGTCCGCTTCTCGGCGTCGCTCACGAACGGGGGCGGCGGCTCGGCGGGCTCGATCGGCCTCGCCCGCGCGGCGATCGTCGCCGGTGACGCGAGCGTCGTCGTCACGGTCATGGCCCTGCAACAGCAGCGGCAGCGCCTCGGCACGGTGATAGCGGCCAAGCCGGTGACCCCGATCAGCTCCTTCCTCCAGCCGTCCGGACTGGCGGGCCCGGGCCATCTGATGTCGGTCCTGGCCCGCCGTCACATGCACGAGTACGGCACCACCCGGGACGCGTTCGCCGAGATCGCCGTCTCCACCCGCCAGAACGCCCTCAACCGCCCCAAGGCCATCAAGAAGACGCCCCTCACCCGCGAGGAGTACTTCGGCGGACGGATGATCGCCGAACCGCTCTGCGTCTACGACTTCTGCCTGGAGACGGAGGGTGCGGTCGCCGTGATCACCACCTCGGCCGACCGCGCCCGCGACCTGCGCCAGAAGCCGGTCCCCGTGGTGGCCGTCGCCCACGGCGGCACCCGGGACTGGGGCCGCGGCTTCTCCTGGTACGGCATGCCCGACGAGACCTTCACCTCGTCGGGCCACGGACCGATCGCCGGACGCCTCTTCAAACGGGCCGGCATCACACCCCAGGACATCGATGTGGCCCTGATCTACGACCACTTCACCCCGATGGTGCTCATGCAACTGGAGGACTACGGCTTCTGCGCCAAGGGCGACGGCGGCCCCTTCGTCGAGAGCGGCGCGATCCGCTACTCCCGCCACAGGAAGCCGGGGACCGTCGCGGTCAACCCGCACGGCGGACAGCTCTCCGAGGCGTACGTCATCGGGATGACCCACCTCGTCGAAGGCGTCGAGCAGATGCGCGGCATCGCGATCAACCAGGTCGACGACGCCGAGTTCGCGCTGTGCACCGGCGGTCCGGCGAGCCTGCCGGTCAGCGGACTGATCCTGGGACGCGACCGGTGACCGGGGCGCGTCTCGCGACGGCGTTGCCTTCGGACGTCGTACGGATCGCGACGGACCACGTCACCGAGCCGTTCTGGCAGGCCGCGAAGGAACGGCGACTGGTGGCACCGCGATGCGGCGACTGCGGAACCTTCCGGCTGCCGCCCACCCCGTTCTGCCCCGAGTGCCAGTCCACGGCGGTCGACTGGCCCCAACTGTCGGGCCGCGCAACGGTCTACAGCTTCGCCGTGGTGCACGGCTACCCCGGGCTGCCCGATCTGACCCTGGTCCCCGCCGTCGTGGAACTGCCGGACGCGCCCGGGGTGAGGCTGGTCAGCAACGTGATCGGAGTCGAACCGGCGGACGTGCGCATCGGGTTGGCGCTGACCGTCGACTTCCACCCCATCACCGACGGCTGGCTGCTGCCCGTGTTCCGCGTGGCCGCCGAGGAAGTCTGAGACATGAGCGACGACTACGAAAGCGCGTTGGAGGAGAAGCCGCTCGAATTCCTGGCGAGCGTGGCGAACAGCGGGGGTTCCTGCGACGGCCAGGCCGTCGTCCCCGACGGCGACCGCTACCGGTGCTGGTGTTCCTGCGGCGAGTGGAACGTCCAGGCACCGACTCAGGCCGAGGGACTGCGACTTGCCCGGCTCCACACCTCCACGGCGGGGGCACGACAGTGAGCGTGATCCTCTTCGTCCGGCACGGCAAGGCATCGTTGGGCGCGGCCGACTACGACGTGCTCTCCGACACCGGTGAATTCCAGTCGGAGTTGCTGGGGACAGAACTCTCCCGGCGCGGCGTCTCCCCGGCGCGGATCCTGACCGGACGCCTCAACCGCCAGCAGCAGACCGCCCGTTGCACACTCCGCGCGTCGCGGTGGTCGACGTCGGTGGAGGTCGACGAGGCGTGGAACGAGTTCGACCACGAGGACGTCGCCGCCGCGCATCGCGAGGTCGACACCCCTGACGCCGAGCCGCTCGACCGGGCCATTCCGCGCTGGTCCTCGGGACTGCACGACCACGAGTACACGGAGCCGTTCCCCGCGTTCACGAAGCGGGTCGACGACGCATTGCGCACGCTGGCCGCCGAGTTGGGCTCGGGCGAGACCGCTGTCGTCTTCACCAGCGCGGGGGTGATCGGGTGGGTCGCCGCGTCGCTGCTGGGCGGCGGTGAGCCGCAGTGGTCCGCGCTCAACCGCGTTGCGGTCAACAGCGGGGTCACAAAGGTGGTCGTCGGCGGCCGGGGCTGCACGCTCGTCACCTTCAACGAGCACTCCCACCTGCCCGCTCAACTCGTCACCTACAGATAGGGGCTGACATGGAGTCAGGCAGAAAGGTCGCCTTCATCACCGGTGTCGCCCGCGGTCAGGGCCGCGCGCACGCGGTGAAACTCGCCTCCCGGGGCATGGACATCATCGGTCTCGACATCTGCGAGGACATCGAGTCGATGGACTACCCGAACGCCACCGAGGACGACCTCCGGGCGACCGTCAAGGCCGTCGAGGAGGCGGGCGGGTCGATCGTCGCCGAGAAGGGCGACGTGCGCAGCTTCGACGATCTGCGCCGGGTCCTGGACCACGGTGTCGAACGCTTCGGCCGGGTCGACGTGCTGCTCGCGAACGCGGGCATCATCCGGCTCTCCCCCGGCGGCGACCGCGACCGCACCTGGACCGACATCATCGACGTGAACCTCACGGGCGTCTGGCGCACGATCGAGGTGGTGCTGCCCGCGATCAGGGCCGGGGAGCGCGGCGGGTCGATCGTCATCACCAGTTCGGTGGCCGGGCTCAAGGGCGGCGCGAACGACAAGGCCGGCGGCCAGGCCTACACGGCGGCGAAGCGAGGCCTGGTCGGCCTGATGCAGGTACTCGCCAACGAGTACGCGGGCGAGCGGATCCGGGTCAACACCATCCATCCCACAGGGGTGTTGTCCGGCATGACACAGAACCCCGCCATGGAGGCGCTCCACGCGCAGGCCGCCAAGGGCGAGAAGAACCCGATCAGCCAGATGCAGAACGCCCTCCCGATCGACATCCTCCGGGCCGAGGACATCGCCAACGCCGTCGCCTGGCTGGTGTCCGACGAAGCCGCCTACATCACCGGCGTCCAACTGCCCCTCGACGCGGGCTTCGCCGTCCGCTGAGCCGCGCGACACCGCACCCGACCCCGCCGGCCAAGAGCTCCCCGGGAGACAACACCCATGACCGTGACCGCTCCGCACGTCCGACTCCGCTACGGCGACAAGGTCCTCGACTCCGGCTCCGGCGGTGTCTTCGAGCACCGCAACCCCTACACGGGCGAGGTACAGGCGTCGATCCCGCTGGCGGGCGCCACCGAAATCAACGAGGCCGTCGAACTGGCCGCAGCGCAGGCGGAGTCCTGGCGCCGCTGGACGCCGGAGGCGCGGCGTGACGTCCTGACGCGGTTCGCCGAGCTGCTGGGCGAACACCGGCAGGAGTTCGTCGACCTCCAGGCGCTCGACGGCGGCACCCCGACCCACTTCGGCGAACGGATCGTCGACAACTCGATCAACTGGACGCGCTACTACGCCGGTTGGTGCGACAAACTCTCCGGCGAGCTGCTCTCGACCCTCGACACCCGCGGCTACTTCTCCTACACGACACCCGAGCCGTACGGCGTCGTGGGCATCATCGTCACCTGGAACGGCCCGGTCGTCTCCCTGGGCATGAAGGTGATCCCGGCGCTGGCGGCGGGGAACTGCGTGGTGGTCAAGCCCTCGGAGTTCACCCCCTTCGCCCCGCACCTCTACGCCCGGCTCCTGCGCGAGGCAGGCGTACCGGACGGCGTGTGCAGCATCCTCAGCGGCGGCGCGGAGGCGGGCGAGGCCCTGGTGCGCCACCCGAAGGTGGAGAAGGTGAGTTTCACCGGCGGCCCCGTCGCGGCCCGCCGGATCATGCACGCCTGCGCGGAGCAACTCAAGCCCGCCGTACTGGAGTTGGGTGGCAAGACGGGCAGCATCGTCTTCCCCGACGCCGGCGACCCGGCGGCGGTGGCGAGCCGCGCCGTACGGGACAGCATCGGGGTGCTGGCCGGGCAGGGCTGTGTGGTGCCGACGCGGCTGATCGTGCACGACGACATCTACGACGAGATGGTCGAGCGGGTCACCGAGGTCGCCGCGACCTACCGGATGGGGGATCCGTTCGATCCCGGGGTCAAGGTCGGTCCGCTCATCAACGCCGCCGCCGTCGAGCGGGTCTGCGGAATGCTCGACCGCGCCAGGCAGGACAAGGCCGGGCGGATCACCCTCGGCGGCAACCGGGCCGGGGGTGACCTCGCCGACAAGAACTTCGTCGAGCCCACGGTCATCGTCGACGTGGACCCGGAGCACGAGATCGCGCAGACGGAGGTCTTCGGCCCCGTGCTGCTGGTGTTCAGGTTCACGACCGAGGACGAGGCGGTCGCCCTGGCCAACAGCACGCCGTACGGTCTCGGCGCCAACATCCAGTCCACGAACCTCACCCGCGTCCATCGCGTGGCCGAGCGGCTGAAGGCCGGTGGCGTCTACGTCAACGGCGCCCGGCAGAACCTCCCCTACGCCCCCTTCGGCGGTCTCGGCCTCAGCGGTTACGGCAAGGAGGGCGGCCGAGCCGGCATCGACGAGTTCCTGCGCTACAAGACCGTGTCGATCATCCAGCCGGAGTAGGGGAGGAAGCCGAAGATCTATGCATTCCTGTCGAGGTCCTCAAGGGAGACCAGCGGGAACTCCGGACGGGACGTCCGCGACTACGCCGTCGCCGTCGGCTCTCCCCGCCCCTCCCAAGGCCTGGCCATCCCCACCAGCGCAACTCCCGCCGCCGCCACGGCGATCAGCATGATCACCGCCATCGGCAGCGAGCTCTCCTCCCCGAACAGTCCGACCAGCGGCGCGGCGAGGGCGCCGAACAGGAACTGCAGGCCGCCGAGGAGGGCGGAGGCCGCGCCGGGGGCAGCGCGGCCGAGGGCCTGGCCGATGCTGAGGGTCGACGGGAAGACCATGCCGATGCCGCCGGCCGTGACGAACAGGCTGATCCAGGTGCCGGCGAGGGTCTCCCCCACGGTCAGCACCAGCAGGACCTGCGTGAGGGCACCAACCCCGGCGACACCGACCGCCGCGGCGAGGAGGGTGTTCAGCCGTACGCGTCCGGCGAGTTGGGAGAAGGCCGCGCCGGCGATCAGCATGGCGACGGCGTTGCTCGCGAAGATGAGGGAGTACGTCGTGGCCGACACTCCGTGCAGGTTTTCGAAGACGAAGCTGGAGCCGCTGATGTAGGCGAACAGCGCCGCCGAGATGAACGCGAGGACGAGGACGTACCCCATGAACGTACGTCTGCCGAGCAGCGCGCCCATCGCGCGGAAGGTCTGCGTGATCCCGCCTGCGTGCCGTCGCTCCGGCGGCAGGGTCTCCGGGACCTTGCGGAGGACGCCCAGCAGCAACAGCCCGCCCATCACGGTCAGTACGGCGAACACCGCGCGCCAGGTCGACACGGCCAGGACCGCCCCGCCGAGCACCGGTGCGGCGACCGGCGCGACGCCCATGATCTGGGAGAGCACCGCGAAGTAGCGCGGCAGGTCGGCGCCGTGGAAGCGGTCGGTGAGCACGGCGCGGGCCAGCACCATGCCGGCCGCGCCCGCCAGGCCCTGGAGGAACCGGGCGCCGGCGAGCAGACCGACATCGGGTGCGAGGGCGCAGGCGACTGAGAAGACGGTGAACGCGGCCGTCCCGGACAGCAGCAGTCCGCGGCGGCCGAGGCTGTCGCTGATCGGGCCGATGAGCAGTTGTCCGACGACGAGTCCGGCCAGGAAGGCGGTCATCGTCAGCTGTACGGCCGAGCTGCTCGCGCCGAGCGCGTCCCCCATGGCGGGGAACCCGGGGACGTACATGTCGGTCGCGAGCGGGGCGACCGCCGTCAGCGCGGCGAGGACCGCGACCAGGACGACGACGGCGCGCCGCGAGGGGTCGGCGGAGTCGGCCGGTGCGGCGGGGCGCGCGGCGGCGGAACGGGAGGGGGACGGCGATACCATGACGGTAACGGTAACCGATGGTTTACCGGTTAACAATGACGGGGCCCGCAAGCCCCGATCGAGGTCCCCGAAGTCCCGAAAGCGAGAACAAGAGCCGCATGCCGCCCTCCCCCACCGACGTCCGCGCGCAGTGGACCGAGCACAACCCCGGTCTCGACACCTCCCCCATGGAGCTGATCGGCCTGCTCAAGCACGCCACCGGGCTCCTGAACCGGGCGGTGGAACCCCTCTACGCGGGAGCCGCGCTCACCGCCCCCGAGGTCGACATGCTGATCCCGCTGCGCCACGCCACCGAACCGGTGATCGCCCGCCGGCTCGCCGAATGGCTGGGCCTGTCCCGTGCGGGGGTCAGCAAGGCCCTGGGCAAGCTGGAGAAGCGCGGTTTCATCGCCCGTACGCCGAATCCGGCCGACCGGCGGGCCGCACTGGTGACCATCACCCCGGCCGGAGCCAAGGCCGTGGACGACCTGTTCCCCCGCCAACTGGCCGCCGAAGTACAGCTGTTGGCGGGCCTGGGCGAGGACAGGGACCGGGTACTGAACGCACTGGAGCATCTCGTGAAGGCCATGGAGCGCCAAGTCGACCGCGAGTGATGGATCCTGACGAACCGTCAGAACGCAGCGTCCCACCGCGCATGAAGCGTCGGCGGCTTGCGGAAGACCAGCCCGTGCGGGGCCGTCGGGTGGTCCGGGTCGAGGCGCAGCGACGGGAGGCGGTCGAGCAGGTGGTGGAGGGCGATACGGGTCTCCAGGCGGGCGAGGTGTGCGGCGAGGCAGTAGTGCGGGCCGTGGGCGAAGGCGAGTTGGAGGCGGGCGTTCTCGCGGCGGACGTCGAAGCGGTCGGGGTCGGGGAAGACCGCCGGGTCGCGGTTGGCGCCGGTGAGGGAGACCGTGACCAGGTCGCCCTCGCGGATCGTGGCCGGGCCGAGGACCGTGTCCCGGGTGGCGTAGCGGTCCACGACGGCAGCGCCGGGTTCGAGGCGCAGCGATTCCTCGATCGCGCCGTCCAGCAGGCTCATGTCTGCCCGGACGAGGGCGAGTTGGTCGGGGTGCCGGAGCAGGTGCAGCAGCGCGTTGGTGATCATCGCCTCGGTGGTCTCGATGCCGCCGAACATCAACACGGCGGCGTTGGAGGCGACTTCGGGCACCGTCAGCTGCCCGGCGGCCGAGACCAGGAGTGAGGCGGCGTCCCGGTCGGCGACGGTGGCCTCGACGGCCGCGCGCAGTTCCGCGTAGGCCGCGGTGCCGGCGGCTCCCGCCGCGTGTCCGGCGGTGATGTCCGAGACCGACCGCACGATGGCGTCGTACCAGGAGAGCACGGTGGACGGGGTGGTGCCGGTCAGTCCGAGTGCGTGGGTCACGACGGCGACCGCCAGCGGGCCGGCGAAGTCGCGGCGAAGTTCGCCGGCGCCGGCCGGTCGCAGCGCGGTGACGAGCCGGTCGGTCTCCCGCTCGATGAACGAGGCGAAGCCGTCCCGTACTTCGCGCGGTCGGAAAGGCGCGGTGAAGGGTTCACGGTGGCGGGTGTGCCGCTCCCCGTCGAGGGAGAGCATGCTCGGGCCGACGACCTGGGCGGTGGAGAAGCGAGGGTCGTCCACCGTGAACGTGGCCGCGTCCCGCATCACGTTGAGCGCGAGGTCGCGCCGGGTGACCAGCCAGCCGTCCAACTCGGGCAGCCAGGACACGGGTTCGCTCTCGCGGAGCCGCGCCAGCCGCGGGTGCGGGTCGTCGGCGAGTTCGGCGAGCGTGGTCCCGGCACCGAGCGGGTAGGCGGCGGCGACCGTACTCATCGCGCTCCAGGTCGGGGCAGAGGGAAACTGGCCATGGCCGAGGCTAACAATTCGGGCGCGGCCCACCGCGGGTGGGACCGTACGGCGAGACGGCCGTCACCGCCTGCCACCTCTCGGTCGCCCTGTGTCCCGCCGACTCCCGGTCACCGCCGACGAATGCGGGCAACAGATCGAATTCGCCCCGCGCGAGGCAGAGTTTGCGCCATCCTGAACGCCACGAGACGCGGACCCGGTCACAGCAGCACGTCGGGCCTCAACTCCCCTGTTCCGACTGTCCACTCAATGTGCCGATCCGGCACCCTCGGCCCGATCCGACGACACCGATACCGACACCGACACTTGAGTCACTCTTGATCACTTCATCAGACCCCGACGGACCGGCGATACCCGTGCCCTTCCAGCCCATCCCGTCCGCCCAGGTGACCCCAGCCGCGTCCTGGCGCATTCTTGCTGTGTCACCCACCCGGCGCCACAGGGACGAGGTAGATCCCCGATGACTGGGAGTGCCCAGCGCGAGAAGGGGACGCCCGGACGGCTCGCCGAGCTGCTCATCGACGCCTCGACGGAGGCGATCGACGCGGCCGGCGGCCACTCCGGGGGCGTCTACCTGCGGTCGAGCACGCCCGGACTGCTGCGCCTCGCCGTGCTGGCGGGACTGCCCGGGCCGCTTTTCCGCCCCTGGAACCGGCTGAGCGTCGACAACAAGTTCCCCGTCGCGGACGCCTTCCGACTCGGCGTCCAGGTGGTCCTGCCGAACGCCGCGGAGTGCATGCGCCGCTACCCCCAGTTCGCCGCCAGTCTGCCCTTCCAGTTCGGCTCGCAGTACGTGCCGGTCATGAGCGGGTCGACGACGTACGGCGTGCTCACCGTGTTGCGGCCGTCCGCCGCGGACACCACCGAGGTGCTGTCCGGCCTGGACCGCATGACACGGCTGGCCGAGGAGCTGGGCGCGGCGCTGCGGGACCTGGAGGACGAGCACAAGGACGAGGACGGGCCGTGCGTCGCCTGGGACGGCGAACCGGTGTGCGTCCGGACGGCGGCCACGCACCGCCCCGAGGGCCGGATGGCCCGGTTCGTGTGGGACCCGGCGACGGCCGTCGTCACCGGGGACGGCGCTCTGCACACCCTGCTGGGCGTCGGGCCCGACGAGTCCCCCGGCACCGCCCGGGCCATCGCGGACGCCCTGGCCCCCGGTGACACGTACCAGGTCATGGCGGCGCTGCGGGCGACAGCCGCCGGGAATCCCCCGCCGCTGCCTCTGCGGGTGCGGGCGGCGGACGGCTCGATCCGGCTGCTGGACCTGTGGACGCCCGCCACCGGCCCCGTCCCGGCGGGCGGCGGGCATCCGGTCAGCGGTGTCGTCCTGGACCCGGGCCCCGCCCCGGTCGCCGACAGCGCGGCCGATCTGCTGCCGGACGGCGTGTTCTGCCTGGACCGGCTGGGGCTGGTCACCTACGCCAATCCGCGCGCCGCCCAGCTGCTGGGCAGCCCGCGCGAGGAGCTGCTCGGCCGCCCGCTGTGGGAGGGCGTGCCCTGGCTGAACCAGATCGGCTGCGAGGACCAGCTGCGCGGCGCCCTGCTGTCGCTGGGGTCGGTGCACTTCCACGTCCGGCGTCCGGAGGGGCAGAAGCAGCCGCCGGAGGGGTACGAGGGCGACTGGCTGGCGCTGGCGGTCCATCCGGGCCACGACCAGCTGACCTGCACGGTCGCGCCGTCCACCCGGGTGTCCGGCCCGCCGATCCCGCTGGTGCCGGTGCACCCCGAGGGGGCCGACGCGCCGGGGAACGGCGTCACCTCGTTGGCCCCGCTGTACCGGCCGATCGTGCTCGCCATCGCGCTGACGGAGGCGGTCACCGCCCGCCAGGTGTCCGCGGTGGTCATGAAGGAGCTGCTGCCCGCGTTCGGTGGCCGGCGCCTGGCGATCTACCTGTTGCAGGAGCGCCATCTGTATCTGGCCTGGGAGACCGGCTTCCCGCAGGGCTTCCTCGCACCCTTCGACGGGATCGGACTCGACGCCCGGCTGCCCGGTGTCGAGACGCTCACCACCGGACGCCCGCTCTTCTTCGACTCCATGCAACAGCTCGCGGAGGCCTACCCGGGCATCCCGCTGGACGCGGAGGTGGGGGCCCGCGCGTTCCTGCCGCTGATCGCGTCCGGGCGCCCGGTCGGCTCGGCCATCCTGGGCTTCGACAGGTCCCGCAACTTCAGCTCCGAGGAGCGCGCTGTGCTCACCGCGCTGGCCGGACTGATCGCCCACGCGATGGAGAAGGCCCAGCGCTACGACTCGGAGGCCGCCCTCGCCCGCGGCCTCCAGCAGGCCCTGCTCCCCCGCCGACTGTCGGCCCACCCGCAGGTGGAGACCGCGGGCCGCTATCTGCCGGGCACCCAGGGCATGGAGGTGGGCGGCGACTGGTACGACGTCGTCGAGTCGGGCGACGCTCTGGCCCTGGTGATCGGCGACGTCCAGGGACACGGTGTCCAGGCCGCCGCAACCATGGGTCAACTCCGCAGCGCGGTAAGGGCGTTCGCGCTCGGCGACCGGCCGCCCGACGAGGTGATGAGCGGCACCAACCATCTGCTCATCGACCTCGACCCCGGCCAGTTCGCGAGCTGCTGCTACCTCCGTCTCGACCCGGCGAGCGGCCTGGTCCAGGTCGCCAGGGCCGGGCATCCGCCCCCGCTCATCCGTACCCCGGACGGCCGAACCCGGGTCTGGGACATCCCCGGGGGCGTGGTACTCGGGGTGGACCCGCACGCCCAGTACCCCGTCACGGAACTCCAGCTGGAGCCCGACTCCATCCTGGCGCTCTACACCGACGGCCTCGTCGAGCGGCCCGGCGTCGACATCGACGACGGCATCGCCGCCCTGCGGGTCGCCCTCTCGAAGGCGGGCGGTCCCGCCGCCCGGCCGGGCGGGCGTTCCCTGGCCGGTGTCGCCGACCGGCTCACCACGGCCGCCCGGCACGCGGCCGACCGCCCCGACGACATCGCGCTGCTGCTCGCGGCCCGGCGCGCCAAGCCGGGCAGGCACCCTTGATCCCGGTTCGGCCCCGGCCTGTCACCGGGCGTGACGCCCCTCGCCTCCTGAGGTCGGGCAGTGTAGACATGGGCTCATGGTCCGCCTGACGGGTCGGCCAAGGGCCCGGTCGACCCACCGCCCCGACGGTCTGCGCGCGCAGCGCCCGTACGACCGTGCCCGTCGGGCGCGCGAACACCGGCACCGGCGGTCCGGTCTCGCCGCCCGCAGCGTCGCCGGGCAGGTGTTCATGCTGCAGGTGGTGATCGTGCTGCTGCTGGTCGTGTCGGCCGTGGTGGCACAGGTCCTCCAGGTGCGGCACGACAGCACGCAGGAGGCCCGCAACCGGTCGGTGGCCGTCGCCGAGACCTTCGCCAACGCGCCGGGCACGGTCGCGGCCCTGAAGAGCGCCGACCCCACGGCGATCCTCCAGCCGCGCGCCGAGGCCGCGCGCAAGACGTCCAAGGTCGACTTCATCGTCGTGATGAACACCGACGGGATCCGCTACACCCACCCCAAACCGGACCGCATCGGCAAGAAGTTCGTCGGGGACATCGCGCCCGCGCTGGCCGGTCACGTCGTCACCGAGGAGATCACCGGCACCATCGGGCCGCTGGTGCAGGCAGTGGTGCCGGTCGACGGCCCCGGCGGCAAGGTCGTCGGCCTCGTGTCGGCCGGCGTGACGAAGGCGAACGTCGGCGGCGCCGCCGACCAGCAGCTCCCGCTCCTGCTGATCGCCGCGGGTGCGGCGCTCGTCCTCGCCCTCGGCGGCACCGCCCTGGTCACCAGACGCCTCCAGCACCAGACCCATGGCCTGGGCCCGCACGAGATGACCCGGATGTACGAGCACCACGACGCGGTGCTGCACTCGGTCCGGGAGGGCGTGATCATCGTCAGCGGCGAGGGCCGGCTGCTGCTCGCCAACGACGAGGCACGCCAGCTCCTCGACCTGCCCGAGAACGGCGAAGGACGCCTGGTCCTCGACCTCGGGCTGGACGACGAGATGACCGCCCTGCTGGCCTCCGCACGGGTCGCGACGGACGAGGTGCACCGGGTCGGCGGCCGGCTCCTCGCCGTCAACCAGCGCCCCACCGACCTGGAGGGCGGCCCGCCCGGCAGCGTCACCACGCTGCGCGACTCCACCGAACTGCGCGCCCTCTCCGGCCGCGCCGAGGTGGCCCGCGAACGTCTCAACATGCTCTACGACGCCGGAGTGGGCATCGGCACCAGCCTGGACGTCACCCGCACCGCCGAGGAACTCGCCGAACTGGCCGTCCCCCGCTTCGCGGACTTCGTCACGGTCGACCTCTACGACGCCGTCCTGAGCGGCGAGGAACCCCAGCCCGGCACCGAGCTGCGCCGCACGGCCTACAGCGGGGTACGGGACGACGCGCCGCTCTACCCGGTCGGCAAGCAGATCCAGTTCGTGGAGTCCGCCCCGCAGGCGCGCAGCCTCGACACCGGTGAAGCCGTCGTCGAACCCCGGCTCGGCGAGGCCCCCGGCTGGCTCACCCAGGATCCGGAGCGCACCGCGCAGGTCGTGGAGTACGGCATCCACTCGCTGATCACGGTGCCGCTGCGGGCCGGGGCGCTGATCCTGGGCGTGGTCAACTTCTGGCGCTCCGACAAGCCCGAGCCCTTCGACTCGGAGGAGCTGGCCCTCGCCGAGGAGCTGGTCGCCCGCGCTGCCGTCTCCATCGACAACTCCCGCCGCTACACCCGCGAGCACGGCATGGCGGTGACCCTCCAGCGCAGTCTGCTGCCCCGCCGGCTGCCGGAGCAGACCGCGCTCGACGTCGCCTACCGCTATCTGCCCGCCAAGTCCGGGGTCGGCGGCGACTGGTTCGACGTACTCCCCTTGTCCGGTGCCCGGGTCGCGCTGGTCGTGGGCGATGTCGTCGGCCACGGTCTGCACGCGGCGGCCACCATGGGACGACTGCGCACCGCGGTCCTCAACTTCTCCGCACTCGACCTGCCGCCGGACGAACTCCTCGGTCTGCTGGACGAGTTGGTCGGCCGCATCGACCAGGACGAGACGACCGAGGACAGCGGCGCCCCGGTCACCGGCGCGACCTGTCTCTACGCCATCTACGACCCGGTGACCCTGCGCTGCACCGTCGCCCGCGCCGGCCATCCGCCCCCGGCACTCATCCGCCCGGACGGCACCGTCGAGTACCCCGACGTCCCCGCCGGACCCCCGCTCGGTCTCGGCGGACTCCCTTTCGAGACGGCCGAGTTGAAGCTCGACGAGGGCAGCCGGCTGGTCCTCTACACGGACGGGCTGGTCGAGGACCGGGAGCGGGACATCGACGTGGGCCTGGAGATGCTCCGCACAGCACTCACCCGGGCCGGCGACTCGCCCGAGGACACCTGCCGCGCCGTCCTCGACTCGGAACTGTCGGTACGGCCGAGCGACGACATCGCCCTGATCGTCGCCCGCACCCGCGCCCTCGGCGCCGACCGCATCGCCGAATGGCGCGTACCGTCCGAGCCCGCCGCCGTAGCCGACATGCGCGCCTCGGTCACCCGCCAACTGACCCACTGGGGCCTGGACGACCTGACGTTCACCACCGAACTCATCCTCAGCGAACTGGTCACCAACGCGATCCGCTACGGCAACGACCCCGTCCGCGTGCGCCTGTTGCGCGACCGCACCCTGATCTGCGAGGTCTACGACGGCAGCACGACGTCGCCGCATCTGCGGTACGCGGCGATGACGGACGAGGGCGGCCGGGGCCTGTTCCTGGTGGCCCAGCTCTCCGAACGCTGGGGCACCCGGTACACCCCGGCGGGCAAGGTGATCTGGGCCGAACAGGCGCTGTGAGACCTGGGCTTCGCCGAGGATCTCCGCCATCGCGTCGAAGTCGCCCACAAAGGCCGCGATCAGCAGGGGCTCGCCCGCCGCCTCGTACTCCAGGATCCGGGACGAGGGGTTGACCGCCAGCGCCTCACGCCACCACCGTCCCCACCAACATGCGCGCATCCAACCAGGTCGCACGCGGTGCCCGCACCGGATGCGGGCACCGACGCACTCCCCCTTACTCGTCGATCGCCGCCCCGAACCGGGCCGCCCCGGCCGCACCGCCGAGGTCCGCCGCGCCGTACAGCGAAGAGCCTTCCGCGAGCAGGCCGTTCGGGCCCGCGGGCAGCAACCACACATAGCCGTCACCGGAGTTCTCGCCCGGTGCGGAGGCGACGAGTTCGGCGCGGCCGTCGTGGTTCGTGTCGGCCAGGCGGACCTGGGAGCCCCAGGCGTCGTCGGCCTCGGCGGTGCCGGGGATGTTCGCGGTGTTCTGGTCGAAGGACTGCGCACCGGTCGCGGTCACGCCGTCCCGCGAACCGCGCAACAGCCAGACGGCGCCGGCGTCCTGGACGGTGCCGACGTCCTCGCCGGGCGCGCCGACGGCCACGTCCGCGTAGCCGTCGCCGTCCACGTCACCCACGGACAGGTCGTTGCCCCAGGCGTCGCCGTGCTCCGAAGTGCCGGGCACGCCAGGGGAGTTCTGCGACCACCAGTCCGCGGGGCCGGTGGGGCCCTTCGAACTGCCGTAGTAGACAGCGATCTTGCCGCCGTCGTCGCCCTCGGCCTTGTCGTCGGCGCTGCTGCGCTGGCCGAGGACCAGGTCGTCGTAGCCGTCGTGGTTGATGTCGCCGGAGGCGGTGCCGAGGCCGCCGTTGAGGTCCTGACGGTACGTCAGCGAGGTCTCGCCGCCCGCGTAGAGGGCCGACCAGCCCTGCTGGTAGTCGTCGTCGGGGCTGTAGCCGGAGATCACCAGGTCGGCGAAGCCGTTGCGGTCGTAGTCGCCGGTGGTGAGGTACGCGGGCTGGAGGCGGTGGCCGCCGGGACGGGTGGTCGTGTTCAGGGCGCCCATCGTGTGCAGGATGCCGGTGTGGTAGGTGAAGATCTGGGCACCGTTGTTGTCGAGCACGGCCATCTCGTCGGTGTCGGTCGCCCCGGTGAAGCGGGCCGCCGCCACGGACTGGCCGAACCGGTCGCCCGCCTTCGGGGTGGCGGAGGTGAAGGAGTCGTTGGTCTCGGCTCCGAGGCCCGCCTTCGAGCCGTAGAGGACCGTGACGCGGCCCGCGTCCTCGACGGTGCCCTCGTCCTCGCCGGGCGCCCCGATGATCGCGTCGTCGTATCCGTCGCCGTCCAGGTCGCCGGTGGCGATCGCCTGGCCGAAGGAGTCGTAGGTCTCCGAGGTGCCCGGGACACCGGGCGTGGACTGGCTGATGACGGCCGTACGGCCCTTGGGGACCGTGTTGTTGGTGGCGATGCCGTTCGGGGCGCCGTACTGCACGGTGACGTACCCGGCGCCCTCCTTGCCGTCGACGCTGCCGCCCGGCGCGCCGATCAGGACGTCGTCGTAGCCGTCCCCGTTGAAGTCGCTGTTGCGGTCGACGGCGCTGGTGCCGCCCGGGACGCCCGCGTAGCTGGCCGGTGCGGCGACGATGCCTGCGCCGGCCAGGAGCAGGAAGGTCGCGGACGCGACGGCGGCGGAGACCTTCTTGCGTGACACGTTCGTCATGATGTGTTCCCCCGTGGGTCAAATCTGTTGCGGTCAACGGGTTCGACACGAGACATGACGCGGGAGTTGTGGTGCCTCGGTGTGCTGTGACACGTCGGTGACGCTTGTTGCGCGCCCCGGACGAACTCGGACGGATCAGCCGAGCGCCCGGTCCAGGTTGAACGCGGCGCTGATCAGGGCGAGATGGGTGAACGCCTGGGGGAAGTTGCCCTGTTGCTCGCCGGTGCGGCCGATCTCCTCGGCGTACAGGCCGAGATGGTTGGCGTAGGTGAGCATCTTCTCGAAGGCGAGCCGGGCCTCGTCGACGCGGCCGGCCCGGACCAGGGCCTCGACGTACCAGAAGGAGCAGATCGAGAACGTGCCCTCGTCACCGCGCAGTCCGTCGGGGCTGGCCTGCGGGTTGTAGCGGTAGACGAGCGAGTCGGAGACCAGTTCCTCGGTCAACGCGTCCAGTGTGGAAAGCCACTTGGGGTCGGTGGGGGCGATGAACTTCGCCAGCGGCATCATCAGCAGCGCGGCGTCGAGGACGTCGCTGCCCTCGTACTGGACGAAGGCCTGACGGGTCTCGGACCAGCCCCGGTCCATGATGCGGCGGTAGATGGTGTCGCGGCAGCCGCCCCAGTACGGCAGGTTGGCGGGGAGGCCGCGGCGGTTGGCGAGGCGGATCGCGCGCTCGATCGCCACCCAGCACATCAGGCGTGAGTAGAGGAAGTTCTTGCGGCCACCGCGGGTCTCCCAGACTCCCTCGTCGGGCTGGTCCCAGTTGACGCAGACCCAGTCGACCAGGGCGCACACGTCGTCCCACTGGGCGCTGGAGATGGGCTCGGCCCACTTGTCGTAGAGGTAGATGGAGTCGATCAGGGCGCCGTAGATGTCGAGTTGGAGCTGGTCGGCGGCGGCGTTGCCGACGCGGACCGGGGCGGACTTCTGGTGGCCTTCGAGGTGGGGGAGTTCGCGTTCGGTGAGTTCGGTGCGGCCGTCGATGCCGTACATGATCTGCAGCGGGCCGGAGGGGTTGCCGTCGCCGGGGCTGATGTAGCGGGACACGAACTGCATGAACGCCTTCGCCTCGCCGGTGAAGCCGAGGCGCAGCAGCGCGTAGACACAGAAGGCGGCGTCGCGGATCCAGACGTAGCGGTAGTCCCAGTTCCGCTCGCCGCCGAGCTGTTCGGGGAGGCTGGTGGTGGGGGCGGCGACGATCGCGCCGGTGGGCGCATAGGTCAGCAGCTTGAGGGTGAGGGCGGAGCGGTGGACCATCTCGCGCCAGCGGCCCCGGTAGCGGGACTGGGACAGCCAGCGCCGCCAGTAGGCGACGGTCGTGTTGAACTCGTCCTCGGCCTCGGTGCGCGCGCAGCCCCGGGGAGTGACCTCGCCGTCGACCTGGTCGAGGGCGAACACCTCGGACTCGCCCTCGTCGAGTTTGAAGTCTGCCCATACGTCGACCTCGTCGCACTCCAGGGGCACGGTGGCGGTCAGCGCGAGGGACTTCTCGGCGGACTCGAAGAGGGCCACGTCGCCCAGCATCCGTGCGGTGTGCGGGCTGGCGCCGTAGTCGAACCTGGGCGCGACCTTGATCCGGAACGGGACCGAGCCGCGCACGCACACCACGCGGCGGATCAGCCGGTGCCGGGCGGACTCGTCCGACTCCCCGGTCACCGGCATGAAGTCCTGGACCTCGCCGACGCCGTCCTCGGTGAAGAACCGGGTGATCAGGACGTTGGTGTCGGGGAAGTAGAACTGCTTGGTGCGGGCGGGCACGGCGGCGGCGAGCTCGAAGGAGCCGCCGCGCTCCGCGTCCAGGATCGCGGCGAAGACGCTGGGGGCGTCGAAGGACGGGCAGCAGTACCAGTCGATCGTGCCGTTGGTGCCCACCAGCGCCACGCTCCGCAGATCGCCGATCAGTCCGTGCTCGGCGATGGGCAGATATCCGGGTTCGGTGGGGGTGTCCTGTTCGGGCGGGGTCTCGACCATCGCGGCAGCCTCCCTGGTTCGGGCCCGCGCGGGCCGGTTCCAAGCTTAGGTTCAGGTTCTCCGTCGGCCACTCTTCCGGATGCACACTGGGGGCGGGCGAGGAATCGTGGGAGTGGGACCCACGGCACTCACCCGGTCTCAGGCGAGGAGGCACCATGTCGACAGCGCAACCCGATGAAGGCACCGATCGCGCCACTCCGGACGCCCTGCTGCACACCCGCACGGGTACCGAGGTGACCCCGGAGGACGTGGTCCTGGCGGCCGGCCGGGATGTCACGCCGAAGAATCTGGAGTGGGCCAAGCGGAAGATCGAGACGGAGGGGGTGGCCGCGCTGGACAAACTGCTCCCTTAGCCGTGCTGTGGGCACCTGGTTACCCGTTCACCCTTTCGGAGAAGGCGCTCCGGCTGACAGACTCCGGAGGTGCCCGACTTCGACATGCTTGTCATCGGTTCAGGACCGGGTGGCCAGAAGGCCGCCATCGCCGCGGCCAAGCTCGGCCGCCGGGTCGCCGTCGTCGACCGCCCGAACATGGTGGGCGGCGTCTCCATCCACACCGGAACCATCCCCTCCAAAACCCTGCGCGAGGCGGTGCTGTATCTCACCGGCCTCACCCAGCGAGATCTGTACGGGCAGAGTTACCGCCTGAAGGACGACATCACCGTCGGCGACCTCACCGCGCGGACCCAGCACGTGGTCAGCCGTGAAGTGGACGTCATCCGCAACCAGTTGTCCCGCAACCAGGTCTCCCTGTTCGCCGGCACCGGCCGCTTCGTCGACCCGCACACCATCGCCCTGACCGAAGTCACCGGCCACGAGCGGCTGTTGACCGCGGAGAACATCATCATCGCCACCGGCACGCGTCCCGCGCGGCCGGACACCGTCGAGTTCGACGGGCAGACCATCATGGACTCGGACAACGTCCTGGATCTGCCCAAGGTCCCCCGGTCCATGGTCATCGTCGGGGCGGGTGTCATCGGCATGGAGTACGCCTCCATGTTCGCCGCGCTCGGCAGCAAGATCACCGTGGTGGAGAAGCGCGCCGGCATGCTCGACTTCTGTGACCTGGAGGTCATCGAGTCGCTCAAGTACCACCTGCGGGACCTCGCCGTCACCTTCCGTTTCGGGGAGACCGTCGCCGCCGTCGAGCGGCACACCAACGGCACGCTGACGGTCCTGGAGAGCGGCAAGAAGATCCCGGCCGACGCGGTGATGTACTCCGCGGGACGGCAGGGCCTGACCGACGAACTCGACCTGGACAAGGCCGGATTGTCCGCCGACCGGCGCGGCCGGATCGACGTCGACGAGAACTACCGCACCGCCGTCCCGCACATCTACGCCGTCGGCGACGTCATCGGCTTCCCGGCGCTCGCGGCGACCTCGATGGAACAGGGCCGTACGGCCGCGTACCACGCCTGTGGTGAGCCGGTGCACCGGATCGACGACCGGCAGCCGATCGGCATCTACACCATTCCGGAGATCAGCTTCATCGGGAAGACCGAGGACCAACTCACCGAGGAGTGCGTGCCCTTCGAGGTCGGTATCTCCCGCTACCGCGAACTCGCGCGCGGCCAGATCATCGGCGACTCGCACGGCATGCTGAAGCTGCTGGTCTCCCCCACCGACCGCACCCTGCTCGGCGTGCACTGTTTCGGCACCGGTGCGACGGAGCTCATTCACATCGGCCAGTCGGTCATGGGCTGCGGCGGAACGGTCGACTATCTCGTGGACGCGGTCTTCAACTACCCGACGCTGGCCGAGTCCTACAAGGTCGCCGCCCTCGACGCGACGAACAAACTGCGGCAGATCGACCGACTCGGCGACTGATCGTTCACAGGAGATTACTCGCTGGTCAATCTTGAAAGGTCAAGAGCTACGGCTATCATCACACCCACACACGGTGTGACCGTCCGCCGACGCAGCGGTTAAGCGGTATCCGCCATTCCCTATCTGTTGTTCCGACCGGCCACTCGACCCGAGGCCACCCCTCTCCGGGTCCGGGGCCGGTCCGCTCAACTCCGCACGTCGTGCAAGACGGAAAGCAGCGCATCCATGAGCAACAACAGGGGCAGAGGGCTGCAGGCCAACGCCCTCGGTACGTTCGACACCGTGGTGATGGCCGTGGCGGGCAGCGCCCCGGCGTACTCGATCGCGGCGACCACCGCGGTCCTGGTCGGCGCGGTGGGGCTGGCCAGTCCGGCCGCCCTCCTCTACTGCGCGATACCCATGCTGGGCATCGCGCTGGCCTTCAGCTATCTCGGCCGTATCGATGTGAACGCGGGCGCCAGTTACTCCTGGGTGGGGCGCACCCTGCACCCCTTTCTGGGCTTCATCAGCGGCTGGGCCCTGGTGATCTCCGCGACCATCTTCATGGTCGCCGGATCACTGCCCGCCGGGTCGATGACCCTGTCCCTCTTCGATCAAAGCCTCGCGGACAACACGGCGTTGTCGACGGTCGTCGGCGCGGCCTGGTTCGTGATCATGCTGCTCGTGGTGCTCGGCGGCGCACGGCTCACGGTCCGCGCCCAGCTCGTCATGTCCGGCGTGGAGCTGGGGATCCTCGCGCTGTTCGCGGTGTTCGCCCTCGTCCACACCGACAACGCCCGCGTCTTCGACTGGTCCTGGCTGGGCTTCAGCCACTTCGACGGGGTGTCCGGCTTCGCGTCGGGCGCGCTCATCGCCGCGTTCTACTACTGGGGTTGGGACGTCACCAGCAACCTCAGCGAGGAGACCCGCAACAGCCGTCGTACGACCGGACTCGCGGGCCTGATCGGTGTCGGCATCGTCTTCCTGCTCTTCGAGGTGTTCACCATCGCGGTGAACGTCATCCTGTCCTCGCGGCAGATCGAGAGCAACGACGCCAATGTGCTGGCCGTGCTCGGCGACGAGATCTGGCCCGGCTGGGGCGGCAAGTTGCTGATCGTGGCCGTGATGCTGTCCACCATCGCCACCCTGGAGACCACGCTCATCCAGGTCACGCGGTCGCTGTTCGCGATGGGCCGCGACCGTACGATGCCGTCCGCGCTGGGCCGGGTGCACCGCACCTGGAACACGCCGTGGGTGGCGATCGTCGTGGTCGGCGGGGTGGCGCTGGCGATGTTCATCGCCTCCAACGCGCTCGGTTCGGTGGGCGACATCCTCGCCGACGCGATCTCGGCGATCGGCCTGCAGATCGCCGTGTACTACGGCCTTGCGGGCCTCGCGGTGGTCGTCGCCTACCGCAAGATGCTGTTCAAGTCGGCGGGGAACTTCCTCTTCGGCGGGCTGTGGCCGCTGTTCGGCGCCCTGTTCATGTTCTGGATCTTCGCCGAGTCGCTGAGCAGCCTGAGCACCGCCGCGATCACCATCGGCATCGGCGGCCTTGCCGTGGGCCTGATCCCGATGCTCTGGTACTGGAAGCAGGGCAGCGACTACTACCGGCCCGCGCGTCTCGACGCCACCCACACCGTGGTGACGGACTACGTCCCGGACGACTTCGTGCCCGAACAGTCCCGGGTCCACCAGGGTCTCCCGACGGACTTCTGAGGGGCACCCGATGGCGCGAGACCGCTTCACCCCCGACTTCGACCCCGACTGCGGGGACGCGCCCCTCAGTTCCGCACGCCAGGACATCGTCATCGGCCGCTGGCAGGGCCTGCGGGACCTGCTGCGGAACACCGGCGCGCACTGGCTCGCCCGCGGCCACCGCGTCCGGATGCTCGCACAGGCCTGCGCGAGCAGTTCGACGGTGGAGTCCTGGCTGGCCGCCGAGCCCGGCAGCGGCGACGCGCTCACGCTGCGGGCGGCCACGGAGACGGCCCGGGCCTTCAACCTGGCCATCGCGGCGGGCCGGGGCGTGCCCATCGACCGCAACCGCATCGACGGCGCCGTCATGGCCTGCCTCCAGGCCGCCGAGACGTACCCGGACGACCCCACGCCGTGGATCTCCCTGATCTCCGTCGCCCGCCTCTATCCGGCGGGCGTACGGCGGCAGGAACTCGCCCGCTGGTGGGACGAGTTGCACCGGCGCGACCCCTACAGCGTCGAGGGTCACCTCCAGGTCCTCCACTACTACTCCTCCCGCTGGCACGGCAGCCACGGCCTGATGTACGACTTCGCCCGCGACGCGGCGGGCGTGGCACCGCCCGGCTGCGCGCTGCCCGTGTTGGTGCAGTACGCGCGGGTCGAGGAGTACCGCTACATCCTCGACGCGGCCAAGGGCAGGCAGGCCGCCGTGGGCCTCGGCCAGCACTGGACGCACGACGGCGCCGTCAGCGACGTACGCCGGACCTGGCAGCGCTGGATCGCGGCCCGCGAGGAGGGCGCGATCCCGCCCGGCGAACTCCGCGACGTCAACTACCTTGCTCACGCGGCCTGTTACGCGGGGACGAAAGACGTGGCGGCGGCCGTTCTCGGCATGCTGGGGCGTCGGGCGACGCCGACTCCCTGGTCGTACACCGGGGACGCCGAGAAGCAGATCGTGAAGTGGCGCAAGGATGTGGGCGTCCGGACCTGACGGCCTACTCTGTGGGCTGCTCCGCCGACTGGGCCAGGCCCGCCGTCCACTTGTCCTCGATCCGGCCGAACTTCCAGACCAGCAGGGCCACGGCCCAGGTCGCGAAGAAGAGGCCGACGATGACGAAGCCGATGACGTTGAGGTCGAGGCCCGCGATCCAGTCCCAGAAGAAGCCGTGCAGGTCGAGCTTCTCGGCGAACAGGCCCAGGAGTTCGACCGTGCCGATGATCAGCGCGACGGCGACGGACAGACCGGTGATCGTGAGGTTGTAGTAGACCTTGCGGACCGGCTTGGAGAAGGCCCAGCCGTAGGCGAAGTTCATGAACGTGCCGTCGATCGTGTCGAGCAGCGACATGCCCGCGGCGAACAGGACCGGCAGGCACAGGATCGCGTACCAGGGCAGGCCGGACGCGGCGCCCGAGCCCGCGAGGACCAGCAGCGCGATCTCGGTCGCGGTGTCGAAGCCCAGGCCGAACAGCAGGCCCAGCGGATACATCTGCCAGGACTTGGTGATGGACTTCATGAAGCGGCCCAGGATGCGGTTCATGAAGCCCCGGTTGTTCAGGTGCTCCTCCAGGGCGGCCTCGTCGAAGTCGCCCGAGCGCATCTGACGGAACACCTTCCAGATGCCGGCCAGGATGACGAGGTTGATGCCGGCGATGACGTAGAGGAAGGTGCCCGAGACGGTCGTACCGATGAGGCCAGTGACGTCGTGGAGTTGGGAGTTGTCGTCTCGGACCGGGCCCGCGAGTGCCTTGACGCCGAGGGAGAGCAGGAGCGTCAGGCCGAAGACGATGCTGGAGTGGCCGAGCGAGAACCAGAAGCCCACCGACAGGGGCCGCTTCCCCTCGCTCATCAGCTTGCGGGTCGTGTTGTCGATGGCCGCGATGTGGTCCGCGTCGAACGCGTGCCGCATGCCGAGCGTGTACGCGGTCACGCCCATGCCTATGCCGAAGGACTTCTCGCCGACGCTGTAGTGCCCCGGCGCGACGATCCACACGAGCGTGAACCAGCCGATCACATGCAGCGCCAGGATGAAGCCGGCCATCCCGCCGACCCTGGTCCACTCCTGCCGCGTCATGGACGTACGGACGCGGTACCAGACCGACGGCCGCGAGGTCGCGGCCGTGGCGGGGAGGGTCGGGGTGGACTCGGGGGCGGCCGTCATCAAGGGGGTCTTTCTGCCGGGGACGCGGTCGCGGACTGCAACCTCGTGCCATCCTCCCGTACCTGCAACCCATTCGCAGTAACGGTCGGCAAAGCCCACGGCAGGTCTTGGTCAAGGGGGAGGAAAATACCTGGTCAGGTCGCCAGCAGACCCCGTCCGAGCCAGTCCTTGGCGTCCCGCACACCGGGCAGCGCGTAGAAATAGCCGCCACCCGTCGGGGAGATGTAGTCGACGAGGGGTTCGTCGATCAGCCGGGTCTGGGTCGCCTCGAACTGCCGCTTCACGTCCTGCTGGTAGCAGCAGAAGACCAGGCCCATGTCGAGGTTGCCGACGGTGTCGATGCCCCGGTCGTAGTTGTAGCCGCGGCGCAGGATGCGCGAGGTGTCGGTGGCCGCGGTGCGCGGGTTGGCGAGACGGATATGGGCGTCGAGCGGGATCGCCGTGCCCTTCGGATCCTTCGCGTAGTGCGGGATGTCCGTCTCCTTGGCGCCGTCCAGCGGGGCGCCGGTGTCCTTGCGGCGGCCGAACATCAGCTCCTGTTCGCTCAGCGAGACCCGGTCCCAGAACTCGACCAGCATGCGGATGATCCGGATCACCTGGTAGCTGCCGCCGCTGGCCCAGGCGGGCTCGCCCTGTCCGGCGCCGACCCAGATCAGCCGGTCGGTCTCGCGGGCGGACTTCACGTCGGGGTTGGCGATGCCGTCCTTGAAGCCGAGCAGGTTGCGTTGGGCGCCGGTGGGGCGCGGGGTGTTCTGGAAGCCGTCGACACGCCACTTGATCTGCATGCCGCCGCGGGTGTGCCGGGCGATGTCGCGCAGCGCGTGCAGCACCGTGTCCTGGCGGGCGCCGCACACCTGGAGCGACAGGTCGCCGTGGCACTCGGCGGCGCGCAGGTTGTCGTTCGGGAACGTCTTCATGGGGGTCAGCCGGCTCGGCCTGGCCTTGGCGAGGCCGTAGCGGTCGTCGAAGAGGGAGGCACCGACGCCGACGGTCACCGTGAGGGCGTCGGCGGGGACCTCGGGTCCGAGGATGCCGTTGTCGGCGGGCGGCGCGCCCACGCCCAGGTCGGCGGGGGTGCCGCCGGAGGTGAGGAAGCGGGCCCGTTCGGTGATCGTGCGCAGCAGGTCGGCCAGTTCGGCGCGGTTGTCGGCGATCACGTCGAGGGAGACGAAGGTCGCGGCGGCCGGCGCGGGGGTGAGGATGCCTGCCTGGTGGGTACCGTGGAAGGGCACCTTCGCCGCGTTCGTGGTGTCCGCGGCCTGTGCCTGGGCCGTGCCGCCGGTCTCGGCGAGCGCGAACGCCCCGCCGGCCAGCACCGCTCCGGCGGCCCCGGCACCGAGCGCCGTCCGGACGAAGGAGCGACGGCCGGCTCCGGCCGGGCAGCCCGGGGTTTCGGCAGTGGACATCGGACGGTTCCCTTCACTACGGCTGTTCTCGGTACTGCTCGTGTTCTCGCTGCTCATCAGGCGGACTTCCTGATCTCCAGCAGGTCCGGCACCGGGGCCAGATCCTCCAGCAACTGCCCGGTGGCACCGTTGAGTCGAGCCCTGTCCGGCTGGCTCAGCTGCTCGACGGGGGTCCAACTGCCGCCGTGGTGCGCCGAGTCGAGCAGCTTCTGCAGCCGGGCCACGGCGGCGTCGACGGTCGGGAGCAGCGTCGTGGACTCCTTGGTCAACAACGGCCTGAGTACGGTGAGGAGTTCACGGGTGCCTGCGAGGTTGCTGTCGACGGTCGCGAGGTTGGTCCCGCTGCCCTCGTCGGTGTCGCCGGTCAGCTCGAACTGCAGGGCGTTCTCCAGGATTTCGTGGGCCCGCAGCGGGAGGTCGCCCGGGTCGAAGTCCTGGGTGGGGAACGCCTTCCTCAACCCCACGACGGCGGTGGCGAGTTGCTGCGCGGGCACCTTCAGCTCGCCCGCCGACTGCCCGTGCCACAGCCCGTACTCGATGCGGTGGAAGCCCGCGAAGTCCTTGTCGTCGACTCCCCCGGCCAGCCCGTCGGACCGGCCGTTGATCTTCTGGTCGAAGTCCTCGAAGGTTCCGTAGGCGGCACCGAGTGAGGAGTAGGTGCGGTGCGCGGTCAGCCAGGCGGTGCGCGCCTTGTCGAGATGGTTGCCCGCGATGTCGGCGCCGAGCTGCCGGGTCTGGGTTTCGAGCGTGGCCAGGCCCTGGTCGACGTACACCTTGTAGGCCTTGAGCGGCGCGGCGAGGTCGTTCTCGGAGACGGGGACGACCGCCTTCACCGTCCCTCCCCCACCGCTGACGTGCACGGTGGCCGAGGTGACGGCCTTCGCGCCGGTGGGGACGCAGCGCCAGGCGTACGAGCCGCCCGCGACGGTGGCGACCAGATCCCGGGTGGTGCCCGGCGCTATGCCCTCGACCTCGCCGTAGACCGCGCCCGAGGCCGGGTCGATGAGGTACACCTCGGACGTCTTGTCGCCGGTGTTGTGCATCCGGAAGGTCTGGCGTCCGGTGTCGGGCGCGGTGAAGCCCTTGCCGCACTCCGTCTCGGAGACGGCGACCGTCTCGGAACGCGCGGGCTTGGGGCGGGCGAACGCGACAACGAGCCCGGCCACGACGGCGGGTACGGCGACCACGGCGACGGGGACCACCCAGACGGGGCGGTGGCGCGGGGACGACACGGCCTCCGGTGCGGGCGCCGGCTTCGGTACGGGCTCCGGTTCCGGCGTCCTGACCCGCACTCCGCGCACGAACAGGGGCAGGACCACGGCGAGATAGCCGACGTAGCCCACCACCTGGAGCCAGGTCATCGTGGGCATCAGGTTGAACACACCCTGGACGAGGGTGCTGTACCAGGAGCCGGCGTCGACGCTGCCGCTGAGGTCGAAGGCGTACGTGGTCAGGCCGGGCAGGACACCGCCCTCCTGGAGGTCACGCAGACCGTAGCCGAGGACACCGGCGGCGATGACGACGAGGACGACGCCGGTGGCGGTGAAGAACTTCGTCAGGTTGATCCGGAGAACCCGGCGGTACAGGCCCCAGCACAGGCCCGCCGCGAGGACGAGGCCGATGGCCGCGCCGGTGAGGGGGCCGGAGGACTCGCCGGCCGCGCGGGCGGTGGTCCACAGGAAGAGGGCCGTCTCCAGGCCTTCGCGGCCCACCGCGAGGAACGAGGTGAGCATCAGGACGCCCGCGCCCATGCCGAGCGCGCCGGTCACCTTCTCCCTGATCTCGCCGGAGAAGGTGCGGGCCGAGCGGCGCATCCAGAACACCATCGCGGTGACGAACGCGACGGCGATCACGCTGAGCACTCCGCCGAACGCTTCCTGGGCGGTGGCGGAGAGGTTCGCCGCGGTGAACGTGAGCACGGCGCCGAAGCTCAGTGCGAGGGCGATCGCGGCCAGCACACCTGTCCACACCTGCGGCAGGCGGGATTTGGCGTCGGCGCGGACGAGGGTGGCGACCAGGATCGAGACGATGAGTCCCGCTTCCAGTCCCTCCCTCAGCCCGATCAGAAAGCTCGGAAACGCGTCGTCCCACATTGGGTGCGACCCCTCCTGGGTTAGTGAAGGCATGCCTTACTTCGCGGACCATCATGACGACATGCATGTAGTCCGTCAGTCATGAATCGGCAACGACCGGGCAAAAGTGCGGAACTCCTCGCGGGTCGCGATCGTCTACAGTTCAGTAGACCGTCTACAGATTTGTAGTCACACACCGGCGAAGGGGCTCACGACGATGACCACACCCTTGGACCTGGCGTCCCAGCTCGCCGTGAACGTGCTGGACGCCAAGTCGCTGCTGGCCGCCTTCGGTGCGCTGGGGGTCGGCGTGGTGATGTTCGCCGAGACGGGGCTGCTGATCGGGTTCTTCCTCCCCGGTGACTCCCTGCTGTTCACGGCGGGCCTGCTCTGCACGGGCGGCGCGGACAGAGCCGTGAAGCTGTCGCTCC
>NZ_JALJRY010000008.1:0-132121 GCF_024519455.1 Streptomyces sp. STR69 | reverse complement strand
GTCGCTCCCGCCTCTCCTGGTCGCGGCGGCGGTGGGCGCGCTCGCCGGTGCGCAGTGCGGCTATCTGCTCGGCCGGAAGGCGGGCGGCGCGCTGCTCACCCGCAGCCGCTCGACGCGCCTGCACGAAGGCGCCCGGCGGGCCGAGGAGTTGCTCGACCGGTACGGGCACGCGAAGGCGGTCGTGCTGGCCCGCTTCGTGCCCGTGGTGCGGACGGTGCTGAACCCGGTGGCGGGCGCGCTCGGGGTGCCCGTCCGGACGTTCACCGTGTGGCAGGTGGTCGGCGGTCTGGTGTGGAGCCTGGGGCTGACGCTCGCCGGTTACGCGCTGGGTTCCTCGGTCCCGAACGTCGACAAGTACCTGCTGCCCATGGTCGCCCTGATCGTGCTCGTGTCGCTGCTCCCCCTCGCCGCCGAGGTGCGCCGCTCCCGCAGGGCGGCCCGGGCGACGAAGGCCGGGGAGGCGCACGGATGATCTTCGTCGCCTTCCAGGGATCCTCGATCGACGGCTCGGCCTACGAGGACGTGGTGAACTCGGCGCAGCAGGCGCCCGGTTGGCTGGACGACGCGGTCTCGGCCTGGTCGACGTACGGGCTCGCGGTGTTCGCCCTGCTGATGCTCGTGGGCTGGTGGCGGGCGCGCCGGGTGGGTGCCGAGGCGGCGCTGACGGCGCTGGCCGTGCCGCTGGTCGTGGTGGCCGTGTACGGGATCGACACCCTGCTGAAGTCACTGGTGCGGGAGAACCGGCCCTGCCAGAGCCTGCGGGTGGTCACACTGGAGGCGTGTCCGGCGCGGGGCGACTGGTCCTTCCCCAGCAATCACGCGACGATCGCGGCGGCTGCGGCGGTCGCCCTGTTCTTCGTCTCCCGCCGGCTCGGCGCGCTCGCGGCCGTGGCCGCCCTCGCGATGGCGGTGTCCCGGGTGTGGGTCGGGGTGCACTATCCGCACGACGTCGTGGCGGGCGTCCTGGTCGGCACGCTCCTCGCGTTCGGCGCGATGGTCCTGGTACGGCGACGGCCGAAGGCCCTGGTACGACGGATCACGGCCGGGCGGCTGCGACCGCTGGTGGTGTCATGAACCGCAAGGACATCGCCGAACTGGCGGGCAGCGTGGGTGTGGGTGCCTGGACCGCGTTCGGTGTGCTCAGCATGGTCGTGATCGGGCGCGAGGGCGTTCCGTTGTTCACGGACGAGGACCTGCTGTCGTGGTCCGTCGCCCACCGCCCGGACATGGCGGTGGCGGTGGCACGCGGTGTGACCGCGACCGGCACGGGCGTCGTCCCGTACGCCCTCCTCGCCCTCGCCGGACTCCTCACCGGCCGCACCGTGCGCCGCCGTGTGCTCGCCGTGATCCTGGCCACGGCCTGCCTCGCCGCCGGTCAGGGACTGCGCTACGGCGTGATGACACTGATCGCGCGGCCCCGCCCGGTGCGCGCGGACTGGGCCGGACACGCCTCGGGCTGGTCGTTCCCCTCGGGCCACACCACCACCGCGGCCGTCACCGCCGGGCTGGTGATCCTCGCGATAGGTGTACGCGCCCCGCACGGACGGACCGCGCTCTGTCTGGCCGTCGGCTGCTGGGGCGCGCTGGTCGGAGTGACCCGCGTGTATCTGGGCGTGCACTGGTTCACCGATGTGGTCGGCGGCTGGCTGTTCGCCGTCGGCTGGCTCGGTGTGTGCCTGTGCGCGGCGGCCTGGTGGCTGCCGTCACGGTGGCTCGCGGACGCGCCGGACGGTGCCGTACCACCACGGGAGGAGCCCGCGTCCCAGGGTCCGGTGTCGTAGCCGGTCGACGTCTCGGGGCGGGGCGGGGTCGGGTGGTGGGCGCTCGATTTGTTGGTGTCCTCCAGGTCGTCCGGTGGGTCGAGTTCGAGTTCGAACCAGACCTCCTTGCCCTCCTCTACGAGACGGCTGCCCCAGCGGTCGGCGAGTGCGTCGACGAGGAAGAGACCTCGGCCGTTCTCGCTGTCGGCGTCGGCTTCCAGGAGCATGGCGCTCTCCGGCTGCCGGTGCGATGGCCGGGGAAGGTACCGGCGCTCGTCCGCGACCTCACAGCGCAGGGTGCCGACGCCCAGGGAGAGGGTGAGCCGGTATCGGCCGCCGGCGTGCACGACTGCGTTGGTGGCGAGTTCGCTGACCAGCAGTTCCGTGATGTCCGTCAGGTCCGGGAGACCGTACTCGACCAGCCATTTCCGGACGGCTTCCCGGGCCTGGCGGACCGAGGATCTTCCCGGGCCGAGGATCGTGGTGCGGCCCTCGCCCACGGTCGGCAGGCCGCGCGGACGGTCGTTCGGCATGGTCGTTTCCCTTCGGCCCCGAGGGCGTTCGGCCCCGGGGGCGTTCGGCGCGTGCGGTGCGGGGCGGGGTCCGACACCGGGCCCGGCCCCGTGTCCACCATGCGTCCGCCGTGCCCGTCGGGTCTCGGGGGGAACTACCCGAATCCGCGCGGCGGTTCGTCAACCCGACGCCACAAGCTCCGTCACCACGAGGTCCGTCTCCATCCGGATCGTCCAGCCGCCCGTCGCCCCGTCATCGGACCTCATGTCCACGAACTCGCAGACCTGGCGGGTCTCCCAGAGCCCGTCCTCGGGCCGTGTCCCGGGGCCCGGCGGCCTGAAGCCGAGGAACGGATCGGTGATCCGGCCGCGCGAGGTGCGCAGCTCGCAGACGATCCGCCGAGGGGTCGACCACAATCGCAACTCCGCGCGGTCGCAGCCCTGCGCCGCCGCGTACCCGGTGGCGCCGGACACGGCCCGCGCGAGGCGGGCCGCCGCGTCGGGCGCCATGCCACGGGCCCGCGCCTGGTCCGCCGCGAACCGGTGACCGGCGGTCAGGTCCCCGTCGAGGCCGACCCCGACCGCGTCACCGGGCGGCGCGGGCAACGGGCCGAGGCCGAGGGTCGCGTAGACGGCGGGCTCCATGAACAGCGGGCTGGGGCGGACGCCGTGCCGGTCCAGTTCCGTCGGATGGGTGTGCCGGGCGGCATCGACGACGTCGGGCGGTGCCGTCCGGGTGTCGTAGAGGCACATCAGGTCGGGCGGTGCGCCGGTGAACAGTTCGGTGGCCAGGGCCTCGTACCGCTTCCACTCGGGGATCTGGCGTGGCGAACGGCCTTCCCAGACCGGCTCGCCCGTCATGTGGAGGCGGCCTTCGGGGCTCGCGTGGGTGACGTAGTAGTCGAGGGCGGTGGCCATGCTGTTCGCGGGACTTCCCCGGTACCAGTGTGCGGAGTCGCGGAAGTCGACGTGGCGGGCGTCGGGGCCGAGCGCGTTCCGCAGCAGGTCCAGTTTGCGTGAGGTGGTGATGGCCACCGGGTCCGGTTCGTCCTCGGCGCCGATGCCCTCCCTGAGGAACGGCACCACCACCGCGAGGAACTCCTCGTCGCAGGAGTGGATTCCGGCGTGATGCTTGACGGGCGGAACGGGTGGGGTGGGTGCGGTGGTTGTCGTGGATTCTCCGTGTTCCATCGGGCTGCCTTCCTTCTTCGCTCACGTCACGGCCGTACGGCCCTGCGTGCGTCGGCCCAGACGGCGACCTGGCTGCGGGAGGTGAAGCCCAACTTGCTGAGGATGCGCTCCACATGGCCCTCCGCCGTCCGCAGTGCGACCACCAGCCGGTCGGCGATCTGCTGGTTGGTCAGTCCTTCCGCGACCAGTTCGGCGACCTCGTTCTCACGGCGGGTGAGCGGGCTGTCGGCCGACTGCCGGGCGGGTGAATCCCGTTCGCCCAGCGCGTGGCGCACCGCGTCGTCCGGGGTGAGTGCGAGGCCCTCGCGGTAGGCGTGGTCGAAGTCGGCGCCCAGCAGCGCGCGGGCGGCTTCCTCGGCCTCGGTGCGCACCGGGCCGTGGGACGGGGTGCGGTCGAGGGCGACATGGGCGTCCCGCCAGATCCGCTTGGCCGCGCCCAGCAGCACCGCGGCCGACCGGCCGTCCCCGTCGCGCGCGTGCACTGCGGCGAGCAGTTCCAGCGTCATGCCGATGCCGAACACGTCACCGACCACTCGCTTGAGCCACAGGCACTCCCGGGCGTGGGCCCCGGCCGACGTCTGGTCCCCCTTGGCCCACTCGCCGAAGGCGAGGATGCGCAGCAGGTAGGAGTGGATCCACTGTTCGCCGTGGCTCAGGCAGATCTGCCGGAACTCCTCGCACAGAGCCATGGACTGGTCGAACTCGCCCTGGATGGCGAGGACATGGGCCAGTTCGACGTACTTGAAGCCGACCAGGCTCATCGACTCGCCCTCGTACGGTGGCCGGGACAGCGCCTCCTCGTAGACGGCCCGGGCCCGGTCGTAGTCGCCGCTGATCAGGAGGGCGCCGCCCCGGCCGAAGAAGGTGTGGGCCACCTCGGCCTCGGCGCCGAGCCGCAGGGCCAGTGCGCGGGACTCCTCGGCGAGGGGCGCGGCCCGGACGGCGTCACCCTGGCTGAGCAGCATCAGGGCCAGCGACCACAGCGCCCGAGCGCGGGCGACGGTCGGCTCGGGGGCGGTGGCGAGCAGCCGTTCCAGCCAGAACCTGCCCTCCATCAGGGCGCCGGTCGCGAACCAGAAGAACCACAGATGTCCGGCCAGCTTCAGCCCCGCCTGCACCTCGCCCGGTGTGGTGAGGCAGTACTCCAGCGCCGACCGGACGGTGTCCGACTCCGCGTGCAACCGCCGTACCAGCTCCGGCTGTTCGGGCCCGAACCAGCGGCGCTCGCAGTCCTCGACGAAGTCCAGGCACCAGTCCCGGACCCGGCGCCGGGCCGTCTCCTCCGCGTCGGCGCCGTGCTCGCGGAGCCGGTCGAGGCCGTACTGCCGGATCGACTCCAGCATCCGGTACCGGGCGTGGACAACGTCGCCGTCGCGGACCAAAAGCGACTTGTCGACCAGACCGGCCACGGCGTCCACCAACTCGTCGCGGTCCAGGCCGGGTCCGGCGCAGACCTCCTCCGCGGCGCCCAGGTCGAAGCTCCCGGGGAAGGCCGATGCGCGCGCCCACACCACCCGTTCGTCGGGGGTGCACAGGTCGTGGCTCCAGTCGACGGCCGCGCGCAGGGTGCGGTGCCGGGGCAGGGCGTCCTCGCCTGCGGCGAGCAGCCGGTGGCGGCGGTCGAGGCGTTCGAGCAACTGCTGTACACCCAGGACGCGCATCCGTACGGCGGCCAGTTCGATCGCGAGCGGCAGCCCGTCCAGGCGGCGGCACAGAGCGGCCACCGCGTCCTGGTTGGCCGCCGTGAGCGAGAACCCGGGCAGTACGGCGGCGGCACGGTCGGCGAACAGGGCCAGCGACGGGTACTCCAGCGCGGCTTTCGGCGGCAGCGGCTCGTCCGCCGAGGGAGTAGGCAACGGCTGTACTTCCAGGACGTGTTGGGCGCGGACGTCCAGCGGATGTCTGCTGGTGGCCAGCACGCGCACCCCCTTCGTCTCGGCGAGCAGCGTCCCGACGAGCCGGGCGCACGCGTCCGCGAGGTGTTCGCAGTTGTCGAGGACGAGCAGCGAATCCCGGTCCTGGAGGTGGTCGACGAGGACGCGCACGGGCGAACGGCCGGACACGTCACGGATGTTGAGCGCCTCGATCAGCGCGAGCGGCACCAGCGAGGCGTCCCGCACACCGGCCAGGTGGACGAGGTGCACCCCGTCGGCGAACGCCCGCGCCAGCCGGGGCACCGCGTGCAGCACCAGCCGGGTCTTGCCGACGCCGGCCGTACCGGTCAGAGTCACCAGCCGATGGGCGGCCACCAGGCGTCTGACCTCGGCGGTCTCCTGGCGCCTGCCGACGAAGCTCGACGTCCTGACGGGCTGTCCGGTGTACTCCCCTGTCACGGATACCTGCGCATACGGTCCCGCCTCCGAAAGTGGTACGCCCGGTGCCCGCCCGCCATGGCCTCGTCGCGCATGGGCTTCAGGAAACTCTAGGGGCGAGAAGCGGACGAAGCGCCCACAGCCCGGCATTGCCGGTTGAAGGCACCTTTCCGATGGAATACGCACGGAGTCTGTTCCCCGACGATCACCAATGGATCATCCGTGCCACGTCGGATCGTCGGGTCAACTGGGCGTCGTCGGAACCGAACAGGGCGTCTCGGGGTCCGCCGGCCGGATCGTCGTACGCTCCGAACTTCCGTCCCGTACGGTCTCGTGGTCGCGGTGGGCGAGGCGTTCGCCGATGGCCGTCTCGATGAAGTGCTCCCCCGACCACGGGCGCCCGTACCCGGTCGCGGTGACCTCGACGAGCGGCAATCGACGACGGCGTGCAGCCCGGGCGCCGGATGCTCAGGGCGCGGCAGTCGGCCCGTCCGGGTGGCTCCGGCGCTGTGCGACCATCTCGCGGGTCAGCGCCTCGGTCTCCGGCTCCGGCAGCCGCTCGAAGCCGTCCTCGGTGATGACCGACACGATGGGGAAGATACGGCGGTTGATGTCGGGGCCGCCGGTGGCCGAGTCGTCGTCGGCCGCGTCGTACAGGGCCTGCAGCGCCGTCAGGGCCGCGTCGCGCCGGGACATGCCCTGGTGGAACAGCTTCTTCAGGGCGCCCCTGGCGTACGGGGAGCCGGAGCCCTCGGCGTGGAAGTCCGGTTTCTCGTAGGTGCCGCCGACGACGTCGAAGGTGAAGATGCGGCCCTTGGCGCCCTCGGGGGCGGCGGGGTCGTAGCCGACGAGGAGCGGTACGACGGCGAGGCCCTGCATGGCCTGGCCGAGGTTCTGCCGGATCAGGCCGGCGAGGCGGGTGGCCTTGGCGTTGAGGGTCATCGGGATGCCCTCGATCTTCTCGAAGTGCGTCAGCTCGACCTGGTACAGCTTCACCATGTCGACGGCGAGACCGACCGTGCCGGCGAACGCGACCGCCGTGTAGTCGTCCGCGGGGTGCACCTTCTCCAGGTCGCGTTGCGCGATGACGTTGCCCATGGTGGCCCTGCGGTCCCCGGCTATCAGTACGCCGTCGCGGTAGGTGAGCGCCAACACCGTGGTGCCGTGCGGGAATTGACCCTCGGCCACGCGGACACCGTCCGGGAAGGGGCGGCGGGTGGGCAGCAGCGCGGGCCGGTGCGCGGCCAGGAACTCGGTGAAGGACGAGGTTCCGGGAGTGAAGAACTCCTCCGCCGGCCGGCCGTCGTTCTCGTTCCCTGCCATGCCACTCCCTCTCGACCGCGGGTCAACAACGGTCTCCTACCTGAACCGGCTGGACGGGAAACGCCGGTCGGCGTCAGAGGTCCTTGCGGCGGACCAGTACCCCTAGCACCAACAGGCCGGGAATCAGCGGCAGCCACACGGTGAGCAGGCGGTAGCCGAGGACGACGGACGCGGCGGCCGACGCCGTGGTTCCCGAGGCGGTGAGGGCGAAGACCAGCGCGGCGTCGAGGGAGCCGATACCGCCCGGCGTGGGCAGCAGGGCGGCGGCGCTGCTCGCGGCGAGGTACAGCAGCGCCACCCGGGCCGGGGACAGCGGCAGTTCGACGGCCTGTGTGACGCAGATCAGCACCAGCGAGTGCAGCGCGGCGAAGGCCAGCGAACCGCCCCACAGGGCCACCGCCCGCTGCGGCCTGGCGTGCACGGCCCGGATGTCGGCCAGCACCGCCGCGAGGGCACGCCGACACCGGGGCCACAGTGGGCAGTTGAGCAGTACGGTCACGAGCACGAGGACTCCGAGTACGGCACCCACCACACCCACGGAGATGTGCGGGACACTCAGCACTCCCGGACAGACCGCGGCGAGGACGCCGATCAGCACGATCCGGACGGCCACACCGGCGGTCGCCTTCACGGCGAGGGCACTGGCCGAGCGGCCGACCGGCAGGCCGCAGCGCATCAGGAAACGCAGGTTGACGGCACCGGCGCCGAGCCCGGCGGGCAGCACGTGGTTGGCGGCCGACGCGGCGAGCTGCGCGGCCACCAGCCGTCCGCCGGGCAGCCGTTGGGGCACCGCGCCCTGCTGGGCGAGCGCCGAGGAGACCCAGGTCCCGAGCGCAGCCGTCCCGGCCACCAGCAGCCACCCCTGATCGGCGACGGCGAGCCGCCCGGCCCCGTTCGCGAGCACGGGCCAGTGCCGGCGGAGGAGACAGACCACGGCCACGAGCACGCAGAGCGTCAACGCGGCCTGCCAGTAGGCACGTCGGCGACGGGTGCCGGTCGTCGCGGTGAGATCGGGAGGTGCCGTCATGCGCCTCCGTCCCTCTCGGTGGTCGGGGCCACGCGCAGTTCCAGTGTGCCGTAACGGTGGACGGGCCAGTCGTGGGCGTAGGCGGGTGGGCGGCTGCCGGCCGGTGTGATGTCGGCGACGGGCATACGGTGGGCGGTGCGGTCGATGGCGGCCCGGCTGGTGTCGGCGTTGTGGCCCCCGGTCGCGCCGGAGGCGCAGCCCGTGTAGAAGGCGACCGGGATGGCGTCCTGCCCGGTGAGCAGGCAGGGTGTGCGCACACCGAGGCGGTGGAGTTCGGCGGCGGTGCGGGACCAGTCGCGGTGTTGGGCGTTCGCACGGCTCACCGTGCGTTCCAGGACGGCGAGTTGTATCGCCAGATGCCCGGCGAGTCCCACCGCGAGCAGGGTCACCGCGACCCGCCGCCATGCTCCGGTCGGACCGGTGACCAGGTGGATCAGCGCGTCGGCGACGGGGATCGCCACCAGTGCGTAGGCGGGCAGCAGGAAGCGCGGGGCCGCGTAGCCGATCATGAAGAGGTACGGGAAGGCGGCCGTCGCGGCGCAGGCGAGCGGCACGAGGGTGGGCGCGGTGCGCCGGGCTCGGACCGCGACGACCAGCCCGACGACGGCGAGCACGGGCAGTACGAGCCACCAGACGTCGACCGCCGGGTTGGGCATGGCACTCGTGCAGGGGCGGCACAGGGCGCGCCCGCCCAGGCTGCGCAGCTGGTCGGTGATCGCGAGGTGCCAGCCGAGTCCACCCTCGATCGCCGAGGCGTCGTGCAGTCGCTGCGTCAGGCCGCCGTAGCTGACGTATGCCTCGATCACCCATTCCACGGCGCCGGACGCGAGCCCGGCGAGGAGGACGGCGAGCAGCCGCCAGTGGCGGGCGAAGAGGCCGAGCGCGAGGAGGGGCAGGGTCACCCAGACGGCGTCGGTCGGCCGCATCCACGCCATGAGGGATGCGCTCGCCGCCAAACCCCACAGGAGCGAACGGCCGGCATGGTCGGCGTGGGCCCGCAGGAAGCAGCCCGCCGCGGCCAGGGCGGCCACGGCGACCCAGTAGTTGGGCATGGCCTGCGGACCGTAGAAGAGCGTCACCCAGAGGGAGGCGAAGAGGGTGCCCGCCAGGGTCAGGACGCGGACGGGGAACAGGGTGCGCCAGGTGCGGAGTGCGAGGAAGAGGGCGAGGCCGGAGAGGGCGGCGAGGTAGACGCGCAGCAGGGTGGTGGACGAGGACCATGAGGTGACGGGTGCGACCAGGAGGGAGATGCCACGGGCCCGGGGTGCGCTGAAGAAGGTGGCGGGGGCGTGCGCGCTGATCTGGCTGACGTACACGGTCTCGTCCCAGCCGAGGCCCAATCCGGGGCGTACGAGCACCAGTTGGGCCAGGGTGAAGGCGACGGCCACCAGCGCGAGGGGGTACTCCGAGCGGCCGGGCGCGGCCGGCGCTCCGAGCCGTCGGATCCCGGCGAGTGTGGCGTACCTGCTGCCGGACATGGCCCACCCTCCCCCCTACAGTTTGTAGGGTTACTGGCACCCTACAGCCTGTAGGACTGGAGACGGGGGCCAGGGAAAACATGGACAAACTATCCCGCCGCAGGTGTGGTCGGGGTCTGTACTTCACCTCCTTCATGCCACGATCGCGGGCGGCCCAGGTGGACGCGGGGGCGTTTCGGCCGTGTGCGGTCGGCCACTTCGGCGCCGAACGGAGGCTCGGGTCCGGGCAGCAGGGCAGGCCCGAACGGGCGAACCAGGCACGCCTCATCCGGCGGCACGCTCTCGGAGGCGCGCTACGCCGAGGTCTTCGTACGGGCCGTGCTGCGGCATAACGCCCGCCCGGGCACGGTACGAGCGGCGCATGCCATGCAGCCGACGCCCCGCTCCCGGTCCAGTGGAACTCGCCCCGCCGGGCGACGGCCGCCGGATCAGCCAGGGACGCACGCCCTTCGGCCGGGCCAAGCGCCTAAGGGGCGTGCCGTCAGCCGGTGCTCCATTTCTGGTTGTCCCCGCCGGTACAGCTCCACAGTTGCAGTTCCGCGCCGTTGCCGGTCCCCGCGTCGGTGACGTCGACGCATTTGTCGGCCTGGAGGTTGACCAGATCGTGCGCGGCGTTGAGCCGGAACCGCTGGGCTCCGGTGCCGTTGCAGGTGACAAGCTTGATCCACGCACCGTCCGTCCGCGAACCGCCGTCGACGTCCATGCACTTGCCCAGGGCGCGGACCGTTCCGTCCGACACGAACCGCCACTTCTGCCGGGCGGCGCCCGAGCAGTCCCAGATCTGCAGGCGGGTGTGGTCCGCCGGGTTGCCTCCGGTCACGTCGATACAGCGGCCGGAGCCGTGCCCCCGGATCAGTACGCCCGTGGCAGCGGCGGCGGTGGAATCGGCGGCCGGCGCGGAACTCCCGGACGTCGCCCCGCCGTTCTTGGTACCGGCCTTCGTCGTGGCCGTGGCATCACCGGTGTTCTTGCCGGATGCCGGTGAACCGGCCTTCGGGGTCGGCTGCCGGGTGGAATCGGCTTCGAGTGCGGAGGATTCACCCGACGGCGAGGCGGAGTCGGACGAGCCGGTCACGTCCTCGTTCTGTCCGCCGCCCCGGACGGTGTCCGATCCGGTACCGGCCGCCGAACGTCCCTTGCCGTCGTCGCCGTCCATGAGGAGCAGGGAGCCGGTCAGCAGGACGACGCCGGTAGCGGCGGCGGCGAGCAGCATCTTGCGGCGCCGTACAGGTCGGGGTACGGACCGGCTCGGAGTGGCCGTGGTGTCGACGCGGCGGTCGGTCCCGTCCCCGGCGGGGGCGTCGGTACGCGCGCCCAACCTCCCGGTGTCCGGCGCGCGTTCGGTGAATGCCGCGAACTCGGCCGCCACGGCGGACATGGGCGGCGGGGGCACGGACTCGGGGCCGGAGCCGGGAGCGGGTCCCAGCGCGGCAGCGGCCTCGGCGATCGCCGAGGGTCCCCTCGACCGGCGGGGCAGGGGCAGCGAGGTGTCGTCGGTCGGGTCGGTCCGGGCCGTGGCGGCCTCCGCCGTCGGATCCTCGGAGGAGGCCGTCATGTCGTCCTTCCGGTACGGGAGTGGTGGATTCCTGCGCGGCCGGTACGACGTCGAAGTGTCGAAGACGTCGTGGTCGTCCGTGGTCGCCTGTGGTGGTCGGCGACGGCTTTGAGTGGGCGCCGGCGATCGCCGTCCTCGCACCCGAGGGCGATTGTGTCGTGCGCACGACCACCTAGGCAAAGGGCGACACGCGGCGCCGGCTCGGTGACACCGACGACTCGGTCACCCAACTACCCGTCTCGGCACCATCGTTGAGGACGGGACGTCGTCGGTGCCCAGTGGCGTCGGCACGGCCGGGCACCCTTCGCGGTCGCCGGCAGCCTGGTGTTACCGGCGACCGCGTCCGCAAGCAGCACCATCGGGAACCCGCCCGGAACCCGTCGGATCGGGCGCCCTCGAAGACCGTCGACAGAACGAGGAAGCCAAGTCGGCCACCGACTCGTGCGTCACAGCGGCAACACCGGACTTAACCTGACCGCACCCGGTGTCGGCCGGCCAGTCCAACTCCCCTTGTACACCTCACACTTCAGGAGCGAATCCGGTATGGAATCCACCGCCCTCACCTTCGAGACCGACGTCTTCGACAAGGAGTATGTGGACCTCGGCGGGCGTCGCGAAGCCATCGTCCGGGGTGGCCGGTATCTGTTCGACCGCCTGCCGCGCGCCTTCGCCGGGGTGAACCAGGTCGGCGTCATCGACCGAAAGCCGGACCGTCTTCGCCCAGGCGTACTCCGCCGCGCACCCCGTCGGCCTGGAGATCACCCACGAGATCTACGACGAGGTCAGCTCCGGCAACGAGATACGCAGCGTGGTCCTGGCCGTCAAACGACTCGACCGCTTCCCCATGGACCAGATCGACCAGGCCGACATGTGGCAGGTCGGCCGGCGCGTCCGCGCCGCGCGCAACGAGAACAACAACGAGGACGGAATCCCGCTCGACCCCTTCACCGCCGGCGTCTTCAGCGGCGTGATGATGGGCCAGGTCGACGCGCTCATCGAACGCGGCCACCCCTACTCCGAGATCGCCAACGAATCCGTCATCGAGGCCGTCGACTCGCTCAACCCCTATATGCACGCCCGCGGTGTGGCGTACATGGTCGACAACTGCTCCACCACCGCCCGCCTCGGCGCCCGCAAGTGGGCACCGCGCTTCGACTACCTCCTCGCCCAGACCGCCTACCCCGCCATCGACGACGACACGAAATCCGTGGATCCCACCCCCTTCGACGCGTTCGAGAACCACGTCATCCACGAGGTGCTCCGGCGCTGCGCCGAGATGCGGCCCTCCGCGGACATCTTCGTCGCGTAACGGATCAAGCGCCGTGACAACTCCCCAGCCCCTCAGCCGGCAGTTCTGCGCCCTCCTCCTCGACAGCCACCACCGCCTGACGGGAAAAGAGTTGGGCCCACCGCCCCTCGCCTCCGCGGACACGGCGGCCGAATGGCTCTACGAGGACGCGCCCTTCGGCCTTCTCGCCCACGACACCGCGAACGACCCGACCTTCATCTACGCCAACCGGACCGCCCAGAAATGCTTCGAGTACACCTGGGTCGAGTTCGTCGGCCTCCCCTCCCGCCTGTCCGCGGCACCCGACGCCCAGCCGAACCGGGACGCCTTCATACGGTCCGTCACGCGTGACGGCTACGCCGCCGGTTACCGCGGGGTCCGCATCGCCAAGTCAGGCCGCAGGTTCTGGATAACGGACGTGACGATGTGGGACCTGATCGACGCCCAGGGAACCCGCCATGGACAGGCCGCAGTCTTCCCGTCGTGGTCCGACCTCTAGATCACCACACAGCAGGAAGGCAGCTTCCACGTGCGCGCCGGGCCTCGGCGATGAGTTCGGTGCTGTCGCTCACGGCGGCGCGCCCGCGCTTGACCGGCTTGCCCGCGACCAGGACCGTGTCGATGTGTGAACGGTCCATCTGCAGCGCCACGGCAACGAACAGCTCTGACCGCGCCGATGCAGAAGACGACGCCAAGTCGAACCTGTCCTCGGCACGGGCCCGTTGGCGGTGCCGCAGTCCCGGACGTGAGATCGCAGCGTCCACGGTGTGCTTGGCGAAGCAGGCCGAACGCATCCCGTCGGCATCGGTGAACCTCAACTGAGCACCGGGGTGAAGGCGTTCGTTGCGGACGATCAGCCGCATCCCGATCGGTCGGCCCTTCAGTACGACCGCGCCAGGTCAGCCGCTTTCCCGGCCCGGCAGGGGCGCGCCCTTCAGGAAGGCGTGATAGGTCTCGACGGCGTCCGGCTCGATTTCAGCGTTGGAGGGGCCATAGCGAGTGTCGGTGCGGTCCCGCTTCGGTCCGGAGACCCAGAACTCCTCGTTGGTCTGCACGTCGTAGAAGTTCGCGTCGGACATCCCCCCTGCCCGGCGCAGTGTCATCCCGTGAAAATACGCAGTGCTCCAGGTCTTCGAGAAGTCCACCCACCCGATCCACGAGGGTCCTTGATCAGTGCTGTAACCGGACTTCAACTGCACGAACATGAGACGACGAGGCATACGCCCAGGGTCCTGCACGGACCATGTCCGTGACCAGCCGTTTTCCGGGCCCTGCCCGCGACGTTTCGTGACGTTCCGGCGGTGCGGCGGTGCGGCGGTGCGGCGACACCTCGCCCGGATCGTCCGCCGCACGCGACTTGCGCCACGCCATCAGCGCCACCGATATCGCCGCGGCCAACCCGGCGCATACCCGCCGCCTGGGCATCTGGCCGCGATCTCCCTCCCCCGCGGGCTCAACGCCTGGTCGGTGGCAGCCATCGGCCGCGTCAGCAAACCCCCGCCAAATCGACAGTCACGTACGTCGATGACGGCGCGTCACCCACGCAGGATGTCCCCCAACGCCTCAAGGCGAGCGCCCCTCCACAGTCGCTCGGGCCCAAGAACTGCGGGCGCTTGAGGCCGGAAACCGGTCTGTCAGGCGTCTGCCAGGATCGCGTTCGCGCCGACAAGTACCCATCTGCACCGTGTACCACCAGTAGACAAGGCCCTCTCACTCGTCGTTCACCCAGCGCATGAGCCGCTGGAGCGGGTAGAAGCCGTCGTGGGAGAGGCCTGGCGGCATGCCTCCCGCACCGCCGAGGGACACCACCCGCTGAACCCCGGCGCAGGCGAGGGCATCGCGCAACTCCGCTTTGCGGATACTGGGGTACACACCCACGGTCTGCGTGGCGACCCCCGCGTAGGCGACGGTTTCGGACAGCTCGGCAACCGGGATGACGTTGACCATCTTTCCGTCGGGGTGGAAGTCGACCGGTTCGGGCGAGCGGATGACCAGGCCCCGGCCGTCGTAGCCGCCCCACACCCGGTAGTCGGGGGTCAGGGAGCGCAGGACGTCGATCTCCTCGCGGAGTGCCGTGGTGACCCGGGGGCCGTCGGCGGAGCTGAACTCCCTTGCTGTGCCCAGGCGTTCGCACAGCAGGGCGGCGTAGCGGTCGGCGTCCGCCCAGGAGCCCTCGACGAACTGGAAGCGGCTGGCCACGCAGGCCTGTTGGTTGAAGAAGGTGGCGTCGGTGGCGCCCGCGTCGGCGGCTCGGGCGAGGGTCTCGGGGGACTCGAAGGCCTCGCGGCCGATGAGCGAGATGGAGGTCTTGGGGTCGAAGGAGACGAGTTCGAAGCCCGGGCCGACGTACCGCAGTGCGCCGCGAATCGTGGCCTCGCCGCCCCAGGCGACCAGTTTGTCGAAGAACTGCGGGCGGAACAGCACGCTCTCCACCGTCTCGTCGCCGCCGCGCCAGTACACCGCGGAGAACGAGCGGACCACGGGGTGGCCGGGAGCCACCGCCGCCATCGTGCGCAGGATCGCGGTCGCGGTGAACAGGTCGTTCGAGGGCAGTTTCAGCAGGTTGACGCCCTTGGTGAGGGCGCCGCGCACGACGGACATCGCGGCGACGCCGGGGGCGTTGCCGGCGATGATGTGCACCAGGCGCGGCGGGAACGCGCGGGTGGCCGCGGTCCGGTTGTCGGGCAGACGTACCTCACGCCAGCCGTCGAGCACGTCCGCTCCGCCGAGTTCGTGGTCGATCTGGGCGTACAGGCCCGGTCGTTGGAAGCTGCGCCACAGGACGGCGTAGGCGCGTTCGAGGACTTCGGCGGGCAGCGGGCTGACCCGGACCATGCGGTCGAGGGCCTCGGCGAGCAGGCCCTCGCGGTCCGCCTTCAGGGCCTCGCCGGTCTCCACCAGCAAGTCGACGATCTCCGCTACGGGCACATGGAAGGCGGGGCCGGGTTCGGTGCGCGGCCGGACGAGGCGGTCCAGGTCGAGTGCCGGTGCGGTGAAGGCGGAACCGGCGCGGCCGTACGCGACCGGTGAGCCGTGGTCGACCTCGCCGCGCACCACGTGCACGACCTCCGTGTCGGTCGTGGTGCTCATCCGTGGATCATCCCCCGCACATAGGAGTCGAGTGTCGCGGCGCAAGTGATCTTGTCCTCGCCGCCGAGGTCGCCGTAGCGGCGGATGTCCGGCAGGACGGTCGGTCCTGGTCGGCCGCAAGCGCAGGGCGAGAAGTCGACGAAGACCCGGTCTCCGCTGATCAACCCGCCCCACCGGCCCTCCAGCGAGACGTCCAGGAAGGCGAACCGGCCCTCCACCACGCCCTGTTCGGTGTTCAGCAGCTTCTCGCCCGGCTCGTCCAGGACCAGCGGGATCACCCACGGCGGCACGTGGTAGTTGCCCGACTCGCAGGCCAGGCAGGAGCCCTGAAGCTCCGTCATGCCGTAACTGCGCACCCGCCGTACGCCGTCGTAGAAGGCGGCGAACTGCTGTTGGTAGTCGTCGGGCAGGGCCCCGTTCTTGTTGCCGCCGCCGCTGAGGACCAGCGTGTCCGGGTGCAGGCTCCCGTCGGGTACGCCCTGGGCGCGCAATGCATGGATCAGGGTGAACTGCTGGTTGTTCATCCCGGCGATCAGCAGCGGCTCGGTCCGGTGTGCGGCGATGTCGTCGACGATCTGGGCGACAGCCGCGCCGAGTTCCTGTTCGCGGGTTCCGGACGCGGCCTCGAAGGAGCTGATCTCCTGCGGGGTCGCGGTGCCTTCCCCGATGCGGCGGCGCAGCAGGGCGCTGCTCATCAACTCCGAGACCCGCATGGGGTCTTCGGTCAGCAGTCGGGTCTCACCGGGCCGGACGAAGACCTCGGCATGCCAGCGGTAGCCGTCGATGGAGCGCATCGGACCGCTCGCCGGTGCCAGGAGGTAGCCGCGGCGGGTCTGCGCGGGCGGCAGCGGGTCGGGCCAGCAGGTGAGGTTCTCCAGGATGTCGTGCAGGAAACTCAGGTCGCTCGCGGCGCAGTTGAGGAAGGAGACCTTTCCCGAGGTGCCGCTGGTGATGTAGGGGCGGTGGCCGGCGGCCGTCACGCGGTCGGTCCATTCGTCGATGTCGGTCACGCCCTCGACGTCGACATCGCCCGGCTCGACCACCGACACCGTCGTGTACCAGCGCAGGAGCCGGTCCCACCGGCCGCCGGTGATGAGGGAGAGGGGGTACGACTTGTAGCTGGTGTGGGAGAAGAGCAAGGGGACGAGGTCGTCGGGGCTCTCGATCCCGTGGACGCCGCTCTCCGCCGCCCGGGTGCGCAGCAGCGGGATGCGCTCGCGGTGCGCGGCGAAGGCCTCGCGCGCCGCTTCGAGCTGCAACTCCCGCAGTTCCCGGGCGGGTTGGTCGAATGTGTCACCGGACCGGACGAGGGCCCGGATCTGCTCACGTGCGCTGGGCACGGCAACCACCTCCATCAGTCATGACGTCGGGTTGTTCGCGAGATAGGAGGACTCGATGGCGTCGAGGTCTCCGCGCAGTTCCTTCGGGGTGCCGGTCATGACGACCCGGCCCCGGCGCAGGACGTAGACGCGGTCGGCGATGTCGAGCACCTTGCGCACGTGCTGTTCGACCAGCAGTGCGCCCAGGCCCTGGTCGGCCGCCTCGCGGACGGCGCGCAGGAGTCGGTCGACGACCAACGGGGCGAGTCCCAGGGAGAGTTCGTCGGCCAGGAGGAGCCGGGGGGTCCGGCACAGGGCGCGCGCCAGCGACAGCATCTGCTGCTCGCCGCCGGACAGCATGCCCGCGCCGGTCCTGAGGCGTTTCTCCAGTTCGGGGAAGAGCGCGACGGCCCGGTCGGGCGGTACGCGCCCGACCCGTAGGTTGTCGGTGGTGTCGAGGCGGGTGAAGACGGCGCGTTCGCCGACGTAGGCGAGGCCCTCGCGGGCGCGGCGGTGCAGGGGTGCGTGGCCGGGGGTGCCCAGCCAGCGGACCTCGCCGCTCATCGGGGTCAGATCGCCGGACAGCGCCCTGAGGGTGGTGGTCTTGCCCGCGCCGTTGGGGCCGAGCAGGGCGACGACCTCGCCCGGCCGGACCTCCAGGTCGAGGTCGCTCACGACGGGTCGGCTGCCGTATCCGGCGGACAGGGCGCGGGTCGCTATCAGGGGCACATCTGTGTCGTGCACGGGGTCTCTCCTCAACCGGAGTCGGCCGGAAACCGAAGTCGACCGGAAACGGCGGCCGGCCGGACCTGAGCGGGCTCAGCCGGACGACGCGGCCGTCAGCACCTTGCGGACGTCGACGAAGGTGGACCCGGCCTTGGCCCACTCGATCTTCCCGCCGCGGATGGTGAGTTCGGTGGCGGTCGTGTTGTGGATGCGGTCGAGTCCCTTGATCGGCAGGGCCGTCGACGCCTTCCAGTTCAGGGGCGGGGTCAGGCCGCCGGTGTCGATGCCGGAAGTGGTGTTCAGCTCCTTCACCAGTGCCGCGGCCGAGATGGTCGGCAGCTTCTTGGCCGCCTCGGTGAAGACCTTGAAGGCCACCCAGGTCGTCGCGTTGGCACCGTTGGTGGTGTCGATGTCCTTGCCCTTGGCCGCCGCGACGAAGTCCTTCCACACGGCGTCGGAGGTCGGCGGGTAGTAGCCGGTGATCGCGGCGCCCTCCAGGGGGCTGCTGCTGCCGCCGGTGCTCGCGGCCAGCTGCGGGGTGAGGTTGCCGACCACGCTGGCGAGCTTGGTCTTGTCGCCGGACTGCACGTACGACTTCACGAACAGGTCCGAGGCGGTACCCAGGATGACGCTCACGCAGTCGCTGCCCTTGGTCGCGGCGACCTGCGGGGCGAGGTCGGTGGCGGTGAGCGGCACCTTGAGGTCCTTGGGCGGCGTCCCGCCGGCGGAGGTCACGCCCAGGGTGAGGAACTGCGAGACCACGGCCGCGGCGGCCACGTCGTACCGTACGCCGGTGATCTTCTTGCAGCCCTGCTCCACGAGTTGGCGGCCGTGGGCGGCGAACACCACCGGGGTGCCGCCGTTGACCGGGAAGGACAGCGGGTTGGAGAACTCCGCGGCGGAGACGCCGGTCCCGCCGATGTACGGGATGCCGGCCTTCTGCAGGATGGGCATGTAGCGGTCACCGGCGAGGCTGTAGGAGCCGACGACCGCGGCCACCTTGTCGGCGACGGCCTGCTGGGCGCACTTCTCGGCTTCGTCGGGGTCGCCCTTCTCGTTGCAGAACTCGACCTTCAGGGGTCCGCCCTTGATCCCGCCGTTGGCGTTGATCCACTTCTCGTAGGCCGTGGCGGTGAGGTGGATACCCGGCTGGGCGCTGCCCTGGGTGTTCTCCGGTGCCCAGACCATCACCTTGACCGGAGTGCCCTTCAGCGACGAGGTCTCGGCCGAACTGCTTGCCGCCTCTCCCCCGCACCCTGCCAGGAGCAGGGCTCCGGTCACCGCGAGACAGCTGGCTGCGGCGCTTCTGCGTCGGCGTGAGTCGTTCATGGTCCCTCCGGGGATCGCGCCCAAAGTGGGCGACGTCGAGATGCCGAACAGCATGGGGTGCGTTTTGGGGTTAGTGAAGTACTCTCGGCACAATTATTTAAATGAATACACTGTCTCGTCCCGCGTCTGGGAGGTTCCTCGGATGGACGACGTCCTGCGTTTCGCCCTGCTCGGCCTGGGGCTCGGCGCCCTCTACGCGCTCACCGCGCACGGCATCGTGCTGGTCTACCGGGGCTCCGGTGTCCTGAACTTCGCGCACGGCGCGATCGGGATGGCCGGTGCCTACGTCCAGTGGGAACTCGCCGTCAACCACGGCGTGCCGTACTGGCCCGCCACCGCGTGCGGCGTGCTCACCGCCGCCGTACTGGGCGTGCTCACCCACCTGTTGGTGATCCGCCCGCTGCGCAGGGCGTCCACCCTGGCCCGACTGGTCGGCACCCTCGCGGTGTTCATCGTGCTCACCGCGATCGCCGTCAAACGCTACGGCGACAGCCTGCAGTTGGTCCCGGGCAAGCTGCCCACCCGGCTGCTGACGATCGCCGGGGCGACGGTCTCCGAGGACCGCGTCTGGCTGCTCGGCATCGCGCTCGCCGTGACGGCCGTGCTCCATCTCCTGTACCGGCGCACCCTGTTCGGCCTGGGCACCACCGCCGTCGCCGAGAACGAGGGTGCCGCCGCCGCGCTCGGCTGGTCCCCCGATCTGATCGCCGCCGGCAACTGGGCGCTGGGTTCCGCGCTCGCGGGGCTCACCGCCATCCTGATCGTCCCGGTGATCGGTCTGTCGGTGACCGGGCTGACCACGCTGCTGCTGAGCGCGCTGGCCGCCGCCCTGGTCGGCAGGTTCTCGTCGTTCCCGATCACCCTGGCGGGCGGTCTGGTCATCGGGGTCGCGCAGTCCGAACTGACGCGCTTCGGCTCGGGTGTCACCGGACTCGCCTCGTCGGTGCCGTTCCTCTTCATCGCCCTGGTGCTGGTCGCGCGCGGACGGGCACTGCCGCTGCGCGGCACGTTCCTGGACCGCCTCCCGGCGCTGGGCACCGGCAGGGTGCGCCCCGTCCCGCTCGTGCTGGCCGTGGTGATCGGCCTGGTGCTGGTGAGCCTGTCCACCCCGCTGTGGGCCGACGCGATCACCAGCACCCTGGTGCTCTCGCTGATCATCCTGTCGATCATCGTGGTCACCGGTTACGCGGGCCAGGTGTCGCTGGCGGCCTACGCCCTCGCCGGCACCGGCGCCTTCATCGCCGGGCACGCGGCGGCGGACTGGGGCTGGCCCTTCGAACTCGCCCTGCTCGCAGGCGTGTTGGGGACCGTACCGATCGGCCTCCTCTTCGCCCTGCCTGCCGTGCGCACGCGCGGGGTCAATCTCGCGATCATCACGCTCGGGCTCGGCACCACCCTGGAGGCGATGGTCTTCCAGAACACCGACCTGTCGACGACGCCCGGCAGCGACGGCATCGCGGTCGGCAACCAGACGCTCTTCGGCATCAGCATCTCCGGCGTCGACCATCCGCAGCGCTACGCCGCCGTGGTGCTGGTCCTGTTCGTCGCCGCCACGCTCGTGGTCGCCAACGTCCGGCGCAGCCGCACCGGCCGCCGTCTCGTCGCCGTACGGGCCAACGAGCGGGCCGCCGCCGCCCTCGGCATCGACGTCCGCGCGGCCAAGCTCTACGCCTTCGGCCTGTCCTCGGCCATCGCCGCGCTCGCCGGAGTACTGACCGGCTTCCGCTCGACGTCGGTGGTGTTCTCCGACTTCGCGAGCTTCGACTCCGTCACCGCGCTCGGGCTCGCCGTCATCGGCGGTGTCGGCTTCCTCGTAGGCCCGCTGTTCGGCGCCACGTTCGCCGCGGGCACGGTCGGCGCCCGGTTCGGGGACCTGGTGCTGCCCGGGCTGAGCGAGTGGATGCCGCTGATCGGCGGGATCATCCTGGTGCTGACCCTGGTCGGCAACCAGGACGGAATCGGCAAGGAACTCGGCAGGCAGGCCACGGGCCTCCAACGGAAGCTGTCCCGCAAGCGCGCCACGTCCGTATCCGAGGAACTGGCCGAAACCCTGCCGGACGTACCCCGCGCCGCACCCCTCTCGCTGCATGTCCGCGGCCTCACCGTCCGCTACGGCGGGGTCGTCGCCGTCGATGGACTCTCACTGGACGTCGAACCGGGCCGGGTGGTGGGTCTGATCGGCCCCAACGGCGCCGGCAAGACCTCCGCCATCGACGCCGTCACCGGCTTCACCCGGACCGCGTCGGGCAGCGTCCGCCTCGGCGAGCGGGACGTGACCCGGGTGCCGGTGCACCGGCGGGCCGGGGCCGGGCTGAGCCGGTCCTTCCAGTCGCTGGAGCTGTTCGAGGACATGACGGTCCTGGACAACCTCTACGCCGCCTGCGAGCGACCGGGCCGGTGGACCTGGCTCACCGACCTGGTCCGTCCCGGCAGTCGCCCGCTGCCCGCCCAAGTGCTCGTCGCCGTACGGGAGTTCGGGCTCCAGGACAGTCTGGACCGGCCGGTGGGTGATCTGTCGTACGGCGAGCGGCGGTTGCTGGCGATCGCGCGGGCGGTGGCGACCTCGCCGTCCGTGCTGCTCCTGGACGAACCGGCGGCGGGACTGTCCGACGACGAGACACAGGAGTTGGCCCAGCTGGTGCGGCGGCTGGCCGAGGACTGGGGCATGGGGGTGCTGCTCGTCGAGCACGACGTCGACATGGTGATGAGCGTCTGCGACCAGGTCGTGGTGCTCGACTTCGGCCGCCGGATCTGCGCCGGCACCCCGGACGAGGTGCGCCGCGATCCGGCGGTCCGGGCGGCCTACCTGGGCGACCTGGAGCCGGAGACGACGGCTTGAGAGCGGACGGCGCCGAGGCCGGGGCGATGACGTCCGTCCCGGTCGGGCCGGACGTCCCCCGCCACTCGGGCGCGGGCAGTCCGACGCCACGACACGACCGGCCCGCGGCGTCTCGCGGACGCTGTTGGCCAATCCGGTCAGCGGGCCTGGGTGACCCTGCACAGCCGAGAAAGCGTGACACTTTTGCGACACGTGTCACGCTTTTTCGGAAGGGTGCCCCGGCCGCACCGGATTCTCCAACAGCATCCGTCTCGCGCGGCGGGCCGGTCGAACGCGTTCCGGTCGACGAACTGGCCGCCGCCGACGCCTGGTTGACAGAGCGCGTTCGCACGCCGCCTCTCGGAGGTCCGCCCCGACGGGACCACGTCACGCCTCGCGCAGGTCCGCCACGTACGGCTGGTGGGAGAGCAGTCCGCCGTCGACGCGCAGGGTGTGCCCGGTGACGAAGGCGGACTCGTCGGAGGCGAGGAAGACGACGGCCGACGCGACGTCCTCGGGTCGGCCGAGGCGCGGGGTGAGGTGATGGCGGAGCATCTTCTCCCGGATCGCCCCGTGCGCCGAATCGGCACTCGCCTGCGTGACGATGAACCCCGGGGCGATGGCGTTGCAGCGCACGCCCTGCTTGCCGTACTGGGTGGCGACGTACTGCGTGAGGTTGATGAGGGCGGCCTTCGAGGCGCCGTAGGCGGGGTTGCGCAGGTCGCCCGCGAGACCGGCGCCGGACGAGGTGTTGATGATCGAGCCGGCGCCGCGGGCGATCATGTGCGGGACGGCGGCCTGGATCGCGACCATGGTGCCGCGCAGGTTGATCCGCATGGTGTCGTCCCAGACCGCCGGGTCGGCCTCCAGGACGGCGAGGTCCTGGCGGGCCGCGAGGTGGGTGGCCGCCGCGTTGTTGTGCAGGACGTCGAGGCCGCCGTAGGTCTCGACTGCCGTGGCCACCATGGCCCGTACGGAGTCGATGTCGCCCAGGTCGACCGGGACGGCCGTGGCGGACCCGCCGGCGGCCCGGATCTCCTCCGTGACCGCCTTGGCGCCGTCGAGGTTCAGATCCGCTACGACCGTGTGGGCACCCTCGGCCGCGAGGCGGCGGGCGGTGGCGGCACCGATGCCGGACGCGGCCCCGGTCACGATCGCGATCCTGTCGTCGAGTCGTCCCATGACTCAACCACCTTTCTCAGTCAGTGAGTTCGCTGCCGACGACGGAGACGAAGGAGACGCATTCGCCGGGGCCGCCGCCGAGGTTGTGGGTGAGGGCGAGCGAGCGGCCTTCGGCCAGGGTGCGGACCGTCCGCTCGGGCGGTGCCTCGCCGCGCAGTTGGAGCCAGGCCTCGAACATCATGCGCAGTCCGGAGGCGCCGATGGGGTGGCCGAAGGCCTTCAGTCCGCCGTCCGGGTTGACCGGCAGTGAGCCGTCGAGGTCGAAGGCGCCGCTGGCGACGTCCTTCCAGGCCTGTCCGCGCGCGGAGAAGCCCAGGTCCTCCATCAACACCAACTCCGTTGGTGTGAAGCAGTCGTGGACCTCGGCGAGGGCGAGTTCGGCGCGCGGGTCGGTGATGCCCGCCTGCCGGTAGGCCTCCTGGGCCGAGACGACGACCTCGGGGAAGGTGGTGAAGTCGTAGTCGGGGTCGAGGAGTCCGTCCGCGGGTCCTGCGACGAAGGACAGCGCCTTCACGAAGATCGGCTTGTCGGTGTAGCGGTAGGCGTCCTCTGCGCGTACGACGATCGCCGCCGCCGAACCGTCCGAGACCCCCGAGCAGTCGAACACGCCGAGCATGCCCGCGACGATCGGCGCCGACCGGATGCGCTCCATGGGCACCTCCTTGCGGAACTGGGCGCGGGGGTTGCGGGCGCCGTTGACGTGGTTCTTCCAGGCGATGCGGGTGATGACGTCCTTCAACTCCTCTTCCGCGAGGCCGTACTTGGCGGCGTAGGCGGGGGCGAGGAGGGAGAAGTTCGCCGGGGCGGTGATCTCGCCGCGACTGTCGTCGCCCGCGCCCGGCATCGTGGTGCCGGAGAGCCCGGACATGCCGGAGTCCTTCAACTTCTCCACGCCGACGGCCATCGCCACGTCGTAGGCGCCGGAGGCGACCGCGTAACAGGCGTTGCGCAGCGCCTCGGAGCCGGTCGCGCACATGTTCTCCAGGCGGGTGACCGGCTTGTACGGCAGGTGCAGCGGGCGGCTGAGGGTCAGTCCGGAGACTCCGGAGGCCTGGGTGCCGAGCCAGAACGCGTCGATGTCGTCGAGCGTGATGCCGGCCGAGGTGACGGCCTCGCCGACGGCGTCGACCAGCAGGTCGTCCGCCGAGCGGGTCCAGTGTTCGCCGAAGGGCGTGCAGCCCATGCCGACGATCGCGACCCGGTCCCGGATTCCGTGCGAGCTCATACGCCTGTCCCCTCGGTCTCGCCCGTGCGCAGCGGCCGGGCCTTCCAGAAGTAGTTGTGGACGCCTGCGGCCGTGACCGTGCGCCGGAAGGTCATCTCGACCCGGGCGCCGATGACGGCGTCGGCCTCGGTGGCGTCGGTGAGCTGGCAGCGGAAGCGGCCACCGCCGTCGTAGTCGACGACCACGACGAGCATCGGCGGGCTCGGGGTGTGGGCGAGCCGGTCCACGGTGAAGGTGGCGACGGTGCCGGGCACGTGTTCCATCGGCTCGTCGGTCATGGCGTCGATGCTCCGGCAGGACACGCACACCCGGTCCGGCGGCAGATGCCGGGTCCCGCACTTCTCGCAACGGGAGGCGACGAAGCCGTACTTCCAGCTGTTGCGGCGGTGCGCGGGCGGGGCGTAGGGCGGCTCGGGGTCCGGGCGGCGGGGTGGTTCGCGGTCGAGGAGGCCGCGCCAGGAGAGGTAGGTCGCGTACGGCATGGGGGCGCTGCCCGCGGCGATCTGCGCGGCGACCGGACGGGCGGCGCGGTGCGCCGGGAGCGCGTCGGTGGTGCGCAGGAGCAGGACTCCTGCGCCGTCGCCGAGGACGACGAGCGCGATGATCCGGCCCGGTTCGGCGCGGTCAAGGACATCGGCGAGAAGCAGGCCGGGCTGGGCGGTGCCGGCGTTGCCGATCTCCGCTGTGAGGTCGGCGGTGGCCGCCTCGGGCCGTACACCTGCGGTACGACGCACCGTCGCGCACGCGCGTGCGTGCAGGCCGGAGACGATGAGGTGGTCTACGGCGCCGCGGTCCAGGCCCGCCTGATCGAGGGCGGCGCTCAGTGCCTTGTCCGCCAGGGACACGTAGATCTCCTCGGCGAAGCGCTCCTCCCAGACGCGGGAGGCGGGTGCGCCGGGCAGCCGCCAGCGGTCGAGGATCTCGTCGCTGACCGTGTCGTGGGCGAGCAACTCCGCAAGCACGGGGGCTCCGTTGCGGTGGCCGCCGAAGGCGAACGCCGCCGCGCCGTCGCCGCCCGCGCTCTCCTCGCCGCCGCCGGGCAGGCCGGTGCGCAGATCGGACAGGACCGCCAGGGTCGGCACCGGGGAGCGGGCGGCGGTGACCAGCGCGCCGAGGCCGGAGCGGACGGAGCCGGCCATGTCGACGGCGAGGACGTGCGGGTCGAGGCCGAGCGCCGCGTGGACGGCGGTCGCGTTCGTCTTGTCGAGATAGGCGGGCGCGGCGGTGGCGAGGAACAACTGGCCGATGCGGGTGCGCAGTCCGTCCCTGGCGAGGGTGGACCGGGCCGCCTCGACGGCCATCGAGGTGGTGTCCTCGTCGTAGCCCGCGACCGCGCGCGTGCCCCGGGACGGGGTCGTCCCGAGGGTGGCGGCGATGTCGGCACGGGCGAGGCGGTGGTACGGCACGTAGGCGCCGTATGCGATCAGTCCGGGCATCAGCGTCCTCCCTTGGCGTCGGTGGTGTGTGTGGGCCGTTCGAAGACCGCGGCCAGGCCCTGGCCGCCGCCGAGGCACATGGTCTCCAGGCCGTAGCGGGCCTGGCGGCGGTCGAGTTCGCGCAGCAGGGTGGCGAGGATGCGGCCGCCGGTGGCGCCGACGGGGTGGCCCAGCGAGATGCCGGAGCCGTTGACGTTGAACCGCTCGAAGTCGGCCTCGGTCAGGGCCCATTCGCGCGTGCAGGCGAGCACCTGGGCGGCGAAGGCCTCGTTGAGTTCGATCAGGTCGATGTCGGCGAGTTTCAGCCCCGCGCGTTCAAGTGCCCTGGCCGTGGCGGGTACCGGGCCGATGCCCATCGTCTCCGGGGGCACGCCCACCACGGCCCAGGAGACCAGGCGGGCCAGGGGGCGCAGGCCGAGTTCGGCGGCGCGCTCGGGGTGGGTGACTATGCACAGGGCGGCGCCGTCGTTCTGTCCGCTGGCGTTGCCCGCGGTGACGGTCGCCTCGGGGTCCTGCCGTCCGAGTACGGGACGCAGGCTCGCGAGTTTCTCCAACGTCGAGTCGGGGCGCGGGTGTTCGTCGGTGTCGACGACTGTCTCGCCCTTCCTGGTCCGTACGGTGACCGGCACGATCTCGTCGGTGAAGCGGCCCTCGCGCTGGGCGGCGACCGCCTTCTCGTGGGAGCGCAGGGCGAGTCGGTCCTGCTCCTCGCGGGGAAGGGCGTACTCGCGCCGCAGGTTCTCGGCGGTCTCCAACATGCCGCCGGGGACAGGGTGGTTGACGCCTCCGGAGGTGACCCGGCCGCGGGCCAGCCGGTCGTGCAGGGTGGTGCCCGCGCCGCGTACGCCGAAGCGGACGCCGGTGGTGTAGAACTCGGCCTGACTCATGGACTCCACTCCCCCGGCCAGCACGAGGTCGCTCGCGCCGGTCTGCACCTGCATGGCCGCCGTGATGACGGCCTGCAGTCCGGAGCCGCAGCGGCGGTCGATCTGCAGTCCCGGCACCTCCACCGGCAGACCGGCGTCGAGGGCGGCCACGCGGCCGATGGCCGGGGCCTCGCCGTTGGGGTAGCACTGGCCCAGCAGCACGTCGTCGACGGCGGCGGGCGGGATACCGGTGCGGTCCAGTACGGCGCGTACGACGGCGGCGGCCAGCTCGGTCGCCGGCACGTCGCGGAAGACGCCTCCGTAGCCACCGACGGGGGTACGCACGGGTTCACAGATCACCGCGTCACGCAGGAGGGCGGGCATCGGCCAGACCTTTCATGAGGGGTCACATGTACCGGCCGCCGGTCACCTCGACCACGGCTCCGGTGACGTAGCTCGCCATGTCGGAGGCGAGGAAGAGGACGACCTGGGCGACCTCGGCGGGCTCGCCCGCACGGCCCAGGGGAATCTCGGCGAGCTTCGCGTCCCAGGCGGCCGGCGGCATCGCCTCGGTCATGGCGGTGCGGATCAGGCCGGGCTGTACGGCGTTGACGCGGATGCCCGCCTTGGCGAGTTCTTTGGCGGAGGCCTTGGTGAGGCCGACGAGTCCGGCCTTGGCCGCGCTGTAGTTCGTCTGGCCGAAGTTGCCGACCTTGCCGGCGATCGAGGAGATGTTGACGATACTGCCGCCGCGTCCGTGCGCGCGCATCGCCTCGGCGGCGTATCGGGTGCCGTTCCAGGCGCCGGTCAGATGGACGTCGACGACCGCGCGGAAGTCGGACACGGCCATCTTGCGCAGGGTCGCGTCGCGGGTGATTCCAGCGTTGTTGACCATGACGCCCACGGGGCCGAAGGTGTCGGCGCAGTGGGCGACCAGGGCGGCGACCTCGTCCTCGTCGGTGACGTCGCAGCGCAGCGAGGCGGCGGCGACGCCGTTCTTGGCGAGGCGTTCGGCGGCTTCCGCCGCGGCCTCCTCATTGATGTCGCCGAGGACGACGGACGCGCCCGCGGCGCCGAGGACTCCGGCGATCTCGAAGCCGATGCCCTGTGCGCCGCCGGTGATCACCGCGTTGCGACCGTCCAGCAATCCCATGTCAGCCCGCCCCTGGCTCGACGCTATTCCACTTAAATAGATAACCTATTATGCTGAAACAATCAATACAGCGATCGGCTGGGCGAGCGAGGCCGGGCGAGGAGAGCACACGGGTGGACATCAGCTATCCCGCGGAGACCGAGACGTTCCGCACCGAGGTCAAAGGGTTCCTCGCCGAGGCGCTGCCGCCGGACTGGAAGGGCATCGGCGCGCTCGACGAGGAGGCCGCCTGGGCCTTCGCCCGGGACTGGCGGCGCCTGCTCGCCGAGCACCGCTACCTCTCCCTCACCTGGCCCGAGCAGTACGGCGGCTGTGGCCTGTCCAAGCTCCACCAGGTGGTCCTGATGGAGGAACTGGCCCTGGCCGGTGTGCCGTTCGGGCTGCCGCAGGACACCTTCGGCGTGAAGATGCTGGCGAACACGCTGCTGCGCTGGGGCACGGACGAGCAGCGGAGCCATTTCCTGCCGCGCATCCTCAGCGGCGAGGACACCTGGTGCCAGGGCTACTCGGAGCCCGACGCGGGCTCGGACCTGGCCTCGTTGACGACACGTGCGGTCCGCGACGGCGACGAATGGGTGATCGACGGCCAGAAGGTGTGGACGTCCGGCGCCCACCACAGCGACTGGATCTTCGTCCTGGCCCGCACGGACCGCGCCGCGCCCAAGCACCGCGGTATCTCCTTCCTCCTCGTCCCGCTGGACCAACCCGGCGTCGAGGTAAGGCCGTTCCGCATGATGAGCGGCCAACTCCATTTCAACGAGGTCTTCTTCAACGGCGCCCGCACGCGCGCCGACCTGGTCGTGGGCGGCGTCGACAACGGCTGGACGGTCGCGCAGAGCCTGTTGGGCGTGGAGCGCGGGGAGGAGGCGGCCACCAACCCGATCCTGTTCCGGGCCGAGGTGGAACGCCTGGTGGAACTGGCCCGCCTGTACGGCAAGGACCAGGACCCGGTCATTCGGCAGCGGATCGCCTGGTGCTGGTCCAAGGTCGAGATCATGCGCTATCTCGGCTACCGGATCCTGACCGGCTGGCTCAAGGGCGCGGAACCGGGCCCCGAGTCGTCGATCGCCAAGCTGTACTGGAGCGAGTACCACACGAAGGTCACCGATCTCGCGATGGACATCATGGGCCTGCACGCCCAAGTGCCGGTGGGCCGACCGCCGTTGCGCACCTACCGCACGGACGACCCCGGCGCCGCGAACTCGTCGGCGTCCTGGTCGACGACGTACCTGATCGCCCGCTCCGGGACGATCTACGCGGGCACCTCGCAGGTGCAGCGGAACATCCTCGCGGAGAAGGTGCTGGGGCTGCCGCGCGAGCCGAGGCTCACGAACCCGTAGGCCGCTCGAAGGTGTCGAGTCCGGGCACCGGACGCGGTCCGGTCCCCGGGCGCCAGCCCGCGTCGAGTTTGCGCAGGCCCACGCCGTCCGGTGCCCAGATGTGGCAGCTGTTCAGCACCCCGGCCGTCGCGCGCGGGCCGTTCGCGGGCTCGCCCGCGTCACGGCGGCGCCCGTTGGCCGACATGGCCGCCTGCACCACGGCGGGGCCGAGCACCCGGGCCAGTTCGTAGAGGTGGGAGCAGCCCAGGACGCCGCGGAACCGCTCCTGGATCGCCCGGTTGTATCCGGCGGCGACGCCCAGGCCGATCAGGCTGTCGAAGACCGGGGTGATGAACGGGCACTCGGCGTGCGGAAACGTCAGCATGTCCGCGTTGGCGGCCACAATGGTCATGTCCGCGAGGCGGACCCGCACCACCAGCACCATCCGGTGGATGTCGGCGACCGCCGGCTCGGCCCACGGCCGCTCGTCCCGCAACTCCGCCTCGACCGAGATCTCCTCGCCGCCGGGCTCCTGGTGGGCGGTGACGGTGATGGTGCGGCGGTGCAGCGGGAGTTCGGCGCGGCTCACGACGAGGCCTCCGCAGGCTCCGGCGTGTTCTCCCCCAGCCCGGCGAACTCCGGCGGCCGGCGTTCGATGAAGCTGCGCACGCCCTCGCGGTAGTCCGGGGCGCGTTTCGCCGTGGCCAGCAGCGCGGCGGCGGTGTCGCGGCTCTCGGTGAAGCTTCTCGCCTGGTCGTCGGCGAGCTGCCGCTTGATGAGGGACATCGCGTACGGGCTGGCGGTGCGGGCCAGTTCCGTGGCGTAGGCGAGGGCCGCCGGGAGCAGGTCCTCCGGCTCGACGAGACGGTTGACCAGGCCCATCGCCTCCGCCTCCGTTCCGGTGATCCGGCGCGAGGACAGCAACAGGTCGCTCGCGTTCCCGTAGCCGACGAGCCGGGGCAGGAGCCACGAGACGCCGTCCTCCGCCACCAGTCCGCGCGCGCTGAACGCGGCGGCGAACTTGGCGCCGGGCACGGCGAACCGCACGTCGCACATGAGCGCCTGGTTGAAGCCGATGCCGGCGCAGGCGCCGTTGACGGCGGCCACCAGGGGCTTGGGGAACGACATGGGCCGGGTGCGCGGCGGCAGCCGGTCGGTCGGCCACGGGCGCGCACCGGAGGACGCACCGTCCAGTACGCTCATGTCCATGCCCGGGCAGAAGCTGCGTCCCGCGCCAGTGAGGACGACGGCCCGTACCGCCGGGTCCGCCTCGGCGCGGTCGAACAGCTCGTTGTAGAGCAGCTCCATCTCCAGCGTCCAGGCGTTGTGCCGCTCGGGCCGGTTGAGAGTGAGCAACATGACTCCGTCGCCGGTCAGCTCGCTGAGGATCACCGGGGCCGCATGCTCGTTCATCGAGGTCACTCCCAGAGCCCGTTGGCTTTATAGCTAGATGAATCATCTATATACCCAACCATGGCCCGGGCACCAGATGAGGTCTCCCCAAGGCAAGATCATCCAGACCTTGACCTGGTACCCTCGATGCACTAAGACGATTCATTTTGCTATATGGAGGAGCCCGCCGTGGCCGAGGCAGCCCGCGCAGAAACGCCCACCGTGCCCGTCCCCGCGCGAGGCCGCGTCGGACGTCAGGTCCGTGTACCGAAGACCGCCGAGCTGGTCGCCGCTGAGCTGCGCCGCCAGATCGTGCGGGGCGAGCTGAAGCCGGGCGACGCCCTGCCGCCGGAGTCCGGGCTGATGGAGCAGTTCGGCATCTCTCGGCCGACGCTGCGCGAGGCGTTCCGCGTCCTGGAGTCGGAGTCGCTGATCACGGTACGCCGCGGTGCGCACGGCGGCGCCCGGGTGAGCGCCCCGGACTCCGATGTCGCGGCCCGCTTCGCCGGCCTGATCCTCGAATACCGCGGCGCCACCCTGGGCGACGTCTACCGCGCGGCGGCCGTCATCGAGCCCCCGTGCGTGCGCCAGTTGGCCGCCAAGCACACGGCGGACGACATCAAGCGACTGCGCGACGCGGTGGCGACCGAGAAGACCGTCCTGGACGACCCGCTGGGCCTGGTCGAGGCACAGGACACCTTCCACGCCCTGCTGATCGAACTGACCGGCAACCAGACGCTGATCCTCCTGTGCGGCATGCTGCGCAACATCATCGACCGGGCCAACGCCTCGTACACCGCGGCGGCCACCGACGCCGAGACCCAGAAGGCGCAGGCCCTCAAGGGACACCGGGCCCATGTGCGGCTGGTCGGCCTGATCGAGTCCGGCAAGGCGGACGAGGCCGAGAAGCTGTGGCAGCGCCACATCAGCGGCGCCGACGACGTGGTGAACGGGGCCGGCCCCAAGACGGTGCTCGAACTCATCGACTGACCGGGCCCACCCTCGTCGACCGACCGCACGGATCGAGGATCACCGAGCCGATCCCACCCTCACCCCTTGCGTCTCCGAAACAGTTAGATAATTATAGGAGGCGTACTGAATAGATCTGGGGTCCGGAGGCGACGGCCATGGCCGAACAGCGCAAGCGAATCTTCGACTGCGACCAGCACATGTACGAGGAACGGGACTCCTTCACCCGCTACCTCCCGAAGGAGTTCCTCGGCCAGGCAGTAGCCCCGGTGACGCTCCCGGACGGCCGCGAGGTCATCCTCGCCGGGGACCGCATCGTGGTCTGTCTGGAGCCGGAGTTCGGGCAGGTCTACCGGCCCGGCTCGCTCAAGGAGATGCTCAAGGCCATGGCCTCGGGCAACCCCGACGAGACCTACCAGTTCGAGCCGATGCACGAGTCGTACCAGAACCGCGAGGCCCGGCTGCGCGTCATGGACGAGCAGGGCCTGGACCAGACGATCATCTACCCGGGCGGCTGGGCACTGGTCGCCGAGGAGTACGTGCAGGGCGTCGAACCGCTCTACGCCAACTACCACTCGTTCAACCGCTACATGAACGAGGTGTGGGGCTTCAACCACCAGGACCGCATCTACTCCCCCGCGCTGCTGTCCCTGCGCGACCTGGACCACGCGGTCAAGGAGCTGGAGTACGTCCTGGACAAGGGCGCCCGCTTCATCATGCTGCCGACCGGGCCGCAGTACGGCCGCTCACCGGGCGACCCGTACTTCGACCCGTTCTGGAAACTGGTCAACGAGGCCAAGGCCAGCGTCTGTTACCACATCAGCGAGTTCTACTACAACTCGCATGTCGCCCCGGCCTGGGGTCACGACGCGAGCCCGATCCATTTCCGGATGTCCGCGTGGCAGTGGATGAACACGTACGGCCAGCGTCCGATCGAGGAGACGCTGTCCGCGCTGATCTTCGACAACCTCTTCGGGCGCTTCCCCGACATCAACGTCCTGGTCTCCGAGTTCGGCGCCGAGTGGGTGCCCCACTTCGTCCGGCACATGGACAAGAGCCGGGGCATGGGCCGCAACGGCCCCTGGATCGGCGGCCAGTTGGCGGAGCGGCCCAGTCAGGTGTTCCGCAAGCACATCCGTGTGGTGCCTTACCCGGAGGACGACATCCCGAGCCTGGTCAAGCGGCTCGGCTACCACGAGTCGATCGTGATGGGCTCGGACTTCCCGCACGCGGAGGGCATCGCCAACCCGGCCGACTACCGCAAGCTCCTCGCGGAACTCGACGAGTCGGTCCAGGACGACATCATGTACAACAACGCTCAGCAGCTGATCAGCCGCTGAGCCCCGCACGCCCCCGCCTGGCGGCGGACCAGGTCAGAAGACCAGGTCCGCCGCCAGGTTCGCGATGTTGGTGAGCAGCGCCGCGCCCCGCCGCGTGTGGTCGTAGCCGGCGAGCGGGTAGCCGTTGCTCAGACAGGCGAAGGACAGGCCGGACTCCGGGTCCATGAAGCCGAGTTGGTACGCGGCGCCCGCGCTGCCGAAGAGCGACGGCGAGCCGGTGGACGGGAGTTGGCTGCCTGCGTCCGGACCGGCCACCGTCACGAACAGGCCCATGCTGGTACGCCGGGTGCCGCCGCCCCCGTAGAGCTGCTCCCCGGCCGGGAGTTGGGTCAGCCGGATCCGGGTGCCCTCCGCCACCGCCTCCGGCTTCCACAGGCCCGAGTGCTCCAACGCCTGGAAGTACAGGGCGACATCGGCGGCGGTGGCGACGAGGGCGTGGCTGGGTTCGCCGGCCGCCAGAACGCGGGGGTCGGCGAGGTACCAGGGTCCCCAGGGGTCGGGTTCCTGGGTGTCGTCGGTGCGGTCGGTGGCGGTCATCGGGGCGACGGAGCCGGGTTGCCGCTCGACCGGTACGCCGAGTTCGATCGAGGTGAGGCCCAGCGGCCTGGTGATGCGCTCGTGGAGGTAGTCGGCGAAGGGCAGCCCCGTGCGCCGCTCCACGATCTCGGCGATCAGCCATGCGGCGGCGGTGAGATGGAACTGGAGGCGGGTGCCCGGCGGGGTGTCGAGCCGCCAGCGCCCGAAGGCGGCGAGCCGTTGCTCGCGGTCCAGCATCTTCGGGTAGCCGAGGGGTGCGAAGGGGAAGCCGGCGGTGTGCGTGAGCACCTGCTCGACGGTCACCGTATCCTTCCCGTTCGGCGCGAACTCCAGGATGATCGCGGCGACTTGCTCGTCCAGGTGCAGAAGTCCCTCACCGAGCAGCTTCCACACGACACCGGCAACGATGGACCGCCCGACGGACTGCAGGACGTATCGCGTGTCCGGGCCGGCGTCCCCCCAGGTCTCGAACGCCACCAGGCGACCGCCCCGGGCGACGGCGACCTGCGCGGACGGCAGCGGTCCGTGCTCGACCTCCAGCCGGATCCGACGCAGCAGGACGTCCAGCCGGTACGGGTCCACCCCCACGCTCTCCGGGGCGACGACGGAGTGATCAGTCACGTGTTTCTCCTTGGCCGGGCTCGCGCAACCGCTGCCGTACGACCTTGCCGTTGGCGTTGCGCGGCAGGTGGTCCACGAACCACCAGCGGACGGGGACCTTGAATCCGGACAGCCGGGTGCGGGCGTGTGCCCTGAGCGAGGCGGGTTCGGGCGGGGCGTCGGGGTCGGACGCCACGACGAAGGCGACGACGGTCTGGCCGAGCCGTTCGTCGGGGGCGCCTGTGACGGCCACGTCCGCGACGCCCGGGTGCGCGGCCAAGACGGTCTCGACCTCCAGCGGGTGGACGTTCTCACCACCCCGGATGATCATGTCGGTGCCACGGCCGTACAGGTAGAGGTAACCGTCCTCGGCCACTCGGCCCAAGTCGCCGCTGTGCAGCCAGCCTTCGGCGTCGATCCTGAAGAAGTGGTCGGCGCGGGCGTGGATCTCGCCGACGCCGTCCGGTCCGGTGTCCCGCACCCGCAGCTCGACGCCGGGAGCGGGTCGTCCCACGGACCGCAGCAGTTCGGTGCGCCCGGCGACCGCCTCCCGGTGGTCCTCGGGGGTGAGCACACTGATGGGCGAGCCCTCGGTCTGCCCGAACATGTTGAGCATCCGGACGCCCGGCATCGCCTCGTACGTCCGCCGCAGGGTGCCGGGGCGGACCGGCGCGCCGCCGTACTGGAGGACCCGCAGCGTCTCGTGGTGCGCCTGGCCTGCCGTCAGCAGGGTCTCCAGCATCGCCGGGACCATGCTGGTGTGGGTGACGCCGAGTGCGCGCAGCAGGGCCCAGCCCTCGACGGTGAAGCGGGGCAGGCCGGTGATCAGCGCGCCCGTGGCCAGGGCGACGGCGATGTTGCCGAGGCCGGCGATGTGGTGGAAGGGGGCGCTGCCCCCGTAGAAACTCTGCGGATCGAGCGCGCAGAGACGGCCGTTGACCCGGGCGCGGGCGGCCAGGCGGCGTTGGGTCATGGGGACGGGTTTGGGGAGGCCTGTCGTGCCGGAGGTGTGCAGGACGACGGCGAGGTCGTCCGGCTCGGCGGTCAACGGCCTTGCGCTCGGGCGGAGTTCGGGGACGACGACGGCACGGCGGCCGGACAGCTCGGCGACCTGTTCGCCGAGTTCGGCGAACTCCGGCTGTGCGAGGAGGAGTTGGGCCCCGGACGCCTCGACCACGGCCGCGATCTCGTACGGCGTCATACGGACGCCGAGCGGGGCGAGCGGGTGGGCGGACCCTGCGCCGCCGATAACCAGCGCGAGGGCGTCGGCGGAGGTGGCAGCCAGGGCGGGTACCGGGGCGCCGGGTTCGAGGCCGAGGGTGTCGAGCCAGTCGGCGGCGCCGGACGCCCGGTCGAGGAGTTCGTGTCCGGTCCAGGTGAGGTCACCGAACCGGACGGCGGGACGGGAGTGGTCGTAGGCGGCGGCCACCGTCGCCGTCCAGGTGAACTCCGCCTCGCCGCTCACCGGTTCAGGGCTCCAGCAGGGCCGAAGCGGTGCCGGTGACCACCTCGGCGCCGTCCTGGGTGACGGTTCGCAGCGAGAAGTGGGCTACCGGGCCGTCCGGCGTGTCCTCGACCGACTCGACGGTCGCCGTGGCGGTCAGGGTGTCGCCGGGCCACACCTGGGCCTTGAAGCGCACCCCGAAGGTCAGCAGCGCCTCGACGCCGACCCAGTCGGTCAGGACGCGTCCCGTCATGCCCATCGTCAGCATGCCGTGGGCGAAGACGCCGGGGTAGCCCGCGACATCTGTCGCGAACTTCTCGTCGGTGTGCAGCGGGTTGAAGTCGCCGGAGGCGCCCGCGTATTGGACGATCCGGGTGCGCTTGAGGTCGTCGACCAGCACGCTCTCGCGGGTCTCGCCGACCTTCACGTCATCGACGCTCAGGTTCATCGGACGTCCTTCCGGGTGGCGGGGCCCTCGGGCACGACGGCCACGGTGCGGGCGCTGACGACCGGTTCGCCGTCGGCGTCCCGGTACTCGGTGATGCGCTCGCTGAACAGCAGCAGGCCGGTACGTCCCTGCTTCTCCCAGCTGCGGCCGGTGACGGTGGTGGCGTACAGGGTCTCCCCCGCGCGTACCGGCCGGTGGTACTCGAAGTGCTGCTCGGCGTGCAGGCCGCCACCGCCCTCGGGCATCACGCCCGGCCCGGCGCCGGACCCGAACCACTCCTCCCCCGGCTTGGGCCGCAGCCGGTAGTCGGGGTCGTGGTGGGCGCTCGCCATGGTGAAGGTGGGCGGCGCGAGCGCGGCCTCGCCGAGATATGCGGGGTTCTCGTCGCCGATGGCCCGGGCGAACATCAGAATGTGCCCGGCCTCGACGGGGAACGGCTGCCCTGTCATCTTCCTTCTCCTCGGTCAGTACGGCAGGAACGCGTCGCGGGTGGCCTCGTCCGGGTCGAAGTCCGGGGGCAGGGCCTCGAACTTGGGCTCCCGTTTCTCCACGAAGCTGGCCACCCCTTCGCGGAAGTCCGGCGAGCCCGCGAAGAACTCCATGGCGGAGTAGGAGCGGGCGAGCGCGTCGGTGAAGGGCCGGTCGAGGTCGCCGTAGACCTGGTGGCGTACGACGGCCATGGCGCGCGGTGAGCAGTTGCGGGCGATGTCGCGGGCGTAGGCGCGGGCCGCGTCGAGCAGGTCCTCCGGCTCCACGACCCGGCTGACGAGGCCGAGTTGCTTCGCCTCGTCGGCATCGAAGACGCGGCCGGACAGGAGGAGGTCGAGGGCGTTCTCCAGGCCGACGACGCGCGGCAGCACGTAGGGGAGGTTGTACTCGCCGGCGAGGCCGCGGCGGGTGAAGGCGGTGGTGAAGCGCGCGCCTCGGGCGGCGAAGCGTACGTCGCAGATCAACGCCTGGACCAGGCCGATGCCCGCGCAGGCGCCGTTGACGGCCGCGATGAGCGGCTTGGGCATGTTGCGCCTGCTGTACATGGGCACGCGGGCCTGGAGGTTGAGGGACTGGCCCGGCTGGGCGTTCTGCTCCAGCCGCTGGACGTCCATGCCGGGGCAGAACGCCCGGCCGGCGCCCGTGACGATCACGACGCGGACGGCGGGGTCGGCGGCGGCCTCGTCCAGGAGGGCGAAGAAGCGGCGCTCCATGGGGAGGCTCCAGGCGTTCTTGCGCTCGGGCCGGTTGAGGGTGACGGTGGCGACACCGTCCTCGTCGACCTCGTACAGCACCAGATCCCGGTCGGGTCCGTCGGGCATCGCGTCACTCCTCGGTCAGCGGTTCGATGGCGTCGATGGGATGGATGGGTTCGCCGACGCCCGGTCGCTCGCCGGAGATGGTCACCACCACCTGTCCCCGGGCGCAGACGATCCCGTCGGTCATCACGTCGACGTCGGCGAAGTGCAGCCTGCGGCCCCGTCGGACGCAGCGCGCGTAGGCGACGGCCTCCGGGCCCCGCGCGGGCGCGAGGTACTGCACGGACATCGAGACGGTGCTGAGCAGACTCCCTTTCTGGAAGTCGTGCCCGGCGATCACGGCTCCCGCGCCCGCGGTGTCGATGAGCGCGGAGATCACTCCGCCGTGGAAGACGCCTTCATGGGCGGAGAGGGCCTCGACGTAGGGAAGGAGGACCTCCACGCCGTCGGGGTCCCAGCGGACCATGCGCAGACGACAGAGGCGGTTGAACGCGACGCCGCGCTCCCAGCGGGACCGGAACCACTCGCGGCGTTCGCGCTGTTCCTGGTCGGTGAGGGTCCTCGCTGCGACGGTCATCCGCACGCCCTCCGGTCTCGGCCGGTCAGCCGATCCATATAGTTACATGAATTGGATAGTTGAAGCAATCATCCGGTACGCACCCAGGGCGCCAGATGTATTATTTATATAACTCATTCAACGCCTTTGAACAGAGGGAGACCCAGATGCCGTCGACCGCCCTGGCCGGGATCCGTGTCCTCGATCTGTCCCGCATCCTCGCGGCACCGCTGGCCACCCAGATGCTGGCCGACCTCGGCGCGGAGGTCATCAAGGTCGAACGGCCGGGCACCGGCGACGACTCTCGGACGTACGGTCCGCCGTTCGCCCCCGGGACGAACACCGCGGCCTTCTACCTCTCCTGCAACCGCAACAAGCGGTCCGTGACGGTCAATCACGCCACCGCCGAGGGACAGGAGTTGATCCGCTCGCTCGCCGCCCGCTCGGACGTCCTGGTGGAGAACTTCCGCGCGGGGACACTGGCGAAGTACGGCCTCGACCACGAGAGTCTGCTGGCGCTCAACCCGCGCCTGGTCTATCTGTCCGTCACCGGCTTCGGCCAGACCGGCCCCTATGCCGGGCGCCCCGGTTACGACGGCATCTTCCAGGCCATGTCCGGGATGATGAGCGTCTCCGGTCACCCCGACGAGCCGATGAAGGTCGGCGTCAGCATGGTCGACATCCTCACCGGCCTGTACGCCTCGACAGCCGTCCTGGCGGCGCTGCGGCACCGGGACGCCACCGGCGAGGGCCAGTTCGTCGACCTCTCCCTGCTGGACTGCGGGCTGGCCTCGCTGTCGCACTTCGCGATGAACTACCTCGTCTCCGGGGAGGTTCCGCGCCGGCGCGGCAACGGCGGCTACGGCGGAATCCCCTCCCAGGCCTTCCACTGTGCGGACAAGCCGCTGTTCCTCGTCGCGGGCAACGACAAGCAGTTCGCCGCGTTCTGCGCGGCGGCCGACCGCACCGACCTGCTCCAGGACCCGCGGTTCGCCACGACCTCCGCCCGGATCACCCACCGGGAGGAGATCCTGCCGGTCCTCGAAGCCATCATGCGGACCCGGACCCGGGACGACTGGCTGGCGCTCCTGGACGAACACGACGTTCCGGCGGGCCCGTTCAACGAAATGCCCGAGGTCTTCGCCGACCCCCAGATCCAGCACCGGGGGATGCTGGTCGAGGTCGACGATCCGGTGTCGGGCCGACTGCCGCTGCTCGCCAACCCGATACGGCTCACGGCGACCCCGGTCGAGGGCTACGCCCCGCCGCCCGCGCTGGGCGAGCACACGGCCGAAGTCCTGTGCGGGCTCGCCGGGGTGACGGAGGATCAGCTCGCGGGACTGCGCGCGCGAGGCATCGTCTAGCGGCTTCACCCGATGAGAGTCCGGCCGCCCTCCAACATCAGCGTCGCACCGGTCAGATAGGCCATGTCGTCGCTCACCAGCGCGGCCACCGCCCGGCCGATGTCCGCCTCCGGGGCCCCGAGCCGCCCCAACGGAATCTCCCTTGCCAGTTCCTCCGCCTTGCCCGGATGCGCGGCCAGATAGTCCTCCGCCGCCGGGCTGAGCGCGGCCGGGCAGACGACGTTCACGCGGATCCCGTACGGCCCCCACTCCCGCGCGGCGACCCGGCTCAAGCCGCGGATCGCCTCCTTGGCCATGGCGTACGCCGCGAAGGTCGCCTCGCCCTGCACCGCCGCCGAGGAACCGAGGTTGACGACACTGCCCCGGCTCTCCCGCAGATGGGGCAGGGCGGCCTGCATCGCGTGGAAGACGGCCAACGGCCCGCTGCGGTAGGTGAGTTCGACATCGTCGTACGACGTCTTCTCCAGCCGTCGCTGCACCGAGGACTGGGCGTTGTTGACGAGCACGTCGAGGCCGCCGAACTCCCGTACCGTCTCGGCCACCATCCGGTCGACGTCGTCCCGCTCGCCCACGTCCCCGACGACGGTGTACGCCCGCCCGCCGCGCTCGGCGATCTCCCCCGCGGTGTCCTTCAGCTTCGTCTCGGTACGGCCGGTGATGACAACCGCCGCGCCCTCGGCCGCGAGCGCCAGGGCGATGCCCCGACCCACGCCCTGTCCTCCGCCGGTGACCAATGCAGTCCTGCCCGACAACCGTGCCATCACGTCTCCTTCCAGAAGGCCGTCCAGGTGGGGAAGGCATCGGGCAGTGCCGGATCTCCCGCGCCCTCCCAGCCGTTGAAGCCGACCGCCTGGGGGCGGTCGGTCACGTCGGCCGCGTACCAGTGCTGTTCGCGGCGCCGGGAGAAGTACCAGTCGCCGTCCACGCGCGCGTAGTCGTCGAAGTAGCAGATCGCCATCACGATCCACCGGTCCCCCACCTCGTGCTCGGCACGGCAGTAGACCGCGCCGGTCGCGGTGTCACCGCCGGTGAACTCGATGCGGTGGCCGCAGAGTTGGTGCACCGAGCGGTGGAAGCCGCGCACAAGGGGCTCGATGTGCTGCCGCAGGACCTGCCGTCCCCTGCCATGGCGCCCCATGTCGACGTCGGGGCGGAAGCAGCCGACCCAGGCGTCGAGGTCGCGGGAGTCGACGGCCAGGGCGTAGCGGATGGGCAGTTGCTGGATGGCCAGGTGCGACTCGATGCGGTCGAGGCGGTCCTCGATCGAGGTCATGGCCGCGGCTCCTTGGGCAGACCGAGGACCTGCTCCCCGATGATGTTGCGCTGGATCTCGCTGGAACCGCCGTAGATCGTCTCCGCGAGGGAGAGCAGGAACGAGCGCTGCCGGGTGTCGAGTTCGTAGTCCTCGCCGACGATCTGTCCTGCGGGTCCGGCCAACTCCATGGCCAGGTGGCCGAGTTGCTGGTGGCGGGTCGAGGCGTAGAGCTTCGCGGTGGTGGCCTGGGCGCCCGGTGTGCGGCCCGCGGTCAGTTCGGCGAGGGTGCGCAGGTTGGTGGTGCGCATGATGCGTACGGAGATCCAGGCGTCCAGGATCCGGCGGCGCAGCATGGGGTCGTCGAGCGCGCCGCGTTCGCGGGCCAGGTCGATCAGTGCCTCGGCCTCCCGCTCGAAGCCGAGTTGCTGGGGCAGCAGGGTGGTGCCGCGTTCGATGCCGAGGGTGGCCATCGCGGTGCGCCAGCCCTGACCGACCTCGCCGACGGCCATGTCCGCGCCGGTGCGCGCGTCGGAGAGGAAGACCTCGGCGAACTCGTCCTGGCCGGCGAGGTTGCGGATGGGCCGGATCTCCACGCCGGGCTGGTCGGTGGGCAGGAGCAGCAGGGTCAGGCCTTTGTGGCGGCGGGAGTCGGGGTCGGTGCGGGTGAGGACGTAGAGCCAGTCGGCGTGGATGCCGAACGAGGTCCACACCTTCTGTCCGTTGACCACCCACTGGTCGCCGTCGCGCTCGGCCCGGGTGCGGACGGAGGCCAGGTCGGAGCCCGCGCCGGGTTCGCTGAAGCCCTGTCCCCACAGTTCCTCGACGGCGAGGATCGGTGGCAGGAAGCGCTTCTTCTGGGCCTCGTCGCCCATCGCGAGGAGCATCGGGCCGAGCAGGTCGAGGGCGTTGACGGTGGCGCGGTAGGGGGCGTTCGCGCGGGCGTACTCGTACTCGAAGACGATCTCCTCAAGGAGGCCGAGGCCGCGTCCGCCGTACTCCTTCGGCCAGCCAACGCCCAGCCAGTTCCCGGCCGACAGTTCGCGGTCCCAGGCGAGGCGTACGTCCCAGGCCGCGCCGTCGGTGGGGCCGCCCACGCCCCGGTGCTCGGCGAACTCCCCGACGAGGTGGTCCGCGAACCAGTCCCGCAGTTCGTCGCGGAAGTCGCGTACGGCGGGCCCGAAATCCACTTCCATGTCAGTTTCTCCTGGGGTGTCAGATGCCGAGCCGGGCGGCGAGCAGCTCCCGGTGGTACGCGGGTGTGCCGAGCAGCACCTCGGAGCTCTTGGCCCGCTTGAGGTAGAGGTGCGCGGGGTGTTCCCAGGTGAAGCCGATGCCGCCGTGGACCTGGACGGTGTCTCCGGCCACCTTGGTGAACGCCTCGGAGCAGAAGGCCTGGGCGAGGGCCGCCGCGACGGCGATCTCCGTCTCGTCACCGGCGTCCAGGGCCCACAGTCCGGCGTACGCGGCCGAGCGGGCGGACTCGATCTCCACGAGCATGTCGGCGCACTTGTGCTTGATGCCCTGAAACGAGCCGATGGGACGGCCGTACTGCTCGCGGATCTTGGCGTAGCCAACCGCCGCGTCCAGGGCGGCGGCGGCTCCCCCGACCTGTTCGGCGGCCAGGAGGACGGCGGCCGTGGCGAGGGTGCGTTCGATCACTGGCCAGGCCGTGCCGTCGGTGCCCAGCAGACGGGCGGGGGTGTCCGTGAAGGCGATGCGGGCCTGTTTGCGGGTCTGGTCGAGGGTGGGGAGGGGGGTGCGGGTGAGGCCCGGGGCGTCGGCGGTCGTGACCGCGAAGAGGCTGACGCCGGCGGGGGTGCGCGCGGCGACCAGGAGCAGGTCGGCGAGGTGTCCGTCGGGGACGTAGGTCTTCACGCCCGTGAGCCGCCAACCGCTCGCTCCGGCGCGGGCGTTGAGGTGGATGCCCGGCTCGTCCCAGCGTCCGTCGTCCTCCGTGAGGGCGAGCGTGGCCACCGTCTCGCCGGAGGCGATGCCCGGGAGGAGTTCGGCGCGGGCGGCCTCGTCGTCGCAGCGCAGCAGCGCCTCGGCGGCCAGGGCCACGGTGGCGAAGTACGGGGCGCACAGCAGGGCGCGGCCCGCCTCCTCGAAGACGACGCCGAGATCGACGTAGCCGAAGCCGGAGCCGCCGTACGCCTCCGGTACGGCGAGTCCCTGCAGTCCGATCTCCGTGGCCATCCGCCGCCAGATCCACGGGTCGTGTCCGTGCGGGTCGGCGGCCAGGCGGCGCACGTCGGCCTCCGTGGCGTGCCGGGTGAGGAACGATCGTACGACCGTGCGCAGTTCGTCCTGTTCCTCGCTGAAGGTGAGATCCATGCCGAGCTTCCCGTCCTCGGTGCGGCCGTGTACCGGACGCTTGCCGCCTGCCTCTCGATACAGTTAGATAATTATAGTATCCGCACCGATTGCACCAGGAGCGCGACGTGACCGATCCCTACGCCCCGTTCACGAGCCTGACCTTCGAGCGGCCCGCGCCCGGTGTGCTGCGCATCGTGCTCGACGCGCCGAACCTCAACGCCGTGGATCCGCGCATGCACGGGGAACTGGCCGACGTCTGGCCCGTCATCGACCGGGACGAGGAGACCCGCGCGGTGCTGGTCCAGGGGGCCGGCAAGGCGTTCTCGGCCGGTGGGACCTTCGACTCCATCGAGGCCATGACCGAGGACTACGCCGTGCGCGCCCGGACGATGCGGGAGGCGCGCGACATGGTCTACGGGGTGATCAACTGCTCGAAGCCCGTGGTCTCCGCGATCCACGGCCCGGCGGTCGGCGCGGGGCTGGTCGTCGGCATGCTGGCGGACATCTCGATCGCCGGACGCCGGGCGAAGATCGTCGACGGGCACACCCGGCTCGGGGTGGCGGCCGGTGATCACGCGGCGATCTGCTGGCCGCTGCTGTGCGGGATGGCCAAGGCCAAGTACTACCTGCTGACCTGCGAGGCGCTGACCGGCGAGGAGGCCGAGCGGATCGGCCTGGTGTCGAAGTGCGTGGACGACGAGGACGTGCACGCCGAGGGGCTGCGGGTCGCGACCCTGCTGGCCGCCGGGCCCGCCAGCGCGCTGAGCTGGACCAAGCGGTCCCTCAACCACTGGTACCGCACGGCCCAGCCGCTCTTCGAGGCCTCGCTGGGGCTGGAGTTCTTCGGGTTCGGCGGGCACGAGGTCGTCGAGGGACTCGCCGCGCACCGCGAGAAGCGCGCCCCGGACTTCGAGGGCGTGGGCGGCAAGCACCCGATCGACCTGTGACCCACGGACGCACGAGGAGCACGCGATGACGGCAGAGCCCACCACCGCCACCGAAATCCCCCCGCTGGTAAGGGGGTTGACCTACGAGGAGATGCCGGTCGGGCAGGTGTTCCGTACCGCCCGCCGCACGGTCACCGAGACCGATCTCATCAACTTCGTCACCTGGGGCGGCTTCAACGAGCCGCTCTTCTGGGACGCCTCGCACGCGGCCGACGGCGGCTACACCGGGCGGCTGGTCCCGGGCGCGCTGACGTACTGCATCGCCGAGGGACTCGTCCTGCAGACGAACGTGCTGCACGGCACGGGCCTTGCCTTTCTGCACATGGAACTGACCGTGCAGGGCCCGGTGTACGTCGGCGACACGCTGTACGCCGTCGTGGAGACCACCGGCTGCCGGCCGTCGAGCAAGCCCGGCCGGGGCGTGGTGACGAGCCGGATCACCGTACGCAACCAGCGGGACGAGGACGTGCTCGTCTACACGCCGGTGCGGCTGATCCGTGGCAGGGACTACGGGGCTCCGACGCGCTGATCCCGGGGGCCGGGCGGAACCAGGGTCAGCCCGGCCGCCGGACCTGGTGTCTCAGGGCCGGCGAAGGCTCCGGCCCGCAGCCAGTCCGACGGCATCGGCGGGCGCGGCGGCGGCTCGTGGTCGGGGACGGCCATGGCATAGAGGCGGGTGTAGCGGAACTTCGCCTCCAGGTTGTCGAGCACCGACCAGTACTCGTAGCCGCACACGTCCACGCCGCGCTCGATGACCCGGCCCAGCCAGGACAGCCTGGCGCGCAGCAGGGACCGGCGGCGGGCTTCGTCGCTGTGGCCGGTCTCGTCGACGAGGTCCAGGTCGCCCATGCCGTTGTCGACGACGGACAGCGGCGGCAGCAGGTCGCCGTAGAGGTCGTGAAGGTCCGCGACGGCGTCGGCCAGGCCCTCGGGGAGGACGGGCCAGCCGTACGCCGTCGTCTCCACGTCGTCGAAGGGGACGACCGCGAAGCCCAGGCCGACGAGGAGGCGGTTGACCTCGTTGAGCCTGCTCTGGCACTTGTCGGCCGGCAGCGCGCGGGCGAGGTTCTCGGGTGCGGTGACGCGGAACGGGGTGTGCCAGGACAGTCCGAGCAGGTCCTGCGGGGTGGCGATGACGTCCAGGTCCCCGAGGCGTACGCAGTCGGTGTCCTCGATCGGTGAGACGTCGTCCTCGGTCACCATGTGCTCGCCGAGCAGCACGGGGTCGAGGAAGAGGCGGTTGGTCCAGCTCAGCAGGCGGTCCAGGGCGAGCCTGTCGAAGGGGTCCTCGGTGGCCGGGTAACCACCGACGAGGGTGACCGTGGTCCCGATCCGGCCGCTCACACCGGCGGCACGGAGCGCGCGGGTGGCGAGTCCGTTGGCGAGCAGGATGTGGTGGACGGCGGGCAGGCCCGCGCGGCCGATGCCCCGGCCCGGTGTGTACATCCCGGCCACGTGGTCGGCGAGAGTGGGGCCGGCCAGGTCGGTCGAGGTGATCCAGCGGGTGACACGGTCGCCGTAGCGGCGGCCCAGCTCGGCGGCGTAGGCGGCGAAGTGCTCGGCGGTGTCGCGCTCCAGCCAGCCCCCGGAGTCCTCCAGCCAGGGCGGCAGCGACCGGTCGAACAGGGTGAGACAGGGGCGCAGGCCGAGGGCGAGCAGGGAGTCGAGTTCGCGGTCGCAGCGGTCCAGGGCCGCGTGGTCCCAGCTGCCGGGGCCGTCGGGCTGGAGGAGCGGCCATCCGGCGACCATCCGATGCGTGTCGGGCGTGACGCCGACCAGCTGCCGGATGTCGTCGGTCCACTGCCGGAAGTGCCCTGTGCGCTCCGGCACGGGCGGCGGCGGGGCCGCGATGGCGTCCGCGGTGGCGACTCCCCAGTCGACACCGTGGAAAGACTTGTGCAGGAAACCATCGCTCATGGTCACCGTCCCGGGGCGGAATAGCTAACGCATTCAACTGAATGCCCGCCGTCCGGACGCTAACACTTCAGGGATACGACGACAATGTTTCGGACAGATCTCATCGGTCCGTCAACAGTCGACGATCCGCAGGCCGCCGAGGGCGTGACCATTACGGTGACCGTGTGCGAGGCCCGCGCCGATGGTCTCCTGGTCGTCGTGGAGGGCGGGGCCGAGTGGCGTTTCGGCCATGATCCGGTCCGCGGTCGTACATCGAGGGCCCGGGTGACAAGCGGTCCGCAGCGGGCACCGGCCACTCGGCTCCCGGCAGGGCATGCCGGACTCCTACTCCACCATGGGCCGGAACTCCTCCTCCAGCCACCAGGGGTAGACCGCCGGCATGTCCTTGCTTACCCGGCCCGGGAACTCGGGCGGTCGCTTGGCGAGGAACGACTCGACGCCCTCCACCGGGTCGGGGCCGCCGCCGATCTGGCTCATGATCCGCGAGTCGAGGCGGTGCGCGGTCATCGGGTGGGGCTCGCCGAGCATCCGCCACATCATCTGGCGGGAGAGGGCGACCGAGATCGCCGAGGTGTTCTCGGCGATCTCACGGGCGAGTTCGTATGCCGCGGGCAGCAGCTCCTCCGGCGGGTGGACGGAGCGGACCAGCCCGGCCGACAGGGCCTCGTCGGGGCCGAAGACACGGCCGGTGGCCACCCATTCCATGGCCCGTTGCATCCCCACGGCCCGGGGCAGGAACCAGCTCGCCGCGGACTCCGGCACGATGCCCCGGCGCGCGAACACGAAGCCGAACTTCGCCGAGGTCGAGGCCAGCCGGATGTCCATGGGCAGGGTCATACTGGCCCCGACGCCGGCCGCGGGACCGTTGACCGCCGCGATGACCGGCTTGGTGCTGGAGAAGATCCGCAGCGCGACCCGGCCACCGGTGTCCCGGTGCCAGGCACCCGCCCGGCGATGGTCGAAGGACGAGCCGCCGGAGCTGACGTCCGCGCCCGCGCAGAAGCCGCGCCCGGCCCCGGTCACCACGATCACTCGTACGTCGTCGTCGGCGTCGGCCGCGTCGAGGACGTCGAGGAGGTCGCCCATCATCTGCGGGTTGAAGGCGTTCAACCTCTCGGGCCGGTTGAGCGTGACGGTGAGGATCCGGTCCGCCACCTCGGTCCGCACGGTCTCGTACTCCTGCTCCGGCATGCGTCTCCTCCGTCGGGCTCGTCACTCCGCGACCTGGTTCTCATTAAGCTCAATTAGTTATAGCATTCAACTCTACTGAACTGTTCCTGGATGGTGGCGGTGGAGATGACGGATCTGGTGGTGACGGCCCTCGGGCCGGTCCGGCTGATCGAGCTGAACCGGCCGGACCAACTCAACGCGATGAGCGAGGAGTTGCACTCCGGCCTCGCGTCGGTCTGGGACACCGTCGCCGACGACCCCGAGGCGCGGGTGGTCGTGCTCACCGGCCGGGGAAGGGCGTTCAGCGCGGGCGGCAACTTCGACATCATGACCCGGGTCCAGCGCGACCCCGCCTTCCGGCAGCAGAACGTCGACGAGGCCCGGCGGATCATCACCGGCCTGGTCCGCTGCCCACTGCCGGTCATCGCGGCGGTCAACGGCCCTGCCGTGGGCCTCGGTTGCAGCCTGGCCCTGCTGAGCGATCTCGTTCTGATCGCGGACGACGCCTATGTGGCCGACCCGCACGTCCAGGTCGGTCTCGTCGCGGGCGACGGCGGTGCGCTCGTCCTGCCCCTGCTCGTCGGTCTGACCCGCGCGAAGGAACTCCTGTTCCTGGGCGAGCGGATGAGCGCCGAGGAGGCGGTCCGGCTCGGCGTCGCCAACCGCGTCGTACCGAAGGACAAGCTCCTGGACGAGGCCATGGACCTGGCGGGGCGGCTGGCCGCCCTGCCCGCTCAGGCGCTGCGCGGTACCAAGCGGGCGGTGAACCTGCATCTGGAACAGGCCATGGCCGCCGTACTGGAGCCGGCACTGCTCGCCGAACGGGACAGCATGCACGACCCGGACCACATTGCCGCGGTGGAGCAGATCATCGCCTCACGCGGGCGACGCCGAGCCGGTGCGGAGCGCTGAGCGGCATGGACTTCGCCTTCAGTGACGAGCAGGACGAACTGCGGCGCACCGTACGGGCGTTCCTCGCGGACACCTCGCCCGAGACCGAGACGCGGCGGCTGATGGAGACGCCGGAGGGCTTCGACCGTGCGCTGTGGCGCCGGATGGGGACGGAACTCGGCCTGCAGGGGCTGGCCGTCCCCGAGGAGTACGGCGGTGCCGGGTGCGGACCGGTCGAAGTGGGCGTGGTGATGGAGGAGTTGGGCCGGGCGCTGGTGTGCACGCCCTTCCTCTCCTCGGCCGTGCTGGCGACGACCACCCTGACGCGTTGCGACGACGAGGACGCCCGCAAGCGTCTGCTGCCGGGGCTCGCCTCCGGTGAACTGGTCGGGACACTGGCCCTGACCGAGGACTCGGCCCGCTGGGACGCAACGGGGATTCAGCTCAACGCCCGCGAATCGGACGGGCGTTGGCTGCTGACCGGACACAAGATGTTCGTCCTGGACGGTGCCACCGCCGACGTCGTCCTCACCGTCGCCCGGACCGACGACGGCATCGACGTCTTCTGGGTGGAAGGCGACGCGACCGGACTGACCCGCACTCCCCTCCCCACGATGGACCCCACCCGTCGGCAGGCCCGCCTCGACTACGACGACGTACCGGCGACCAGGCTGCGTGCGCTAGGCGACGGCTGGGACCTCGTCTCACAGGTGCTCGACCGGGCCGCGGTGGCGCTCGCCGCCGAGCAGGTCGGGGTGGCCTCCCGCGCGCTGGACATGGCGGTGGAGTACGCCAAGGTACGGCACCAGTTCGGACGGCCCATCGGCTCCTTCCAGGCCGTGAAGCACCTGCTCGCCGACGTGCTGCTCGAAGTGGAATCGGCGCGTGCCGCCGCGCACTTCGCGCTGCTCGCGGCAGCGGACGAGGACCCGGACCTGCCCGCGGTGGCGAGCCTGGCCAAGGCGTTCTGCTCCGACGCCTGTCTGCAGGCGACGGAGCAGAACATCCAGGTCCACGGCGGCATCGGCTTCACGTGGGAGCACCCGGCCCACCTGTATCTGAAGCGGGCCAAGACATCACAACTCCTGTTCGGGGACCCGGCGTTCCACCGCGAACTGCTCGCGCGGCGCATCGGGCTGGACGCGGTCACAGCGGAGGGAACGGCATGAAGGTCGACGGAAAGCTCAGCGTGTGGGGTACCGCGGAGGTCGTGGCGGAGGCCCTGCACCACGAGAAGGCGGGCTACGACGGCCTGTGGGCCTCGGAGTCGAAACACGACCCGTTCCTGCCGCTGCTGCTCGCGGCCGAGCACACCGACCGATTGGAGGTGGGCACGGCGATCGCGGTGGCGTTCGCCCGCTCCCCCATGCAACTCGCCTACACCGCACACGACTTGCAGGCCTACTCCGGCGGGCGCTTCTCCCTCGGACTCGGCAGCCAGATCAAACCTCACATCGAACGGCGCTTCGCGATGCCGTGGAGCCGTCCCGCCGCCCGTATGCGGGAGTACGTGAGCGCGCTGCGCGCCATCTGGGCCGCCTGGAACGAGGGCGAGAAACTCGACTTCCACGGCGACTTCTACACCCACACGCTCATGTCCCCCTTCTTCTCTCCCCCGCCCGCTCCCGGCGGCGCCCCCAAGGTCTTCGTAGCGGCGGTCGGGGAGGCGATGACCCGGGTGGCGGGCGAGGTCGCCGACGGGCTCCTGGCGCACGGCTTCACCACCGAGCGGTACCTGCGGGAAGTCACCCTCCCGACCGTCGAGTCGGGCCTCGAACGGTCCGGCCGCTCACGCGACGACTTCTCCGTCTCCCATCTCCTACTCACCGCCACCGGCCGCACCGAGGAGGAACTGGCCCGCGCGATCGACGGCACCCGCCGCCAGATCGCCTTCTACGGCAGCACACCCGCCTATCGCGGAGTCCTGGAACTGCACGGCTGGGGCGAACTCGGCGACGAGCTGAACACGTTGTCGAAGTCGTCCCGCGAGGACAAGTGGGAGGCGATGGGCGGGCTCGTCGACGACGAGGTGCTGAACACCTTCGCGGTCGTCGCGGAGCCGGAGCGGGTGGCGGGCGAGATCGGGCGCCGGTACGGGAGTCTGGTCGACCGGGTGTCCTTCTACACCGCGTACGAGATCGACGCGGAGGTGTGGGAGCCAATCGTGCAGGAGCTGCACGGGAGTTGACGGTACGTCAGCCGAGCAGGTCCAGGACCGTCGTCATGGACCTGCTCTGCAGCAGATAGTCCTCGGCCTCCTGGAGATGGAGGCGCCACAGCTCCTCCGCGGTCTCGGTCCGGCGTCCGGCGACCAGTTCGACGAGGGCGCCGTGGGCACGGAAGCCCCGGCGGTTGGCCCGGATGTTCTCGGGGCTGCCGGCGTCGAGGTCGACGTGGGACCAGTTCGCCTGGTCGATGATGTGCCGGACCATGCCGTTGAGGACGCTCAGCGTCTCGTTGCCGGCGAGTTCGACGACGAGGGCGTGGAACTCCATGTGGGCGCGGATGAAGGCCGAGGGGTCGTCCATGAGTCCCTCGGCCTCGGCGACGGAGGCCCGCAGCCGCTCCAGGTCCCGGTCGGTGCGGCGCTGGGCCAGCAGTCCGGCGCAGGGCGCCTCGATGACCGTACGGGCGTCGTAGACGTCCTTGAGGGTCGTGCCGCGGTACTCGAGAACCACCCCCGCATAGCGAGCCGCGACGGTGCCCTCCGGGACCTGCACCCGTGCCCCGCCCCGGGCGCCTCGGCGCACGCTGATCAGCGACTCCGACTCCAGTACCCGGAACGCCTCGCGCAGGGTCGGCCGGGAGACGGCGAACTCCGCCATCAGGGCCGTCTCCGCGGGCAGCGCCTCCCCCTCGGCCAGTTCCCCGCGCACGATCTTGCGGCGCAGCTGTGCCGCCACCAGCTCAGCCATCTTGGGGACCCTCACCGGCGTGTTCGCCACGGCATCCATCTCCTTCAGTCGCCTGGGACCGGCACGAAGTACGGCAGGGTGATCTCGTCGGTGAGAGGCCGGAAGTCCACGCGCACCCGCATGCCGATGGTCACGTCGTCCGGGTCGCCCGCGTCGACGTGGGACAGCAGGGTGCCGCCCTCGTCCAGGTCGATCACGGCCAGCGCGAACGGTGTCCCGAAGCCGGGGCCGGGTGCGCGGTGGACCACGGTCACGGAGTAGACGGTGCCCCGGCCGGCGCTGGGCACGTACCGCCAGTCGGCCGACATGCAGCCGGGACAGGCGGGTTCGGGCACGAAGAAGCGCAGCCCGCAGGCCGGACAGTGCGGGACGACCAGGTCACCGCGCCGGGCCGCGTCCCAGAACGGCTGGGACAGCGGCGTGGGGACGGGCACGGGGCGGCTCATCGTGTCCTCCCCAGCACGCTCATCTCGTAGTGCTGCGCGCCGGAGCCGGCGTTGCCGACGACCGCCAGCTCCGCGCCCTCGACCTGGTGGACGGCGGTGCCGCGCAACTGCCGTACGGCCTCGACGACTTTGAGGGTCATCTGCTGGGTTCCGTTCCACGCGTACGCCAGGCAGCCGCCGTCGGGATTGACGGGGTGCTTGCCGCCGACGGCGATGGCGCCGCTGGCGGCCAGGGGGCCTCCCTCGCCCTCGCCGCACAGTCCGAGGATCTCCAACTGCCGGATGATCTCGAAGGAGTTGGGGTCGTAGAGGGAGAAGACGTCCACGTCGTGCGGGCTCACGCCGGCCATGGCGTAGGCGCGGTCGGCCGCGTCCTTGCCGAGCTGTCCGACCTCGCGGTACAGGGCGGGGTTGGCGTACGCGGCCTGGTGGTACTCCATGCCGCCGCCGAGCACGGCGACGGGCGGGTGGGGCAGGTCCCGGGCCCGCTCGGCGGTGGTCACCACGAGGGCGGCGCCGCCCTCGCCGACGATGCAGCAGTCCAGCAGGTGGAAGGGGGTGGCCACCATGCGGGAGGCGAGCACGTCGTCGGCGGTGTACGGGCCACGGCTGTACATCATCGCCTCCGGGTTGGTGGAGCCGTTGTTGCGGACGGTGGCGGCGACCTCCGCGAGCTGGCGGGCGGTCGTCCCGTACTGGTGCATGTGCCGGGCCGCCACCAGCGCGAACTGGGCGACGACATAGCTGCCCCAGACGTCGGCGAACTCCAGCGGGACTCCGGCGCCGACAGGCCCCGCGCCGCGCGAGACCAGCTTGCAGCCGCCGACCACGACGGTGTCGGCGAACCCCGCCCGTACGGCCGCCGCCGCTTTCAGCAGGCCCCGCGAGCCCGCGTTGTCGAGCATCGAGTCGCTGGTCCAGCGCAGGTCCCGGCCGAGCATCCGCGCCCAGGAGCTGCCCTCGCCGGGTACACCGCCCGGGCCGGGCCAGTCGACCTGGGCGCCGTCGACGTCCGCCGGGGTCAGCCCGGCGTCCTCGATCGCGCCGCGCACCGCTTCGAGGGCGAGGCCCATCGCGTCGCGGTGCGGGAGGGACAGGGCCTGCTCGGTGGCGTGCACGCCGACGACTACGGGTTGGCGGTCGTTCACCGGGTCACCTCCCCGCGCCGAGCGTGTCGCCGCCGGGATAGCCGCCCCCGCCGAAGCGCTCGTCGAGCGCCTCGTAGTCCTTGGCGAAGTCCTTGGTCCGCGGCAGCGCCTCGACGAACTCCACCGTCTTCGGCTTCTTGTACGAGGCGATCCGCGCCCGGCAGTGCTCGATGACGTCCGCCGCCGTGACCGGTTCGGCGTCCGGGTGGAGGACGACGACGGCTTTGACGTCCTGCGCCCACCGCTCGTTCGGGACGCCGATCACGGCCGCCTCCTTCACCGCCGGGTGGGATTCGATGCAGTTCTCGACCTCGGCCGGGAAGATGTTCTCGGCCGCCGACTTCAGCATGCGGGTCGTGGTGCCGAGGAAGCTGATCGTGCCGTCGGCCTCGCGCCGGCCGAGGTCGGTGGTGTGCCACCAACCGAAGCGGAAACGCTCCTCGTTGATCTCGGGCCGGTTCCAGTACCCGAGGTGCACGAGGTCGCCGCGGACGCAGATCTCGCCGGCCCGGCCGACCTCGCACTCCTTGCCGGTGCCGTCCAGGACGCGTACGGCGGTGAAGGGGCCGGGGCGTCCCGCGTTGCCGGTCCCGGTGCCGCCGTAGGCGCCGGTCACGGCGAAGCCGGTCACCTCGGTCTGGCCGTAGCCGCGGCCCTCGCCGCCGCCGTTGCGCGTGAAGCGGCTGGTGTCGGTGGGGACCGTGCCCTGCCAGAGGGGGGCGGCGACGCTGGCCCGGAGGTGCGAGAGGTCGTGGCCCGCTTCCCGGTTGAGGGCGACGAGTTGGGCGATCGTCGGGGGCATGAGGTACGCGTGCGTGCACCGCTCCGCCGCCAGCAGCGGGAGCAGTTCCTCGGCGACGACCCGGCGGACGACGACGTTCTTGCCACCGTGCACGAAGGCCGGAACGCCCCAGAACTGGTAGTTGCCGATGTGGAACATCGGTCCTGCGCCGAGGAAGGCGGTCTCCGTGCCGATGTCCCCCATCCAGGCGGCGCTCGCGCCCATGGCGAGGAGGTTGCGGTGCGAGAGCATCGAGCCGGACTGGCGTCCGGAGATCGCCGCGGTGTAGATGACCAGGAGCGCGGAGTCCGGGTCGACGTCGACGGCCGGGTCCTCTGCCGAACCGGAGGCCAGGAACGACTCGTAGGAGCCTGGACCGTCGGTGTCGTGGCGCAGCCACAACGCCCGGTGGCCGCTGCCCAGTTCGGCCCGCGCCTTGCCGACCGTGTCGCCGATCTCCTCGTCCTGCCAGATCACCACCCGGGGGTCGAAGTCCTCGACGGCGAAGGCCATTTCGGGGGCGGCCCAGCGCCAGTAGCCGGGACAGACCATGGCGCCGATCTTCGCGGCGGCGCCGAGCAGTTCCCAGATGCGGAAGGAGTTCTGTCCCAGCCAGAGGACACGGTCGCCGGAGCCGACACCGGCGACGGTGAGTGCGTTGGCGAGGCGGTTGGTGCGCTCGTCCAACTCCGGCCAGGTCAGCCGGACTTCGCCGTCGACAAGGGCGATGCCGTCGGGGAAGGACCTGCGGTGCTCACGGATGATGTCGCCGAACGTCAGGCGGCGGGCGGAATGCATGCTCTTGACTCCAAGGGCATTCGGAAGGGGTCGGAAGTCGGAAGCGGCGGTGCACTCATCCAGGTTAAATAGCTAACCTATTTATCCAAGGTAGTCAATGAGTGCACCCGATGTCACAGCCCCAGCGAGCGCCCGATGATCTCCAGCATGATCTCCGAGGTCCCGCCGAACACCCGCTGCACGCGGCTGTCGCGCCAGATCCGGGCGATCTCGTACTCGTTGACGTAGCCGTAGCCGCCGAACAGCTGCATACAGCGGTCGATGACCTGCCAGCCGGTCTCCGAGGTCCAGTACTTGGCCGCCGCGGCCTCCTCGGCCGTCAACTCGCCCTGGAACAGCGCCATGATGCAGCCGTCGACATAGACGCGGGCGGCGCCCAGCTTGGCCTTGATGTCGGCGAGGGCGAACCGGTTCGCCTGGAACTCCCCGATCGGCTGCCCGAATGCCGTACGGGTCTTGGCGTAGTCCAGCGCCAGTTCGTACGCCCGCTCGGCCGCCGCCAGTGAGGAGACGGCGATGGCGAGGCGCTCGGTGGGGAGGTTGCCCATCATGTGGTAGAAACCGCGGTTCTCCTGCCCGATGAGGTTCTCGGCGGGGACGCGGACCTCGCGGAAGAAGAGTTCGGCGGTGTCCTGCGCCTTCATCCCGACCTTGTCGAGCTTGCGCCCGCGCTCGAAGCCCTCCGCATCCCGCTCGACGACGATCAGGCTGATGCCCCTGTGCCCGGCGCCGGGATCGGTCTTGCAGGCGACGACTACCAGGTCGGCCAGGATGCCGTTGGTGATGAAGGTCTTGGAGCCGTCGATCACCCACTCGTCGCCGTCGCGGCGGGCGGTGGTACGGATGGCCTTGAGGTCGGAGCCGGCGGCCGGCTCGGACAGCGCGAGCGCGCAGATCGTCTCGCCACTGATCACTCCGGGCAGCCAACGGGCCCTCTGCTCAGGGGTGGTGAGATGTGCCAGATAGGGCGGGATGACGTCGTTCTGCAGCCCGAGCCCGATGCCGACCGAGCTGGTGGCCGCCATCTCCTCGGCCATGATGGCGTTGTACCGGAAGTCCCGGATCCCCTGGCCGCCGTACTCCTCCGGGAACTGCCAGCCGATGAGTCCGGCCTTGCCCGCCGCCACCCACGCGGCCCGGCTCACCTGGCCGTCCCGCTCCCACTGCTCGGCGTACGGAGCGCATTCCCGCAGGTAGTAGGAGCGGGCGGTCTCCCGGAACAGCTCGTGCTCCTCGGTGAAGATCGTTCGGCGCATGCTCTACTCCGCTCAGGCATCTCGCTTATTTAGCTGAAGTAGTTATACGATAGCGCTGTATCGGCAGCCGGGCGAGGGAGGGCGCGTGAGCGTACGGGACAAGGTGGCACTCGTCACCGGAGCGGGCCGCGGTATCGGCGAAGCGATCGCCGACCGGCTCGCCGCTCAGGGAGCCGCGGTCGCCGTCTGCGATCTCGACGCGGAGGCGGCCGGCAAGGTCGCGGGCCTGCTCGCGGAGCGGTACGGCGTGCGCGCGACGGGAGTCGGCGCGGACATCTCCGACAGCTCGGCCGTACGTACGGCCCTGGACCGCGTGACGGTCGAACTCGGCCCGGTGGACGTCCTGGTGAACAACGCGGCCGTCGATGTGATCGGCCGGTTCGTGGACAGCGCCGAGGAGGTCTGGGACCGGATCATCGCCGTCAATCTGCGCGGGACGATCACGATGACCCGGGCCGTCCTCGACCCGATGATCGAGCGGGGCGGCGGCCGGATCGTCCACATCGCCTCGGACGCCGGCCGGGTCGGCTCCTCCGGCGAGGTCGTGTACTCCGCGACGAAGGGCGGCGTCATCGCCTTCGGCAAGGCCCTCGCCCGCGAGGTGGCCCGGCACGGCATCACCGTGAACAGCGTCTGCCCGGGGCCCACCGACACCGCGCTGCTGGGGCAGGTCGCCGAGTACAGCCAGAAGATGTACGACGCGACCGTGCGGGCGATCCCGCTGCGCCGCGTCGCCCAGCCCGCCGACATCGCCGGTGTGGTGGCCTTCCTCGCGTCCGACGACGCCGCCTACATGACCGGGCAGACGCTCTCGGTCAGCGGCGGACTCACGATGGTCTGAGGTGGACACCGTGCTGCGTGTCGAACTCCGGGACAGAATCGCCGTGTTGACCCTCGACCGGCCGGGGCAGCTCAACGCGATCGGCTCCGGGACCGTGGACCGGCTCACCCGGGCGCTGAACGAGCTGCGCGACAACGACGACGTACGCGCCCTCGTCGTGGCCGGAGCGGGCCGGGCCTTCTCGGCCGGGGCCGACATCGGTGAGATCGAGTCGTTCACGGCACCCCGGCAGTTCCATTCCTTCGTCCAGCGACTCACCGACGCGTACGCGCTGTTGGAGGACTTCCCCAAGCCCTCGGTCGCGGCCGTCCACGGGTTCGCCTTCGGCGGCGGTCTCGAACTCGCGCTCGCCTGCGACCTGCGGGTCGCGGAGCGGGGCGCGCGGCTCGGCCTGCCCGAGATGAAGCTCGGCGTACTGCCGGGCGCGGGCGGCACACAGCGCCTGCCGCGTCTGATCCCGCCCGCTATCGCCAAACAGATGATCCTCACCGGCGAACCGATCGACGCACAGCGGGCCCACGCGCTCGGGCTGGTCAACGAACTCGCCGAGCCCGGTGAGGCGTTGGGCGTCGCCGAGGCACTCGCCGCCGGGCTGACGGCCGGGGCCCCGCTGGCTCTGGCGGCAGGAAAGCGGCTGATCGACTACGGCCTCGGGATGGACCTGGAGGCGGCGATCTCGTACGAGCGCGAGACCGTCTCGGTGCTCTTCACCACCGAGGACCGGGTCGAGGGACTGAAGGCCTTCCGGGACCGCCGCCCCGGCGACTTCCGCGGCATCTAGCAGGCGTACCGACAGACAGGGAGGTGGGTTGTGCGGCCACTGGAGGGCATTTCGGTCGTCGAGCTGGGCATGTGGGTGGCGGCTCCGGCCGCGGCCACCATGCTCGCGGACTGGGGCGCGGACGTGGTGAAGGTGGAGGCGCCGACCGGCGATCCCAACCGCTACACGCTCCGGCACGTCGGCCAGGACATCGACAGCGCGCCCCCGTTCGAGACCGACAACCGCGGCAAGCGCGGGATCGTCCTCGACCTGCGCTCCGACGACGGCAAGGGAGTACTGGAGCGGCTGTTGGAGCGCGCCGACGTCTTCGTCACCAACCTCCGCCCCGGCGCGCTTGAACGCCTGGGCCTCGCTCCGGACGAGTTGCGCGCGCGCCATCCCCGCCTGGTCGTCGGCACGTTGACGGGCTACGGCTGGACGGGCGCGGAGCGCGACCGCGCCGGTTACGACGTCTCCGCCTTCTGGGCGCGGCCCGGCATCGCCGCCATGCTCAACCCGGCCGGTGAGCCTCCGCCCGGCATCCGCCCGGGACTTGGTGACCGTACGGCCGCGGCCAACCTGGTCGCCGGTGTGCTGGCCGCGCTGCTGCGCCGCGAACGCACCGGCGAGGGCGGCGTGGTGGACGTATCGCTGCTGCGGTCCGGCACGTACGCCAACGGCAATGACCTGGCCCTGCAGAACTTCTTCGGACGGCGCGGCCGTACCCGGCACCGCACCGAGCACGAGTCCCCGCTCTACAACTCCTACCGGGCCGCCGACGACCGCTGGTTCTGGCTGGTCGGCCTGGAGGGCAACCGGCACTGGCCCGGTGTCGTCAAGGCGCTAGACCGCCCGGACCTGGAGACGGACGAGCGGTTCGCGACCGGCAAGGCACGGCGTGGCCATGTACGCGAACTGATCGCCGAGTTCGACACGGAGTTCGCGAGGCGACCACTCGACGAGTGGGCGCAGCGGTTCGACGCCGAGGGCGTGTGGTGGGCGCCGGTGCAGACACTCGCGGAGGTCGCGGCCGATCCGCAGGCCGAAGCCGTGGGGGCGTTCGTCGAGCAGCCCGGAATGGGTGACGCGCCACCGCTGCGGACCGTGGCAACACCCGTCAGTTTCTGGGGCGTTGACGACAAACCGCGCGGCGGCGCGCCGACACTCGGCGAGCACACCGACGAAGTGCTCCGCGAACTCGACATACCCGGGAGGTAGCAGGTGGGCATCCTTGACGACAAGGTCGCCGTCGTGACCGGCGGTGGACGGGGGCTTGGCCGGGCGCACTGCCTGGCGCTGGCCGAGGCCGGCGCGACCGTGGTGGTGAACGACCTCGGCTCCGGCGTGCACGGAGAGAGCACCGGCGACTCCCCCGCCGACGAGGTCGTCGCCGAGATCACCAAGCTCGGTGGGCAGGCGGTCGCCAACCACGCGTCGGTGACGGACTGGGCGGCGACCGAGACCATGGTCGCGGACACGGTCGCGGAGTTCGGGCGCCTGGACATCGTCGTGAACAACGCGGGGATCGTGCGCGACCGCATGCTGTTCTCGATGACCGAGGCCGAGTTCGACGCCGTGATCGCGGTCCATCTCAAGGGCACCTTCGCGCTCACCCGGCACGCGTGCGCGTACTGGCGCGAGGCGTCGAAGCGGGGTGAGCACGTCACCGGCCGCGTCATCAACACGACGTCGGGGACAGGTCTGTTCGGCAACCAGGGGCAGTCCAACTACGGTGCCGCGAAGGCCGGCATCGCCGGGCTCACCGTCCTCACCGCCCTGGAGATGCGCAAGTACGGCGTCACCGCCAACGCCATCTCACCGATCGCGGCCACACGGATGACGGACGGCCTGGCCGTCGGCGCATCGCTGGAAGCCGTCGACGGCTTCGATCCGCGCGATCCCGCCAACGCCTCGGGCGTCGTCGTCTACCTGGCCTCCGACAGCGCGGCCTGGCTGACCGGCCAGGTCCTCCGCATAGAGGGCAACCGGCTGAACCGGCTCCAGGGCTGGACCGTCGCCGGCGTCCACCCCAGCGCCTCGGGACAGGCGCTCACCTACGACGAACTCGTGGACGCCGTACCGCAGTTGTACGGTGTCGCCCCCGCGGGACGGGCCACCGGAGTCGGCCAGTGAGGGCGCCGGGCCATGACGTCGCCGCGCTCGTCCTGCGCGCGACGATCGGCCCGATGCTCTTCGCGCACGGCTGGAACAAGGTCGCCGGGCCGGGCGGGCTCAAGGGCACGACGGGCTGGTTCGAGTCGCTCGGACTGCGGCCCGCCGAGATGCACGCCCGTATGGCCGCCGGAACGGAGATGGCGGCCGGCGTGGGGATCGCGCTCGGCGCGGCCAACCCGCTCCCGGCGGCGGCAGCCGTCGGTCTGATGACCGTGGCGGCCCGGACCGACCATCGGGGCAAGGGTTTCTTCGTCTTCAAGGGCGGCTGGGAGTACGTCGGTGTCGTGGGCGGAGCGGCCGTCGCCCTGGCGGCACTGGGCTCCGGCAGGTACTCGCTGGACGGGGTGCTGCGCCGCCAACGCGCGGGCGCGGGGCCCGCGTTGCTGGCCCTGGGAGTCGGTACGGCCAGCGCCGCCGCACTGCTGGCCGTGTGCTACCGGCCGACGCGGAAGCCGGACGAAGCAGAAGCAGATAACTGAAGCCACTTAGGGCAATAAGGGAGTCGACATGGACGCGGCTGACTTCAGCGCGGTGCTGTCCGAGGTCCGGCGCTTCGTGCGCGAGCGCGTCGTACCGCTTGAGGCGGAGATCGACGAGAAGGACGAGATGCCCGCGGAGATCCGCGAGGCGGCCAAGAAGATGGGCCTGTTCGGCTTCGCGCTGCCCGAGGAGTACGGCGGGCTGGGGCTGTCGATGTACGAGGAGGCCCAGTTGATGTTCGAGCTGGGGTATACCACCCCGTCCCTGCGCTCGATGTTCGGGACGAACAACGGCATCGCCGGGCACGTCCTGATGGTCGGGGGCACCGAGGAGCAGAAGGCGGACTGGCTGCCGAGGATCGCCTCGGGCGAGGTCCTGGCGTCGTTCGCGCTCACCGAGGCGGAGGCGGGTTCCGATCCCTCGACCCTCACCACGAGGGCGCACCTGGACGGCGAGGACTGGGTGATCAACGGTGCCAAGCGGTACATCACCAACGCCCCGCTCGCCGACGTCTTCATGGTCTTCGCCCGCACCGACCCCGATGCCCCGCGCACCCGCGGCATCTCCACGTTCCTGGTCCCTGCGGGCACTCCGGGCCTCACCGTGGCTCCCAAGGACCACAAGATGGGCCAGTTCGGCGCCTGGACCGCGGACGTGTACTTCGACGACGTCCGCGTACCGGCGTCCGCCCTCGTCGGCGGCGAGGCCGGGCTGAACCGGGGCTTCGGCACGGCGATGGGCTGCATCGCGCACGGGCGGGTGCACATCTCGTCCCTGTGCGTGGGCATGGCCGAGCGGCTGGTCGACGAGTCCGTCGAGTACGCCCGCACCCGCCGCCAGTCCGGGAAGCTCATCGGCTCCTTCCAGCTCGTACAGGGTCTGATCGCCGACTCCATGACCGACTACTACGCCGGCCGCGCCACGGTCCTGGAGGCCGCCCGCGCGTTCGACGCCGGTACGGACACCAAGATCGGCCCGTCCTGCACCAAGTACTTCGCCAGCGAGATGGTGTGGCGGGTCGCCGACCGCGCGGTCCAGGTGCACGGCGGGGCGGGCTATATGCGCGGAGTCGCCGTCGAACGCTTCTACCGCGACGCACGCCTCTTCCGCATCTACGAGGGCACGAGCCAGATCCAGCAGGTCATCATCGCCAAGGCCCTGCTGGGCGAGGCGGCCCGCGGCTGACCTATGCACGAAGACGAGGGCCCCGGGGCTGCCCCGGGGCCCTCGTCTTCGTGGTCTCCTCAGATCCCGAGCCGGTCCAACAGCCGCTCGTGGTACACCGCAGGCCCGCCGAAGAGCAGTTGCGAGGACTTCGCCCGCCGGAAGTACAGATGCGCCGGGTGCTCCCAGGTGAAGCCGATGCCGCCGTGGACCTGGATGTTCTCCATGGCCGCGAACATGTACGCCCGTGAGCAGCACGCGTGCGCCACGGCCGCCGCGACGGGGAACTCCTCGGAGCCCTCGTCGGCCAGTCGCGCCGCCTCCCGGGAGGCGGCCTCGGCCAGTTCCACCTGGACGAGCATGTCCGCGCACTTGTGCTTGACCGCCTGGAAGGAGCCGATCGGCCGCCCGAACTGGTGCCGGGTGCGGGCGTATTCAGCGCTCGCCTCCAGACACCTCCGTGCCCCGCCCGACTGCTCGGCGGCGAGCCCGACCGACGCGACGTCCAGCACCTTCGCCATGGTGCGCCCGGCCGCCCCGTCCGCGCCGATGAGCGTCGCGGGTACCGCGTCGAACGTCAGCCGGGCCATCGCCCGGGTCGCGTCCAGGGTCTCCATCGATACGGCCGACAGTCCCGTGGCGTCCCGGTCCACGGCGAAGAGCGAGGGGCCGGCGACGGTGCGGGCGACGACAAGGAGCAGATCGGCGGTCGTACCGTCGATGACGAAAGCCTTGCGGCCGGTCAGTTTCCAACCGCCGTCCCCGTCCGGCACCGCACGCGCGGAGATCAGGGCGGGGTCCCAGGATCCGCTGTCCTCGGCCACCGCGAGGGCGGCCGTCGTCCCGCCGGCCGCGATGCCGGGGAGGTGACGTGCGCAGGCCTCCTGGTCACCGGAGGCGAGCAGGGCCTGGGTCGCGAGCACGACCGTCGCGAAGAAGGGGGCGCACAGCAGGGCGCGGCCAGTCTCCTCCAGTACGACACCGAGTTCGACCAGGCCGAAGCCGTCGCCGCCGTACTCCTCCGGGATCACCAGGCCCGGCAGCCGCAGTTGGTCGGCGGCCTGTGCCCACACCGCAGGGTCGAAGCGCGGCTCGCTCTCCATGAGCTTGCGGACGGCTTCCTCGGGAGACTTGGCCTCCAGGAACTCCCGTACGGAGGACCGCAGTTCGCGCAGTCCGGTCTCGTCGGCGGTCATGACCGCACCTCCTTGGGCAGTCCGAGTACGCGTTCGGCGAGGATGTTCTTCATGATCTCCTCGGTGCCGCCGAGAATGCGCAACGCCGGTGTGGCGAGGAGGAGTTCGGACCAGGCATAGGTGCCCCACTGTCCGGTGTCGGCGATGATCCGGGGTCCGAGCGCGTCGGACACGAAGTGTGCGGCGCGGGTGAGGTTCTGGCCGTACATGAGCTTCGAGACGGACATCTCGGGGCCCGGTGTGCCGCCGGCGCGCAGGGTGCGCAGGGCGCGGTTGTTGAGGTACCGGGTGGCGAGGGCGTCCACGAGGAGTTCCGCGAGCCGGGCACGCAGGGCGCGGTCGTCCCAGGTCCAGGTGGCGCGCATCAGGGCCGAGAGGTGGTCCGGGGAGAGCGCGGCGGCCACCGGTCCCACGCCTTCACTGCCGACGGTCGCGCGCTCGTTCATGAGGGTGGTCAGGGCGACCGTCCAGCCGCCGTCGACCTCGCCGAGCCGGTGGTCGTCGGGGATGCGGACGTCGGTGAGGAAGACCTCGTTGAAGTCCGCGCCGCCGGTCATCTGACGCAGCGGCCTGACCTCGACGCCGGGGGCGTCCATGGGGACGAGAAAAGCCGTGATCCCTCGGTGCTTGGGCGCGTCCGGGTCGGTGCGGGTGAGGGCGAGGCCGATCTGGCTGTGCTGTGCGACCGAGGTCCACACCTTCTGTCCGTTCAGCACCCAGTGGTCGCCCTCGCGTACCGCCTTGGTGGCCACGCTCGCGAGGTCGGAGCCCGCGCCGGGTTCGCTGAACAACTGGCAGGCGATGGCGTCCCCGCGGTACATCGCGGGCAACCACCGCTCCTTGATGTGGGGTTGGGCGTGGGAGAGGATCGTCGGTCCGATCATGCCGAGGCCGATCACGCTGAGCACTCCGGTGTCCGCGACGTCGTACTCGGACTCGATTGCGTCGTAGAGCAGGTCGTGGACGGGGGTCAGGCCCCGGCCGCCGTACTCCACCGGGCCGGTGATCCAGCCGAAGCCGTTCTCGTGGCGGACGCGCTGCCAGTCGCGCGCCCGTTGTACGTGCTCCCGTTCCGCCTCGGGCGGGAGGCTGCTGAAGTACGCCATCGAGTCGTCGCCCTCGCCCCAGGTGGGGGCGGTGCGGTCGGGGGCCTTCGGCGCGTGGGCGTCGAGGAAGGCGCGTGCCTCGGCCGCGAAGTCCTGCATGTCGTCTGCCATGTCCGCTCTGTCCTCAGGTGCTCAGGATGGTGACCGCCGACACGCCCGGCGCGCCGTACAGGTGGGTGTAGCCGACGTGTGGTGTGCCGGGGATCTGTCGGTCTCCGGCCGTGCCGCGCAGTTGGAGGACGATCTCGTGGATCTGGCGCAGTCCGGACGCGCCGATCGGTTCGCCGTTGCCGAGGAGTCCGCCGTCGGTGTTGACCGGGAGTCTGCCGCCGATCTCGGTGGCGCCCTCGGCGATGAGGCGTTCCTGCTCGCCGTCCTTGCAGAGGCCGTTCTCGGCCATGTGGATGACCTCCGATCCGGCGTCGGTGTCCTGGAGTTGGGCGACATCGACGTCCTCGGGGCCGATGCCCGCGCGTTCGTACGCCTCCCGCGAGGCGTCCACGGTCGGGCTCGCGACGACCTCCCCGACCGGGAACGACGGGCTCTGCACCTCGAAGGCGCCGAGCCGACGGCTGCGCAGGGCGGTGGACCGGATCCGTACGGGTTTCCCGGTGTACTTGTGGGCCTGGTCGGCCCGGCACAGCACGAGGGCCGCCGCTCCTTCGTCCGGGCCGCAGTACATGTACTGGCGGAGGGGGTGGTTGAGCACGGGCGAGGCCAGAATCTCCTCCACCGACAGGGGAGTTCGGCGCCAGGCCTTCTCGTTCCGGGCCGCGTTGCCGAAGTTCTTGGCCGCCACGCGCGCGAGTGTCTCGTGGGAGATGCCGTGGTCGTGCATATAGCGGTTGATCTTCATGCCGAAGAAGTGCGTGGTGAGGAAGAGGCCGGTCTGTCCGTACCAGGAGGGGATGCCGGCCACGGACGGGTCGGCGGCGAACGCCCCGCGCGGGTGCTTGTCCAGGCCGATCGCGATGGTCAGGTCGTGCTCGCCGGTCTCGATCGCGCGGGCGGCCAGCGCCACCGAAGTACCGGCCGTGGCACAGCCGTTGAACACCCCACGCAGGGGTACGCCGGTCAGACCGAGCCGGGCGACGATCGCGTCCGGGTTGGCGACCTCGTAGCTGCCGATGTAACCGCCCTGGATCTGCGGCCAGTTGACGCCCGCGTCGGCGAGCGCGAGTCGTACCGCGTCCGCGCCCATGTCCACTGCGGGCTTTCCGGGGAACCGGCCGAAGGGATGGAGCCCCACGCCGATGATGACGGCCTCGGTCACGGTGTCTCCTCCTCGGCCGGGGCGAACGCGAACGTCATGACCTCGGTGCCGTCGTCCTGCACGCGGTACGGCACGAGCGTCAGCCGCATGTCCTGCCCGATCCGCAGCTTGTCCGGGTCCGGTTCGGTCAGGCGGGCCTCGACCAGGAGTTCGCCGGGGAGCTCGATGTAGCCGACCGCGTACGGCTCGAAGGCCTCGGGGCCGTCGTACGGCGGGGACGGCGGCCGGAAGTCCTGGGTGGTGTACGTCCAGAGCGTCCCGCGCTCCGCCAGGAGCCGTTCCTTGGACTCCGTGCTCGCGCACCGGACGCAGTCCGAGGCGGCGGGGAAACTCATCAGTCCGCAGACCGTGCACTCGGAGCCGATGAGCCGAAGGGGCGTGCTCTCGTCGGGCGGCCAGGTGAACAGGCCTTCAGCGACGGGTATTTGAGTGGTCGTCATGTCTTCAGGCTCCGTTCCGGTTGCCCAGGGCGTCGGCGTTCGGAGCCGCCTTGGCCACCAGGTTCGGGACGACCGAGGTCAGTTCCTCCGGCGTCCAGCGTGATTCCGCGCTCGCGCCGGGGCCGTTGACCCAGCCTTCGAGGACGGTGATGCGGTTGCCCACGACACCGAAGACCCGGCCGGTGACCTCGCGCGAGGCGGCCGAGCCGAGCCACACCACGAGCGGGGAGATGGCTTCGGGGGTGAGGTCCTGGGCCTCGGCGGCCTGTCTCATCATCTCGATGTCCTCGGTGAGCCGGGTGAGCGCAGTGGGCGCGATGGCGTTCACCGTCACTCCGTAGCGGGCGAGTTCGGCCGCGGCGATGACGGTGAGGCTCGCGATGCCGGCCTTGGCCGAGCCGTAGTTCGACTGGCCGGGGTTCCCGAAGATGCCGGACGGGGAGGTCGTGTTGATCACCCGGGCGTCGTTGTCGTGACCGGACTTGGCGCGCTCGCGCCAGTACGCGGCGGCGTGGTGCAGGGTGGCGAAGCTGCCCTTGAGGTGGACGGCGATCACGCTGTCCCAGTCCCGCTCGGTCATCGACACGATCATCCGGTCCCGCAGGATGCCGGCGTTGTTGACCAGGACGTCCAGGCCGCCGTAGGTGTCGACGGCCTGTCGGACGAGTCGGCCTGCACCGGCCCAGGCGGAGATGTCGTCCGTGTTGGCCACCGCCTCGCCGCCGGCCTCGATGATCTCGTCGACCACGGTCTGGGCGGGCCCGGCCGAGGCGCCTCCGCCATCGCGCGCGCCGCCCAGGTCGTTGACCACGACCTTCGCGCCGTGCGCGGCGAACGCCAGGGCGTGTGCCCGGCCGATCCCGTTGCCGGCGCCCGTGACAATCACGACCCGGCCGGCGACCACTCCTTCGGACATCCTCAACTCCTCGATGATGTGGGCTGGTTGGCCTCGGCGAAGAGGACCCGTGGGTCTTCGCTGCCACAGGCGCAGCGGCCGGTGAGTACGCGTCCGGCGATGCCGAGCGGGGTCTCGGGAAGTTCCGAGGTGCGCTCCTCCCCCGCCGCTACGGACAGCTGTCCGTCCCGCGCCCCGACCCGCCATTCGGCCGCGTTGACGTGCGCACCCCCGTGCTCGGGGCACTCCAGCGCGAGGGCCGGTCCCACGGTCGCGATCAGGGCGGCGGACACGCCCACCCCGCGCAGCAGCGGTACGGCGGCGGGCCGGGCCAGTACGACCGGCGTCGTCCGGAACATCTCACCGACGTCGGCCGCACCGGCCAGCCCCTCCAGGGTCTCGGCCGACAGGCCGATGACCGCGTGCGGGTCGAGTTCGCGGTGGAAGACCGCGGTCCTGCGGTGGTCCCAGCCCATCGCCTCGGCGATGCCGTACGTCACCTTCAGGGTGCGCAGGGCGCCGATCACGGCGTGGCCCCAGAAGCCCTCGAAGCCGGAGGTGGTCAGCAACGCCCGCTGTCCGGCGGCGAGTCCGTGGTCCCGGAACCGTGCGGTCACCCAGTCGGTGTCGCGGGCGAGTTCCGCCCAGGTCAGTTCCATGTCCCGGATGCCGTCGGAGGTGGGGAAGCGTACGAGGTAGGCGAGTTCGGGCCGGTCGAGAGTGCGGGCCCGGGCCAGGGTGTCGGCGCGCGCCATCAACTCTTCACCACCCGGGGGAACTTGGCGACGCTGGTCATGGTCTTCAACAGGTCCTCCTCGGTGCGCATGTCGAGCACCGGCTTGACGCCGGTCCGCTCCCGCACGGCTTCGCTCAGGCGTCCGGCGAGGGCGTCGACGTCGCCGGTGAGACGGGGGTCGTAGCCCACGCGCAGGCGCAGTTCGTCGACCTCGCGTCCGGCGCGGACGATCTGGAAGACGCCCGCCACGGTCTCGGGCTGGTCCTCGACCGCCTGCCAGATGTCCCGCAGGACCACGGAACGCCCCTGGACCAGGGTCTCGTCGCCGCGCCTGCCGGCCACCCACATCCGGGCGTGGGTGCGCCCGCAGCCGCAGCGGTCCCTCGACAGGCGGACCAGGTCCTCGCTGCGGTAACGGATCAGTGGCGCGGCCCGGTTGTCGAGGTCGGTGGCGACCAGCTCGCCGAGGTCACCCTCCGCCGCGTCGCGCCAGCCCTGCTCGTCGACCTCGACGCACTCCGCGAAGACGGTGTCCTCCCAGAGGTGGAAGCCGTCGTGCTCGCGGCACTCCCAGGCGGTGCCGGTGTCGGCGGCGCTGGTGTACTCGTAGACGTCGATGCCCCAGTCCTCGCGGATCCGCTCGCGCATCTTCCGGCTGAGGGGCTGTCCGGCGCAGGAGGCGCCCTTGAGGGAGGAGAACGCCTCCTTGAGATCCGTCGTGCCGGCCAGGTGCTCCAGCTCCACCATCTGCGGATACATCATCTGCAGGTAGGCCGGGCGGTAGGTGCGCAGGGCCTCGACGACCTCGGGCATGTTCCCCATCCAGGTGTCCACCTCGATGACCACCGCGCCCAGCGCCTGGAAGCCGGCGTCCATGAGGTTGCGGAAGGTGCCGGGCGGGCTCAGCACCCGGTCCCCGGGCCGGAGGCCGAGTTCCCACAGGTCACGCACCTGCGCGGTGACCAGGGGCGGCGCGCCCTCCCAGATCTCGGCGAAGAACTCCGGGTCGCCGGTGGTGCCCGAACTGGAGGAGACGGAGGTCAGTTCCTCGGTCGGGACGCAGAGCAGCCCGCCGAAGGGGTCACCGGTGCGGGCACGGTAGGCGCGCACCATGTCCTTGGTGATGAACGGGATGCGGGCCCGGAAGTCGTCCAGGGTGCGGACGTCACGCGGGTGCACTCCGTGCTCGTCCCACAGTGCCTGGTAGAAGGCGGAGTTGGCGTAGGCGTACTCGACGAGTTCCACCACCCGCTCTTCCTGCCGTGCCCGCAGCTGGTCCCGGGCCATGGTCTCCACCTGTGGCTCGAAGTACCTGTCAGCGGTGTCCCTGTCCCCGGCCATGACGCCTCCTCGCGGCTCAGCTGCCCAGATCTTCCAGCTATCAGCGCAATCAGTCAACTAATTCGACTGAATCTCGGGGAACTCTCGCGCTCGCTCGATCTATATAGTTAACTATTAGCACTCATTAGAGCCCCGGGAGGGCGATGTGAAGATCGTTGTCTGCGTGAAGCACGTGCCCGACGCCACGGCGGACCGCACCTTCACCGAGGACGGCACCACCGACCGCGCGTCGGTCGACTCGCTGCTGTCCGAACTCGACGAGTACGCCGTCGAACAGGCCCTGCGGATCGCGGAGTCGGGCCCGGACGTCGAGGTCTGCTACCTCACCGTCGGTCCGGACGACGCGAAGGACGCCCTGCGCAAGGCGCTCGCCATGGGCGGCGACTCGGCGATCCACGTGAGCGACGAGGACATCGAGGGCAGCGACGTGTTCGCCACCTCGCTCGTGCTGGCCGGGGCGATCCAACGGCACGGCTTCGATCTCGTGCTGTGCGGGATGGCCTCGACGGACGGCGGCGCGGGCGTCGTACCGGCGCTGCTCGCGGAGCGGCTCGGCGTCCCGGCCGTCACCCACATCGAGGAACTGACCGTCGAGGAGGGGGCGTTGACCGGCCGGCGCGAGGGCGACACCGCGACCGTGCGGGTTCGGGGCGGCCTGCCGGCCGTCGTGTCGGTGACCGACCGTTCCGGCGACGCCCGTTACCCCTCCTTCAAGGGGATCATGGCCGCGAAGAAGAAGCCCGTGGAGACCCTCGGTCTCGCCGATCTCGGGATCGACGCCGGGCAGGTCGGCCGTACGGCCGCGAGGACGGCGGTGGACACCGCGACTCGGCGTCCGCCGCGCACCAAGGGGGAACTCGTCTCCGACGACGGGACGGGCGGCATCGGGCTGGCCGCGTTCCTCACCGCCAAGAAGTTCGTCTGACCGACACGTTCGCCCGACCGACCCAAGGAGCCCAGCACCGTGGCCGAGATCCTCGTACTCGTCGATCACCTGGACGGCGTCGTCCGCAAGCCGACCCTCGAACTCCTCACCCTGGCACGCCGGTTGGGCGAACCGTCGGCGGTCTTCCTCGGCCCGGGCGCGGACACCGCGGCCGAGGCCCTCGGCCGGTACGGCGCGCACAAGGTGTACGTCGTGGACGCACCCGAGGTCGAGGAACTCCTCGTCACTCCGGCCGTCGACGCCCTCGCACAGATCGCCGAGAGCACCAACCCGGCGGCGATCCTGCTGCCGTCGGGCCCGGACGGCAAGGAGACCGCCGCCCGGGTCGCGTTCCGGCTGGGGTCGGGGCTGATCACGGACGCCGTCGACATCGCGGCGGGCGCGGACGGCCGCCCGGTCACCGAGCAGTCCGCGTTCGCGGCGACGTACCAGGTGACGGCACACGTCAGCCACGGCATTCCGGTGATCACGGTGAAGCCGAACGCGACCGCACCCGAACCGGCCCCTGTCACACCCGAGTTGGAGAAGTGGGACGTCGTCTTCGGCCCGGCCTCCGCCGCCGTGCAGATCCTGTCCTGCACACCCCGCGAACGCGGCGACCGCCCCGAACTGAGCGAGGCCGAGATCGTCGTCTCCGGCGGCCGGGGCGTGAACGGCGCCGAGAACTTCGCCGTGATCGAGCGCGTCGCCGACGCCCTGGGCGCGGCCGTCGGGGCGTCCCGGGCTGCCGTCGACGCGGGCTGGTACCCGCACAGCCACCAGGTCGGCCAGACCGGCACGCAGGTCTCCCCACAGCTCTATGTCGCCGCCGGCATCTCCGGGGCGATCCAGCACCGCGCGGGCATGCAGACGTCCAAGACCATCGTCGCCGTGAACAAGGACGCGGACGCCCCGATCTTCGAACTCGCGGACTACGGCGTCGTAGGGGATCTCTTCCAGGTACTCCCGCAGCTGGTGGAGGAGATCGAGCGGCGGCGGAGCTGATCTCCTCCACCTCCCGGCCTTCCGCTCGGCGGCCGATACGATTAAAATCGCTAACTGATTGCATCTATTGACCCGAAGGAGCGCCATGACGAAGATCTGGGTCAACTCCGGGGACTCCCATGTGATGGAACCCGACGACCTGTGGATCCAGGCGCTGCCGCCGCGCCTCGCCGACCGGGCGCCGCGCAGTGAGCGCGGTGACAAGTACGAGGTGCTGTACATCGACGGCGAGCGCATCGACCGCCAGCTCAACGACTTCATGGACGCCATGCGTCCGCCGGGCGCCCGGGATCTCGACGTACGTCTGAAGGACCTGGACCAGGAGGGCGTCTGGGGTCAACTGGCCTTCCCCTCCATGGGGTTCTGGCTGGTGTCGATCACCGAGCGGGAGCTGGCCAGGGAGACCGTGCGGGCCTGGAACGACTGGGCGCACTCCGAGGTCCTCGGGAAGCAGAAGCGCATCATCACCCCCGCCTGTGTGTCGACCGCCGACGTCGAGGACGCGGTCGCCGAGGTCGAGCGGGTGGCGGAGATGGGCTTCCAGTCGGTGTTCCTGCCGTGCCAGACACGGCCCGGCGAGGAGTACGCCCTCGACCGCTGGGAACCGCTGTGGACGGCGGCCGAGCGGGCCGGACTGGTGCTGGGCTTCCACATCGGCACGGGAGGCGAGAACGTCGTCTTCCGCGGGCCCGGCGGCGCGGTCGTCAACTACATGGAGACGACCTATCCGGGCATGCGCGTGGTGTCCCACATGGTCGCGGGCGGCGCCCTGGACCGGCACCCCGACCTGAAGATCCTGATCGCGGAGGGCGGCGCCGGCTGGGTGCCGGCCATCGGCGACCGGATGGACGAGGCCTACCGTCAGCACGGCATGTTCGTCCGGCCGAAGCTCAGCCGGCTGCCCAGCGAGATCATCAGGCAGCAGGTGTACGCCTCCTTCCAGCACGACAAGAGCTCGGTGGAGATCGTCGAGTCGACGGGCTACCGCAACGTGATGTGGGGCGACGACTACCCCCACCTGGAAGGCACTTACGGCCACACCCAGTCCACGCTGCACGAGCTGTTCGACGGCGTGCCCGCGGACATCCGCGAGCGTGTCACCCGCGGCACCTTCAACGAGCTGTTCCGGCTGCCCGAGCAGACTCCCCAGGAGGCCGCGGTCTGAGCGGCGACACCCCGATGAGCAGTCCGCCGTATCCCGAGGATCTGGAACGACCGGGCCTCGTGCGCACCGGCCGGTCGACCTTCGTCCGGCCCGTGCGGCCGGAGGACGCCGACCGCCTGGTCGCGTTCGTCGGCGGGCTGTCCCGGGCGACCCTGGCCTATCGCTCGCTCGGCCCGGTGGTCCGCGCCCGCGACGACGTCATACGACGCGGCGCCCACGTGGACTACCTCAACGAGCTGGCGTTGGTCGCGCTGGCCGGCGACGAGATCGCGGGCCTGGTGCGCTATGTCCGCGACCCCGAGGAACCGGAACACGCGGAGGTCACCTTCACCATCCGCGACGACCACCAGAGCGAGGGGTTCGGCAGGCTGCTCCTGGAGCACATCGCCGCCGCCGCGCGCACCCGGGGCATCCGGGTCCTGGAGGCCGACGTCCTCGCCGACAACACCCGCATGATCAACGTGTTCCTCGGCTCCGGCTTCCGGGTCGAGTCCGGGCCGCCGGGCCAGATCGTCCACTTCGAGATCGCCGTCGACCCGCAGGCCCAGGCTGTCGCCCGGGCCGAACGCCGCGAGCACACGGCCGTACGGCGCTCCCTGCGCCCCCTCCTCGAACCCCGCTCGGTCGCGGTGATCGGCGCGAACCGCAGCCCCTTGACGATCGGCCACGAAATCGTGGCCAACCTGCTGCGGGGCGGTTTCCGCGGCTCCGTGTTCCCGGTCAATCCGCGCGCCGAGCAGATCGCCGGGGCACGGGCGTATCCGAACGTCCGGGAGCTGCCCGAGGTGCCGGACCTGGCGCTGCTCGCCGTACGGGCCGAGGCGGTCCCCGATGTCGTACGGGAGTGCGCGGAGGCCGGCGTCAAAGCGGTGGTCGTCGTCTCAACAGGCTTGGGGGAGACGGGAATCGAAGGCCGGGCGACCGAACTGGAGCTGGCCCGCTTCGCCCGCGCCTCCGGGATGCGGCTGGTGGGCCCGAACTGCATGGGCGTGGTCAACACGACGCCCGCCGCCCGGCTCGCCGCGACCTTCTCGCCCGCGCTGCCGACACCGGGCCGGGTGGCGATGTCCAGCCAGTCCGGGCCGCTCGGGCTCGCGGTGCTCGACTTCGCCCGGCGGCTGCGGCTCGGCTTCTCCGGGTTCGTGTCGGTGGGCCACGCCGTGGACGTCTCCACCAACGACCTGCTCCAGTGGTGGGAGGAGGACCCCGAGACCTCGGTGGTCCTGCTGCACGTCGAGACCTTCGGCAATCCGCGCCGGTTCACCCGGATCGCGCGCCGGGTCGCGCCGCGCAAGCCGATCGTCGCGGTGCACCCGGGACACGCGGACGCGGCGGTCGACTCGCTCTTCGCCCAGTCCGGCGTCATCCGCACCCGCAGCCTCCAGGAACTCTTCGACGTGGCACTGCTGTTGGCGCACCAGCCACCCCCGCCGGGCAACCGGGTCGCCGTGATCACCAACGCGGGCGGCCCCGCCGCGCTGACCGTCGGCGCGTGCGAGGCGAGCGGCCTGCGCGTGCCCGCACTGGCCGAGCGCCTACGGCACACACTCCGTACGGCGCTCTCGCCCCGCGCGGACGTCACCAATCCGATCGACCTCACACCCATGGCCACCGCCGCGCACTACCGGCACGCACTGGACGCCGTACTGGCCGACGACGGCTTCGACGCCGCCGTGGTCCTCTTCATGCCCCCGCTGGCGGACAAGCCGGACGAGGTGGCGGCGGCGATCCTGGACGCGGCCGAGGCCGCGCCCGAGAAGCCTGTGGTGGCGAGTTTCCTGGGCGGCGCGGGCGTCGCCGATCTCCTGCACCGGGGCGAACTCGTCGTACCGACCTACGCGTTCCCCGAGTCCGCGGCGACCTCGCTCGGCCACGCGGCGGCGTACCAGGCCTGGCGCAGCACCCCTGCGGGCGTCATACCGGACCTCCCGGGAGTCGACACGGACCGGGCCCGCTCGCTGCTCGCCGGGTGCGCTCCCGGAGCCGTACCGCCGCAGGTCGCCGCCGAGTTGCTGGACTCGTACGGCATCTCCGTACGGGACACGCACTCGCCGGGCCCGGACGCGTTCCTCTCCGTCCGCGCGGACCCGGTCTTCGGCCCGGTGATCGCGTTCGGTCTCACCGGGGACTACGCCGACCTCATGGCCGACGTCGCCCACCGGATCACCCCGCTCAGCGACCGCGACGCCCGCGAGATGATCCGCTCGCTGCGGGCCGCTCCGCTGCTGGACGGCCGGGTGGGCGGCCCGGGGGTGGATCTGACGGCTCTTGAGGAGACCGTCCTGCGAATCTCCGCGATGGTCGAGGACCTGCCCGAGATCGAGTCGATGGAACTGCGTCCGGTACGGCTGCTGCCGCCCGGGGACGGCGTCGCGGTCGCCCGAGCGACCATCCAACTCGCCGACAACACAAGGAAAGGCGGCCCCTCATGAAGGTCGGCATCTACTTCGACATGCGCAACCCCCCGCCCTGGCAACAGAGTTGGTCACGCGTCTACGGATTCGCCCTGGAGATGTGCGAGGAGGCGGACCGGCTCGGCCTCGACTCGGTCTGGTTCTCCGAACACCACGGTTTCGAGGACGGATACCTTCCGCAGCCGCTCACCATGGCCGCCGCGGTCGCCGCCCGCACGAGCAGGATCCGGCTGGGCACCGCGGTCATCCCCGCGCCCCTGCACGCGGCCCCCGAACTCGCCGAACAGGCCGCGATCGTCGACATCATCAGCGACGGCCGCCTGGACCTCGGACTCGGCACCGGCTACCGCGTACCCGAGTACCGGCTCTACGGCGCCGATCTCGCCCGGCGCTACTCCACGACGGACCAGCGGGTGCGGGAGATCCGCGGCCTGTGGTCCGAGTCCCTGGTCACCCCCGGACCGGTCCAGGACCCGCTGCCGATCTGGCTCGGCTACCAGGGCCCGCAGGGCGCACGCCGCGCCGGACGGCTGGGCACCGGACTGCTGTCCCTCAACCCGGCGCTGCTGGCGCCCTACCGGGACGGGCTCGCCGAGAGCGGCTACGACGTGTCGGCGGCCCGGATGCAGGGTTCGTTCACCACGTTCGTCACCGAGGACCCCGACGGCGACTGGCCGGTGGTGCGCAAGCACCTGGCGTACCAGTGGGACAGCTATCGCCGGTACATGGTCGAGGGAACCGACCAGCCCGCGCCTCGCCCCATCGACCCTGAGAAGTGGCGGGAGACGGGGCTGCAAGCGACCGGTGTAGGCCAGTTCCTGTACGGCACCCCGCAGGACATCGCCGACGCCGTCAAGGCGTACGTGGCGGGGTTGCCCGTGGAAGGGGTGTTCCTGTGGGCCTCGCTGGCGGGGATGCCCGAGGAGATGGTGGCACGCCAAGTCCAGTTGATCGCTGGGAAGTTGCGCCCGCTGCTCGCCGATGTCTGACCCGAAGATCTGACCCGAATGTCTGACCCATGTGTCCGATCCATGTGCCTGGTCCGAGGAGAAGCGGCGTGACGAGTACGACTGGTGGGGCGACGAGTTCGGCGGGGCCCTGGGCGGGCGCGGACTTCCAGGAGCCGCCCCGTACCCCCGGCGGCGTGGCGCTGTGCGGCGCGTGCCGCGTCGCCGGTTCCTGCCGCCTGGGCGTCGGGGGCGAGCGGCTCGACGAGGACGGCGTGGCTGTCTTCGAGCTCACCTGCCCCCGCGACCAGGAGGGCGGCCCGAATGTCGCGCACGGCGGTTGGACGGCGGCCGTACTGGACGACTGTCTCGGTCATCTCCCTCTGCTGCACCGGGTGTTGAGCGTGACGGCGGAGTTGAGCGTGAGCTTCGTGAAGCCGGTGCCGGTGGAACGGCCACTGGAAGTCCGGGCGTGGGTCGAGCGGCGCGAGGGCCGGCGCTGGTACATCGCGGGTGAGATGGTGCTGCTGCCGACCCGCGCCGTGCTGGCCCGGGTCTCCGGGATCTGGGTGACCCGCGACCAGGGCCACTTCGCGCGGCACGAGGAGTGGCTGGCCACCCAGGAGGCCAGGGGCGAAAGCGCGGGTCAGTAGGACCGCAGCCCCATGCTCCGGGCGATCCCGTTGCGTTGGATCTGGCTGGTGCCCCCGGAGATCGTCGCCACGATGGACTCCCGGTAGCGGAAGCTCATCACGCTCTCGGTCGAGAAACCGTGCCCGGCACACACCTGCATCCCCAGCCGGGCGGCCGCCACGTACGTCTCCGACCCCTTCAGCTTGGCCATCGAGCCCTCCCGGGTGCACGGCTTGCCCTGGGCGAGCAGCCAGGCAGCGCGGTACGCGAGCAGCCGGGCGGAGTCGATCTCGGTCTGCAGGTCGGCCATGGCGTGGGCGAGGGCCTGGAAGTTCCCGATCGGACGGCCGAAGGCGTGCCGGGTGCGGGCGTACTCCAGCATTTCGTCCAGCGTGGCCTGCGCGGCGCCCAGGTATCCCCCGGTGATGATCACCTTCTCCAGTTCGATGTTGGAGAGCATGACCTTCCAGCCCTCGTCGCGCGGTCCGACGAGGTTCTCCTTCGGGACCAGGGCGTCGTTGAAGAAGACCTCGTTGGTGCCGAGGATGTGCCGGGCCAGCGTCGGTGTCCGGCGCACCTCGACGCCGTCCGTCGCGGGGTCCACGAGCAGCAGGCTGATGCCGCCGTGCTTGGGCTCGCGGGGCCCGGTCCGCACATAGGTAGCGATGGTCGTGTCGGGCAGACCGCCGCCGGTGCACCACGCCTTCTGGCCGCGGACGAGGAACTGGTCGCCATGGTCCTCGGCAGTGGTGCGCAGGGCGGCGGCGTCGGACCCGCTGTCCGGTTCACTGAGGCCGACGGCGAGCCGGTGGCGCCCCGTCATCACCTGCTCGCGGATGAAATCGCGCTGCGCCTCGTCGCCCCACCGGAACACGGTGATCCCCGGGATGAGCACGCCGATGTAGCACATGGCGACGTCGAAACTGGCCCGCCCCAACTCCTCGGCGATCAGGATGAGTTCGAGCGGGCTACCGCCGTCGCCGCCCTCCTCCTCACTGAACGGGAGGGAGAACCACCCCAGATCGGCCATGCCGCGGAACAACTCGGGCGGCACGATGCCCTCCTCGTCCCACTGTTTGGCCTTCTCGGCCGGGCACACGTCGGCGACGAACTGCCGTGCCGTCGCGCGCAACAGGTCCTGCTCGTCGGTCAGCCCGAAATCCACGGCCACTCCTCGCCCACACTAGGCTAATCATCTATCTAATTATTCTATGTTAGCGGATGGAGGCGGCAGTCGGAGAGTACAGCGAGCCGACGTTTCTTGGGGGGTCGGCGTGGAAGACGGAGTCGATGCGGATCCCCGAACCGGATGCCAGTTCGCCCGACCAGGCCAGAGGGCCTGGTCAGAGCGCCAACGGTAGGCGCGTCGCGCCCTACACGCTGTAAGGTGACGCCCATGGCTGGCACAGACCCGCGGGCCCGGGCGGAACGGCGCAGCGCCGGTGAACTGGAGAGCGAGGTCCTCGCCGCGCTCTGGGCGACCGACCGCCCCCTGACACCGGCCGAGATCCAGGCCGAGATCGACGGCCCGCTCGCCTACAACACCGTGCACACCATCCTGAAGCGGCTCTACGACAAGGGGCTGGTCCTGCGCGACGCGGACGGGCAGCGCGGGGCGTACCGGCCGGCGAAGAACGCGGCCGAGTTGACCGCCGAGGCGATGCACGAGGCGCTGGACCGGGGCCCGGATCCGATCGCCGCGCTCCAGCAGTTCGTGAGCGGTCTGCGGCCGGAGGAGGAGAAGGCGCTGCGCAACCTGCTGGCCGGGGGCGCGGGATGAGGTTCGACGTGTACACGCCGTTGCCGCTGTCGGTGCTGCTCGCCGTGATCAGCCCGGCGATCGGCAGCCGGGTGGCTCCGGCGCTGGCCGCACGGGTGCTGACGGCCGCCACCGTGGTCACCGCGGCGGCCACCTGCTGGTCCCTGTTCCTGCTGACGGCGACGCTCGTCGGTGACGCTCCGCCGGTCGTCGCCGAGGCCCGGCAGGACGGGCACCGGCTGCCCGAACCGGTGCCCGAGGTGATCGGGATCGCGGCCGGTGTCGCCGTCGCCGTGCTCCTCGTCTCCGTCCACAGTGCCCTGAGCGCCGACCGCCGCACGCGACGCGCGCTGCGGCGGCTGTGCGAGGGCCACCCGGCGGACACCGAGCTGATCGTCGCCGCCTCCCCCGAGCCGCAGGCCTTCGCGATCCCCGGCACACCTGGCCGGATCCTGGTCACCGCCGGCATGCTGAGCGCCCTCGAACCGGCGGAACGCCGGGTCCTGCTCGCCCATGAACGCGCTCATCTCGCCCACCGGCACGCCCTGTTGGTGACCGCGACGACGCTCGCCGCCGCGGCCAACCCGCTGCTGCGGCCCGTGCGGGGCACGGTCGCGTTCCTGGTGGAACGGTGGGCGGACGAGCGGGCGGCGGACGCGGTCGGCGACCGTGCCACCACCGCCCGCGCCCTGGCCCGCGCCGCCCTGAGCGCCGGACACCCGCGCCCCGCCTGCGCGCTGGGCTTCACCGACCGTGCGGTCACCCGGCGGATCGCGGCGCTGCAGACGAGCCCGCCCCCACGCCTGTGGCCCCTGGCGGCGGCCGTCCTCACGCTGGGCGCGCTGCCCGCGCTCGGCGCGGCCGACGCGACGGACGATCTGTTCCGGATGCTGGCCGGAGTCCTCGTCTAGGCGGAGGCCACCAGGTGCCCCGGTCTGAACTGCCGACCGCCGGCGTCAGCGACCGCGGGGCTTGCCGCGCTTGGTTCCCTTGGCGCCGCCGGAGGAGCCGCGGGGGTTCTTGCCCGTCGTGCCGGTCCTGCCTGTCCCCTTTCCGGCGGCGGGCTTGCGGCGTGCCGGGGCTTCGGTGCGCTTCCCCTTTGTCTTCGGCTGGGCCGGTGGCGGCGTACGACCCCGGGTGCTGTTGACCGTGCGGCCCCGGACGATGCCGATGAAGTCCTCGACGAGCTCGGTGGTCGCTTCCTCGGGCCAGGAGAGGGCGACGTCCGACTGGGGGGCGTCCACGACCGTCCGGTATGTGAGGTCCTTGCGGTGGTGCAGCCGGGCCAGGGACTGGGGGACGTAGAGGATGCCGATGCCCGACGCCACGTGCTCGATCGCGTCCTCGGTGGTCGCGGGACGCTCGAACGCGGGCTCCCCGGGCGGCTGTTCCCAGCCGAGGACGTCGTCGAGGGGGTGGAGGACCACCTCGTCGGCGAGCTCGTCTAGGGACACCTCTTCGGCCGCCGTCACGACGTGGTCCTTGGGGGCCACGACCACGGTCGCCTCGGTGTAGAGGGGGATCGCGCTGAGGACCGTACGGTCGACCGGCAGCCGTACCAGACCTGCGTCGGCCTCGCCGCGCCGCAGCACATCGGATGCCTCGGTGGCCGGGACCGGTACGAGGGTCAGGGGGACGTCGGGCCGGCGCTCGTTCCAGATCCGCACCCACTTGGCGGGCGTCACCCCGGGGACGTACGCGAGCCGGAACGTGGGGGATGCTTCCGAGCCTGTCACCCCGCAAGGTTACCCGCCGTGGTCGGAGGCCTCTTACACGGTCGATACTCTTGACGGTATGAGTTCGCACCAGACCACCCAGACGATGAAGCCCGCCACGGCGGCGAAGAAGCTGGGTGTGTACCTAGAGGCCACGCCCGCCGAGTTCCAGGAGGGTGACGTCTCCCGCACCGAGCTGAACGAGTTGCAGGCCAATCCGCCCGAGTGGCTGCGCGAGCTGCGCGCCAACGGCCCGCACCCGCGTCCGGTCGTCGCGGCCAAGCTCGGGGTCTCCATCGCCGGTCTCGCCCGCGGCGGGGTCACCGAGCCCCTCACCACCGAGCAGATCGAGGCGCTGAAGAAGGACGGCCCCGAGTGGCTGGAGAAGGAGCGCGCCACCCAGGCCGAGGTCCGCAAGGAAGCCGAGCGGATCAAGAACAAGAAGAACGCCGACAACGACTGACGGCCGCGGCACGAAGGCGCTCGGGACGGGGAAGCCCCGCGCATCCTACGGCCGCCCCTCCGCGCGCGCAGTGCGCCGCCGAACTCAGCCGCCGCTCGAAGGGCGAAGGCCACGGCGTGAGTGAATGGAGGGCATGCTCCTCGACTTCACGCACGACCACGACGGTGAACGGCTCAGCGGTGTGTACGGCGGTGGTCCGTCCGGGGTCACCGCCGTGGTGCTGCACGGCGCGGGAACCAGCAGCACGGAGCGATTGCTTGCACTGGTACGGGAGTTCGTGGCCCACGGTTGCCGAGGGGTCGCCCTGGACTTCTCCGGGCACGGCCAAAGCACCGGCGAACTGGGCGAGTTGAGCCTGCGGCGACGGTTCGAGCAGGCCGTCGCGGTGATCGACGCGTACGCGGGGGCGGACGGGCCGCTGGTCCTGGTGGGCTTCAGCATGAGCGGGCAGACGGTGGCGGATCTCGTCCGGCACTACGGGGACCGGGTGGCCGCGCTGGGGCTGTGCGCGCCCGCGGTGTACACGGCCGAGGCGTGGGACGTGCCCTTCGGGGACGGGAACGGCCGGTTCAGCGAGATCATCCGGCAACCGGACAGCTGGCGGCAGGCGCCCGCGCTTGAGGTACTGCGGGCCTACGAGGGCCGGGCGGTGCTCGCCGTGCCGGGCACGGACGTGGTGATCCCGTCGGCGGTGACCGAGGCCGTGCAGGATGCGCTGGCCGCACGCGCCCAGTACACGCGGTTCGAACTTCCGGACGCGCAGCACCGGTTGGGAATGTGGTTCCGCGATCACGGCGAGGACCGGCGGGAGTTCGTGGAGGCGGTGCTGACCGGCGTCGACGGCCGTGGCTGGACGGCCACGCGTGCGTGGGTGGCCAAGCAACTCGGCGACGGCCGCGCGGTCACCGATGCGCGCCTGCTGGCCGGTGGTTGGAGCTCCCAGATGCGTCGGCTCACGCTCGACGACGGCACGGCCCTGGTGCAACGAACCTTCGTGAAGCCGTTCTTCCGCCACCACGGGCCCGGGCTGCTGGCCCGCGAGGCGTCCGTCCTGACGCTGCTCGCCGGGCAGGAGGACATCCCGGCTCCCGGGTTCGTCGCTGTGGACGCCACGGCCGAACACTGCGACCATCCGACCCTGTTGATGTCCGCGCTGCCCGGCCGCGTCCGCGTGGACGGGGTGGACCTCGACCGGCGCCTGGATCTGCTCGCGGCCCAGCTCGTCCGCGTCCACGACGTCGTACCGGCCGAAAGGCCACGCACGTACCAGGCGTGGACGTCCCCGGAGCGTGTGCGCACCCCGGACGGCCCGCTGTGGGAGCGCGCGGTGGACGTGATCCGCCGCGATCCGCCGTCGTACGAAGGCTGCTTCCTGCACCGCGACTTCCACCCCGGGAACGTGCTCTTCACCGGAGCCGGGCCGGGGCTGCGGATCACCGGCGTCGTCGACTGGGTCGAGACCTCGTGGGGACCTGCCGACCTGGACGTGGCGCACTGCTCGACCGCGCTCGCGCTGTTGCACGGGCCTGCGTACGGGCTGGACTTCCGTGAGCGGTACGAGGCACACGGCGGTCGTGCCCTCGCCGACGACTCCGACCACTTGTACTGGCGGCTGCTGGACGCCCTGCACTACTGCCCCGACGGGGCGAAGCTGGCCGGCCCGTGGCGTGACCTGGGGCGGGACGATCTGACGTCCGGGGTGCTCGGGGCCCGGCTGGAGGCCTACGTGGACGGCCTGCTGCAGCGATACGGCTGACCGGCGGCGGAACGTGGCCCCGCAGCCACCCGCGCGGGAACCGGACCGACGTCAGCGCGGCAGACGCAGGCCCGTGACGAGGACGTCGACCAGCCGGAGTGCGTCGTAGCGGTCGTCGCCCTCCGCGCCGACGCACAAGTTGCCGACGCCGCGCATGAGTTCGTAGGCGGTGAGGTCGGACCGGACCTCGCCGGCCGCGGCTGCCGCGTCGAACAGTTCGGCACACACGGGCAGGAGGCGGTCGAGGAAGTAGGAGTGCAGCGACTCGAAACCGGCGCTGTCGGACCTCAGCACCGCGGCGAGTCCGTGCTTGGTGACCAGGAAGTCGACGAAGAGGTCGATCCACTCCCGTAGCGCGGCGTACGGGGTGGCGCTGCTCGCCAGCAGCGTGGGACCCGCCTCGGCGCAGGCCTCGACCTGGTGCCGGTAGACGGCGATGACGAGATCCGCCCGCGTCGGGAAGTGGCGGTAGATCGTGCCGAGTCCGACGCCGGCCTCGCGCGCGATGTCGCGCACCGGAGCGTCCACACCCGACGCGACGAAGACCTTGGCGGCGGCGTCGAGCAGAGTCTCCTTGTTGCGCCGGGCGTCCGCCCGCTTGGACTGGCCCGCACTCCCGGCATCCGCGCCGTTCTCACTCACCGCGCACTTCCTCCACACCTCATGACTCACCGAGCAGGGCCGAACAGAGCCAAGCAGGGCTTGCTAAACGGAACGCTGTTCCGTATCGTTCCGGAACGGGGTTCCGTTTGGCCATGATGTCATGTCGGAGCCTGACCGGGCGACCAAACCGCGCCTCCCATCCCACCACCGCGCGTTGTCGAAGGACGGACGGCATCATGCCCCACACCCCGCGACCCAGCTTCGGCATCATGACCGCCCCCATGCAGGTCGACTACCACGACCTCCTGCGTGTCTGGCGCGAGGCGGACACCGTCCCGGAGATCGAGCACGCCTGGCTGTTCGACCACCTCATGCCGATCGGCGGCGACCCTGACGGACCGGCCTACGAAGGCTGGACCCTCCTCTCGGCGCTCGCCGCGCAGACCCGCCGGCTGCGGCTCGGTGTGATGGTGACCAGCAACCGTTTCCGGCCGCCCGCGCTGCTGGCCAAGATCGCCACGACCGTCGACATCGTCTCCGGCGGTCGGCTCGACTTCGGCATCGGTGTCGGCTCACGCCCGGACCATCCCCTGGCCCGGCGCGAGTACGAGGCCCACGGTCTCCCCTTCCACGGCTCCGCGCCCGCGGTGGCGAGCCTCGCCGAGGCCTGCACGGTGATCCGGCGGCTGTGGACCGAGGAGCAGCCCTTCGACTTCCACGGCACCCACCACCACCTCACCGGAGCGTTCGGCAACCCCAAACCCGTCCAGCGGCCCCACCCGCCCATCCTCATCGGCGGACGCTCGGCCGCGACACTCCGCGTGGTCGCCGAGCACGCCGACCTCTGGAACATCCCCGGCGGCGACATCGAGGACGCCGTCAGCCGCAGCGCGCTCCTCGACCGCTACTGCGCCGACATCGGCCGCGATCCCGCCTCCGTCACGCGCTCGATCCACCTGTCCGTGTCCTACGACAAACCCGAAGTCACCCGGGACGCGATCCGCGAGGCCGTCGACGCGGGCTTCCACCACATCGTGCTCGGACTGTCGGCGCCCTACCCCGCCGGTGTCGCACGCTGGGTCGCCGACGAGTTGACGTAGGTCCCTGTGCGGCGGGGCCGAGGTCAGACCACTCGCCGGTCGGCGAGCGCGGCCTCCGGACCGCGGACGACTCCGAAGATCGGCTCACCGGGCCTGTCGAGCTTCTCCGGTCAGTGTGCCGGGGTGCGCCGCACCACCTCGCCGTCACCGTTCGCCTCCAGCGAGGCGGCGCCTTCGGTGCCGGTCACGCCGACCCGGATGGTGACGGAGCCGGTGAGGCGGTCGGCCGTGAGCTGCCAGCTCCGCGGGGAGCGGACGCCGAGGGAGGTCCTGGCCTCCTCGACCAGGGCGGGGAAGCGTTCGTAGGGCAGGGAGCCCGGGTCGAACCCCAACGCCTCCGTCCCGGTGGGGGCGAACACCACCGACAGCAGGCGTTCCTGTACGACGACGGTGAGCGCCTGGCCCGTGGCCTTGCCCTTGGTGAGTGAGTCGACGGCGCGGCGCAGTTCGCCCTTGTCGAGAAACGACTGGCCGGGGCCGAGGGCGACCGTGCCGGACGCCGACGACACGGCCGTGGTCGACGACGTGGAGGAGACGGAGGGCCCGGCGGAGGAGGACGACCGCGCTGCCGTGTCCCGGTCGAACAGGTCGGCGCGGAACAACAGGAGCACACCGGCCGCGCCGAGCAGCAGACCGAGGAGACCGGCGAAGCCGACGGCACAGCCCCCTGACGGCTTGCTCACCATGGCCGACGCGGGCGCCGAGTCGAGGCCGGCCTTGGCGGCCCGGTCCTTCCAGTCCGTCGTCGGCCGGTGCACGATCTTCGCCCGCCACGGCCGGTCCGGCGGGTACTGGACCACCACGATGCCGCGCGGCCGGTACTCGGGCAGGTCGACGAGGTTGATGTCCTGTGTGAGTCCGACGCGGAACGCCGGCGCGTCGTCCGGTGCGACCGTGAGATCGAACCGCACCGGTACATCGCTCGACTCACCCCCGATGGCCCGCAGACTCTCGATCATCGCGAGAGCCGTGCACGGTGGGACAGCGGCCTCCCGGGCCCGCCTCGGCGATCCGGCGAGGAGCAACAGCAGACCGTAGGCCGCGGGCAGGCCCACACCCGTGACACACAGCGGCACACTCTCGACGACGCAGCCGGCGACGAAGGCGGTCAGTGACGCCCCGATCACAACCCCTGTCAGAAACCCGCGCGCGACGGCGACGGGGGTGTTGACCGTGGGCGGCGGACCCGTGGTGATCGTCATGCGGGCGATTGTGTCGGTCCCGGGTGACGGCCGGTAGATCACCAGGCGTCCTGCGCAGGTCAGTCGTGCGGGAACGAGTGGTGTTCGTGTGCGACCCGCCAACGGCCGTGCTCCTTGCGCAGCCCGAAGGTGAGCCGCAGGCGCAGGGTGGGGTCTTCGGCGAGCTCCTCCGGGGTGCCGCACCGGAGCAGGGCATGGGCGTATGCCACGTCCGTACCGGCCGTGATGTCGAGGGTGTCGATGTCGAAGCGGGCACCCTGTGCCTGCCATTCGAAGAACGGCGGCCAGCTGGCGCTGTAGGCGGCGAGACCGTGGATGCCGGCGTGGGGTGGCGGGACGTCGTACATGACGAGGTCGTCCGTGTGGTCCGCCAGTACGCCGTCGAGGTCGCCGCGGTGGACGGCCTCGGCCCAGTCGGTGATCAGGGCGCGGATCTGTGTCGCGTCGTCGGGCATGGACGGCTCCTGTTCCTGTCCCCCACTCCATGGTCTCTCGCTGACCCGACTCCCCGATCTTCGGCACATCATCGCCCCGGCCGGGCGACCGAGACGGATGGCACACTCTCCCTGTGCCGCTGACCTTCGACGACCTCCTCACCCGTGCCACCGCTCTCGCCCGCCCCGGCCGGCGTGCCGTCCTCGGCATCTCGGGCAGCCCCGGCGCGGGCAAGACGACCCTGGCCGAACACCTGGTGCGGGAGCTCAACGGCACCGGGGAGCCATGGGTCGCGCATGTCCCCATGGACGGCTTCCATCTCGCCGACGTCGAACTGGACCGGCTCGGCCGCCGCGAGCGCAAGGGCGCGCCCGACACCTTCGACGCGGCCGGGTACGCGGCACTGCTGCGGAGGCTGCGCGAGGAGACCGACGAGACCGTGTACGCGCCGGGCTTCGAGCGGGTTCTGGAGCAGCCGATCGCCGGCGCGATCCCCGTGCTGCCCTCGGCCCGGCTGGTGGTGACGGAGGGCAACTACCTGCTGCTGGAGGCGGGTTCATGGGCGCGGGTACGGCCGTGTCTGGACGAGGTGTGGTTCTGCGAGGCCGACGAAGGCGAACGCGTCAGCCGACTCGTCGCCCGGCACGAGGAGTTCGGCAAGGACCACGAGACCGCCGTGGCCTGGGTGTTGGGCACCGACCAGCACAACGCCGACCTTGTCGCTGCGACGCGCGGCCGGGCGGATCTGGTGATCCCCCCGGCCGCGCTGCCCTCGCCGTACGGCGTGCCCCGTATCTGAGGCTCACGCGTGGAGCGTCAGCTCCGGCTCCCCGTGGGCGTCGCCCGCCGCGTCGCCGATCACCGCGGTGAACGCCTCGGTGCGGACGGTCAGTTCACCGTTCTCGCCGCTCGTGAACTCGGCTGTGAGCGGTTCGGTTCCGGGGCCGTAGCGGACGACGAACACGTTCAGGTCCTCCGGGGCGCCCGGTGCCGGATCGGCTTCCAGAGCCGTGGAGGTGACCAGGTGGCTCCAGCCCTCGTCGGGGTTGCCGTAGCCGCGCGGGTCGGCCGCGAGGGCGAACGCCGCCTCCTGCTGGGAGAGTTCGGAGCGGGCGTCGAAGTGGTCCGGGCCCTCGCCGGTCGGATGGGTGAGGCGCAGGGCGCCCGCGGCGGTGACGTCGCCCTCGGCCGTCCGGCGCACCCGGTCGCCGTCGTCCGCCGCGTAGGGCAGCCCGGCGAGCAAGTACGGTGCGCCGTCGAGCCGTTCGACGGCGACCGTCGTCCACAGTCGCGTGCCGTCGGTGACGTACAAGGACCGGATGTGCCGCAGGACGTGGTCGCGGCCGACGACCGGCTTGGTGACCAGCTTGGCGGTGAGGCCGTCGGCGCGGACGTCACGGACCCGTACCTCGCCCATCGGGCGGCACAGCAGGAAGCCGTCGAGCACCGGGCCGAATCCGTGCTGCCGGTTCACGGCCGCGGGCAGGTAGTACGTGCCGTCGGCCTCGACCACCGCCGGGGTCATCTTCTTGTCGAAGGCCACCGACACGGTTCCGGCGCGGAGTTGATGACGGACCGCCTCCGTCGACGGGGTGCGGTGCCAGGGCGTGCTGTCCTGGATCTGCCAGACCAGCATCCACGCGAAGTGGCCGTCCACTCCCCCGTCCGGCTTGACCGCGTGCCGGGCCCAGCGGCTGTCGCCCCGGTAGCGGCCGATGTCCGCGCCGATACGGCTGCCGAAGTAGCGCAGACCGAGGACCGACTCGAAGGCGGAGTGCTGCTCGCTGTAGCGCGGACCGCCGTTGTCGAAGCCGCCGTTGGTGAGGCGGGCGTCGATGTAGCGGGCCAGCGCCTCCCCGTCCTCGGCGAAGACGTCCTCGCCGCTGACGATGTGCGCCTGCGCGAGGAAGGAGAGTGAGATCGGGCCGTAGTTGTTGTCGTACGCGCCACCGTGCTCTGGCGGGAGCAGGGCGCCGCGGTCGCTCACGCGGTGGGCGCGGATCTCGTCGCGATAGAGGCCCAGCGCGCGCTCGTGGACCGCCTTCCCCTCGTCGCCGGGCAGTTGGCGGGCCAGCATCAGACCGCCGACCACGCAGCCGATCGCCTGGTTGCCGGCCTCCTGTGGATTGAAGAAGGTGGCCTCGGTCAGCCAACGCCAGTAACCGAGCGCCAACTGGCCCAGTTCATAGCGGAGTTCGTCGTGGATGATGCTGTCGCCCACCGCGACGACATTGACCACCTGGAGCAGCGCCCACACCGTGCTCGGCCAGTCGCCGATCGGGTGCGCTCCCGGCTCCAGCACGTAACGGGCGTACGGGAGACCGGAGTTGCGCACCTTCAGGTTCGGGTAGCCGGGGTTGTCCTCCGTGAACACCCGCTCACGGAGGTGGAAGTACAGGCTGCGCAGGGCTGCTTCCGGGAGACGCGGGTCGTCGAGGCGCTGGTTGGCCAGGGCCAGCAGTGACGTGATGCCGAGCGACGTGTCCCCGATGTCGTCGTAGCAGTCGGGGTGTTCGAGGTTGCCCTCCGGTGTGATGCGCCGCAGGGCCTGCTCGACGACGTCGGCGAGGACCGCGTCGTAGGCCTCCGGGGTGTCGGGGAGGTTGTGCAGCGGGCCGCGCTGGTGGAGGAGGTGCACGGGTGGATCAGCCCTTCGTACCGGAGGTGGCCGTGGCGTGGTTGTCGGGGTCAGATGGCGGGTGCGTGGCGGCTGGTGCGCAGTGCGACGCTCAGTGTCTGAGGGCCGTTTCCGCCGAGGTAGACGCGGTTCCCGGTCGTCGCGTCGGTGCCGCCCACCACGGTGTAGTCCTGCCCCGGGTCGTACCGTAGTACGTCGTTGCGGTCCGGACCGGCGAGGGGTTCGCCCGCCTCGACGTCGACCTCGACACGGATCTCGTCGTCGCCGACCCGGTAGGTCATCGGCCCGGTCGTCAGGCACCAGCGTCCGTCGCCGATCGGTGCGGCGCCCTCCACGACTCCCTCGGCAACTCCCTCCACGCGGAAGGTCAGTTCGAGGGACCAGGGCACTCGTGGTCCGCTGATGTCGATGCGCAGGTCGACACCGTCCTCCCGCAGGTCCGCTTCGACGCGGGTCGTGTGGGAGACCTCGTCGCGGGCGCGGTCCGGGAAGGACAGCGCGGCGGAGAAGCGCCCCTCGTCCGCCATGCGGTAGGCGCCGTCGTCCCGTCGTCGGTCCGGCGTGAGCGGCTGGTAGTAGGCGGCCGTGAGGGTTTCGGTGAGCCGGTACTCGTTGTCGGCGAGCTGCTGCATGTCGGCGGCTCGGAACGGGCCGAGGTCGAAGAAGCCCCGGGAGAGGCGGACCGCGTCGAGGACGGCGTCACCGGCGAACAGGCGCAGGAAGGTGGGGTTGCAGGCGAGGCCCGAGCGGATGCGCCGGTGCTCGGGCACGTCCGAGCCGCCGTACAGGACGCTGTGCGCGGTGGCGGAGGTACGTGAGGCGAGGCGTGCCGTGGTCAAGTACCGGTGGCGGGGCAGGGGTTCCGGCTCCGGTGCCGGCAGTTCGCGGCACAGGTCGGGGGTGAGGAGGGTCGCGGCGAGCAGGTCGGGGTCGTCGATGCCGCCGGCCGCCGCCCAGCGCGCCGCTCGGCTGAGGTCGCCCCGGCCGGTACGGATCGCGAGCAGCCGGAAGTGCGCGAGGTAGGGCGCCAGCGGGAACCGCCCCTTCTGGTCCTGCCGTCGCGAGTGGACGGTCTCCACCGTGCCGTCCGGTCTGATGAGGTCCAGGGTCGCGGTGAGGTTGCGCTCGACGGCGTCCCGCAGGTCGGGGCGGTCGAGGACGTCGGCCAGCAGCAGCAGCGACGGGTTGGAGACGTGGGAGGCGTAGACGGCGCTGCGCTCGGAGTACAGGCCCTCCGCGTCGATGTCGACGCCCTCGGCGAGCCACTGCCCGACGCGGTCCAGGAGCCGGTCGTCCGGGAACGACCGGTGCAGACGGGCGAGCGCCGCGCTCAGCTCCCAGCGGTGGTTCGGGGTGTGCACCCCGCCGGTCAGAAGGCCGGCGGAGGCGGCGCCGGCGATCTCGGCGAGCGCGGCCGTGACATCGCGCAGTTCCGGACCCGCGTCGGCGGCGAGGACGTGCGCGTCGCACACGTCGTTGACGGTGAACGCGGAGTCCGGCGGTGACTGCACGTTGTCGCCGCCGGCGAAGAGGCCGGTGCCGGTCTGCGCGACCCGGAGGGCGCCGAGGTGGGCCAGCGCGGCGGCGACGGCCAGACGGCTGTCGTACAGCGCCGAGTCCGGGGAGCGGTATGCCGCGACCAGAGTTTTCACCCGGCGAGCCAGCACGCGGTGGGTCACACCGGCGAGTTGCCCGTCGGGGTCGGCCGCCAGCGGGGCGGCCGACCGGTCGGCCGCGCCGGCCACCGCGCGGACGAACTCGTGGTCGATCGGGGTGGACAAGGTCAGTCCTTCAGGCCGGCGTTGATGTCGGCGCCCATGACGTAGCGCTGGAAGACCAGGAAGATAACGATCAGCGGGATCATCGAGATGACCGAAGCGCCCAGCAGGACCGACCAGTTGATGTTCTGCGCGCCGACGATGCTCTGGATGCCGATCTGCACGGTGAACTTGTTCGGGTCGTTCAGCATCAGCAGCGGCCAGATGTAGTCGTTCCACCGCCACTGGAAGGACAGGATCGCGAGGGTCAGCATGATCGGCCGGGAGATCGGCACCATGATCCGCAGGAAGATCGACAGTTCGCGGGCGCCGTCGATGCGTGCGGCTTCCACGAGTTCGTCGGGGACCGTGATGAAGAACTGGCGGAACATGAAGCAGCCGGTCGCGGTGAGCACGGCCGGGAGGATGATGCCGGCGAACGAGTTGTAGAGGCCGAGGTTGCGGACCACCAGGAACTCGGGGGCGAGCATGACCTCGCCCGGCAGCATCGTGGTGGCCAGGATGCAGATGAAGAACGCCTTGAGCCATTTGTTGTCGTACTTGGCCAGCGCGTACCCGGTGCAGCAGCTGACGCCCACCGTGAGGATCGTCGTGATCACGCACACGATGGCCGTGTTGATGAAGTACTGGGAGAAGTTGGCGCTGCGCCACGCCGCGGAGTAACCCGAGAAGGTGGGGTTGTGCGGAATGAAGGTCAGCGGATACGAGAACAGGTCACTGGCCGGCTTGAGGGAGCTGAGGATGAACCACAGCACCGGCAGCCCGTAGAGGCACGCCAGGATCCACAGCAGTGTCGTCGCGGGTACGGCCCGGCGGAGCCCACCACTGCTCGCACCGCGGGGCCGCTTCTTGGAAACGGCCCGTCCGGAACCGGCGTCGACCTTGCGCGGCATGTCTGTGGTTGTCATCGGTTCTCCACCCGTCGGTTGACGATCAGCTGGATGATCGCGACGGCCATCAGGATGAGCATGAGCACGAACGACGCGGCGCTCGCGTAGCCGATCTGGCCCCGTTGGAAGCCGGTCTGATAGATGTACTGGACCAGCAGGTTGTTCGACGTTCCGGGTCCGCCGTTGTTGAGGGAGACGAACACCGGGTATTCCTTCATCGCGTTGATCGTGTTGAGCAGGATCACGATGAACGAGGTGGGCGCGATGCTAGGCAGCGTGATGCTGATGAACTGCCGCCAGGGGCCGGCGCCGTCGAGCGAGGCCGCCTCGTAGTACGACACCGGTACGTTCTTGATCGCCGCGATGAACAGCAGCATCGAGAAGCCCGTCCAGGCCCAGGACGCCGCGAACACCACCACCAGCAACGACAGGTCCGCGTTGGACTGCCACGGAACGGCCGACCCGCCGAACTTCTCGATGACGTAGTTGACCAGTCCGAAGTTCTCGCCGAACAGCCATCGCCACAGGACACCCACGACGATGGGCGACAGCAGCCACGGGATGAAGAAGATGACGCGGGCGACGGACGCGCCCTTGGCGTTCTTGCTCACCACCAGATTGGCGGCGAGCAGCGAGAGCGCGAAGTTCAGCGGGACGAACAGGACGGCGTACAGCAGCGTCCGGGTCAGCGCGTCGTAGAAGGTCGAGTCCCCGAACAGGTTGTGGTAGTTGTCCAGCCCGATGAACTGGAACGCCCCCACACCGGTGTAGTTCGTGAAGGAGTAGACGAGCCCGATCACCGCCGGCCACACGAAGAACAGCGCGAAGAGCACGACGTTGGCCGCGATGAGGACGAGCGGCGCGAGGGTGTAGGTGCTGCGTCGTTTCCTGGGCGGCCTCACGGACACGTCCGCGGCGCTTTTTGTCATCTTCCTGACTTCCGTGCTGGTGGATGGATTGCTGTGGGCTCACACCGTGAGCCCGGCATAACGTGGGCGGCCAGGGCCGGGCGGCGGTGTTCGATCCCGCCGCCCGGGCCCTTGGACCTACGATCAGCCGCCGACCGCCGTGTTGTAGCCGTCCACGATGTTCTGCAGGGCCTTGTCGACCGACTGCTGGCCGTTGATCGCCTTGCCGAGCTCCGTCTTGGTCGGGTCGGTGGCGAGGCTCTTGCCCTTCAGCACCCAGGCCGTCTGCGCGCCGTTGAAGTAGCCCGAGATCGGGGCGTACAGCGGGATCTCCTCGTTGTACAGCTTGAACGCCGCCTGCGCCGCCGCCGACTTGAAGGGGTACTTCGGGCTCAGACCGCTCTCGACCGGGAGGAACCCGGAGGTCTCGACCAGCTCGGTGTACTGCTTGGGCTCGTACACCCAGGACAGGAACTTCTTCGCGGCGGCGGACGCCGCGCTGTTGTTGTTGAAGCCCACCATCATGCCGCCGCTGTTGACGTCACTGGCCTGCACCGGCTGGGCCGGGGTCGGGACGCTGGCCCAGTCGAACTTCTTGATGCTGTCCGCGAAGGAGGCGACCTGCCAGACACCGGACCAGTAGGCGACGACGTCACCGCTCTGGAACATGGCCGACGGGTCGGCGCCGCTCGTCCACACCGACTTCGGCATGGTCTTGTCGTCGTTGAGTCCGACGAAGTACTTCACGGCCTTCTTGGTCGCGTCGTCCACCGAGAACTTGCCGGAGGAGTCCGCGTGGACGTACTTGCCGCCCATCTCGTACACCATGGCGCGGAGCCGGGACGGCGACTGGTCGAAGGTGAGGGAGTACTTGGCGCCGGTCTTCTCGCGGACCTTGTTGGCCGCCGCGATGAACTCGGTCCAGGTCCAGGTGTTCGACGGCGAGCTCGGGACGGCGACGCCGGCCTTCTCGAACAGCGACTTGTTGATGAACAGGCCGGACGCGGTGACGTCCGAGGGGATGGCCAGCACCTTGCCGGACGAGTCCTTGGCGAGGAAGTTGGCGTTGATGTTGTTGGCCTTGTTGCCGCTGATGGAGCTGAGGTCGATCAGCTTGCTCGACCAGATCGGGTCGAGGGCGGGCACGTCGGCAACATCCGGCAGGGAGTTGGCCTGTGCGGCGTTGTGCAGCTTCGTCGGGTACCCGTCGTAGGGGATGTTGACGAGCTTGACGCTGACGCCCTCTTCCTTCTTGTACTGCGCCACCAGCTTCTTCCAGCCCGCGTCCTGCCCCGGGACCGTGGAGATCCAGAAGGTCAGCGACTTGGAGGTGCCGCCGGAGCCGGAGCCCGACCCGCAGGCGGAGAGGAGCAGGGCCCCTGCCGTGGCCACAGCAGCGAGAGGAACCATCCGGCGCATGCCGCCGCGGACGAGTCGGCGGGAGCTCCGCACACTCACTCTGGTCATCTTCGATCCCTTTTCTTCGTAGCGGAGGAAGCACGGCGCCATCCGAGGCGGCACAGGTGCATTCTGCAGAAAGGTTCGCTTTCCGGGGGCGTGGCCTCGCCCGGCCTCGCCGTTCTGATGGGTGGCATCCCCGGCCCGCTCGGCCGCTGCCGCACAAGCACACCCTGGTGCGGTTGCCGTACTTCTCGTACGGGCGGGAGGCTCACTCCGAGTCGACGTCCCGGCCGACTTAGAAAGCGCTTGTCCGGACATTGGCAGACCGAGTCCGAGGCCGTCAATCCTTCACCCCCGCGGCATCGGTCACGGTTTGGACTCCTCTGGCGACCGCGAGCCGCGCGGCGCCCACCACGGTGCCGAGATCGCCGACCGTGCTGCTCACCACCTCGGTGGGCCAGCTCAGTCGCCCCAGCTCGGTGCGCACCCCGGGCAGCAGCTGCGGGTCCGTGCCCGTGCTGCCGCCCAGGACGATCAGTCCCGGGTCCAGTACGGCGGCCACGGCCGCCGCGAGTCTGCCCACGTCGGCGGCGTGTCGGCCGACCAGCGCGGACGCCGTGCGCTGCCCCTGCGCGGCCAGCGCGAACAGCTGGTCGGCGGTGCCGGGGCAGGGCCCGTCGGTCTCCTGCCAAGCAGCGGCGGCCCGGCGCAGCAGCGAGCGGGCGCCGACGTACTCCTCCAGGGCCTCTCTGCGGGGCTCCACGGCGTCGTCCCAGGGGTAGGGCAGCCGGGCCAGCTCACCGGCCGCGCCGTTCGCGCCGCGCAGCACCCGGCCGCCGACGACGATGCCGAGACCGATACCGACGCCGATCCGCAGATAGCCGAAGGTGTCGCGGCCCCGCGCTGCGCCCTCGTGCAGTTCGGCGAGCGCGGCGCAGTTGACGTTGTTCTCCAGGTGGACCGGTACACCGGGCGGCAGGGCCACCGCCATGGCGTCGAACACCGGGCCCGCCTTGGCGGTCGCGGGGCGCATCCCGGCGCCGACCCGGTTCCGCGCGGCGACGTCACCGACGGCGACGACGACCGTGCGCAGCGGGATGCCGGCGGGCAGCGCGTCGAGGGCCTCGCGCACGGCGTCGGCCGCGTCCTCGCGGGACTCGGTGGCCTCGGCCAGCAGGGTGCCGTCGAGGGCACAGCCGCGCACCCGGGTGAGGGCGGGGCCGAGGTCGACGGCGAGTACGGCACCGGCGGCCGGGCCCAGGCGGTAGACGGCGGCGTTGCGGCCCGTGCCGCCCGAGGCGGTGCCCGAATGGGCGGCGAGCTGGACGTTCTCCAGTTCCACGACGGCGGAGGACACCGTCGGTTTGGAGAGGCCGGCCAGGCTCGCGAGCTGCGGGCGGGTCGCGCTGCCGGCTCTGGCCAGCACCTCGAACACCGCGCTCGCGCTCTCGGTCAGCCGAGACACCCGCGCCACGACGTGTTCCACACTTCCCCCAGTTCACAGGCCGCGCGCCCGGAGGGTGTCCATGGGGCGCGGCGATGGGATGTCCTGGCGTCACGCGGCCCCGGACAGTGGTCCCCGTTGCCTGATACGCGATGCCTCTTGACGCACTGTACTTCGTTAGTTAACTTCCTAACGAACGTCACGGTACTCGCCTGCCGTGGTCCGACAGAAGCCCGTCCCGGGGCTTCCCTAGCGCTTCAACTTCCGTCCCCCCGGACACGGTTCGCCCACCGTCGCAGCACAGCGCAACGACGAAAGAGGTTCCGTGCAGGACTCCACGCCCCTCGTGGTCGGCATCGACGTGGGTGGCACCAAGACACATCTGCGCGCCTGCGCGGGCTCGGATGTCGTCGCCGACCACGTCCGTGCCAGCAGCGGCTGGCGGCCGCACGACATCGCGACCGCCGCCGACTGGCTGACCGCACTGGTCCATGACTCCCTGCCCGCACACGCGCGCCCGTCCGCGGTCGCCGTGGGCGGGCACGCCTGTGAGACGCCCCGCCAGTGCGCCGAGATCCGGGCCGCGCTGGAAAGGCGTCTCGGGATTCCCGCGCTCGTCGTGGGGGACGCCGAACTGCTCGTCCCCGCGGCCGGGTTGGACAAGGGGGTCGGCCTGGTGGCCGGCACCGGTTCCGTCGCGGTGGGCCTGCTCGCCGACGGCAGCCGGCTCCAAGTGGGCGGCTGGGGTGCCGTACTGGGCGACGAGGGCGGCGCCGCCGGACTCGTCCGCGAGGCGGCCCGCGCCGCCTGGGCCGCGCACGACCGCGGCGAGGCTCCGGACCCGCTCGCCCTGGGACTCGTCGAGGCGTTCGCCGTGGCCGAAGTGCCCGCGCTCGGCGCCGCGTTGGAAAGCGCTTCCGACGTCTCCGCCGAATGGGGCCGCCACGCCCGCGCCGTCTTCACCGCGGCCGACGCCGGCTCGCTCCTGGCACGCGGGGTGATAGCGGAGGCCGGCCGCTCCCTTGCCGCGCTCGTCGTACGGCTCGCCGAACGCGGCGTCCCCGTCGACGACGTGGTGGTCGCGGGCGGCACCGTCCTCGCCCAGCCCCGCCTGTACGAAGCCTTCACCACCGCGCTCGCCGAGCGGGTACCGGGGGCACGGCCGCAGCCCATCCGGGTACCGCCCGTCGAGGGCGCGGTGGCACTGGCCCGATCGATCCTGTGAACCGCACAACTCCCGTTCACCCGGGGGTCATGTGACGGACGCCGAACCCCCTCCGCAGGGACACGGCCCGCCGTAAACCTTCGCACGTACGCGTCAGTAGACGTATGCGCTTTCATACGTCACACGCGCACCACGAACCACAGCAGATCGCACGACCCCACCGGCCCCCTGGGCCGTAGAACTCAAGAGAGGCACACACCCATGCCGTCACCCGCCGGGCACCGCACTGACGCCGGTCGACTCGCAGTGAACAGACGTGGTTTCCTCAAGACCTCGCTCGGCGCCTCGGCCGGTGTGGTCGCAGCGCCCACGCTGGTCAGCTGGCTGGCCGCCGCGGACGCCAAGGCCACCACGGCTCCGCTCGCGTTCGTCGACGACTACAAGACGAACGTCATCACGAACCTCACGCCCGAGACCAACGCCGTGGTCCGGGTCCTCGGCGGTATGGCCCGGATATGGAAGACGGGCGCCACCTGGAACACCGGCACCCCGCTGCGCCCCGAGATCCTGCGCGCCAACATGCGGTACTGCATCGACCTCACCACCCACCGCACCGAGGCACAGGCCAAGGAGGCCTTCCTCTACGACCGGCAGCACCAGAGCTACGCGATGATCGCCGGCCTGGGTCCGCTGGCCGACCTGTACAAGTCGGGTGCCCTGGCGGTCACTTCGATCACCGGCGCCCCGGACGGTACGCCCGCCACCACGATCAGTGACGCCGTCCCGGCCGGCGCGCCCGCCGGTTCCGCGCTCGGCGCCGGCTCGCACGACTCCGCGCTCGGCAAGGTGGCCGAACTGGTCGACACCCTGCGCGGCAACTACGCGTCGGGCAACCCGGGCAAGTACGCCTACCAGTACCCGCGCCCGTGGCGCATGAACGAGAAGAGCGAGGTCGTCGACACCGGCACGGTCGACGCGCTCGGCTACCCGGTGTACGACTCCAAGGTGATCGTCGCGCCCCAACTCCTGCGCCAGCGCAGCACGTCTCCGGTCGACGACGGCGGCTTCCCCAGCGGCCACACCAACGCCTTCCACCTGGCGGGCCTCGCCTACGCCTACGCCGTACCGGAGCGTTTCCAGGAACTGGTCACCCGCACCCTGGAGTTGAGCCACACCCGGATCATGGCCGGCATGCACTCCACGGTCGACGTCATGGGCGGTCGCATCATGGCCACCGCGCTGGCCGCCGCCACCCTCGCCGACCCGGCCAACGCCGAACTCAAGGCCGCCGCCCGCGCCCAGGCCCTCGCCTACTTCGAGGCGCAGACCGGCACGACGGCGGACACCCTGTACACCTACGCGCACTCGGCGACCACCGCGACCGACCCGTACGCGGACCGGACCGCCAACTCCCGTGTCGTGCAGCCCAAGTTCACCTACGTCCTGACCCGCAGCGGCCGGGACACGGCGCTGACCGTGCCCAAGGGCGCGGAGGTGCTGCTGGAGACCCGGCAGCCGTACCTCTCCGCGGCCCAGCGGCGCGAGGTGCTGCGCACCACCGCGCTCCCCTCCGGCTACGTCCTGCTCGACGGCTTCGAGCAGTGGGGGCGCCTCAACCTCTTCGCGGCGGCGGACGGTTACGGCTCCTTCGACTCCGATGTGGTCGTCACCCTCGACGCGGCTGCCGGGGGCTTCGGCGCGGCCGACGCCTGGCGCAACGACATCGACGGCTGCGGTGGCCTGACCAAGCAGGGCACCGGGACGCTCACCCTGACCGGGCACAACGCGTACACCGGCGGGACCGTTCTCACGTCCGGTGCGCTGGTGGCCGGTTCGGCGCACGCGCTCGGCCACGGTGACGTGAGTGTGCTCGGCGGCTCGCTGCGGGTCTCCGAGTCCGTGCAGATCCACGGCACCTACACCCAGCAGTCCGCCGGCCTGGAGGTCACGCTGCGCTCGGGCCACCAGCCCGCCGTCGAGGTCACCCGGCGTGCGACGCTCGGCAAGGGCAGCACGCTGTCCCTGCGGCTCGACGCCGAGCACCCGCCGGCCGCTGGCTCCACGGTGCGCGTCCTGGGCGCCTCGGCGCTGCGCGGCCAGTTCGACAGCATCACGCTGAACTCGGACAAGCTGCGGGCCGTACCCGTGTATACGGCGGAAGGTCTGTCGGTACGACTCCTGAAGCGGTGACGCCCCTGGTGGCGGGAGCGATGCGACAGTAGGGCCATGACCCGGCTCCGGATCGCTCCCGCCACCGAGCGGCCGGCCTCACCGCAGGGCGGATGATGGCGCGCGAACAGCACTCGGTCCTCGACCCCGGCACGCTCGACGACGGCGGCGGGCCTCCGCCGCGCGCGACCGAGAGCCGGCCGGTCCGCCTCCGCGCCGGGCTGCGGCGCCACCGGCGGTGGCTGCTGCCGCTCCTCGTGGCACTGCTCCTCGCGCAGATGGCCGCCGTGATGGTCACGACCGCCGTACAGCAGACCCCGACCATCGACGAGCCGGTGTACGTGGCCACCGCCACCGTCTATCTGCGCGAGCACAGCCTCGACTACAACCCCGAGCACCCGCCCCTCGGGAAGCTGGTGATCGCCGCCGGAATCGCCCTCGCCGACCCGCACTTCGACGCCTCCTACAAGGGCGACCAGGGCGAGTTGGGCCGCCATCTGCTGTACGAGTCGGGCAACGACCCCTGGCGGCTGATGTTCTGGGCCCGGCTTCCGGTGATCGTGCTGACGCTGCTGTTCGGGCTGGTCGTCTTCGCCTTCGCCCGTGAACTCGTGGGCGCGGCAAGGGGGTTGGCGGCACTCGCCCTCTACGCGTTCTCCCCCGACGTGATCGCACACGGCTCGCTGGCCACCCTGGACGTACCGCAGGCGGGCTTCCTGCTGACGTCGGTGTGGCTGCTGTGGCGGGCCCGGCGGCGGCCCCGGCTGTACGTCCCGCTCGCGGGCGCCGCGCTCGGTGCGGCCGTGGCGACGAAGATGAGCGCCCTGCCCGCCCTACCCGTGCTGATGCTCCTGGCCGTGGTGTCGGTGTGGTCCGCCCGCCGCCCGGCCGACCGGGCGGCCCGGCGGCGGGCGCTGCTCCTCGGCGCCGCGAGCGCGGTGGTCGTCGCGCTGGTGGCGGTCGCCGTCGTCTGGGCGTCGTATCTCGCGGTCGATCCGCGGTTGCGGTTCACGTCCACGGAACCGGTGCCCGCCATCCACGGGTTGCGCGGGCGGGTGGTCGAACTGCTGCCGTTCCCGCGGGCGTTCCTCGACGGGATGCGCATCCAGTTCGGTCTTGAGGACTACCCGTGGCAGGGCTTCCTGTTCGGGCACCTCTACACCGGGTCCCACTGGTACTACCTGCCCGCGGCGCTCCTGGTGAAGACCCCGCTCGGCATGCTCGCCCTGTGGGCGGCGGGAGCCGTCACGGTCGTGGCGGTACGGCGGCTGCGGCCGGCGGCGCCCTATCTGCTCGGGCCCACCGCGGTGCTGCTGGCCGCGGCGATGGACGGCTCGCGGGACTTCGGTACGCGGTACGCGATCTTCGTGCCGATGTTCCTGGCGGTCGCGGCGGCCTGTGTGCCGGTGCTGCGATGGCGGTGGGCTCCGCTGTCCACGGGGCTGCTGGTGGCGTTCGTCGCGGTCAGTTCGCTGCGGACGTTCCCCTACTATCTGCCGTACTCCAACGAGGCGTTCGGCGGTCCGGCGAAGACCTATCTGCGACTGCACGACTCCAACGTGGACTGGGGCCAGGACCTCGGCCGGCTCGCCGACCGGCTCCGTGAGCGGTACGCGGGCGAGCGGATCTGGCTGGTCTACAAGGGCAGCGGTGTGCCGTCGTACTACGGCATCGAGTCGTCCGATCCGCGCAAGGCGGGGGTGGGCGAGGTGCACGGTCTGCTGGTCGTGTCGGACACCGCGATCGACAAAGCACGGGGGAACCTGGCCGAGTTGATCGACAGCAGTCGTTCGATCGATCAAGTCGGTCATTCGATCACCATTTACCGGCGCTGATCGCCCACTGGTCACAACGCTCTGTGAGCTATCTTGAGTGACCGTGGGAGACAAAGGAGGCGGATCCGTGCCATCGCCGCAGCAGGCACGTGCCCAGGCATCCGCGATCACCTCGGGAAAGACCGACCCGGAAGTCGGGGCGGCGCCGACTTCCCAGCTCCGCGAACTCTTCGACGGGCCACGGCTGTCGCCGGGCCAGCGGCGCATCGCCCAGTACCTGATCGAGCACATCACCGAGGCCGCGTTCCTCTCCATCACCGATCTCGCGGAACGCGTCGGCGTGAGCCAGCCCTCGGTGACCCGGTTCGCCGCGGCGGTCGGCTTCAGCGGTTACCCGGCGCTACGGGAGCGGCTGCAGGCGATCGCCCTGCGCACCCTCGCGGGCGGCCCCGCGGCGGCCGAGGTGAACCGCAGCAACGAGCTGCAGGCCGCGGTCGACGCCGAGATCGAGAACCTGGAGAACCTGCGCCGGGACTTCGCCGACCCCGACCGGCTGATCGAGGTCGGCCGCGAACTGTCGGCGTCCACCCCGCTGACCGTGCTCGGCCTGCGCATCTCCGTCTCGCTGGCCGAGTACTTCGCGTACGCCGCACGCCGTATCCACCCCGACGTACGGCTGGTGACCAGGGGCGGCAGCGTCGCCTACGACGCGATCCTGCAGTCCCGCGAGGCGGGCGGCACCTGGCTGCTGGCCTTCGACATGCCGCGGCACGCGCACGAGACGCTGACCACGCTCCGGGTGGCCCGCAGCGCCGGGCTCAAGGTGGCCCTGGTGACCGATCTCGCGCTCGGCGCGCTGGCCGACGAGGCCGACATCACCTTCGCCATCGGCACCGGCTCCCGCCTGGTCTTCGACTCCTACGCGGCGCCGGGCGTGATGGCCGCCGCGCTGCTCCAGGCCATGACGGACGCCGATCCGGAGCGCACCCAGGCCCGCCTGGAGGACTACGAGCAGATCGCCGAGCAGCACCAGTTCTTCATGCGGGACTGACCCGCAACTCCCCCCTCCAATCACTTCAAACCGGGATCATTCCGCCCATTTCACGCATGAATGTTTTCATACGCCTTGCAAAGCGGACGGCATATATAAATACTGCTCACGGATCGCGTCCGGCCCACTCCGGACCCGTTCCGCACCCGTGAGCCCAGCGCTCGCACCCGCCCCGAGAAAGCACCGGTCCGCCCATGCGCACGCCGCTCCACCTGCCGCGCCGGCGACACCCGTCCCTCGGGGCTCCTGCACGGACACCCTCAGCCGCCGTCTCCTACCCGCGTCGGCGCCAGGGGTGTTCGGTCGGGCATCGCCTGCGCGAGCGCCCAGGGCGGCCCCGGTCATCCCCTAGACCGGGGCCGCCACACACCGTCGGATCACCCCCCGCGACGCCGCACACCGGGAAGCGATGACATGCAACTCACCACCACCCGCATCAGCCAGGACTGGCCCTGCCAGGTCAAGACGCCCGGCAGTTACGACTGGGAGCGCTCGGCCGCCAAGTGGCTGCGCGAGCTGGTGCCGGCCCGCTACGCCAGCTACCCCGCGTTCATCCGCCACCCCGTGCTGCTCGCCCGTCATGCGCAGATCCAGGTCCAGCACGAGATCCGCGTGGCCCGCACCGCCCTGCAGACCGCCCGCGCCGACCTGCCCGGCATCGGTCTGCCGGAGTCGGTCATCGAGCACACCATCAAGCTGTACGCCGCCGAGCTCCTCCAGCTGCAGCACATCGCGCGCAGCGTCCGCGCGGTGACCGAGGCACTGGTCGGTCACAGCACGGGACGCTGACCGGCGTCGGGCGCGAGCTCTACTGGCCGGCGTCGAGTGTGGTGCGCGACTCCAGGTCCTTGCGGGTGTCGTCGCCGTAGACGCCGTTCTCGTCGCCGCGGATGCCGTACCAGAGCTGGAAGCGGGCGACCGCCTCCTTGAGGGTCGCGTCGTACCGACCGCTGGTGGAGCCGTTCTCGTAGACGTTGGGGATGCGCAGCAGGCGTTGTTCGAGCTCCGTCACCTGGGCTCCGCTGTCTCCCTCGCGGAGGGTGCCGGCGCCGTCGGGGTCGGCGGCGCTCGTGGCGGTGGCGGAGGTCACCGGGGTGGGTGTGGTGACCGGTTGTGCGGTGCTGGCCTCGCCTCTGCCGGGCAGCAGGAGGGCACAGGCGAAGCCGACCAGGGCGGCGGCGCTGACCCCGATGGTGATGGCGGCCCGGCGGAGTCCGGGGCCGAAGGGGCTGTCGCTCGGCAGCGGGCGCAAGTCACCGCGTACGGGCGGCAGTTCCTGCGTCTCGTCGTCGGAGCCGAAGAACGGCCGGGGCACCGGGACCGACTCGAAGACGGAGGAGTCCCGGCGGGGCTCCCGCATCAGCTCCGCGAGATTGTCGGAGCGGCGGCGGCGCAGTACACGGGCGGGTTCCAGGACCGGGCCGCCGGACGGGGCTCCCGATTCGGGCGGTGTAGACACACTGCTCTCCTTCCGTTCCGCGCGCACGGATCTCCGCCATCCTCCTGGAGAGATACGCGCGCAGGGCCTCAGGAGTTCAGGTCAGGCTCCGACGAACCGGTGCAGGGATGCCTTCAGCGCGGCGACGAACGCGTCCCGGCGCGTGTCGTCGAGTGCCTCCAGTGACAAGTAGGGGTTCAGGTCCTCCAGTTCGACCAGCAGCAGTCCGCCGTCCGGGGCGCGGCAGGCGTCGACGCGCTGGATGCCGTGGTCGATGGTGTTCCAGTCGACGAACCGCTGCGCGAACTCCAGGTCGGCGGCGGTGGGTTGATAGGTTTCGAGCCGCCAGCGCTGGCCGGTGTCCGGGGCGTGGAGGGCGTACTGGAAGTCGTGGTCGATGAAGTAGAAGGAGACCTCGTACGAGAAGTCGACGCACGGCTGGACCAGGACGCTCCCGTCGGCGAGGGCCGCCAGCCGGTCGGCCGGGACGATCCGAAGCCCGATCGAGTCGGCGCCGAGCTTGGGCTTGACCACGTACCGGTCGGTGCGCGGCAGCCGGTCCAGGTCCTCGATCCGGTCGACGGTCGGGATGACCGGGAATCCGGCGGCGTCGAGGTCCAGGAGGTACTGCTTCCCCGCCATGTCCGCCCGGCCCGAGAGTTGGTTGTAGACGCGGGTCCCGGCGTCGGTCGCGCGCTCGCGGAACGCGTCGTACTCCGTCCGGTAGGCGAGGACGGGACCGCTGTTGCGGACCACGACCGCGTCGAATCCGTCCATCAGCCCTGCCGCGTCCAGCGGATGACACAGCGCCAGGTCGAAGTCCTCGCGCAGCCGGGAGGTCAGCTCGATGTCCTCGTCGCAGTAGCGGCGCCCGCGTGCCTGGTAGGCCAGGTCGGTGACGTACAGGATGCGGGGGCGGGCCGGAGGCAGGGAGGGCATGCCGGTTCTCCTTGGCTGAGGGCGCGGAGAGCGTTCGCGCGTAATGATCAAAACGGTCGGACCGTGTTCACCAGGTGGGCGGGCCGTCTCCGCAGGAAGCGCGGATCCTCAACTCGGGGAGGAGTTCCACGTGTTGACGAGGGACCGGCCGCGCTCCGGTGCCGCGCTCGGCGAGCCGTCCCAGCAGCAGCTTCGCGGCCAGCTCCCCCACCGACCGTTTCGGCGGGGCGACGGCGGTGAGCGGGACGTCGGCGAGCGGGGCGACCTCGTCGTCGTAGGCGATGAGCGCCAGGTCGTCGGGGACGCGGATGCCGCGGGACTGGAGCCGGGGCACGAGCACGATCGCGTCCTCGTCGCTGTGCACGAGGGCCGCGGTGACCCCGCGTCCGCGCACCGCGTCGGCCAGGAAGTCCACGCTCGCCTCGTAGTCGCCGTGTTCGCGGACCGAGGGGGCGCCAGGGGCGGCTTCGAGACCGAGGGAGCGTACGGCCGACTCGTAGCCCGCGGTGATCTGCGCGGCGTGCGGGCCTTCCTGGAGTACCGCGGTGATCCTGCGGTGGCCCAGGGCGGCGAAGTGGCCGACGGCGACCGCGGCTCCGTGGGCCCGGTCGGTGCGCACCCGGTCGAGGGCGGCGGCCGGGCTGCCGGGCGGGGCGGCGCGTTCGACCAGGACGGTGGGCACGCTCCGGTCCACGAGCCACCGCTCCTGCCCGTCGACGGGCACTCCGCCGGACCAGCTGGGCGCGACGAGCAGTCCCTGCGCGCCGCCCGCGAGCAGATGCCCGGCCTGCACGGCGTCCTCCGTGTCGACGTATCCGGACACCCCGAGGACCAGCCGGCCGCCCTGGGCCCGTACGGCCTCGCGGGCGCCGCGCACGATGTCGGCGAAGATCGAGGCGGTGGTCGGCACGATCATTCCGATCACCGGGCCCTCGTCGGGGTCCCGCCGCACCGTCGGCTCCACGACGGCCCCGCCCGGCCACACCACCGCGCCGTGCAGTCGCCGCACCCGGCCCTGCGTGGCCAGCGTCTCCACGTCGCGCCGCAGGGTGACGGCGGAGACGCCCAGTTCCGCGGCGAGTTCGGCGACCCGCAGGCTGCCGCGCTCCTTGACGAGTTCGAGCACCCGCTCATGGCGCTGGTCGACGTGAAGTCGCATGGGTCCCCCTGAAGGCACTGCTGGTCGCCGTCACTCTATGCCTCGGACCGTATCGACCGTCTCGATCGTCTCGACCGCATCGGCTGCCGCGCTCCGCCGTGGGCCTCAGGACGTGCCTCAGGGGACTCAGTTCCCTTTTGGCAGCGCACTGAGTGCCATCCGTGTCGGCCTGGTGCTACGTTCCCGTCCATGAGCTCCAAGCCGCCCATGCGGGACGCCCTGGTCGCGGCCGCCTTCCAGTTGTTCCTGGAGCGGGGCTACGAACAGACCACCATCGACGACATCGTGGCACTGGCCGGGGTCGGACGGCGTTCGTTCTTCCGCTACTTCCCGTCGAAGGAGGACGTGGTCTTCCCCGACCACGAGCGCTGCCTCGCCGACATGACGGCGTTCCTCGCGTCCGGCGGCGACGAGCACGAACCCGTGCAGCGGGTCTGCGACGCGGCCCGGCTCGTGCTGCGGATGTACAACGAGAACCCGACGTTCTCGGTCCAGCGCTACCGCCTCACCAAGAAGGTGCCGGGACTGCGCGCGTACGAGCTGTCGGTGGTGTGGCGCTACGAGCGGGCCCTCGCCGACTATCTGCGCGGGCGTTTCGCCGGGCGCCCCGACGGCACCCTGCAGGCCGATGTGATCGCCGCCGCCGTGGTGGCGGCGCACAACAACGCGCTGCGTTCCTGGCTGCGTTCGGACGGGCAGCGCGACGCGGCCACCGAGGTGGACCACGCGCTGGGGTACGTGCAGTCCGCCTTCGGGCATCCGCCGGTGTCCGCCGCAGTGCAGGTGCGCCAACAGCCCGAGGACGTCGTGGTGGTCGTCTCCCGGCGTGACGCGCCGCTGTGGCGCGTCGTCCAGGAGATAGAGTCCGCGCTCGGCCGCGACTGACCCGGGAAATACGAGGGTACGCAGTATCTTTACGCTTGGCACTGAGTGCCATACGCTGTGGTCGTGCACGGTGGCACGGCGAACCGCGCACCCGCGTGCCCGGCTCGGCCGCGCACGCGGGATTCCGGCCGAGCGCAGGGAGTTGACAGCGTGTACCAGCACTCAGGATTCGCGACCCGTCCGGCAGTCGGCTCCCCGGCGGGCGTACTCGAACCGCGCACCCCGGACGGGGACACCATCCTCTTCCAGCGCTGCACCTGGTGCGGCACCGCGATGTACCACCGGCTCCTGTGCCCGGTCTGCCAGGGCGGCGACCTGCGCACCGAGCGCAGCGAGGGCACCGGCACGGTGCGCCACTCGACGGTCGTGCACCGCAACACCCCCGCCGCCCGCAATGTGTCGCTGATAGAGATGGCCGAGGGCTTCGTGGTGCGCGGCCGGGTCATCGGCCATCCCCTCGGCATCCACAGCGGCGACCGCGTCCGGCTGTCCACGGCCAAGGACCCGGTGCGGGGCGAGCCCGTCTTCCAGCTCCTCGACGAGCCGTACCGCGCCTGGCACTGACCGTCTACCGGCCGGCAGACGGCTCCTGAACGGCCGTGCCGCACGGCCGAGTTCGGGCATGTGCGCGCCGAAGATCGGCCGAATCCTCCTCCACAGGCAACCCACAGGCTCCGCTTCCCGTCCTCCGGGGCGCGAGGGGCTCCCGGGACCGACGGGGCGCCCGCGTCTGGGGTTCGAGGAGGAGAACACATTGTTCCGTGCCCGGCGAATATGGGTCACGGCCGCGGCGGTGCTCGCGGTGGCGGGTGGGGTGTCCGGGTCCGCGCAGGCGGTACCACCGGCGGAGACCGGACCGTTCACGGCCACGGCAACGGCCGACGACGGCACTCTGCCACCGGGTTGGCGGATCACCGGGAAGGGGTCGGCGCAGCAGTTGGTGTGGCGCTCGGGCCGGCAGGTGCCCATGGGGGACGCCCGGGTCGAGTTCCATGCCGGTGGCCGGCTCCTCGGCGTACCGAGACCGGCGAAGGACGGCCGGACGTTCCGGCTCGGCCTCGGTGCCGCCTCACCCGGGAAACTGACGGACCTTCAAGTCCTGGCCGGCGGACGGCGGTTGGACGCCGCCGGTGACACCTCCGGCTCCGGCGGCGGACGTTCGGAGACCGCCGCGCAACGCCCGGCCCTGCTCCCGCCCGGCGCGATCGATCCCGGCAAGCCGGGTGCGTACCGTACGACGACCGGTGAGTACGCCCTCAACTCGGTCCGTCTGCCCGGGTATTCCACGCCGATCGAGATGAAGGCCGTCGTGGTCGCACCGAAGGGTGCCACCGGCAAGCGGCCGCTCGCGCTGTTCCTGCACGGCCGCCACTACACCTGCTACAAGCCGGGCACCGAGGACATCACCGGCGACTGGCCCTGCCCGACCGGCACCAAGTCCGTCCCGAGCTACCGGGGTTATCTGCGCGACCAACAACTTCTGGCCTCCCAGGGCTATGTGACCGTCTCGATCTCCGCGAACGGCATCAACGCCCAGGACGCCGAGGCCGAGGACGCCGGCGCCCAGGCCCGTTCGTCGCTGGTCCGGCTCCACCTGGCCCACTGGGCCGACTGGTCCGCCCACCCGCGGACCGCTCCGGCGGTCGTCCGCAACGCGCCGCCGGCCGACCTCTCCCGCGTCCTGCTGATCGGCCACTCGCGCGGCGGCGAGGGCGTCAACCGGGCGGCGATGGACAGCCTCTACCCGCCGCCGGCCGCGCAGGACGGCTATCACGGCCCGGTGCGCTGGAAGATCCGCGGCACCGTCCTCATCGGCCCGACGATCTTCGGCCAGAACCCGGTGGCCGACGTGCCGTCGGTGACCCTCCTGCCCGGCTGCGACGGTGACGTCTCCGACCTCCAGGGCGAGGTGTACGTCGACGGGACACGCGGAGTCAGCAGGGGTGCCGCACTGCACAGCGCGGTCTACGTCGAGGGCGCCGACCACAACTTCTTCAACACCGAGTGGACGCCGGGCCAGGCGCAGGCGCCCGCCGAGGACGACTTCTACAACGACCCCGACCAGCGGGACGCGGTGTGCTCGCCGGGCACCGCGACCCGGCTGACCGCCGACCAGCAGCACCGGGCCGGCTCCACCTACATCGCCACCGCGGCCCGGCTGTTCGTCGCCGGTGACGACCGGGCGCGCGAGCTGCTCGACGGCTCGGGCCGCCGGGCGCCCTCGGCGGACCCCGCGCGGGTCCTCACCCACGGGGTGGGCGCGAACCGCGGCGCCGGCTTCCTGCCCGACGGTCAAGTCACCGTGTCCGGCGGCAGGTTGTGCTCCGCGGTGGATCCCGACCCGGCCGCCGCGTGCCTGAACGACAACAACACGGGTATCTCGCCGCACTTCGCGCAGTGGGACACCACCAAGGAGTTCGGCCGCCGTGCCGTCGCGCTGCGCTGGTCCGCGGCCGGTTCGCCGACGACGGTGCGTCCGGACAAGCCGGTCTCCCTCAGCGGCGCCAAGTCCCTCGCCCTGCGGGTGATCGTGCCGCCCAACACCACCGGCACCCAGCTCGACGTGTCCCTCACCGACGCCTCCGGCCACCGCGCCACCCTCGGCCGGGTCCGCGTCGACGGCCTGCCCGGCACCGGGCGCACCGCCTCCTACTGGGCACGCGAGGTCCGGGTGCCGCTGACCGCGGCCACGCGCGCCGGACTCGATCTGCGCCACGTCAAGTCCCTTGCGCTGACCCCGCGTTCGCGCTCCGGCCAGGCGTGGCTGATGGACGCCTGGGGCTGGCGTCCGGGCACTTTGGCGGCCGTCGCGGCCCCGCTCCCGCGCGTCGACATCGGCCGGCTCACCGTCAAGGAAGGGGACTCGGGCGTCAAGACGTACCGCGTGCCCGTCCAGGTCTCCGGCCGGGGCAGCGGCCAGGTCCGGATCTACCTCAGCGACCCGGCCACGGGCCGGGACACCTCACGTCTGGTGACGGTCCGGCCCGGCGGCCACGACCTCGACGTATCCGTCGAGGTGAAGGGCAACACCCGCTTCGACTACGGCGCCCAGCACGACCTGATCGTGAAGGCGGTGCACGGCGCGGTGGTCGGCGCGCATCACGGTGGCGTGACCACCGAGAACGACGACCCGATGCCCACGTACACCGTCACCCCGATCGCGGACCGGGTCACCGAGGGACAGCCTCTCAAGTGGAAGGTGACGCTGTCGACGCCCGCCGACGTGGACATCAACCCCGCGTTCGTCGTCCAGCCGGTCACCACGGGGCCGGAGTTGTCCACCCTCGATGTGGACGCACAGTGGCTCCGCGAGAACTCCGGAGAGGAGCCCGCCCCGGAGCGGCCCCTGTCCCAGGTGGCGAACCTGGCCCTCTGGACGACCGTCCCGGCGGGGCAGTCCAGTGCGGAGATCAGCCTGCCCACCATCACCGACCAGGTGACCGAGCAGCCCGAGTCCGTGCTCTTCCGGGCCATGGACGAGAACGGCGAGCCGCGCGCCGACGGACCCGTGCTGACCGGCACGGTGCTCGACCCGTCGTAGCCGACCGCCCTGCGAAGTGAAGGGGCCGCAGCCCGAAGGCTGCGGCCCCTTCTCCGTGCGGTGGGTCAACTCGGCTGTTTCGTGCCGCCGTTCATCTTGGCGCGGTTCTCGGTGAGGAGTTCCTGCACGCGTTGTTCGATCTCGTGGGCGTCCAGGCCCAGGGCGGCTCCGATGTGGGCCGACCACACCTCGGAGCGGAGGTTGGTCTCGAAGTCGAGGTCGGCGCGGACGTTCTCACGGGCCGCCTGCCGGTTCTGGCTCACCATGACGAAGGTCGACAGGAAGATGGCCTCCAGGCTGACGATCATCGTGAGCAGTCCGTACGGGTACGGGTCGAAGATCCCGGCCCGCCCGAGGAGCCCTTCGTTGAGGGCGATCCAGACGGCGAACCACAGGGCGTGCAGATAGACGAAGAGCATGGTGCCGGCGAAGGCGGTGATGGCGTCGGCGACCCGGTCCTGGGTGCTGCGCATCCGGGCGAAGACGATCCGCTCCTGCCGCAGCCGCAGGTCGGCCGGGTTCAGCGCGGGGTCCACGGGCGCTCCCTGGGTTCGGTGTGCACGGGGTCCGCCCTCAGGGCTTGAGGGTGACGCGGATGCCGACGGTGCCGTCGAGCCCGCGGCGCAGCCGGCTGCCGAGCAGCGTGAGACGGCCGGTGAGGCCGTACTTGCGCTTGATGAGGGCGCGGTAGCGGGCGGCGGTCTCGGCGTCGGTGAGCTCGGCGGTGCCGGGGACCTGGTCGCCGGTCGGGTTGCCGCGCAGGTCGCAGGGGCCCACGAGGACATCGGCGCGGGCCCGGATGCGCTTCACCTTCCAGGAGTCGGCGACCGTCCACACCCCGAGGGTGTCGCCGTCGCGCACCACCCACACCGGGGTGGGGACCGGGGAGCCGTTCTTGCGGTAGCTGGTGATCAGCAGGTACTGGCCTGCGCCGAGCCGGTCCAGCGGGGTCTCGTCCATGGTCGGCAGTCTAAGCACCCGAGTGTGCCCGCAGGAGATCGAGATACCGGCGGGCGAAAAAGTATGCGTCCCCGGGCCAGCGCGCCGACAAGTAGCCGCCGTCCTCTACGACGAACGCGTGGGTGTCGTCGCTCGCGGTGCCGCGCCGGGTGAGTTCCCTGGGGCCGCGTTCGAACTGGGTGCCCGGGTCGTCGAGGGCGGCGCGCACCTCGTCCTCCACATAGGCCGGGTAGGTGCGGTAGTAGCGGCCGAGGCGCCAGGCGGTGGTCAAGTAGGCGGTGCGTTCCATGTACTTGGGCAGGCAGGTCGTACGGCGTCCGGCGAGGACGCTGCGGCCGGTGGCCGGGTCCTGGGTGCGGGCCAGGACGAGGACGCCGTGGCAGATCGCGCCGACCGGGCGGCCGAGGGCCCAGAACTCCCCCACTTTCGCCCGCAGTTGGGCGGAGCCGAGGTACTGGCGCATGCCGGGCGCGTGGCCGCCCGGCAGCAGCAGTCCGTCGAAGCCGGTCACGTCCAGGTCCGTCCAGGCGACCGTGGCGCCGAACTCCGGTGCCTCGGTGAGCTGTTGGTAGAACCGTTTGGGTTCGTCCTCGGCGCCGAGCTGTCCGAAGAGCACGCCGGTCAGCAGCCGGGGGTCCGCGGCGGGCCGGGTCCCGGCCCGCTCGGTGGCGAGGACGACCTCGTGCCCGGCGTCGGTGAGCACTCGCCAGGGCACGGCGACCTCGGTGACGTCGAAGTCGCGGTCGGGGACCGGCATCAGCACACGCATGGGCTCATCATGGCAGCCGGGTCAGGTGTTCATGACAGCATGGCGGGCGTCAACCGAGTGCCGCCACCATGCGCCGTACGGCTTCCGTGATCACCTCCGGAGACGTGGCGAGATTGAGCCGTACGTGCCCGGGACCACCGGTCCCGAAGTCGATGCCGGGGCTCAGCGCGACCCTGCCCCGGTCGAGGAAGAGTCTCGCCGGATCGTCGCCGAGGCCGAGCGCACGGCAGTCCAGCCAGGCGAGGTAGGTGGCCTCGGCCGGTCGGTACGTGATCGCGGGCAGGTGCTCGGCGAGCAGATCGGTCAGCAGCCGGCGGTTGTCGTCGAGGCCGGTCAGCAGGACGTCCAGCCAGGCGGTGCCGTCGCGCAGGGCGGCGGTGTGGGCGATGACGCCGACGTGACTCGGGCCGTGGCCGACCTCCTCGGGCAGCCGGGCCAGGTCGGCGGCGGACGCGGGTCCCGCAACGGCCAGGGCGGCCTTGAGTCCGGCGAGGTTCCAGGCTTTCGACGCCGACATGAGCGACAGCCCGCGCTCCGCGCCCGGCACGCTCAGGTAGGGCACGAAGGCGGCGCCCGCGGCGACGACCGGTGCGTGGATCTCGTCGGCCACGACCCGCACGCCGTACCGCTCGGCGAGGGCGGCGACGGCGGCCAGTTCGGCGGCGGTGTGCACGGTGCCGGTCGGGTTGTGCGGGCTGCACAGCAGATACGCGGCCCGCCGCCCGCCCTCGGCCGCGCGCCGGAACGCGTCCTCCAGGGCGCCGAGGTCGATGCGCAGGTCCGCACCGAGCGGCGCCTCCACCACCTGCCGGTCCATATGGGTCACGAACTGGAAGAACGGCGGGTACACGGGCGGGTTCAGCACCACCGTTTCGCCCGGCCCGGTGACCAGCCGGAGCATCTCGACGACGCCCAGCATGACGTCCGGCACGATCCGGGTGCGTCCCACGGCGAGCCCGTCCCAGCCCCAGCGCTTCTCGGCGAACGCGGCGAGCGCCTCCGCGTAGGCCGTTCCGGCGGGATAGCCGGTGTCTCCGAGGGCGAGCGCGTCCGTGACCGCGCGAACCACCGCGTCGGCGAGCGGCACGTCCATCTCGGCCACCCAGACCGGCAGCACGTCCTCGGGGTAGGTGCGCCATTTCATGCTGGTACGACGTCGAAGGCGGTCGAGGGTGAGCGCGCGCAGGGGATTCGGCTCACCGGACGCGGCCTGCGGGTTGCTGGTCATGGGGCTCAAGATAGGGGGACCACGGCTCGTGGGCGACGGGCCGCGCCGAGCACCGCCGAGGTCAACTCGGGTGTCCGGAGAGCGTGTTGCCGTCGGCGGCCGAAGCCGATCTTCCAGACGGTGAACGGGAGGCTGCCGGGCCACGTATGGAGGAAGGGCACCTCAACGACCAGAGGGCCTCGCGGTGTTCGGCACCGCACATTCGGGGTTCGGGAGCCAGGCATGAGGCACGCACGACGACGGGTCGTCCGGCGAGTGACACGGTTGACGGCCGTCGGCGGACTCCTGCTGGGAGGTGCCATGGTCACCCAGGCGGCCATGGCGAGTGACACCCCGGCCAGGGACGCCGCCACGCTCAGCGCGCCGCAGACGCCCGCGGACAAGGGTTCCGCCCTGGTGGCGAAGCTCGGTTCGGCCCGTACCGCGGGCAGTTGGGTCGACTCCGGCGGCCGTACGGTCGTCGCGGTGACCGACAAGGCGACGGCGGCCGAGGTGACGAAGGCGGGCGCCGAGGCGAAGGTCGTGCCGTACAGCATGAACCAGCTGAAGTCGGCCGCGACCACGCTTGGTTCGGCGCCCAAGATCGCGGGCACCGCGTGGGCGATGGACTACCGGAACAACAAGGTGCTCGTGGAGGCCGACAGCAGTGTCTCCGCCACCAGTTGGGCCGCGATGACGAAGGTCGCCAAGAGCATCGGCGCCTCGGTGGAGATGCAGCGCACGCAGGGCAAGTTCACCACCCGGATCAACGGGGCGCAGCCCATCCTGTCGACCGGCGGACGTTGCTCGGCGGGCTACAACGTGACCAACGGGCAGACCGACTTCATCCTCACGGCCGGGCACTGCGGCCCGGTCGGCTCCATCTGGTTCGCGGACAACCAGGGCGACCAGCAGTTGGGCAAGACGGTCTCCGACAACTTCCCCGGCAGCGACTTCTCACTGGTGCAGTACGCGAGCGGTTCGGCTGGCGAGGGCGCGGACGTCGTCGCGATCGGCAACGGCAGCGGGGTGACGATCACCGGCCTGGCCGACGCGGCCGTGGGCGAGAAGGTGTTCCGCAGCGGCAGCACCAGCGGGCTGCACGACGGTGAGGTGACCGCGCTCGACGCGACGGTGAACTATCCCGAGGGCACGGTGACCGGCCTCATCCAGACCACGGTGTGTGCCGAACCGGGCGACAGCGGCGGCCCGTTGTTCTCCAACGGCATCGCGCTCGGGGTGACCTCGGGCGGCAGCGGCGACTGCAAGGCGGGCGGTACGACGTTCTTCCAGCCGCTGACCAAGGCACTGGCCGCGCTCAACGTCAAGCTGCTGGTGGCGCCGAAGACGGCCGCCTCGCCCGCGCCGTCCGCCTCGGCGGCCGGCAGCGGGGCAGCCGCCGGTACGATCACGCCCGGAACATCGGCACCGGCGACGAACACCACGGCGGGCACGACGACCCTGGCGTCCCGGCTCACCGACCCCAAGAACGTGGGGCCGGGTCTGCTGGTGATCGCGGGAAGTCTGATCGCGCTGGTGGCGACGCGCTGGATCCGCGCGGAGCAGGACCGCAAGGCCTTCCAGCGGCACTATTCGGCGATGTGGGGCTGATCACGCGGGGAGTCGGTCGCGGGTGGATCGGGCCGGGTCGACGGGGGCTCGACCGGCTGGACCGAGGGTCACGAGGAAGGCCGGGCGACGGGATCCGAACGACAGCTGCGCGTCGGCCGGGCGGCCGCTCTCAGGCCGCCGTGGCCGGCTGGGGAGCCGCGGTGGCCCACTCCATCACCAGCCGCCGGTACTCCTCGCGCTGTTCGACGCTCAGTGTCCCGCCCGATCGGAGCCACAGGGCTCTGATCTCCTCGTTGACCTCGGCTGCCGATCGCTCGGTGGCTGATTCAACACGGGTGGACATGGTGTGAAGCATACGTCGCCGTAGGTGAAGGCGATGTGAGTAATCACGAGCCAACCGGACATATCGGACCGTGTTACTGATCACGTCCATCTGTCAAGCCCCGTAACGCATTTCACACCTCCGCCACACCCAGCACCAGCACCTGGATCGCCAACACCGCGGCTCCGCGCGCCCAGTCGTGGAAGTCGGAGACCTTGGTCTCCACGTCGAGCGGGGCCGCCAGCGGGTGCCGATGGGCGCGCAGTGTGTCCTCCACCACCGGCCCGGCCACGGCCATCAGACCGACACCCTCGCCGGCGAGCAGGATCTTCTGCGGCAGCACGAAGTTGGCGATCTGGGCGACCAACACACCCAGCGCACGGGCCGCTTCGTCGATCACCCGGGCGGACATGGGCTCACCGGCCGCGGCACCGGCGAGGATCTCCTCGTACGTGAGGTCCCGCCCGGTGCCGGCCCGGACCTGGTAGCGGATGCTGGGGATGGTCAACAGCGAGACGGCACTGCCGCGTTCACCGGTCGGCGTGAGCGGGCCGTTGGGGTTCAGGATCCAGTGGCGTCCGAAGCCGTGGTCCTCCTCGGCGTAGGGCACCCGCTTGCCGCCGAGGACCAGGCCGTAGCCGACGCCCGCGCCGATGGTGAGGACGACGAATCGGTCGAGACCGCGCCCGGCACCGAACCAGGTCTCGGCCTCGACGAACGCGGCCACGTCGTTCTCCACGACGACCGGCAACCCGGTGCGCTCCTCGACCAGTTCGGCCAGCGGAACGTCGCTCCACTGCAGGAAGGCCGACTCCCCCACCACGGCACGGTCCTGGACGAGACCGCCGACACCGACGCCGATGCCCGAGAGGGTGGGGAACCGGGCGGTGAGTTCACCGGTCATCTCGGCGAGCAGGTCGGCGACTTCGGCCGGGTCGTGGGTGGTGAGCGGTCGGTCGAGCCGGGCGACGATCTCGCTCCTGAGGGTGGTGACGACGCCGTAGACCATGTCCTCGGTGACCTTGAACCCGAGGAAGGTGCGGGACTCGGCGACCACGTCGAGGGGTTGCGAGGGACGGCCCTGGCGGACTTCGGCCGGAGTGCCGCCGTCGGGGACCTCGACCAGCAGGCCGGATTCGATCAGTGGCTTGGTGAGCCGGGTGAGGCTGCCCGCCGAGAGGTCGAGCCGCCGGGCGATGTCGGTGCGCGACAGCGGACCGTGGACGAGCACCTCGATCGCCACGGAGCGTTCACCGGGGCTCAGCGGCTGCCAGCTGGCGGCACGTGTGGTCATGAGCGTCAGACTCCCACACGCAAGATATTTTTGCTCTAGAAATAATCTACCCACTCAACGACCGAAATCCCGCACAGAAAAGAAGCATGCAGGACTCTTGACGCCACGATTCTTTCGCGTCGAAAGTAAGTCACCCGAGGACGAGCCGTCGCAGACGAAGGAGTCTCCAGATGACCACCGCCTCAAACAGCCCCCCATTGCGCCCACCGCGGGCCCGTGAAGGCGGGGGCGACGGACGGCTTGCGGCGGTCTTCATCGCCCCGGCCCTGCTGGGCTTCCTGGTCTTCCTGCTCTGGCCGACCCTGCGGGGCATCTACCTGAGCTTCACCCGCTTCAACCTGCTGACGCCGGCGAAGTGGGTGGGCCTCGACAACTACGACCGAATGGTCCACGACCCCATCTTCTGGTCCTCGTTGAAGGTCACCGTCGAGTACGTGCTCATCAACATCGGCATCCAGACGGTCACGGCCCTCGCCGTCGCCGTCCTGCTCCAACGGCTCACCCAGTCCGCCCTGTTGCGCGGGATCGTGCTGACGCCGTACCTGATGTCGAACGTCGTCGCCGGCATCGTCTGGCTGTGGATCCTCGACACCCAGCTCGGCATCGGCAACGAGATCATCGGCGGGCTCGGCTTCGACCACATCCCCTTCCTCGCCGACAAGACCTGGGCGATCCCGACGATCGCCCTGATCAACGTGTGGCGGCACGTCGGCTACACCGCGCTGCTGCTGTTCGCCGGGCTGCAGGCCATCCCGGGCGACATGTACGAAGCGGCGAAGGTGGACGGCGCGAGCGAGTGGCGCATGTTCTGGCGGATCACGATGCCGCTGCTGCGGCCGGTCCTCGCGGTCGTGCTGATCATGACGGTGATCGGTTCGTTCCAGGTGTTCGACACGGTCGCGGTGACCACCGCGGGCGGCCCGGCGAACGCGACCAACGTGCTCCAGTACTACATCTACGGCTCCGCCTTCGGACGCTTCCAGTTCGGCTACGCGTCCGCGATGTCCGTGGCCCTGCTGATCGTGCTGAGCGCCATCACGTTCCTCCAGTACCGGCTCACCCGCGCCGGCCAGACCGACCTCGGCTGACCGGAAGGAGTCGACATGGCCACCCTGACCACCACACCCAACGTGCCCAACGCCCCTACGCCCACGGCAAAGCAGGAGGTCGTACGGCCGCCCCGGCCCCGGCCCTCCGTCGGCAAGGTCGCCGCCTGGGTCGCGATGGCCGCGATCATGCTGATCACCCTGCTGCCCTTCTACTGGATCCTGCGCACCGCGCTCTCCACCAACGCCGGGCTCGCCGCCCACCCCTCGGACCCGCTGCCGGTCGACTTCACCACCGGCGGTTTCGAGCGGGCGCTCGGCCTCCAGTCGACCAAGGAGGCGATCGCGCAGGGCGGTTCGGGCGGCGGGCTGAAGTTCTGGCGCTATCTGCTCAATTCGGTGGTCGTCTCGACCCTGGTCACCGTCTGCCAGGTGTTCTTCTCCGCGATGGCCGCCTATGCCTTCGCCCGGCTCCGCTGGCGCGGCCGGGACCGGATGTTCGGGCTGTTCCTGGCCGGGCTGATGGTGCCGGCGATCTTCACCCTGCTGCCGAACTTCGTCCTCATCAAGCAACTCGGGCTCGTGGACACCCTGTTGGGGATCGCGCTGCCGACGATGTTCATGACGCCGTTCGCGGTGTTCTTCCTCAGGCAGTTCTTCATGAACATCCCGCGCGAGGTCGAGGAGGCCGCCCTGCTCGACGGTGCGGGCAAGGTCCGCGTCTTCTTCCGGGTCCTGCTGCCGATGGCGTCCACACCGGTCCTCACCCTGGGCGTGCTGACGTACATCACGTCCTGGAACGACTACTTCTGGCCGCTGATGGTGTCCTACAGCGACAGTTCCCGCGTGCTGTCGGTGGCGCTGGCCATCTTCCGCTCACAGACCCCGCAGACCGGCTACGACTGGTCGGGCCTGATGGCGGCGACCCTCATCGCCGCGCTCCCGATGCTCGTCCTCTTCGGGGTGTTCGCGCGCCGCATCGTCAGCTCCATCAGCTTCACCGGAATCAAGTAAGGGGCAGGGCATGCGATTTCGTACGGTCATGGCATTGACCGGGGCGCTCGCGCTGTCCCTGACGGCGGGCTGCGCGAAGGGCGACTCCGTGGGGTCGGCCTCGAACACGGTGACGTACTGGCTGTGGGACTCCAACCAACTCCCCGCCTACCAGGCCTGCGCGAAGGGCTTCGAGCAGCAGAACCCCGGACTCAAGGTGAAAATCACCCAGTTGGGCTGGGCGGACTACTGGACCAAGCTCACCGCGAGCTTCATCGCGGGCACCCAGCCGGACGTGTTCACCGACCACATCCAGAAGTTCGGCCAGTTCGCCGACCTGAAGGTGCTCCAGCCGCTGGACGACCTCGACATCGACGCGTCCGCCTATCAGCCGGGTCTCGCCGCCAACTGGCAGGGCCAGGACGGACATCAGTACGGCACGCCCAAGGACTGGGACACGGTCGCCCTCTTCTACAACCAGAAGATGGCCAGGTCGGCGGGGCTGAGCGCCGATCAGCTGGGCAGCCTGTCCTGGAACCCGACGGACGGCGGCACCTTCGAGAAGGCCATCGCCCACCTCACCATCGACAAGAACGGCAAGCGCGGCGACGAACCGGGCTTCGACAAGCACCACGTCAAGGTGTACGGCATGGCCACCGGGGGCGCCGGTGACTCCGACGGTCAGACGACGTGGAGTCCCTTCACCGCCTCGGCCGGCTGGAACTACACGGACAAGACCCGCTGGGGCACGAAGTACCAGTACGACAGCAAGACCTTCCAGTCGACGGTCAAGTGGTACTTCGGCCTGGCGAAGAAGGGCTACCTCGCGCCGTTCACGGACTACAGCGACGGCGCCAACCCGCCCAACGTGCAGATCGCGGCCGGAAAGGCGGCGACCGCGTTCGACGGCGCCTGGATGATCTCCACGTACGCCGCGGCCAAGGGCATCAAGATCGGCACCGCATATACCCCTACCGGTCCGACCGGGAAACGGGCGACCATGATGAACGGACTGGCCGACTCGATCACCAAGAACGCCCCCAACAAGGCGGGCGCGCGAAAGTGGGTGACCTACCTGTCATCGGACAACTGCCAGAAGACGGTGGGGAGTTACGGCATCGTCTTCCCCGCGACCCCGGACGGCACGAAGGCCGCCGTCGCCGCCTACAAGAAGAAGGGCATCGACGTCACGGCCTTCACCCGGCCGGTCGCCGACAAGAAGGACTTCTCCACCTTCTCCTTCCCGATCACCAACTACTCGGCGGACGTGTACGCGTTGATGCGCCCCGCCATGCAGGACGTCTACGCCAACGACGCACCGGTCGGCGGCCTGGGCAAGACCAACAAGCAGATCAACTTCATCCTCGGTCAGTGACTCATCGGTCGACGACTCTTGAGTCAGTGAAATCCTCGTCAGAGAAGGACACGCACCTATGACGTTCTCCCTCGGCATCGTCGGAGCAGGCCAGTTCTCGGGCCAGTTCGCCAGACTGTTCCAGGCCCACCCGGGCGTGAGCGAGGTCTACGTGACCGACCTCCTGCCGGAGCGGGCGGAGCAACTGGCCGCCGAACAAGGGCTGGCGGGCACTTTCCCCTCCTACGAAGCGATGCTGGACTCGAAGGCCGTCGACGCCGTCGCGATCTTCACCCAGCGCTGGACGCACGGCCCCCTGGTCCTCCAGGGGCTCGGCGCCGGCAAGCACGTGTACTCCGCGGTCCCCATGGCGATCAGCACCGAGGAGATCGCGGCGATCATCGACGCGGTCAAGGCGACCGGACTGACGTACATGATGGGCGAGACCAGCCAGTACAACCCGGCGACCGTGCACGCCCGCAACCAGATCGCGGAGGGCGCCTTCGGGCGGATCTTCTACGCCGAGGGCGACTACGTCCACGACATGGATCTGGGGTTCTACGAAGCGTACCAGTACAGCGGCGGCGAGGGCTGGAAGGCCACCGCCAGCTATCCGCCGTTGCTGTACCCGACGCACTCGGTGGGCGGGGTGCTCGGCGCCTGGCAGACACACGCCGTGAGCGTGTCCGCGATCGGGGTCGTGGACGAGCGCGGGGACGGGGTCTTCGACCGCGAGGTCAGCCAGTTCGGCAACGACTTCTCCAACGCGACCGCGCTGTTCGAGGTGGCGGGCGGCGGTTCGTTCCGTACGAACGAGTTCCGGCGCGTGGGCTATCCCTCGCAGATCCGGGAGTCGCGTTTCCGGTTCTTCGGCACGGACGCGAGCATGGAGCAGCTCGCCACGGTGGCCTTCTGGCAGGACAAGAAGGGGGTGAAGGACATCAGCGAGCTGCTGGAGCCCAAGCCCACCATGTCTCCTGACGATCCGTCACTCCAGCACATCGCGCCGGACCTCCGGGCCGCCTTCACCTCCGGATCGGCGCCCGTGCACGACCGGTCGCGGCTGCCGCGGGAGTTCGACAACCTGCACAACGGCCACGAGGGCAGCCACCACTTCCTGGCGGACGACTTCGTGACCGCGGTCAACTCCCGCACCCTGCCTACCGTGAACGCGTGGGTCGCGGCCCGCTACACCCTGCCGGGCATCGTCGCGCACGACTCGGCACGGCAGGGCGGGGCGAGGCTGGAGATCCCGGACTTCGGGGACGCGCCCGAGTAACGGCGTTGGTACGCAGGCCGGGTGACTGACTGTCAGGTGCCCGGCTTGCGGCCGTAGACGAAGACGTCGTCGCCGTTCTTCAGCAGCGACCAGTACTTCTTCGCGGTGGTCGGGGTCATGTTGACGCAGCCGTGCGAGCCCGGCGGGTTCCACATGCTGAGGTTGACCGAGTGGAAGGCCTGGCCGCCGTCGAAGAACTGGCTGTAGGGCATGGGCACGTTGTAGATGTTCGAGACGTGGTCGATGTCCCGCCAGTAGATCTTCTTCAGACCGGTGCGGGTCTCGTAGCCGTTGCGGCCGGTGCGCACCGGGACCGGGCCGTAGACGAGCCGGCTGCCGTCCTGGATCCAGCTGATCTGAAGGGTGAGGTTGACGCAGACGATACGGCCCTTGTTGGTCGGGCACTTGCCGGCCGCGTTGGGCTTGTTGCCCACGGCCTTCTGCTTGTTCATCAGGTCCATCACACCCCAGGTGACGGAGCCCGCGTAGCCGATGTTCGGCGTGATGCCGTGCTTGGTCTGGAAGGCCCGGATGGCCTTGCAGTCGGCGGCGGACTGCTTGCCGTCGACGGGCCGGCCGAGGAACTTCTCCACCTGCTTCTGATACGGCCCCGCCTGCGTCGTACAACTCGCCGCCGCCTGCGCCGGCACGCTGCCCAGCGCGAGCGTGAGCGGTGCGACCAGCCCGGTGATACCGAGTGCTATGGCACCCCGTCTGCGTATGTCCCCCATGACCTGCCCTTTCCCTTGCCCCGGTACTGCGATCTCTGCCACCTAGACAGGTGCGCAAGGGTAGGGGTTGTAGGGCGGGTCACGCTGCGACGAAACGGTGACATTCCTCGCCACTCAGGTGCCCCGCCGGCAGCCGCCGGCCGTACGCGACCAGGAGCAGGTCCTGGGCCCGGCCGTGCAGGGGCGTGCCGGTGCCGAAGGACCAGTCGAGGTCGTCGGCGCACAGCCGTACGCCGTCGAGGTCGGTCCCGAAGAGGCGGAACGCCCTGGGGTCGACGGCGTTCAGGACGATCCGCAGGCGGTCCTCGGGAACACAGCGGTCCAGGCCGAGCGCGACCGTGCTGTCCAGGCCGTGCACGACGTCGTGGCCGAGGGCCGCCGCGATGCCGCCGACGGGTGGTTTCCAGGGGTGGTGGGCGTGCTCGCGGAGGAAACCGGTCAGTTCCCGGTCGGTGTGATCGGCCGCGTCCCGGCGGGCCAGCCGGTCGGTCGTGCGGTGCAGACTGCCACGCGACTTTGCCAGTTCCCACAGCACCCGGCCTGTCGGGTACCGGAAACCCATGGACAGATGTGCCACGACCTCACGCACCCGCCACCCCGCGCACAGACTCGGCGCCTCCCACTGCGCGGGCGTCAACGTGTCCAACAGGTCGGCCAGCTCCTGGCGTTCGGCCGCGATGGCCGTGGTGATGTCGTTCGTCGTGGTCCCCATGTGTCCAGGGTCCCGGCGCCTGATCCATAAGTCCAAGAGTCAGTCCGTCTCACAACTAGCATTGCTGGTTATGGAGTTGAGGCAGCTGAGGTACTTCGTGACGGTCGTCGAGGAGGCCGGCTTCACCCGGGCCGCCGAGCGGTTGCATCTCGCGCAGCCCGGGGTGAGCGCGCAGATCCGGCAGCTGGAAAGGGAGTTGGGCCAACCCCTGCTGGACCGGTCGGGGCGGACGGTTCGGCCGACGGAGGTCGGCGCGGCCGTACTCCCGTACGCGCGTGCCGCTCTCGCGGCCGTCGAGGGGGTGCGGCAGACGGCGGCGGAGTTCGGCGGGCTGCTGCGCGGGCGGGTGGCGATCGGCCTGGTGCCCGGAGCCCTCGGCCATCACATGGACGTGCCCGCGCTGCTCGCCGACTTCCATGACGCGCATCCGCAGGTGGAGATCACCCTCACCGAGGACACCTCAGACCGGATGCTCGCCGCGCTGCGCCACGGGGAGCTCGACATCGCCGTGGCGGGCCTGCCGGACCCCGAGCCGCCACCCGGCCTCGCCCTCCGGATCGTGATCGACGAACCCCTGGTCGCTGCGGTGGCGCCGGGCCATCCCCTGCTCGACGAACACGGCGGTCGTACGTCCGTCCCGCTGACCGCGCTGCGCGGGCATCGGTTGATCAGCCTGCCCAGGGGGACGGGGGTGCGCGGAGTCCTGGACCGGTTGTGCGCGGAGGCGGGCTTCCGGCCCAGCGTCACCTGTGAGGCGGCGGCCCCGGACGCGCTGCTGCGGCTCGCGGAACGGGGGCTCGGGGTGGCCGTGGTCCCACGCCCGCAGGACGCCTCCGAGACCACGACGGCACCGCCAGAGCCACAGGCGCTGCGGATGCTCCGTATCGACGATGCCCGGGCGCGGGGGCGGGTCGCGGTGGTCTGGCGCACGGACGGCCCTGCGGGACCGGCGGCGCGGACGTTTCTGGAGGCCTTGCGGGAGAGGTTGCCCGGACGGGAGTAGTACGGGTTGTCGGTCCACTTTCCTCGGAGTGGACCGATACCCGGACCGCCGCCTCCGCCTACGCTGCCGCCCATGCACCCCACCCTCGCCGACGATCTCGCCCGGCTCCCCGAACTCCTCCAGTCCGCCCGTGACTTCGCCGCCCGTGAGCTGGCCGGTGTGGACGAGCGGCCGGTCGTCCACACCGGGAAGGCACCCGATCATGACCCGTTGCCTGCCGACGGGACCGGTGCCGAGGGTGCTCTCGCGCGGTTCGCCGAGCGCTGGGCGCCCGGTTTCTCGGGGTCGGCGGGACCGCGCTACCTCGGGTTCGTGACGGGCGGTGCGACGCCCGCGTCGGTCACCGGGGACTGGCTGACCAGTGCGTACGACCAGAACGTGTCCGGCGCGGCCGGTTCCTGGGCGACGGCCCTGGAGCGGGAGACGGTCGGCTGGCTGAGCGAGCTGTTCGGACTGGGCGAGGCGCACTCCGGGGCCTTCGTGACCGGTGCGACCGTGTCCAACACGGTGGGGCTCGCGGTGGCCCGCGAGTGGCTCGGTGAGCGGCTGGGCGTGGACGTGTCCCGGGACGGGGCCGTCGCGCTCGGCCCGGTGGACGTGCTCTCCGGGAGCCCGCACTCCAGCATCACCAAGGCGCTGTCCGTGCTGGGCATCGGCCGGGACCGGCTGCGGCAGGTGCCCGTGCTCGCCGGCAACCGCGAGGCCGTCGACGTGGCCCGACTCGACGCCGCCCTGGCCGGGTTGGGAGGCCGTCCGGCGATCGTCGTGGCGAACGCCGGCACCGTGAACACCGTCGACTTCGACGACCTGCGGGCCATCGCCGCCCTCAAGGAACGGCACGACTTCTGGCTGCACGTGGACGCCGCGTTCGGCGGTTTCGCCGCCCTCTCCCCCGCTTACGCGCACCTCGTCGATGGACTCGACGCGGCGGACTCCGTCTGCGTCGACCTGCACAAGTGGCTCAACGTGCCCTACGACGCGGCCGTCCAGTTCACCCGCCGCCGCGACCTGCAGACCCGCGTGTTCCACAACTCCTCGCCGTACCTCGGCCTGCCGACCGGCGACCCGGACTTCCTCCATCTCACCCCGGAGAACTCCCGTCGGCTGCGCGCCCTCCCGGCCTGGTTCTCCCTCCTGGCCTACGGCCGCGCCGGGCACCGCGAGATCGTCGAGCGCAACGTCGCCCTCGCCCACCGCCTCGGCGAAGGCATCGCCGCGCTCCCGGCCCTGCGGCTGTCGGCACCGGTCCGGCTGAACGTCGTCTGCTTCACCCTCTCCGAGAACCCGACGCAGGAACGGGTGGCCGCGCTGGCGGAGGCCGTCGCCGCCTCCGGCGAGGCGTTCCTGACCCCGACGGTGTACGACGGGACGCCCGCGCTGCGCGCCGCGTTCAGCAACTGGCGTACGTCCGGGGCCGATACGGACCGGGTGCTGGCGATGCTGGCTTCACTGCCCCTCTGAAAGGGCCCGCCGGAAGCCGGTGTTGACCGCGGTGAGGCCGCCGTCGACGTTCAATGCCGTGCCGGTGATCCAGGAGGCGTCGCGCGAGGCGAGGAACGCGACGGCCGCCGCGATGTCCTCGGGCTCACCGACCCGGCCGAGCGGATACAGCCCGCGTACGGCGTCCAGGTCGTCCTCCCGCCCTTCCCAGGCGGAGGTGCGGACGGTGCCCGGCACCACCAGGTTGACCCGCACACCCCGCTTGGCCGCGTGTCCGGCGAGGGTGCGGGTCAGGGAGGCGAGTCCGGCCTTGGCGGCGCTGTAGGCGTGGTTGCCGAAGTCCTGAATCCCGTTCACGGAACCGATGTTGACGACGGCTCCGCGTCCGGAGGCGGCCAGGTGCGGCAGGGCCGCACGGCAGCAGCGGTACGGTCCGGTGAGCGTGATGTCGATGTCGCGGGCCCACTCGTCGTCCGGCTCGTCCTCGAAGAGCGGGTGGTCGGGGGTGCAGTGGGCCGCGCTGTTGACCATGACGTCGAGAGCCCCGAACGTCCCCACGGCATGGGCGACAGCCCGCTCCACCGCCTCCCGGTCCCCCACGTCGCACCCGAACGCCTCGGCCCCGAGCCCGAGTTCACGCAGTGCCGCCGCCGTCTTCTCCGCCTCGGCCGGATCGACGTCGGTCACCAGCACCCGCGCGCCCTCCTCGGCGAGCCGCCGCGCGACGGCCGCGCCGATGCCGCGGGCCGCACCGGTGACGAGAACTCCGTAACCCTCGAAGCGCCTTGAGTCAGTCATGGTCCCGAACGTACTGCCGTAACGATCAACTCGGCAGATACCGTGCGGGCATGAACGCGTTCATACAGCAACTGCCCGCGCTGATCGGTGTGGTGATCGGTGCGCTCGGTTCGTACGTGGCGATCGTGCGGGGTGAGCGGGTGAGGTTCCACCGCGAACGGGAGGCCCGTTGGGAGGAGCGGCGGCTCGCGGTGTACACCGATTACGCACGGGTCCTGAAGAGGACGGTCACCCTCACCTACCGAGTGGCGTCCCACTTCCGCAACGACCCGCATCCACATCCCCTGTCGCCCGACGAGGCGGCCCCGCTGATCGCCGAGGCCGCGCTGGCCCGCGACCCGGCCGGAGAGACACTGCTCATGCTGGGCAGCCCGGAGGTGGTGGCGAAGGCCCGGGTCTGGGTCACCTCGGTGCTGGCGATGGAGCGGTTCCTGCGCGACGGCACGCACGATCCGGAGGCGTGGCAGGATCTGCTGGAGCGGCAGCGGGAAGGGCGCCAGGGCTACTACGCGGCCGTACGTGATGATCTGGCCCTGCCGCCAGGTCACTCGGCCGCGTGGGTGCTGCCACCCGTGCACCCCGTCTGAACTCACCGGTAACCGGTCGCATCCGCCGGTTTCCCCACGTCCTGCACCTCCACCAGATACCGCCACGCGTCCGGCCGACTCCCGTCGAGATCCGTGAAGCCGTAGACCGGGGCGAGTCCGCCGCTGGACAGCGACTGCCCGTTCCAGCGGGCCACTTGGGGGTCGGTCGCGAGGGCGGTGACGGCGCGGCCCACGTAGCGCGGGGTCTCCGAGATGGCGAAGTGGGGGACGCGGTCGAGGGCGTCGCGCCAGTTCTCCTCGCGTACGCCGAACTGGTCGAGCATGATCTCCGAGCGCAGCCAGCCCGGGGTGAGCGCCACGGCGGTGGCGCCGCGCGGGCCGAGTTCGTGGCCGAGGGCGAAGGCCATGCGCAGGACGGACGACTTGGCGAGGTCGTAGAAGAAGGAGACGCGGTAGGTGTCGCGGTTGTACTCGGCGGTCCCGTCGGTCATCTCGACGACCAGGCCGCCGGGCCCGCGCAGCAGCAGAGGCAGGGCGTGGTGGCTGGTGATCGCGTGGGTCTCGACCGCGAGCCTGAGGAGGCGGAGCCCCTTGTCGAGGTCGTGTTCCCAGACCGGGGTGTCCCAGGCGAAGAGGTGCTCGCCGCCCCAGATGTCGTTGACGAGGATGTCGAGGCGGCCCTGTTCGTCGTCGATGCGGTCGACGAGGGCCCGTACGGCCGAGGGGTCCAGGTGGTCGGTGGGTACGGCGACGCCCCGGCCGCCGGCCGCGGTGACGAGGTCGGCGGTGTCCTCGATCGTCTCGGGCCGTTCGTACTCGGAGCGCCGGGCGCGGGTGGAACGGCCGGTCACATAGACGGTGGCGCCGGCCGCGCCCAGCTCCACGGCGATCCCGCGTCCCGCTCCGCGCGTCGCCCCGGCGACCAGCGCGACCTTGCCTTCCAGTGGGCCCGGCATGTCCGACCTCCCGTGTTCGTTCGACGTGTGTCATGTCGATCGTGCACGCGAAGCCGGACATCTTCTGTCGGGATTGCGTCCGGGACCTCAGTGCCCCCGCGCGATCCACTCCTCCAGGTGCGCGGACTCCGCGCCGATCGTCGTCGAGTCGCCGTGTCCCGTGAGCACCTTCGTCTCCGGCGGGAGGGTCAGGAGGCGGTCGCGGATGGAGTCGATGATGGTCGGGAAGTGGGAGTACGACCGTCCCGTGGCGCCCGGGCCGCCGTGGAAGAGGGTGTCGCCGGTGAAGACCGTGCCGAGCCCGGGGTCGTAGAGGCAGACGGCGCCGGGCGCATGCCCCGGTGTGTGCAGGACCTTCAGGTCGGCGCCCGCGGCCTCGATCACCTGGCCGTCGGCGAGATGGGCGTCGGGGTCCCGGTCGGGGTGGGTCTGCTTCCAGAGGGGCAGGTCGTCGGGGTGCAGCCAGATCGTGGCGCCGGTGCGGTCCGCGAGGGCGGGGGCGGCGTCGATGTGGTCGTTGTGGGCGTGGGTGCAGATGATGGCGGTCAGTCTGCGCTCGCCGATCGCCGCGAGGATGGCGTCGGCGTCATGGGCGGCGTCGATCACGACGACCTCGTGGTCGTCGCCGACGATCCACACGTTGTTGTCGACGTCCCAGGTGCCGCCGTCGAGCGTGAACTGCCCGGAGGTGACGAGGTGTTCGATGCGCGCGGCCATCAGAGCACCACCACCGAACGCAGCACATCCCCGCCGTGCATCCGCTCGAACGCCTTCTCCACCTCGTCGAGTTGGACCGTCTCGGTGACGAACGCGCCCAGGTCCAGGCGGCCTTGCTGGTGCAGGTCGATCAGCATCGGGAAGTCGCGGGAGGGCAGACAGTCGCCGTACCAGGACGACTTGAGGGAACCGCCGCGCCCGAAGACGTCCAGGAGCGGGAGTTCGAGCTTCATCTCGGGCGTCGGAACGCCGACGAGGACGACCGTGCCGGCGAGATCACGGCCGTAGAAGGCCTGCTTGTACGTCTCGGGGCGGCCGACCGCCTCGATGACGACGTCGGCGCCGAAGCCGCCGGTCAGTTCGCGGATCGCCTCGACGGCGTCGGACGTCTTGGAGTTCACGGTGTGCGTGGCGCCCATCGAGCGGGCCTTCTCCAGCTTGCGGTCGTCGATGTCGACGGCGATGATCCGTGCCGCGCCCGCGAGCCGGGCCCCGGCGATCGCCGCGTCGCCGACCCCGCCGCAGCCGATGACGGCGACGGTGTCACCGCGCCCGACGTTCCCGGTGTTGATCGCCGCGCCGATACCGGCCATCACCCCGCAGCCGAGCAGCCCGGCGACTGCCGGGGAGACGGTCGGGTCGACCTTGGTGCACTGGCCCGCCGCGACCAGCGTCTTGTCGGCGAAGGCGCCGATGCCGAGGGCCGGGGAGAGCTCCTGGCCGGTCGAGGCGAGGGTCATCTTCTGCTCGGCGTTGTGGGTGTTGAAGCAGTACTGCGGCCGGCCGCGCAGACAGGCCCGGCAATTGCCGCACACCGCTCGCCAGTTGAGGATCACGAAGTCACCCGGGGCGACGTCGGTGACACCCTCGCCGACCGACTCCACGATTCCCGCCGCCTCATGGCCGAGCAGGAAGGGGAAGTCGTCGCTGATGCCGCCCTGCTTGTAGTGCAGGTCGGTGTGACAGACCCCGCAGGCCTGTACCTTCACCACGGCCTCACCGGGGCCGGGGTCGGGTACGACGATCGTCTCGACCCGGACCGGTTCGTTCTTTCCCGGCGCGATCACGCCGCGCACTTCCTGCGCCATGGTCCTGAACCCTTTCGTCGATCGTTGTCCCTGCCTGAGACCCTACGCGTGACTGATCGGTAAGGGCACGACGGCGGCTCGACACCGTCGGCGGCGGCCGACGTAGCCTGAATGCTCCGACCGCATCCCGAGGAGCGCCGTGGCCATCGCAGGGACTCGGAGCGGACCGCCGGCCTGGCGGCTGCTCCTCGACTACGTACGGCCGCACCGCTGGGCCCTGTTGGCGGGCGCGCTGCTCTCGCTGGTCACCGGCGGTACGGGGCTGCTGCTGCCGCTCGTGGCGCGGGGACTCATCGGCGATCTGTCGCACGACCGGACGATCACCGGGGCGTTGCTCGCGATGTCGGCGCTGGTGGTCGCCAACGCGGCGCTGGGCGCGCTGGGTTCGTATGTTCTGCGGCGCACCGCCGAGTCGGTGGTGCTCGGCGCGCGGCGCGCCCTGTCGTCGTATCTGCTGCGGCTGCGGATCAGCGCGGTGGACCGCAGCGAGCCCGGCGACCTGATGGCCCGCATCACCTCCGACACCACACTGCTGCGCGAGGTCACCACCGATTCGCTGGTCGGCCTCGGCACCGAAGGGCTCATCCTCGTCGCGACCGTGGTGATGATGGGTCTGGTCGACCCCGTGCTGCTGGCCGTCACCCTCGGCGTGATCGTGGGCGCGGGCACCGTGCTCAGCGTGATCGTGCCGCGCATCAACCGGGCCAGCAGGCAGGCGCAGGACGCGATCGGCGTGATGGGCGCCTCGCTGGAGCGGATCCTCGGCGCGCTGCGCACGGTGAAGGCGTCCGGCGCCGAGGACCGCGAGGAACGCACCCTGCACGCGGCGGCGGAGGAGTCGTGGCGGCAGAGCATCCGCGCCGCCAAGTGGACGGCGGCGGCGGGCAATACGGCCGGTCTGTCGATGCAGATCGCGTTCATCACCGTCCTCGCGGTGGGCGGGGCACGGGTGGCGACGGGTGCGATCGACGTCGGCACGCTGGTCGCGTTCCTCCTCTACGTCTTCTACCTGATGATGCCCATCCAGCAGGTCGTCGGCGCGATCACGCAGTACCAGACGGGCGCCGCGGCCCTCTCCCGCATCCAGGAAGCACTGCAGCTCCCGGCCGAACCGCCGTCCCTGCCCGCCCAGTTGCCCTCACCCGGCGCCGAACCCGCGGCACTCGCCTTCGACGACGTCCGCTTCCGCTACGCCGACGACCTGCCCTACGTCCACCACGGCGTGACCTTCGAGGTGCCGGCCCAGGGCATGACGGCGTTCGTCGGCCCGTCCGGCGCGGGCAAGACCACCGTGTTCTCCCTCATCGAGCGCTTCTACGACCCCGAGTCCGGCGCCATCACCCTCGACGGCCGGGACCTCGCGGACTGGGAGCTGTCCGGACTCCGGTCCGCCATCGGCTACGTGGAGCAGGACGCGCCGGTCCTGTCGGGCTCCCTGCGCGACAACCTCCTCCTCGGCAACCCGGACGCGAGCGCGGACGACGTCACCCGCGTGCTGAAGACGACCCGCCTCGACGGCCTGGTCGCCCGGCTGCCGAAGGGCCTCGACACCCTGGTCGGCCACCGCGGCACCCGCCTCTCGGGCGGCGAACGCCAGCGCGTCGCCATCGCCCGCGCCCTGCTGCGCCACCCGCGCCTGCTGCTCCTGGACGAGGCGACCTCGCAGCTGGACGCGGTCAACGAGGCGGCCCTGCGCGACACCGTCGCCGATGTGGCCCGTACGACGACGGTCCTGGTCGTCGCGCACCGGCTGTCCACGGTGACGATGGCGGACCGGATCGTCGTCATGGACGCGGGCCGGGTCCGCGCGGTGGGTACGCACCGGGAACTGGTGAGCGCCGACCCGCTGTATGCGGAGCTGGCGGCGACCCAGTTCCTGGCCACGACGGGCTGACCCGTGGCACGGCTGAGGGCCGCCCGTGTCCGGACGGCCCTCAGGGTCTGTGTGCTGCGCGGTCCCGCTACTCGACGGCGGGGAGGAGTCCCGTGACCGGCGCGGCCATGTCGGTGACCTGGTGCAGCTGCTGGAGGTCGTTGAGGTGGTTCAGCGCCTTCATCTGGTCGGCGACCTTCGGGATCTGTGCCTGGTGCTCGGCGGGGATCTCGCTCACCGCGAGCGAGTCCAGCAGGGCGACCGGGCTGACCTTGCCGTCCTTGAAGGCGGGCGCTTCGGCGGCGTTCGCCATCGGCGCGACGAGGCCGGTGACCCCGACGGCGAGACCAACGGCGGCGGCAATACGTCGTGTTGAGATCATGCTTCCAGCAACGCGGACGGCAGCCGCACGGTCACGGGCGCCGGGCGCCGCTCACCCGTCAGGAGGAGTGCGCCCCTGCGTTTGCCGACCCGGGCGCGACGGAGGAGTCTCGTAGGAGAGGCCCGCGCGGCTCGCTCCTGTTCGGGCCGCGGCCCTCCGAGGAGGTCACCATGGGCACCGCGGCACGCCCCGGCTTCGACACCGAAGCCCTGCGCCGGGGCATCGAAGATCACACAGCGGCGACACTTCTGTCGCTCTACGCCGACGACGCGGAGATCCACGTCGTCGACCACCAGACCCAGCCCAGCAACCCCAAGGTCCTGCACGGCCGGGACGAGATCGGCGCCATGCTCGCCGACGTCTACAGCCGCGACATGACGCACAAACTGGAGGAGTGCGTCGTACAGGGAGACCGAGTCGCCTACAGCGAGTCCTGTCAGTACGCCGACGGGACCCGGGTCCTGGCCGAGTCGATGCTCGTACTGGACGGCGGCAAGATCACCCGGCAGACGATGATCCAGGCATGGGACGGATAGCTGGATGGGTGCCGAGGGTCCGGGTCACCACCCGGCTGACCTGGACCTTCTCGGCGAGGACGGTACCCGCAGGACCCGCTAGGACTCGACGGCGAGCACCAGTTTCCGCAGCAGGTCTGCGAGCGTCCGCCGCTCTGCTGGGTTCAGTGCTGCGAGCAGCGCGAGCTCGCCCGCTTCCTCCGCCGCCACATGCTCCTCTAGGACTGCGTATCCGGCGTCGGTGAGCCGCACCCGCACCCGCCGCCGGTCCCCCGTCTCATGGGTACGAACGATGAGCCCCGCCTCCTCGACGGCCGCCAGCCTCGCGGAGAGCGCCCCACGGGTCAGCCCCAGCAGCTCCGCCAGCCGTGACGGGCTCGTCTCGTACGGCGGCCCGAGCCTGCGCAGCATGAGCAGCACCTTGAACTGCCACTGCTTGAGCCCGTCGGCGTCGAGCACCTCCCGCCGCGTCTGACCGGCATGGCGGGCCAGGATCGCCAGCCGGAAGAAGATCTCCTCCTTCACCGGGTCCATCCAGGCGAGTTCCTTCACCCAGAGCGCCACGTGCCGGTCGACCGAGTCCTCCACGTCTGCCTCCCGCAGTGGTTTTCTTGTGGATAGTTTTTCGCATAACTACCTTCCCCGTCATGACATCCACAGCGAACGCGGTCATCCCCGTCGAGGAACTCATCGCAGCGGCCCACGAGTTGAGCGTCACGGGACGATGGGAGCGCGCCTCGCGCCTGCTGGACGCATGCGCCGCCGACGAACCGGACGCGCGGGCGCGGATCGCCCGCGCCGCTGCCCAAGTGGCCCTGGAACAGGACTGGTTCGCGGGTACGGACACCGCGACGGCACGTATCGAAGCGGCCGAGAAAGAGTTCCCAGGCGGCGACTGGGACATGGACTTCGCGCGGCTGCGGAACACCTACCGACGGCTGCTCGTCGTGGACGGCCGACTCCGGCTGGGACCGGACGGGAAGGACCCGGAAGCCCTCGCCTCCCTGCTCCGCGAGGCGGAGGCGCTGCGGGACGACGCCCCGGACGAGGGCCGCCGGGGCTGGGCGGAGATGTACCTCGGCCTGATCACGGACAACCACTTCGCCGACCTGGCGGGAGCACCCCCGCACTACGCGTCCGCACTGCGCGCCGCCGAGTCGGGCGACGACCCGTTGCTGGCCCGCGAGGCCCTGCGCCACCTCGGCGACCACGACCACGACGCCGGTGACCACGGCCTGGCCCTGGAGCGCTGGCGCCGGGCGACCACGCTGGGCGCCGGCGCGGGCACGGTCCCCGGCACGCTCTCCCAGCAGCTGCTGCTCGCCGTGCTGGCCCGGGACTCCGGCGACGAGGCCGGGGCCAGGGCACTCGCGACGGAGATCGCCCGCTGGGCGCAGGCCATCGGGGCGCCACGCCTGGCGGCACAGGCCCGCAACTTCCTGACCGGTGTCGACCCGACGGCACCGCCCGCAGAGAGCGGGTCCTGACGGCCGTGGACCTCTCGGTTAGGCTGTTCGTGGGTCGTGACTGGCGCTGAGGTGGAGCACCACCGTGGAGCGGCCCACGCGGAGTCGATGCCGTGCGCCTGGGCGATTGGTCAACCAGCTCAGGAGTGGATCATGTCTCAGGCACGGCTCATCGACGGTACGGCGCTCGCCCGGCGCATCGTCGAGGACACCGCGAAGCAGGCCGCCGACCTCACGGAACGCACCGGTACGGCGCCCTGTCTGGCGACGGTCCTGGTCGGCGCGGACCCGGCCTCCGTCACCTACGTCCGGATGAAGCAGAACCGCAGCCGCAAGGCCGGCATCGAGTCCCGGCACGTCGAACTCCCCGCCACCACGACCACCGCCGAACTGGTCGCCACCCTCACCGCGCTCTCCGCCGACCCGACCGTGCACGGCATCCTGCTCCAGCACCCGATGGGCGAACACATCGACGAGCGGGCCGCATTCGAGGCGATCGCGCCGGAGAAGGACGTCGACGGCGTCACCTTCGCGTCCTTCGCGGCGATGAGCTTCGGCCTGCCGGGCTTCGTGTCCTGCACGCCCGGCGGCATCATGCGACTGCTCGACGAGTACGACGTCGACCCGTCCGGCAAGCGGGCCGTCGTCGTGGGCCGCAGCGCGATCCTCGGCAAGCCGGCCGGCATGCTGCTCCTGGCCCGCGACGCGACGGTCACCTACTGCCACTCCCGCACCCGCGACCTGTCGGCGGCGGTCCGCGAGGCGGACATCGTGGTCGCGGCGGTGGGCCGCCCCCGGCTGATCCGCGGCGAGGACATCAAGCCGGGCGCTGTCGTGCTCGACGCCGGCTACAACGCGGGCAACGTCGGCGACGTCGACTTCGACTCCGCCGCCGAGCGCGCCTCGCTGATCACACCGGTGCCGGGCGGCGTCGGCCCGATGACGATCGCCACGCTCCTCGAACAGACCGTGACGGCCGCGGCCCGGCAGCTCGGGGCGTGATCAGCGCGTCCACGCGCTGTAGTCCATGACGTCCCCGGCCTTGACGCCGTACTCGGGCTGGTCCTTCGTGAAGGTGCTCTCCATCCCGAGAACGGCGCCGGTGGCCGGATCCATGATCAGCATCAGACGGCTGCCCGGCTGGCGATACACATACGCCTCCCCGCGCCGTCCGAGGCGATCGATCACCTCCCCCACCGGCCGCAGCCCGTCCGCCCCCGCGAGCAACCGCGCCAACGCGGCCGACTCCCGCGCCCCGAGCGTCCAGTGGTCCAGCAACTCCCCCACGACGGAAAGGAGTTCGGGGGTGGTCAACGGAGTCTTGCTGTACGCCGTCTCCTGGAGGTACGCCCGCAGTCCCGCGACATCGTGTGGGGGCCGGGCATCGGGCGGGACATCGCTCCAACTCGGCGGATACGTCGTCTCCTTGAGGACATGCCCGTCCTCGACGACACGTTCCGTGTGACTGTCGTCCGCGTTCCATCGAACGATGCGTTCCTCGGGGATGGTGACCGGCGGTTTGTCGTCGGACATGCCGAGGCTCCACGACTGCACGTGAGTCCCCTTGCGCAGAACGGGAGTTCCGTCGACCGCGACCGCCGCGGCGAGGGCGGCGAGCTGTTTCAGGGACACGGGCGTGGAGTGCGCCTGCACGACCAGGGGGCGGGGCGCCGCCACGGCGGGAGTACTGCTCGGCCCACTCAACAGCAGCGTGAACACGGTCGCCACTACGGCGACTCCGGCCACGAGACTCCAGAGCAGCCGGCGACGCCCGGTCCGCCGTTCGTGCAGCAGCTGGTTGAGCCGACGCTCGGCGTGGTGGTCGAGCGGTCCGTCGCCGTACACAGGCCCGTCGGCCGTGAACGGGTTGGCGCTGCCGAGGAGTTCGAGTTCATCAGCCATGGCGACGGTCCTTAGAGGGGCGGTGCGTGAAAAGCGCTTCAGCGGCAGCGTCCCAAAGGGGCGCGGGGAACTGCGCGACCAGCCACAACGGCGCCGCAGCCAATCGGCAACGCATCACGGCATCCCTCCAGCCACCGCACTCAGTCGATCGATCTCCGCTCTCAATCGACGCCGCGCCCGATGCAACCGCATGGCCGCAGCCCGCACACCGCACCCAAGGACAACGGCGACCTCCTCCACACCCAGCTCCTCCCACGCCGTCAGCCGCAGCACCTCCTGATCGGCCGGGGACAGCCGCGCGAGCGCCTCGTGCACCCAGCCACCGGGCGCCTCGGCACCGGGCCCCGCCGCGACCTGCCGCCCGTGCGCGTTCTCGTCATTGCCCAACCGGTCGACAAGGCGGCGCCGGCGCCCATATCCGCGCACCGCGTTGGCCAGACAGTTGCGGGCAACGCCGTACAGCCAGGGCAGCGGGACCGGCGGCAGATCCGCACGGCGGCGCCAGGCGACGGTGAAGACCTCCGCCACCACTTCCTCCACCTCACCGCTCCGCCCGTCCAGTCGCCGGGCAACGTAGCGGCTGACCGCCCAGTAGTGCTCGCGATAGGCAGCGGCGAAGATCTCGTCGTTGCTCATGTTCCGATCGTGTCCGGCACCCGGGCGATCGTCACACCCGTTTTCGTGATTCTCGTCGCGCCCGTCGAGTGTGACGTGCGGGCGGGGCGCGGACACAGGCGGGGCGTGAGAGACCTCAAGAGCATCAAGTGGCTGACGACCACGGATCACAAGACGATCGGCACGCTGTATCTGGTCACGTCGTTCGCGTTCTTCCTGATCG
>NZ_JALJRY010000089.1 GCF_024519455.1 Streptomyces sp. STR69 | reverse complement strand
GCGTTGAGCATGACGAAGTCGTGGATGATGCCCTGGAAGCGGACGGCGGTGACGGGGACGCCGGCTGCGCGGAGTTTGTTGGCGTAGGCCTCGCCCTCGTCGCGCAGGACGTCGGCTTCGCCGGTGATGACGAGGGCCGGGGGGAGTCCGGTGAGCTGTTCGGTGGTGGCGCGGAGGGGGGAGGCGGTGATCTGGGCGCGCTCGGTCTCGTCGGTCGTGTACTGGTTCCAGAACCACTGCATGCCGTCGCGGCGCAGGAAGTAGCCCTCTGCGAACTGGTGGTAGGAGGCGGTGTCGAAGTTCGCGTCGGTCACCGGGTAGAACAACACCTGCTGGACCAGGGGGACATCGCCGCGTTCCTTGGCCATCATCGTCAGCGCGGCGGTCATGTTGCCGCCGACCGAGTCGCCGACCGCGGCGATGCGCGTGGCGTCGAGGTCCTTGGTCGCGCCCTGCTCGACGACCCATTTGGCCACCGTGTAGTTCTGCTCGATGGCGACCGGGTAGCGGGCCTCGGGGGAGAGGTCGTACTCGGGGAAGACCACGGCGGCGTGCGCGCCGATCGCGAGTTCGCGCACCAGCCGGTCGTGGGTGTGGGCGTTGCCGAACACCCAGCCCGCACCGTGGATGTAGATGATCACGGGGAGTACGCCGGTGACGCCGGCCGGGCGCACGATACGGGTCCTGACCTGCCCGGTCGGGCCGCCGGGGACGGTGATCCACTCCTCGTCGACGGCGGGTTTCTCGGTGTCGCCGGACTGGACCTCGTCGACCGCCTTGCGGCCCTCCGCCGGGGGCAGGTCGAAGAGGTAGGGCGGGTTCGCGGTCGCCTCCGCGAAGGC
>NZ_JALJRY010000088.1 GCF_024519455.1 Streptomyces sp. STR69 | reverse complement strand
TACGTCGACGACAACCCGATGGTGGGTACGGACGAGTCGGGTCACTGTTCCTGGTGGACGGGTTCGTGCGAGGTGAAGGCCGCCAAGCACGTGGCCAAGAAGGTCAAGCACGCGGTCCACAAGGTCTACCACGCGGCAAAGCACGTGGCCCGCAAGGTGGTTCACGCCGTGAAGCACGCGGCCCGCAAGGTCGTCCACAAGGTGGCGGACGTGTACCGCGCGACGGTGCGGGTGACGCGGCGGGTCTACCACTACACGGTCAGACACGTGAAACGCGTGTATCACGCGGCGGTCCATGCGGTGCATACGGCGTACCACAAGGCATCGAAGGTGGCGCATCGCGTCGTCCACGCGGTGAAGAAGGCGGCGCACAAGGTCGCCCACACGGTGAAGAAGGCGGCGAAGGCGGTCGCGCATGCGACGCGGACGGCGTACCACGCGACGGTCAAGGCGGTGAAGACGACTGGCAAGTTCATCAAGAACCACGCGGCGGCGATCACGTCCATCGTGGTCTCCACGGCGGTCTTCGCCGGCTGCGAGGCAGCGACGTGGGGCGTGGGCACGATCGGCTGCGCTGCTTTGGCGGGTGCGGCGGGCTCGCTGGTCGAGCAGGGCTTCAAGTGCGCCCAGAACGGCGGCGGGGACTGCAGCGCGGGTGCGTTCGCGGGGTCGGCGGTCGAAGGTGCGGTGACGGGCGCGCTGGGCGGCGCGCTCGGCTCCCTGGGCGGAAAGCTCCTTGCGAAGGCGGCTCCGAAGGCGATGGAGGTCGTCGGGGGGCTGTTCGGGAAGGGGGCGACTGAAGCCGGGGACGCCGGGGCTGCGGATGCCACGGATGAGGCGGCTTCTGCG
>NZ_JALJRY010000087.1 GCF_024519455.1 Streptomyces sp. STR69 | reverse complement strand
GACGGCGCCCAGGAGCATCACGCCCAGGAACGCCTTGAACCAGTCGGGGTTCCAGCCGGCGTAGACGATGCCCTGCTGGACCATGCCGAACATGAACGCCCCGAACACCGGCCCGATCGCCGAGCCCGCACCACCGGTCAGCAGACACCCGCCGATCACGGCCGCGGAGATGTAGATCAGCTCCTGGCCGACACCCTCGCCGGACTGCACGGTGTTGAAGGAGAACAGCTGGTGCATCCCGATGAACCAGGCACCGAACCCGACCAGCATGAACAGCGAGATCTTCGTGAACGCCACCGGCACACCCACAGCCCGCGCGGAGTCCTTGTTCCCGCCCACCGCGAAGACCCAGTTGCCGTACTTCGTGCGCAGCAGAACCCAGGTCGCGATCGCCGCGAACACCAGCCACCACACAATGGTGATCTTCACCTGCACGCCGCCGACATCAAAACTCGACGCGAAGACCTTCTTCGCCTGGCCGAAACCGTCCATGTTGCTGATGTCGTCGGTCGCCACATTCCCCGTCACCAGCTTCGTCACGGCGAGGTTGACACCCTGCAGGATCAGGAAACTGCCCAGGGTGACCAGGAAGCTCGGCAGACCCGTCTTGACCACCAGCCAGCCGTTCAGGAACCCGATCCCCAGCGACACCAGCAGCGCAACGATCACACCGACCCATACATTCATGGTCAGTTGATAACTGAGCATGCTCGCGGTCAGCGCGGAGGTGATGACCGCGACACCGGCGGAGAGGTCGAACTCCCCGCCGATCATCAGCAGCGCCACCGGCAACGCCATGATCCCGATGGTCGACGAACCGTAGAGGATGTTCGCCATCGACGCGCCCTCGCGCACCGGCGGAGCAGCGATCAGGAAGAACACGTACACCGCAGCCGCACCGAGGAACACACCCACCTCGGGACGCGCCAACAAC
>NZ_JALJRY010000086.1 GCF_024519455.1 Streptomyces sp. STR69 | reverse complement strand
CACAAGACGATCGGCACGCTGTATCTGGTCACGTCGTTCGCGTTCTTCCTGATCGGCGGCGTCATGGCGCTGCTGATGCGCGCCGAGCTGGCACGGCCGGGTCTGCAGATCCTGTCGAGCGAGCAGTTCAACCAGGCGTTCACGATGCACGGCACGATCATGCTGCTGATGTTCGCGACGCCGCTGTTCGCCGGTTTCACGAACTGGATCATGCCGCTGCAGATCGGCGCGCCCGACGTGGCGTTCCCGCGGCTGAACATGTTCGCCTACTGGCTCTACCTGTTCGGCTCGACCATCGCGGTCGGTGGCTTCCTCACCCCGCAGGGCGCGGCCGACTTCGGCTGGTTCGCCTACTCCCCGCTGTCGGACGCGGTCCGCTCGCCGGGCATCGGCGCCGACATGTGGATCATGGGTCTGGCCTTCTCCGGCTTCGGCACGATCCTCGGCGCGGTCAACTTCATCACCACGATCATCTGCATGCGCGCACCGGGCATGACGATGTTCCGCATGCCGATCTTCGTGTGGAACGTGCTGCTGACCGCCGTCCTCGTTCTGCTGGCCTTCCCCGTCCTCGCCGCCGCGCTGTTCGCGCTGGAGGCGGATCGGAAATTCGGGGCACATGTCTTCGACGCCGCAAATGGCGGGGCCCTGCTGTGGCAGCACCTCTTCTGGTTCTTCGGCCATCCAGAGGTGTACATCATCGCGCTGCCGTTCTTCGGCATCATCTCCGAGGTCATCCCGGTCTTCTCCCGCAAGCCGATGTTCGGCTACATGGGACTGGTCGCGGCGACGATCTCCATCGCCGGCCTGTCCGTGACCGTGTGGGCCCACCACATGTACGTCACCGGCGGAGTCCTCCTCCCGTTCTTCTCCTTCATGACGTTCCTCATCGCCGTACCGACGGGCGTGAAGTTCTTCAACTGGATCGGAACGATGTGGAAGGGGTCCCTGTCCTTCGAGACCCCGATGCTCTGGGCCACCGGCTTCCTGATCACCTTC
>NZ_JALJRY010000085.1 GCF_024519455.1 Streptomyces sp. STR69 | reverse complement strand
GCGGGTTCGACGCGCTTGGCGAGGACCTTGCCCAGTTCGACGCCCCACTGGTCGAAGGAGTCGATGTTCCAGACCGCGCCCTGCACGAACACCTTGTGCTCGTAGAGCGCGATGAGCTGGCCGAGCACCGACGGGGTCAGCTCGCGGGCCAGGATCGTGGTCGTGGGGTGGTTGCCCTTGAACGTCTTGTGCGGGACGAGTTCTTCGGGGACTCCCTCGGCGCGCACCTCGTCGGGTGTCTTGCCGAACGCCAACGCCTGTGTCTGGGCGAAGAAGTTGGCCATCAGCAGGTCGTGCTGCGCCTTGAGGCCGTCGCTCAGCTCGCCGACCGGGTTGACGAAGCCGATGAAGTCCGCCGGGATCAACTTCGTGCCCTGGTGGATGAGTTGGTAGTACGCGTGCTGCCCGTTCGTACCGGGCGTGCCCCACACCACCGGCCCGGTCTGCCACTCCACCGGATTCCCGTCCCGGTCCACCGACTTGCCGTTGGACTCCATGTCCAGCTGCTGCAAGTAGGCGGTGAACTTGGAGAGGTAGTGCGAGTACGGCAGGACCGCGTGCGACTGGGCGTCGTGGAAGTTGCCGTACCAGACGCCCAACAGGCCGAGGAGCAAAGGCACGTTGGACTCGGCGGGCGCGGTGCGGAAGTGCTCGTCGACGAGGTGGAAACCGTCGAGCATCTCGCGGAAACGGTCCGGGCCGACGGCGATCATCAGCGACAGCCCGATCGCGGAGTCGAACGAGTAGCGTCCACCGACCCAGTCCCAGAACTCGAACATGTTGTCCGTGTCGATACCGAAGTCCGACACCTTCCCGGCGTTCGTCGACAGCGCCACGAAGTGCTTCGCGACGGCCTTGTCGTCGCCACCGAGACCCTCGAGGAGCCATGTCCGTGCGGAGGTTGCGTTGGTGATCGTCTCGATCGTCGTGAACGTCTTCGACGCGACGATGAACAGCGTCTCCGCCGGGTCGAGGTCACGGGTCGCCTCGTGCAGGTCGGCGCCGTC
>NZ_JALJRY010000084.1 GCF_024519455.1 Streptomyces sp. STR69 | reverse complement strand
CGACGTCCTTGACGACGTCCTTGACGACCAGCTTCTCCTTGGTGCCGAGGCCTATCTGCGTGGCCGTCTCGGCCGCGTCGGCCTGCTTCTCCTGGACCAGCGCGGTGCGCGCGGCGTTGGAGAGCAGCTGCGGGGCGGCTGCGAGGGGGGCCGCCTTGCCCGCGGCGGGCTGGGCGGAAGCACCGGTGGAGACACCGGTGGCGAGCAGTGCGCCTGCGGCCACCGCGGTGGCGATGGCCAGGGTGGTGCGCTTGTGACGCGCGTAGAGGGGGGTCACGCAAGCTCCTCTGTGGGGGAGTCCGGACGGCGTGGGGTTACCGACCGGAGCGATGTGAATTGGCTGTGCTGAAGCGGCGTGAGGGAAGACTGGCATCAGGGGCGCGTACATGTCAGGACCCCGAAGTGATGTTGGCTGAAAATCGACTGTCCGGTGAACGTTGCGGCAATGTAAACGTCCACAACAGGGCGCCGCCCCGGAGTTGAAACCCCGAGACGGCGCCTTGTTTGTGCGGCCTGAAGTGGACGTCTGGTTTTTACGGGAACGTAAGCTTCCAGCTGTTGATGTAGCCGGTGTCCTGTGCAGCCACGTCCTGGACCTTCAACTTCCAGACGCCGTTGGCGACTTCGGAGGACGCGTTGACCGTGTACGTGGCCTGCACGTTGTCCGCCGAGTCGGACGAGCTGGAGTTCTTCAGCCGATACGTCGACCCGTCCGGAGCCACCAGGTCGATCACCAGGTCGCCGCGCCAGGTGTGCACGATGTCGACCGTGACCGAGAGGTTCGTCGGGGCGTTGCCGGTCCGCCCGGACACGGTGACCGACGAGGTGACCGCCGCCCCGTTGTCCGGAATCGATACGTCGGCCGTGTTCTCGAACGACGTACCGCCACCGCCGCCGCCACCGGAGCGCGCACCGACCGCGACGGCCGCCCACGCGTCCTGCACCGCCTTGTACTCGGCGCCCGTCGTGCCGTACAGCTCACCGGCCGCCGCGAGCGTCCCGGTGCGGGCCGCCGCGTAGTTGGTGGTGGAGGTGAACTTCGTGGTGAGCGCCCGGTACCAGATCTGCAGCGCCTTGTCCCGGCCGATGCCGGTGACCGGAAGTCCGTCCGAGGTGGGCGAGTTGTAGCTGACGCCGTTGATGACCTTGGCGCCGCTGCCCTCGGAGAGCAGGTAGAAGAAGTGGTTGGCGACGCCCGACGAGTAGTGCACGTCGAGGTTGCCGACACCCGAGTACCAACTGTCCGCGGAGCCGCCGTCCTTGCTCGGCTTGTCCATGTAACGCAGCGGCGTGCCGTCGCCGTTGATGTCGATCTTCTCGCCGATGAGGTAGTCGCCCACGTCGG
>NZ_JALJRY010000083.1 GCF_024519455.1 Streptomyces sp. STR69 | reverse complement strand
GGCCGAGTCGCCGCCGAACGTCCACGACCTGCCCGCGCTCGTCCCCGACTGGGCCACCGCCCAGCCGCACACCCTGCCCGAACGCCTCCATGCCGCGATCCCCGCAGGCAGCCACGGCGTGCAGTTCTGGGCGGCCCTCGGCGACGACCCGCAGGGCGCCCGCCTCGGCCAGGCCCTCTACGCCGCCTCGCGTACCGCCGTGCTCGGCCATCGCCCGGTGGAACTGATGACCCGCGACCAACAGGGCATCCGTCGCTGGGAGTTCACCCCCGAAGGTGCCCTCATCACCGCCGACCCGGACCTGACCACCGCGTGGAACGCCTTCGACACCCAGGCCGAAATCCTGCACAACGCCACCCACACCCTCACCGACACCCCGCAGCTCCTGAACCGCCTCACCGCCGCCCTCCAGCAGGCCAACCGGGCGCACGCCACCGCCGTAGAGACCCATCGGAAGGCGCGGCTCGCGGTCACGGGCGCGATCGACGTCCACCGGCGGGCGACGGAGACGGCCGCCGCCTCCGCCGAGGCCGCGCGCAAGGCCGAGGCGCTGGTGAAACGGATGAAGCGGGACCTCGCGGAGGCCCGGAGCACCGTCACCACCCTGCCGTCGGTGATCCAGCAGCATGCGCGGGACGAGGCCACGGGCCGCCACGATCTGCAGACGGCCCTGGCGCGGCTGACGCAGACCGAGAACGCCGTGCGCACCGAGCGCATCGCCGCCGCGCGCGCCGCCGCCGAACAGGCCGCGAAGAACGGGCAGTCGAGTGCCGCTCCCGCTCCCGCCCCCGTGCCGGTTCCGCCCACCCCCGCCGTACCCGGCGCCCCGCGCTCCCACGAACCGGCGGCCGATGTCGCCGACGACCCCCGGGTGCGGGCCGTGCTCCCGGCAATCGCCGACGCGAACGACGCGATCCGGCAGGCGGCCACCCAACTTGCCGCCGAACGGCCCGAGTTGGACAAGGCGAAGCGCATCGTCGAGGTGGGCCCGACCCGCATCCGCCAGGAGGAGGGGAAGCACGAGGAGGCCGTGGAGAAGGCCCGGCAGGACGCGGCGGACGTCGTCCTCCAGGACCGGAACCTGCGGGAAGCCAGGAAGCAGGAGACCGTGGCCCAGGGCCGTGTGACCGAGGCCGAGAACGAGGTCACCCGGCGCAACGGGCGGGTCGTCGCCGCGGTCACCGCGCAGATACAGGCCGCCGCCGAACAGGTGTCGGCCACCGCCGCGTTGCCGGGTCTGTCCAGTGACGTCCAGGACAGTGCCCCGGCCCCCGAACAGTCGTTGCGCACCACCTTCGCCACCACCCCGCCCCGCTGGCCCACCCCCGACGGCCGACCCGCCCCTCTCCCGGCCGGCGGTCAGACTCACACCCCGGGGCCGGCCACCACGGCCGCATCCACGTCCACGCCCACGCCGAAGCCGACGAAACAGCAGCCGAAGAAGAGCGGGCCGTCCAAGTCCGGTACCAGCGGC
>NZ_JALJRY010000082.1 GCF_024519455.1 Streptomyces sp. STR69 | reverse complement strand
CTGCTAATACGAAAATCCCCTGTCTGTGCAGGTCAGGTGTGTTCATGTGGCCTCCACGGGCTGGAGGTTGACCTGGTAGCCGAGGCGGTTGAGCTGGCTGACGAGACGCCGGGTGGCGCGGCTCTTGCCGGTGCGTTCGAGGAAGTACTCGCCTCCGAGGTCTGCGTACTCGATGTCGCGGGTGAACATGTGCCAGATCGAAATCAGGATGGAGTGCTGCAGGGCGACCAGCGCCCGCCGGCGGCCGCGGCGTCCGACCAGACGCCGGTAGCGGGCGGCGAGGTAGGTGTCCTTGGTTCGGCAGGCAGAGATCGCGGCCTGGCCCAGCACGCCCTTCAGCCATGGGTCGCCAGGGCGGGTGCGGCCCGACGGGCTCTTGCCCGCAGACTCGTAGTTGCCCGGACACACCCCCGCCCAGGAGGCGAGGTGGCCGGCCGAGGGGAAGCGGGTGATGTCCGCGCCGATCTCGGCGAGGATCACCTCGGCGGTGTGGGCGCTCACTCCGGGGATGGTGGCGAGCAGCTCGACCTGTCGCTGAAAGGGCCGGATGTGGTCGGCGATCCGAGAGTTGAGGCGCTGTTCCATGGCGGTGGCCTCGTCGATCCGGTCCAGCATCGTCTGGGCCAGGAACGCATGGTGGTCGGTGAAGTAGCCGGTCAGCGCCTCAGCCAGCACGTCCCGCCGGGTTCGCAGGTTGGGGGCGGCCAGCTGGGCGAGCGCCTTCGGATCACGTTCCCCTCCGATCAGTGCCTTGAGCATCCTGCGGCCGGACACGCCGAGGAAGTCGGAGACCACCGAGGTCAGCTTGATACCGCAGTCCTCCAGCAGGTTCTGCAGCCGCTGGGCCTCCCGGGCCCGTTCACGGACCACGTCGGTGCGATACCGCGTCAGGTCCCGCAGCTGCCGGATCGGCTGCGGCGGCACGAACGAGGGGCGGACCAGGCCGTGTTCGACGAGCTTGGCGATCCACTCCGCGTCCTTCACATCCGTCTTGCGGCCCGGCACCGCCTTCATGTGGCGGGCGTTGAGCAGCCAGCAGTCCATATCGTGCTCCAGCAGGTAGAACACCGGCTTCCAGTACGAGCCGGTGGCCTCCATCCCGACCACCGTGATGCCCTCGGCCAGCAGCCAGTCCCGCATCGCCAGCAGCCCCGACGTCAACGCGGAGAAAGTCCTCACCTCCCCGCGGCGCCGCGTCCCCTTCCCGCGACCTGGCACCCGGATACACACCTTCACGTCCGCCTTGCTGATGTCGATCCCGGCGCAGCGTTCATAGACGACGTCCACTGCCGGCCCCTTCCCTTCATGTCTGTCGGGACGGCCGCCCGGCGGGGTCCCAGGAGGCGAAAGAGTCTGATACGCGTGCTCGAAGCAACACTTCCGAGCGCCTGACGAGCGGGACCCCGGCGTCCTGCTGATTGACGGGCTCGGACACGCCAAGTGGCCACGACGTCAGCCGGACAGCCGCACCCGATTTTCCCGCCCTCGGGGCGACGTCCGCAGGACCTCCGGCTTGCTGATTGAGA
>NZ_JALJRY010000081.1 GCF_024519455.1 Streptomyces sp. STR69 | reverse complement strand
CCGTGACGGGGTGACGGAGTGTCATTCCGCTGGCATGGTCTGCCGTGTGTGATGACTTGCTGGGCATCGTGTTCCCGCACCTGGAGAAGGTGCTGGTGGAACACGTGTGGGTGGAGGACGGCGTGGTGCGGGTCAAGGCCCGCACTCTGGACGGTTCGCTTCCATGTCCGTCGTGCGGTCTTTGCTCCTACCGCGTCCACAGCCGGTATGAGAGACACCTGGCGGACGCCGCCGTGGGCGGGTGTCCGGTGGTCGTCGACTTGTCAGTGCGGCGGCTGTTCTGCGATGTCACTGATTGTGCGCGTCGTACTTTTGCCGAACAGGTCGAGGGCCTGACCGTCCGCTACGGACGTCGCACTGTGGTGCTGATGGCCTTGGTGCAAGCGATTGCCCTGGCACTTGCCGGCCGGGCAGGCGCCCGGCTTGCCGCCGTACTCCACATCGTCGTCAGCAGAGTGACGCTGTTGAACGTACTGACGGCGCTGCCCGATCCGTGCCCTCCCTCACCTCGGGTGCTCGGGGTGGACGACTTCGCCACCCGACGTGGGCGCAGATACGGGACGGTGCTGGTCGATGTCGAGTCCCATGCCGTCCTCGACCTGCTGCCCGGCAGGGAGAAGGAACCCGTGGCTGCCTGGCTGGCCGGACACCCGGGCATCGAGGTGATCTGCCGGGACCGGGCCGGTGCCTACGCCGAGGCGGCCCGCGTCGGCGCTCCGAACGCGCTGCAGGTCGCCGACCGGTGGCATTTATGGGACAACCTGGCGACCGCTGTCGAGCGCACTGTGATCGCCCACCGTGCTTGTCTGCAGGCACCCGAGGTGGGCACCCTTTCGGCCCGGCGCATGGCCGTGGCTCCGCCCTCGACGTTCAATCCGGACACCGGCGCAGAGAAGTGGCTGGTCACCCGGACCCGGGAGCGGCACAAGGCAGTTCACCGACTGCTGGCCCGCGGATGGACGATCAGCGCCATCGCACGGGAGTTGGGCCTTGCCCGGCACACCGCGGAACGCTATGCCCACTGCAAGAACCTCGACGGCCTCATCGAGGGCGCCCTTCGCACCACACGCCTGGACGACTACAAGCCTTACCTGGTCCGGCGCTGGAACGAAGGGTGCACCGATGCCGCCCGTCTCTTCCGGGAGATCCAGACTCAGGGCTACCCGGGCCGAACCCCGCAAGCGGTGCGACGCTATCTCCGGCCGCTTCGCACCGGCCTCGGCTCCATCCGGTCGCCGGCCCCGGTGCTCAAACCGCAGCAGATCACCAACTGGATCATGTGGAACCCCCAGCATCTGCGCGACGACGAAGAACGCCAGCTGGGTGAAGTGCTCAGCCGGTGCCCGGAGTTGACTGCCGTCCGAGGCCACGTGCATGCCTTCGCACGCATGGTCTGCGACCTCGGTGGAAACAACCTGCCGGCCTGGAGGAACGCCGTCCACGCCGATGACCTGCCCGCCCTGCACGCCTTCGCCGACGGTCTCCAGCGTGATCACCAGGCTGTCACCGCGGGACTTACGCTGCCCTGGAACTCCGGCCCTGTCGAAGGCCACGTCAACCGGATCAAGATGCTGAAGCGACAGATGTATGGGAGAGCCGGATTCGCACTGCTCCGCAAACGAGTCCTCCTCGCTTGACCCCAACCACACTCGGTCACCCCGTCACGA
>NZ_JALJRY010000080.1 GCF_024519455.1 Streptomyces sp. STR69 | reverse complement strand
ACTAATAGGCCGAGGGCTTGTCCTCAGTTGCTCGCGTCCACTGTGTTAGTTCTGAGACAACGAACAGTTGTCGGCTAGAGCTTGAACCACACAACAGAAAAGTGTGCTTGTTCGCTCGAAACCATTAGGGTTTCGGTGGTCATAGCGTGAGGGAAACGCCCGGTTACATTCCGAACCCGGAAGCTAAGCCTTACAGCGCCGATGGTACTGCAGGGGGGACCCTGTGGGAGAGTAGGACGCCGCCGAACAATATTTGGAGGACCCCTGGTCCCAGCGTTCACGCTGGGACCAGGGGTCCTTTTCTTTTTCTCGTTTTGAGACAAGCACAGCCGAGCACAAGCACAGCCCGGAGCGCGCCGAGTACCTGGCTGCGCGAGAATGACTTGCGGTACCGAAGACAGGAGTCACCGATGTCCACCAACTCTCCCGAGGACCGACCGGAGCGCGACGAGCGGCGACGGGACAGTGGTGACCGCGGCGACCGTGGCGGGTACCGCGGAGGCCCGAGTCGTAGCAACGACAACCGTGGCAGCGCCCCCCGCCGTGATGACCGTGGCGGCAGCGCTGGCGGTGGCGATCGCGGCGGGTTCCGCGGGCGCGACGACCGATCTGCCGGCCCGCGTCGAGATGATCGTTCTGCCGCCCCGCGTCGTGACGACCGTCCGGCTGGTCCCCGTCGTGATGACCGTGGTGGTGAGCGCGGTGGGCGTCCCGGTGGTTTCCGGCGTGACGACAGCCGAGGTGAGCGTCCCGCGTTCCGCCGTGACGACCGAAGCGACAACCGGGGCGGCGAGCGTCGCGACGACAACCGTGGCGATCGCGGTGGCTTCCGGCGCGATGACAGCCGAGGTGAGCGTCCGCCCTTCCGGCGTGACGACAACCGCGGTGGCGGTGGCAGTGGCGGTTTCCGACGTGACGACAGTCGCGGTGACCGTCCGCCCTTCCGGCGTGATGACCGTAGGGACGACCGCCGTGACGGTGACCGTCCTGCTTTCCGGCGTGACGACGACCGCGGTGACCGTGGCAGCTACCCTCGCCGCGACGACCGTGGCGGTAGCGGTGGCGGCGATCGTGGTGGTTTCCGTGGCCGCGACGACCGATCTGCCGGTCCGCGTCGAGATGATCGTTCTGCCGCCCCGCGTCGTGACGACCGTCCGGCCGGCCCCCGTCGTGATGACCGTGGTGGTGAGCGCGGTGGGCGTCCCGGTGGTTTCCGGCGTGACGACAGCCGAGGTGAGCGTCCTGCGTTCCGCCGTGACGACCGCAGCGACAACCGGGGCAGCGAGCGTCCGCCTTTCCGGCGTGATGACCGTAGGGACGACCGTCGTGACGGTGACCGTCCTGCTTTCCGGCGGGACGACGACCGCGGTGACCGTGGCAGCTACCCCCGCCGCGACGACCGTCCGTCCGGCCCGCGTCGCGACGACCGTGGCGGTGAGCGTCCGGCTTTCCGGCGGGATGACAGCCGTGGCGAGCGTCCGCCGTTCCGTCGCGACGACCGTGACAACCGGGGCGAGCGTCCTGCCTTCCGGCGTGATGACGACCGTGGTGAGCGCGGCAGCTACCCCCGCCGCGACGACCGTCCGTCCGGCCCTCGCCGCGACGACCGTTCCGCCGCCCCGCGTCGTGACGACCGTCCGGCCGGTCCCCGTCGTGATGACCGTGGTGGTGAGCGCGGTGGGCGTCCCGGTGGTTTCC
>NZ_JALJRY010000007.1:347637-403546 GCF_024519455.1 Streptomyces sp. STR69 | reverse complement strand
AGGACGATTAGCTCAGCGGGAGAGCGCTTCCCTGACACGGAAGAGGTCACTGGTTCAATCCCAGTATCGTCCACACACCGAAGCCCCCGGCGCTCACCGCGTCCGGGGGCTTCTCCGTGTGCCGGTCAGCTGGAGAACAGCATGTGGCCGAAGCTCTTGTGGCGGTGGTGGCCGCCGTGACCGCCGTAGTGGCCACCGCCATGACCGCCGCCGTGCGGGGCGCCCCAGGCGGGCGCGGGCGGGGCGGGGTAGGCCTGCGGGCCCGGCGGCGGCGGGGCGGGCTGCTGCCACTGGGACTCCACGCGGGTCAGCGCCTCGAGCTCGCCGTAGTCGAGAAAGATCCCGCGGCAGTTGCTGCACTGCTCGATCTGAACACCGTTGCGGTTGTACGTCTGCATCTGCGCGTGACACTTCGGACACTGCATGCTCGGCTCAACTCCTCGCCCGTTGGTACGTCTTCGTGTTTCCCCAGGACAGACTCCGTCCGACCCCGGTCGGTTGCACCCTACTTCGCGAATCCGGGCGTCAACTCGGGCGGGACGGAACCCATTCGGTCACAGGCGTCGACGACCGCCTCCTCCACCTCGTCCAGTGGACGGCCCGCCGCCACCGCTTTGACGATCGCCAGGGCCGCGGTCTGCACGGTCAGGGCGCGGGCCGGGACGTCCAGGGCGGGCCAGGGGTCGCCGTCCGCGGGGACGGCCGGGCCGCCCGCCGCGCGGTACGCGGCAAGGAAGCGGGCCCACTCGTCGGGCGGGAGCAGCCCACAGGCGTACCAGGCGGCGGGGCGCGCGAGGTCCCACCCGGGGACTCCCACGCCCAGGTCGTCGACGTCGATCAGCAGCCAGGGGCCGTCGGGGGCCGGGTACCGGACGAGCTGGCCGAGGTGGAGGTCGCCGTGGCAGAGGGTGGTCGTGTCGGGCTGGGGTGCCTCCGCGCGGGCCCACGCCGGGAGCAGGGTCCAGGCGTGCAGAACGGGGGCGGCAGCGGGGTGGCCGCCGACGGCCTCGCGGAGGCGGGTGATCGCGCGGACCGCCTTGAGAGGGCCGCGCATGGGCGGGAGGGGGGTCGGGGCGGGGGTGCGGTGGAGGCGGGCGAGGAGGGTGGCTGCCGCTTCCCAGGGGGCCGCGTCGGGATCGTCCGGGTCCACGGGGGTGCCGTAGGGCCAGAACGTCACCTGGCGGTCGTGCAGGGTGACGGGGGCGGGGTCCAGTGGGGGCAGGAGGATGCCGGGGAGACGCGTGGCCGTGGTGAGGCGGGCGGTGAGGTCGGTGGGGTTTGTGTTCGGGGCGTGGGCCTTGGCGACGGTGGCTGCGTGGCGGACGACTGTGCCGTCTGGGCGGTCCGTGAGGGTGGCTCCGCCGGGAGTGCAGGGGCAGGCCGGGGTTTGGGTGTGCGCTGCTTTTGTGGCCCGGGCTGTCAGGTCGGGCAGCAGGTGGGTGGTGGTCACGGGGTCCCCTGGGTCGTACGGCTTTCGATGGGAGCGTACGGCTGGGCGTGTGGCTTGGCTGCCGGCCGGTGGGGGCTGGGCACGCCCACTCGGCGGAGCCGAAAATCGATACAGCCCCGCGCCACTTTGGGGCGCTCCAGTCCGGGGTGTTCTCCCGCGAGGGCAAAGCAAAGCCGGCGCAGCTCCCCAGCTGCGCCGGCTTTTTTTGCCGTCCGCCGCACCCCCGTCCCCACGGGGTTTCATGGGTTGATGTCCCCGCCCGGACCGCTCTTCCGGGCCTGGGGTCGCCGCTCAGCGCCCCAGCATCACTCCCACGGACGACGCCTGTGTGGCCACGGTCTCCCAGCCGTCGAAGACGACGAGGAGCAGGACCGCCAGGGGAAGTGCCATCAAGGTCGCCACCAGTGGGTGGCGACGGCCTGTGCGGCGGGTGCGGAACGCCGCGTTGTACGCCTTGCGTCCCTCTTCGCGGATCAATGCCCGCGGTGCCGTATGGGCCATGGTCCCTCTCCTGACCGTGCTCCGTTGACCGAACTCAGTTGTCGTTGGCAGCGGCGGGTGTCTGACCTCGGGGGACGAGTGCTGCACCCGCCGCTTGACCTCAAATCTAGGCGTGCGGCGGGTGCGGGTCGTCATGCCCTCGTACCGATTGGCGGGCCTCCCGGAGGATGAGCAATGACCTGCGAACTACTCCCCTGGGTGGAGACGAGGTCCTAGGTCTCGGGGTCTTCCCGGAGAGGGAGTCCGGTGTGCCCCGCTTTCTCTGAGCTGTCCTCGCGCGGGACCGGCTGCTCGACCAGGGCGAGGACCCGGGTCGCCATGAAGCGGGCGGTGCGGACGACGGAGCCACTGCGGGTGACTTCGCTCACTTCCACGACACCTCGTCGTACCGCCGTCTCCACCCTGCGGCCCGCCCTGCTCGCCACCACCTCGTATGTACGTGTGGTGTCGCCGGCGTCCACCACTATCTCGACGCGATCACCCTTCACGCGCTCAATCCCCCTTCTGTGATGGTTGGTTGGGGTTGGGGGCAGTACGAAGTCCTGCTGTTCGCACGGCCTCTGACCACCCTTCAAAGTTTCCCACCCGGCACTGACAATCCGTCGGTCCGAGAGGGCGCGGCCTTTGCGCGCGGGCGGCGGTGGAAACGTAAGCTGTCGCTCGTCATACGGACCGGGCAGCGGGGATGAACATGGCGATGATGCGCCTGAGGCGCGAGGACCCGCGCGTCGTCGGCTCGTTCAGGCTTCACAGACGGCTCGGCGCGGGCGGAATGGGCGTCGTCTATCTGGGTTCCGACCGCAAGGGTCAGCGGGTCGCGCTGAAGGTGATCCGGCCGGATCTGGCGGAGGACCAGGAGTTCCGTTCGCGGTTCGCGCGCGAGGTGTCGGCCGCCCGGCGGATCCGCGGCGGGTGCACGGCCCGGCTGGTCGCGGCGGATCTGGAGGCCGACCGGCCGTGGTTCGCCACGCAGTACGTGCCCGGGCCCTCCCTGCACGACAAGGTCGCCGACGAGGGCGCGCTCGGCGCGGCCGAGGTCGCCGCGATCGGGGCCGCGCTGTCCGAGGGGCTAGTCGCCGTTCACGAGGCGGGTGTCGTCCACCGGGATCTCAAGCCGTCGAACATCCTCCTCTCCCCCAAGGGCCCGCGGATCATCGACTTCGGTATCGCCTGGGCGACCGGTGCCTCGACGCTCACGCACGTCGGTACGGCGGTCGGTTCGCCCGGCTTTCTCGCGCCCGAGCAGGTGCGCGGGGCGGCGGTCACGCCGGCCACGGACGTGTTCTCGCTCGGTGCCACGCTGGCGTACGCCTCGACGTCCGACTCGCCCTTCGGGCACGGCAGTTCAGAGGTGATGCTGTACCGCGTGGTGCACGAGGAGGCGCAACTGCACGGCGTACCGGACGCGCTCGCGCCGCTGGTCCGCGCGTGCCTGGCAAAGGACCCCGAGGAGCGGCCCAGCACCCTCCAACTGTCCTTGCGCCTCAAGGAGATCGCCGCCCGCGAGGCCCAGGGTCTGTCGGACGTACGACCGCCCGCGCCGCGTGGTGGCGAAGCGGACCGGCCCACCGGGCGGCTCACCGAGAGCTATCCCGAGCAGCAGCGCACGCAGGGCGGTCGGCGTCCGCAGGGCTCGCAGGGGCCGCAGGGGACCCCGGCTCCGCGCGGTGCGGCTCCACCCTCGCGGGGCGGTGGCAGTCCCTCCCGTGGAGGCGGCGGCGTTCCTTCCCGGCCGGGCTCGGCACGGCCGACTCCGGCCGGGCGCAACACCACCCGGTCCGGCAACGGCAGCGGCAGCCGTCCCGCCCCGCGCAGTGGCACCGGTCGGCCTGGCCCGCGTACCACGGGCACCGGTCGGCGACCTGCCAACCCGCGCCTGCTGCGGCAGCGGCTGTTCGTGTTCGTCGTGGTGACGTTGCTGGTCGCGCTCGGTATCGCGGTGGCCCAGGGCTGCTCGGGCCCCGCGCACGGGCTCGGTCGCACGGGGGACGGTGTACCGCAGGGGCACGAGAGGGTCGTAGCGGCGGACGGGCGGTTCGGGGCTGTGGGCGGTTTCGCCGGGTAGCGCGCGGTGCGGGTGGGGTTGTTTCGCCCCCCGCTTCGGCCCTGAGCGGGCCTCGTCCTCACACGCCGGACGGGCTGGTGGGTGTCCAGGCGCGCTTACAACGTCGGCAGGACACGCTCGAAGAACTCGCGGTCCGCGTCGAAGAGCGGGGTCATCGTCAAGAACTCGGCCGGAGTGACCCAGCGGACCTCGGAGACCTCGCCCGGGTCGGGGACGATCGTGCCGTTGCCTGTTTCGGTGGCGGTCCACCAGTGGAGGCGGAAGCGGCCGTCGTGGGCCTCGGACTCCCAGACCTTGGTCAGGGGGGAGACCGCGAGGCCGACCTCCTCGTGGACCTCTCTGACCAGGGCCTCTTCCTGAGTCTCGCCCGGTTCGAGCTTGCCGCTGAGCGGGGCCCAGTAGCCGGCGCGGTCGGAGTCCGGGCCGCGGCGGATGACCAGCACGCGCTCCGCGCGCCGCAGTACCGCCACGATCGCCTCGCGCTGGGCCAAGCCGTGCTCCTAGAGTTCGGGGCGGCCGGTGGCCACCGCGTAGAAGGCTACGGCAGCCGCGGCGCCCACGTTGAGCGAGTCGACGCCGTGGGCCATCGGGATGCGGACCCATTCGTCGGCGGCGACCAGGGCCTGGGTGGAGAGGCCGTCGCCCTCGGCGCCAAGCATCAGGGCGACCCGGTCCATGCGGTGCGGGGCGGCCTCGTCGAGGCTCTTCGCCTTCTCGTCGGGGGTGAGGGCGAGGAGCGTGAAGCCCGCTTCGCGGACCGACTCCAGGCCCTTGGGCCAGCTGTCGAGGCGGGCGTAGGGGACGGAGAACACCGCGCCCATCGAGACCTTCACGCTGCGGCGGTAGAGGGGGTCCGCGCAGTCGGGGGACAGCAGGACCGCGTCCATGCCCAGCGCCGCCGCCGAGCGGAAGATCGCGCCGATGTTGGTGTGGTCGTTGACCGACTCCATGACGACGACCCTGCGGGTCGTCTGGAGGAGTTCGTGCGCGGTGGGGAGCGGTTTGCGCTGCATGGAGGCGAGGGCGCCCCGGTGGACGTGATAGCCGGTGACGCGTTCGGCGAGTTCGGGGCTCACCGCGTAAACGGGGGCCGGGAGTTCGTCGATGACGTCCCGCATGACGTCGACCCACTTCGCGGACAGCAGCATGGAGCGCATCTCGTAGCCCGCGTCCTTGGCCCGTCTGATGACCTTCTCGCCCTCGGCGATGAACAGGCCCTCGGCCGGTTCGCGCTTGCGGCGCAGCTCTACGTCGGTCAGGCCCGTGTAATCACGCAGGCGCGGGTCGTCGGGATCCTCAACGGTGATGAGATCGGCCACAGGGTGATACTGCCTTGTCCTGGGTGTCGTGCCAACGGCTGGGAACGGGTTGTGTTACCCCGGGTTACGCAGATGTCTTCGGGCCTACGGTGACTACCGCGCCGATGACGATCACCGACGGCGGCTTCACGTCCTCTGCGCGTGCCGTCTCGCCGACCGTCGCGAGGGTCGCGTCCACGCGGCGCTGGGCGGCCGTCGTGCCCTCCTGGATCAGGGCGACGGGCGTGTCCGCCGGCTTGCCGTGCGCGATCAGGGTTTCGGCGATCTTCCCGATCTTGTCCACGCCCATGAGGACCACCAGCGTGCCGGTGAGCTTGGCGAGGGACGGCCAGTCCACCAGGGAGCGCTCGTCGTCAGGGGCGACATGGCCGCTGACCACCGTGAACTCGTGTGCGACCCCGCGATGGGTGACCGGGATACCCGCGGCTCCGGGGACCGAGATCGAGCTGGAGATGCCGGGCACCACCGTGCACGGGATGCCGGCCTCGGCGAGCGCCTGGACCTCCTCCATGCCACGGCCGTAGACGTACGGGTCGCCGCCCTTCAGCCGTACGACCGACTTGCCCTGCTTGGCGTGTTCGATCAGCGCGTTGTTGATGGCCTCCTGGGCCATGTAGCGGCCGTAGGGGATCTTCGCCGCGTCGATCACCTCGACGTGCGGGGGGAGTTCGGCGAGGAGGTCGCGGGGGCCGAGGCGGTCGGCGATGACGACGTCGGCCTCGGCGAGGAGTCGACGGCCGCGGACCGTGATGAGGTCCGGGTCGCCGGGGCCGCCGCCGACGAGGGCGACGCCCAGGGTTCGGGTGCGGTGGTGGGGGGCGACGAGGGTGCCGTCGCGCAGGCCCGCGACGACCGCGTCCCGGATCGCGGCGGTGTGCCGGGGGTCCCGGCCGCGCGCGTCCGTGGTGAGCACGGCGACGGTGACGCCCTCGCTGTGGCCGGTCGCCGGGGTCCACGCGGTGGCCTCGTCGGCGTCGTCCGAGCGCACGCACCAGACGCGGTGGGCCTCGGCCTCGGCGGAGGCGGCCGTGTTGGCCTCGGGATCGGTGGTGGCGATCAGGGCGTACCAGGCGTCCGCCAAGTCGCCGTCCGCGTACGGGCGTCGCTCCCAGGAGATCTCGCCCGCGTCCGCCATCGCCTCGACGGACGGGGTCGCCTCGGGGGACACGAGCACGATGTCCGCGCCCGCCGCGATCAGCGCCGGCAGCCGCCGCTGGGCGACCTGGCCGCCGCCCAGGACGACGACCCGGCGGCCGGTGAGGCGGAGGCCTACGGGGTAGGCGGGGTTTTCGGCCATGAGGGTGCGGCTCCTCTTTTACGGCGGGTGTGCCCGACGTGCTGTACGACGTGCGGTGGCCCTGACGTGCAGATTTTACGGGCAGGGGGCTGTGGCGGCTCAGCCGGTCCACTGGCTGAGCCGCCACAGTCCCCTGCGGGCGCCTACTTCTCGGTCACCCCGGCAGAATCGAACGTCGCCACCTCGTGCATCGCCCGCGCCGTGCTCTGCACCAGCGGCAGGGCCAGCAGCGCGCCCGTGCCCTCGCCGAGGCGGAGGTCGAGGTCGACCAGGGGGCGCAGGCCGAGCTTGTTGAGCGCGGCCACGTGACCCGGCTCGGCGCTGCGGTGGCCCGCGATGCAGGCCGCGAGGACCTCGGGGGCGATCGCGCGGGCCACCAGGGCGGCGGCGCCGGCGCTGACGCCGTCCAGGATCACCGGCGTACGCAAGGACGCGCCGCCGAGCAACAGGCCTACCATCGCCGCGTGTTCGAAGCCGCCGACCGCGGCGAGAACGCCGATGGGGTCGGCCGGGTCCGGCTGGTGGAGTTCGATCGCGCGGCGCACGACCTCCGTCTTGCGGGCCAGGGTCTCGTCGTTGATGCCGGTCCCCCGGCCGGTGACCTCGGCGGGGTCGGTGTCCGTGAACACCGAGATCAGGGCGGCGGACGCGGTCGTGTTCGCGATGCCCATCTCCCCTGTGAGCAAAGCCTTGTTGCCCGCCGCCACGAGGTCGCGGGCCGTCTCGATGCCCACCTCGATGGCCTGCTTGGCCTCCTCGCGGGACATCGCGGGACCGGTCGTCATGTCGGACGTACCGGCCCGGATCTTGCGGGGCAACAGGCCCGGTGTGGCCGGGAGTTCGGACGCCACGCCGACGTCCACGACACACACCTCGGCGCCCACCTGGCTCGCGAAGGCATTGCAAACGGCGCCGCCACCAAGGAAGTTGGCGACCATCTGGGCCGTCACCTCCTGCGGCCAGGGCGTGACGCCCTGCGCGTGCACACCGTGGTCGCCCGCGAAGATCGCGACGGCCGCGGGCTCCGGGATCGGCGGCGGGCACTGCCGGGAAAGACCGGACAACTGCGCGGAGATGATCTCCAGCATGCCGAGCGAGCCCGGCGGCTTCGTCATCCGCTTCTGCCGCTCCCACGCCTCGCCGAGCGCCTTCGCGTCCAGCGGGCGGATCCCGGCGACCGTCTCCGCGAGCAGGTCGTGCGGGTCCTCACCGGGCAGGGCACGGCGGCCGTACGTCTCCTCGTGCACGACCCACGACAGCGGGCGGCGCTTGGACCAGCCGGCCTGCATCAGCTCGGGCTCGTCCGGGAACTCGTCGACGTAGCCGACGCAGAGGTACGCGATGACCTCCAGGTGCTCCGGCAGGCCGAGCGCGCGGACCATCTCGCGCTCGTCGAAGAAGCTGACCCAGCCGACCCCGAGGCCCTCGGCGCGCGCCGCGAGCCACAGGTTCTCCACCGCGAGGGCGGCGGAGTACGGCGCCATCTGCGGCTGTGTGTGACGGCCGAGGGTGTGCCGGCCGCCACGGGTCGGATCGGCGGTGACGACGATGTTCACCGGGGTGTCGAGGATCGCCTCGATCTTCAGTTCCTTGAACTGCTTCGCCCGGCCCTTGGGCAGCGACTTCGCGTAAGCCTCGCGCTGGCTCTGGGCCAGTTCGTGCATGGCTCGGCGGGTGTCGGCGGAACGGATGACCACGAAGTCCCACGGCTGGGAGTGCCCGACGGACGGAGCGGTGTGCGCCGCCTCCAGCACGCGCAGCAGCACGTCGTGCGGGATCGGGTCACTGCGGAAGCCGTTGCGGATGTCACGGCGTTCGCGCATCACCTTCAGCACGGCCTCGCGCTCGGCGTCGTCGTAGCCGGGTGCCGCAGGGCCGGTGGACTCTCGTACGTCTTCCACTGCGGCCGTGCTCTCTTCTTCCTGGTCCGCGGCCCGGGTGTCCAGGTCGTCCGCGTGCTGTACGAGTTCGGGCTCACCGTCGGCATCGGCCTCACGGGGGCCGGGGACGGTGGCGAAGGATTCCGGACCGCCGGACGGGTCCTCCGTGGGGAGGATGAGGGGGTGCGGCGGGGTCGGTGCGAGGTGCGGGGTGGTGGGCACCGTGCCCTCCACCGGCACGAACCGGCCGAGGGAGTCGTCTGGGTTGGGTGCCACGGGCACGGCCTGCGGCACCTCGGCGAACTCGACGAACTCGGCGTCCGGGGTGGCGGGTTGGGCGAGGGGGTGTGTCTGCGGGGCGGCGGCTTCCGCTCCACGGCCCTCGGCGGTGGTCGGCTGCGGCGCGAGTGCCGGCTCCGCCTCGACCGTGAACTGCTGGTCCGCTACGGCTTCGGGCGCGGCGGTGGGCTGGGAGGTCGGGTCGCCCGAGGCCGCGTCGAGGAGGGCGGGTGAGCCTTCGGCGAGTGGAGCGGGGACGGCCTCGGCGGGCGTGACCGCGCTGTCGGGGTGCACCGCGTCCGGGACCGGGTAGGCCTCGGCGAGCGGAGCCGAGTCGGCGGCCGTGGGTGCGTGCTGTGTCGTATCCACGGCGGTGGCGACAGGCTCGGCCTCGTAAGCGATCGGGGTCTCGACTCCCGTGGGAACAGGGGGAGTTGCCCCGGCGTCCTGAACCTCGTCCGCTCCGTCGAGGAGAGCGGTCTCCTGGACCTGAGCAGCGTCGGGAACCTGGTCGGCACCGGGGACGAACGCGACGCCCTGCACCTGGACCGGCTCCGCAGCGGCTACGTCTTCCGCGGCCGGGGCGGCGACGAACGCGCCCTCGGCGACCTGGCCGGTGGTCTGAGCCGACGCGGAATCGGAAACGGGGGCGTCGTCGACTTGCGCGAGCGCGACTTCGGACACGGGGGTGCCGGCTTGCGCGAGTGCGGCATCGAGGGCTGAGCCTGCCACGTGCAGCAGTGCGGCCTCGGAGCCAGATCCGTCACCGTGCGCGACGGCGGCCTCAGGACCGGAGCCCTCGCCGTGCGCGAGTACGTCCTCGGGGCCGGAGCCCTCGCCGTGGGCGACTGCGGCCTCGATGCCGGAGCCGTCACCGTGCACGACGACGGCCTCAGGACCGGTGCCATCACCGTGGACGACCGCGGCCTCAGGGCCGGACCCGTCACCGTGGACGACTGCGCCCTCAGTGCCGGGGCCGACGCCATGCGGGAGCCCGGCCTCCGCGCCGGGTCCGGCACCGTGCACGGCCTCAGGGCCGACAGCGGTGCCGTCACCGTGCGGGAACTCCGCCATCTCGGAGCCCGCGTGGGCGCCCTGCGTCAGGACGTCCTCGGCGCTCGGGCCGACGCCCTGTCCGAGTGCGGCCTCCGGAACCGTGCCATCGCCGGAGCCGAACGCGGCCTCGGGGGCTGTGCCGTCGCCGTGCGTGAATCCGGCCTCCGGCGCTGCGCCGACACCGTGGACGAATCCGGTCTCGGGGTCCACCCCGGCATGGTGGCCGGGCAGCGCCTCGGCGCCGAGGGCTTCGGCATGGTGAGCGCCGTCGGCCTGGGCGACCTGCCCGGCGCTGTAAGCCACGCCTGCATGGTCGTGTCCGTTGACGAACCCGGCGTCGGCGGTCTCCCCGGCCCCCGGCACCGACCCGGCACCGGAGACGAACGCCTCCTCGGCTCCCGGCACCTGACCGGCGGCAGAGGCCGAAGCGCCGTCCTGGACCTGCCCTGCGCTCAACTCCTCGGCACCCTCAGGCAGTTGACCCGTCTCAGGGTCGCCAGCGGTTCCAGAGCTCTCCGTGCTCGCGTGCACCGAAGAAGCGGAAGAAGTCGAGGGAGCCGAAGCGGACGCCGTCGCCGTCGCGGCCGCCATCGCCGTCTCCACCGCGTACAGCTGACCGTGCCCCTGCCAGGCCTCCCCCGCGTCGGGGGCCGTGGCGACCGCCCCGTTCACCGCTTCCGTGGCGAGCCTCGCGACCGCGGCCTGGGCCGCGCCGCCGGGCTCCGTGCCCGGTTCGGGCGCCGGTGCCGGAGCAACCGTTTCCGCCGTTCGCACCCCTGCGCCGGCCGACGCCTGGGCGCCCCAGGGGGCCGCGCCCTGCGGGGGCAGGTCGCGGAGTTGGGATGTGTCGAGGTACTCGGGGCCGGTCGTCGGCGGGCCGGGCTGCCGTACCGGCGCGCCCGCGGGGCCGCGGTCGGCGAGGGAGCGGACGGGGCTCGCGGAGGTGTCGGGGAGGGGCGGGCCGAGGTGCAGCGGGCGGCGCGGGGTGACCGGCGCGGGCGGCGGTTCGGCGAGCCGGACGGCGCCGAGGTCGACGGAGCCACTGTCGCGGCCGGCCGTCTCGTGCGGCCCCGGCTCGTGCGGAGCGGGTTCCTGGACGGTCTCGACGACGGGCTCGGGGACGGGGGGCGGGACCTCGTTGCCCCAGGCGCCCTGGGCGCCCGGCAGCAGCAACAGGTCCTCGTCCTCGGCGGTGGTCTCGGAGTGGTAGGTGTACGCGCCGTGTGCGGGAACGCTCGGCTGTTCCACCATGCCTGCGTTCTCCGGCAACCCCTCGGCCGGGACCTGGCCGGTGTCGGTCATGCGTACCCCTCGCCCATCGGTTAGTGCTTCTTCGACCCGCTCTCCGGGAACGGCGCACCGACCGCCCCGCAGTGGAGAACGAGCGTGCCTGTCCAGCGGCACGAACGACCCGACGCCAAAAAGCGACAAAGCCATTTAGACGACAAAGCCATTGAATGGCATTGTCGCGGCCGTTGCGCCGTCACGGCAGCTTGATCCGCGATGGCCCGCTGTGGACTGCGCCACGTTGCGCGTCCTCCGGTTCCGCTGTACCACACACACCCCAAAACGGGCGGGTTTTCCGGACATTGGCGAACGAAGCGCCGGTCCACCCTGTGCGGTACAACGGTCCGCCAGCCTACCGCGCGCAGTACGACAACAGGATCACGGGGACGGTACGGGGGGTCACGAAACGCGCTCCGGAAGGAGGCCGCTGAGCAGGAACGCGACACTCCGTTCCGTCTCCGTCCAGGCCCTGGTGTCGAGTTCGACGGACTGGAGGAGGGCGCACTCGACGTGGTAGCCGTGCTCCGTCAGGTCGCGGCCGACGAGTTCGGCCTCGTCGCGGGTGGAGGCGTGCGCCACGATGCGCTGCGGGCGCCGGTCGGCGACCGCGGAGACGACGGCCACTCCCCCGCCGCCGACCCGTACTACGTCGGGTTCGGGGAGGTTCTCCAGGATGTGCGGGGCGTCGCCCTTGACGATCTGGAGGTGCACGCCGAAGCTGCGGGCCGCGGAGTCGGTGCGGGCGCAGGCCTGGGCGTCGCGGTCGACGGCGATGACGGCGGCTCCGGCGCGGGCCGCCTCGATGGCGAAGGCGCCGCTGCCGCAGCCGATGTCCCACACCAGGTCCCCGACGCGCGGGCCGAGGCGGGCGAGTTGGGCGGCCCGGAGCAAGTCCGTCTCGCCCTCGCCGAGTTCACCGCCGTAGGCCTCGGCGGGCAGGGTCCAGCCGCGGGCGACGGCGGCCGGGTCGCGGCCGGCGATCCACCCCTCGCCCGGGCCGGCGGTGACGGCGGGGCCGACCGGGCCGCCCAGGACGATGACGACGTTGGGGTCGCGCCAGGTACGGTCGGCTGCCTTGTCGGAGGTGAGGACGGTGACCTGCTCGTGCTCGGTGCCCAGTTCCTCGCAGATGACGAAGGTGCGGTGGACGCCTTCCAGCAGCAGGCCGAGTTCGGCGGGGCCGGCGCCCGGTGAAGTGAGGACGGCGACTTTGGTGTGGGCCCGGCATACGTTCACCGCGCGTCGCAGGGTGCGCCGGTGTGCGACGACCACCTGTGCGTCGTCCCAGGGCATTCCGGCGCGGGCGAAGGCGGCGGCCACCGAGGAGACGGCGGGGACGACCTCCACCTCCAGGCCGAACTCGGGTGCGCGCAGGGTGCGTACGACCCCGAAGAAGCCCGGGTCGCCGTCGGCGAACACCACCGCGGTACCCCGGCGGCCGGCGATACGGCGGGCGGCGAGGGCCACGCTGCCGAGGCGGATGCGTTCGGCGCGCGCCGGTACCTCGGGCAGCTCCAGATGGTGGGGCGCGCCGGCCACCAGGGTGGCGGCGCTCAGGGCGGAGCGTGCCGCAGCTGTCAGCGGAGAGCCGTCCCAGCCGATCACCGTGACGCGGTCGGCCATCGTCGTCAGTCTCCAGGGGTACATCGCAGGTCGTCAGGGGCAGCGGCCCGTACGCGGGCACCGTGAGGGTACCTGGTGCGGCTGGGCGGTGCTCCCGTGGTCGTACCCGCCGAATTCAGTTCCAGTCGGCGAGTGACGTGAAACCGTCGACGTCGGCGAGCTGCTCCGCCGTGCCCTCCAGGTCCTCCGGGAGGAGGCTCCACACGATGAAGTCGGTGCGGACGTCGATCCAGGTGCCGTCGTCGGCGTGGACGTGCGCTATGCACGCGCTCCGCAGGACGCCCTCGCTGATGCAGCCGATCTTCTGGGCCACCTGCTGGGAGGCGGTGTTGTCGGCGGCGGTGCGCAGTTCGATGCGCTCCAACTTCTGGTCGCCGAACAGCCATTGGGCGGTGGCGAGCGCGGCTTCGGATGCGTAGCCCTCGCCTCGGGCCCAGGGGGCGATGATGTACGACAGCTCGGTGGACCGGACATGCCAGTCGGTCTTGGTCAACTGGACGATGCCGACCAGTCGTTGGGTGAGGAACTCGGTGACGGCGAGGTCGAGGCCGCGGCCCGAAGTCCGTTCGGCGGGCGCGTAGTTGGTGATCCACTCGCGGGCGCCGGCGACGGTGAACGGCTGGGGAACGTCGGTCCAGGCCGCGACCTGCTCGTCGTTCATCATCTCGGCCAGGGCCTGCACATCGTCCTCGTCGAGGGGCCGCAGCACCAACCGCTCCGTGCTGATGGAGATGTTGGGGAAGGTGCTAGTCATGCGCCACTCCGTAACCTTTGGAAAATGTTCAGGGCAACCTGAACTGCCCAGCATGCAGCATGGAAGCAGTGAACCGCACCACGGGGTCCACCCGCGGTGAGCGAGTGGACCCCGTGCGTGGTGATACGCCGTATACGCCCCCGTCAGCCGGAACTGACCGGCAGGACAGAGCCCTTGTACTTCTCCGCTATGAACTTCTTCACGTCGGCGGAGACGAGCAGCTTCGCGAGCTTCTCGACCCGGGCGTCGTCCTCGTTGCCGCGTTTGACGGCCAGGAGGTTGGCGTAGGGGTTGTCCTTCGCCGACTCCAGGAGGATCGCGTCCTTGGCGTAGTTGTTGTTGATGACAGCCACGTCCACGTCGCCGAGCTTCGCGATGTCCTTGACCTTCTTGGAGTACACGCCCATCGGCGGCAGGTACGGCGGTGGCGCCGACGACGAGGGTGCCGTCGTCCTTGCCACCGCCCTTGCCGGAGTCGGAGCCCGAGCAGGTTCAGAAGGACGGGATGACGGAGCCGGCGTACTTGTCCTCGATGAACTTCTTCACCTCGGGCGAGGTCAGCAGCTTCGCGAGCTTCTTGACGCGCGGGTCCTTCTCGTTGCCCTTCTTCACGGCGAGGAAGTTGCCGTACGGGTTGTTCGTCGCGGACTCCAGGACGAGGGCGTCCTTGGCGGGCTTCAGGCCCGAGGAGATGGCGTAGTTGCCGTTGATGACGGCCGCGTCGACGTCGTCCAGGGAGCGCGGGGTCTGGGCCGCCTCCAGCTCCTTGAACTTGAGGTTCTTGGGGTTCTTGGTGATGTCGGCGGGGGTCGCCTCGTTGCCGACACCGGACTTGAGGGTGATCAGCCCGTTCACCGCGAGCAGCTTGAGGGCGCGGGCCTCGTTGACACTGTCGTTCGGGACGGCGATCGTCGCGCCGCTCTTCAGGGCGTCGGCGCTCTTCACCTTGTGGGAGTAGAGGCCGAGCGGCTCCAGGTGGACCGTGACGACGGGCACGATGTGGGTGCCGTTCTTCTTGTTGAAGTCGTCCAGGTACGGCTGGTTCTGGAAGTAGTTGGCGCCCACCGAGCCGTCCTCGGTCGCCGTGTTCGGCGTGACGTAGTCGGTGAACTCCTTGACCTCCAGGTCGAGTCCGGCCTTCTTCGCCAGGTGGTCCTTGACGTAGTCGAGGATCTCGGCGTGCGGGGTGGGGCTCGCGGCGACGACCAGCGGTCCGCTGTAGTCGGAGGAGGCCGAGGAGGAGCCCTTGTCCGAACCGCAGGCGGAGAGCGCGAAGGTGAGGGCTCCGGCGGCGAGGACGGCGGTGGTGAGCTTTGCGGTGTTACGCACGAAAAGTGCCTTTCCTGAAGGGTGTCGCGTACTACGACCCCGCGTTGGGTGGTGCGGGGAGCCTTTGGGGTGGGGGTGCCGGGACGGGCCTACGCGGCCTTCAACAGCCGCAGCCTCGGCGCGGGGCCCGACCGTCCGCCGCGCCGGTGCACGGAGCGGGCCGCGTAGTCGCCGGCGAACTGGATGAGGGAGATGACGACCGCGAGGATCGCCACGGTGATCCACATCAGCTGGGTCTCGAAGCGCTGGTAGCCGTAGCGGATGGCGATGTCGCCGAGGCCGCCCGCGCCGACCGTGCCCGCCATCGCCGAGTAGCCGATGAGCGCGACGATCGTGGTGGTGGTGCTGGAGATCAGCGAGGGCAGCGACTCCGGTACGAGGACCTTGCGCACGATCGTCCAGGTGTTGCCGCCCATCGACTGCACGGCCTCGACGAGCCCGCCGTCCACTTCGCGGACAGCCGTCTCAACAAGGCGCGCGAAGAAGGGAATTGCCCCGATGGCGAGCGGCACGATCGCGGCCTCGCGGCCGATGGTCGTGCCCGTGATGGTCCGGGTGAAGTTCATCAGCGCGACCATGAGGATGATGAACGGCAGCGAGCGGGCCACGTTCACGATCTGCCCGATGACCTTGTTGGCGGCGACGTTCTGGAGCAGTCCGCCGCGGTCGGTCAGGACGAGCAGGATGCCGAGCGGGAGTCCGCCGACGACGGCGATGACCGTGGACCAGCCGACCATGTACAGCGTGTCCCAACACGCCTGGGACAGCAGCGGCTGCATCTCCGACCAGGTCACTTGGCACCTTCCTTCAGCAGTACGGGCTCCTGGCCCAACACGTCGATCTGCAGGCCCTGTTCGCGCAGGAAACCGATCGGCACGACGTTGTCCTCGTAGCGGCCGGGCAGTTCGATGCGCATGCGGCCGACCTGGAGTCCACCGACGGTGTCGATGGCGGCGCCGAGGATCGAGATGTCGATGTTGTAGGTGCGCGAGAGCTGGGAGATGACGGGCTGGGTCGCGGCCTCGCCGTGGAAGGTGACGTCGACGACGGTCCGGTCCGCGCCGCCCGCCTCACCGCTGACCGGGAAGAGCGCGGAGGCCAGCTCGGAGCCGGGGGTGGCGAGCAGTTCGCTGACGGTCCCGGACTCGACGATCCGCCCGTTCTGCATGAGCGCGGCGGAGTCGCAGACCGACTTCACGACGTCCATCTCGTGGGTGATGAGCAGGACGGTCAGGCCCAGTTGCCGGTTCAGGTCGCGCAGCAGCTGGAGGATCGAGCGGGTGGTCTCCGGGTCGAGGGCACTGGTGGCCTCGTCGGAGAGCAACACCTTGGGGTCGCCGGCCAGGGCGCGGGCGATGCCGACGCGCTGCTTCTGACCGCCGGAGAGCTGGGCCGGGTAGGCCTTCGCCTTGTCGCCGAGCCCGACGAGGTCGAGGAGTTCGAGGGCCTTGGCGGATCGTTCCTTCCCCGACTTCCCGAGGATTTCGAGCGGCAGCTCGACGTTGTCCAGCACGGTCCGCGAGGACAGCAGGTTGAAGTGCTGGAAGACCATGCCGATACGGCTGCGCGCCTGCCGGAGTTCCCGTCCGGCACGCGGTCCGCGCCCGGCGAGGGCGGTGAGGTCCTGCCCGTCGACGGTGACCGTGCCCGCGGTGGGCTTCTCCAGCAGGTTGACGCAACGGATGAGCGAGGACTTGCCGGCGCCGGACTGGCCGATGACGCCGTACACCTCGCCTTCGCGGACGTGGAGGTCGACGCCGTCGAGGGCGGTGACCTCACGGCCGCGTGAGCGGTAGACCTTGGTCAGGCCCGATGTGGTGATCACTGGGGTTCCATGACTGTTGAGCACGCGGGCGTGGGTGTGCCCTCGTACGGATGGGAAATGTGCGCGGGGCGGCGTCGGTCACATACGACACGGGGTGCATGGACACGCCACAACGGCTCGCTTCGGGGCGCGAGGCTCGGGGCGCTAAGCCCGGGGGGGGTGGTGCGAGGGCCCTCTAGAAGGCGCACATTCGACACATACAACGAGCACCGGGCGTCAGGGTCGCCTCGGTCGCAAGGGTGCGGCAGCTCGTCGTGGTCATGGAATCAGTAAAGCAGACGTACGGTCCTGACAAAGTGCCGCTGTCCGTATGCCGGACAGCGGCACGACGGCCGTCAGCGGCGCACGGAGATCTCCACTCCCCCGTCGCTGACCAGCGCGGACAAGGCTGACAGGTCACTCACAACAAGGTCGGCGTCGAGCTCGTGGGCCTGGTGCGTTGTGGCCAATGCCACGGTGATCATTCCGGCCGCACGTCCCGCCCGGAGTCCCGCGGGGGCGTCCTCGAAGACGACACAGCGGGCCGGGTCGACGCCCAGTTGGCGGGCGGCGAGGAGGTAGGGCTCGGGGTCGGGCTTGCCGCGCGTGACGTCCTCGGCGACCACGAGGGTCTTGGGGAGGATGTCGGCGTGCGCGAGCCGCGCCTCGGCGAGCCGGCGGGTGGCGGAGGTGACGACGGCCCAGCGGTCGGCGGGCAGCGAGTCGAGGAAGTCGCGTGTGCCGGGAAGCAGGACGGCACCCCCGTTGGCCACGTCCTCCACCTCCAGCGCCTCGATCCGTGCGACCGCCACCGGCACGACATCGGCGGGCAGCAGATCGGCGGCTATCGCCACGGCGGTCCGCCCGTGCAGTTCGACCCGGGCGAAGTCCTCGGCGGTGATCCCGAACTCTTCCGCCCAGCGCGTCCAGCACCTGCGCACGGATTCGAGGGAGGAGACGAGCGTGCCGTCGTTGTCGAACAGGAGGGCCTCAGCATGGATCTTCATGTTCCCGACCCTACGGTCACCGGGTCTTTTGGCCCGTAATAGGGTCGCGGCATGCTTGATGCCCTGACGCTGGCGATCGGTGTCGCCGCGCTGCTGCTCGCCGCCTGGACCGGGTGGGCGGCCTACCGCGACCAGTCGACGAAGGACTGGCACTTCATCGGCATGGCCGTGGTCACCCTGCTGGCCACGGTCCAACTGGTGGTCGGCATCGTGCAGTTGGCACGCGGTGAGAAGGCGGAGCAGGGCACGGCGATCTTCGTGGCGTATCTGCTGGGCGCGTTCGCGGCGGTCCCGGCGGCCGGTTTCATGTCCCTGGCGGAGCGCACCCGCTGGGGCACGGCGACGGTCGCCGCCGGCGCCGTGGTCCTCGCCGTGCTCGAAGTCCGGCTCTACGACATCTGGGGAAGCTGAGATGACGACCGTGGAAGAGAGCACCGTGGAAGAGAAGCCGAAGCGGCTCATCAGCGGCCCCGGCATGCTGCTCGTCTGGTTCTACGGCGTGATGGTCGTCGGCGCGGTGTCGCGCTCCGTCTACCAGATCGCCACCGAGTTCGACCGGGCGCCGCTCGCCTACTCCCTGTCGGCGGTCGCGGGTGTGGTGTACGGATTCATCACGTACTCCCTGATCCGCGGCGGCGAGAGGGCCCGCAGGGCGGCACAGGCGTGCTGCGCCGCCGAACTCGCGGGTGTCCTGATCGTCGGCACGCTGACCGTGATCGACAGCTCGGCCTTCCCGGACGCGACGGTCTGGTCGTACTACGGCGCGGGGTACATCTTCATCCCCGTGCTGCTGCCGCTGTCCGCGCTCTACTGGCTCCGGAAGAACCGCGACGCCGTCGGTCAGTAGCGGTCACGCCGTAGCGACGTACGCCTCGACCGGCTTCTCCAGGACGATCATCGGTACGCCGTCGTCGCCCTGGGAGGTGCCTACGGTCTCGTAGCCGACGCGCCGGTAGAGGCGGAGGTTGCCCTCGCTGCGGTGGCCGGTGTGGAGGCGGAACTTCTTGGCACCGCGTTCCTCGGCGAGGGCCGATTCGGCGGCGCGCAGAAGGCGGGCGCCGATGCCGTGACCCTGGAGGCGCGGGTGGACGCAGAGTTTACCGATGGCCGCGGCCCCGTCCTCGGTCACCGTGCCACGGACCGAGCCGACCACCTCCTCGCCCAGCCGCGCCACGAAGACGCAGTCGGAGCCGAGTTCGGCCCGGACCGAGTCGAGGCTCTGGACGAGCGGGTCGATGCGGTAGTTGCCGTACAACGCGGCCTCGCTCTGGAAGCACAGGTACTGCAGCCTGAAGATCTGCTCCGCGTCCTGCTCGGTCGCCACCGAGATGGTCACACTCATGCCCATGTGCGCACGCCTCCCGCTCACCTGATCGCCATGTGGTTCTCACTCCTATCCCCGTGCTTCGTGGGCCGCAACCTCCGGCGTCAGCAATCGGCGAAGACATCCCAGACATCTGGAACGTTCCGGGCCGAGACTGCCCTGTGAGATACCCAACTCCCCGGCGATCTCGCGGTAGGTGAGGTCCTTGGGCGACAGCAGCGCCTCCATCAGACGCGGGCAGCGACCCGGCAGCCGACGCACCGCGTCGTGCAGCGCGCGATGCCGCGCCGCCGTGAGGGCGACCTGCTCGGGGCCGCGGTCGCTGTCGTCGGCGGGATCATCGTCGTACGCCTGTTCCAGGCGCGCCGTACGACGGGTGCGCTGGGCCTCCGAGCGGACCGCGCGGCGGAGCCAGCGCTGGGGGTCGACCGGTGGGCCGGAGGCGTCGAGGCGTTCCAGGAGGCGGAGCCAGACGGCCTGTTCGAGGTCGGCCGGTTCGGTTCCGGAGGCATATGCCTCGGCGGAGGCCTCGGCGGCGAGCAGTGGGCGCAAGGTGGCGACGAGTTGGTGTGTCATATGCGGCACGACGTGGCCGCCCCGGCGGAAGGTTGCCGGGGCGGCCGTCTGTCACTCCAACGGGGCGCGGGGCTCAGCCGTTGACGAAGTCCGCGCGGGCCAGCAGACCGGTGTCGGCGTTGTCGGTGAAGACACCGTCGATGCCGGTGGCGAAGTAGCGCTTGAACGCGCCGAACGCGTCGCCGTAGGCGTCCACGGCGGTGCCCTTGCGGTACTCCAGCGGCAGGAAGGGGTTCTCGTTGCGCATGGTGTAGGGGTGCAGGATCAGGCCCACCTTGTGCGCGTCGGCGACCAGGGTGGTCTCCTTGTTCAGGCTGCCGTCGGCGTTCTTCGTGATGATCAGGTCGAGCGTCGGGCCCAGACCCTGCGCGTACGACGCGATCTCGGCGAGGCCCTTGGGGGTGACGAGGTCGTCGACCGTGCGCGGGTCGCCCAGGTCGATGAAGTCGAAGGGGCGGGTGCCCGTGCCGGACAGCAGCACCACGAGGTTGTTGCGGACCAGCTTGCTGATCTTCTGGATGCTGGTCGGCTCGAAGGACTGGATGAGGACCGGCGAGTTCCGCTTGTCCTTGCCGTGCTTGCGCAGGGCCGAGGAGAGCAGCTTCTCCATCTCGAAGCCGCGCTTGCGGAAGTAGGTGGGGTGCTTCATCTCGGGGTAGATCCAGACCTGCTTGCCGCGCTTACGGGTCTGCTCGTCCTGCCACTTGAGGACCTCTTCGAAGGTCGGGATCTCCCAGCGGCCGTTGTAGAGCGTGTTGTGCGGGCGGTTGGCCGGAATGCGCTCGATCGCGCGCAGGGTCTTCAGCTCGGCGAGCGTGAAGTCCTCGGTGAACCAGCCGGTCGTGGAGACGCCGTCGAGCAGCTTGGTGGTCTTGCGGCTCGCGAACTCGGGGTGGTCGGCGACGTTGGTCGTGCCGCCGATCTCCGGCTCGTGCCGGCAGACCAGGTGACCGTCCTTGGTGGGGACGAGGTCACCTGCCTCGACGATGTCGGCGCCCAGGTCGAGGGCCAGGTTGTACGAGCCGAAGGTGTGCTCCGGGCGGTAGCCGCTGGTTCCCCGGTGCCCGACGATCGTCGGCTTGGGCAGGTCCTTCAGACCGCCGCCGTGCCGGGCCGACGTGGCCTCGGCGGCTCTCGCCGTGCCCGCCGGTCCCAGTGCGGCCACTCCCGCACCGAGCACTGCCGCGCCGAGGAGCGCCCGTCGTCCCGTGCCGTTGGCTCGCTCGTTCGGCCCCTGCGTTCCCTGCGTGTCCATGAAACCTCCTGGCGTCGCCCCGTCGGTGCGCGCCGATCGTAGGTGCGCGTACATGACGAACGGGAGACCTCGGCCGGAACACGGCGGTGACGCTGGATGTCGTACGGACGGACAGGTTTGACACGCCATCAGCGAGGAACGCGAGATGTGTCACAACATGGCGGCCCGGTTACGGGACGGCTCCGGAGCGACACCGCAGGTAAACGTGCGTCAACACTGCGTAAGACCTCGGTGAACCCGATGTGCAATACGCGGGGCACCGCGAGTATCGTCCTCACCTGCACAGTTTTATGTCGACCCCTTGACACCGGAGGGCCCGTTGTCCCGCTTCGTGCTCATCAAGGCAGTGCTCGGACCGATCATGCGCCTGATGTTCCGCACACGGGTGGAGGGCGCGGAGCACATCCCCGACGACGGCCCGGTGATCCTCGCCGGCAACCACCTCACGTTCATCGACTCGATGATCCTTCCGCTGGTCTGCGACCGGCAGGTGCTCTTCATCGGCAAGGACGAGTACGTCACCGGCAAGGGGTTCAAGGGCCGCCTCATGGCCTGGTTCTTCACCGGCGTCGGCATGATCCCGGTGGACCGGGACGGTGCCAACGGCGGCGTCGCCGCGCTGATGACCGGCCGCCGCATCCTGGAGGAGGGCAAGGTCTTCGGGATCTACCCCGAGGGCACGCGCTCCCCCGACGGCCGCCTGTACCGGGGGCGTACCGGGATCGCCCGGCTCACGATGATGACGGGCGCGCCGGTCGTTCCGTTCGCGATGATCGGTACGGACAAGTTGCAGCCGGGGGGTGCGGGGATGCCCCGCCCTGGGCGGGTCACTGTTCGGTTCGGTGAGGCGATGGAGTTCTCCCGGTACGAGGGGATGGACCGGGATCGGTATGTGCTGCGGGCTGTTACCGACTCTGTGATGACTGAGGTCATGCGGCTGTCTGGGCAGGAGTACGTGGACATGTATGCGACCAAGGCGAAGGCTGCGTAACGCTGTTTGTCGGGCGCGGGTGCGTGGGGGCTGGTCGCGCAGTTCCCCGCGCCCCTAAAAGCATCGCCGTTAGCCTGCGTCTTCCAGTTTCTGGCTCTTCAGCATGAACCATGCCGCAACCGCCGTTGCCAGCAAAACCGTTGCGCCGACCGCCGACGCCACGCTGAGGCCGCTGACGAAGGCTTCTCTCGCCGACGTCAACATTTCCTGAGCTGCCTGTGTCGGCATGCTGCCCGCCGCTTCCACCGCACCGCCCAACGACTCGTGCGCCCCGCTCGGCGTTCCCGCCGGAGCTGCGAAGCCCCGGTAGACGCCCGTCACGATCGAGCCGAGTACGGCGATGCCGAGGGCCGCGCCCAGTTCGTAGGCCGTTTCCGAGACCGCCGATGCCGCGCCTGCCTGTTCCTTCGGTACGGAGGAGAGGATGACGTCGGCTGTCACCGTGAAGGAGAAGCCGGCGCCGACGCCGACCACCAGCAGTGCGGCGCCGAGGAGTGGGTAGCCGGTCGACTGGTTCAGGGTCGTCAGTACGGCCAGGGCCAGGCCGACTGCGGCGAGGCCGCCCGCGACCACCGCGCGGACCGAGAAGCGGCGGGCTGCCCGGCCCGCGATCAGACCGGCCGTCACCGCGCCCACCGCGGCGGGGATTTCGGCCAGGCCCGCCTCGAACGGGCCCCTGCCCTGGACCAGTTGCAGGTACTGGGAGAGGAAGAACACCAGCCCGGACAGGCCGAGGATGGTCAGCAGGTCGGCCAGGACGGCCGCGCTGAAGCCCCGGTTGCGGAACAGGCGCATGTCCAACAGTGGTGCGGGAAGCGTGAGTTGGCGGCGGACGAACCAGTAGAGGGCCGCCGCGCCCAACGCGCCCACAGCGAGTGCGGGCAACTCGAAGCCGTGGGTCGCGGCCTCCTTGACCGCGTAGACGACGCCAATCACACCCACCAGGGACAGCGCCACGCTGATCATGTCCCAGGGCCCGGGGTTGGGGTTCTTCGACTCCGGGAGCATCTTGATGCCGACCAGGACGAGGACCGCCATCACGGGCAGGTTGATGAGGAACACCGAGCCCCACCAGAAGTGTTCGAGCAGGAAGCCGCCGGCGACCGGGCCGACTGCCGTACCGGCGGAGGCGGTTGCGCCCCAGATGCCGACCGCGAGGCTGCGTTCGCGCGGGTCGTGGAAGAGGTTGCGGATCAGGGCGAGGGTGGCAGGCATCAGGGTCGCGCCCGCGACACCGAGCAGCGCCCGGGCCAGGATCATCAACTCCGGTGTCGTGGCATAGGCGTTGAGGACCGAGATCGCGCCGAAGGCGGTGGCTCCGACGAGCAGGATGCGCTTGCGGCCTATTCGGTCGCCGAGGCTGCCCATCGACACGAGCAGGCCCGCGATGACGAAGGAGTAGACGTCGCCGATCCAGAGGAGCTGGGTGCCGGACGGCTTCAGATCCTCGCTGATGTAAGGGGTTGCCAGGCCGAGGACGGTCGCGTCCACGGCCACCAGCAGCACGGCGAGCACGAGGACGGAGAGCGCGAGCCAACGGCCCGGGCGCTTCTCCGTCTCCGTCACAGCCGCCGGCTGCAGGGTGCTGGTCATGATTCCTCTCTCCGTGTTGCGTCTCTGCGTAGTGCGCCGCCGAGCAACAGCTCGACGGTCATGTGCGTGAAGTCCTTGGGGGCGCCCTTGCCGCTCTGCACCAGCCAGACACCGGAGGCCAGCAGGCCGAACAGCGCCTCGGTGAGCCAGGCGGGCGTGAGATCGATGCGGAACTCGCCGCTCTGCTGGCCGCGCCGGAACAGGGCGGTGATCCGGTCGTCGATCCTGGCCCAGCCGGCGTGCTGCTCCTCGCCCTCGAACAGCTGGTTCTCGGTGTAGAGGAAGGCGAGCAGACCGGCCGCCGGTTCGGCCTCGCGGACGAGTCGCCGTACGGCGTCCTCGGCGGGGCCGTCGTCCAGCCGCGCCGCGTCCAGGGCGGTCTCGCACTCGGCGATACCGAGCGCCTCCAACGCCCGTACGAGCGCGTCGCGCCCCGCGAACTGGCGGTGCAGGGTGGCCCGGCTGATCCCGGCCGCCTTGGCGACCTCGTCCATCGTCGCGGTGGACTTGCGGGTCAGCAGGGCGGCGGCAGCACGGAGTACGTGGTCGCGGTCGAGAGCCATGAGACAACCATAACCCACATGAGACATTCATGTCTCATCACGGGCGCGAACGTCTCACGGGTGGTCGATCACCGGGATCACTCAGTTCAGTGCCAGGGCAGCTGCCCGCGCTTCTCCCAGTACGTCCGCGGGTCCTCGGCGAGCGCGGCGAGGCGGGCGAGCCGGTCGTCGTCCAGGTCCACGACCGCCGCGTGCAGGTTGGAGGCGAGCTGGCCGATCGTCGCCGCACCGGAGAGGACCACACCCGCCCACGGCTCGCGCAGGATCAGGGCCAGGGCAATCGCGTCGGCACCCAAGGACGCCTCTTCCGCTACGGCCTTCAGGGCGTCCGGCGCGTACGGCCCCGCCAGCCGCCCGTTGGCCATGCCCTCCTTGACGATCACCGTGAGTCCGGCGTCGTGGGCCTCGGCGAGGGCGGGGCCTGCCGAGGTCTCCAGGGCGTTGTACGTCGACTGGACGGTGCGGAAGAGGGGCACGCCGTCGACCGCCACGGTGAGCGCGGCGCGGATGGCGTCCGCCTGGGCCGGTCCGCTCGTCGAGAAGCCGATGGTCACGCCTCCGGCGGCGGCCTCGGCGAGCCTCGCGTGGAGTTCCTTGTCGGTGAGCGCCGGGCTGTCGGGGGTCACCGAGTGGATCTGGTAGAGGTCGAGGCGGTCGCCCAGCAGTTCGGCGGTTTCGCTGCTCTGGCGGTCGTAGGTCTGGACGGTGTGGTCCTTGACCTCGTGTTTCTCGGCGTCGGTGGTCCAGTCGGCGGTGTAGGTGTAGCCCCATTTGCTGCCGATGACTACGTCGTCGATGTCGGGGCGGGCGCTGAGCCAGGCCGCGAGGAACTCCTCCGAGCGGCCGTAGGAGCGGGCCGCGTCGAAGTAGCGGACGCCCTGCGCGTACGCGGCGTCGAGGAGTTCATGGGTGCGGGTGCGGAGGGTTTCTACGGTGCGGTTCTCTCCGAGGTCTTCGTCCCGGCCGAGGTTGATGTAGCCGGGGCGGCCTACTGCGGCGAGGCCGAGTCCGAGGTGGCTGGTGGGGGTTGTTGCTGTGGCCAGTCGGGCGAAGGGCATCGCGGGCTCCGTTCGGGTCGGCTCCGGTACGGCTTCCGACCAACGTAACCCGCGATGACCTTCGCTTCAGAGCTCGGGTTCTTGCGGTTGTTCGGCGGGTGCGGGTGCGTTGTGGTTGCTCGCGCAGTTCCCCGCGCCCCTGAATACTCCTAGCGCTTCGCCGTTGACCAGGCGTGCTGTACCGCCAAGTCCCGCTTCACCTCTGCCAGTTGGATTGCCACCGCGCTCGGGGCCGTGCCGCCTCGGCCGTTGCGGGAGGCGAGGGCGCCGGGGACGTTGAGGACCGTGCGGACCTCGGGGGTCAGGTGGGCGGAGATCTTCGCGAACTGTTCGTCCGTGAGGTCGTTCAGTTCGATGCCCTCGGACTCCGCGACCTTGACGCACTCGCCGGCGACCTCGTGGGCGACACGGAACGGGACGCCCTGCTTGACCAGCCACTCGGCGATGTCGGTGGCGAGGGAGAAGCCGGCCGGGGCCAGTTCCTCCATGCGGTCGCGGTGGATCGTCAGGGTGGCCATCATGCCGGTGAACGCCGGGAGCAGGACCTCGAGTTGGTCGATGGAGTCGAAGACCGGCTCCTTGTCCTCCTGGAGGTCGCGGTTGTACGCGAGGGGGAGCGCCTTGAGCGTCGCCATCAGGCCGGTCAGGTTGCCGATCAGGCGGCCCGACTTGCCGCGTGCCAGCTCCGCGATGTCCGGGTTCTTCTTCTGCGGCATGATCGACGAGCCCGTGGAGAACGCGTCGTGCAGGGTCACGAAGGAGAACTCCTTCGTGTTCCAGATGATGATCTCCTCGGCGATCCGGGAGAGGTTCACCCCGATCATCGCGGTGATGAAGGCGAACTCGGCGACGAAGTCACGCGAGGCCGTACCGTCGATCGAGTTCGCGACGGAGCCGTGCTCGAAGCCGAGGTCCTTCGCCACCGCCTCCGGGTCCAGGCCGAGGGAGGAGCCCGCGAGCGCGCCGGATCCGTACGGGGAGACCGCTGTGCGCTCGTCCCACTGGCGCAGCCGCTCCGCGTCCCGGGACAGGGACTGGACGTGGGCCAGGACGTGGTGGGCGAACAGCACCGGCTGGGCGTGCTGGAGGTGGGTGCGGCCGGGCATCGCCACGTCCGGGTGGGCCTCCGCGAGGCCGACCAGGGCGTCCTGGAGGTCGGCGATCAGGCCGCCGATCGACCGGGCGTGGTCGCGCAGGCACATGCGGAAGAGGGTGGCCACCTGGTCGTTGCGGGAGCGCCCGGCCCGGAGCTTGCCGCCGAGGTCGGGGCCGAGGATGGTCAACAGGCCGCGTTCCAGGGCCGTATGGACGTCCTCGTCGGCGATCGTGCCCACGAAGGAGCCGTCGGCGACGTCGGCTTCGAGTTGGTCGAGGCCCGCGAGCATGCGGGTCAGCTCGTCGTCGTCGAGGAGGTTCGCCTTGTGCAGCACGCGTGCGTGGGCGCGGGAACCGGCGATGTCGTAGGGCGCGAGCCGCCAGTCGAAGTGGACGGACGCGGACAGCTTCGCCAGGGCCTCGGCGGGACCGTCGGCGAAACGACCGCCCCAGAGCCGTACGTCACCGCTGTTGCTGCTCACTTGCGCTGCTCCTCAAAGGCCGTGGACGGGGTTCGTCGTTCTGTGCTGTCCCTGCATTGTCTCGCATGCATGATTATGCAGAGCGCTGCATGATTCGTCAATTTCCAAAGACCCCTGAACAACCTTGAACACCGGCAACCGCTTTCCCGTACCTCTCGCCGAACGCAGGCGCCGCGTTTCCCCCACGAGTCACCCCCAGTTCACCCCTGACCCGAGTGAGGCATTCGCATGTCCAGGGCTCTCCCCAAGTACAACAAGCGTCGCGTCGTGTTCATCGGCGGTGCCGCCGCCGTGGCGCTCACCGGTGCTGTCATCGCCGGCACCGCTCTTGCCGGGACGCCGGACAAGAGCAGCACCACGCAGAGCGCCCGGACGTTGTCCGACCCCGGGACGATCACCTGCCCCGACGTGAAGTCGCAGCTCCCCGCCGTGCCGGCGTCGGCGCAGGCCGAGGTCGACCGCAACCTCACGCTGCTCGACACGCAGATCGCCGAGGCCAACAAGCGACTCGTCGACACCGTCGGACAGGGCGGCGCCAACTTCGTCCAGAACGCCATCCTCGGCCCGCTGAAGGACAAGCGCGTCTCCACCATCGACCGCATCGCCATCGCCATCGGGCGCAAGGGCACCAAGCCGACGGGGCTCGACTCGCTCGCCGCGTGCACCCTGAACGCGGCCGGTGCTACGGGCTCGACCGGTGCGACGGACACCGCGACCGCCACCCCGAGCGCCACGGCTGCCGCCACGCAGGCGGCCGGGGGGACGGACGACACCGCCGCCGGGTCGAGTGCCGTCGGGACGATCTCCTGCCCGGACGTGAAGTCGCAGCTGCCGGCGGTTCCGGCGTCGGCGCAGGCCGAGGTCGACCGCAACCTCGCTCTCCTCGACACGCAGATCGCCGAGGCCAACAAGCGACTCGTCGACACCGTCGGACAGGGCGGCGCCAACTTCGTCCAGAACGCCATCCTCGGCCCGCTGAAGGACAAGCGCGTCTCCACCATCGACCGCATCGCCATCGCCATCGGGCGTCAGGGCACCAAGCCGACCGGGCTGGACTCCCTGGCCGCCTGCACGCTCACCAAGTGACGTGACAGGCAGCCGTGGCCGCCCCGATGAACGCCGGCCGGGGCGGCCACGGTGATGTCCGGAACGGGGCGCGTTGCCTGTTCGGCCCGTCTGAGGTGCCGTCAGCGTGTGCGCGCTCTAGCGTCTGGGGCATGCGTCCCGGTGTCGTCGCCCTCGCGTCCCTTCTGCTCCTGCTCGGTGCGGTGCCCGCGCGGGCGGTGGAGCCGTCGCCCTTGTCGCTCGCGGACACCGGGGGTGGGAGTCAACTGATCCTGGCTCAGGCGCCGCGTGCCAACTCCACTTCGGGGACGCTCAGTTGGTGGGAGCGGCGGCGGGGTGGGAAGTGGGTGAAGGTCGGTTCCGCCCTCGCTCGGTTCGGGGCGAAGGGGCTGGTCGAGGGGCGGGCTCGTAAGCAGGGGTCCTACACGACTCCCACCGGGTTGTACGACCTGCCGTACGCCTTCGGGATCAAGGGTGCGCCGGGTGGGACCCAGGTCAAGTACCGGCGGGTGCGCGGGAGTTCTTGGTGGTGTGAGGACACTCGGTCGCGGGTCTACAACCGGTGGAGTGAGCCGTTGGCTCGTGACTGTCGGGCGTCCGAGTCCGAGCGGATGATCTCTTATGCGACGCAGTACGCGTACGGGATGGTCATTGGGTACAACTACGCCGAGCCTGTGAAGGGGCGTGGGGCAGGGATCTTTTTGCATGTCAACGGGCGTGGGGCTACCGCCGGTTGTGTGTCTGTGCCGGTGGGGGCGATGCGGAGGATCCTGCGGTGGGTTGATCCTGGGAGGGCGCCGCATATTGCTATCGGGACGGCAAGTGGGGTTACGGCTGTCACTCGGTACTGATTCGCCTCGGCGCCGTTCAGTGTCGGTTGTACGGCGAGTGCAGGCCGGATGTGGCTGGTCGCGCCCACGCGGCGGAGCCGAACATCTACACAGCCCCGCGCCCCTTAGGCGGATCCCCCCGACGGAAGCTTCACCGTGAACGTCGTCGAGCCTGGACGGCTCTCCAACCCCACGCTTCCCCCGTGCGCCTCCGTCACCGCCGCCACGATCGACAGACCCAGGCCCGCTCCCCCTCCCGTTGCCGCTCCCCCACCCTCTGCCCGGCGGCGGTCTGCCCTGGTGAAGCGTTCGAAGACGCCCGGCTGAACCTCCGCCGGAACGCCCGGGCCGTCGTCGTGGACCACCAGGGAAGTCGCGTCGACGCCCGTCTCCACCGCCACCGTCACCTTCGTGCCAACAGGTGTGTGCAAACGTGCGTTGGCCAACAGGTTGGCCAACACCTGTTGGAGGCGGTGGGCGTCGCCCGTGACCGTGACCGGGTCCTCGGGGAGTTGGAGGGCCCAGCGGTGGTCGGGGCCGGCGGCACGGGCGTCGGCGACGGCGTCGAGGACCAAGCGGGTCAGGTCGACGGGGTGGCGTTCCAGGGGGCGGCCCGCGTCCAAGCGGGCGAGCAGGAGCATCTCGTCGACCATCACGCCCATGCGTGCGGACTCGGCCGCGATGCGTTCCAGTGCCCGGTTCACCTTGGGCGGGACGGGGTCCGGGTGCAGCAGCGCGAGTTCGGCGTGGCCCCGGATCGACGCCACCGGCGTCCGCAGTTCGTGGCTGGCGTCGGCCGCGAAGCTGCGCAGGCGTTCCTCGCTCGCGTGCCGGTGGGTGAGCGCGTCCTCGACATGGCCGAGCATGCGGTTGAAGGCACCGGCGACCTGGCCCACCTCGCTGCGCGGGTCGGACTCGGGTGCCCGGGACGGCAACGCCACCTCGCCGCTGGCCAACGGGAGTTCGCTGACCCGGGTGGCGGTGGCGGCGACCCGGCTGAGCGGTCGCAGCGACCAGCGCACCCAGAGCGCGCCCGCGAACCCGGTGATCAGGAGGGCGGCGCCGAAGACGATCGCGGCCACCGCTTCCAGCCGGTGGACGGCGGCCTCCACAGACTCCAGCGGGAGCCCGGTGATCATCACGTCGCCGTCCCGGCCCTTGGCGGCGAGGACGCGGTACTTGCCGAGGGAGGACAGGTGGATGGTGCGGGCCGTGCCGCCGACCGGCACCGCGGCGAGTTCCCTGCGGTCCCGTGCGGTCAGCGGGACCTTGAGGTCCGTCGTGCTGTCGTCCTTGTCCGCGGGCACGACCCCCGAGTTGGTGACGACGCCGTCGACCAGGCGGGCGCCGAAGGTGTGCGGTGCCTGCCGGCGGGTGTCGCCGCGTTCCCGGTCGTCGGCGTCGTGGTCGGTGAGCGTCTGGTCCTTGTGCTCCAGGCTGGCCGGGAACTGCGTTCCGACCTCGGTGAGCTGCTGGTCGAGGCGACCGGTGAGGAAGCCGTCCAGTTCGATGACGGCGGCCACTCCGACGGCCGCGCAGCTGACCGCGAGCAGCACCACCAGGCCCGCCGTCAGCCGGGCCCGCAGGGTGTGCGGCCGGGGCAGTCTCCGCACCCACCGTCCGACGGCCCGCAGCGCCCTGCCCATCAGAGGACCGGCTTCAGCACGTACCCGGCCCCGCGCACGGTGTGGATCATGGGCGCCCGGCCGGCGTCCACCTTCTTGCGCAGGTACGAGATGTACAGCTCGACGACATGGGCCTGGCCGCCGAAGTCGTAGGACCAGACGCGGTCGAGGATCTGGGCCTTGCTGAGGACGCGGCGCGGGTTGCGCATCAGGAAACGGAGCAGTTCGAACTCGGTCGGCGACAGCTCGATGAGGTCGCCCGCGCGGGTCACCTCGCGGGCCTCCTCGTCCATGACCAGGTCCCCGACGGTCATCCGCGGGCCCTCCTCCTGCTGGCGGGCCATGCCCGCGCGGCGCAGCAGTCCGCGCAGCCGGGCGACGACCTCCTCCAGGCTGAAGGGTTTCGTGACGTAGTCGTCGCCGCCCGCGGTGATGCCGGCGATGCGGTCCTCGACCGTGTCCCGGGCGGTGAGGAAGAGCACGCAGACGTCGGGCTTCACCTCGTGCAGGGAGCGCAGTACGGCGAAGCCGTCGGTGTCCGGGAGCATCACGTCGAGGACGACGGCGTCCGGCCGCAGTTCGCGCGCCCCGGCGAGCGCGGCGGCTCCGTCGCCCGCCGTGCGGACCTCCCAGCCCTCGTAGCGCAGGGCGCCGGAGAGCACTTCGGCCAGGTCGGGGTCGTCGTCGACGACGAGGACGCGCACGGGGGTGCCGTCGGGGCGGGTGAGGGCCGGTCGTCCGGAGCGGGTCGTGTTCATGGCACTTACCAGCATCGCCCCTCACGGCGTTCCGGGCCGCCGTGAGGGCCTCTGAGTTTCCTCTGAGAACTCTGAGAAAGGCGTCCGCTCAGAGATCCCTCAGAGGTTGTGCCCGCACAGTGCATGGAGGACAGGTGAAAGGACGCACACATGACCACCGTGTACGAGCAGCGGAAGGCGCCGCCCGTGGCGCCGGTTCCCCTGCGCTCGCCGGCTGGCCCGGTACTCGCCCTGCTGTGGGCCGGAGCTGCGGCCTCGGTCGCCCTCTGGTGGGCGGACACCGGCTCGGTCGTCGGGGCCGCGGGCTGGCTGACCGGGGTCGGGCGGATCGCCGGGCTGCTGTGCGGGTACGCCTGCGCGGTGCTCGTGGGACTGATGGCGCGGGTGCCGCTGCTGGAGCGGCGGATCGGCTCGGACCGGGTGGCGCGCTGGCACGCGATGGCCGGCCGCTACACGATCTGCCTGCTGGTCGTGCACGTCGTGTTCATCCTGTTCGGTTACGCCGCCCAGGACCGCGCCTCGATCGTGCACGAGACGGTCACGGTGGTCCTGGACTACCCGGACATGCTCAAGGGCACGTTCGGCGCGGTCATCCTGTTCGCGGTCGGCATCACCTCGGCCCGCGCCGCGCGCCGCAGGCTGAGCTACGAGTTCTGGTACTACGTCCATCTCCTCACGTATGCCGCCGTGTTCCTCGCCTTCTTCCACCAACTGAGCCTGGGCAACGAGTTCAACGGCCACGCCGGGGCGACGGCAGCCTGGTACGGCCTGTACCTCGGTGTCGCGGCCCTCGTCCTCTGGTACCGGATCCTCGCCCCGGTGCGGCTCAACCTGCGGCACCGACTGCGGGTCGAGTCCGTGCACAAGGAGGCGCCGGGCGTGTACTCCGTCGTCGTACGAGGGCGGCATGTCGACGAACTCGGCGCGCAGGCAGGGCAGTTCTTCCGCTGGCGGTTCTTCGGCGAGGGCATGGGCTGGGCGTCGACGCCGTACTCGCTGTCGGCGCCGCCCCGCCGGGACCTGCTGCGGATCACGGTCAAGGCGCTCGGTGACCACAGCGCGGCGGTGCCGCTGCTGCGGCCGGGTGCCCGGGTGTGGGCGGAGGGACCGTACGGCGCGATGACCGCGGACCGGCGCACCGCGCACAAGTCGCTGCTGATCGCGGCCGGGGTCGGGATCACCCCGCTGCGGGCGCTGTTCGAGACGCTGCCCGGCGAGGTGACGCTGCTGTACCGGGCGCGTACGGCCGAAGACCTGGCACTGGGCGGCGAGTTGGAGGCCATCGCGCAGTGGCGCGGCGCGAAGGTGCTGTACGCGCTCAACGGGCCGCAGGGGCAGCGGCCGATGCTGACCGCCGCGTCCCTGCGCGAGGCCGTGCCCGATCTCGCCGGGCACGACGTGTACATCTGCGGTCCGCACGCCTTCGCCCAGGAGCTGTACGGGGCGCTGTCCGCCGCAGGTGTGCCGGACCGCCGTATCCACCACGAGTCGTTCGAGCTGTGAGGCAGTCGTGCATCCGTTGAAGAAGAACAGTCCGCTGCGCCGGATCGTGCTGGCGAGCGCCGTCACCGCGTCGGGCCTGGTGATGCTGCTCGCGCTGAAGCCGCACACGGCGCCCGAGGTGACGGCGGCGCCCGCGCCCACCAGCTCCAGCTCCTCCGGCTCCAGTTCCTCCGGCTCCAGTTCCTCCGGCTCAGGTTCCAACTCCGGTACCGGGTCGGGTGGTTCGACCACCACCGGCACGAAGACCGTCACCGGCGACACCGTGCAGACGCGTTGGGGACCCGTCCAGGTGAAGATCACCGTGACGAACGGCAAGATCACCGATGTCACCGCGGTCCAGTCGCCGTCGGACAATCCGCGCGACCAGGAGATCAACTCCTATGCCCTGCCCCAGTTGAAGAGCGAGGCGCTGGCCGCACAGAGCGCGAAGATCGACACGGTGTCGGGGGCCACGTACACAAGTGACGGTTACCGCCAGTCACTCCAGTCCGCACTGGACTCCGCGGGACTCTGAACGCACAGCCTCCACGGCACGTACTTCAGGGCCAAGGGGCCACGCCACCCCCCTTGTGCCCCGTCCACGGAGGAACCGTGACCACCACGCTCGCAGGCGGACGTGCCGCCCGCCGACAGACGATGCGCCGCATCCGCCCGCGCCGCTCCCCAGCGACCCTGCTGCTGCTCGCCGTCTGGGCGGGAGCGGTCGGGGTGCTGTGGCTGTGGTGGCACAACACGCCGTCCATCGCCGACCAGAACGGCAAGATCCTCAACGCGGGCCGAATCACCGGTCTGTTGGCGGGCTATCTGATGGCACTCGTCGTGCTCCAGATGGCCCGGGTGCCCGCCCTGGAGCGGCGGGTCGGCTCGGACCGGGTCGCCCGCTGGCACGCGATGAGCGGCCGGTACACGCTCTGTCTGGTCTTCGCGCACGTCTTCCTCATCATGTGGGGCTACGCCCTCCAGGCGGGCAAGACGCTGAGCGACATCGTCCAGCAGACCATCGACTCGGTGAACCAGCTGCCCGACATGGGCAAGGCCGCCATCGGCACCGGGCTGTTCCTGCTCATCGGCCTCTCCTCGATCGGCGCCGTCCGCCGCCGGCTGCCGTACGACACCTGGTACCACGTGCACCTGCTGACGTACGGCGCGGTGTTCCTGACCTTCTGGCACCAGATCACCACCGGCAACGACTTCGCGCTGACGCCGATCGCCAAGACCGTCTGGTACGGCCTGTACGGCACGGTGACCGCGCTGGTGGTCTGGTACCGGATCCTCACCCCGATCCGGCTCAACCTCCGCCACCGGATGTACGTCGAGGCGGTCATCGAGGAGACGCCCGGCATCGTGTCCGTGCTCATCGGCGGGCGGAAGCTGCACCGGATGGGCGCGGAGGCCGGACAGTTCTTCCGGTGGCGGTTCCTCGCGCCGGGGATGCGGTTCAGCTCGCACCCGTACTCGCTGTCGGCGGCGCCGCGTCCGAACATGCTGCGGATCACGGTCAAGGCGATCGGCGACCACAGCGCCCGGCTGCGCGAACTGCGGCCCGGCATGAAGGTGTGGGCCGAGGGCCCGTACGGCGCGATGACCTCGCAGCGGCGCACCCGCGGCAAGGTGCTGCTGGTCGCGGGCGGCGTCGGCATCACGCCGATGCGGGCCCTGTTCGAGACGCTGCCCGGCGCGGCCGGCGACATCACGCTGCTCTACCGGGCCAACACCACTCAGGACCTGGCGCTGTGGGACGAGCTGGCGAAGATCGCCGACGAGCGCGGCGCCCGCCTGATGTACGCGGTCAACAGCCCCGACGGTGAGCGCCCCGACATCTCGGCGGACTCGCTGCGCCGGAAGCTGCCCGACATCGACAACCACGACGTCTTCATGTGCGGGCCTCCCGGCTTCGCGCAGTCGGTCTACGAAGCACTGCGCGGCGCGGGGGTCCCCGCCCGCCGTATCCATCACGAGTCGTTCGAGATGTGAGCGACGGGAGTCAGGAGCAATGAAGAAGAGCCACCCCATCCGGCGTGTTCTGCTCGCGAGCGCCGCCACCGTGTCCGGGATCGTTCTGCTGCTCTCCCTGAAGCCGGCGACCGACTCCTCCTCGGCGTCCGCGCAGGGGGCGGCCCAGGGAGCCGCCGCCGCGCAGGAATCGCCCCAGGGCGGTACCGCGGCGGCCGGGACCTCGACGGTCACCGGCACCGCCACCCAGACCGAGTACGGGGTCGTCCAGGTGCGCCTGACGGTCGCCAACGGGAAGATCACCAAGGCGGAGGCCGTCCAGGCGCCGCACGGCGGCACCAGCGACCAGAAGACCGCGCTGTCCGTCCCCAAGCTCAACCAGGAGGTGGTCGCCACGCAGAGCGCGGACATCACCTCCGTGACCGGGGCGACGTACACCAGCGGCGGCTACAAGAAGTCCCTGCAGTCGGCCATCGACAAGATGAAGGCCGCGAACTCGGCGGCCCCGTCCCAGAGTTCGGCAGCCGCGGCGCCCGCCGCGCAGGCCAAGACCGTCACCGGCAATGTGGCGACGACCATGTACGGGCCGGTCCAGGTCCGGATCACGGTCGCGAACGGCAAGATCACCAAGGCCGAGGCGGTGCAGGCCCCGAGCGGCGGCACCAGCGACCAGAAGACGGCGCTGGCGATCCCCAAGCTCAACCAGGAGGCCGTGGCGGCCGGGAACGCGAACATCGACTCCGTGTCGAGTGCCACGTACACGAGCGGCGGTTACAAGCAGTCCCTGCAGTCGGCACTGGACAAGGCCGGTGGCTGACACGGTGACCGATCCCGCGGAGGCTCCCGCCGCGCTGCGGCACGCCGAGGAGGTCATGGGGACGGTGTTCTCCTTCGACATCCGCGGCGGGGAGCCCGAGGCCGTCCAGGCGGTACTGGAGCAGGCGGTCGCCCAACTGCACCGGGTCAACGAGGTGTTCAGCACCTACCGCGACGACAGCCAGGTCTCCCGGCTGGCCCGCGGTGAGCTGACCGTGGCGGAGTGCGACGCCGAGGTCGCCGAGGTGCTGGAGCTGGGCGCCGAGGCGGAGCGGGTCAGCTCCGGATGGTTCAGCACGAACTACGAGGGGCGTCTCGACCCGACCGGCATCGTGAAGGGCTGGGCGACCGAGCGGGCGGCCGAGCTGATCGCGACGGCGGCCGGGGTGAGCGGGGTCAGCGTGAACGGCGGCGGCGACGTCCAGATGTTCGGCACCCCTGGACCGCACCGGCCCTGGCGCGTCGGCGTCTCCGACCCGCTCCGCCCGGGCGGTCTCGCGGCCGTGATCTCCGCGGCGGGCACCGACGAACTGGCGGTCGCGACCTCGGGTACGGCGGAGCGCGGGGCTCACATCGTGGACCCGTCCACCGGCAAGTCCGCGGTGACCGACCTGGTCGCCGTCACCGTGGTGGCACCCCGCCTCACCTGGGCCGACTGCTGGGCCACGGCCGCGTTCGCGATGGGCTCACGGGAGGGCCTGGCCTGGCTGGAATCACTCCCGGACGTGGAAGCCCTGCTCATCACGGCAGGCGACGAAGTGCGCTGCACGGGCGGACTGGCGGGCCGCCTCGGGTAGGGATCCCCATGCGAGTCGGGGGCGCACCGGAATTCTCCGGTGCGCCCCCGACTCGTAGCCCGTCGGTCGTACGGGTACGTCAGTGGTCGTTCTGCGCCAGCCGCAGCAGATGGTCCGCGAGGGCCTGTCCGCCGAGCGGGTCCCGGCTGATCAGCAGGAGCGTGTCGTCGCCGGCGATGGTGCCGAGGATGTCCTGCAGTTCCGCCTGGTCGATCGCCGAGGCGAGGAACTGGGCGGCGCCCGGCGGGGTGCGCAGGACCACGAGGTTGGCGGAGGCCTCCGCGGAGATCAGCAGCTCGGAGGAGAGCCGCCGCATCCGCTCCTCCTTCGCCGACTCCCCCAGCGGCACCCGCGGGGTGCGGAAGCCGCCCTCGCTCGGTACCGCGTAGATGAGGTCGCCGTCGTTGTTGCGGATCTTCACCGCGTTCAGCTCGTCCAGGTCCCGGGAGAGCGTCGCCTGGGTGACGCTCAGCCCGTCGTCGGACAGCAGCTTCGCCAACTGGCTCTGGGAGCGCACCGGTTGCCGGTTGAGGATGTCCACGATCCGGCGGTGGCGGGCGGTGCGGGTCTGCGGCACGGCCGGCCCCGCGGGGTGGTCGTGCTCCTGCGCCTGACTCATCGTCGACTCATTCTCCGGATCATCCGTCCCCCTTGGCCACGTCCAGGACACCGGGCAGCACCCGGAGGAACGCGTCCGTCTCGTCGTCGCCGAGGTTCAGCGGCGGCATCAGCCGTACGACATCGGGAGCGGGCGCGTTGACCAGGAAACCGGCGTCCTGAGCCGCCTGTTGCACCTGGGGCGCGAGCGGCTCGGTGAGCACGATACCCAGGAGGAGGCCCGCACCCCGGACATAATCGATCAACGGATGGCCCAGCGACTCGATTCCGTCCCGCAGCTTCTCGCTCTGCCGCTTCACGTTGTCGAGCAGGCCCTCGGCCTCGATCGTGTCGAGTACGGCGAGACCCGCGGCGCAGGCGACCGGGTTGCCGCCGAACGTCGTGCCGTGCTGGCCCGGCTGGAGCAGGTCGGCGGCGCGTCCGAAGGCGACGGTGGCGCCGAGCGGCAGCCCGCCGCCGAGTCCCTTCGCGAGCGTCACTACATCGGGCAGGACGCCTTCGTGGGCCTGGTACTCGAACCAGTGCCCGGTACGGCCGATTCCGGTCTGCACCTCGTCCAGGACGAGCAGCGCGCCGTGCGCGGCGGTGATCGCGCGGGCCGCCTTGAGATATCCGGCGGGTGGTACGACGACCCCGTTCTCGCCCTGGATGGGCTCGATGATGACGAGCGCGGTGTCGTCGGTGACGGCGGCGGCGAGGGCCTGCGCGTCACCGTAGGGCACATGGGTGACATCGCCGGGCAGCGGCAGGAACGGCTCCCGCTTGCCGGGCTGCCCGGTGAGGGCGAGGGAGCCCATCGTCCGGCCGTGGAAGCCGCCTTGCGTGGCGACCATGTGCTGACGGCCCGTCAACCGGCCGATCTTGAAGGCGCCTTCGTTGGCCTCGGCGCCCGAGTTGCAGAAGAAAACCTTGCCGTCCCGGCCGAAGCGCTCCAGCAGCCGTTCGGCGAGGGCGACGGGCGGTTCGGCGATGAACAGGTTGGAGACATGGCCGAGTTCGGCGATCTGCCTGCTCACGGCCTCGACGATGGCCGGGTGGGCGTGGCCGAGCGCGTTGACCGCGATACCGCCGACGAAGTCGGTGTACTCGTTGCCCTCGGCGTCCCAGAGCCTGGCGCCCGCACCGCGGACGAGAGGGAGCTTCGGGGTGCCGTAGTTGTTCATGAGCGACCCCTGCCACCGCTGGGTCAGCGCTGCGTTCGTCCCGGTCTCGCTCATTCGGCATCCCCCTGCTTCTCGTCGGGCACGACCATCGTGCCGATGCCCTCGTCGGTGAAGATCTCCAGCAGGATCGAGTGCTGGACCCGCCCGTCGATGACGCGGGCGGTGGTCACGCCGTTGCGGACGGCGTGCAGACAGCCCTCCATCTTCGGCACCATCCCGGAGCTCAACTCCGGGAGCAGCTTCTCCAGTTGGGAAGCGGTGAGGCGGCTGATCACCTCGTCGCTGTGGGGCCAGTCCTCGTAGAGGCCCTCGACGTCCGTGAGGACCATGAGGGTCTCGGCGCCCAGCGCGGCAGCGAGTGCCGCAGCCGCCGTATCAGCATTGACGTTGTAGACATGTCCGTCGTCCTCGCTCCTCGCGATCGACGAGACGACCGGGATACGGCCGTCGGCGAGCAGTGCCTCGATCGCGCCGGTGTCGATGGCGGTGATCTCGCCCACCCGCCCGATGTCGACCAACTCCCCGTCGATCTCGGGCAGATGCTTGGTGGCGGTGATGGTGTGCGCGTCCTCGCCGGTCAACCCGATGGCGAGCGGCCCGTGTTGGTTGAGCAGCCCGACCAACTCGCGCTGGACCTGGCCCGCGAGCACCATCCGTACGACGTCCATGGCGTCCTCGGTGGTGACGCGCAGGCCGGCCTTGAACTCGCTGACGATGCCGTGCTTGTCGAGGGCGGCGCTGATCTGCGGGCCGCCGCCGTGCACGACGACGGGCTTGAGGCCCGCGTGGTGCAGGAACACGACGTCCTGGGCGAACGCGGCCTTCAGGTCCTCGTCGATCATGGCGTTGCCGCCGAACTTGATGACGACGGTCTTGCCGTTGTGCCGGGTCAGCCAGGGCAGCGCCTCGATGAGGATCTGCGCCTTGGGCAGCGCGGTGTGCTTGCGAGTAGTGCTCATGACGAGTACGCGCTGTTCTCGTGGACGTAGTCGGCGGTCAGGTCGTTGGTCCAGATCGTCGCGGTCTCGGACCCGGCGGCCAGGTCGGCGACGATGTGCACCTCGCGGTAGCGCATGTCGACCTTGTCGCGGTCCTCGCCGACTCCGCCGCTCTTGCACACCCAGACGCCGTTGATGGCGACATTGAGCCGATCCGGCTCGAAGGCCGCCTTCGTCGTGCCGATCGCGGACAACACCCGTCCCCAGTTGGGGTCTTCACCGTGGATCGCGCACTTGAGGAGGTTGTTGCGGGCGATGGAACGCCCCACCTCGACGGCGTCGTCCTCGCTCGCCGCGTTGACGACCTCGATCCTGATGTCCTTGCTGGCGCCCTCGGCGTCCCGGATCAGCTGCTGACCGAGGTCGTCGCAGACGGCGCGGACGGCTTCGGAGAACTCGGCGTACTCCGGGGTGACTCGGGAGGCTCCGGAGGCGAGCAGCAGCACGGTGTCGTTGGTGGACATGCAGCCGTCGGAGTCGACCCGGTCGAAGGTGGTGCGGGTGGCGGCCCGAAGTGCCTTGTCCAGTACGTCGGTCTCGACGTCGGCGTCGGTGGTGAGGACGACGAGCATGGTGGCGAGCCCGGGGGCGAGCATGCCGGCGCCCTTGGCCATACCGCCGACGGTCCAGCCGCCCTCGGTGGTCACGACGGCGGTCTTGTGGACGGAGTCCGTGGTCTTGATGGCGATGGCGGCCTTCTCGCCCCCGTGCGGGGAGAGTTGACCGGCGGCTGTCTCAACTCCCGCGAGCAGCTTGTCCATCGGCAGCAGCAGCCCGATGAGACCGGTGGAGGCGACGGCGACCTCGGCCGCGTTCAGCCCGAGAGTGTCGGCGACCTTCTCGGCCGTGGCGTGCGTGTCCTGGAAGCCCTTCGGTCCCGTACAGGCGTTGGCGCCACCGGAGTTGAGGATCACGGCGGAGACCTGTCCGCCCTTCAGCACCTGCTCGGACCACAGCACCGGCGCGGCTTTGACGCGGTTGGAGGTGAAGACGCCCGCGGCGGCGAGGCGGGGCCCGGTGTTGACCACGAGGGCCAGGTCCGGGTTGCCGTTCTCCTTGATTCCGGCGGCGATGCCCGCGGCCGTGAATCCCTGTGCTGCCGTCACACTCACGGCGCGACTCCGATCGTAGAGAGCCCGGTGGTCTCGTCGAGCCCGAGGGCGAGGTTCATGCTCTGGACGGCACCGCCCGCGGTGCCCTTGGTCAGGTTGTCGATGGCGCTGATCGCGATGATGCGGCCCGCGGCCTCGTCGTACGCGACCTGCACCTGAACGGCGTTGGAACCGTAGACGGACGCCGTCGCCGGCCACTGCCCCTCGGGGAGGAGGTATACGAACGGCTCGTCGGCGAAGGCCTTCTCGTAGGCGGCGCGGACCGACTCGGCGGTGACCCCGGGCTTCGCCTTGGCGCTGCAGGTGGCGAGGATGCCGCGGGGCATCGGCGCGAGGGTGGGCGTGAAGGAGACGGTGACGGTCTCACCGGCCGCCCCACCCAGATTCTGGATGATCTCGGGGGTGTGCCGGTGGCCGCCGCCGACGCCGTACGGCGACATGGAGCCCATGACCTCGGAGCCGAGGAGGTGGGCCTTGGGCGCCTTACCGGCACCCGACGTGCCGGAGGCGGCGACGATCACGGCCTCGTTCTCGGCGAGCCCGGCGGTGTACGCCGGGAAGAGCGCGAGGGAGGCGGCCGTCGGATAGCAACCGGGCACCGCGATGCGCTTGGACCCCTCCAACGCGGCGCGGGCGCCCGGCAGTTCGGGAAGGCCGTAGGGCCAGGTGCCGGCGTGCGCGGAGCCGTAGAACTTCTCCCAGTCGGCCGCGTCCTTCAGCCGGAAGTCGGCACCCATGTCGACGACGAGGACGTCCGGGCCGAGTTGCTCGGCGACGGCGGCGGACTGGCCGTGCGGCAGGGCGAGAAAAACGACGTCGTGTCCGGCGAGGACTTCCGGGGTAGTTTCCTGGAGGACTCGACCGGCCAGCGGCAGCAGATGCGGTTGGAGCGCGCCGAGTTTCTGTCCGGCGTTGGAGTTGCCGGTCAGGGCACCGATCTCGACCTCGGGGTGGGCCAGGAGCAGACGCAGGAGTTCGCCACCCGCGTATCCACTCGCTCCGGCCACTGCCGCACGTACCGCCATGGAACCCTCCTCATCGATGGCATGACTATACGTATCGCTGCACTTTTATGCAATCCAGCACTGTGGGTACGGGGAGCGGGTGAATAGGATCCCGGCATGACGCTGCGACCCGTCCTGGTGAACATCAAGGCCGTCGACGACACGGCGGTCGGCCGGTTCTGGGCGGAGGCGCTCGGGTGGGCCGTTTCCAGCGCGGAACCCGGCGCGACGGCCGTCAAACCGGCCGGCTTCGACTGGCTGGACCCGGTCGGAGTCTGCGTCGACGTGATCGCCGTACCGGAACCCAGGACGGCGACGAAGAACCGCGTGCACCTCGATCTCGCCACCACCTCCGCCGCCCATCGGACGGAGCTGGTCGCGCGGCTCCGCTCGCTCGGCGCGACGCCCGTCGACGTGGGCCAGGGCGAGGTGCCGTGGACGGTCCTCGCGGACCCGGAGGGCAACGAGTTCTGTGTGCTGGAGCCCAGGGAGGTCTACCGGGACACCGGGCCGATCGCCGCCGTGGTGATCGACTGCGTGGATCCGCGGGCCATGGCCCGGTTCTGGGGCGGGGCGACGGACTGGACGCTGCACGAGGTGAGCGACGACCACGCGACGTTCCGCTCCGCCAGGGGCGACGGCCCGTATTTCGAGTTCCTCCGCACTCCCGGCGCGAAGACCGTGCCGGACCGCGTCCACCTCGACCTGCTGCGGTACCCGAGCGACGATCAGGAGGCCGAGGTGACCCGGCTGCGGGCCCTCGGCGCCACCGACCTCGACGTCGGCCAGGGCGACGATGTGCCGTGGCGGTGCCTGTCCGACCCGGAGGGCCACGAGTTCTGCGTGCTGGCCCGCTCCTGAGGCGGAGACCCGGTGACGGCCCGGTGCGTGACTCCGGTCGGCTTCCGGAGCACGCGCGGCTCGGGCACAATCCGGAGCCGTGCCCACACCTCCCGCTCCCTCCGTCCTGTACCCCGATGTCGCGGCCCACGACAGCCTCGCCGCAGCGCTCCGGGACACGGCGGACGGCCGCCTCGACGCCGTTCCCGTCAGTTCCCCGGACGGCGCTCCGCTGATGCACGCGAGTATCGGGTCCACCCTGCCGCATCGCGAGTCGTTGCTGGTCAGCGCATGGACGTATGAACGGAAGTGGTCGATCCGCGGCACCGAGTCGTTCCAGCACCTGGCCCTCGTCGACGGCGACACGGACAGCTTGGCGGAGGTCGTCGAAGCCGCCCGGGCCTGGCACGACGGGGCGTCGCTGGACGAGATCCACCGGGCGGCCCCCTTCGTCCACCTGACCGGCCGGTTCGAGGTGCCCGACCGCGATCCCGCGCGCCTGACGGAGTCCGAGTGGCAGCACCTGCACCGCGAGGCAGGCGAACTGGAGTATCCGTGGCGGGACTCGCACCTGCTCCTGATCGAGACGGCGTACGCCGAGCCGCCACTGCGTGCCCTCTACCCGTTCACGAGTCACTGGGTCCTGCGCTTCGCGACCGCCACCCGCCCCCGCATGACCGTCGTGGGACCGTCGCTGTTCGCGCACAGCGACGGCTCGTTCGGAGTGGGCGGGAGTTTCATGGACAGCGATCTGGGCCGGTTCGCCACCGCGCACGAGGCCGTGGCGCTGGCCCTCCGCCAACTGCCGTCCGGCCTCGGCCCGGTCACGCTCGGCGGATGACGCCATACGACGGGCCCCCCGCCCGCACGTCGCGGGCGGGGGCGACGCTCTACTCTCGTCGCCATGACGGAGCCAGTGGCACAGACCCGCCCGCACGAGAACGACCCGAGCGCGACCCGCCTCCTCGCCCTGTCCGACGGCATCTACGCCATCGCGATGACACTGCTCGTCATCGACGTGGCCGTCCCCGCGCACCTGGACGACGCCGGATTCCACAAGGCCCTCGGCGAGGCCCTGCCCAGCGTCGGCGCCTTCGCGCTGAGTTTCTCCCTGCTCTCCGGGTTCTGGCGCGACCACCGGCGCATCCTCACCGCACTGCCCACCGAGACCACCCTGGTCACGCGCCTGATACTGCTGGGTCTCGGCCTGGTCGCCCTGCTGCCCTTCCCCACCGGGCTGCTGGCCGAGTACGCCTCCCATCCCGAAGCCGTCGCCCTCTACGCGGGTGCCATGACCGCGATCCACGGGGTGCACGTGACCCTGCTGCTGCTCACGCAACGCCAGGTGCACCCCTCGCCCGAGTCGCCGGCCGCGCTGGCCCGCCGCCGCTTCACCGCACAACTCGGTGCCAGCGCGCTGGTCTTCGCCCTGTCCATCCCGCTGGCCTACGTCAACACGACCGCGGCGATGTGCTTCTGGGTCACGCTCGTGCCCACCCACTACCTCATCGGCCACTACTGGCGCCGGCTCCCGCGACCGTGAGGCGCCGGCGGTCTCAGTCGGCGATCATCCGGTTGCCCAGGTTGCCGAACCGGCCGATGCGCTCGGTGTCGCGCTCACGCTGTCGCCGTACGACGTACCGGCCGGGCGCGATGCCCGTGCCGCCGTGTTCGGGGTGGATGAGGTAGGCGACCGCCGAGGTCTCGATCATGCCGAGGGCCAGCCCCATGGTGTCGCGGACGTCCTCGGTCCAGCGGCAGGTGCCGGGGTCGGCGACGAGGGTGTGCGGATTGCCGCCGGCCGCGCTGCGCAGCAACTCCACGCCCTCAGCGAGCACTTCCCGCCAGGTCGTGCTCAGCGGGGTGACGGCACGCGCGACGAACGCGTACGGGACGACGATCAGGTCGCCCTGGGCCTGGAGGCCGTCGACGACGGGGATGGCGACCTCGCGCTCCAGATGGTCGAGGACGTCGAGACCGGAGCGCCGGGAAAGGTCGGCGAGAGTTGTGGGGGCGGATGCGGGCATGGGCGTGAACACAGGCGTCACCTCTGGTACTTGAAGGAATGCAGCAGGAGTTCAGGTGCGGCGGACGAGCCGCGCGTAGTGCTCGCCGGACAGTCCGTACGTCCAACCGGCCGCCGCCACCGGGTCGTCGAAGTGCGCGGGGACGCTGAGGCCGTAGCGGCGGTGGCTGCCGTCGGGCTCGACGGAACCGTTGACGACGAGAAGGAGACGGGCGGGGCGGCGCCACAACTCGCGCGGGACGTCGTAGAGATGGAGCGCGGAGCCGGGGTTGCCGGGATCACCGGCCGTGGCGATGCGGCGGAGGCCGGCCTGTGCGATGTAGGTGTCCCAGCCGATGCGTTCGATGGCGCTGCGGCGGACCTCGACGTTGCGTTCGGCGTGGATGCGCTCGACGGACGGGTCCGTCATCACCCAGGTCGGGACGTGGGTGCCGTGCAGGACGTGGACCTGGGTGTCGTCGGCGAAGCGGACGGCGGGGCCGTCGTCGCGGTGCAGCCGCACTTCGCCGTTGTGGGCGTTGGGAAGGGGTTCGGTGTGCACCTCGGTGGGGCGCTCCGACATCACACAACGGCCCTCACCCGGCCACCACCAGCCGGTGGAACGCGCCAACTCGGCCAACAGGGCGAGCAGTTCGGCGTCGGGGCGGCGGTAGGTCGCCAGGCCGAGCCGGGCGTACACGTCGTAGTGGGCGATCCAGTGGGCATCGTGCTGCCCGTACCAGGTCAGGCCGTCCGTGCCGCCGGTCGTGGGCATCAACTCGGTGCGCATGGGGGCGCGTACGCAGTTGCGCAGGGTGGTGTACAGCGCGTCATGGGCGACCATGTCGACGATGCGCGGCATCGACACCCCTGCGGTCAGGGCCTGTTCGGCGACGGTGGCGAGCGGGCGCCACGAGTAGTCCCTGGTCGCGGTGTGACCGATGGCTCGGTCGAGGCTGCGGCGCAGGTCCTGCACGAGGTTGGCCAGAAGTGCCGCCGGAGGCCAATTCTCCGGATATCGGGGCAGGTTGGGGCCCCGGAAGTGGACGGGTGGGAAGGTCTGCGGGTCGTCGTGGACGAGCGACAGGGCCGCGGCGGGCGAGGGCGCCCAGACGAACTCCGGGGCCGGGGCGTCGATCAGTCGGTACAGGGCGGCGACGGCCGCTTCGGCCGCGGGCCGGTCGGCGGGACGCGCCGCGAGACCGTGCGCTCGCCATTCGTCGCTCAGCCGTCGGGCCGACGCGACACGGTGGGCTCCCGCACGGAGAGCTGACACGGGGGTCACCGGAGGACTTCGAGGTCCGCCTTTCGATTCATCATGCGGGGAGCGTGACAGCACCGGCGTCGCAGCGCAAGGGAGTTACTCCTTGACCTGGAGTGCGCTCCAGGTTCTACCGTGGTGTTCATGACCAGCGCAGAGACCGGTGGACAGCCCCTGAAGTCCCACCCGTCGGACCGGGAACCCACCCTGACCATCGCCCAGGTCGCCGAGCGCACCGGACTCTCGCACGACACCTTGCGCTACTACGAGAAGGCCGGCCTGATCGAACGGGTCGGCCGGAGCACCGGCAACCAACGGCGTTATCAGGCAGCGGACTTGGCCTGGCTGGAGTTTCTGCTGCGGCTGCGTGAGACGGGTATGTCGATCGCCGACATGCAGCGGTTCGCCGCGCTGCGGGCGGCGGGGAACGTCACGGTCGCCGACCGGCTGGCGATGCTCCGCGAGCACCGCGCCGAACTCGCCGACCGCATACGGGCGTTGCGCCGCAACGCGACCGTACTGGACAACAAGATCGATCACTACGAACAGCTGCTCCTCGAGGAATCCGAGCACGAGCGGCCGGGAACGGACGGAACGACATGAGCGCGAGCACCACCCGTGAAGAGCGGTTCAGCCACGGCCTGGAGGTCCTGAAGCGGGTCGACGGCGAGGCCGGGCAGCGGGTCGTCGACTCGCTCGACGACATCAACCCCGAGCTGGGTCACCAGGTCGTCGCCTGGGCCTTCGGCGAGATCTACGACCGTCCCGGACTCGCCCCGCGCGACCGCCAGTTGGTGACGCTGGGCATGCTGACTGCGCTCGGCGGCTGCGAGGCCCAGCTCGATGTGCACGTGAACGCGGCACTGAACGTGGGCCTGACGCCCGAGGAGATCGTCGAGGCCCTGACGCACTCGGCGGTGTACTGCGGTATGCCGAGGGCCCTGAACGCGACCTTCGCCGCGAAGAAGGTCTTCGCCGAGCGCGGGCTGCTGCCGCTGGGACAGCAGCCCACGTCGGATGCGGCGGACTCGGAAGCTACTTCTGCTTGATCCTCAGGAACGTCACGGAGTTCGCCGGGAAGGTGTAACTGAACCTGTCGGCAACACCGTTGAAGGTCGACAGGACCGGCGCGACCGCCGTGGCCGTCTCGCTGTTCACCGCGTCGGGCGCCGCCGCGAGCGTAGTCACCTTCGCCTTGGACGCGACCTTGGCACCACCCAGGTCGATCGCCGTACGGGCCGCCGAGGACTGGGCGTTGACGACCTTGACGATCAGGTCACCGGTCTTCGCGTCCTTGGTCACCACCTGGCGGAACGGCTCGGCCGGCTTGTCGTCGGTGAAGCTCCCCCACTCCTGCCCGTCGAGGTACAGGGTGACCTGACGGCCCCTCACCTTGATGTCGACGTCGTAGGCGCGGCCCGTCTCGATGGTCCCCGGCTTGGCGATCAGCGTCGACTTGCCGCCGTCCACGGCCTGTTCGACGGCGGTCTGGGTGTTGTTCCAGCCGCCCAGGTTCCACCAGTAGTAGTTGCCGGTGTCCTTGACGCCGAACGCGACCAGGAAGCCTTCCTTCCCGGAGCGCTTCGTCGCCTTCACGTGCAGGTCGTAGTCGTGCCAGGCCGGGTCGCCCGCCGACACCATGGTGTTCTCGGCGGCGGTGTCGGTCTGGACGTACTGCCCGTCCTGGAGGCTCCAACTCCCGCTTCCCGTATGGGTCCACCGGGCCGCGTCACCGGAGAAGTCGTCGGAGAGCAGCGCCGAACCGTCCGCCGCCGTCACCTTCACATCGTCGTACGCCGCGCTCGTCGCCCAGGTCGAAAGACCGACCGCGCCGGAGATCGGAGCGACAAGTGACGGCGTCCCGGTGGCTGTTGAGGGCACGACCCGGGTGCCGACGTTGTTCATGAACAGCTTCTGGACCTCGTAGTCGGCCGAGCCCCAGGAGGCGTGGTTGTTGAACCACACCAGGTCCGGGCGCCACTGGACGTAGTCCTCGTTGGCGAACAGCGGTGCGTAGGAGGCGAGTTTGACGACATCCGCGTTGCGTTCCAGGCCGGTCATGTAGGCCGCTTCGGCGAGGCCGTTCTTGAACGCGTTGCCGCCGGAGGCGTATTCGCCGAGAAAGACCTTCGGGCCGGTGCGGTCGTAGGAGTCGTAGCGGTTGTTGTTCTGCAGGAACCACTGCGGGCTGTTGTAGTAGTGCTCGTCGACCATGTCGACCTTGGCGTCCTTGTTGAGCTCCCAGGCCGTGTCGAAGGTCGAACCGCTGTCGTCCGGGCCCGCGTTGGAGATCACGGTCATGTACGGGTACTCGGCCTCGATCGCCGTACGGAACTGGGTGAAGCGGGCGAAGAACTCCGCGGGGAGGTTCTCCTCGTTGCCGACCTCGATGTGGGTGAGGTGGAAGGGCTTGGGGTGGCCCATCCCGGCCCGCAGCCCGCCCCACTTCGAGGTGACCGGGCCGTTGGCGAACTCGATGAGATCCAGGGTGTCCTGGATGTGCCGCTTGAGCAGTGCGGGGTCGTCGACGGCCTTGTTCTGGCCGCAGCCGGTCACCAGGGCCGGTACGACGGGCAGCGGCATCGCGCCGATGTCCTCGGCGAGACGGAAGTACTCGTAGTAGCCGAGGCCGTAACTCTGGTTGTAGCCCCAGAAGTTGGAGTTCGTGGCGCGGGTCTCGACCGGGCCGACGGTGTCCTTCCACTGGTACGCGCGCTTGCGCTGGTAGCCGGAGGCCGCGCTGTAGTCGTCCATGGAGCCGGTGTTGACCAGGCAGCCACCGGGGAAGCGCACGAAGCCCGGGTGCAGGGCGGCGATCTTCTCCGCGAGGTCCTTGCGCAGGCCGTTCGGCTCGTGCTTGTAGGTGTCGCGGGGAAAGAGGGAGACCATGTCGAGGGCGGTCGCGGCGGAGGAGGCGACGGTGAGGCGGCCGGTGGTGCTGGTGCGGGTCGCGGTGAACGTGGCCCTGTACTTGGCCCAGCCGTTCTTCCGCACGGCGACCTGGTGGGCGGTCGCAAGGGTGCCGCCGGTGTCCTGGAGACTCACGGTGAGCGAGGTGCCGCCGTCGGCGCGGGCCCACACCGAGAAGTCGTACTTCGCGCCGTCCGTCACGGCGATGCCGGTGTTGTAGCCGGCGTCGGTGACGGCCGAACCGGCCGCCAGGGAAAGGTAGTTGCGGTTGGTCTCGTTGAGACGGCCGTCGTCGTTCACCACCTGGGCCGTACCGGCGACCGTCCAACCGGTGAGCGGCGTGTACGACTTGTTGTCGTCGGTGGAGTACTCGAAGGACCGGTTCTGGACGAGTTCGGCGTACAGGCCGCCGTCGGCCGCGCGGTTGATGTCCTCGAAGAAGACGCCGTACATCGTCTTGTCGATCCTGGCGCCCTGGGTCGTGGGGTCGACGGTGATCGCGTAGTCGGTGACGTCGGCGGCGCGGGCGGGGACGGGGACGACGGCCGTCGCCAGCAGGAAAGCGCTTGCCCCCAAGGCAAGTCTCAGGCGGGTGCGGCTGGTGCGTGACATGGATACTCCGCGGCTCGTATCGGATCGTGCGCGACGCTCGAATGCGTCGTTCGAAATATCAGACGTTGGTCAACACGTCGAACGGCAAGATAGGCAAGCGCCGTGGGCACGTCAATGGGACCGGCGCGGGCGGAGACGTAGGGCCGAGGGCGTGTCCACGTTGTTGCCGTACCTCGTCCCGCTTGGTGTGCCGACCGCGACGGCGTGGGAAGGGGTGGCGCAGGAAGGGATGGCAGTGGGCGAGTTCTGGCCGGTTCCCGATGTCCTGGCGTATCTGTCCGGGAGTTGGCGGGTGCGGCGGTCGGTGCGGGATCTAGCGAGCGGGGACGAGGGCGAGTTCTCGGGTACGACCGTCTTCGGCGCGCTGGCCGAAGGAGGCCTGCTGCACGCCGAGTCGGGCACCTTCACCTGGCGGGGCGTGGCCCGTCCCGCCGAGCGGACGCTACGGTTCCTGCCGGGCACGGCGCCCGGTACGGCCGATGTGCGCTTCGGCGACGGGCGACCCTTCCACGCGCTGGATCTGACGTCGGGACGGCATGTCGCCGACCATCCCTGCTCGGCGGACCTGTACCGGGGAGAGTTCACGGTCCTGGACGCGGACCGGTGGCGGACCGTGTGGCGGGTGGGCGGGCCCGCGAAGGACCTGGTGCTCAGCACGGACTATGTGCGCGTCGGCTGAACCCGGTCCCCTGTCCCCGAGTCGACCGGCTAGACCCGCCTCGACTGAACCGCCGCTCCGTCGAAGCGCAGGTTCCAGCGGCCCGCGCTGCCGGTGACCGTGGTGGTCGACAGGGGGCGTACGTCGAGGTTCCAGTAGGTCGAGGGCGGGGCCTTGAGGGCGTAGACCAACGCGGCCCGGATGACGGAGGGTTCGGCGACGGCGACTATCCGGCCGCCGTCCTCGCCGGGCCGGGTGTCCAGCCAGCCGCCCACCCGGGCGATGAAGGAGAGCAGCGACTCACCGCCGTGCGGGGTCGAGCGCGGGTCGGCGAGCCAGGCGTCCACCAGTGCCGGTTCGCGGGCCATCGCCTCGCCGAGCGTCAGCCCGCGCCAGCGGCCCATGTCGCAGTCCCGCAGGGCGAGTTGCACCAGCGGGGTGTACCCGAGGCCGTCGCCGGTGGTCCGGCTGCGCGGGGTCGGCGAACAGTAGCGCAGCTCCGCCGCCGCCAGCGGCAGCAGAATCGGGGCGGCGCGCTGCACCTCGTCCCAGCCCGCCTGGTCCAGCGGCCGGTCGTCCTCGAAGCGCTCCGCGAGCAGCGGGGAGCTGCGCGCGGCGGCGACGAACGTGACCCGAAGTTGCATGCGGCGATGGTGATCCGCCGAAGTACGCAGGTCAAGGGGGGCCGGGTGAGAGTTACCCAGGGTGGGCGAAACCTTACTTCGAAGTCAGGACCAGGCGGACAAGTCACTCGAAATACAGGGCCATCCACTGGTCGGGCCGTGCCAGTGGCTTGAATCCGACCTTCTCGTACACCCCGTGGGCGTCGTGCGTGGCGAGCAGGATCCGGCGCAGTCCGAACGGCCGCAACTCCTCGCGAACGGCGCCGATGAACGCCGTACCGATTCCCTTGCCGCGTGCCGACGGGTCGACGTACACATCGCACAGCCACGCGAACAACGCCCCGTCGGTCACCACGCGCGCGTACGCCACCTGCTCGCCCGACGCCGTGTCGTACACCCCGAAGTTCATCGAGGACGCGACCGCGCGCTCGTGCTGCTCGCGGGGGCGGCCCTTCGCCCAGTAGGCGTCGGTCGACAGCCAGTGGTAGGTGCGGTCGAGGTCGACGCGGGCGGATTCGGCGGAGAACTCATAGCCGTCGGGGAGGCTCGGGATGTCGTTCATGGCGGGAGAATCGCAGGCCAGGGGCTGGGGTGTCGAGCGGTTTTGGCCGGTGGAGCGGGCGTTGTCAGTGGTGGGTGGCAGGCTTCGAGACATGACACGAACGCCGACCGCCGCCGACTACACCTGGCTCCAGACGGAGCTTTCCCCGCTGATGCATGCCTACTGCGTCACGCTGGTCCGGGAGATCACACCGGACCGGCTGCTCCACGAGCTGGGAGCGGAGCCGGAGAAGATACGGGTCAAGGGTGTCGAGCCCCTGCGCGAGCCGTCGTACAACGCCTGGGACGAGCACTACGGGGACCCGCTCTTCGTCGGTGTCGCCGCGGTCGGCGACTGGTCGCTGATGGTCGAGCACAACGGATATCTGGGCGTCACCAGCGCGGCCATGCTCCCCGTCTCGCGCGGGCGCACAGTGGTCTCCCACTTCCGCAACGTGAACGCGGTGGACCGCTTCTATTGGTTGGAGGACGGGGAGATACGGCTGCGCTTCGAGCCGCTCTTCGCCTATTCCCGGGAGGGCAGTCACGCGGACGAACCCGAACTCCTCACCGGGATGCGGGAGTCGGGCTTCGATCTGAGGGAAGACGACGACCGGAGCTACGACCTGCACACCGAGGCCGCCTTCGCGCTCGCCCATCGCCTCACGGGAGTCCGTCTGACGCCGGAGTTGCTCGCGTCCCTGGAGTTCACCGGCGCCCTGGTCTAGCGCACCTCGTCACAGGCCGCCCGCAACCGCCGTACCCCCTCCACGATCTCCCCCGTCCCCGCGACCGCCGCGAAGCTCAACCGGATGTGGGCGGCCGGGGGTTCGGCGCTGAAGTAGGGGCGGCCCGGGGTGAGGGAGACGCCTGCGCGCAGGGCCGCAGTCGTGAGGGACTGCTCCTCCGTGCCGGCCGGGAGGCGGAGCCAGAGGTGGTAGCCGCCGGAGGGGATGTGCGGGAGGGCGAAGTCGGGGAGTTGCAGGCGCAGGGCCGCCGTCATCGTGTCCCGGCGGGTCTTCAACTCGGCCGAGATGGCGCGCAGATGGCGTGGCCAGGCCGGTGAGCCGACGAGTTCGAGGGCCGCTTCCTGGAGCGGCCGGGGGACGAAGAAGGTGTCGACGACCTGGATGGCGCGCAGGCGTTCCAGTACCGGTCCGTGTGCGGCGAGTGCGCTGACCCGGAAGCTGGGTGAGGTGGCCTTGGTGAGGGAGCCGACGTGGACGACGACTCCGTCGGGATCGTCGGCTGCCAGCGGGCTAGGCAGCGGGCCCGCGTCCTCGTGCACCAGCCGTCGTACGAAGTCGTCCTCGATGACGAACGCGCCCGCGTCACGGGCGATGCGCAGGACCTCGGGGCGGCGGGCCGGGGCCAGGACAGCGCCGGTCGGGTTCTGGAAGAGGGGCTGGCAGACGAACACCCGGGCACCGGTCGCGTGGAACGCGTCGGCGAGCAGGGCGGGACGTACGCCGTCCGCATCGACCGGCACGGGGACCGGGCGCAGGCCGGCCGCCCGCGCGATCGCCAACATGCCCGGATAGGTGGGTGATTCGACGAGAACGGGTGCGCCGGGGGGTGCCAGGGCGCGCAGTGCGGTGGTCAGCGCGGTCTGACCGCCCGCGCTGACGAGGACGTCGGCGGCGGTGACGGCTCCGCCGATGCCGCGCGCGAACCACTCGCGCAGTTCCGGCAGTCCCTCCATCGGCGGCCGGCTCCAGGCGCCGGGGCGGCGCCCGGCCCGGGACAGGGCCGCGGCCATCGCGCGCTCGGGCTGCAGGGACGGGTGCAGATAGCCGCCGTTGAACTCGATCACGCCCGGCGGCGGGACGGCCAGCGTGGCCAGGACGGCGGACGCGTCGACCGTGCGCGGTACGACGTCGGCGGCACCGTCCGCGCTGAGTGCGACCTCCTGCCAGGAGGTGTCTCCCGTGGCGGTGGTCGCGGGGCGTGGCGCGGCCCGGAACGCGCCGGCGCCGGGGCGGGTGACCACCAGTCCCTCGGCGGTCAGCTGTGCGAGGGCGCGCGTGACGGTCACCGGGCTCACCCGGAACCGCTCGACGAGCGCCCGGCTCGACGGCAGCTTTCCACCGGGAGAGTAGCGGTCGAGTTCACGCCGTAGGTGATTCGCCAGTTCGCCCACGCTGCTACGCTCTTGCATGAGAGCACACGATAGCGCTACTGCGCCGAGCCCGATAGCGGTCGGCACCGCCCCCGCCACCCCTGGGACGGCCAAGGCGGCGAAGACCCCCGCCGGTACGGTCCTCGCCGCGCTCGGTGTGATCGCCTTCTCCCTCACCTTCCCCGCCACCGCCTGGGGGCTCGAAGGCTTCGGCCCCTGGTCGTTGGTGTCCGTGCGCTGCGTCCTCGCCGCGCTGATGGCGGGCGGCTGTCTGCTGGCGCTGCGCGTGCCCGTGCCCGCCCGCCGGCACTGGGCCGGGCTGGCCGTCGTGGCGGCCGGAGTGGTGGTCGGGTTCCCGATGCTGACCACGCTCGCGCTGGAGACGTCGACCACCGCGCACGCAGCGGTCGTCGTCGGCCTGCTGCCGCTGACGACCGCGGCCCTGTCCGCGCTGCGCACCGGCATCCGCCCCTCGCGCACCTTCTGGACGGCCGCGCTCGCGGGTGCGGGCGCGGTGCTCGCCTTCACGATCGAGCAGAGCGGCGGCGCGCTGACCACCGCCGACCTGTATCTCCTCGCGGCTCTGCTGGTCTGCGCGGCCGGCTACACCGAGGGCGGCCGTCTGGCCCGGGTGATGCCCGGCTGGCAGGTCATCGCCTGGGCACTGGTCCTGTGCCTCCCGCTGAGCGTGCCCGCCGCCGCGGTCGCGCTGTCGTACGACACCCCGCAGCTCACCGCGCACAGTGTGGCCGGGGTGCTGTGGGTCGCCGCCGGTTCGCAGTTCCTGGGGCTTGTCGTCTGGTACCGGGGCATGGCGGCCATCGGGGTCCCGAAGGCCAGCCAGTTGCAGTTGGCGCAGCCGCTGCTCACGCTGGTGTGGTCGGTGTTCCTGCTGGGCGAGCGGCTGCCGGTGGCCGCTCCGCTGACGGCGGCGGCCGTGCTGGTGTGCATCGCCGTCACCCAGCGCGCCCGGAGTTGAGGAGCGTGCGCGACCCGGTCCCGGCCGGGCGGGCCGCCGTAGACTCGAAAGGCATGGACCGCTGCTCCCGGATTCGGTGAGGAGGCGCTGCAAATGCGTGCGACCGTTGGCGACAGGCTCGTCCAGCACGGCAGGGTGGTCGGCCGGCACGACCAGGTCTCAGAGGTCGTCGAGGTGATGGGCACGGAGGGCAACCCGCCCTACCGGGTCCGCTTCCCCGACGGGCACGAGGCCGTGATGTCACCCGGCCCCGACTGCGAAATCAGGCACCAGGACACGGACCAGTAGCTCAGCGCGGTGGTTTCGCCGACTGCCCGTAGTGGTCGGCGACCACCCGCGCCATGGCCCCAATGCGGTCCACCACGACGTCCCGGGCGGCGAAGAAGACATGACCGCCGACCTCCGGGTAACGGTCGGCGAGGGTGAGGTGCCGGGAGAGTTCGGCCGGGTCCTGCCAGGCCGCGGGCTGCGCCGGGTCGCCCGCCTTGTAGAGCGCCTCACCCGCGTACAGCCGCGTCTTCGAGCCGCGCGCGACCGCCGCCCACCAGGACAGCAACTTCGCGTAGTCGGCGGGGGCGAAGCCGATGTTCCAGTACAGCTGAGGAACGATGTAGTCGATCCAGCCCTCGCGCACCCACTTCCGGGTGTCCGCGCAGAGATCGTCGTACGTCTGCACGCCCGCCGTGGTGTCGGAGCCGCGCGGGTCGGTCGCGGCGTTGCGCCACACGCCGAAGGGGCTGATGCCGAAGCGCGTGCCCGGCCGGATCCGCTTGATACGGGCGGCGGTCTCGCGGATCAGTTTGTCGATGTTGTCCCGGCGCCAGGCGGCCCGGTCGGTGAAGGCGCCGCCGTACTCGTCGTAGGCCGCGTCGTCGTCGAAGGTCTGGCCGGCGACCGGGTACGGGTAGAAGTAGTCGTCGAAGTGGACCGCGTCCACGGGGTACTTGCGCACCGCGTCGAGGATCGCGTTCTCGACGAAGTGGCGGACCCGGGGCAGCCCGGGGTTGTAGTAGAGCTTCCCGCCGTACGTCACGACCCAGTCGGGGTGCTTGCGCGCGGGGTGCGAGGCGACGAGCTTCGTCAGGTCGGTGTGGTTGGCGATGCGGTACGGGTTGAACCAGGCGTGCAGTTGCAGCCCCCGCACATGCGCTTCCGCTACGGCCGTCTTCAGCGGGTCCCAGCCGGGGGCGACGCCCTGGGTGCCGGTCAGGTACTGGGACCAGGGTTCGTACGGCGAGGGCCACAACGCGTCGGCGGTGGGCCGGACTTGGAAGATCACCGTGTTGAGCCGGTCGCGGACCGCGGTGTCGAGGTGGGCGATCAGTTCGGTGCGCTGCTGCGCGGCGGTCAGGCCCGGGCGGGAGGGCCAGTCGCGGTTGGCCACCGTCGCCAGCCACACGCCCCGCATCTCGGTGACCGCGCGCGGACGCCCGGCCGCTGCCGGCGCGCGCCCGGTGTCCGCCGCCGCGCTGCCTGTCGTGGCCAGCGTGGACAGCGCCGCCATCGCGAACGTCCGACGTGACAATCGGCCCATTCGTACACCCCCATACGCTGCGGATCCGTGCGGCCACGGATCGTCTCCGCGCCCCAGGATGCCCGACCCCGGCGATCGATCATCGATACTTGCGGGTAACGTGCACGATCGGAGCAGGAACCGGACAACGGGCTCCTGTCACTGCGTGGATCTCAGCGAAGGGGACGATGTGACCGACATCGAGCGGGTCGGAGTGGTCGGCTGCGGCCAGATGGGCGCCGGTATCGCCGAGGTGTGCGCCCGCGCCGGCCTGGACGTGAAGGTCGCCGAGACCACCGGCGAGGCCCTGGAGATCGGCCGGACCCGGCTGTTCAACTCCCTGTCCAAGGCCGCCGAACGCGGCAAGATCTCCGCCGAGGAACTGGCCGAGACACAGGCGCGGCTCAGCTTCACCACCGACCTCGGCGAGTTCGCCGACCGCGACCTCGTCATCGAGGCCGTCGTCGAGAACGAGCAGGTGAAGACCGAGATCTTCCAGGTGCTCGACCAGGTCGTGACCCGTCCCGACGCGATCCTCGCCTCCAACACCTCCTCGATCCCGCTGGTGCGGCTCGCGGTCACCACCTCGCGCCCCGACCAGGTCATCGGCATCCACTTCTTCAACCCGGCCCCGGTGCAGCAACTCGTCGAGCTGATCCCGGCGTTGACCACCTCCGAGGGCACGCTCAGCCGCGCCCAGCTGTTCACCGAGAAGGTGCTGGGCAAGCACGCCATCCGCGCCCAGGACCGCTCCGGGTTCGTGGTCAACGCGCTGCTGATCCCCTATCTCCTGTCCGCGATCCGGATGTTCGAGTCGGGCATCGCGAGCCGCGAGGACATCGACAACGGCATGGAGCTGGGCTGCGCCCACCCGATGGGCCCGCTGAAGCTGTCCGACCTGATCGGCCTGGACACGGTCGCCTCGGTCGCGTACTCGATGTACGAGGAGTACAAGGAGCCGCTGTACGCCGCTCCCCCGCTGCTCCAGCGCATGGTCGACGCGGGCCGCCTCGGCCGTA
>NZ_JALJRY010000007.1:118879-347539 GCF_024519455.1 Streptomyces sp. STR69 | reverse complement strand
TGTACGCCGCTCCCCCGCTGCTCCAGCGCATGGTCGACGCGGGCCGCCTCGGCCGTAAGTCCGGCTCGGGGTTCTACACCTACGGCTGACCTGCACGAACAATCCCTCGGCTACAGAACTCTGGAGAACGCTGAAGGCCGCTCCCCCATGATCGGGAAGCGGCCTCCGGCAACTCTGAATCAGGTCAAGGGAGTTGTGAGGGGGTTCCGGCCGGTCCTCACGCGACCCCCTCCGATCCGTCCCCTTCGGAGATGACCGCGCGCAGCCGCGGCGCGGGCGCGGCGCCACCCTGCTTCAGCTCTGGCTCCAGCCACCTGTCGATCGCCGTACGCCCGCGCTGCCCATGGTCGGGCATGAAGTGCGCGTAGATCTTCAGCGTGATGTCCGGCGACGCGTGCCCCATCCAGTACGACACCGAGATCACATCCTCGCCCGCGCCGAGCTGCACGCTCGCGTAGGTATGACGCCAGCGGTGGTGCATCATCTCGCGCGAGGCCTCCCAGCCCCACCGCTGCCCCCGGTTCCCTGCTTTCTCCTTGTCGCGCTCAGCGATCAGCCCGGCCGCCGCGAGCGCCGGCTTCATCGCGCGGTCGTTGAAGGTGTTCGGGTTGAGCCGATTCTTGTGCCAGGTCGTGACCAGCAGGGGCACCGTGAGTTCGTCTCGCCCGTCGTTGCCTGGGCCCAGCCAGCGCAACGTCGTCTTCACTGGCGGGAACCGCTTGCCGTGAGCGTCGAGCAGCTTCAGCAGCGTGGGCGAGAGGGGAACCTGCCGTTCCTTGTCGCCCTTGGGCAGCTTGAAGAAGGGCTTCGTGCCGTTCTCCCACAGCAGCTGGCGGCGCACGTGCAGCACGAGGAGTTCGCGGTCGATGTCCTCGGGGCTGAATCCGAAGCACTCGGCCTGCCGCTGGCCGCTGAACATGCCGAGGTCTGCGACGGCTTGGTACCGGTCCGGCATGGCTGTCCGGATCGCGTGGGCCTCGGACCTGGTCCAGGCGCGGGCTTTCGTCCCTTTGCTGACGGTAGGCCGTACCCCCTTGTCCACGCTCTTGCACGGGTTCTTTGCGATGCGTCGGCCGACGGCGGCCTTGAAGATGCTGGACAGGTGGTTCCAGATCACCTCGATCGTGGCGGGCGCGAGGCCTCGGCTCTTGAGCTCGCGCTTCCAGTCGATGAGGGCGTCCTCGTCGATGAGGTTCATGGGCGTGCGGCCGAGCTGGCTGCCGACGATGTGGGAGAAGACCTTGGACTTCATCGGGCCGGCCGTGTTGACCGGGTCGTCGCGCTTGGGCCACCACTCGTCTCTGATGTAGTCGCCGAGGATGATCTCGCCCTCGCGGTCGTCGAGGAACTCGTGCTTCTTGACCGCGACGATCGCCGAGCTCTTCCACTCCTTGGCCTCCTCCAGCGTCTCGAAGCTCCGCTTCTTGACTCCCGGGATGCCGCACACCCTGTACCGCTTCGTCTTGGAGCCCCACAGATCGGTGCGCTCGCGCTTGCCGGTGACCGGGTCCTTGCGCTTCTTCAGCCAGCGATCCTCGATCCACCCTGACGTCGCCACGGCCAACCCTCCCCTCGCAGGTCGTTGAGGCGGACCTCTAGCAGACGTTCCGTCACGCGCAGTTCGTGAGCGGCGCAGTGGATGTCGGGTGCCCATTGGGCGACGTCGGCGAGGTCCGAGATAGCAATCAGCTTCCTGGCTGCTTCGAGATCGGCGCGGCGTTCCTGAGGGATTGTCAGGATCTGGTCGGCGCAGTCGCCGTCATCCGCCCACACGTGCTCCAGCTCGTGCGCCAGCACGCAACGTTCCTGTACAGGGCTGAGGCCAGAGGCGATCACGATCGTGCGGCGCTCGCGGGACCACGCGCCCCAGGTGTCCCGGAGCCAGGTCCGGACGATGGGGATTCCGAGTTGATCGAGGAGATCGGCGGGCGCGTAGCGCAGTCCGGCTTCGACGAGCTGCGGATGTGATGGCATGCGCCCCCCAGGGTCGATCTTCGGACGGTGGGAAGCGCGCCGGTTTCCATGTCTACACCGGCAACAGCAGGCAAGGGAAGGAAACGGTAAGAAATCTTCCAACTGCCTTCACACGCACCCGAATTCGGGCAGCAGCGAACAACCGTGACGCTTTGTAGACATGACGACCCGGCAGTGATGTAGACCCCTACCGAGCTCGCAGGGTTGTACGACTCAGGACTCCCCGCCCAGGGCCTCACGGATCCGCGCCGCGTCGTCGGCCGGCACCCCGGCGCCTGCCGCGTGCGGACGGTATGCCGCGAGCCCGAGACCAGACCCGCCCCGCACGCCGGCGGGCACCGACCTGTACAGCTCCTGGGCCCGCACGTCGAACTCATCGCGCAACTCGGCCGGTGCTCCAAGCTGGGCGGCCGTCCTGCTGAACTCGTAGGCAGCCATGAGGAGTTCGGATAGGTCGGTACGCGGTGAGGCACCCTCGACACCCCGCCCTTGAGGAGTGTCCCGTCGCAACACGAAGGCAGGGTCTTCGCCGGCCAGGATGCGGTCGGTCCAGCCCGCCTCCCAGCCGAGGGCTGCGACGACGATCTCCAGCTTGAGGGGCTTCGCCCGGGTCCGGGGCGGCTCGCCGCCTTCGAGGTTGATGATCGTGCGCTCGGTGACCTTGCCCCCGCGGGCGAGGACCAGGGCCACCAGTTGCTTCTGGGTGAGGCCCTGTCGCTCGCGGTCGTCGGAGATGGCCTTGCCGAGCACAGCCCACCGCTTGGGGTCGGGGGTCATACCAGTCTCCGCTCGGTCTCCACAGGGAATGAGAGGCAACAACAGGAAACAAACTACCAACCCGGCGCGCCGGGCGGACAGATGAGAACCGGCCCTGACCTGCTGATTCATCTTCTTTCACTTTGTTTCACGTCGAGGGCTTGCACTCCTGCCGCTTGTTTCATACTGTTTCACCTGTGCAAGCGAGCGGACAACGGATCCGGCGCAAGCGCGAGGAGTCGGGCTGTGGCCTGACGGAGTTCGCCAGCAGCATCGGAATCTCCGCCTCGTACTTGTCCCGGGTCGAAAGAGACCTGGTCAACCCAAGCCCGAACGTGTTGCGGCTCATCGCCGAAGGACTCCACAGGCGACGCCGCGCCCGGGCCGTGATCGCCGAGATCGCAGACGTAGAAACCGAGGCCCCCCATGACCAGCCCTCCGGCTGAGGAAGCCCCTCACCTCACCATTCGGCAGCTCGCCGTTCGGTGGCAGACCACACCGCAGGCCATCCGCATTGCCCGTCACCGCGGCCGAGCCCCGAAGGGGTTCAAGCGCGGCAACGGCCGTACGTCGCCTGTGCTGTTCCCGCTGGCCGAGGTCGAGGCGTTCGAGGCCAAGCAGATGGCCAAAGACCGCCCGTCGCATCGCGGCACGACGGTCGAACACCGTCCGCCGGAGCGCATCGGTGTGCGCCCCGCAAAGGCGTAAGCGCCCCCATCACGCGCCGAAGGGCCGCCCGCTTGTCCGGCTCGGCGACCCAACGACCGGCGCCCCTACAACCACAAGAAGAGAGGCCCCGATGGGCACACAGATTACAGAGGCCGTGCGTTCGATGGAGACGCACGCCTCCCAGATCAGTCAGGTGGCGTTGCGCCTGGCCGCGACCTACCCGTACCTGCCGCATCTGATCAGCGTTCGACCCCGTCCGTCCGCCGACACGGCCGAGTTGGACCTCCAGCTCAGCACGTTCGACGACGCCCGAGTGTGGGCGACGGCCCTCGGTGGCGAGTTGGTCATCAGGGAGAGCGACCACACCAACGGGTTCCACGGGGACGCGAACATCCACATCGACGGGGTGTTGGTCCACGTGTGCGCCTTCAGGCGGTTCACGGCTGAGGAGAGGGCCGAGCGCGAGGCTGCTGAGCAGGTCGCCGCGTGAACACGAAGGCGATCAACTCGGCGGCGGGCGTCATCAACGCCGCCCTCACGCAGGGCCGGACGGCCGCGGGCATCGCGCTGGCGTTGGACTCGGCGGGCCTCCTGATAACGCCGGAGACGGCCGCCGAACTGGAGCAACTGCGGGCACGGTTCGCGGTGTCAGATCATCCGGCCGACGAGGACCCGATCGCATACGCGCTGACCGGCACGGCCGAGTCCCTGCGCCCCGTCGCCGAAGGCGAGACGTACTGGCGCGTGGGTGAGCCCGACAAGCGCGTGAAGGTCGTCAAGGTCTGGCAGTACGACACCGCCGACGAGCCCGCAGTGTCGTTCGACATCTCCGGCAAGGACTGGCGCGGTGATCCGTGCACGTCGCACAGCGCGCTGCCGCTGTCCCGGTTCAGGGAGCTGTACCGCCTCGACTCCACGGTGCCTCAGCCCAAGTCGGGTGGTGCGTCGTGAGCGCCCTCGCCTGGTTCCTGTGGGTGGCCGCCGTCTGGTCGGTGTTCCACCTGTTCCTCCTCGCGGACGCGCCGACGCTGGCCGGTCGCTGGATGCGAGGCCACCGATGACCGCCCGCAACGACCTGATCGACGAGTACGGGCGGGCCGACACCGAGCCCCTCGGAACCCTCGCCGACCTGAGGCAGAAGCTCGACGCCTACCGCGCCGAGGTGCTTGCCGAGGACGGGCAGGCGTACGACGGCGAGTTGGCCATGCTGCGCGGCCTGGTGGCCACGATGCGGGTCGTCGCCGAGCACGGAGACCTATCCAACGTCCGCAAGCTGCTCGCCGAGTTCGAGCGCGACGAGGCCGAGGGGAAGAGCAGCCGCCCCGCGGCCGACGCCACCCCCGACAAGGCACGCTGCCCCGTCTGCCGCCTCCCCTTCGAGGACTGCACGTGCGGAGGTGACTCCGCATGACGACCGCTGAGCAGGTCGGGGCTCCGGCCCCGGCCGCACGGCCCGGCCCAAAGTGGCCGGCCGACTGGGACCGCGTCCTCGACACGGCTATCCGCACGTGGCGGGGCGATTGGGACACGAAGCGTGTCCAGCGCCTCTACATCGCCCGGTACGGCGAGGGCCTGCACCGCGCGGACGCGCGCGCCTTCCTCTCGCGCCGCGCCCGGCAGGGCGTGCTGCGCCTCCACAACCGCCCCAACTCCCGCTACTACACGCTCGCTTCTTCGAAGGGCGCCACCTCATGACGACCACCGCGCAGGCCGGGCGCACCAGCCCGGCCGCCGGCCGCCGCCGCAAGGCCGCCGCCCCCGCACCCACCGGCACCGACCGCATCCCCAAGCCCTCCCAAGGCTGGTACCGCGTCAAAGGCACCGACCTCAAGCTCCGCCGCGTCACCACCATCCTCGAACAGGGCTGCTCCAAGGGCGACGCCCTCACCTACTGGGCCGGAAACATCACCGCCGAGACCGCGATGGCGAACCTCCCGTACCTCGTCCGCTCCAGCCTCTTCCCGGACCAGCGCACCGAGGCCTACGACTGGCTCCGCCGCGCCCACACCCGCAAGAAGGACGAGCGCAAGGACGTCGGCTCCGCCGTCCACAAGCTGATCGAAGCAAAGGTCCTCGGCACGCCGATCCCCGAAGAACTCCTCGACGACGAGGAGTTGGCCCCCTTCCTCGACCACTTCCTCCGTTTCGTCGCCGAGTGGCAGGTCGAGTTCGAGGCCTCCGAGATGGTCGTGGGCAACGAGGAGCAGGGCTACGCCGGCACCCTCGACTACCTGCTCCGCTCGCCGCTGATCGCCGCCGCACTCGCCGCGTACCTCGGCACCGCCGTGCCTATGGACTCCGTGTTCTGCGGCGACACCAAGACCGGCGGTGAGCTGGACGTCAAGGGCGTCTACCCCGAGGCCTCGTTGCAGATGGCCGCGTACCGCAAGGCGAAGGTCGCGTGGCTGCGGGACGGCACGCAGGTGCCGATGCCCGCCACGTTCCCGACCGGTGTGGTGCTGCACCTGCGGCCGGAGGGCTACCGGCTGATCCCCGCGGTCGCGGACGACGCGGTGTTCGAGGCCTTCCTGACCGTGAAGCGCAACTCGGAGTGGACGTCCGGGCTGTCGAAGACGGTCATCCGTCCCGCCCTCACCCTTCCCACGATCACCGAAGAGAGGGCCGCCTGATGCCCATCCTCGACCTCCAGATGCGGATGCGTCAGCTCGGCGAGATCCGCCTCGGGCACGTCGTCGCCACCTCCAACGGCAAGACGCGCCCCGCCAAGCTCGACAAGTTCCGCTTCACCTCCGCCTCGCGCGAGATCCTCACCAGCGTTGCCGAGCTGTACGGCGGCGAGGTCAAGCCCTGGACGCCCGCGAACGGCGGCCCCAGCGAGTTCGAGGTGTACTCGACGGTCAACCGGCTCCCGGTGCTCATCCCGCCGCGGGACGCGGTCTCGCAGTGGTACGAGCTGTACGCCGGGTCGAAGTGCCAGCGGCGCTGCGACGGCGTCACCGAGCACAAGTCCGACCGGCCGTGCATGTGCGACCCCGAGAACCGCGACTGCGCCATGACCACCCGCGTCAACGTGATGCTGCGCAACGTTCCGGCGCTGGGCCAATGGCTGCTCATCTCCAAGGGCTACCACGCCGCGGTGACCCTGCCCCCGGCCGCCGAGCTGCTGGCGCAGGCCGGCGGGTACGTCGCTGGCTGGCTCGGGATGGAAGAGAAGTCGGCGATCGTCAAGGGGCAGTTGGCCCGCTTCAAGGTGCCGACGCTGGACGTGGAGATCACTCCGGCCGCGCTGATGGCGGGCGAGGTGATCGGTGGCAAGACTGAGGTGGCGAAGGGCCCGGAACGAGCGGCGATCGAGTCCGGCCCGACCAAGGCGGCGGGCCCCGACCGCGACTACCTCGCTGAGGCGAAGGCGGCTGGCACCCAGGCCGAGGCGCTGGCCGTGTTCCAGGCAGCCAAGAACGCCGGCGCGCCTGTCGAGTACCAGGAGCAGCTCAAGGCGATCGGGTTGACCAAGCCGACGACGACGCCGTCGAGTCAGGGCACGAAGCAAGAGCAGCCGATCGACGATCTCGCTCAGGACACGGAGTTGCAGTACGTCGAGGGCCAGCACCCAGCCGACGAGGTAGTAGACGCCGAGATCGTCGACCCGGCTGCCGCACAGGACGTGTGGTTCCAGATCATCGCCGCCGCAGGTCAGTTCCGCCTGACGACGGAGCAAGTGGAGGGCGCGTTCGCCGAGCGCCACGGCGGGCTGCACCCGTCCTCCGGGAGCGTCGGCCAGCTGGAGACCTTCCTCGCCGCGGTGAAGGCCGGTGAGGTCCGATGACCACCTTCGCCGAGATCCGCAAGGGCTCCTTCGACACCGAGACGACCGGCCCCAACCCGCTCGAAGACCGCATCGTCACCGCCGCCATCGTCGTACGCGGCGGCGGCCGGGACGACAGGGTCATGTCCTGGCTGATCAACCCCGGCGTCCCGATCCCGGCCGAGGCCACCGAAGTCCACGGGGTCACGGACGAGATGGCGGCCGAGGGCGCCGACCCGAAGGAAGCGCTGGAGGACATCGCCGAGACCATCGCCGCCGCGCTGCGGTACGGGATGCCCCTCGTCGCCTTCAACCTGTCCTTCGACTGGACGATCCTCGTCCGCGAGCTGGAGCGGAACGGCCTGCCGTCCATGGTCGACCGCCTGCCTGGCCTCCGCGCACTGCCGCTCGTCGACCCGCACGTCATCGACAAGCAGGTCGACAAGTACGTCAAGGGCACCGGCATGCGGAAGCTGAAGCCGACCGCCGAGCGATACGGCGTCGAACTGGCCGACTGGCACACCGCCGAGGCCGACGCGCTCGCCGCACTCCTCATTGCGGAGGCGCAGTTCAACCGATACCCGCACCTCAACACCTACGGCCCGCAGCAGCTGTTCGCGGCTCAGCGGACGTGGCGTGCGGAGCAACAGGCCGGGTTGCAGCAGTGGTTCCGCACCAAGGCCACGGCCGAGCAGGGCGGCGACCCCAAGAAGGTCATCGACGGATCGTGGCCGCTGGTCCCCGCGCCCCGGGCGGGTGAGGGTTCGTGAACCCCATGACCGGCGAGCAGCGCACCGCCGTGCAGAACGCGCTGGGCTTCAACGTGGCGGCCGACCCGGACGCAGTCGTCCGCGCAGTGCACGCCGCCAAGTACGCCGACCTCCACCGCAGCGACCCGGCCGCGATCACCCGGGCCGTGGCCGGCGCGCTGTCGCTGGCGAAGCGGCTCCTTGCCATCGAGGACGACTACGCCACGTTCCGCTCGACCGTCGCCCGCCTCGTCGTCGCGAACAACCGCGGTGATGACTACGGGCTCGGCGAGCTCGCCTCCGGGCTGGAGCAGGCCGGGATCGACCTCAAGGACGACTACGACGTCGCGGACACCCTCGCCCGCGCAACCGAGCAGGAGGGATGGTTGTGATGCTGATCTCCCGAGCCCGCTACGAGCGGGACATGGCCGGCCTTCGGGCCGAGGCCGCGCGCCTGATGAAGGAGCGCGACACCGCCCGCGAGGAGCGCGACGCCTTCCAGGCCGCGGCCAAGACGAGCGCCGAGCACTTCGTCCAGGCCGACGCCGACAAGGAGCAGCTCGCCGCCGCGGTCGAGGGCAAGCCGTTGATCGAGGGCGGTCGGACCGGCGGGCTGACGTCGCTCGCGGCTCTGGCTGCTCGCGATCACGAGCGTGCCCGCGGTCTCCAGAAGCAGCTCGACATCCTCCAGGCCGCCGTCCTGCGCTGCACCTGCGGAGGTGCGGCATGAACGACCAGATCACCGTCGGTGCCGCGTCGCTCGTGAGCGCGCTCATCCTCGCTGCCCTCGCTGGCCGTTGGTACGTGCGGCCGGAGCCGTCCGGTCAGCACCGTAGGCCCGCTCGTCCGCTGTTGCTGCGGCCGGTGGAGGCCCTCGACCGGACCGCTGCTCTGTGTGCCAGTCAGGGCATCGTCACGCTGCACGTCCGGACGCTGGTTACGCGGCAGTTCATCTGCCTGGAGTGCCGCAACCCGAGCCCCGACCCGCTCGCCGTAGACGCGTCTGCGGAGGGAGCGAAGTGAGCACCCCCTCTCTGTTCAGCACCGAGGTTCCGGCCGCCACCACGGCGGCCGGGCCCCGGCCCGCCGTCATCGGTCTCGACCTGTCGCTCACCGCGACCGGCATCGCCTACGCCGACGGCACCACCGCCACCATCAAGACCAAGCAGAGCGACGGCGACCGGCGCCTGCTTCACATCGCCGAGGCCATTCAGTGGGCTGTCGGCACCGGGGCCGGGCCGATGGGCTCCGACGTGCGCCCGTCGCTGGCCGTCATCGAGGACATCCCTCAGAACTCGTTCGCCGCCAAGCCGATCAGCATGGTGCACGGCGTCGTCCGCTCGGTCCTCATCGAGGCCGGCGTCCCGTACGTCCTCGTCACCGCCGCCACTCTCAAGGCGTACGCGACCGGGAAGGGCTCCGGCGACAAGGTCCCGATGGCCATGGCCGCGTACAAGCGGGCAGGGCGGGAGTTCGCCGACGACAACCAGTGCGACGCGGCCTGGCTCCGCTGGGCTGGCCTCGACTGGCTCGGTTACGCCGAGTTCGAACTCCCGAAGGCCCAGAAGGACCGTCTCGCGAAGGCGAAGTGGCCTCCGGCGGTGGCTCGATGATCGAGATCACCATCCGCCTCAAGCCCGGCCGCGCCCTCCACTTCGCCGCCCTCCTCCGCACCGCCGCCGACCTCGAAACCGACCCCGGCCAGGCCAAGCACTACCGCGGAGCCGCCCGCCACATCGAGCGACTGCCCAAGTCCCGCACCCTGCCCCGCCGTCGACCCGGCCGCCCGACACCCACCCGACCCGCATCCGGGCCGCGCCCCATCCGCTACACGCCCCGTGTCCAGCGCCCCCGACACCCGGGGATCGACGAGAGCGCAGTGCAGTGCGTCGTCCTCAACGTCCACCCGCTGCCCGTGCTCTCCCGCGCGGAAGCACGGCTCGCCTGCTGGCACCTCACCGGACGCGGGTATAGCGCGGCGGAGATCGCCGACCGGCTCCAGGTCGCGCAGCGCACGATCAACCGCTGGCGCGCCGAGGACCGACAGGCGGTGACCACCCGATGAGCTGGACTTTCCAACACGACTGGGACATCGACTTCACCGACCTGTTCTGCGGACTCGGTGGATCCACCCGGGGCCTCGTCGAGGCCGGCATGCGCGCCCGCCTAGTGATGAACCACAACCGCGTCCAGGTCAACGCGCACGAGGCGAACCACCCGGGCGTGGAGCACCTGTGCGAGGACATCCATGCCTTCGACAAGCGCAGCCTGCCCAAGACGCGTGTCCTGTGGGCGTCTCCGATCTGCACCGAGATCTCCCCGGCTGGCGGACGGAAGAGGACGTACGGGCAGACGTACATCCTGGGAGCGGACGGCAAGGAAGTCCGGGTCGACGAGCACGGCAACCCGATCCAGCCCGGATTCGAGCGGACCAGGGCCACGGCGCTGGACATCATCGCCGCGGCCGAAGTCCACCGGTACGACGCGGTGCTGTGCGAGAACGTCATCGAGTTCTTCACGGACTGGGAACTCTTCGACTGGTGGCTCGGCGGCTTCAAGATCCTCGGCTACAACCACCAGATCGTGTGTGCCTCTAGTGCGCACCTCGGCGACGACGACAACGAAGCCGCCCCACAGCACCGCAACCGCGGCTATGTCGTCTTCACCCGCGAAGGCATCCCGCTGCCCGACCTTGAGGTCCGTCCACGGGCTTTCTGCCCCGAGTGTGGGCCCGTTGAGGCACGGCAGGTGTGGCGCAACCCGCGTCGCCGCAAGATGGGCAGCTGGGGCGTGCAGTACGACTACCGCTGCCCGAACCGGCAGTGCGGGTATCTCATCCTCGACCCGGCCGTACGGCCCATCGGCGATGTCATCGACTGGTCGATGCCCGGCACTCGGATCGGCGACGGGCGCCCGGACCGGAAGAAGTTCACCCCGTACGCCGCCTCCACGCGCGAACGGGTCGCGGCTGGCCTGGCGAAGCACGGGCATGATCCGCATGTCGCGATGCTGCGCCGCAACACCACAGCTGTGGCCACGACGGGTCCCGTCCCCGCGGTATCCGCACAGGGACGTCATCACGCCCTGATCGTTCCCAATGGTCGCAAGGGCGCCGTCCGTACGACGGCGGAGCCGCTCACCACGGTGGCGTGCAAGCCGCACCACAGCCTCGTGCGGCCCGCTCCGGAGGTCGACGACTGCACTCTGCGGATGCTCAGCCCGCGCGAACTGGCGAGCGCGCAGCGGTTCCCGACGGACTACATCCTCCCGGACAGCACCCAAGAGGATCAGATCCTCGGCATCGGCAACGCCGTCAGTGTGAACGCTGCCCGCTGGCTCGGCGAGCGCGTGAAGGCGGTGCTGTCGTGAGCCAATCCACCGAACCCACCACCGACTGGCGGAAGTTCGCCATCTGCCGCGAGGTCGACGACGACACCTTCTTCCCCGGCCCCGGCGACATCCGCGGCATCAACTACGCCAAGGAGATCTGCGCCGGATGCCCGGTGGCGCGACCCTGCCTCATCAGCGCGCTCCGCGAAGAGGGCGGCCGGGCGAAGAGCAACAGGTTCGGCGTCCGTGGCGGAAAGTCAGCCGGGCAGCGGTACGCGATGTACACGGCGTACCGGCGGCAGCAGCAGCGGGCAGCGGCATGAGCGGCCGATACCCCGCCTTCGACACGGCCTTGGACTGGGCCAAGGCCGCCGCCTGCCAGGGCTACGACGTCGAGGAGTTCTTCACCGAGAGCAAGATCCGGGTGCGCGAGATCAAGAACCTGTGCGCCCGTTGCCCCGTCCGCCGGCAGTGTCTGGACGAGGCGATGCGCACGGAGGACACCTCCCGCTACGGCATCTACGGCGGCCACACCGCAGCCGAACGCGCCGACCTGGCACGAGGCATCCGATGAGCGGCTGGCTCGGCGGCGTCCAAGTCCGTCGCACCGACTGGGGACAGACCCCCATCGCGGACTTCCTGTGCACCGCCTGCGGCACTCACAAGCGGGTCGCCGGCCGGGACAAGGTCCGCGACTTCATGAAGGCCAACCCCATCGGCGACCACAAGCCCAACTGCCAGCCCACAGAGGCCACTTGACGGGCGGTCGACCTGACAGCGCACCCCCAGCGCTGCGACCGCCACCCGGGGCCAGCGACTTCCCCCAAGCGCTGGCCCCGGGACCCCACGCCAGCACCACCAACGCAGAAAGGCACCACCGCACATGACCGTCCAGCAGACCGAGACCGAGGCGCAGCCCGCGGAGTTCGCCGCCTTCCTCGTCGGCCACCTCAACGGCCGCGTCCACCACTCGCTCAGCGAGGAGCTGCACGAGCTGCTCCAGGCCGTCGCCACGCACGGCAAGAAGGGCCAGCTCGTCATCAAGGTCCTCGTCGAGCCATCCAAGGGCCACGTCGAAGGCGACCCCCTCGCCATCAGCGTCGAGTCGGACCTGAAGGCCCCCAAGTCCACCCCGCCGGCCGCCATCTACTTCGTCGACGACGACGGCAACCCGACCCGCAACGACCCCCGGCAGATGCAGCTCGACTTCCGCACCGCTCCCGCCACCACCGACTACAAGGACGCCTGATCCATGACGAACACCGACAACGCGCAGGTCATCGTTGACACCGCGCTCCGCGCCGCACCACCCGTCATCCTCGAACCCGGCAAGGTCCACGCCTTCAACACCCCGGGCGGCGTCCAGAAGTTCGACCTCACGGGCCCCGAGTACACGGGCATCCCGCCGCGGAAGGCCGGCACCACCACCGTCCGCGACGCCCGCTCCTGGAACGCGTACTTCACCAAGCACAGCACCGACGCCAGCGAGGTCTACGCCGACAGCGAGCGCCTCACCGTCACCGCGGTCCTCGACGCACACGCCGCCGACGAACCGTCGTGGGGCAATCACCGTCTCGTTCTGTCCCTGTTCATCACCGACGCGTGGAAGCAGTGGCTCAAGAACGACGGCGAACTCCTCAGCCAGGAAGACTTCGCCGAGTTCCTCGAAGACCACCTCCCCGAACTCCTCGACCCGTCCTCCGCGGACATGCTGGAGATCGCGCAGTCCCTCCAGGCCAACACGAAGGTCGACTTCCAGTCCGGCATCCGGCTCGCCACCGGCCAACGGCAGTTCCAGTACGTCGAGACCCAGACGACGAAGGCCGGGCAGAAGGGACAGCTCACCGTCCCGGAGACGTTCGTCATCGGCCTCATCCCCTTCGAGGGCAGTGAGGGCTACCGGCTCACCGCCCGCCTCCGCTACCGCATCACCGACCGCGGCCTGCGCATGGGCTACAAGCTGGAACGGCCCGGCGACATCCTGCGTACCGCGTTCGCCGACGTCGTCAACGCGATCGACGGGGACATCGCGCAGCCGATCCTGAACGGGACCCCGGCCTGATGGCCGGCCGTACGAGGGGCAGTGCTGGCCCCCGGCGCTGCCCCTCGTGCGGCGCCCCGATCCTCACCCAGTCGGTCGGCCAGGTCGCCGCCATCCAGGCCTGCGTCGACCTCCCGCCGCCGGACGAACCCCGCCCGTACGGGCCCGCGCGAGCGGCAAGCACCGCGCACGACCTCGTCTGGTGCCTGCCCCGCCGCCCCTTCGGCGCCCTCCGACTGCGCTGGACCAGCGGCCGACACCCACCCGACTGCCCACACCAGCACCTGACCACCCACCAGTGCCCGCCAACCAGACTTTTCTGAGGAGACGAGCGTGACCAACGTCCGCCACATGAGCCCGCACGACACGGCGGACGACGACGGCCTCAACCGATTGCCCCCCAGCGACCCAGATGCCGAACGCGCCCTCATCAACCGCTGCATCAACTTCAGCGACGAGTACAAGACAGCCGCAGACATCGTCGGAAGCGACGACTTCACACAGCCCGCCTACCGCACCCTGTGGGACGCCATCGGCCAGCAGCTCGCCGAGAGCAAGCCCGTCGACCCCGTCAGCCTCCGCGCCACCATCGAGACAGCCGGACAGCTCCGCCTCTTCAGCAACGGCGCCCTCATCTGGGACATCGCCCGCGAGATCGGGCCCGGCGACGCCGAGTACTACGCCGGTCTCGTCCACGCCAAGACCCGGCTGCGCCGCATCGACGACCTGGCCGTACGCCTGCGCTCCGGAGTCCTCAACGGGGGTGCCGCCGAAGACCTCGAAGAGCAGATCACCGGCTATGTCCAGCAGCGCAGCAGCCACGCCACCGGGGGCTCACGCTTCGTCCCCGGCGGATCGTTCATCCTCGACCGGCCCGACACCGTCCCCGCCATCTGGGGCGAAGGCGACAACGTCCTGTGGGCCGAAGGCGAAGCGCTCATCATCGCGGGCCCCGCTGGCGTCGGGAAGACCACCGTCGGCCAGCAGGTCCTCCTCGCCGCGATCGGCATCCGCCCGCACGCCCTGGGCCTCGCCGTCCGCCCCGCCAAGCGCGTGCTGTACCTCGCGTCCGACCGTCCCCAGCAGGCCGCCCGCTCCATGGCCCGCATGGTCACTCACGAGCACCGAGACCTCCTCAACCAGCACCTCACCTTCTGGCCCGGGCCGCCGCCGAAGGACTTCATCAAGGACCCCGGCGTCCTGCTCCGCCTGTGCAAGCAGGCCGACGCCGACATGGTCTGCCTCGACTCTCTCAAGGACATGGCCGGCGAACTCGCCTCCGAGGAAGGCGGACAGGCCATCAACTCCGCGATCCAGCGCACCCTCGTCGAGGGCATCGAGGTGCTGGCCCTGCACCACCACCGCAAGCAGGGCGGCGGCAAGGAAGGCGGCAAGGAGCCCACCAGCCTGGACGAGCTGTACGGATCCACCTGGATCACCGCGGGCGCCGGTTCGGTCGTGTCGCTGTGGGGCGCGGCCGGCGACCCGATCGTCTCCTTCAAGCACCTCAAGCAGCCCTCCTCGGAGTGCGGCCCGTGGCGCCTGAAGCACGACCACCCGGCCGGTGTGACGGAGGTGTGGCACGAGGTCGACGTGCTCGACATCCTCGCGCACGCCCGCGGCCCGCTGACTCCGCACCAGCTGGCGTGCCAGATCTACAGCCCGGACAAGGGCAAGCCGTCCGCGTCGGAGGTTGAGAAGGCCCGTCGGCGGCTCGACCAGCTCGTCGAGAAGGGCCTCGCCCACAAGATCTCGAACGGTGGTGGGCGAGGGAGCCAGACGGGATACGTGGCTGCGTTCTCGGCGACCGGCGAACTCCCCGAGGCGGGCTGATGACCTGTCACAAATTAACTCACGCGAATACTCACGATGCTCACGCTAACGCTGCAAACAAACTCACGCAGGAACTCACGCAGCTCACGGTAACCGGCATCAGTGCAGGCCAGAAACTCACGCCGAAACTCACGCGGTTCACGATCACACAGAGTGAAAACTCACGGCAAATACTCACGCCGAAACTCACGCGGTTCACGTTTTCGACGAAACCGCAGGTCAAAAACTCACGCGAAACTCACGCCACTTACTCACGGACCCCCCTCTCTAAAGAGAGGGAGGGGGGTCCGACTCCGTGCAAACAACCCACCCACCCCAGGAGCACCCAATGCCCCACCGCCTCGACCCGAACCCGCACAGCCCGTACGCCGACGCCACCCCCAACGTCCGCCACATCTTCCCCAGCCCGATCTTCTTCCCCGAGGCCAGGCCCGGCGTCCTCGCCCTGACGGCCTGCGAGGGCATGGCCGTCGTCCCCGAGGCTCTCGTCGAGACCGAGCCGGACGCCGAACTGCCCGATGGCCTGTGCCCGGACTGCGTGACCGTGATGCGCGGCGGTGAGCCGCCGAAGCGGCCGTCGTCGGAGTGCGGGGAGTGCGGGACGGCGACGTGGCACGGCGCTCTGTGCGCGCTCTGCCGTCAGGAGAAGCACGAGGCCTGGTGGCCGACCCGACCGGGCGCACCCCGCACGAACACCCCGGACGTCGTCACCGTGGACGCCGACGGCCGCAAGCACACCGCCGTCGTCATGAAGCGCTACTGCAACGGCTGCGACAGCCCGGTCGGCGACGTCACCGACGCCGAGGTCGCCCGCGCCGTGGCCGGGCAGCCGCTGGCCGACGTCCGCGCCGAGTGCGCGCACTGCCGGCCGCTCGTCGAACTGGAAGCCGCGGGCTGCAAGACCTGGCACCTGACCCCGCGCAACTACGAACTCATCGACTGGCAGCTCGACCGCGACGGCGTCTTCACCAAGGCCTTCACCGAGGTCGTCGACGGCAAGGTCACCACCGTCGGCCTCCGCGTCGGTCAGAAGCCCGGCCACGTCGTCGCCCGCTTCGGGGACTGGCTGATCCGGCACCGCGACGGCACGTTCACCGTCCACGCGGCCCCGGCCGCCGTCGAGACGAGCGAGTGACCGCCATGACCACGACCTACCGCATCCTCATTACCGGCAGCCGCGACTGGACCGACCACCGGGCCATCGAGAACATCCTCACCACCGCCGGCGCCCTCGCCATCGCGCAGGGGCAGCGCCTCGTCGTCGTCCACGGCGGATGCCCCACCGGCGCTGACCGGATCGCCGACGCCTGGGCCCGCTGGCACCAGAACCGCGGCCAGAACTTCGACATCGAGGAGCACCCGGCCAAGGGCCACCCGACCGAGGACTTCGGCGAGTGGCCGGGCGCAGGGCCGCGCCGCAACGCCTACATGGTCCGGCTCGGGGCGGACGCGTGCTTCGCGTTCATCGGCCCGTGCACGTCGCCCCGCTGCCGTCGTACGGAACCGCACCCGTCGCATGGGGCAAGCAGCTGCGCGGACCTTGCCGAGCAGGCCGCGATCCCGACCAGGCGCACGTACTCCGCATGACCACGAGCACGGCCGCCCGCGCTCGAATCGCGGGCGGCCGGCCACCCCGATCCCACCACACCACCAGGAGCCACACCATGACCATCACCGTCGCCTATCGAGTCCAGTGCTCAGGCCCCTGCCGCCGCTGGCTCTCCCTGCCCGACTGGTACACGCCCGGCGAAGACCTCCCCCTCGCCGCACTCGAACCGCGCGAGACTGCGGCCCGAGCCGGACTGTGGCCAGACGAGACCGCCGCTCGCCGCGCAGCGTTCGCGGCTGGCTGGTCCAGCGGTACATGCCCTGACTGCCGCACTGTTGAGGAGCGGGGCGATCCCGCTGCCCCGGCTGCCGTGCCGCCCGCAGACCAGACCGCGCTCCGCGACCGCATCGCCACCGCCATCATCCAGTCCGATGGCGTGCCGTCCCAGGAGTTCGTGGCGGAACTCCACTGGACGGCTGCTCTTCGCGAAGCCGACGCGGTCATGGCCGTACTGCGGAACCTCACGCTGCGGGAGCTGGAGCAGCTTGCCCGGCCGAACACACCGCCATCAAGGCCGAAGCGCCCCCGCTGCCCGCACTGCAACCTCCCACACGACCTCACCCCCGGCGGCCTGACCGAGGCCGCGTGCCAGTCGATCCGCGCGCGCATCGCGGCGGCCGAGCAGCGTCACACCGAAGGCGACCACGGTGGGTGCGCAGCCGTCGACTGCGAGACGGTCCGGGCCCGGCGCGAGGCGCGGCAGGACCCGACACCGGACGGCGAGGCGGCCATGCTGCGTCCGCACTTCAACGTCACACCCGGCAACGCCACCGTCGACCCGGCGATGTGCCCGTCATGCAAGGGCGACAACCAGGAGGCGTTCGCCCTGTGCCCGCGCTGCGCCGCCGTCTCGTCCGGGCAGCCTGGCGCGGACCGGGAGACCTGACCGTGCACCAGGTCCCCGCGGCCCCCGGCTGGTACCTCATCGCCGGACTCACCTGCCTCACCCTCGGCGCCTGCTGCTTCATCGCCTTCCTCATCTCCGCCACCCGCGCCGCACTCCGCCGGAGGAACAGATGACACCCGCCCTACGCACCGCCCGCACCTGCACCGCAGCCGCCATCCTCAGCGCCTGCGCAGCCGCCTACGGAGCCACCGTCAGCCCCTTGCTCATACTCCCCGGCACCTACGTCGGCGCCATCGCCTACTGGTGCGCCAGCCGCGCCTACGACACCCATCGCCAGATCCTCGCCCGCCACGTGCAGGAGCAGCGCGCCGCCGCCGGACCGGCCGAACTCCCGTCGCCGTGCTGCCAGTTCTGGCTCCACTCCGACGGCGAAGTCCACGGGCCCGGCTGCAAGCGACCGGTGTTGCCGCGCCGCGACACCTACCGCCTCGACTACGCGGACCGCCGCGCGTTCGAGGAGATCACCGCCCACCTCAACGACCGGAGCGCCTCATGACCGATCTGGCCACGCCCGAAAGGTGGAAGCAGGCCGGCCTCCACGTCGCGCAAGGACGCTGACACGACGAAGGGGCGCGCCTCACGACCTCCCCAGGCCAGGCACGCCCCATCCGGTGGCCATCACGATACGCCGCCCCACCAGCAACACGGAGCCCCGATGACCACCACCGCCACGCACCTCCGTACCATCGCCCTCCACTGGACCGACCTCCACCAAGCCGCCGGCCAACCCACCACTATCGGCGCCTTCGGCCTCGGCCTCCGCAGCTACCTCGCCGCCCTCGAAGACGCCGACCAACTGGAATACCGCCAGCACCAGGCCGCGCACCTTCGATCGTTGGAGCGCGACCCGATCCAACTCGGCGACCGCCCCACCCCCGTACGACTCCACATCCTCGACACCATGCGCGCCGTCGAGGCAGCACTCCACGACTGCGCCGACCACATCGCCGCCACAGTCCAGCGGCCACCCATGCCGTTCGCCCCGAAGCAGTGGCCAGCCGCCGACCGCCAGCGCCGCAACGCCCTCGCCCACGCCGATATGGCGGACCCGCGCCGCTGGAGGTGGACCGGGCACCGCCGCCCCGTCCCGTACACGGCGCTGTGGCTGCTGGCCCGGGTCGAGTCGAAGGCCGGCCCTTTCCGGAAGCTGACCGTCGTAGAGGTGGATCAGATCGGGATCGTCGCCGCGGGCGCGGCCGAGCGCGTCGAGCGCGCCCTGGACATCGCGGCGCAACGCCGGACGCTGGAACAGCGGCACGACTGCGGCGGCCGGATCGACATCCACGGCGGGGACGGCCGTCCGCCGGTCGCGCACTGCACGGGCTGCGGGCGGGTATGGGGCGAAGGAGTTATCGCGGCATGAGCGGGCGGGACGAGGCAATTCAGCAGGCCATGGGGCGGATCCGTCGGAGCATGGAGCGCACGATCAAGAGCTACTTGGTGATCCAGCCGGAACGATTGCGGTTCACGCCCGGACACCCGCTACCCTCTCCGGCCATGACGAGCAGAGAGCCGGAAGTCGCCGGCGACGTAGACGAGCAGGACTGGCCCGCGGCACTCAACCGGGCCCTGGAGAAGAACCGTCAGCTGGACGCCCAGATCGTCCGCGAGCGGGAGGAAGCCGCCGCGAGGACCGGCGCGCTTGTGGCCAAGCTGGGCGGCAAGGTCGTCCTCACGGCGGCGGAGATCAGCGCCGCGCAGGGCACCTACACGGAGTACCTCGATGACGGAAGCCTCAGGCTGACGGTCCGATAGCAGCAGGCGCAGAGCGCTCGTCCTCCAGTGTGGGGGCGGGCGTTCTGCGCTTTGCTGCTCCGGCCCTCACGCGACGTCGATGCCCAGCTCGGTGTCCGGCCGGCAGAACTGGCAGGCCTCCAACTGCGCGTCCGTGAGCGCCAGTCGGGCGTCCTGCGGCGAGACGGGATGCGTGCGGTTGCTGCTCATCGTGCAGTCGTCGAGGTGCACGGCCGCCTCCTGCGGGCCCGTCGGTGTCCGCCGTTGCTCGATCATGAATCCGGTGGACTGGCGCTGTGCGCGCGTGGGCGCGGGACCGAGCGCAGCTGGAGCAGCGGACGTCGTACGGTGCGGCGAGGGGGGCGTGGTGTTGGCCGGTCCTCGGTTCTCGGCCACGGTGAGGGCGTGCCGTACGGCCTCGACCTGGAGCCGCAGGTACGTGATCACGGTCTCCTCCTCGGTGAGCTGCTGCTCCAGGTATCCGAGGATCGCCCGGAGGCGGGCGGGATCCGGAGGCAGTTCGTTCATGCGTTCGATTCAAACACCCCGCCTGTGCCCCGTCGAGCCAGGGGCCTGCCCGGCTATCCGGCCGGATCCTCCTCGGAGTGCCGCGCAGCCGTCTTGACGGCCTTCTCGACCTCGTATCGGTTCTCGCCGGACTCCGCCGCATGCTCGGTGATCGCGGCCTGGACCGTCTCGGATGCCGTGCGCCAGGCCTGCCACTGCGCCTCGTACTCGTCGCCGATGAGGCCGGCCAACTTGGCCCGTTCGGTCTCGGCGGCGCGCTCCAGCGGGATCAGGCGTTCGATGTCTGCCACGTGCACGGAGTGTAGGTGGGGCAGCAGCGAGCCCCCGACCGGCGCGCAGACGGGGGCTCGGGGATAGCGCGGCTACTCGCCGTACAGCTCGACGCAGAGTCGCAGTTCCTCGGGCGTGAGGTCCTCCCCGAACAAGAACGCGTCCCGTACCGTGACCTCCTGCTCGGTCGGCTCGACAGTGCGGTGCGTGCGGACCTGTTGGGCCGGGTCGTGGCCGTGCGGGAGAGCGCAGCCTCGGGCGCCCCAGTAGACGCGGCAGACCTCGCTCACGGCCGCCATTCCTCGCGGTAGCCGGGGCGGCCGACGTAGGACAGGGCAATCACTCGCACCGCTTCACTTAGCGCGTTGGCGTACCCGCGCGCGTACTTGACATCGATGACGCCGGTCGGGGCGCCCCGCGACCAGGCGGCGAGCATCTGTCGCTTGGCGTCGATCTCCCGCAGCACCCGAGCCGGATCATGCTCCGCGATGTGCTCACCGCGCTCCCGGTCTATGAAGTCCTGCGATCCGACCGCCACCAGGTCGCGCTCCCGATGCGTGATGACGGCACGCCCGTCGTAGTGCCAGTTGGGGCCGTCTTCCTCGGCCGCAGCCGTGGCGCGCGCCGTGTCGATGTCGAGCTGGACGTTGAGCCACTGGACCAAATCCACGCCGCTCACTCCTCGGACTCGCCCTTCTTCGGTGGCCGCTTCGAGCCCCTTAGTCCCTTCGCGATCTGCTGCGCCCGTGTCGGATGCACGCCGAGCACGGCGCCGATCTGCTGCCATGTCATCCCGGAGTCCTTCATCCGCTGGACCCGCGCCTGACGCAACTCACGCAGACGCGCATGGTTATCCGGCCAGGTATCGAGTACCTGCGTGACCGCCTTGGCACACGCCTCATCGTCCTGCATCCGCTCCAGGCGCTCGATGGCTTCCAAGAGTCGACGCACCTCCTCGACCTGCTCGTCCACTGACGCTCCCTCCGTGCCGTGGAGCGCGACAACCCGACTCTAGACCCTAGGGTCTTGCACAAGCTAGACCCTAGGGTCTAGCGTGCTGAGTCGGGGGAGCCGCGATCGGTTCCCTGCAACGCACAAGCCCCCGGCCCGGAGCTGGAACTCCACATGGACCGGGGGCACCTACCCCGACTCTCTCGAAAGGGCAGGCATGCCCGAGCCTACCGATCAGGCCCCTGAGCAGCACAGCCCCGGCACGCAAGAGCCCGTCGACACCGACCCCCAAGCCTCCGTGCCCGAACTCCTCCGGCGCTGCGCCGCCGACTACACCCACACCACCACCGTCGCCGACGCGCACGAAGCGCAAGGCGGCACCGGCGAACGCGAAGGCGTACTCCCCGGAGGCGACAGCTGATGGTCTGGCGCCGCAACCGAGACCAGTCCACCCGCGACTACCCCGCCGCCGGAACCTCCGTCACAGGCAACGCCGGACGCTTCCGCCGCGCCAAGACCGCCGGCGCCCGCCAGGCCGCGAGCGAGGGCCAGGACTGGGAGGACGACCACTGGCGCCGCATCCCTAAGACCGCATGGTTCCGCGGCCAGGGCTGACCACCCACCAACCCCACCCCAAGCCGCCGCGCCCCAGACGTCCCCGCCGGGGCGCGGCCCTCTTCACGCAGCAGGGAGCCACCGTGGAGACGCCCACCGGCGACCGCCCCACCCTCACAACTCTCCAGCGCCGACTCGTCATCGCGGTCGCCGCCGGCGCCGCCATCATCGCCGCGATCGGATTCGCCGGCTCATACGCCGCCGTCCGTCACCTCGCGGAGCGCAAGCACTTCGGTGCGTTCGCCACGGTCTTCCCCGTCGGCATCGACGCCGGAATCCTCGTCCTGCTCGCCCTCGACCTGCTCCTCACCTGGCTGACCATGCCGCTCGCGCTGCTGCGTCACACGGCATGGCTGCTCACCGCGGCAACGATCGCGTTCAACGGCGCGGCGGCCTGGCCCGACCCGCTCGGTGTCGGCATGCACGCGACGATCCCCGTCCTGTTCGTGGTCGTCGTCGAGGCGGCACGACACGCGATCGGCCGCACCGCCGAGATCGTGGCCGGACGCCACATGGACTCCGTCCGCCTGGTCCGGTGGCTCCTCGACCCGATCTCCACTTTCCGGCTGTGGCGGCGCATGAAGTTGTGGGAGCTGCGCTCCTACGACCAGGTGATCCAGTTGGAGCAGTCCCGGCTCGTCGAGCGGGCCCGGCTGCGCGCCCGGTACGGCCGTCGTTGGCGGAGCAAGGCTCCGGTGTCGGCCGTCATGGCGTTGCGGCTCACGCGGTACGGGCGGCCCCTGGCCCCGGTCTCGGGCGTGCTCGACATCGAGCACGGCTCAGCCCCCACCGCGCCCGAGCTGCCCTCGGCTCAGCCCGTTGTGAACCGTGAGCCCGAGCCGTCTGAGCCTGAGCCGGTCGACTATGAGACGACCGTCGCCACCGCGCTCCACGTCACCGGCCGTGAGCCGAAGCCCGTGCTCGACGACCCCGTGAAGTTGCCCTCGCAGACCTCTGACCAGCACGTCTCACGTGAGCCCGTCTTGAGCCCGGCTGATCCGGTCATCGTGAGCCGCCCTGAGCCGGGCGAGCCGAGCCCTGAACCCACTGGCGAGACGGGCGGCTCAGGAGACGACGAGATCGAGCAGCAGATCCTCACCCTGGCTCACCGGCTCAGGGCTGGCGAGCGGCTCACCAAGACCACCGCGGCTCACCTCCTCGGCGTGAGCCCGGCCACCGCCGGCCGACGGCTCAAGGACGCCCGCGACCGGATCGGCGACGGAACGGGGTTCTACACATGAGCCGCGAGCCGGGCGCCGACGAGCGCCGAATCCGCCACCTCCTACGCCAGCACGGCGTAGGCCCCGACGCGCACGGAGACGCCATGGCCACCGACGACTGGTGGGAGCAGCTCTACGACGACAAGGTCACCGACACGGAGCCGAAGGGCGACGAGCCGGATCATCGCTTCCAGCCCCAGCCCGACTACTGGCCGCGCCCCCACATACCGGCCATCCTCACCCAGCCGCGCGAGCGCGCCACCGCCGCGATCAGCCCCAAGACCCGCCGCTTCCTCTACAACGCCAGCGCAGCCGGGACGGGCTGGCTCCTCGGCCTCTACCAGCAGTTCGCCTCAGCGATCGCCGACTGCGGCCACCAGACCAGCATCGCGGGCGCACTCACCCTCGGCATCGGCGGTACCGCGCTCATCGCCCATCTGTGGGACCGCCGCACCCGCCACTGGTGGCCCGGCATCGCCTGGGCCGCCCGCATCCCCCTTGCCACCGCCCTCGTCGCGCTCGCCCTCTACGCGCCCGCCGCCTCCGGAACAGGACTCACACCGTGAACACCCACCTGCTCGCCGCCGCCCCCGCCATCAGCGTCGAGGGCGGGAAGATCCTCGGCACCGTCGGCGCCGGCGGTATCGCCACCGTCCTCACCCTGATCCTGTGGGTCGGGATCCGTGAGCCCAAGGGTGGTGGAGGTGACGGTCCGGGAGGCAAGGGCGGGGGGAAGAAGTCCCGCATCCGTAAGCGTCTGACCAGCGACCAAGCCCAGTGGACGGGCGTGGTCGCGGGCACGCTGTACATGGTGGCCGGGTCGATCTGGGTCGTGGGCAAGAACCTCAGCGACGCGTTCGCCTCGGTGTTCACCAACGGCGGCTTCGGCACGGCGGGCCTGGGCGCGGTGTCGCTGCTCCTCGCCAGCATCATGTACTTCCGGGAGCTGTCCCCGGGCAAAGCTGCGATCACGGGCATCGTCGCAGCCGGGGTGTGGGCGCAGGCCGGGGGGATCTGGGGGCTGCCGCAGGCTGTGATCCTGACGGGCGCGCATGCGGTGGGGGCCGTCTGATGAAGATCGTTAAGAAGGTGGGGGAGCAGATCCTCCCCCACTGGCTCCGCGCCGAACTCCGGCCCGTCCTCGTCTTCACGGGGGCAGGCACCGCCCTCTGGGCCGGGTCCTGTGAACTCGTCGAACGCGCCTGGAAAGCCGCCGCCGACTACAGCACCCGCGACCGATTGTTCGCCCTCGGAATCGCCGGATATCTTGCCGCGTACGGCTGCTGGCACGCTCCGCAGATCGCACGGTTCGCGATCCCCGGGGCCGTTGTCGCGTGGTGCGTGGCCGCATGGTGGGTCACCCCGATAGCCCCCCGTCCCGGACCTGCCGAGCAGCTGGTCGACACCGCACCGGAACTCACCCTCGCCGAACTCGTCGCCATCGTCCGCCGCGTCGCCGCACACAGACAGGGCGCACACCTCGCCGACCTCCTTGCCGAACCCGAACTCGACGGCTGGACACAGGCCGAACTGAAGGCCACCGTCACCGGCCACTTCGGGCTGCCCGTCGAGGAGTTCAAGCTCATCCTCGGCAGCCGCCAGCGCGTGCGCGACGGGGTCCGCGTACGGGACCTCCCGCCGGCCCCCGCCCTCGCGGACCCCGTGGGGGCCCCGCAGGACCCGGCCGCAGGCCCCGCTCCCCAGCCCCTTCCGCCCGCCTCCCAAGGGCCCGGGTAGGACGGTAGGAATCGCAGGTCAGCGTTCGTTTCCTACCCTTCACCTACCGGCCGCCTACCGCCCGACAGGGGAGCCCTGATGCCATACGAGTACCGCTGCCGGAAGTGCCGCGCGGCCAGCCCGCCGGTGACCCGCAGACAAGCGGAGGGGTACCGGGAGGAGCACCGAAACGTCGAGCACGGCGGCCTCGTCCCGAGGGGTGAGTCGATCGTGCGGGTGCCAGGGAGTGCCCCGGATCCGGACGGCCGGTACGTGTCGACGGGTCTGGTGCTCGCCACCCTTGTGGTGTTGGCGGTGGCGGAGGAGATCGCCCGGCTGTGGGGGCGGTAGGCGACTGCCGCTGCCACACTGGAGACTGCGCGCCGGGTCACGCCCGGCAACGAGGCCCCACCGCGTTCCCCCGTCGCGGTGGGGCTTTCGCGTTCCCGGGGTGCCATGCGATGGCCGCGGCTACGATCCCCGCACGCGCCGCACCCCGGGGGAAACCATGCGAAACACCACTGCCGCTTTGCTCGCCCTGCTGCTCACCGGAGCCGCCGTCGGCTGCTCCTCCAGCGGACACGACAAGGCCGACGCGAAGCCGCTCGCCACCATCACGGTCACCAAAACCGCTGCGCCCTCACTCAGCCGGGACGAGATCAAGGAGCAGTGCACCAACGCCGTTGCCGAAGCGGCCCCAGGGTGGGAGGACTGGAGCTTCGACCCTGGAGCGTGGGCCGACGATCCGCGAACCCCGAAGGTCTGCCTGGGGTTGAAGGATGACGAGGACCCGACGCGGGGGAACCTGGACTACTCAAGGGCGCTGATCGACGGCCTGAACGCGGCAGACGACCCACGGGCGAGTCAGTAGACAGAGAGCAACCTGGGGCCGCACTGAACCTCAACCATGCTTGACGTTTCCGCCGATCATGCCGCACCATGGGCCGCAGATCTGGCATGCCCGGAACCAGGAGCCCCAGACCCGGCATCATGACCCCCGACAGCACCACACGCCCTTGGGGGGACCATGAGCGACTACAGAGCCGTCCAGACCGCCGTCCGCGTCGAGAAACTCCGCATCTGGTTCGCCTGGGCCTGCGGCAACTTCATCCTCCTCGCCATCGCCCTCGCCACCCAGCACACCCACATCGTCAGCGTCATCACCCAACTGCTGCTCGTCGCCGGCTTCCTCGCCCTCACCGTCGCCCTCTTCCGCATGACCGGCGCCCTCAACCGCAAGGCCGCAGCAGCCCGCAACGAGGTCCTCGGCGACCTGTAGCGCGAGGAGGCGCCCGTGCCCCGCAACCCGCGCAACGGGCGCCCCTACCGCACCCTCTGCATCAAGCAGCGCGCCCTGCTCCTGCCCTGCTGGTGGTGCGGCGGACCCATCCGCTACGACATCACCGGGTACGCAGCGCAACGCCACCGCGACGCCTTCACCCTCGACCACGCCACCCCGCTCAGCCGCGGCGGCGACCTCCTCGACCCCGCCAACGCCCGCAGCGCCCACCGCCGCTGCAACAGCGCCCGCGGCAACCGCACCGACGCCGCACGCCAGCCAGTCCGAGCCTCCCGGAAGTGGTGACCATGCCCGACTACGAGAACGTCCACCCGCCCCTCGCCCAACACCTGCCGGGACCGGACCTATCCGAGGCACAGCCGCTCCGACCGCGCGTGTTCTCACTGATCCGCGACCACGACGTGACGGGCGTGTCCGGTACCGGGCGCGTCGCCAACGGCGTGCTGTGGCCCGACGGCTCGGTGTCGATCCGCTGGGTCGGTCCTCGCCCGTCCATCGTGTTCTGGGACACCCTCGTGTACGCCGAGGAGGTCCATGGGCACGGCGGTCACACGCGCATCGTGTGGGACGACGAGACCCAGGAGGCCTGACCATGGCGACCGACCCTGACCGACCCTGCCCGCACGAGAACTTCGACGCCTTCGTGGACGTCAACCGGATCACCGCGAGCGACAACGACCCGACCGTGGTCGGCTACGCGGCCGGCATCAAGGTGAAGTGCCGCGACTGCGACGAGCCGTTCCGTTGGACTGGTGTCCCAGCTGGTGTCTCCCCTGCCCGACCGACATGCAGCGTGGACGAGACCGAGTTGCGCGCGCCGCTGCGCCCCGCGTCCGCCGACCCGGACTTCGGACTAGGTCTGCCAGGGTTCGCCGTGCAGTTCCACGGTCAGGGGTGACGTGACCGTCATCGTCGGCCTGGTCCACCGCAAACGCGTCCACCTCGCCGGCGACTCCGCAGGCGTCGCCGGATACCAGCTCACCATCCGCCGCGACCCCAAGGTGTTCACCAACGGCCCCTACGCCTTCGGCTTCACCACCTCCTTCCGCATGGGCCAGCTCCTCCACCACGCCTTCCAGCCCCCGCACCCCGAAGGCGACCTCGACCGCTTCATGGCGACCACCTTCGTCACCGCCGTCCGCACCTGCCTCAAGGACGGCGGCTGGGCACGCAAGGACGCAGAACAGGAACAGGGCGGCACCTTCCTCGTCGGCATCCACGGACGCCTCTTCAGCGTCGACAGCGACTACCAAGTCGGCGAGCCAGCCGACCAGTACGCCGCCGTCGGATGCGGAGACGAACTCGCCCTCGGCGCTCTCCACGCCACCGCTGGACTCGGCCTGTCCCCACGTGAACGCCTCACCGCAGCCCTCCGAGCTGCCGACCACCACAGCGCTGGCGTGGCGGCCCCGTACACGTTCACGAAGACCCCCCGCTGACCTACCGGAGGTAGCGATAGTGGCCGACTCACGGGTTGAGCTGCACCTGTGCCACGAGTGCCAGGGGCTGGAGGTCATCGAACTGCGGAAGGTGGAGATGCCGCCCTCCGTCATCGTGGTGGACGGCGTGCCACTGACCATCATCGGAACTCGGTACGAGTGGCCGCAGCGCGCTCCATGCCCGGGCGCCGAAAGCGCGTGAAAGGTGTCCCGACACGCCTCCAGGTCCCTCCCGTGCGCCATGGTGCACACCTGGGCAGCGGCGGGATGCGGCAACCGTAAGGCCCGCACCGGCGCCCCGTCCTAGGCAACGGGGCGCCGCTCACACCACAGAGGCGGTGACCGTGAACGGCCCTCACCTCACGCTCTTCAGCGCCGACCTGCTGTCCAAGTGGGGCTTCAACGACGGCAGCGACCCCGACGTCTGGCTGGACTACTGCGAGGCCAACCACGTCGACTACAACGAGGTCGACTTCCCGCTCACCACCCTGGTCCGCCAGCACCTGATCCCCGCCCTCAACCAGGCAGTAACCGTGTGCGACATCGAGACCAGCCACAACCCCATCAGAGTCGACAGCATCGACGGCCGCGACGTGACATACCTCTGGCACGACAGTCACTCCGCCGACGTCGATGCACTCCTCACCCCCGAGCACGTCGACGTGCCGCTCGCCAACGTTCTGCGCCTGGTGCTCGCCGAGGCAGGGCTCACGGAAGCACCCCGCTACACCGGACCGCTCGGCACCGCCTGACACCGCGAGCCTCACGGAGGTGGTGACCGTGCGCGAGCTGCTTCACCGCATCGCCCGGCGCTGCCCCACCCACGACCGAGCCTCGTACGCCAAGACGCGCCGGCTGGAACAGAGCCTCGGCATGGCACCCGGCCCGCCACCCGACAGCTTCACCGACGCGCACAGAGACCCCGACCTCATCGACTGTGGCAACTCCTGGTGCCAGCAAGCCTCACGGAGGTGGTGACCATGGCCGTACTCAGCAGGCAGCAGCTTGTGCTCATCGCACAGGCTGCCGAGGTACTTACACAGCTGCGGGGCGCCGCGTTCGACAACAGGACACCCAAGCCTCCAGAGCGCATTGACATCGTGCCAGGCGTCCTGGCGCTGATCGTCACTAAGAACCAGGGCCTCAGCACGGAGCACTACGCACTGGAGACTGCGCCAGGCGAACAGGAGTGACGCCATGCTGTATGTCGTCACCGGGCCGCCGGCCGCAGGCAAGTCCTCCTGGATCGAGGCCCGCGCCAAGCCGCGCGACATCGTCATCGACCTGGACCGCATCACCCGTGCCCTCACCGGCCCCGGTGCACCCCAGTGGAACCACGAGCCGATCGCGTCCAAGGTCGCGATGCGCGCCCGCTACGCGGCCATCGACGAGGCGGTCAAGCACCTCGAGTCCACCGACGTGTACCTGATCCACACCATGCCCAGTGACGCCTGGCGCGCCCGCTACCAGCGGCTCGGTGCCGAGATCATCACCGTTGACCCGGGCGAGCAAGTGGTGCGCGAGCGTGTCCGAGCGATGCGATCGAGCTCGATGGAACGCGTGGTCACGCGCTGGTACCGGCACTACGGCGGGGGCAAGAGCAGGCCGGCCACCGCGCAGTCGTCGCGCGAGTGGTGACGCACCGCCACCGTCCTCCGGCCCATCACGGAGTGCTACACCACGGCCCGTTCGGGACGCTCCGCGCGACTCGCCCATGATCGTTCAGGTGGTCGGGGGAGAGAGTGGATCAAAAGTTCAGCGCTTCCCTGGGCGACCCCAAACGCCCTTGTCGCCCGGTTCTCTCCCCGAGCCGATCGCTAATCACCGCGAACCGAGTTCGACCCATTTAGCGGACCATGATCACGACCCGAGGCCGTCACACTCCGTGACGATCACCTGTTGTCACGCTCCGTGATGGCGTGTCGGATCGGAGGCGATCATGGACGAGCCCGGAGCGAAGCGAGTCCCCGCGGACGAAGTCGCCAAAGCGACCCGCGCAGAACTCGATGACCTCGGCGTATCTCCCGATTCGAACGCCTCTGCCGCCGCCGCGATGCGCCTGGCGAAGATCATGGACTCGTCGGTGGACCCCAAGGAGATCGCGGCAGTCGCCCGTGAGCTACGCCAGGCCATGCACGTAGTGCGAGCGCTGGCGCCTCCGAGGGACAGGGGGGACATCGTCGATGAGCTCGCTTCTCGCCGCCCCCGCCACAGCGCGTAGCAGGCCCGACCCGATCGGCTGCCAGAGCCCGCGGATCATCTCCACCCCGCACTACCGGCGCGTCGAGACCGGCCGCTGGAGCGGCATCGAGGACCGGGCCGCGCTCGACTTCCGCTCCCCTGCTGGTCAGGAGGCCATCGAGCTGGCTGCGGACGCCGGGCTGAAGCTGGACTCGTGGCAGCAGCTCGGCCTGCACCACAGCCTCGCCGAGGATGACGAGGGCCGGTGGACCTCCTTCGAGGTCGTCCAGAACGTGACCAGGCAGAACGGCAAGGGCGGATACCTCGAAGCCCGGCAGGTCGCCGGCGTGATGCTGTTCGGCGACAAGCTGGTCATCCACACCGCGCACGAGTTCAAGACCGCGCGCGAGTCCTTCCGCCGACTGGACGAGCTGATCAGCGGCTCGTACGCCCTCAGCCGCCGTGTGAAGCGCGTCATCCGTGCGCACGGCGAGGAGGGCTTCGAGTTCCACAACGGCGCCCGGATCCTGTTCCTGGCGCGTACGGGCAGCTCAGGGCGTGGCTTCTCCGGCGACCTGGTCGTGATGGACGAGGCAATGTCGCTGCGGTCCGCGCCGATCGGCGCGCTGCTGCCGATCATGTCCGCGCGTAGGAACCCGCAGCTCGTCTATACCTGCTCGGCCGGCATCGGCCAGGACAGCGAGCAGCTGGGTCTGCTGCGAGCCCGGGCGCTGGCGGACAGGCCGGAGCCGGACGAGTCGCTGACGTACCTGGAGTGGTCCGCCGAGCTGCACACGCGGGAGTGCCCGCGGGACGAGGACGGGCGGATTGTGTGTGCCGAGCACGATCACCGTGAGGACGTACGGACGTGGCAGCGGGTGAACCCGGCGCTGGGGATCCGGATCCGGGTGCAGGCCGTACGGCGCGAACTGGCGACCATGCGGCCTGACTTGTTCGACCGTGAGCGGCTGGGTGTGGGCGAGTACCCGGCGCAGGCCGAGGAAACGTGGCAGGTCATCGCCGAGGACGCATGGCGAGCGCTGCGCGTGCGCCAGTCCGGTCTGGCCGATCCGGTGGGTTTCGCCATCGACACGAACCCCGAGCGGTCCTGGTCGGCCATCAGCGTCGCCGGCGGAACGACCGATGACGGACGGCACGTCGAGGTGGTGGACCACCGGCCCGGTACGGACTGGGTGATCGAGCGCGCGGCCGATCTCGACGAGAAGTGGTCACCATGCGTGTGGGTGATCGACGAGGGCGGACCCGCTGGATCTATGGCTCCGCTGCTGCGGAAGAAGCTCGCCGAGCGCGGCCGTGACCACTTGGTCGTGGCACCGAAGGTTCGTGAACTCACGCAGGCCACCGGGCAGTTCTACGACCGCGTACAGGACCGGAGCCTGCAGCACCTGGACCAGGCGCCCATGGCGACCGCGTTGAGCGGCGCGACGAAGCGCGATGTCGGCGATGCGTGGCTGTGGTCACGGCGGGGCGACGGTATCGACGTGTGTCCGCTGGTGGCCGGGACGTACGCGCTGTGGGGCTGGGAGCAGTACCACGACGTGGAGCCGGAAGGGGCGCCGAACCTGTGGTGAAGAAGGAGCCGGCCGAGCCGGAGGCCCGTACGAGCGCCGGTGACCTGTTGGTCCTGGAGGTGGTGTTCGTTCTCGTCGGGGTCGCCGGGCTGGCGCTGTGGAGTGTTCCCGCCGCGCTGGTCGTGGCTGGCGTGCTGGGGGTGCTGGCGTGCGAGCGGGCGATGTCGCGGGCGGACAGGCGTGCCGCAGGGGCGGGGCGCGGGCGGGAAGCGACGGGAGGTGAGCGGACGTGAGCGGGCTTTTCGGGCTGTTCGACGGGCGGACTGAGCGGGGGTTGGAGAGCCCTGCACAGCCGCTCACCTCCGCCGCGCTGAGCGAGTTCCTCGGCGGGGTGCCGTCGGATGCCGGGGTGCCGGTGTCGGAGACGACGGCATTGCGGACCCCAGCGGTATGGCGGGCGGTCAACGTGATCGCAGGTGTGTCGTCCGCGTTGCCACTGCCGACCTACAAGGTCGGCACGAAGGAACGGCAGACCTCCGACTTGCTGGCCAACCCGCACCCCGACCTGACGCCGGTGGAGCTGTGGCGTTTCGTCTACACGTACCGAGTGTTGTGGGGCAACGGCTACGCTCAGAAGATTCGCGACGGCGCCCGACAGATCCGCGAGCTGTGGCCGATCTCCTCGGACCGCGTGCAGGTGGACCGGGAGAGGCCGTCTGACGAGAACCCGTCGGGGAAGTGGTTCTGGGTTACGGACGACTGGGGCGTGGTCCACCGGCTGACTCCGTACGACGTCTTGCACATCCCGGGCCTGGGTTACGACGGTCTCACCGGCTGCTCGCCGGTGCGGATGGCGTCGCAGGGCATCGGCCTGGCGCAGGCCGCCGAGAAGTCCGCTGCCCGGCTGTTCGGCTCCGGGAACCTCGTAGGTGGCGTGCTGCAGACGGAGCAACGCCTCGACCAGGACCAGGCCGCGCGGCTCAAGGAGCGCTGGAAGTCGAAGCTGTCCGGCGTGCACAACAGCCACGAGATCGCCGTGCTGGACAGCGGGGCATCGTTCCAGCCGGTCGCGATGCCCAACGTGGACGCCCAGTTCCTCGAGTCGAGGGAGTTCGAGAACGCCGAGATCGCGAGGATCTTCGGCGTTCCGCTGTTCCTGCTCATGGAGACCAGCAAGTCCACGAGTTGGGGCACGGGGCTGGAGCAGCAGGCGCAGGGCTGGGTGACGTTCGACCTCAACCCGACGTGGCTGACGCCGACCGAGCAGCGCGTGACGAAGGAGCTCTTGCCGCCGGAGCAGTACGCGAAGTACCAGATGGGCGGGCTGCTGCGCGGCGACAGTCAGGCGCGGGCGACTTTCTACCGGGCGATGCGGGATGTGGGCGCGTTCTCGGCGAACGACATCCTCGATCTTGAGGACAAGCCGCCGTTGGAGGGGCCCGAGGGCGACTTGCGTCTGCAGCCGCTGTACATGGCCCCGCTCGGCAGCAACCCCCTTGCCCCGGACGGCGATCAGTCATCGTCGTCGGCTGCGGCGGGGTCGAACAGGGCGCGGGCGGTCGCGCTGATGCTGGAGGCGCAGCGACTGCTGGCGGCCCCTGACGAGACAGAGGAAGGCTTGTGATGAGGACTCTGACGAGGACGACGACCGAGGAGCGCCGCCGCCTGCCTCTGTCGACGGCGGACGTGATGATCCGGGCCGTCGAGGGCGATACCGCGGATGAGCGGTTCCGCGGGTACGCCGCGAAGTTCAACTCCCGTACGGCGATCGGGAATCCGCTGCGGTGGGGGTTCTACGAGGAGATCGCCCCGGGTGCTTTCACCAAGACCCTGCAGGAGGGCGACGCCCGTTTCCTGGTCGACCACGACTCGTACTACGTGGTCTCCCGGGTCACGGCCGGCACGCTGGCCTTGGCGGAGGACGCGGTCGGCCTGCCGGTCGACTCGGCACTGGACACGGCCCTGTCGTACGTCAACGACCTGAAGGCCAACGTCCGCAACGGCAACATCACCGGGATGTCGTTCGGGTTCTATGTCCTCAAGGACCAGTGGTCGGTCGAGACGATCGACACGTCCGAGGGGCCGGTTGAGGTCGAGGTTCGGCGGATCCTGGAGGTCCGCCTCATCGAGGTCAGCGCGGTCACTTTCCCTGCGTACGAGGACACCGAGGCGGAGCTCGCCTCCGTCGCCTCCGCGCTCGTCAGCCGCGGGGACCAGGCTGCGATCGAGAAGCGCGCCGCGTTCCGTCCGGAGCTGCGGGACCTGCTGCAGCTGGTCGGCGGCAACCAGGGCGACCAGGCTGCGGGCGACGTCGCGCCGGCGGAGCGGGCGGCGGCGGTCGCCGAGGAGCGGGGCGCTTTGGCGGTCCACTCCACCGACACGTCGGATTCGTCCTGGGACGGGCCGGCCAACTCCAGCGACCTGCCGGGCAGTGAGTCGGCGCTGCGGCAGGCGCACGCCTGGGTGGACCCCGACGGTGACGCTGACGCGAAGGCCTCGTACCGGCTCATCCACCACTTCGTCGATCCCGACGGGAACGTGGGCGCGGCGTCAACGGCCGCGTGCACCACGGCGATCGGCGTCCTCAACGGAGCCCGCGGCGGGACGACGATCCCCGAGGAAGACCGCGCAGCTGTCTACAAGCACCTGGCCCGGCACCTGAAGGACGCCGGGATCAAGGCACCAGAACTCAAGCAGGTCGAGGGCGAGCCGGGTGAGTCCACTCGCGAGACCAGCACAACGGAGAACGCAGTCGCGGACGCGGACGGCGCCGAGCCGGCAGAGACCACTCGGACCCGACTGGACGCGCGCGAACTCCGCATGAGGGGGCTGGCAGCACGCTACGGCCTGCCGCTCACCTCCTCGTAGTCCCCACTCACCCCGAGGCCCTGGCCGTTCCTGGCCCGGGCCTCTCGCATGCCTGGGAAGGACAGACATGCCCGCACAGCTCGACAGGCTGATCGAAGAGCAGAACAAGACGTGGCAGCGGATGCAGGACATCCAGACCCTCGCCGAGACCGAGAGCCGCGAGTGGACGGCCGAGGAGCGCACCAACTGGGACGCGGCCGAGGCGCGGCTGACCGAGGTGTCCGGCGACATCGAGCGCCTCAACAAGATGGCCGCGCTCGACAAGATCGACCGGTCCAAGGTCGTCACCACGACCGGTGAGCCCGCGGACCGGCGCGGCGGAGACAGCGAGGAGCAGGCGAAGCGGTACGCCGACGCGTTCTCCACCTACCTGCGCGGAGGCATGGACCGCCTCACCTCCGAGCAGCGCAACATGATGATGGACCAGCAGGTCGACCTGCGGGCCATGGGCGGCAACACCGACGTCGGCGGCGGATTCACCGTCCCGGACGAGTTCCGCAACATCATGACCGAGACGATGAAGGCTTTCGGCGGTGTCTTCGGTCTGGCCGACGTCATCACGACGTCGACCGGCGCGGACCTGAACTGGCCCACCAACGACGACACCTCCAACGAGGGCGAGATCCTCGGCGAGAACACCGCCGCGGGCGAGCTGGACATCCAGGTCGGCGGCAAGAAGCTGAAGGCCTACACGTTCAGCTCGAAGCAGGTCCGGCTGTCCCTGCAGCTCCTGCAGGACTCGGCGTTCGGCCTTGAGGCGTGGGTGCCGAAGAAGCTCGGCGAGCGCATCGGCCGCCGAGCCGCGCGGGCCTGGACCACCGGCACCGGTGTGGACCAGCCCGAGGGCATCACCACCAACGCGATCGTCGGCAAGACCGGCGCGGGCGGCCAGGTCACGTCGATCATCTACGACGACCTGGTCGACATCGAGCACTCCGTCGACGTGGCCTACCGCGCCGGCGCGCAGTACCTGATGCACGACCTGATGCTCAAGGTCATCCGGAAGCTGAAGGACACCCAGCAGCGTCCGCTGTGGCAGCCGATCCCCGCCCCGGGCTTCCCGGCCACCATCAACGGGTTCACGTACAACATCGACAACTCGATGCCCGTCCCGGCGGCCAGCGCCAAGTCCATCGCGTTCGGCGACTTCAAGGCCGGCTACCTGATCCGTCAGGTCCTCGACGTCCAGACGCTCCGCCTGGTCGAGCGGTACGCCGAGTACCTGCAGGTCGCGTTCCTCGGCTTCTCCCGCATGGACGGCATGATCAACGACTCGTCGGCGATCCGCCTGTACCAGCACCCCGCCAGCTGACCAACTCCGCTCACGGGCCCAGGACTTCGCGCCTGGGCCCGTCCGCGTTCACAGAGAGGAGCGCGTCGTGAGGGACGCGTACGCAAACGTCACCGTCCGGGAGACCCTGGCGATCGTCGCCCGCACCGCTTCGGCGAACGGCACCGGCGTGGACCGGGTCGCCGCCGGGGTGATGTTCCAGGACGCCGCGATCATCGTCCACACCGGGACGATCACCGACGGCACGCACGCCATCGACGTGCAGGAGTCCGACGACAACACCACGTTCACGTCGGTGGCAGCCGCTGAGCTGCAGGGCACGGAGCCGAGCATCGGTGCGGCCGACGACAACAAGATGTACGTCGTCGGCTACAAGGGCACGAAGCGGTACCTGCGCGCCGCGGTGACCGCGTCCGGCACCACGTCGGGCGGGATCTACGGGGCGTCGGTGCTGCTGGCCAACCCGCGTAACGCGCCGGTGGTGCAGCCCTGATGAGGCGCATCCGCGTACTGGAGGCGATCGCCGGGGCCGACTTCTCGTGGGCTCCCGGCGACGTCGTCGAGGTGAGCGAGGAAGCCGCCACGTCGTGGGCGGACGGGCACCGCGCCGTCCTCGTCGACGGCGGCCAGGAGCAGGACGGCGTTCAGCAGCCGTCGACGGTGCACCACCAGGTGCCCGTGGTGTTCGGCGAGGACGGCGCGCCGCTCCAGGTCCTCGCCTCGACCGTCGAGGAAACCGGGCCGCCGGATGCTGCCGAGGACAACGGCCAGAAGTGGGTGCGCTGGTCGGTCACCATCCGGCTGCCCGTCCCGGCTGCCCCGGACGACGAGCAGCCCCCAAGGCCTGAGGATCCTGCGGACCTTGAGAACGAGGACCCCGACCAGGAGGCCGAGGCGCCGGCGCCCCCGACCCCGTTCGATCCGCGCGAGCACACCAACAGGGAAGTGCTCGCCTACCTCGACACCGTCGGAGAACAGGAAGCGCTGCGCGTGCTCGACATCGAGGCGGACCAGGACACCCCGCGGGCCGGCATCTGCAAGAACCGCGACCAGGTCCTCGCCGATGCGCGGGCACGCGACGCCGCGACCGGCGGCAGCCAGGCCGGAGCGGAGAAGGCCGCGGACTACTCGCGGGGCGGAGGCGGGGAGCCCTCGCCCGAGACCCGCGCCTGGTAGAGGAGGTGTGCGGTGCCGTACGACCTCGGCGCGACTGCGCGCCTGACCGCCGAGTGCCGGGACCCGGGCGGCGCCCTCACCACCGCGGCGACCGCCGTAGTGACCGTGACGCTGCCCGACGGCACCCTCGCCACCCCCACGCCAGAGGAGACCGCGACCGTCGGCCTGTACCAGGCCGACTACGTCACGGACGCTCCCGGACGGCACACGGTGCGCTGGCTGTTCACCACCCCGGCGCACGCCTACACGGATTCGTTCGACGTCCGTGACGAGGCGCCTCCCACGGTCCTGTCCCTGACCGACGCCAAGAGCCTGCTCAAGAAGGAGGGGTCGGCCGACGATCCGCTGGTGCGGTTCTGGCTGGAGGCCACCACCCGGGCCGTCGAGTACTTCGTCGGACCGGTCGTCGTCCGCACGGTGACCGAGGACCAGCAGGTCAGCCTCGCCCAGGCGATCACCCTGCGCAAGGTCCCGGCGATCGCCCTGCAGTCCGTCACTTCTCTGCGGAACGGCGGCTCCGGGTACGACACCGCCGCCCTCCATCTGGACCCGGTCACCGGCCTGGTGACCCGGAGAGACGGAGGCCTGCTCCGGGGCCCGTTGCAGTTCGTCTACAGCGCCGGCCGCCCAGTCATCACCGGCAACATCCTCGGCGCCGCTCAACTGATCCTGCAGCACCTGTGGCGCACCCTGTCCGGTCCCGGCCGGCCGCAGCGCGGGGGCGACGACTTCGACGTCACCGAGCCCATCCCGGGCCTTGGCTACGCAATTCCCAACCGGGCGAAGCAGCTGCTCTCTCCGGACGACGACGGACCAGGAATCGCCTGATGCCCACGACTTCAGCCCTGCCCGGCGCGATCACTCAGCTCCTGGTCATCCTGCGGGAGCCCGCCATCGACAAGGTCGACGTCATCGACGGGCCACCCGTCAACGACGTTCAGACGCAGGACTTCATCGCCGTCGGCTGGGTGCCCGACGGCGACCAGGCCGCCGAGCTCCAGCAGAGCTTCAACTCGGCCGGCGCACGGACCAAGGACGAAACCTTCGCGATCAGCGGCTGGATCGACTGCTGGTCCGGCGACACTGACTTCCCCGCCGTACGGGCCCGGGTGTTCGAGCTGCTCGGCGAGATCGAGCAACGCATCCGCGCAACAGGCCTGCACCCCGAGGCGCCGACCCTCAACGGCTCGGTGCTGTGGGCGGACCTCTCGGCCGGCGTGCTGCGCCAGTCCCACACCGATCAGGGCGCACGGGCCGCCCTGGGCTTCACGGTGACCTGCCACGCCCGGATCTGAGGAGGAGGACCCCCATGGCGCGTGTGCGCTTCCTGGGGCACGAGCCGGTGACCGTGCCCGAGCTGGGCCGGACCGTCGAGCCCGACGAAGTCGTCGAGGTCCCCGATGACCGCTACGAGGGCTACGTCTGCCAGCCCTCGAACTGGGAGCCGGTCGAGGAGCCCAAGACGGCAACCTCGAAGAAGCCCGCGGCCAAGACGCCGCAGAAGGAGAGCTGAGTCATGGCCATCGGATCGGGCCTCGGCGCCCAGATCGGGATCATCGCCGAGAGCAGCTACGGCACCTTCGCCGCTCCGACCAAGTTCATCGAATTCACCAAGGAGTCGCTGGTCCTCAAGAAGACGACGGCTCAGTCGGCCGGCATCGCGGCCGGCCGACTCCTCCCTCTGTCCTCCCGCCGCGTCCTGACGCGCAAGGAGGTCCAGGGCTCCTTGGAGATGGAGATCGCCAACAAGGGTATGGGGCTCATCCTCCAGACCCTGATGGGTACTTCGGTCACTCCCGTGCAGCAGGCCGCGACGACCGCCTACCTGCAGACCCACACCCTGGCCAGCGTCGCAGGCAAGTCCTTGGTCATCCAGAAGGGCGTGCCGCTCACCAGCGGGACCGTCACCGACAAGACGCTGCTCGGCTGCAAGATCACGTCGGGCGAGTTCTCGTGCGGTGTCGGCGAGATGCTCAACGGCAGCTTCGAGATCGACGGCAAGGACTGCGACGAGACGCAGACGCTCGCCGTGGCCAGCTACTCGAACATGTCTCCGTTCCACTTCGGGCAGATGGCGCTGAAGATCGGCACTTTCGGCGCGGAGGCGGCGCTGGACGGGATCCGGAAGGTGTCGTGCAAGATCGAGCGCCCGCAGGACGTCGAGCGGTTCTACGCGAACCAGTCGGCGTTGAAGAAGGAGCCGATCGAGAACGACCAGGTCAAGATCACCGGCACGTTGGAGTCGGACTACACCGGGACCACCCTGGACGACCTGCACACCAGCGACGGCGCGACCAGCCTGGTGTGGGAGTTCATCGGCCCGATCATCGCGTCGACCTACACGGAAACGTTCCGGATCACCCTGCCCGCGATCAAGCTGGACGAGGGGCCGCCGACGGTCGACGGGTTCGGTGTCGTGAAGCCGACGTTCAACTTCACCGGTCTGTACGACGGCACCAACCTCCCCAAGATCGAATACATGTCGACCGACGTCACCCTGTGAGACCGCCATGGTGCGCGACATCCGTATCACCGGTACCGGCCAGCTGATCGAGCTGGCGGCGCGGCTGCGCCGGGCCGGTCACGAGAACATCCGCCAGTCCTTCACGCGCCGCATCCGCCGTGCGGCCGAGCCGCTGCGCGCGGACCTGCAAGACGCCGTACGGAAGCAGTCCCTTCAGTCCACGGGGCGTGGCGCTGGCAAGCGCAGCGGCCCCTCTCCGACCACCCGGCCGTTCCGCGAGAACATCGCCCAGGCCATCCGGATCAGCGTCCGGACCACGGGCAGCCCTGGCGCCAAGGTCTGGCTGGACAAGGCGCTTCTCCCACCGGACATTCCGGTCGGCGCGGTGAACCAGATGAACGACACCGGTCGCCTGCGCCACCCGGTGTTCGGCAACAAGAAGCGCTGGTCCACGCAGTCCGCCGACCGCGGCTTCTGGGACAACACCGTGCGCGCACACACCGACCGCATCACCAACGAAGTCGCGCGCGTGACAGATGACGTGCGCCGACGCCTCGAATAGGAGCACCCCCGTTGATCGTCATCTACACGCCCAAGGGCGGCGAGCCCGAGCAGTACGACGCCAACAGCCTGAAGGTGTCGGAGGCGTCGATCGTGCAGCGCACCGTCGAAATGAAGTGGCAGGAGATCCTCACTGGCCTGGAGCGGGACGACCTGGAGGCGATGCGCGGCATCGTCTGGGTCATCAAGAAGCGCTCGCAGCTGGCGCTGCGCTGGGGCGACTTCGACCCCGGCGTGCTGGAGATGACCTCCCGCATGGACGACGACGAGATCGAGCGGTGGATCACCAACGCGGTCGCGAGCGCCGACCCCGAACTGGAATGGGAGACCATCCAGACCATCATCGGCAGCCGGATCGATGAGGTCGCCGCCAACCCGGAGCGGGCCCGCGCGGTACTCGCGGCGCAGGCCCCGGACCCAAAAGCCGAGCCCCCCGAGCCGGACAGCGAGAGCGCGCCGGCGGCAGTGACGGCGGAGGGTTCGAGCCCGAGCCCGACATCGTTCGAGCCCGAGACAGCTACCTCGCGCTCTTCGCCCACCTCCTCCACATCCCGCCGCGCGCGGTCGACGACCTCCTCGTCAGCGACTTCTACAACCTGACGGCCTGGATCGACCGACACCAGGCGGCGCAGCAGACACAATCCGGGGGGTAGCCGATGCCGTCCATGACCTTTGTCCTCAACGGCCGGGACGCGCTCACCCGGGTCCTGGACCGGGCGGGCGACGCGAGCGACCGGCTCGGCCGCCGCCTGATGACGGCCTCCATCAACGGGGACGCGGCGGTACGGCGCTTCACCGACAATGCCAGCCGGAACCTGGCTGGTCTGCAGCGGGACAGCGACGCCGGCGGCAAGGCCCTTGAGGAACTCGGCAAGGTCACCAAGCTCCTCGCCCCGGCCGCGATCCCGGCCGCCGCCTCGCTCGCGCCCATCGCCGCCGGGGCGGGCACGGTTGCCGTTGCCACGCTGGCGATGACGGCGGCGATCATCCCGCAGATCGGTGCGCTCTCCGATGCGGCCGAGGCGGAGAAGAAGTACCAGGACGCGGTCGCGAAGAACGGCCCCCGGTCGCAGGAAGCGATCGCTGCCCAGACCGCGTATGTCCAGTCGGTCAGCAAGCTCCCGCCGGAGACGCGCGAGGCCGCGGCGGCGCTCGGTGTCCTGAAGAACACCTATCAGCAGTGGTCGGACAGCCTGGCCGGTGACACGATGCCGACGGTCACCAAGGGCTTCGAGATCCTCAACAGCCTGCTGCCCAAGACCGAGGGTTTGGTCAAGGCGACGTCGGTCGAGGCCGACCGGTTCGTGACCATCATCGGCGGGGAGATGGCCTCACCTGGCCTCGACCGGCTGGACAGCAGGTTCACGTCGTTCGCGCAGAAGACTCTGCACAAGGTCAACGACGAACTCGTGCACCTGCTCAACGCGGGTCAGGGGACCGACGTCGGCGGCCCCGCCCGCAAGTTCATGGACTGGGCCAAGGCTCAGGGCCCGGCGGTCGCGAGTGTCCTGATGAGCGTGGCGAACGCGCTGATCCACGTCCTCGACGGGGCCAGCGGCGTCGGTGTCGGCCTGCTCCAGGTGGTTGAGGTGGCCGCCCGGCTGGTCGGCGCCGTACCGCCCAGCGTGATCGCGACGTTCCTGCAGCTCGCGCTCGCGCTGAAGGTCACGAAGGCGGCGGCGCTCGGCCTGGCCGCCGGGCGTAACGCTCTGGCCCTGTTCGGCGGTCAGCTGGTCGCGATGCGCACGGCTGCCGCCGCGACGCCCGGGAGCCTGGCCGCGGCGCGCGCCGCCATCATGGCCCTGTCCACCACGGCGAAGGTGGCGATCGCCGGGACGGGAATCGGCCTGCTGCTCATCGGGCTGTCGCAGCTGTCGGAGAACTCGCGGGAGGCGCCGCCGGACGTAGACAAGCTGACCAACTCGCTGCGTCAGCTGGGCTCGACCGGAGCCGTGACCGGCGAGGCAGCGCGCGCGTTCGGCAAGGACCTGGACGGCCTCCACGGCAAGGTCGCCGCGCTGACCGACCCGTCGACGACGGACAAGGTGCAGCAGTTCCTGGTGGGCTGGACCGGCTGGGACTCCACCCCGGTCAAGGACGCCAAGGCCAACATCGACGCGATCGACAAGAGCCTCGCGAGCCTGGTGTCCAACGGGCAGTCGGACCTGGCGGCAGCCGCGGCCAAGCGGCTCACCGCCGAGTACGGCAAGGGCGGCCGGGACACCTCCGAGTTCACGAGCAAGCTGAACGACTACAAGTCAGCGCTCGCCGACTCGAAGTTCGAACAGGACCTCACGGCTGCGTCGATGGGCCTGTTCGGCGCGCAGGCCCAGAGTGTGCAGGCCAAGCTCAACGCGCAGAAGCAGAGCGCCGACGGGCTGCGCCAGAGCATCCAGGCGCTCAACGATGTGCAGCGCAAGGGCCTCGACGGCATGGTCGGGTTCGAGGCGAGCATCGACGCCGCGACGAAGGCAGCGCGCGACAACGCCGGCGCGCTGTCGATGTCGCACGGGCAGCTCGACCTCAACAGCGAGAAGGCCCGCAACGCGGCCACCGCCCTGAGCGACCTGGCCTCGAAGACGGACAGCGCGGCGGCGGAGGCCCGGGAGTCCGGCGCCTCCTGGAGCGCGGTCAACGACATCTACGAGCGCGGCCGGACGGCGCTTCTCCGCTCAGCCGAGGCCATGGGCCTGACGGAGACCCAGGCCAAGCATCTCGCGGACCAGATCCTGCGGACGCCGGACAAGACTGCCCAGCTGAAGGGCAACATCGAGGACCTGGAATCCAAGGTCACCGCGGCGAAGAGGAAACTCTCGTCGGTGCCGTCCTCGAAGAAGGCGGCCGTCAAGGGCGACATCTCCAACCTGCTCTACGAGGTCTCGCGCGCCCAGGCGAAGCTTCGCGCCATCGACGGAACGACGGCCGTCACCTACATCCTCATGAAGACGAAGACCTCGAACGCGGGGAGCGTCTTCCACGAGGGCGGCAACTACGCCACCGGCGGCCCCATCGGGTTCCCCGGCGGCGGCCCGATCAGCGGCCCGGGTACGGGCACCTCGGACAGCATCCCGATCATGGCCTCGAACGGCGAGTACATGATCAACGCTCGTTCGACCGCCAAGTACGGGCCCCTTCTGGACGCGATCAACGCCGGCACCCTCGGCACGGGACACGGCATGTCGGGCGCGGGCGCGGCCGTTGCCCAGGGCCTCGCCTCCGGCATGTCCGCTGCCACCGGCGACGTTGACGCCGCGGCCCGGACGATGGCGGCGGCGGTCGTCACCGGCATCAGCGACGAGCTTGAGATCCGCTCGCCGTCGAAGAAGACGAAGGCGCTCGCCGCGGATGTCGGCCGGGGCTTCGTTATCGGGCTGACCGGCACCCAGGCCAAGATCAAGTCGGTGTCCGCCGACCTGGTCAAGGACATCAGGACGGCCTTCTCCGGGAAGAAGGAGTCCGGCCTGGTCCGGATGGTGGACCAGGACACCAAGAAGCTGCTCAGCATGGCGGCCAAGCGGGACAAGGTCGCCGCGACGATCGCCACGGCGAAGGCCTACGCGTCCGACGTCACCAAGAACGCGCGGGAAGGCGCGGGCCTGTCCAACCTCGGGCTGGAGCCGGAGCAGGTCTCCGCCGGGAGCATCAAGGCGGGGCTCGCGGGCAAGCTCGCGCAGGTCAAGCAGTTCACGAAGTACATCGACATCCTCGCGAAGAAGGGCCTGAGCAAGGGTCTGCTGCGGCAGATCCTCGACATGGGCCCGGACGCGGGCTACGCCTACGCGAGCGCCCTCGTCGGCGCGGACAAGAGCACGTTCAAGTCCATCAACTCCCTTCAGTCCCAGCTCGACACGAGCACGACGACGCTGGGGAAGCTGGGCGCGGACAAGCTGTACGACAGCGGCAAGAACGCCTCGAAGGGCTTCCTGGCTGGGCTCCTCTCCCAGGAGGGGGACCTGGAGAAGGCCATGCAGAAGCTGGCGCTGAGCATGCAGAAGAGCCTCAAGAAGGCTCTCGGCATCAAGTCGCCCGCGACCAAGATGATCCCGGACGGCATCAACACCGCGAAGGGCGTGGCGGTCGGTGTTCTTGCAGGCTTGCCGCACGTCGACCGTGCCATGGACACCATGGCCGGCCGGATGGTCGGCCGCCCGGCGGTGGCCGGACGTCCCGCTGTCGCGGGTGGGGGCGGCGGCCAGTTCTTCAACGTCCAGGTCGATATCCACGACGCCATGGACCCCGTCGCTGTCGCCCGTGAATTCCAGCGGATTCTCGTGCAGTTCGGCCGGGTCCAGGGCACAACCGTCTCGCTGAAGGTGGGGTGATCGTGTGGCTCTGCTGGTCGAGATGGGATGGGGCGGGCTGATCCAGTACCCCGACACCATCACGTGGACGGACATCAGCACCCGCGTCGACATCCTCAAGTCGGGGGTGGCCGTCACCCGGGGCGCCTCCGACGAACTCTCGGAGACGCAGCCCGGGACCGCGACGCTGCGGATCGACAACAGCGACGGCGCCTTCACCCCGGGCAACGCGTCCTCGTCCTACTACCCGTTCGTGCGGCGCAACGCCCCGATCCGGATCAGCGTGGCCGTGATGCCTACGCTGACCGGGTCGGCGCCGTACCCGCTCGCGATGCTGGGCGACGACTTCGACGACGGCCGCATCAACACGACGCTGTGGTCGGCCAATTTCGGTACGGTCTCCGAGGTCGGCGGCAGAGCCCGTATCAACGCTGCGGCGGGAGTGACCAGCGCGTTTGTGTCGGCCCGCCAGTGGCGCCTGTCGTCGTCGAACACTGCGGTCAAGCTGGTGACGGTTCCCGCCGGCGGCACCAACGCCCGTACCTCGATCATGGCCAACTCGGTCACGAGCGGCACACGGATCGGGTTCGAGTACAACGCCACCACCGGGTTGCTGTCCTGCAAGAGCGACGTTGGGTTCGCCGACGGCGCGGCGGTCGCGCTGACCTATGCCCCTATCGATCACGCGTGGCTGCGGATCCGCGAAACGTCCGGCACCGTGTACTGGGAGACCGCACCGGACGGCTACGACTGGACAGTGCGCCGCACCCTGGCCACACCGGCCTGGGTCGGCACCGACCAGGTCACCGTGCAGCTCTCCGCCACCCGCGACGCGGGCACCACCGACTTCGCCGAGTACGACCTGATCGGCGCCGAGGTCCGCCCGCGGTTCTACGGCACGGTCAACGAGTTCCCCATCGCATGGGAGGGACTCGCCTCCTACGCCACGATCTCGTGCACGGACCTGTTCAAACGCCTCAACCGCCTGCCCACCCTGCGGAGCATGCTCGCCGAGGAGATCCTCAGCGAGGACCTCACCGGCGTCACCGACTTCATCGGCGCCTACTACCCGCTCACCGAACCGAGCGGCTCGGCCGCGGCCGGCGACCTGTCCGGCACCGGCTGCGGCGCGCTGGCCGTCACCCAGGTCGGGGCCGGCGGCACGCTCGACTTCGGCGCGGACGGCCTGGCTGAGACCGGCGACACCTCGCTCACCCTCACCCCGTCCACCGCCACCGCCGGCAAGTACCTGACCGGCGACCTCGGCTCCGCCTTCGCCGCGAACACCAACTCGTGGGCGTTCAACATCGAGTTCTGGATCAAGACCACCACCGTGGGCCGGGCCATCCTCGGCCTGTACGAGCCGAGCCTTGACCATCAGCTCGTCCTCGCCCTGAGTGCCTCCGGCGAGCTGACGGTGGAGGACACCGACAGTGGCGGCTCCCTCGTCGTGCACAACTCCGGGACCGTCCTGACCGACGGGAACTGGCATCACGTCGTCTACGACACCTACGGCACCGCCCAGGTCTTCATCGACGGCGCGCCGGGCCCGGTCATCTTCACGTTCACCCCGCAGTACGCGCTGCGGAATCTGCACGTCGGCGGATACCGCAGCGGCCGGCTGTTCAACGGACAGATCGCCCACCTCGCGATCACCTTCGCAGGCGGTGACGTGGGCACCCAGCTGATGACCCACTACTCCGCGGGCACCGCCGGATACTCGGGCGAGACCGCAGACGTGCGGATGCAGCGCCTGGCCCGGTACGCGGGCATGCCGTCCGTCACCGTCTTCGGCACCATCCATGACCCGATCGCCTCCCAGGGGCCCGCCGGATCGACGGTCGTCGCCCGCATGCGGGAGGTCGAATCCACCGAGTCCGGCAAGTTGTACGCCGAGCGCGACTATTTCGGGCTCGCCTACCAGTCCCGGTCCGTGCGCTACAACCCGAGCCCGGCCAGCGACGTTTTCACCATCGCCTACGCCGACCTGGAGACCGGGCAGGTCGGCCTGGCCGACGACGACCAGAAGCTGGTCAACGACGTCGAAGGATCGAGGCCGGGCGGCGCCACCCAACGGGTCACCGCCCCCTCCTCGGTCCTCGCGTTCGGCTCTTATCCGAAGCAGCTGAACATCCTCAAGACGTCCGACAACAGCGTGCTGGACGCCTCCTACTGGCTGGTGTCCCGCTACGCCAACCCCAGCCCCGAGCTGCGCGAAGTCCCGATCGAGGCGTACACGATGTCGAACTACCTCGACATCCTCGACGCCGAGATCAGCGACTGCTTCTCCGTCACCGCGCTGCCCTCGCAGTCCCCGGCCTCGACACTGCGCGTCACCGTCGAGGGCTACACGGAGACGATCAAAGAGAAGTCGCACGTCATCCAGTTCCACACGTCGGCCGCGCTCACCGACAGCGTGTGGGTCCTCAACGACACCACCTACTCGGTCCTCGACTCCACGACCCGCCTCGCCTACTGAAAGGGGACGCCGTGGCCATCGCCGTCGTGCGCGCCGAGACCTTCTACACGCCGCCGCCTCCCGAGCCCGCGGACGCCTGGGCACTTCTGCCCGCCGCGCTGCTGGTGTGGCGCTGGTACGAGACCCGCATGGGGCGCCGGGTCAGCCCGCCCGAGGACGACGTCGAGGACGTGTACTTCGCGCGCATCAACCAGAACCGGTGGATCGCCGACTGCACCAGCTGCGGATCGGCGGCCGTCGTCTCCCCGACCGACCCTCGCTACGCCTGCACCGAATGCCAGTGGGGCTGGTGCGCGCTGATCTTCCCGTCCGACGTCGCCGCGGTCGAGGCCGGACTCGTGGGGCTCAAGCCCGGGCTGCGGAACTGGTGGAACGAGGACGACCCGAACAATCCCGACCGGCTCACCGCGGTCCTCGACGCCATCCACATCCCCGAGGGCGACGTCGAGGACGACTACGAGGGGGAGGGCTCGTGACGTTCGCCCCGCGTACCTGGGTCGTCGGCGAGGTCGTCTCAGCGGCGCTGATGAACCAGGAGCTGCGCGATCAATTCAATTCCTTCTTCGGGGCCTGGTCGTCGTACACCCCGACGTGGACGGCGTCGACCACCAACCCGGTGCTGGGCAACGGGACGATCGTCGGCCGGTACATCAAGGTCGGCCGGATGGTGTTCGGCCACATCAACCTGATCATGGGGTCGACCACCACCTACGGCAGCGGCAGCTACAACTGGACACTGCCTGTCGCCTCCGCCAACGCGGGCGCGAACTTCATCGGGACCTGCCAGTTCCTCGGTACCGACCGGTGGCCCGGCACCGCCGTCCTCGCCGGGAACGCCACCACCGTCAGCGCGTTCTTCAACATCACCAACGCCAACACCCGCGTCGACTTCATGAACGCGACCCGGCCCGAGACCATCGCCTCCGGTCACCAGGTCCGCATCACCTTCTTCTACGAAGCCGCATCCTGAGGAGCTGTTCATGGAGTTCACCACGCCTGTCCCCATCGGCACGGACACCAGCCCGCTGTACCAGGTCACCGTCAACGACAACGGTCAGGACGGCGGCTCCACCAGCCAGCTCATGGTCTCCGGGTTTCCCTCCGCCCTCGACCTCACCGCCGCCGACGCCGCGGTCCGCGCCCTGGCGGAGTCGTTCACGCAGGCCACCGGTTCACGCATCGTCGGCATGAGTCGCATCACGGTCGCCAACACCGACCTGTAGTCGCGCCCCCACACCGCCCGCCCCGAGCCAGATGGCCGGGGCTTTTCTCATGCCTGGAGGCCCGATGGCCGGACAGGACTGCCGCTGCTCGGTCTGCGGATGCTGCCGTCACGACCACCGCGGCTGGAACCACCCCTGGACACCGAAGGAGAACCCTGTGCCTCAGCAACAGCCGTCCATCGGACGGATCGTTCATGTCCCCGTCGATCCGGCGACCAGCAACGGGGCTGTCATTGCCCCGGCCGTCATCACCCGCGTCTGGTCCGAGACCACAGTCAACGTCCGCGTGCTGCACGACGGAGAGTCCATCACCTGGCGGACCTCCGTCGTCTACCGAGAGAACCTCGACGGTGTCGAGGGCACGCCTGCGGTGTGGACCTGGCCGGAGCGTGTCTGATGCCTGAGCTGTGGATGCCGGGCGCGACCCGGCTGGACATAGGCGACCACGCCGCGACCGACGGCGGACCCGCGAAGGCCATCCCGCACATCACCTGGGACGAGAACGGCACCGCCGCCCGCCCGCTCCCGCTCGTCCCGTACGAGACCCTCGTCGCCTACTTCGGGAAGAACGCGTTCGGCCGCACGGTCGCCCCGCACATCCTGTGGGACCCGTTCACCGGTCGGTACACGCAGTTCGTCCCGGCGACCTCCCGCAGTAAGAGCCTGGCCGACAAGGCTGGCGGGACCCGCACGAACCGCGCGGGCAGCGTAGTGCTCCAGATCGAGGCCTTGTTCTTCCCGTACTGCGAGGTCGGCGGGAAGGTCTACGCGAAGCTGAAAGACACCCCGTGCAAGGGGTGGGCCGAGCTGCACGCGTGGGTGAAGTCCTGGGGTGTGGCGGATGCGTGGCCGAATGGCCGCCCGGAGAACTGCATCCGCAACGAGAAGACGTGGGAGACCAAGAGCGGCTGGTACCCGCACAAGGCCGTCCCCGAGAACGACCACAGCGACCCGCTGTCGTGGCCTGAGTTCCCGACGGCCCCGGCGCAACCCCCGACGAAGCCGACGTACGAGCCGTTCCCCGGCGAGGCCTGGTTCAAGAAGGCACCCCGGTCAGCGATCGTCACGGCAATGGGGAAGCGGCTCGTCGCCGAAGGCTGCTCCGCCTACACCGACGGTCCGGGCCCTCAGTGGACGGCGGCCGACAAGGCGTCGTACGCGAAGTGGCAGCGGAAGCTCGGCTACACGGGCACCGCCGCCGACGGCTGGCCCGGCGCCACCTCCTGGGCCGCTCTCAAGGTCCCCAACGTCTGACCTCCCGAAAGGAACCCCGCCATGCAGGTCCACCTCGACAGAGCCTACGCACTCGCCCTCGTCGCGAACTTCTTCCTGCCCGTCCTCGTCGGCCTGGTCACCACCCGGGTCACCTCAGCCGGGCTCAAGGCCGTACTCCTCCTCGCGCTCTCGGCGGCGAGCGGCTTCGTCGTCGAACTCGCCAACGCAGGCCCCGGCTACAGCGTCACCACCGGCGTGATCCTGACTGTGGTCGCGTTCGTCCAGGGCGTCGCAGCGCACTTCGGCTTCTGGAAGCCGGTCGGCGTCGCAACCAAGGCGCAAGACGCCTTCGCCAAGGCAGCCTGATGCTTGGCCCGGCCCAGCGAGTGTCCCGGCGCCTGGGCCCGCTCGGCGCCGGGCTCCTCATCGTTGGCCTCCTCTGGATCAACTGGGGCATCGGCCTCGCGCTCGACCCGAGATACGGCACCGTCCGGGGAGCCGCGGCACTGACCGCGGTCGCCGACGTCTGTGTGTGGGGCTGGGCCTGGATCGGTGCCGGACTGCTTTCCACTCTGGCGGCGTTCCTGCCGAATCGGTGGACGTGGGTCGGCTTGGTCCCGGCCGCCGGGATCCCCGCGATCTGGGCAGCGGCCTACGTCATCGCGCGCCTACTCGGCGAGTTCCCGCAGGGCTTCAACAGCGGCTTCACCTGGCTCGGCTACCCGGTCCTGCTCGGACTGCTCGCAGCGGCGACCCGGCACCTACGCGCTGAGCGCCGACAACGGCGCGCGCTGGACGAGGAGGTGGAGCACCTGCGGCTCACAGCCGCGAACACCGCGAGAGGGGGAGCTTGATGGGCGGGGACATGACGCTGTACGGGCTGATCGCGATCGTCGCCGGGTCGGTGACCTCGGTCGCGATCGCCCTGATCAACCGGGACCGCCCCGACGAGGACCCGCCGGCACTCGGCCTGGCGATCGTGGAGGATCTCGCCGATCCGGATCTGACGACCGTTGAGGGCATCGCCCGCATGGTGGTGCGGCAGGGTCGGCGCATCCGCCAGTTGGAGCTTGCGCAGGCCGACGACCGAGCGCGGATCGGTGCGATGTCCCGATACATGCATGTACTGAAGACGACGATTCGCACGCTGGGCGGATCAGTACCCGAGCCGGACCCGCGCGACGCCCACCTCATCGACCAGCGTTGAACGATTTCGGCCCTCACTGCCTTCGGGCGGTGGGGGCCGTTTCGTCATGCCCAGGGGCAGGCCCGGTCTTCTACGCTGCGAGTCGGGAACACCATCGGCGAAGTGAGGGGCGCGTTGTGCAGGGACCCCAAGACGAGCCATTGGACTGGAAGACGTCTACGTACACCGACACGGGATCGTGCGTCGAGTGGGCACGTCCCGCCGCTGGCATCCTGGTCCGCGACACCAAGTGCCGCGAGCGCGCCCACGTGGCGATCGCAGGCCCCGCGTGGACGGGCTTCGTCGGCTGGGCAAAGACCGCCACGGTCTGAACGGCCAAAGGCCACCTGCCAGTTGTCGTGACTTGGCGGGTGGCCTTTCGTCATTTCCGGCCGAAGTCACTTGGCGTGACGCCGTCTTGACGAGTCGTCGCTGATCGGACGACGGTGTGATGCACCAACGTGCAACACACCGACACGACGGAGATCGCCATGCAGCTAGAGTTTCTGGGCATCATCCCGAACACGCCGCACGTGGACTCGCCGACGATCTGGCTCGACAAGGAGACAGGCGACCTACTCATCCAGTCCTACAAGGCCACGGAGGACGAAGTGGCGGCCTGCCAGGAGATCGGCTCGATCCCTGGGCACTCCACCGACGTCCCCGACCACGAGACGATCATCCGCCTGCCGAAGGTGATGCGGCAGTTCATCCCCCGCGACGACGAAGGCGACCGGTGACCTTTACTGAACGACTCCGGGCCGCACAGCGGACGGCCTTCCACCTGGAGATGCGCGACAGCTACACCCCGAACGACCCGACGTATCTGAGCTGGAGGCGTGGCGAGCACCTCGACATGGCCGAGTTCTACCGGCCGTGGACGGAACTGGTACAGGAGGCCGTCGGGCGCGGTGTCGTCATGCGCCGGGCCCGCATCGTGTCCGAGCCGGTCACGGACTACATCCGGTTCGAGCACGCCACGACTCCGCAGAACCTCGCGGCCGGAGAAGCGGTGCGGTGGCTGCCGCGTCGGCGGGCCTCGGACATCGCGCTGCCAGGCAACGACTTCTGGATCCTGGACGGCAAGGTCGTGCGCTTCGGGCACTTCTCCGGCGACGGAGACGTCCTCGGCGACGAGTGGACCCAGGACCCTGCCGTTGCTCGACTGTGCTCGTCCGCATTCGAGGCCGTATGGGAGCGCGCCATCCCGCACGAGGACTACAAGGTCTGACCGAGCGATGCCCGCGCCACCGTCTTCCAGCGCCCAAGCCGCACGCCAGGCCCTCGCCGCCCGGCTGCGAGACCTACGCCTGGACGCGGAATTGACGGTGCGCGGGCTCGCATCGAGCACGAGTTGGAGCCACTCGAAAGTCTCCCGAATCGAGAACGGGCGGACGGCGCCGGCGCCTGAGGATGTGCGCGCGTGGGCGCGCGCGTGCGCGGTCGAGGACCAGGCCGAGGAACTCGTCGCCGCGCTGCGGGCCGTCGAGGGAATGTGGATCGAGTGGAGCCGGATGGAACGGTCCGGACTCAAGGCCGCTCAAGAATCCGTCCGTTCCCTGTACGAGCGCACGCGCGCGCACCGCGTGTATGACTCCTGGCTGATCCCTGGTCTGCTGCAGACCGTGGGCTACACCACAGCGATCCTCCACGCGACCCGCCGGCGGCGACGGCTGATCGACGATGTGGACGCTGCGGTCGCCGAGCGCATGGATCGTCAGCACGTCCTCTACGAGGGGCGCCGCATCTTCGCGTTCGTGCTGGAGGAGGCCGTGCTGCGGAACGGTATCGGCGGTCGGGAAGTGATGCGGGAGCAGCTGCGCCACCTGCTCACCGTGGGATTCCTGCCGAACGTCAGCTTGGGCATCGTGCCGATGCAGCCGGACCGTTCGGCGATGCGCCCCGTGGAGGACTTCTGGATCTTCGATAGCGCTCAGGTCGCCGTCGAGCTGGTCTCCGGATACCTCACCATCACCCAGCCGCGCGAGCTGGCCATGTACGTGGACGTGTTCCAGGAACTCGCTCACCTCGCGGTACACGGCGACAAGGCCCGGTCCCTCATCCACGACGCCATCGCCGCACTGGGATGAATTCGTGCACCAACGTGCACCAAAGTAGAGCCCGGAGTCGCACTCTCCGTACGGTCCGTAACAGACCCGGACGGACGGAGGTGCACGGACATGGCTATGCCCAAGAGCATTGCCCGGCTGCATGAAGCTGGGGACGCGTGGCTCGCCGGATGCTCCCCGCATCCGACCGTCGTCCGTATGACGTGGGAGAAGGAAGAACTCGCCCCGATAGCCACCGGCACACGCTGGCTCGCAGCCGAGACACGCCTCCTCCCCGCGATGCGCGCCCTCAATCGGAAGTGCCACGGCCCTGTCCTCTGCGACACAGAGACAGACGCTGCCTGGTGGCTCATGCCCGCCACCGCCGCTGACGCCTTGTCGGGGATTCAAGAAGTCCGCGTCCGGCGCGCTGGATGGACGCTGCGCTGCCCGCCGACCGGCTGGCAGTTGGAGGGCCGCTTCTGGATGAACCGCCCTGACGGCTCGGGACTCCTGACCGACCCCGCGGCGCTCGTTGCCGCACTCGGCCATGCCGGAAAATGACTCTCTGCGGAGGTATCAGGATGACGATCACCGAGGGGACCGCAGCAGTCGAGGACGAAGTCCCGACGCTCGGCCAGCTGCTCGTGCAGTCCGCGAGGGCCGGTCGGGACAGGATCGCCGCGCAGGCCCTCGCGGACGAGGGGACGATCCTCGCCCAGTCGGCCGTCCGCGCCGTGCTCGTCGCCGAGGAGGACGGCGCGCCGATATGCAGGTGGGAAGGGCTGATGGGGCGTCTCTACGGCCTCGGCCTGGACGACCACCAGAGGGCGTTCCTCGGCCTCGTTCTGTCGATCGTGGGCATCGGGCACATCACGTTGGCTGTCGTCCCGGATCTCGACGAGCGGCGGATGCTGATCGTGCAGCGGACGATTCTGCGGCTAGCGGGCAACGACCGGGTCGCGATCGGCCCCCGCCTGTGAGACCCCCGGGGCCGGCAGCCCCCTAAGCTCCGCCGGTCTCGGGCTGAACGGCCGTCTGTGACGGAGCGGGGTAGGGCGGGTGGCCGCTCTACTTCACCAGTTCCGTGAGAGGGACGCCCATCGCGTCGGCGATGCGGATCAAGGTGTCGAGGAGAGGCGATGCGTGGCCTCCCTCGATCCGGCTGTACGTGGCGACGTCGATCCCAGCCCGTCCGCACACGTCAGGTTGCGTCATGTTGTGGGCCTCGCGCACGCGACGGATCTGCTCCCCCACCTGGCGGCGGCGGGCGAGGACCCGAGCGTCGGGCGGAGTAGGACGAGACACCCGTCAACGCTCGCCACCTCATGATCAGCAAGGAATAGGGTCGACCCTAATTTGTGTGATCTTGCTTGAGGCTGGGCATCCTGATGATCGCCCCACTCCTGCAACAGCGGCGCCTTCGCGACCCACAGCCCTGCGGCTCTGGCATATGCCGCAGGGCTAAGGCTAGTGTGGGGTATTCGAACGTGTGTTCACTCGAATGGGTGAGTGACACATCTATATCGAATCAGTTAGACATGACGTCAGCTGCCGCTCGACTGCGGCATAACCCAGAACGCCCGTCGACGAAGCCGTTGGGAAGCGCGCCTCATCGACGGGAGGGCAGTCCCTCTTGCGCCGCCAGTCAGCGCAAGGGGGACTTGTCGTTTGCCCACTTCAGGGGCCGTTTCGCGAGGGGGCCCTGAGGGAGGTTTCGTCGCCCCAGGGGGGTTCCAGGGGGTTCCGTAGCGGGCTAACACGGAACATGAAGGAATAACGCGACACAAGCATGTTGCCTGGTCAGCACCACCCGGAGACTCAACGCCGCAGATCACTCCACCCACAGCTCGATGTACGAGGAGTACAAGGAGCCGCTCTACGCCGCTCCCCCGCTGCTCCAGCGCATGGTCGACGCGGGCCGCCTCGGCCGTAAGTCCGGCTCGGGGTTCTACACCTACGGCTGAGCACCCGCCTCGCGGCAACTCACCGTCACATTACGGCCGTTACGGGCCCGGCGCTCATCGGAGTGCCGGGCCCGCGGCATTCACACACCGTGTGCGCGCCGGGCCCGCATATGCCGCTCGCACACTCTCCCCTGGCGTCCACCAGGCGAGTTGACTCTTCATGCGCATGCAAGGGATGTTCCGACTACGGAAAGGAGCGGACACGTGACCGCCGACCCCGAGCATCCCGTGGTACATGGAGAACTCGCAGAGTTACGCCGCCGCCTCGACGTCGCCTACGCGCGCGTCGAGGGAGGGCTGGCCCTGCTCAGCCATCGCACCGAGGAGACCGACAAGGAAGTGGATGATCTGAGCGCGCGCATCGTTGCACTGGAGCACACACGGTGGCCGCTGCCGGCCATTGCCGCACTGACCGCCGTGGGTGCACTTGTCGTGACTGTCTGGCAGGCGTTGGGACGCTAGAGCCCGAAGGGCGGTCGGTCGGCTGCGGGTCCGTCGTGGCTGGTCGCGCAGTTCCCCGCGCCCCTTTGGGGCGCTGCATCCTCCCCCAGCCTCAAGTGGTGCAACAGCAGTAGTGCGGCTGCCATGTTGGCGGCCGGGACCTCCCCGCGGGCGACCATGTCGGGTACGAGTTTGAGCGGTACCCATTCCCGGCGGTCCGACTCGAAGTCGTCCACGGGGTGTCCGGTGTACTCGCCCTCGTCGGCCCAGTAGATGTGGTGCCGGGCGTCCGTGAGCCCGTTGGACGGCTCCACGCTCATCAGGTGGTGCAGGGGCCCCGGCCGCCAGCCGGTCTCTTCCTCCAGTTCCCTGGCGGCTGCGCGCACGATGTCCTCGCCGTCCTCGACGACGCCCGCCGCGAGCTCCCACCCCCAGCTGTCGGTGATGAAGCGGTGGCGCCACAGGAGGAGAACCTCGTTCGCCTCGTTCACGACCGTCGCCACCGCCACCGGCCTCAGCCGTATGAGGAAGTGGTCGAGGTGTCGGCCGTCGGGTAGTTCGACATCCGCGAGATTGACGCTGAACCAGCGGTTTGAGTACACAGTTTGTTCGTTCTGTTTCGTCCACTGCACGGTTCTGCCACCTTCCGTCGAGTAAGTGGCAATATCGCAGCAGGGACTGTGTTGTGGTCTACGACGCCTTTACAGCGGTACGCGCAGTGCCCCGTCGATGAGTTCGGCCGCCTCGGCCGTACCCGCGCAGTCGCTGCGCACCAGGTACTCGCGCACCGCGCGGAGTCTGTCGCGCAGCCGCTGGGACTCCATCCCCCGGGCCTGCTCGGCCATCTGCACCGCCGTGGCCACCGCTTTGTCGGCGTTTCCCCGGCGCAGTTCGATCTGGCTGAGCATGGCGAGGCGGTGCACCCGGCCCCGGTCGTGCGCCGGAGTGTCCACGGCCGCCATGGCGTGCTCCCCCGCAGCCGTCAGATCGCCCAGGCTGAGCAGCGCCTCCGCCACCTGGACGTTGACCAGGCCCGGCTGGACATAGCCGGTCTCGTCGGGCTCGTATCCGCGCCGGATGCGTTCGGCGGCCTGTTCGGCACGACGGATGCAGGAGAGCGCGCTCGTGCCGTCGCCGAGGTGTGCGTACGCCTTCGCCTGCATCGCGTACAGGTCGGAGGCGAGCGCCGGGGTGATCTGCCGCCCCGCAGCCCGCAGCGCGGCCTCCGCGAAGGCGACGGCCTGGCGGAACTCCCGCATGAACAGGGACTGGTTGACGAGCAGCGCGATGACGTACGCGCCGAGTCCCCTGTCATTGCTGGCCTTTGCGAGCCTGAGCGCCTGGTGGAAGTAGCGCTGGGCGAGTCCGTGCGCGTCCGAGTCGTAGGCGCAGATGCCCGCGATGGCCACCAACCCGCCGGTCGCCCGGTGCAGTTGACGGCCGGTGGCGTCGGTGTAGCTGCCGCGCAGCAGTGGGGCGGTCTCGGAGTTGAGGAAGCCGACAATGCGGGTGCGGGTCGCCACGCCGCCGGCCTTGCGGTACATCTGCTCGTAGTGGGCACGGGCCGCGCGCAGCATCTCGATGTCCGCCATGCTCACCCGGTGCCGGCCGCCGCGCGAGACGTCCACGTCGTCCGGTGGGTTCTCCCACTCCCACACCGGCATCACGGCGGGCGTTCCGGTGACCGCGGGCGCCCCGAGGATGTGCGGGCGCTGCTGTTCGTCGGAGCGCCACAGGGCGGTGGCCCGCTCGACGAAGCCGGAGAGGGAGGTGCCGTGCGGGGTGGCCGGTTCGCCCGGTACGCCGAGGCCGATGTCGTCGAGGGTGACGGGTCTGTGCAGGCGGGTCGCGAGGACCTCACAGATCAGGTCGGGGACCTGGCCCCGCGGGCGCTGGCCCTTCAACCACCTTGCCACGGCGGTGTGTTCGTACCGGAGTGCGAGGCCTCGGGCGCGGCCCGCCTGGTTCACATGTGCGGCAAGTCCCGCGTGCGAGATGCCCGCCTCGTCCAGGATCGCGTCGAGGAGTGTGTTGGGCTGCATGGATGGCCCCCCGGTGACTCGGTGCGGACAGAGTAGTGCGGTTGGGTTCACACGGGGTGTGAACGGAGTGCGTGGATCCGGGGTGTGTGCGCGCTGTTGCGGAGAGTTTCCAACCGGTTGACTGGATTGCCTCGCAAGAGGCCGGCCGGGCCGCCGGCTCCCCCTCGTAAGTGCGGCGGCCTGGCTCTGCGGTGCACTGGCTAACGGTAGTTCGTCGGCTGCGGGTGCGTTGTGGCTGGTCGCACGGTTCCCCGCGCCCCTGGGTTGGCGCACTTGGCCTTGCGGTCATTGCGGAGGACGAGTAACGCCACGTCGTCCGTCGGGGTGCCTCCGGTGTGGCGCAGCAAGGCCGTGAAGACCGAGCCCAGCAACGACTGGGGCACGGGGAGCGGGTGTTGGGCCGCCGACGCTGCCAGGACGTCCGCCAGCGGGAAGAATTCGCCCCTTGCGTCCCGCGCGTCCTCCGCTCCGTCCGTGTACAAGAACAGCGCCTCGCCCGGGAGCAGTTGACCGCAGCAGACGAAAGGCAGCAGCGCCGGCAGGGGAAACGGGCCGAGAGGCGGGAGAGGATCTGCTCGGGCCAGCAGCTCGGCACCCGTCCCGCTCAACCGATAGGGCCACGGATGACCGCAGTTGAGGGCGCGGAGTTCGCCGTCCGCGCCGATCTCCAGCAGCAGTACCGTGACGAACTCCTCGGCCACCGGGCTGTCGGGGTCCAGCGCGCCCGACGCGGGGTGTTCCGCGCGGGCGCGTTCGCGCAGGTGGCGGGCGAGGGCGCGGTCGAGGCGGCGTAGGACGCCCTCCAGGTCGGGTTCGTCGTGGGCGGCCTCGCGGAAGCTGCCGAGGACCGCGGCGACCGTGCCGATCGCGGCGATGCCGTGGCCGCGTACGTCGCCCATCACGACCCTGACGCCGTGCTCGGTGGCGATGACCTCGTACAGGTCGCCGCCCACCACCGCGCCGCGTTCGGCGGAGAGTTGGGCGGCGGCGATGTTCAGGCCGTCGAGGCGGGGTGGCAGTGGGCGGAGCAGCGCGTTCTGGGCGGCGCCCGCGATCTGGCGGATCTGGCGGAGTTCGCGCAGCAGGGAGCGGCGGACCTGGACGATGAGACCGGTGCCGACCGCGAAGAACACCGCGCTGGTGACGATGCGTGCGCCCATGTCGTTCTGCTGGGCGAGCGGGCAGGTGAGTTTGTAGGTGATCGCCATGGCGCCCCACATCGTGGGCAGCCCCAGGGCGAGCGCCCGGCGCAGTGGACGGCGGGTGCGCGGCCTCGGGCGCGGCCTGCGGGGAACCCCAGCCTTGATGCGGATCATGCCTGTGGCCCCCCAAATAGGCCCCGACAGCGCAATCGGACCGACCCCGAAAGGCCGGTCCGATTCTGTCGACCGCATGCCTCGATCGGGCCAGATCGCCCGAACTTCTCACCCGAACGAGTGAGGTGACATGAGACAGGTGCATTTATGCAGGTAGGGACCGTCTCGATACGGAATCGGCCCCTCCCGCGATCAACCCCTCAGTACGGCTCCCGTGCGCTCGGCCGCCAACGCCACCGCCGCGTCCCGAGCCGCCGACGCCTCGTCGACGGTCAGCGTCCGGTCCGCCGCACGGAAACGCAGCGCGTAGGCGAGGGACTTCTTGCCCTCGCCCAGCTGTGCGGCGTTGTCGTAGACGTCGAACAGCCGGATGGACTCCAGCAGTTCACCCGCGCCCTCGCGCAGCGCCGCCTCGACGTCCGTGTGCGGGACCGAGGCGTCGACGACCAGGGCGACGTCCTGCGTGGCGACCGGGAACGTGGAGATCTTCGGCCCCTTGGGGACGCCCGCCGACGCCGACTCCAGGACGTCCAGGTCCAGTTCCATCGCGCTGGTGCGCGCGGGCAGACCGAGCGTCTTCAGGACACCGGGGTGCAACTCACCGGCGTACCCGATGACTTGCTCAACACCCTCGACGACGACCGCGAGTTCGGCGCAGCGGCCGGGGTGCCAGGGACCGTACTGGCCCTTGCGGACGAGGAGTTCGGTGCCGGCCTCACGCGCGAGGACCCGCGCCGACTCGACCGCGTCGGCCCAGTCGGACGGGCGGCCCTTGCCCCACCAGCCGGCCTGCTCACGGGCGCCGGTGAGGACGACGGCCGCGTGCCGGGGCTGCAGCGGGAGCGCCTCGGTGAGGGAGGCGATCTCCTCGTCGGTCGGGCGCCGGTCGACCGGGAGTCGTACGGCGATCTTCAGCTCTTCGCGCGGGTGGAAGACCAGGCCCGTCTCGAAGAGCGCGAGGTCGTGCGAGCCGCGGCCGTCGTTGCGCCGCAGGGCACCCAGCAGGCCCGGCAGCAGAGTCGTGCGGAGTGCGGGCTCCTCGTCGGAGAGCGGGTTGACCAGCTTGACGACCTTGCGGTTCGGGTCGTCGGCGGTCAGACCGAACTGGTCGAAGACGTGCTCGCCGACGAAGGGGTAGTTCGGCGCCTCCACGTAACCGGCGCCCGCGAGTGCGCGGCCGACGCGGCGGTGCAGGCGCTGGCGGTCGGTGAGGCCCCGGCCCGCGGGGGGCTTGGGGAGCGTGGAGGGCAGGTTCTCGTAGCCCTCAAGGCGGATGACCTCTTCGGCCAGGTCGTTCGGGTCGGTGAGGTCAAGGCGCCAGGACGGGACGGTGACGATCAGCTCGTCCTGCCCGTACACGTCGCAGCCGACCTGCTGGAGTCGGCGTACGACGGTCTCGCGGCCGTAGTCGACACCCGCCACCGTGTCCGGGTGGTTGGCCGGAATGGTGATGGTGTGCGGGGCCGAGGGCGCGATGACCTCGGTGACACCGGCGTCCGCCGTGCCACCCGCGAGGAGGACCAGGAGGTCGACCGTGCGCTGGGCCGCGGCCGACGCGGCCTGCGGGTCGACGCCCCGCTCGAAGCGCTTGGACGCCTCGGAGGCCAGCTTGTGGCGGCGGGCAGTGCGCGAGATGGAGAGCGCGTCGAAGTGCGCGGCCTCGACGACGACCTCGGTGGTGGTGTTCTCGGTGTCGTCGATCTCGGTGTTGGCGCCGCCCATGACGCCCGCGAGGCCGATGGGGCCGCGGTCGTCGGTGATCACCAGGTCCTGGGCGTCCAGCGTGCGGGTGACGCCGTCGAGGGTGACGAGCTTCTCGCCCTGCTCGGCCCGGCGCACGCCGATCGGTCCCTGGACGCGGGAGCGGTCGTAGGCGTGCAGGGGCTGGCCCAGTTCCAGCATCACGTAGTTGGTGATGTCGACGGCGAGCGAGATCGGGCGCATGCCCGCCTTCTGGAGGCGGCGGGTCAGCCAGAGCGGGGAGCGGGCCTCGGGGTCGAGGCCGGTCACCGTGCGGGCGGTGAAGCGGTCGCAGCCCATCGGGTCGGAGACCTGTACCGGGTAGCCGAAGGCGTTCGGGCCGGGTACGTCGAGGAGGGCCGGGTCGCTCAGCGGGAGGCCGTAGGCGATGGCGGTCTCGCGGGCGACGCCGCGGATCGACAGGGCGTAGCCGCGGTCGGGCGTGACGGCGATGTCGAGGACCTCGTCGACGAGCTGGAGCAGCTCGATCGCGTCGGTGCCGACCTCGTGCTCCGGCGGCAGGACGATGATGCCGTGGGAGCCGTCGTCGCCCATGCCCAGCTCGTCGCCGGAGCAGATCATGCCGTGCGAGGTCTTGCCGTAGGTCTTGCGCGCGGCGATCGCGAAATCGCCCGGCAGGACCGCACCGGGGAGGACCACGACGACCTTGTCGCCGACGGCGAAGTTGCGGGCGCCGCAGACGATCTCCTGGGGCTCACCGGTGCCGTTGGCCTGGCCGACGTCGACCGTGCAGAAGCGGATCGGCTTCTTGAAGCCCTCCAACTCCTCGATGGTGAGGACCTTGCCGACGACGAGCGGGCCCTTGAGGCCGTCGCCCAACTGCTCGACGGTCTCTACCTCGAGGCCCACGGAAATGAGCTTGGCCTGGACGTCGCGGCCGGTCTCCGTCGCCGGCAGGTCGACGTACTCCCGCAGCCAAGAAAGCGGGACGCGCATCAGATCTCCATCCCGAACGGCCGGGTGAACCGGACGTCGCCCTCGACGATGTCTCGCATGTCTTCGACGTTGTGGCGGAACATCAGCATCCGCTCGATGCCGAACCCGAAGGCGAAACCGCTGTACTTCTCCGGGTCCACACCACAGGCGACGAGCACGCGCGGGTTGACCATGCCGCAGCCGCCCAGCTCGATCCAGCCCTCGGAGGAGCAGGTACGGCAGGGGCGGTCGGGGTTGCCGACGGACTCGCCCTTGCAGACGTAGCAGAGCATGTCCATCTCGGCGGACGGCTCGGTGAAGGGGAAGTAGTTCGGGCGCAGCCGGGTCTTCATCTCCGCGCCGAAGAGCGACTGGACCATGTGGTCCAGGGTGCCCTTGAGGTCGGCCATGGTCAGGCCCTCGTCGATGGCGAGGAGCTCGATCTGGTGGAAGACCGGGGTGTGCGTGGCGTCCAGCTCGTCCGTGCGGTACACGCGGCCGGGGCACACGATGTAGACCGGCGGCTCGCGGTCCAGCATGGCGCGGGCCTGCACGGGCGAGGTGTGGGTGCGCAGCACGACACCGGACTCGTCGCCCTCGGTGCCCTTGGGGCCCTGGACGAAGAAGGTGTCCTGCATCTGCCGGGCCGGGTGGTCCGGGGTGAAGTTGAGCGCGTCGAAGTTGAACCACTCCGCCTCGACCTCGGGGCCCTCGGCGATCTCGTATCCCATGGACACGAAGACGTCCGCGACCCGCTCCATGAACGTGGTCAGCGGGTGCCGGGCGCCGGCCGGGACGCGGTCGTACGGCAGCGTGACGTCCACCGCCTCCTCGACCAGGACGCGGGCGTCGCGGTCGGCCTCCAGCTCGGTCTGGCGGGTGGCGAGGGCCTTGTTGACGGCGCCCCGGGCCTGCCCGACGAGCTTGCCGGCCGCGGCCTTGGCCTGCGGGGGCAGCGCGCCGATCTCGCGGTTGGCGAGGGCGAGCGGGGAGGTGCCGCCGGTGTGGGCGACCTTGGCCTCCTGGAGCGCGTCGAGATCACCGGCGGCGGCGAAGGCGGCGAGCGCCTCGTCCCGCATGCGCTCGATCTCTTCCGGTTTCAAGGCCTCGACCTCTACAGGGTCGTACGACTTATTCGGTGCCGACATCTCTTCCCGTGCTTCCGGTTGGCTGGCGGATGGTCCCCGTCCCGACTCGACTCGGGGGACGCGTCGTCGTCCCTGAAACGGGGACGCAAAGGTGCCAAAGGCCGAGTCTAACGGGGGTGAAGTGTGCGGACGCGCCCGTGGGTCCTCGGTCGGCGCTACTGGAGATACGCCGGGGTGCCCACGGGCAGCATAAATCGGAACTCGGCGCCGCCACCGGGGGCGCGGCCGACCGTGATGGTGCCGCCGTGGGCTTCGACGATGCCCTTGACGATGTACAGACCGAGTCCGGTGCCGCCGCGCTTGCTGCCCCGCCAGAAGCGGGTGAAGACGCGGTTCATGGACTCCTCCGGGATGCCTGGGCCCTCGTCGCTGACCGTCACCGAGGTGCCGGTCTCCTCCCCTTCGCGGGGGGATGCCGAGGCCGTGACGTCGATGGTGACGGTTCCCTCGCCGTGGCGCACCGCATTTTCCAGCAGGTTGCTCAGCACCTGGTCGACCTTGTCGGGGTCGGCCCACAGGTCGGGCAGCGGCTGCTCGACGCGGAGCATGAACCGGTCGGCGGGCTGACCGGCGGCGACGTACGCCTGGATGTGACGGCCGACCGCCGCGCCCATGTCGACGGGCTGGCGGCGCAGTTCGAGCCGCCCGGAGTCGATGCGGGAGATGTCGAGCAGCTCGGCGATGAGCCGGGTGACGCGGTTGGCGTCGGCGTCGACGGTCTCCAGCATCAGCCGCTTCTGGTCGTCGGTGAAGCGTTCCCACTTGGCGAGCAGGGTCGCGGTGAAGCCCTTGACGGAGGTGAGCGGGGAACGCAGCTCGTGGGCGACGGTCGCGATCAGCTCGGCGTGACTGCGCTCGGTACGGCGACGGGCCTCGGTGTCGCGCAGCGAGACGACGACCCGGCGGACCGGACCGAGGGGTTCCGCCCGGACATAGCGTGCGGTGACGAGCACTTCATGCCCGCCCGGCAGCAGCAGATTCCGCTCGGGCTGCCGTACCCGGATGGCCAACCCGCCGTAGGGATCGGTCAGTTGCCACCAGCGGCGGCCCTCCAGGTCCTCTAAGGGGAGGGCCTTCTCCAGCCGCTGTCCGAGGGCGTCGGCGGCGCGGACGGAGGTGATGCGCTCGGCGGCGGCGTTGAAGCAGACGACATGGCCGTGCTCGTCGGCGACGACCAGGCCGTCGGCCAGTTGGTCGGGGTCGATGCCGAGGTCGTCGTGCCGGGCCGTGGACGGCCGGGGCACGCCGCGTGCTCCCGGCGCGCTGCTCGTGCCGACAGTCATCCCCGTACCCCACCTCTTCTCATACGGCGCAGGTGGCCCCCGAGCTGGTCACCCTACTAGCTGTCGGTGACGGAGCGGCACCCTCCGGAGCCGCGCTGTGCACGGGCAGACGCATACAGACATACGGCGGCGGCGGTGGCGAGGTTCAGGCTCTCGGCCTTCCCGTGGATCGGAACCCGCACGACGGCGTCCGCGAGTGCGCGGGTCTCCTCCGGAAGCCCCCAGGCCTCGTTGCCGAACACCCAGGCGGTGGGCCCGCCCATGGTTCCCTGGTCCAGCTCGTCGTCGAGGTCGTCGGTCCCGGCCCCGTCTGCGGCGAGGATCCGCACCCCGATCTCCTTGAGCCCGGCCACGGCCTGCTCGACGGGCACCCCGACAGCGACGGGAAGGTGGAAGAGCGAGCCGACGGAGGCGCGAACCGCCTTCGGGTTGTAGAGATCGACAGAAGCGTCGGTCAGTACGACGGCCTCGGCACCGGCGGCATCGGCACAGCGCAGGACGGTGCCGGCGTTCCCGGGATCGCGCACATTCGCCAGTACGGCAACGAGCTTGGGCCGACCCTTGAGGATCTCCTCGAAGGGGGTGTCGAGGAACCGGCAGACCCCGACCAGCCCCTGCGGGGTAACGGTGGTCGAGATGTCGGCGATCACCTGCTCATCGGCGAGATGCACCCGGGCACCGGCGTCACGGGCCTCGCCGACGATGTCGGCGTACCGCTCCGCGGCTTCAACGGTGGCGAACAGCTCGACAAGCGTGTCCTTGTACCCGGCGGCCTCCCGCACGGCTTGCGGCCCCTCAGCCAGGAACAGCCGCTCCTTGCTCCGAAAGTTCCGCCGAGCGAGCCGCCGGGCGGCAGCAACACGAGAGGAACGGGGAGAAATGAGTTCGGGACCACCAGGGGACATGTTCTGCTTCACCTTCAAATCTCCGGACAACCGCAACCCCCAGGGGGCGCGGGGAACTGCGCGACCAGCCACAACCGGTCGGCACCCGAACAACTACCGAGGCCGGGCCAGCAACAAAGGACCCGCAGGATTCAACCTGCGGGCCCTTCAATCACGTCGGCTCAACGCCAGCGCAGCGTCACGCGGCCTTCGGCGCGTTGACGTCGCTCGGCAGCGCCTTCTGCGCAACCTCGACCAGCGCGGCGAACGCACCGGCGTCGTTGACAGCCAGCTCCGCGAGGATCTTGCGGTCGACCTCGATGTTGGCCGCGTTCAGACCCTGGATGAAGCGGTTGTAGGTGATGCCGTTGGCGCGGGCAGCGGCGTTGATGCGCTGGATCCACAGCCGGCGGAAGTCGCCCTTGCGCTTCTTGCGGTCGTTGTAGTTGTAGACCAGCGAGTGGGTGACCTGCTCCTTGGCCTTGCGGTACAGACGCGAACGCTGACCGCGGTAGCCGGAGGCGGCTTCGAGGATCGCCCGGCGCTTCTTGTGGGCGTTGACTGCCCGCTTGACGCGTGCCACTTGTTTAACTCCTTGTAGCGGGGCCGTGGTTGGACTCACACGGCCCGGAATCGATGGGGTCCCGGTCCAGACGTACGGCGCTCGACGGGAGCGCCGCGTACGTCACTTGCCGAGAAGCTTCTTGATCTTCTTGGCGTCGCCCGGGGCCATCTCGGCAGTGCCGGTGAGGCGCCGCGTCACGCGGGACGACTTGTGCTCAAGCAGGTGGCGCTTGCCGGCACGCTCGCGGAGCACCTTGCCGGAGCCGGTGATCTTGAAGCGCTTACTGGCACCGCTGTGCGACTTGTTCTTCGGCATAGCGCCGTTATCTCCTCGTCGGTGGCGCTCCGGTGCCCGGTCGTGAAACCGGGCACAGGTGGAGCGTCGCTCTTGTTTCGGTTACGTCCCTGGACTGGCGTCCGGGGATCAGGCGTCGGCGCGAGCCTCGGCCGGGGCCTCGACGGTCTCGACCTCGGCGGCGATGTCCTCGTCCCCGATGACTTCGCCTTCGATGTCTTCGCCTTCGAAGTCGGACTCCGCGGCGTTCTGCGACTTGCCCGGGTTGGCCTTCGCCTCAGCCTTGCGGGCCGCCTGGGCCTCACGGGCCTCGGCCATCGCCTCGGTCTTCTTCTTGTGCGGGCCAAGCACCATGATCATGTTTCGGCCGTCCTGCTTCGGGTTCGACTCGATGAACCCGAGGTCCTCGACGTCCGTGGCGAGCCGCTGCAGCAGTCGGTAGCCCAACTCGGGCCGGGACTGCTCGCGACCACGGAACATGATCGTGATCTTGACCTTGTCGCCCTGCTTGAGGAACCGGACGACGTGACCCTTTTTGGTGTCGTAGTCGTGCGGGTCGATCTTCGGCCGGAGCTTCATTTCCTTGATGACCGTGTGCGCCTGGTTCTTGCGCGCCTCACGGGCCTTCATGGCCGACTCGTACTTGAACTTCCCGTAGTCCATGAGCTTGCAGACCGGCGGACGTGCGTTCGCCGCCACCTCGACCAGGTCGAGGTCGTACTCCTGCGCCAGCTCCAGGGCCTTGGCAAGCGGAACAATCCCGACCTGTTCGCCGCTCGGGCCGACAAGTCGAACCTCGGGAACGCGAATCCGGTCGTTGATACGGGGCTCGGTGCTGATGGATCCTCCTCGGTTAGCACCACACGGCCATCTGGCGGACGGCCGCGTTTGTCTCTGTTAGACAGACCCAACCGCGCCGGAACATGAAAAATGCCCCGGACGATCACAAGACGGGGCTCCAAAACACTGCCGGAGCACCGCCGCGATGATCGCGGGGCGCGCTTTCGGGCGACTCCATCGTCCGTACGGAACGATGGCAACCGCCTGACCGGGGGTGACCCGCCGTCCGTGAGGACAGTCAGGTGGGAGATCGGAGCCTCCACTTGTTGGCCGGGCACGCGAGTGCCTGGCCGGTCATCACACAAGGTTAGCAGCTACCCGGGGGTGGTGCGAACCGCCGTACACCGGGCCCTATCGTGTGGGGCATGAGTGACACGCCCCCCGAGTCCGCGAATCCCGACTCCCCCGACTTCGACGCCCTGACCCGCGACATCGCGGAGGTCCCGGCTGTCGAGGTGATCGTGACGGTCGCCGTCAATCTGATGAGCGCCGCCGCCGTGAAGCTCGGTCTGACCGACGAGGGCGACAAGTACAAGGACCTGGACGAGGCCCGCAAGCTGGTCACCGCCCTCGCCGGGCTCCTCGACGCGAGCACGACCGAGATCAGCTCCTTCCACGCGGCCCCGCTGCGCGACGGTCTGAAGTCGCTCCAGCTGGCGTTCCGCGAGGCGTCCCTCGTCCGCGACGAGCCGGGCCAGGGCCCGGGCGAGAAGTACACGGGCCCGGTCTACGGCTAGCGGCTCACCCCACACGTACGTAAAAGGGCTCGCCCGGAGGCGTCGTCCCGGCCGGCAGGACTGCCAGGTCGAGGCCGCGCACCAGGCGGGCCCGCAGCGTCTCCTCGGCCGCGAGCCGGCGCGCGACCGCGTGAATGCCGCCGGCGTGCGGCACGGCGGGCTCGAAGACGAGGGCGAGGGTGCCGTCACCCCGGCCCGGACCGAGGTAGGCACGCAGCACCGCGCGCACATCGGTGAGCGCGGCGCGGACCGCCTCCGCGACCGCCGGATCGGCGAGCGGGTCCACGCTGGTACGCCCCTCGGCGAGGGCCAGCAGCGCGGGCCCCGACAGCTCGAAGGACACCGGCCCGGCCAGGTCCAGCACGATCGTGTCCGCCTTCTCGTGCGCGGCGGCCTGCAGGGCCTGGTGCAGCGGTACGGCCACGGGTCGCGCCGCCGGGTCCCAACGGGCCAGCGAGTCGCTGGACGTGAAGGCGGGCAGCGCGGTGCGACCGCCGGCCTTCAGGGTGGGGACGGCCATGTCACTGGTCTTCTCGCGGCGCAGCCCCTTCTCGTCCACCTCGACCTCACCGAGCACGGCCACCACGGGCACGAGCAGCCGGGCGCCCTTGAGGGCCGCCAGGACGGGATCCACGGCGGTGCGGTCCTCGGCCCAGGCGGCGAGCGCCGCGCTCAGTGCGGGATCGGCCGAGCCGTCGTCGTCGGAGTAGCCGGAGTCGGGAATGTTCTTGTTCGCCACGGTGACCGACCCTATCGGGGGGATGCTGCAGGGCTTGTGCGGGTCCTGAAACGCGGGGGACACAGCTTTCACACGTTTCTCAGACAGCGTTGACAGACATCTAACTTTCGCCTCACGGTTCGCACAGTCGCCGCCTCCACGATCGCGGGCATGGAGTCTTCCAGAGCCGCCCGCCGAAACCACCGCGCGCGTCCCTCCCGGCGCCGTCCGCTCCTCTACACCGCCCTCGCCACCGTGGCGGTCGTGGGCGGTACGGCGGCCGGAACCGTGTACGTGAAGGCACAGGCGCACTCCGGCCCCGTATCGTCGGCTGCGGCGCCGTCCGCCTCGGCATCGGCGTCCGCATCGGGCAGCGGGGAGGCGACGGTGGAACCGGTGACACAGCCGGCGGTGGACTACGACGCGCTGCTGGCCAAGGCCATGAAGTCGGTGACCCCGGCCGGCGACCAGAAGGTGTCGGTCGCCGTGCTCGACGTGGACTCCGGCGAGAGCGCGACGTACGGCAGCGCGGCCTACGACACGGCGAGCATCGTCAAGGTCGACATCCTGGCGACACTGCTGCTGCAGGCGCAGGACGCGGGGCGGCAGCTGACCGCGACGCAGAAGGCGTACGCCACCACGATGATCGAGAACAGCGACAACAACTCCGCGACGGCGCTGTGGAACATGATCGGCACGGCGGACGGGCTCGACACGGCCAACAAGACGTTCGGGCTGACCGGCACCAAGGGTGGCGACGGCCCGCTCTGGGGGCTCACGCAGACCACGGCGGCGGATCAACTCACCCTGCTCCAGCAGGTGTTCGGGGACGACTCCAAGCTGAGCTCGGCCTCGAAGTCGTACCTCCAGGGGCTCATGGGGAAGATAGAGGCCGATCAGCAGTGGGGGGTGTCGGCGGCGGCCGACGGCTCCCAGTGGCGGCTGAAGAACGGCTGGCTGGCGCGGAGCGCGACCGGGCTGTGGGACGTCAACAGCATCGGGCGGGTGACGGCCCCGGACGGGCACGAGTACCTGATCGCGGTGCTGTCGAAGGGCAGCACGACGCAGAACAAGGGCATCACGCTGATCGAGGCGGCGGCGAAGGCGGGGGTCGCGGCGTTCGCGGGGTCCGACTCCTCCACGTCGGCCTCCGCGTCCGCCACCGACTGACTGACTGCCGTACGGCTGTTCCTGGTCGCCGGAAGATTGCTTGCGGGAGAAGATTGCTTGCGCGGGTCCCTAGAAGCCCGCGGGTCGTCTGCGTCGGCCGCGCCACAGGACGACCGCCGCCACGAGCAGGACCCCGCCGGCGCCGCCCGCGAGGGGGCCCGCCCAGTCGGACGTACGGCTGTCGGTCTTGACGGGGTCGGGTCCCGCGCCGAAGTACTTGTTGCCGTAGGCGGCGGCGTGCAGGCTCGTCGGCTTGAGGGCGGCGGCGGCCTTGATCGCGGCGGCGGGGTCGATGAAGCCGAAGCCCCGGGAGTCGTCACGGCCGCCGGCCGGGGGGTTGCGGGCGGTGTCTTCGAGGAGCTTCTTGATCTGGGCCGGGGTCAGCCCCGGGTGGGCCGCCTTGAGGAGCGCCACCGCGCCCGACACGAAGGCGGACGCGGCGCTGGTGCCCCAGCCCTCGTAGTACTTGTGGTCGGGGTCGGCGATGACGACGTTCACACCGGGCGCGCTGACCGTGGCGTACCAGCGGCGGGTGGAGAAGGAGGCGCGGGTGCCGTAGCGGTCCACGGCGGTCGCGGCGATCACCCCCGGGTAGGCGGCCGGGTAGGAGACGTGGTCGCCCTTCTCGCCGCCGTTGCCGGCGGAGGCGACGACGGCGACGCCCTTCTTCAGGGCGTACTGCACTGCCTCGTCCTCGGCGGGCTCGGGGTGCGCGGAGGCGGAGTCGTCGCCGAGGGAGAGGTTGATGACGTCGGCGCCGTGGTCGGCGGCCCAACGGATGCCGTCCGCAAGGGCGTTGCCCCGGGTGGTGCGGGCCTTGCTGCGGGCGGAGTCGCCGTCTTCGAGGATCACGCGGACGGGCAGGATCTTCGCCTCCGGGGCGACACCCATGACGCCGTCTTCATCCCCGGGACCATGTCCGTGCCCGGCGATGATGCCGGCCATGGCGGTGCCGTGCCGCGCCCAGGCCCGGTCCCCCGGCTTCGCCCCGAAGCCGACCATGTCCTTGCCGGTGAGGACATTGCCGGTGAGGTCGGGATGGTCGGCCTCCACTCCGGTGTCGAGGACGGCGACGGTGATGCCCTTGCCCTTGGTGGTCTGCCAGATCTCCTGGGTGTTCATGGCGTCCAGGGCCCACTCCTGGGCACGTATGCCGTCGGCGTGCGCGACGGTGGACGGGACCAGGGCGAGGGAGGCGGCCAGGAGGGCGCTCACCAGCCCGGCCCGGCGGGACGTGACGCTCATGAGTTCCCCTCCGAAGCCTTCGAGGTCGCCGCCGCCTTCGACGTTTTCGACGTCTCTGAAGCCGAGGTCTCGGAGGGTGAGTCGACGGTCTTGCGCAGGCTCCGCTCCACACGGTCGGCGAGCCCCTCCGCCTCGTTGCCGAGACCCGACTGCGAGGGGGCCGTGGTGGAGCCGGAGGTGACGGCTTCGTCGGCGGGTTCGGGTGCGTCGACGGTACGGCCGTCCGCCCAGCCGGAGACGGCGTAGACGACGACGGGCGCGTCGGTGAGGACGGAGACGGTCCAGGAGGCCCGCTGTTTGTCGCCGAAGGAGGCGGCGACGGTGCCCTTCGCGGTGTACGGGCGGGGCAGGAGGTCGGTCCGGTCGCCGAGCTTCTCGTTCTTGAACCGGTTGGACAGCGAGGTCATCGCGGCGATGTCGGCCTTGGTGAAGAGGAGGCCGACCGTCGTGACATAGCTCTGGGTGGCGTCGGTGTAGGTGGCGCGCAGGAGCCGTTGGCAGCCGACCGGGGCGAGCACCCTGCTCAGCAGCGGGTCGAAGGCGCCCGCGCAGCCGGTGTCCGGGGCCACGGCGATCCGGGTCCAGGTGCGGTCGGCGCCGCCGGGGCCCGCGCCCTGGCCCTGCACGGTGGGCGGGAACAGCTGGTCGACGGGCACGCTGTGCCACAGCTGTCCGGCGGCGGCGAAGGTGCTCGCACCGCCGTCGTCCCCGTCGTCGCCGGTGAGCCAACTCCCGGTCACCGCACCGCCGATGAGACCGAGACCGAGCACGACACAGGCGGCGACAGCGACGGTACGGGACCGTATCCGCGCCCCCAACGGCCGCGGCCGTACCCGCTCGTCGTACCCCTCGGGCTCCCCGAACGACACAACCGGCCGCCCGCCGACGGGAGTTACCGGCGCGCTCCAGGAAAAGGCGGGATCGGGACCGGAGTTGACCCCGGGCCGCGGCATTTCGGACGCGGGACGGAGGGGCGTGCCGGGGGCGGCGGGCGACCAGGCACTGGTACCGGTGTCGTTGGGGACGGGGGCTGGAGTGGGTGCGGGAACGGCCTGAACTGAGCTACTGGGAGCGGCAGATGACCAGGGGGCGGTGCTGGTGCCGGTGCCTTCGGCGGTGGGCCCGGAGGAGCCCGGGCCCGGGCCGGACGCCGCGGGGCCGGCGGGAGGGGCATCGGCAGGCCGGGACCCGGCAGTTCCGGTACCGGTACCGGAGGAGGGATACGGCGCACCGGCACCTGAAGGCGACCACACACCGCGCGTGGGCGCACCGCCCGTGGGATCCGTGAACGATTCACCCCGCCACGGGGCGGCGGGGGACGGCCCCGGCCGAGAGGTGGTCTCCGACGGGTCCTCGGGAGCAACAACCGGGCGCGACGGGGGTGTTGCCGGCCGTGCGGGGGTCTCGCGTTGCCGGTCGCCCGTCGGCGATGCGGCCTCGGTCGCGGGCCGTGACGGTTCTGCGGGATCGGGAGACGTCACCGGACGGGGCGGCGGCGAAACAGGGGAACCGGGAGGCGTCGCCGGGCGGGACGGCTCCTGCCGCGACCGATCGGACGGCTGACGCGGAGCCTCACCCGCAGGACGGGGCGGAACAGTAGGACTGGGAGGCGTCGCCGGGCGGGTGGGGTCCTGGCGCGGTCGGTCGGGTGCCTCGCGCGGAGCCTCGGGCACAGCGCGTGGTGGGGCAGAGGGGCGCGGTGGGCCGGGCGGGGTGTCGGAGGCTGTCGACGGGGCCGGGCGGAGGGGTGTGGTCGTCTCCTGCCTGGTTTCCCGGGGTGGTTCGTCGGCCCCCGTCGCCGCCGTGGGTCGATGAGGCGGCCGGGGCGGGACCGTGCCGGGTCGTTCGGGGTTCGTGCGGCGCGGGTCGGTCGCGGATGCCGGCGGGGTGTCCGGGAAGCGTGCCGAGGCCGGTGGAGGCGGGGGGCTCACCGCGTCGGCGGCGGCGGGCGAGAAGGGGCGAAGACCGGGGAAGCGCGGCCTGGTGTCGGAGGAGCCTGATGTCGACGAGCCCGCGGAACCTGAACCGGCTCCAGCTCCGGACCCGGCTCCGGCCCCAGATCCATTGCGGGCCTCCGAGCCGTCGTTCCCGGAGCTGTCGTTCTCGAAGTTCTCGAAGCCGCCGCTCTCGAAGCGGTTGCCCGGAGAAACCGAACCCGCGTCGAACACGTTGCCCGGAGCCGGAGCGCGGTCCGTCTCCGAACCGTTGGCCCGGAGTCCCGCGCCCGCGTCGGCCCCGGCGCTCCGCCTGGCCGCGCGCCTGGCGTTGCCGCCCTCCCACCATCCCGTGCCGGGCCGGTCGCCACCCCAGGTGGCCCTGCCGTTCCCGTCGCTCTGGGTGCCGCTGCCGGCCGACGCTGCATCCGACCCCGACGTCTCCGGTCCGCCCTGCGCAGCCTCCGTGCCCGACGCCGACGGAATCGGACCACGCCCCGAAACTGTCCTCGAAGCGGCTCCGGAAGATCCCCCGGTGCCGGAATGCGGTCCGTCCAAGTCCTCGCCTGTTGTGTCGTTCACGGGCTGCGTCGAACTCCCCGAAGGGGCCTGCGGCGAGGTGGGGTGTGACGGTACGGGGGCGCGCCGCGCTTCCGTGCTCATGCACCCCCCGTTTCCTCGTACCCGGGCCACCGTTTGTTCGTCTGCGGGCCGGTGTGCTCCTGCCCTTGTTCGTATACGCGCCGACGTCCACCCCGCCTCACCCGGCACGCACACAAAAAACAAAAGTCGTCCCGAGCACGCATACCCGCCGCGGCGGACCGCCATCCCGAGCGCGGTCGAACGACCGGCGGCGTTTCCTCCGTGCGTGCGCGTCACTCTACGGGTTGCCCCCGCTCGAACGGGAACCAGTCCACGCCCCCGGGGCATCTGCCCGGAACGTCCCCCTACCCTGCGGTAATCCTGTCTGGCAGGCTGCGTTCATGACTGCGCGCGCCGCCGACCGGGCCCGTTACGACCGGGCCACCGCCCACCTCGACGCCCCTCTCGCGATCGTCGACCTGGACGCCTTCGATGCCAATGCGGACGACCTCGTCCGCCGGGCCGGCGGCAAGCCGGTCCGCGTCGCCAGCAAGTCCGTCCGCTGTCGAACCCTCCTCGAACGCGTCCTGGCCAGGGACGGCTTCGCGGGCCTCATGTCCTTCACCCTGGCCGAGTCCCTCTGGCTCGCCCGCTCCGGCTTCGACGACGTCCTCCTCGCCTACCCCTCCGCCGACCGCGCCGCCTTCGGTGAACTGACCGGCGACCCCAAGCTCGCCGCCGCCGTCACCGTGATGATCGACGACCCGGCCCAGCTCAAGCTCATCGACGACTCCCGCGACGGCGGGACCGAAGTGGTGCGTGTCTGCCTGGAGTTGGACACCGCGCTGCGGATGCTCGGCGGCCGGGTGCGCATCGGTGCGCTCCGTTCCCCCCTCCGCTCCCCCGCCCAACTCGCCGACATCGCAAGGACGGTGTCGCGTCGCCCCGGCTTCAAGGTCGTCGGAATCATGGCCTACGAAGGCCACATCGCCGGTGTCGGCGACTCCGTCGCGGGGCGGCCCTTCCGGTCCCGCGCCATCCGGCTGATGCAGGCCACCGCCAAGCGTGAACTCGCCGAGCGGCGCGCGGAGGTGGTGCGGGCCGTACGGGCCGTCGTACCGGATCTGGAGTTCGTCAACGGCGGTGGCACCGGCAGTGTCCAGTACACGGCGGCCGAGGATTCCGTGACCGAGATCGCGGCCGGTTCCGGGCTGTACGTACCGCGTCTCTTCGACAACTACACGTCGTTCACCGCCCGTCCGGCCGCGCTCTTCGCCCAGCCCGTCGTACGGCGCCCGGGCGTCGGCGTGGTCACCGTCCTCGGCGGCGGCTACCCCGCCTCCGGCGCCGCGGGCCCCGACCGGCTCCCGGTGCCGTATCTCCCGGAGGGTCTGCGCTACGACCCCCAGGAGGGGCCCGGCGAGGTGCAGACGCCGCTGCTCGGCTCCCCCGCCGACGATCTGCTCATCGGCGACAAGGTGTGGTTCCGGCACGCGAAGGCGGGTGAACTGTGCGAGCGGTTCGACTCGTTGCACCTGATCGAGGGCGACCGGGTGACGGCCACGGTCCCGACCTACCGGGGCGAGGGCATGACCTTCCTGTGAGAGTTCACGGGGTCGACTGCCCCCGCTCCGGCGGGGGTTCACGGCTTACATCGGGGTGACGTACGCCCCTGCGATACCGCCGTCGACCAGGAAGTCGGCGGCGTTGACGAACGACGAGTCGTCGCTGGCCAGGAACGCGACGGCGGCGGCGATCTCGGTCGCCTCGGCGAAGCGGCCCACCGGGATGTGGACCAGGCGGCGGGCGGCCCGCTCGGGGTCCTTGGCGAACAGCTCTTGCAGGAGCGGGGTGTTGACCGGTCCCGGGCACAGCGCGTTGACGCGGATGCCCTCGCGGGCGAACTGCACGCCCAGTTCACGGGACATGGCCAGCACACCTCCCTTGGAGGCGGTGTAGGAGATCTGGGAGGTCGCCGCGCCCATCCTCGCCACGAAGGACGCCGTGTTGATGATGGAGCCCCTGCCCTGGCGGCGCATGTACGGGATCGCGGCCTTGCAACACAGGTACACGGAGGTGAGGTTGACGTCCTGGACGCGCTTCCAGGCCTCCAGCCCCGTGTCGAGGATGGAGTCGTCGTCGGGCGGCGAGATGCCCGCGTTGTTGAAGGCGATGTCGACGCTGCCGTAGGTGTCGAAGGCGGCCTTGAAGAGCGCCTCGACCTGCTCGGGGTCGGTGACGTCGACCTTCACGAAGAGTCCGCCGACCTCGTCGGCCGCCGCCTTGCCGTGGGTCTCGTCGATGTCGCCGCAGACGACGTTGGCCCCTTCGGAGGCGAGCCGCCGCGCGGTGGCGAGGCCGATGCCGCTGCCGGCTCCGGTGATGACCGCGGTACGGCCGACGAGACGCCGGCAAACAATCTCTGAGGTCACTGTGCTGGGCCCTCCGTGCTGGTGGAGACGTCGCTGATGAAGACGTTCTTGGTTTCGGTGAAGGCGGTGAGCGCGTCCGGGCCGAGTTCGCGGCCGATCCCCGACTGCTTGAAGCCGCCGAAGGGGGTCCAATAGCGGACGCTGGAATGGGAGTTGACGGACAGGTTGCCCGCCCGGACGGCCTTCGAGACGCGCAGCGCGCGGCCGACGTCACGGGTCCAGATGGAGCCGGAGAGGCCGTAGTCGGTGGCGTTGGCGAGGGCAATCGCCTCCGCCTCGTCCTCGAAGGGCAGGACTACGGCGACGGGGCCGAAGACCTCCTCGACGGCGACGCGTGCGTGCGGGTCGACGCCGGTGACGACGGTGGGCGGGAACCAGAAGCCGGGGCCTTCGGGGGCCTTGCCGCGGATGCCGGCCAGGTCGTCGGTGACGTACGAACGGACGCGCTCCAGTTGGACCTTGGAGATCAGCGGGCCCATGTCCGTCTTCTCGTCGGCCGGGTCGCCGACCGTGACCCCCTCGATCGCGGGGGTCAGGAGGTCCAGGAACCGGTCGTAGACGCTGCGTTGGACGAGGATGCGGGTGCGGGCGCAGCAGTCCTGGCCGGAGTTGTCGAGGAAGGACATGGGCGCGGCTGCCGCTGCGGCCTCGATGTCGGCGTCGGCGAAGACGATGTTGGGGCTCTTGCCGCCGAGTTCGAGGGTGACACGCTTGAGGAGTTCCGAGCCCTTCGCCAACACCTGTTTGCCTACGGCCGTTGACCCGGTGAACACGATCTTCGCGACGCCGGGGTGCTCGACGAGCGCGGTGCCCGCGACCGGGCCGTGGCCGGGCAGCACCTGGAAGAGGTCCTCGGGAAGGCCTGCCTCCAGGGCGAGTTCGGCCAGTCGGAGCGCGGTGAGCGGGGTCGTCTCGGCCGGCTTGAGGATGACCGCGTTGCCCGCGGCGAGCGCCGGTGCGGTGCCCCAGGCGGCGATCGGCATGGGGAAGTTCCAGGGCGCGATCACGCCCACCACGCCCAGCGGTTCGAGGATCGTGATGTCGAGGCCGCCCGCGACCGGGATCTGCCGGCCGGTCAGCCGCTCCACTCCCCCGGCCGCGTAGTCGAGCAGATCACGGACGTTGCCGGCCTCCCAGCGGGCGTTGCCGACCGTGTGCCCGGCCTCGCGCACCTCCAACTGGGCGAGTTCTTCGAGGTGTTCGTCGACCGCGGTCGCGAAGCGGCGCAGCAGCCGGGCGCGGTCGGCGGGCGGCAGCGCGGCCCACTTCGCCTGGGCCCGGGCGGCGCGTACGACGGCGGCGTCCACGTCGGCCGCGGTGGCGGCCGGGACGGTGGCGATGACCTCCTCGGTGGCGGGGTTCAGTACGTGCAGCGGGTGCTCGGCAGGCAAGGGGGTCCTCACAGGCGTTCGAAGGAGCGGCGCAGCTCCCAGTCGGTGACGGCGGCGTCGAAGGCCTCCAGTTCGACGCGCGCCATGTTGCGGTAGTGGGCTACGACCTCGTCCCCGAAGGCGGCCTTGGCGATCGGACTGTTCTCCCACAGCTCGGCGGCCTCGCGGAGGTTGGTGGGGACGTGGGCGTAGTCGCCGCTGTAGGCGTTGCCCGCGCAGGCCTCGGGCAGCTCCAGCTTGTGCTCGATGCCGTAGAGCCCGGCCGCGACGAGCCCCGCCACCGCCAGGTGGGGATTCACGTCCCCGCCGGGCAGCCGGTTCTCGAAGCGCATGGAGCGGCCGTGGCCGACGACCCGGAGGGCGCAGGTGCGGTTGTCGTAGCCCCAGGCGACGGCGGTCGGCGCGAACGAGCCCGGCTGGAACCGCTTGTAGGAGTTGATGTTCGGGGCGTAGAGCAGCGAGAAGTCGCGGAGCGCGGCGAGCTGTCCGGCGAGGAAGTACCGCATGACCTCCGACATGTCGCCCTCGGCGTCTCCGGCCATGGCGTTGCCGCCGTTGCCGTCGCCGAGCGAGAGGTGGATGTGGCAGGAGTTGCCCTCGCGCTCGTTGTACTTCGCCATGAAGGTGAGCGAGACGCCTTCCTGGGAGGCGATCTCCTTGGCGCCGGTCTTGTACACGGCGTGCTGGTCGCAGGTGACGAGGGCGTCGTCGTAGCGGAAGGCGATCTCGTGCTGGCCGGGGTTGCACTCGCCCTTGGCGGACTCGACGGTGAGACCGGCGGCGGCCATCTCGTTGCGGATCCGGCGCAGCAGGGGCTCGATCCGTCCGGTCCCCAGCACCGAGTAGTCGATGTTGTACTGGTTGGCCGGGGTGAGGTCTCTGTAGTTGGCGTCCCAGGCCTGTTCGTACGTGTCCTTGAACACGATGAACTCCAGCTCCGTACCGACCTGCGCGGTGAAACCGTGCTCGGCGAGGCGCTCCAGCTGGCGGCGCAGGATCTGGCGGGGTGCGGCGACCACCGGCGATCCGTCGTTCCAGGCGAGGTCGGCGATGAGCAGGGCGGTGCCCGCGTTCCAGGGCACACGGCGGAGGGTGGACAGGTCCGGGTGCATGGCGAAGTCGCCGTAACCGCGCTCCCACGAGGACATCGCGTAGCCGTCGACCGTGTTCATCTCGGTGTCGACGGCGAGGAGGTAGTTGCAGCCCTCGGTGCCGTGTTGGAGCACGTCGTCGAGGAAGAAGCGGGCGGCGAACCGCTTGCCCTGGAGCCGGCCTTGCATATCGGGGAAGGCCAGGACGACAGTGTCGATCTCGCCACTGGCGACGAGGCGTTGCAGTTCCTCGACGCCGAGCGGGGGTGTGCGGTCTGCCACGGGAAAGCTCCTTCGGCTTCTGCGCGCTTTTTCCGGCCGGGCCGGAAGCCATAAGGTATTGCGGAGAACCATTGCTTGGGAAGGGGGTGCCGCCATATGTCGCTGGATGCGGAGGAAGGCGTCGAGGACCGGTTGACCCCGGTGCTGCGGCCGGTGCGGGCGGGCAACGGCTTCGAAGAGGCGCTGGAACAGATTCTGCAGGTCGTACGGCTGGGTCTGGTGCCGGGGGGCGAGCGGTTGCCGGCCGAACGGGAGCTGGCCGAGCGGCTGGGGATCAGTCGGGTGACGCTGCGCGAGGTTCTGAAGGTACTGCAGGACCAGGGGCTCGTGGAGTCGCGGCGCGGACGCTACGGCGGGACGTTCGTGCTGCCGAAGTCGGACGCCGGCGGCGAGGACGAGCTGCGGCGGCGGATCAGCGCGGTCGACATCGAGGACGTACTGCGGTTCCGGGAGGTGTTGGAGGTCGGCGCGACGGGCCTGTGCGCGACGCACGGGCTGAGTGCCGAGCAGGGCGGGCGGCTGCGGGACGCCCTCGCCCGCACGCACGACGCCCCGCTCGCCGACTACCGCCGCCTGGACACCCTGCTCCATCTCACCCTGGCCGAGCTGTGCGGTTCGCCGACGCTGACCGCGCAGTACGCGGCGGTACGGGCCACGGTGAACGATCTCCTCGACTGCATCCCCCTCCTGGTCCGCAACCTGGAGCACTCGCAGCGGCAGCACATCGCGCTGGTGGAGGCGGTGCTGGACGGGGACGCGGACGGGGCGCGGGAGATGATGCGGGAGCACTGCGCCGGGACGGCGGCTCTGCTGCGGGGCTTCCTCGCGTGACGGGTGGGGTAGTTCAATGGTTTCCTTCGAGTCCATTCACGTCGCTTCGCGGTCGGAGGAAAGCATGGCGGGCAGGCCGCTGATCGGCATCAGTACGTATCTGGAGGCGGGGGCGCGCTGGGGCGCCTGGGAGCTGGAGGCCGCGCTGCTGCCGGCCGGCTACCCGCGGCTGGTCCAGCAGGCGGGCGGTCTCGCCGCGATGCTGCCGCCGGACGCCCCCGAGCACGCGGCGGCGACCGTGGCCCGGCTCGACGGCCTGGTGATCGCGGGCGGTCCGGACGTCGAACCCGTCCGCTACGGCGCCCGGCGCGAGCCCCGCACCGGCCCGCCCGCCCTCGCCCGGGACGCGTGGGAACTCGCCCTGATCGAGGCCGCGTTGGCGGCCGGTCTGCCCCTGCTGGGCATCTGCCGGGGCATGCAGCTGCTGAACGTCGCCGTGGGCGGCACCCTCGTCCAGCACATCGACGGGCACGCGGAGACACCGGGAGTCTTCGGCCGCCACCCGGTCAAGCCGGTGCCGGGAACGCTGTACGCGTCGGCGGTACCGGAGGAGACGTCCGTACCGACGTTCCACCACCAGGCCGTGGACCGATTGGGCGCGGGCCTCGTGGTCTCGGCCTGGGCCGCGGACGGCACCGTGGAGGCGGTCGAACTCCCTTCCGCCGACTGGGTGTTGGGGGTGCAGTGGCACCCGGAGATGGGCGAGGACCTGCGCGTGATGCGGGCCTTGGTGGCAGCGGCCACGGTCGCCGCTACGGCACCGTCTCCCACCGGGTCCTGAGCCAGGCGAGGGCCGCGTCGCCCTGCGCCCGCTGGAAGGCGCGCAGGGTGGGCAGGCCCGGCGGCGGTGGCCGCAGCGAGTGCTCGACGAAGAAGCCGGCGAGGCCCGCCAGGGTGGCGGTGACAGCGGACGGGTCGGCGCCCTCGGCGAGCGGATGTCGGGTGAACAACCCCTCGGGATCCGGCCCGCCTTGGGCCCGCACGCACGGCAGCATGACCAGCAGGTCGAACCAGGGGGCGGCCCGGACGGCGTGCGGCCAGTCGACGAACACGACCCCGCCGTCGTCCGTGAGCAGCATGTTGTCGGCCCGCAGATCGGCATGCGCGAGGGTGTCACCGGCCGCGGACTCGGCCCAGGGGGCGGCGAGTTGGGCGAGTTCGGGGAGGTGCGTGACTGTCCACGGGTCGAGTCGTCCAGTGACGTCGTCCACCGCGCCGTCGAGCAGGTGCCGCCAGCCGTCGAAGGCGCCCGCGAGGCTTTCGGCCACGGTCGGGGCGGCCACGGGAGACGGTGTGAGAGCGCGCCCCAACTGCTCCACGGCATGCAGGACCCGTGCCAACTCAGCCTCCTGCCAAGGGACATGAGGCTGCCGCCCCACCACCTCCTCGAAGACCAGGACGACCCAGGTGCCGTCGTCATGGGTGCCGAGGAGGCGAGGGGCGGGGACTGCGGCCGGGAGAGCCGCGGCGTTGCGGGCTTCCATGCGGTGCAGCTTCGGGCTGTGCGGGTTGGCCTCGGCACTGACCGCCTTGACGAAGGCGCGCGTACCGTCGACGGTCCGCACCCGAGCGGCGGTCCCCGGGGAGAATCCGCCGGCCTGAGTGACGGCCCGCGTCACGGGCGATCCGAGCAACCGCGCGACGGCGTCGTGCACGTGGGCTGGGAGGTCTTCCCAGGGGGTGCGGACGCCGGTGGCGGGCGGGGCGGTGGGAGGAGACATGCGGGCCATGGTGCGGGAGCGGTACGGGCGCGTGCCAAGGGTTTTCACCCTCGGGGCTCCTGCAACAGGGACCTCAGCCCCGGGTCAGGGACAACAGCTCACGGGCCGGGCCCGTTGGTCTGTGGCCTGTGGGCCAGACCGCTCTCAGGTCTCGGGCCAGGGTGACTCCCTCCACCGGGATGCGGACCAGGCGTCGCGTCGACAGTTCCTCGCCGACCGCCAGTTCGCTCAGGACAGCCGGCCCCGCTCCGCTCACCGCCGATGCCTTGACCGCCGTAGTGGAGGACAGCTCGATGAGAGGGCGGGCCAGGCCGCCCAGCGCCGCGTCCAGGACCTGGCGTGTGCCCGAGCCCTTTTCCCGGAGGATCAGCGGTGTCGACGCCAACTCCGTTGCGGGGACGGGGCGTCGGCGGCGGGCCCAGGGGTGGGTGGGGGCTGTCACGACGATCAGGTGGTCGTGGGCTATCACCGTGGAGTCCAAGCCGGGTGGGACCGACAGGCCCTCCACGAAGCCCAGGTCCGCCTCGTCGGCCAGCAGTTGTTCCGCGACCGTCGTGGAGTTGCCCGCCAGCAACGACACTGCCGTGTCGGGGCGTTGGGAGCGCAGAGCCAGGAGCCAGCCGGGGAGCAGGTACTCCGCGATGGTCATGCTCGCGGCGACCCGGAGCCGGGAGTCGCGCCGGTGCCGTAGCGCCTGGGCTCCCGCGTCGAACGCGGCGGCGGCCTCGACGACCCGGCGCGCCCAGTCGGTGACCAGGGCCCCGGCATCCGTCAAACGTGAGCCGCGCGGGGAGCGGTCCACCAAGGCCACGCCGAGCTGGCGTTCCATGGAGCGGATCCGGCTGCTGGCCGCCGGCTGGGTGATGCCGAGCTCGCGTGCCGCGCCGCCGAGGCTGCCGAGCCGGGCCACCGCCAGCAGCAGTTCCAGCGCGCCCAGATCCGGCACCCGATGCGCTATCGAACCTTCCCGCCCGCCATCCGTCTCGTCACTGCTCATAAATCCAGTTTATGTCCCCATAGACACATACTCCCTGGTCGCCCGTCTCAGCCGGCGAGACGCTGGACACATGGTCACCGCAGTCCGTCACCTCGGACCCAACTGGTACGCGTCCGTCATGGGCACCGCCGTCGTCGCCACCGCCGGCGCCGGGCTCCCCGGCCACCTCCCGGGACTGCGCACGGCCTGCACCGCCGTCTGGGCCCTCTCCCTCGCCCTGCTCCTGACCCTGCTCGCCGCCCGCGCCCTGCACTGGACCCACCATCGCGACCAGGCCCGCGCCCACCTCCAGGACCCGGCGACGGCCCCGTTCTACGGCTGCCTCGCGATGGCCCTGCTGGCGGTGGGCGGCGGCACCCTGGTCGTCGGGCAGGACTGGATCGGGCTGCGGGCGGCGGTCGTCCTCGACGCCGTGCTGTTCGGCACCGGCACGGTCGTAGGACTCGTGGCCGCCGTAGCCGTCCCGTACCTGATGGCCGTACGCCATCACGTGCATCCCTCGGAGGCGACCCCGGTGTGGCTGCTGCCCGTCGTCGCGCCGATGGTGTCCGCCGCCCTCGGGCCGCTGCTGGTGCCGCATCTGCCGGCCGGGCAGCCCCGGGAGACACTCCTCCTCGCGTGCTTCGCGATGTTCGGGCTGAGTCTGCTGGCCACACTCCTGATGCTGCCGCTGGTCTTCGCCCGGCTGGTCACCGGCGGACCGTTGCCCCTCGCGCTCACCCCTACGCTGTTCCTGGTGCTCGGCCCGCTCGGTCAATCCACCACCGCCGTCGGCAAGTTCGCGGACTTCGCCCCCGGTGTCGTACCGGCCGCCTCCGCGCAGGCCTTCAGCCTCCTGGCCGTTCTCTACGGCGTCCCGGTCATGGGCTTCGCGCTGCTCTGGTTCGCCCTCGCCACCGCGCACGTGGTGCGCGCCCGGCGCCGGGGCATGGGTTTCGCGATGACCTGGTGGGCGTTCACCTTCCCGGTCGGCACCTGCGTCACAGGCGCCGAGTCCCTGGCCCGGCACACCGGCCTCGCCGTCTACGACGGGCTCGCGTTCGTCCTGTACGGCGTGCTCGTCGCCGCCTGGGCCACCGCCGCCGTGCACACGGCCCGGGGTCTGGTCAGCGGTGCGCTGCTCGCAGGGCCCCGACCAGCACCCGTGGCGCTTCGGCCAGTGACGGCCCGTACCACGTCAGGTGCCGACCGCTGACGAGCGCGCAGGGCAGGCCGGGGAAGGCCTCCGGTCCGTCGTCGGCCGTGAAGCGGTACGGCTCGTCCGGGAGGACCACCAAGTCCCTTGCCGCCGCCCGCAGTTCGGCGATCGTGGCGCGCGGGTAGCGCTCGGCGTGCGTCGCGTACGCGTGGTCGACTCCCAGGCGGGACAGCACATCGCCCGCGAAGGTGTCCCGGCCGAGCACCATCCAGGGGCGGCGCCAGACGGGGACGACGGTGGTCAACCGGCGTTCGGGGACCGGGAGTTCGGCCCATGCGCGCTCGGCCTCGTCCAGCCAGCGCGGCCGTACGGGCGCTCCGCAGGCGTCGAGGACCCGGTCCAGTTCACGGAAGGCCCCCGGGACGTCCCGCACCTCCGTGACCAGGACCTCGACGCCCGCCTCCCGCAGGGCCGTCAGGTCGGGCTCGCGGTTCTCCTCCTCGTTGGCGACCACCAGGTCGGGCGCGAGGGCGAGGACCGGGTCGAGCTTCGGGTTCTTGGTACCGCCGACGCGGGTGACGTCCAGGCCGGGCGGATGGCTGCACCAGTCCGTCGCGCCGACCAGAACCCCCGGCAGCGATACGGCGATTGCCTCTGTCAGGGACGGTACGAGCGAGACGACGCGCATCAGCGCGGGCGGTCCTGGACCGCCTCGATGTGCTCGGCCACCGCGACCACGACGACCCGGGTGTCCGGCACGGTCGCGCGCCAGCGGTGGCGCACCCCGCCGGTCAGGTACATCGTGTCGCCGCGCACGAGGCGGTACGCGCGCCCCTCCGCCTCGATCTCGACGGCGCCGTCCGCGACGTACATCAACTCGTCGTTGCGGTGCTGGAATTCGCGCCCGGCGTCATGGTCGCCGGTGAACTCCGAGGCGTGCAGCTGATGATGACCCCGTACCAGCGAACGCATCCGGGGTGCGGCCGACTCGGGTTCCTCGGCGCGTACGACGTCGACGCTGCACGCGGGGTCGGCGGCGGCGAGGAGTTCGACGGCCGTGGTGCGCAGCGCGTCGGCCACCTTCTCCAGGGAACTCCGGCTGGGGCGTGCCCGGTCGTTCTCGACCTGGCTCAGGAAGGGCACCGACAGACCGCTGCGCTCGGCCACGACGGCGAGCGTCAGGTCCAGCGCGCGGCGCCGCCGCCGTACGGCCGCGCCCACCCGGAGGGGCTGTTCTTTGTGGTCGCCCATCGCTCCGGCTCCCTCCTTCGCTCGTCGGCCTGCGGCTGATTCTGAAACTGCCTCTGATGAGTTCTCTGCACCCTACGCATGTTCGGCAAACCGTTTCATGCGCCTGTCACATCCACGTCACACAGCGTGCGATCAGACCTCACGGTTCTGGCCAGTGTGCGGGGGCCCGCCGCCCCTCGAACAGCGCGGGAGTTCCTCCCTTCTCTTCAATGCGTACGCAGTCGCCTGTGTTCCCGCTCACATCGCAGGCCTGATTGCGGGGCTTCGTAGCGCTATGTGGTTGGCCGGATCCTTTCCGTACCGGCGAGGCCCACTTCCGGGGCGGCGGCTGCGGGACCGTCAGTTCACCGGTGCCCACTTGTCGACGAGGCCCGGGTGCTGCTTGAGCCAGGTGCGGACGGCGGCCTGCTCCTGGCCCTTGCCGGACTTCTGGATCTGCGCCTCCAGACCGGTGAGCTGTACCTCGGTCATCTTGAAGTTCTTCAGCCACGTGCCGACGTCGGGGTTGTCGGCGGCGAAGCCCTTGCGGGACACGGTGTGCACGCCGTCGCCCTTGCCCCAGGCGCCCTTCGGGTCGGTGAGCTTCTTCAGCTCGTAGTCGCTGTACGCCCAGTGCGGCGACCACAGCGTGACGACGATCGGCCCCTTCTTGGCGTACGCGCGCTTCAGCTCGGCCAGCATCGCCGGGGTGGAGCCGTCGACGACGTCGTAGGAGCCCTGAAGGCCGTACTCCTTGAGGACCTTGGACTTGAGGAGGCCCATCATTCCGGCGCTCGGTTCGATGCCGGTGATCTTGCCGCCGAACTCGGCGGCGTGGGTCTTGAGATCGGCGAGCGTGTTGACGTCCTTCACATACGAAGGGACGGTCAGCTCCAGGGACGTGGAGCCGTACCAGCTGCCGAGGTCGTCGAGCTGCTTGCCGTACTTCTTCCAGTACTCGGCGTGGGTCGTGGGCAGCCAGGCGTCGGTCTGGAAGTCGACCTGGCCGGTGGCGACGCCGGTGTAGAGGGGGCCGGCCGCGTACTGGGTGGTCGTCACCTTGTAGCCGCGTTCCTCCAGGAGTTCCTTCCAGAGGAAGGTGGAGGCGATGCCCTCGTCCCAGGGGATGTAGCCGATGGTGATCTCCTTGCCCTTGCCCACGTCCGTGGCGGAGGTCGCCTTCGTGCCGGAGGCAGAACCGAAGACACCCAGGCCGCCGGCCACCAGGGCGAGGACGACCACGCCGATCACGGCGAAGGCCGGGCGGGGGCGGTGGTTCCAGGGCTTGACGCTCTCCGCCGTACGGGCCTTGGCGGCGGCCCTGCGGCCGAGCGGGGAGATCTGCGTGCCGAGCGCGCCGGTCATCCGGTCCAGGTAGATCGCGAGGACGACGATGCCGACGCCCGCCTCGAAGCCGAAGCCGATGTCGAGCTGGCCGATGGCCTCGTTGACGGCGCCGCCGAGCCCGCCGGTGCCGACCATGCCGGCGATGACGACCATCGACAGGCCCAGCATGATGACCTGGTTGACGCCCGCCATGATCGTCGGGAGGGCGAGCGGCAGCTGGACGCGCAGGAGGGTGTCGCGCGGTGAGGTGCCGAACGCCTCGGCGGCTTCGACGAGTTCGGCGTCGACCTGCCGTATGCCCAGCTCGGTCATGCGGACGCCGGGGGCGAGCGCGAAGATCAGGGTCGCGATGATGCCGGCGGAGGTGCCGAGCCCGAAGAAGAGGATCGCCGGGATCAGCAGCACCATCGACGGCATCGTCTGGAGCAGGTCGAGGGCGGGCCGGACGACCGCGCTGACCGTCTTGGAGCGGGCCGCCCAGATGCCCAGCGGGATCGAGATCACCAGGGCGATGACGGTCGCGACCAGCACCAGGGCCAGCGTCGACATGGACCGGTCCCACAGGTCGAGCGAGTCGATCAGCAGGAACCCGGCGAAGGCCAGGACACCCGCGACCAGCCCGCGCAGCCACCAGGCGAGCACCGCCAGGATGCCCGCGAGGAGCAGGGGTTGGGGCGCGGTGAGGACCGCGTCGACGCCGTCGTACATGCCCTCGACGACCGTCTTGATCGCGTCGAAGAGCCAGGACATGTGGGCGACCAGCCAGTCGACACCGGAGTCGACCCAGTCACCGAGCGGAAGCCTGGGCACGGGCGGTCACCTCCTCCGGCTCGGTGGCGGTTTCCCCGCCGAGGAACGCGACCAGCCGTTCCTGCGCCACGACTCCTACGACCTCGTCGGCCGCGTCGAGCACCGCGACCGGGTGGGTGAGGCGGGCGCTGAGGGCGCACAGGTCGGTGAAGGAGGTGTCCGGCGTGGCCGTCTCGCAGTCGCAGTCGGCCTCGTGGCCGTCGACTCCGGTGTCCATGACGGCGGACGCGGTGAGCACCCGGGAACGGTCGACGTCCTGGATGAAGGAGGCGACGTAGTCGTTGGCGGGGCGCAGCAGGATGTCCTCGGCGGTGCCGGTCTGGACGATACGCCCGTCGCGCATGACGGCGATGCGGTCGCCGAGGCGCATGGCCTCGTTGAGGTCGTGGGTGATGAAGACGATCGTCTTCTTCAACGACTTCTGGAGTTCCAGGAGTTGGTCCTGCATGTCCCGGCGGATCAGCGGGTCGAGCGCGCTGAAGGACTCGTCCATGAGGAGCAGATCGGCGTCGGTGGCCAACGCCCGGGCCAGGCCCACGCGTTGCTGCATACCGCCGGACAGCTCGTCGGGCCAGGAGTCCTCCCAGCCGGCCAGACCGCACAGGGCGAGCGCCTCGCCGGCGCGGGCCTCGCGCTCGGCGCGGGGCACGCCCTGCACTGCCAGGCCGTAGGCGGCGTTCTCGCGGACGCTGCGGTGCGGGAAGAGCGCGAAGTGCTGGAAGACCATGCTGATCTTGTGGGCGCGGACCTCGCGCAGTTCGCGGTCGCCGAGCGCGGTCAGGTCCTGGCCGTCGAAGAGGACGCGGCCCGCGGTGGGGTCCAGGAGTCCGTTGAGCATGCGCAGGAGGGTGGACTTGCCGGAGCCGGACAGGCCCATGACGACGAAGATCTGGCCCGGTGCGACGGAGAAGGAGGCGTCGATCACGGCGGCTGTGGTGCCGTCGGCGCGCAGTTCCTCCCGGTCGGCTCCTGCTCGGAGCCGTTCGACTGCCTGGTCGGGTCGTCTGCCGAACACCTTGTGCAGGTGTTCGGCTTCTAGCCTGGCTGACACGCGTACCTCTCGATCGGGGGCAGGACGTGGAGGGGTGGGCCCGAGGGCCGTAGAAGGTTGAATGCACAACCAGCACCGCTCCGCAGCCGCGCCTGCCCCTGCGTTCCGCGCGCAAACGCAGAGTGGTCCAGCTCACCGGCCGGTCGTCCGTCTCACCGGCCGGCCGTGTTCGTCTCTCCGGGTGACAGGCAGAGGTGGTCGTCGGGCCGTCGTGCGGCATGATGCGTGACGTGACCGGACGACTGATGCTCCTCGACACCGCCTCGCTCTACTTCCGCGCCTACTTCGGCGTCCCGGAGTCCGTGAAGGCACCGGACGGGACGCCGGTGAACGCCGTGCGCGGGCTGCTCGAATTCATCGACCGGCTGGTCAAGGACCACCGTCCGGACCAGTTGGTCGCGTGCATGGACGCGGACTGGCGGCCCCAGTGGCGGGTCGACCTGATCCCCACCTACAAGGCGCACCGCGTCGCCGAGGTGCGCGAGAGCGGCCCGGACGCGGAGGAGGTGCCGGACACCCTCTCCCCGCAGGTCCCGATCATCGAGGCCGTCCTCGACGCGGTCGGCATCGCCCGCGTGGGCGTCGAGCCGTACGAGGCGGACGACGTGATCGGCACGTTCACCGCGCACGCCAAGGGCCCGGTCGACATCGTCACCGGTGACCGCGACCTGTACCAGCTCGTCGACGACGCCCGCGGTATCCGCGTCCTGTATCCGATCAAGGGTGTCGGCACGCTCCAGCTCACCGACGAGTCCGTGCTGCGCGAGAAGTACGGAGTCGACGGCCGGGGGTACGTGGATCTGGCGCTGCTGCGCGGCGACCCCAGCGACGGTCTGCCGGGGGTGCCGGGCATCGGCGAGAAGACGGCGGCGAAACTGCTCGCCGAGTTCGGTGACGTGCCCGGGATCATGGCCGCGATCGACGACCCCAAGTCCAAGCTGACCCCTTCGCAGCGCAAGCGGCTCGACGAGGCGCGGCCCTATGTCGCGGTCGCGCCCAAGGTCGTACGGGTCGCGGACGACGTACCGCTGCCCGATGTCGACCCCGCCCTGCCGCGCGCCCCGCGTGATCCGGAGTTGGTGGGCGCACTGGCGGAACGCTGGGGGCTGGGCGGATCATTGCAGCGACTGCTGACCACGCTGGGCGCGTAAGCATTGTTCTTGCCCTCGTTTTCTTGCCTTTCACAGAGAATGTAGTGCTAGCTTAGGTAAGCCTAAGCATGGGAATTCGGGAGGCTGTCATGGCAGAACGTCCGGCACGGAAGCCGCGTAAGCCCCACTCCGCGCAGGTCGTCCGCACCGAACGGCTGACCCCCCACATGCAGCGCGTGGTGCTCGGTGGCGAGGGTCTGGCCGAGTTCTCGGCGGACACCTGCACCGACCATTACGTGAAGCTTCTCTTCCCGGCCGGGGGCGCCACCTACCCCGAGCCCTTCGACATGGAGCGCATCCGCGCCGAGTTCCCGCGCGAGCAGTGGCCGGTGACCCGGACCTACACCGTGCGCGCCTGGGACGCCGAACACCTCGAACTCACCCTGGACTTCGTCATCCACGGCGACGAGGGCCTGGCCGGCCCGTGGGCGACCCGCGTCCAGCCGGGCGAGTCCGTCCTCTTCATGGGCCCCGGTGGCGCCTACGCCCCCGACACCGACGCCGACTGGCATCTGTTCGCCGGGGACGAGAGCGCACTGCCCGCGATCGCCCGCGCCCTGGAGTCGCTGCCCGAGGGCGCTACGGCCCACGCCTTCGTGGAGATCTCCGGGCCCGAGGAGGAGCAGAAGATCGACTCGGACATCGAGGTCGTCTGGCTGCACCGCGGTGACCGTCCCGTCGGCGAGACACTCGTGGAGGCCGTACGGGCCCTGGAGTTCCCCGAGGGCCGGGTGCACGCGTTCGTGCACGGCGAGGCGGCCTTCGTGAAGGACCTGCGGGCCCTGTTGCGGGTCGAGTCGGCGATCCCGCGCGAGGACCTGTCGATCTCCGGCTACTGGCGGCTCGGCCACAACGAGGACGGCTGGCAGGCCTCCAAGCGGGAGTGGAACGCGAAGATCGAGGCGGAGCAAGAAGGCGTTGCCGCGTAGGTGCGCCAACGGGGGTGCCACGACGGGCCATTGGTATGTCCGGCGCCGTCGTGGCTGGTCGCGGCCACGCGGCAGAGCCGCACATGGGCACAGCCCCGCGCCCCTTTGGGAGCGCCCCTTCGGGACACCTCCTTCGGGACACCTCCTTCGGGACACCTCCTTCGGGGCTCTACACCGACCGTTGATACGACCTGAACGTACGTATCGACAGCCACACCGCCACCACCGCGAGCCCCAGCAGCGCGCCGCCCCGGCTGAGTACGTCACCCCAGTCGGGATGCTCGGACATCGCCGAACGGCCCGCCACCATCGCCCAGTTGAGCGGGTTGAAGTCTGCGATGTGCCGCATCCACGAGGGCATCTGCGAGGGCGCCATGAAGGCGCTGGACAGGAACGTCAGCGGCAGCAGCAGGAAGGTGTTGATGCCGATGATCGACTCCCGCTCCTGCACCAGCATCCCGAGCGCGTTGGACAGCGCCCCGAATATCGTGCCGAGCAGCACCGAGGCGACTGTCAGGATCGCGATGCCGCCGACGCCGCCCGGATAGTCGGCGCCGCCGAGCAGTCCGAGCAGCACGATGACCATCGACTGGAACGCGGTCACCAGGCCGTTGTTGACGACATTGCCGTTCATCAGCGCGGCCCGGCTGACCGGAGTGGTCAGGAAGCGGTTGAGGGTGCCGCGCTGGATCTCCTCCAACGTGCCCATCCCCGCCCACATGTTGGAGCTGAGCGCGCTCATCACGACCACACCGGGGACGAGGTAGTCCAGGTACGAGGTGGTGCCGAAGCCGCCGAGTTCGACGACCTTCTTGAAGAGGTTGCCGAAGAGGAACAGCCAGATCACCGGCTGGATGAGAGTGATGATCGCGAAGGCGGGCTGCCGCGCGAACACCATGAGTTGACGCTGCGTCATGTACCAGGTCTGGGAGACGGCGGTGCTCATCGCACACCTCCGGCGACCGCGAGCTGCTCGGCGCTGTCCGCGTCGGCCTCGGAGTAACGGCGGCCCGCGTAGCGGAGATAGACGTCGTCGAGCGAGGGGCGGGCAACGGTCGCGGCGGCGACCCCGACCCCGACGCGCTCGAACGCCGCCAGCAGGACGGGCATCGCGGCTGCTCCGTCGTCGGCGCGGGCACTGACCCGGCGTCCGTCGACCAGCACCTCGTGCACGCCGGGCAGTCCGACGAGGGCGCTCCTGAGCAGCGTACGACCGGCGTCACCGACGGCTTCGCGCAGCTCCAAGTGGACGGCGTCGCCCCGGAGTTCACCCTTGAGTGAGTCGGGGGTGCCCTCCACGACGACCCGGCCGCGGTCGACGATCGCGATGCGCTCGGCGAGCCGGTCGGCCTCTTCGAGGTAGTGCGTGGTGAGCAGGATGGTCAGCCCCTCCTCCCCCGCGAGCCGGCCGATCTCGTCCCACATCGCGGTGCGGGCCTCCGGGTCGAGACCGGTGGTGGGCTCGTCGAGGAACAGCACTTCGGGCCGGTGCACCAGGCCGAGCGCCACGTCCAGGCGGCGGCGCATTCCGCCGGAGTAGCCCTTCACCGGGCGCCTGGCGGCATCGGCGAGGGTGAAGCGGTCGAGGAGTTCGTCCACCCGCCGCGTGAGGGCGGCGCCCTTCAAGCCGTAGAGCCTGCCCTGGAGTTGGAGGTTCTCGCGGCCGGTCGCCGTCGGGTCGGCGCCCGAGTTCTGGGCGACCACGCCGATCGCGCGGCGCACCCGGTCCGGGTGGCGCAGCACGTCGTGTCCCGCGACGGTGGCCGTGCCGGAGTCGGGCCGGGCCAGGGTGGTGAGGATCTTGACGGTGGTGGACTTGCCGGCGCCGTTCGGCCCGAGGAGGCCGAAGACGGTGCCGGGTTCCACGGTGACGTCCATGCCGTTGAGGGCGGTGACGTCGCCGGGATAGGTCTTGATCAGTTGGCGCGCCTCGACCGCGGGCGCACGGGTGCTCGTACGAGTACTGCTCATGTCGACTGCTCTCCATGAATGAGCGGATGTGAGTGTGAAAGGTCACGACTGATCCGCGTGCAGAGCGCCGGGCTATCCTGGGTGTGCCGCACCTCGATCGCCTGGCTTGCCGCACGGCGGGTCGGTCTCGGGGTTCGTGACCCCGGCAGGGCTGCTGCAACAGCCCGGTCGGGGTCAGTCCTCGCTAGCTGAACTCCGTTGGCTGCTCCCCCGTTTCGTGGAAGTGGCGCCAGCCTTCGACGCCGAGCATCGAGCCCTTTCTGAGCTCTTCCAGCAGGCCGCGGACCCACTCGGTCTGCGCCTCGGTCATGTGCAGCTGGTACTCGACCTCGACGAGGAAGAGTCGGGGCACCGATTCGTAGAGCTTCTCCAGCGCTCCGCGCTCGCCGGCCGCCTGCACCTCCAGGTTCTTCACCCGCTCCTCCAGCAGCGTCGCCGCCTCGTCGGGGTGCAGGGCGCCCAGCAGTGAGAGGGCCGTCTCGAAGATGGGGAACTCCTTGACCGGGCGGGCCAGCAGCTCCGACAGCCACTCGGTCATCTCCTCGCGCCCGGCGCCGGTCAGGCCGTAGACCGTGCGCTCGGGGCGGTTGCCCTTGCGCTCTATGTCGGCGACCTCGACGAAGCCGTGCTTCTCCAGGTTCTGCACGACCGTGTAGAGCGAGCCGTAGTTGATCTTCGTGCTGGTGTCCTTGCCCTGGCGGCGCAGGGTCTGGGCGATCTCGTACGGATGCATGGGGCCCTGGCAGAGGGTCACCAGCACGGCGAGTGCCAGCGGGTTGCTGAGCTTGCGACGCTTCGCGGCCACGGGGACCACCACCTCCACCCACACCTCGCATCCGGATATTCGTGACCGAACATATCGCGAGTCACCGCGGAACGTCAATACACGATGTATCGCGATTTTGCGGCGAGGGCAAGGGCGTGAGGACTTGGGCCCGCCATGGACACGGTCGCGTGACGCGTCCGAAACAGGCCGTCCCTAATTTCTGTCACCCGACAGGAATTCGCGCCGAAGGCAGGTGCCGCCGTGGCCACAACCACCCCCTCCGACGTACGCCCCGATCCGCCCCACTCCCCCGACGACGGCTCCCTCGCCGAGTTCGGCTACCGCCAGGAGCTGCATCGCAGCCTCGGCCGGTACGCGTCGTTCGCGGCCGGGTTCTCCTTCATCTCCGTACTGACGACCGTCTTCCAGTTCTTCGCCTTCGGGTACGCGTTCGGCGGCCCGGTCTTCTTCTGGGCCTGGCCGATCGTGCTGGCGGGCCAGTTGCTGGTGGCGGCCTGCTTCGCGGAACTGGCCGCGCGCTACCCGATCTCGGGCGCGATCTACCAGTGGTCCTCGCGCCTCTCCACCGCGACCTTCGGCTGGTTCGCCGGCTGGATCATGGTGATCGGCCAGATCGTCGTCGTAGCGGCGGCGGCGCTCGCGCTCCAGATGGTGCTGCCCGCCATCTGGTCGGGCTTCCAGCTGGTGGGCGGCGACCCCGCGCCCACCTCACCGGACGGCGCCGCCAACGCGGCGGTCCTCGGCGTGATCCTGCTGGTCCTGACGACGCTGGTGAACATCCTCGACAACCGCGTGATGTCGGTGATCAACCGGGTCGGGGTGACGGCCGAGATCATCGGCGCGATCCTGATCGTCGTCCTCCTCCTGACCCACTCGAAGCGCACCCCGAGCATCACCTTCCACACGACCGGCAGCCTGGAGGGCGGCCTGCTCGGCGCGCTGCTGGTGGGCTCGTTCACGGCGGCGTACGTGATGATCGGCTTCGACAGCGCGGGCGAGATGAGCGAGGAGACCCACAACCCCCGCCGCACCGCGCCCCGCACGATCCTCACCGCGCTCGGCGCGGCGGGCCTGCTCGGCGGCCTCATCATCCTCGGCGGCCTGCTCGCCGCGCCCAGCCTGACCGACGGCCACCTGGGCGTCGACGGCCTCAGCTACGTCCTGACGAGCCGCCTCGGCGACGGCGTCGGCAAGGCCCTGCTGGCCGACGTGGTGGTGGCGATCGCGGTGGCGACCCTGGCCATCCAGACGGCGGCCTGCCGCATGCTGTTCTCAATGGCCCGCGACGGTCAACTCCCGTTTTCCGCCCGCCTGTCCAAGGTCAACCCCCGCACCGGAATGCCCAGCGCCCCGGCCCTGGTCGTGGGCGTCCTCGCGGCGGCCCTGCTCCTCCTCAACTTCGCCTCCCCGGACGCGTTCCTGGCCATCGGCACCACCTGCATCGTGATGCTGTACCTGGCCTACGCGATGGTCACGGGCCCCCTCCTGCTCCGCCGCCTGCGCGGCGAGTTCACGACAGAGGGCACGGACGAGACGGGCGCCCGGCTGTTCTCCCTGGGCCGCTGGGGGGTGCCGGTCAACGCCCTGGCGCTTCTCTACGGCCTGATCATGACCGTCAACCTGGCGTGGCCCCGGGCCGCGGTGTACGACCCGGCGGGCGGGCACTGGTACTTCCAGTGGTTCACGGTGTTGTTCTTGGGGGTCACGGTGGGGGTCGGGGTCCTGTATCGGCTGACGCGGGCACAACGGGTGCGCGCTGCCGAAGGGACTTGATCCGCCGAACCGAGTGCGGGACTGGAAGCCACCACGGACGATCAGCACCAAGCCGGCCTGGACCGACGTGGTGCTGATCAGTCTCCACGACTGAATACAGCCCATCCGGTTTCGGCCATGCAATCTTTACGGCGTTTCCCCCGCAGCCGACAATGGCCTGCCAGGCGAGATCATCTCGCCGGCGGGCCGGTACCGGGCCCGCTGTAGCGTCGAAATCGCGCCCTCGCTCACGGTCGGCCCCACTGCCAGAATCGAGCACAAATTCCCATCCGACAGGGACAGTTGGTGCTGCCGCGAGAGGATGGTCCCGGGAACCGATATTTTGTGGCCAGAAGTAGCTGTTCCAAAAAGAGTCCAACATCTCGCATCATAAATTATATGAATAGCGACACGTTCACACGGGAGTTGTCAGTTCCAAGTGTGTTGTGCCCTTTTCCGGTCACGTACGACGAGACGGCGGCCGACAGGGCGGACGCGGAAATCGCCGCTTGGGCACTGAGCCTTGATCTCTTCCCGGGGCAACGGAGTGAGCTGAACGGATACCGGTTCGGCACGTTCGCGGTGTTGACGCACCCGGACGCAGTCGATCATGACCACCTGATGCTCGCGGCCCGCAACATAACCGCCCTCTTCGCCGCGGACGATCACTATTGCGACGAGGGAGTCGAAGGCGTCCGTCTCGCCATGAGCGCCTCACGCCTCGCGGCGTCGCTGACCGCACTGGAAAACGGCTCCCGGCTGCCCGACTGCCCCTCGGTCGAAGGCTTTGTCGGCGATGACCCGGTGGCACGTGCGCTCCGTGAGACCGCCGAGCACATCACACGCTTGGGCACGGCGGCCCATGTGGGCCGTCTGCGCCACGAGACGATCGCCACCTTCTTGGCGATGGCGGCGGAGAACGCCTGGCGTATCGCCGGGCACGTTCCCGATCCCGCGGAGTACCTCGCTCATCGCAAGTACAACGGGGCCATGGCCTGTCTGGTACTGATCGATGTCGTCGGCGGCTACGAACTGCCCGTCCGTGACTGGGAAGAGCCCGGCGTTCGTTCTCTGTCGCTCGCCGCCTCATTGATGATCATGCTGGTGAACGACCTGTATTCGGTCGCCAAGGAAAGCACCGACATCGGCAGCCACAGCTTGCCCACCGTGCTCTCCGCACGCCACGACTGGACCCTCGAACGGAGCATGCGCGCGACAGGCGAGCTCCACGACCGCCTCATGCGTGCGTATCTGCGGCTGGAACCCGAGGTCGCCCGCCGTGCCTCGCCCGAACTCGCCCGCTATCTCGCCGGACTGAGGCACTGGATGCGGGGAAATCTCGAATGGCACACGCTTACCGGGCGACACAACCATCGCGTGGGACGCCCCACCCCGAAGACGGGGCCCCAAGGTCCCATTCATGACCGGATCGAGGCCGACGCGCGCGACGTGCCCGCCCTCGGTGTCTGCCCACACTGCGGAGACCTTCATGCCCCGGCCACAGCTGTCGCATAGACCGACCCGAAGGAAGTGTTGCCAGGGGCAGCTCTCCGACCTGCGGTGAGAGAACTGCCGGGCGATGACGGGCGGGGCGGCACACCGCACCCCCTCGTATACTCAGGCGTGGTCAGACGCCGTAACCCGCTCCCGCCGTCTCCCCTGCCGCAGCGTAGTGGGGTGGATGCGGTGCGGGTGCGGTTGCCGGCCGGGGACGCGTGGGCGACCGTACGGGATCATCTCGTGGCGCGGCTCTCGGCCGACGCCGGGGTGATCGACACCATGCTCGGCGAAGGCCGAATCGTGGATGTCACCGGGCGTCCGGTGCCGCGGGACATGGCGTACGTGCCCGGGATGTACGTGTGGTTCCACCGGGAACCGCCCGACGAGGAACAGGTGCCGTTCGAGATCGAAGTCCTTTACCAGGACGAGCACTTGGTGGTGGCCGACAAACCGCACTTCCTGGCCACCACTCCACGCGGCAGCCATGTCACCGAGACGGCCCTGGCGCGGCTGCGGCTCCGGCTGGGCATTCCTGCGCTGGGCGCCGCCCACCGGCTGGACCGGCTGACGGCCGGGCTGGTGCTGTTCACCGTCCGCCCCGAGGAGCGCGGCGCGTATCAGTCGCTGTTCCGGGACCGGCGGGTGGCGAAGGAGTACGAGGCGGTGGCACCGTACGACCCCGCGCTGGCCCTGCCCCGCACCGTGCGCAGCCGGATCGTCAAGGAGCGCGGGATCCTCGCCGCCTTCGAGGTCGAGGGCGAGCCCAACGCCGTCAGCCGGGTCGAGTTGCTGGAGCACCGTGACGGACGCGCGCGGTACCGACTGTTGCCGCAGACCGGACAGACGCACCAACTGAGGGTGCACATGAGCGCGTTGGGAGTGCCGATCCTCGGTGATCCCCTCTATCCGGTGACGGCCGGCCCCGTGCCGGCCGGTGACTTCTCCCGCCCGCTCCAACTGCTGGCGCGAGTGCTGGAGTTCACCGATCCGGTCACGGGGCACGAGCACCGCTTCGTCAGCCGGCGGACACTGCGGTCCTGGCCCTCCTACGAGGAGTGGGCAGGGTAGTTCCGTGCCCGGTCGACTCACTCACCGCGCCACCAGCGCAGGAAACGCTGGAACACGCCCGGCCTACGGATCGATTTGGGCGCCGCCGGGCGCGTGGGCTGGGCGGCCGGGACGGCGGTTTCCTGGCTCCTGGGCTGTGGCTGCTCCTCTCCCACCGGCCAGTTGTTCGGTCGTGGCGACGGCACCGCCCTGACGGCAGGCCCCTCCATGACCTCCTGTGGGCTCTTCGGCTCGAACTTCACCGGCAGTTCCACGAGATGCCGGTTCGCGACGGATGACCGCCAGCGCAACTCACCCTCCTCGCAGGCGAGTTGGATGTCCGGTACGCGGGCCAGCAGTGCGTCGACGCCGACATCGGCGATGGCACGACCGATGTCCTGGCCCGGACACCCGTGGGGTCCGCCGCTGAACGCGAGATGGGAGCGGTTGCCCTGCATATTGGCCTTGAGGTCGGGTCGAACGCGTGGGTCGACGTTGCCGGGTGCCATGCCGAGAAGGAGTCCGTCGCCCTTGCGGATGCGCTGGCCGCCCAATTCGGTGTCCTGTTTGGCGATATAGGCGAAAACCGTGCTGAACGGCGGCTCGTCCCACAGGGACTGCTCGACCGCCTCGGGCACGGTCATCTGGCCGCCGTTCAACTGGGCGCGGAAGCCCGGATCGGTAAGTACCACACGCAGCACGTTGGCCAGGAGGTTGGCGGTGCTCTCGTACGCGACGATCAGAATGAGTCGCAGATGATGGCCGATCTCCTCGTCGGTGAGCCCCGCCGGGTGGTTGACGAGGTGGCTGGTGAAGTCGTCCCTGGGTTCGGCCCGGCGCCGGGCGGTGAGCCGCATCAGGGCGTCCATGACGTACTGGTTGCTGATGATCGCGGTCTCGGTGCCCTTGAGCATGTCGCGGGCGGCCTGCACCAACCGGTCGCCGTACTCCTCGGGCATGCCGAGGATCTCGCACATCACCGCCATCGGCAGATGTTCGGAGAACTGGGCCACCAGATCGGCCCTGCCCTTCGTGATGAACTGGTTGACGAGGTGCTGGGTCGCACGGTTGATGTGGCGGCGGATGCCCCGGTGGTCGATGGTCGACATGGCGCCGGTGACCGCGCTGCGCAGCCGCAGGTGCTCGTCTCCTTCGGCGTGGGCGCACATGGGCTGCCAGGCGAAGTGCGGCATCAGCGGGTGGTCGGGCTTGACCGTGCCGTCGAGCATCGGGGTCCACAAACGGCTGTCCTTGCAGTACTGCGTGGGGGTACTCACCATGTGCAGGTTCTCGCCGTGACCGAGAACGATCCAGATCGGCACGTCCTCGTGGAGGAGCGCCGGGGCCACCGGGCCGTGTTCGGCGCGGAGTTGCTCGTACACGGCTCCCAGGTCCTCGGCCTCGGGGCCGTAGAGCCGGCGCAGCCCGCCTGGGCCCGTGCCATGTGCGGGGCAACCTGAGGGCGGCCCGAGCATGGGGTCGTGCGTACCGGTCGGGGAGTGGGATTCAGGCGTCACGGTGATCGCTCCGAAAGTGAAGTGGATTCGGTGCCAGCAGAGTTGACGGACCGTCAAGCAGACGTCTTCGTCATCTCCAGGGAGTGCAGGAAGCGCATCAGCGCCATGAGCGTGTCGCGGCTGGAGGCCCGGCGGCGTGCGTCGCACTCCACGATGGGAATCTCCGGCGCCAGGTCGAGTGCCGAGCGCAGGTCCTCGATCGGGTAACGGGGTGCGTCCGGAAAGGAGTTGACGGCGATGACGAACGGCACCCCCTGCTCCTCCAACCGTCCTATAACGTCGAAGCTCACTTCCAGGCGTCGGGTGTCGATCAGCACCACCGCGCCGAGCGCCCCTTCGAAGAGGCCGTTCCACAGGAACCAGAAGCGTTCCTGGCCGGGGGTGCCGAAGAGGTACAGCACAAGTTGCTCGGTGATGCTGATGCGGCCGAAGTCCATGGCGACGGTGGTGGCCGTCTTGGTGTCCGAGCCGTAGTTGTCGTCGACTCCGACGCCGGCCTGCGTCATGGTCTCTTCCGTGGTCAGCGGCCTGATCTCGCTGACCGAGCCGACCATGGTCGTCTTGCCGACCCCGAAGCCGCCGACGATCACGATCTTCGCCGCGGCCTGGGCCGTGGACGGGAGATGGTCCTCCGTTCGTGGACCCGTGATGGTGTCAGAGCTTTTGAAGTCCATGCATCACCGCTTCGAGGAGGGAACGGTCGGGGAGCGCCTGGCGGACGATCGGGGCGCGCGCCTGCACCAGTTCGGCCGCCAGCAGCTCGGTGAGCAGGACGGTCACCACGCTGTACGGCAGATTGAGGTAGGCCGACAGCTCGGCCACGGACAGCGGGGCGATACAGAGCCGGAGCAGCGCCGCCTGCTCAGGCGTGGCGGACTGCGGCACGTCGGTGCGAGCCACGATCAGCGTGACCAGGTCGAGTTCGGCGCGGTCGCCGTCCTCGGTGGCGCCGGTCAGCACGTACAGCCGTTCCGGGATCTTTCCTTCGCCCTGTTTCCCGGCGGGCTGCGGTTCTTCCCTTGGATGTCGCCGCCGGCGTTGCGGAGGAGTCATACGGTCTGCCCGTTGCGCCTCGGCGGGCTGGTGAGGTGGGCGCCGATTCTGACGACGAGGTCGCGCATGCGGTTGCTCATCAGGCCGGGCTCGGCGACCACGTCGGACAGGACCGCCAGGTATGCGTTGGCACCCGCGGCCATCAGGTAGAAGTAGCCACCGTTGATCTCGATGATGACCATCTTCATGCGGCCGTCGCTGCCCGGGATCTCGGAGGCGACGGCACCCGCCAGGCTCTGCAGTCCGGCGCAGGCCGCGGCGACACGGTCTGCCGCGTCGGGGTCACCGCCGTAGCGGGCGATGCGCAGTCCGTCGGCGGAGAGCACCACGATCTGCTGGATGCCAGGCACGCCGTCGGCGAGATCCTTGAGCATCCAGTCGAAGTTGGCTCGCTGCTGGATCACTTGAGATCCCCCTCGTCGTCGGCCTCGACACGGGCCGGCTCAGTCTTCTGGGTGAAAGCGGTGGGGTCCGGGTCGCCCTTGAGGCCTTCCATGAACGCCTCGACCCACAGGCCCGGTTCGGGCTCTTTCTCTTCCGGCTCGGGCTGGGGCGCCCCCCAACCGGATCCGGCCTCCCGTGCGGCAGCCTCGGCGCGCTCGGCGGCGGCAGCCTCGGCATAGCGCTGCGCGAGCGGGATCTTCACCCGGCTGCGGCGCTGCGGCAGGCCGCCCGTCGTCCACTCGGTGACCTCGGGGACGTCGTCCTCCATGGGCACCGAGCCCGCGATGCGCGGGTTCGTGGGCCGACGGCGCTTGATCGTCCGCTTGGGGCCTTCCACGGCTCCGAGCTCCACCTTGGGCAAGGCGGTGGCGCCGATGCCGTGGGCGAGTCCGGGAGCCGTACCGGCGGTGAGCATCTCGCTCGGCACGACGAGCACGGCGCGGACCCCGCCGTAGGCCGAGGCACGCAGTGAGATCTGCATGTTGTACGCGGCGCAGAGCCGGCCGACGACGGCGAGGCCCAGGCGAGGGCTCTCACCGAGGTCCTGCAGGTCGGTGCCGGCCTTGGCCCGTTCCAGCATGCCCTCGGCACGGGCCCGGGACTCCTCGCTGAGGCTGACACCGCCGTCCTCGATCTCGATGGCAACACCGGTCTGCACTTCTACGGCAGTGACGTGCACCTTGGTCTGCGGAGGCGAGTAGCGGGTGGCGTTGTCCAGGATCTCGGCGGCCGCGTGGATGACCGGTTCGACGGAGATGCCGCGGATGTTGACCTTGGCGATGGAGTGCAGCTCGATGCGCCGGTACTCCAGGATGCGGGACATCGCGCCACGCAGCACGCTGTACAGCGGTACGGGCTCGGGCCACTGGCGTCCGGGGCGGCCGCCTCCGAGCACGGAGATGGAGTCGGCGAGGCGGCCGATCAGCGCGGTGCCGTGGTCGATGCGCAGGAGGTCGTCGAAGACCTCGGGGTTGCGGCCGTGGTCCTCCTCCATCTCCCGGAGTTCCTTGGCCTGTTGGTGGACGATGGCCTGGACGCGCCGGGCGATGCTGACGAAGGAGCGCTGCGCGGAGTCGCGCATGTTCTCCTCGCGTTCCACGATGCCGAGCACGGTCCTCAGCAAGTCGCGCTGCGGCGCGGGAAGTTGCCGCCAGTCCGGATCGGTGTCGACGACTTGGCGAATCACCTCTCCGGGGGATTCTCCGCTGCTGAGCCGGTACAGCGCCGCGGGCAGGATCTCCGTGCCGAGGCGGACCGTCTCCTGGTTCTGGTCGGCGATCCGCTGTTCCAGATACGCAGCGTGACGGTCGTGTCGGGCGCGTTGGTCCCGGAGGCTGCGTCCACGGCGTACCGCTTCGGCCGCCGTGGCGATCACCAGGAGCGTGGCGACGGCTCCGCAACAGCCGACGGCGAGCCGGGCCGGCCCCGCCACCAAGGCGACGGCGGCTCCGGTCGCCGCGGCCATGACTATGGCGGGCAGCAACAGCACGCGCGCGTAGGGAAGTTCACGGTCACCGGGAGGCGATTGAACACTCACCATGTATGCCCTCTGAGACGGGTCGGCTGGGGGTTGGGGGGAGCTTCTATATCTTTTGCATGTTTGGGAACAAACGCACGAATACAGCCCAACTCGGTGCGCTGCGGGCGAGCTTAGTCCGACCGGATCATCGCTGTGTCATATTCAGCAAGCCCCTGAAAAGGGACAGGGAAGAGGAGTACGCTCAACCCATTTACACGCTGCGCCACCGTTCGAACACGACACGTGACGGTGAACGGGCATGCGGAAATCACTCACCGTAAGGAGTGAAGCCCCGATTCCGGCCCCGAATCCGACTGGGCTTCCGACCCGGTTTCCGGCAGCGCTTCCGGCTCAGATCCCCGCGATGCGCAGCGCCGCGTCGGCCGTCGCCTCCGCGAAGGCGGACACCGGGCGCTCGGGGTCGGAGCGGTGCACCAGGATGACGCCCTCGATGAGCCCGAACAGCAGATCCGTGCGCAACTCCAACTCGCTTTTCGCGAGCGCCCCGCCGGCAGCGGTCGCGGCGAGCAACTGCCGGTAGGCGTCCTTGAGTTCGGCGCGTACGGCATGGAAGCCGGCGAAGCGCTCGGCGCGCACCTCGGGCAGCAGATAGAGCCCGCCGAGGTTGTGCGTGCCGCCGCACAGCAGCTCTACGTCGGTGCGGCACAGCTCCCACAGCCGGTCCCCGGCCGGGGTGACGTCGTCCGCGAGGAGTTCCCGGGCGCAGGTCAGCGAGGGCGTGACCGTGGACTCCAGGAGGTCCGCGAGGAGTTCCTCCTTGCCGGAGACGTAGTGGTACATGGACGCCTGCCGCATCCCCGCGAGTTCGGCGACGGCCCGGGTGGTGGTGGCCGCGTAACCGCGGGTGGTGAACAACTCGGCCGCCGCGGCGAGCAGTTCGGCGCGCGGGGACAGTCCGCTGTCCGGCCGCTGATCGGCCCGCGGCCTGCCTACCCGGCGTCCGCCCGTGGCTCCCGTGGCTCCCATGGCTTCGATCCTCGCACACGGCACCCCACGCCGACCGTGCGGTGATCTTGGTGAGGGCTCGGTAACCGACCGGCAACACCCGGGCAACCCCGGCGACCCGGCCGCCTCCTAATTTCTGTCGAGCGACAGAAATGTCGTACGACCCAGACGTTCCCGCAGCCGGAGGTCCCCGCGATGGCGACAGCGACCACTTACGGAGCCCGCGCCCACGCCCGCGCCCAGGAGGGCACACGTGCCGAGGCGATGCCCGTCGTCCCGGCCGCCGACTGGCCGGCCCCGCCCTGCGCGGCGGGCCACCTGGTGTGGGCCGAGACCGTCGCGGGCGGCAACTACACGCACCGCGTCCTGGCCCGCGGCACCGAACTCCGCCTCACGGACCTGCGCGGCGACGCCTGCGCCCATCTGCTCCTGCACGCGGCCGACCGCCCCTGGGAGCGACTGAACGTCGCCGACACGGTCAAGGTCCAGTGGAACGCCTACCTCGGCGAGGGCCAGCTCCTCCTGTCCGACCAGGGCCGCGTCCTCGCCTCCCTCGTCGCCGACACCTCCGGCCGCCACGACGCCCTGTGCGGCACCTCCACCCTCGTCCGCAACACCGAGCGCTACGGCGACGGCACCCCGCAGTCCGACTCCCCCGCCGGCCGCGAGCTGTTCAAACTGGCCGCCGCCAAGAACGGCCTGGAGCCCCGCGACCTGCCACCGTCCCTCTCCTTCTTCCAGGGCGTCGAGGTCCGCGACGACGGCTCCCTCGACTTCACCGGCTCGGCCGGCCCCGGCGGCAGCGTGACCCTGCGCGCCGAGCAGGACGTGACCGTACTGATCGCGAACGTGCCCCACCCGGCCGACCCGCGCGCCGACTACGTCAGTACCCCGCTGGAGGTACTGGCCTGGCGCGCCGAGGCCACCGGACCGGGCGACCCGCTGTGGGAGGCCACGCCCGAGGGCCGCCGCGCCTTCCTCAACACCACCGAATTCCTCGCCGCGAGGGGGCTCGCATGAGCACGACCGTCGTTCCCGCACGCGCCGCCTGGTCCGCCGTCGTCCGCACCGGCGAGACCCTCACCATCACCGACCTGCACGGCAACCAGGCCGTCGACTTCCTCGTCTACGACGCCCACGACACGTCGGTCCGCTACAGCGCCCCCGACACCATCCACGCCCAGGGCGGCATCTTCCTGACCACCGGCAGCGTGCTGATGTCGAACGAGCACACCCCGCTGATGACCGTCACCGAGGACGAGGTCGGCCGGCACGACACGGTCGGCGGCGCCTGCTCCAAGGAGTCCAACACCCTGCGCTACGGCCATCACACCTGGTCGCAGCACGCCTGCGTGGACAACTTCCTCGCCGAGGGCGCCAAGTACGGCCTGGGCAAAAGGGACTTGGTGTCCAACATCAACTGGTACATGAACGTGCCCGTTGAGAAGGACGGCACCCTCGGCATCGTCGACGGCCTCTCCGCACCGGGCCTGAAACTGACCCTGCGCGCCGAACGCGACGTCCTCGTCCTGGTCTCCAACTGCCCCCAGATCAACAACCCTTGCAACGGCTTCGAGCCGACGGCCGTACAGATGACGATCGGAGTCTCTGGATGAGCTTCGACACGCTGCTGATCGCCAACCGGGGCGAGATCGCCGTCCGCATCATCCGCACCGCCCGCGAACTCGGCCTGCGCACGGTCGCCGTGTACTCCGACGCCGACCGCTCCGCACCGCACGTACGACTCGCCGACGAGGCGGTACGACTCGGCCCGGCGCCCGCGAAAGAGTCGTACCTGGACGCCGACTTGGTCCTCAAGGCGGCCAAGGACACCGGCGCGGGGGCGATCCACCCCGGCTACGGCTTCCTCTCCGAGGACGCGGCCTTCGCCCGGCGCTGCGAGGACGCCGGGATCGTGTTCGTGGGCCCGACGCCCGCCCAGCTGGAACTGTTCGGCGCCAAGCACACGGCACGCGCGGCGGCCGAGGCGGCCGGCGTCCAACTGGCCCCGGGCACAGGCCTGTTGGCGGACCTGACCGAAGCGCTCGCCCAGGCCGCGCTCATCGGCTACCCCGTCATGCTCAAGGCGACCGGCGGAGGCGGCGGTATCGGTATGTCGGCATGTCACTCCGCCGATGAACTGGCCGAGTCCTGGGAACGGGTGCAGCGCGTGGCCGCCGCCTCCTTCTCCTCCGCCGGCGTCTTCCTGGAACGCCTCGTCGAGCACGCTCGCCATGTCGAGGTACAGGTCTTCGGCGACGGCGAGGGCGGGGTCGTCACCTTCGGCGACCGCGACTGCTCCCTCCAGCGCCGCAACCAGAAGGTTGTCGAGGAGGCCCCCGCACCCGGACTCCCCGGCCACATCCGCGACCAACTGGCGGCGAGCGCCCGTGACTTGTGCGCCTCGGTCGGCTACCGCTCCGCCGGAACCGTCGAGTTCGTCTACGACGCGGGGCGCGAGGAGGCCTACTTCCTGGAGGTCAACACCCGCCTCCAGGTGGAACATCCGGTCACCGAGGAGATCTACGGCGTCGACCTGGTCGCCTGGATGCTGCGCCTGGCGCGCGGCGAGCGTGACGTCGTCCGCGACCCGGGCAGCCCGCGCGGCCACGCCGTCGAGGCCCGCGTCTACGCCGAGGACCCGTCCCGCGAACACCGGCCCAGCGCTGGCCTGTTGACCAGGGTCGAGTTCCCGCACGGCGTGCGTGTCGACGGCTGGGTGGAGACCGGCACCGAGGTGACGACGTCGTACGACCCGATGCTCGCGAAGGTCATCGCCTACGGCTCCGACCGCGCCCACGCTCTCCGCCGGCTCGACGAGGCGCTGGCCCGCACCCGTGTGGACGGCATCGAGACGAACCTGGGCCTGGTCCGGGCGGCCCTCGCCGAGCCGGACTTCCGTACGGCCGCCCACTCCACGGCGACCCTCGCCACCGTCACCGACCCCACGCCCCGCATCGAGATCGTCGCGGGCGGCACCCTCACCACGGTCCAGGACTGGCCCGGCCGCACCGGTTACTGGCAGGTCGGCGTCCCTCCGTGCGGCCCGATAGACGACCTCTCCTTCCGCCTCGGCAACCGCGCGCTCGGCAACGAGGAGGGCACCCCCGGTCTCGAATGCACGCTCCAGGGACCGACGTTGAGGTTCACCCACGCCACCACGGTGTGCGTGACGGGCGCCCCGGCACCGGTGACGGTCGACGGCGTTCCGGTCCCGCAGTGGGAGCCGGTGACGGTGCCTCCAGGTGCCGTACTGGAGATCGGCGCACCGGCCGAACACGGCCTGCGGACCTACGTGTTGTTCGCCGACGGCCTGGACGTACCCGCCTTCCTCGGCAGCGCGAGCACCTTCACCCTGGGCCGCTTCGGCGGCCACGGCGGCCGGGCACTGCGCACCGGCGACGTCCTGCACGGCGGCACGGTCGCCGAGGGCACACCGGTACCGTCCGCCGACCGCCCGGCCTTCGGCACCGTGTGGAACGTGGCGGCGGCCGAAGGCCCGCACGCGGCACCGGAGTTCTTCACCGAGGACGACATCCACGACTTCTACGCGGCCGACTGGAAGGTCCACTTCAACTCGGCGCGCACGGGTGTCCGGCTGGTCGGCCCGAAGCCGCGCTGGGCCCGCACCGACGGCGGCGAGGCGGGCCTGCACCCGTCCAACATCCACGACACCCCGTACTCGGTCGGCGCGGTCGACTACACGGGCGACATGCCGGTACTCCTGGGCCCCGACGGCCCGTCCCTCGGCGGCTTCGTCTGCCCGGCGACGGTGATCAGCCAGGAGCGCTGGAAACTGGGCCAGTTCAGGCCCGGCGACACCGTCCGCTTCCGCCCGGTGAACGTCGACGGCTCACCCCGCCCGTCCATCGTGGACGGCGGAATACTCGCCCGGGACGGAGACGTCACCTTCCGCCGCAGCGGCGACGACAACCTCCTGGTCGAATTCGGCCCCATGCAGCTGGACCTGGCGCAGCGCATGCGCGTCCACGCCCTGATGGAGGCGGTGTCGGAGGCGGACTTCGAGGGCGTCACGGACCTCACCCCGGGCATCCGCTCCCTCCAGATCCAGACGGACCCGAGCCGTCTCCCCCAGTCCGAACTCCTCACCTCCGTAAGGGAGATAGCGGCGGCACTCCCGCCCACCGACCAGCTGATCGTCCCCTCCCGCACGGTCCACCTCCCCCTCTCCTGGGACGACCCGGCGACCCGCGAGGCCATCGCCCGCTACATGGCGGGCGTCCGCGACGACGCCCCCTGGTGCCCCTGGAACATCGAGTTCATCCGCCGCGTCAACGGCCTGGACTCGGTCGAGGACGTCTACGGCACGGTCTTCGACGCCGAATACCTCGTACTGGGCCTGGGAGACGTCTACTTGGGCGCCCCGGTGGCGACCCCGCTGGACCCGCGCCATCGCCTGGTCACCACCAAATACAACCCGGCCCGTACCTGGACCGCCGAGAACTCGGTCGGCATCGGCGGCGCGTATCTCTGCATCTACGGCATGGAGGGCCCCGGCGGCTACCAGTTCGTGGGCCGTACGACCCAGGTGTGGTCGGGCTGGCAGCAGCGCGGCGCGTTCGAACCGGGCTCGCCCTGGCTGCTGCGCTTCTTCGACCGCATCAAGTGGTATCCGGTGGAGGCGGACGAACTCCTCGAACTCCGGGCCGACATCATCTCCGGCCGTTTCGTCCCGCGCATCGAGGAGGGCACGTTCTCGCTCGCCGAGTACGAGGCGTTCCTCGGCGAACACGCCGAGTCCATCGCGGAGTTCAGGTCCAGGCAGCAGACCGCGTTCGGCGCGGAACGCGATGCCTGGGAGGCGGCGGGCGAGTTCACCCGGGCAGAGGCGGCAGCCGCACCGGCCCCACCACAGGCCGAGGTGACGATCCCGGTCGGCGGACGCCTGATCGAGGCCGAATTCGCCGCCTCCGTCTGGCAGTTGAACGTCGAGCCCGGCGACGAGGTGACCGTCGGCCAACCCCTCCTGGCCCTTGAGGCGATGAAGATGGAATCCAGGGTCCACGCCCCGATGACCGGTGTGGTGGCCGAGATCCTGGCCAGGCCCGGCGACCAGGTCGAAGCGGGCACGGCGCTCCTCGTCCTCGCCCCCGCAAGCTGAACAGCAAGGAGCACCAAGAGATGTCGACCACCGTGTCCCGAGTCCGTGCCGCCTACGCCCGTATCGAGGCCGTGGACCGCCCCGAGATCTGGATCGACCTGCGCCCGCGGGCGGACGTCGAATCCGAAGCGCGGGCGATCGACGAGCGGGTGGCAGCGGGCGAGCAACTCCCGCTCGCGGGCCGCCTGTTCGCGGCCAAGGGCAACATCGACGTGCACGGCCTTCCGACGACGGCGGGCTGCCCGGCGTACGCCTACGAGCCGGAGACGGACGCCCCGGTCGTCGCCCGGCTGCGCGCGGCCGGCGCGATCGTGCTCGGCACCACGAACCTCGACCAGTTCGCCACAGGGCTGGTCGGCACCCGCTCCCCGTACGGCGCGGTCCGCAACGCCCATGACCCGGCGCGGATCAGCGGCGGCTCCAGCGCCGGTTCGGCGGTCGCCGTGGCCCTGGGCATCGTCGATTTCGCCCTCGGCACCGACACGGCGGGCTCGGGCCGGGTCCCCGCCGCCTTCAACGGCATCGTCGGCCTCAAGCCCACCCGGGGCCTGGTCCCGACGACGGGAGTGGTCCCGGCCTGCGCCTCGATCGACTGCGTGACGGTCTTCGCCCGCACCCTCCCCGAGGCCGAACAGGCCCTGTCCTTCATGACCTCCCCATCCGACCGTGACCTCCCGTCCCTCCCCCAGCGCACGCCGGGCCCGTGGCGGATCGCGGTAGCGGCAAGGGATCAACTGGGCGAGCTGGACGAGGGCTGGGCCGAGGCATACGAGGCGGCGGTGGAGCAGCTCAGGGACGCGGGCGCCGAGATCCGCACCCTCGACCTCGCCCCCTTCACTGAAGCGGCGGCCATGCTCTACCAGGGAGCGTTCGTGGCCGAGCGCTACACGGCAGTGGGGAGCTTTGTCGACAAGGCGGTAGCGGACGGCATCGAGGGCCTGGACCCCACCGTCACCGGCATCATCACCCGCGCCCGGGACATCCCGGCCCACCAGCTGTACGCCGACCAGGAACGCCTCGCGACCCTCCGCACCCGGGCCCTGTCGGAACTGGCCGACGCGGACGCCCTGTTGCTCCCGACCACACCGGGCCACCCCACCCTGGCCGAGGTGGCGGCCGACCCCCTGGGGGCCAACGCCCGCCTGGGCCGCTTCACCAACTCCACGAACCTCTTCGACCTGGCGGCGGTGGCAGTCCCCTCGGGCAAGGTGAGCGGGTTGCCCTTCGGCGTGATGCTGATCGGCCCGGCGTTCACGGACAGCCGCCTGGCGCAGATCGCGCGCGAGCTGGAACCGCCGGTCCAACTGGCAGTCGTAGGAGCCCACTTGACGGGCCAGCCCCTCAACCCCCAACTCCTGTCCCTGGGCGCCCGTCTGGACCGCACGACGACAACGGCCCCGGTGTATCGCCTGCATGCCCTGGCGACGACGCCGCCCAAGCCGGGCCTGGTACACGTGGGCAGTGAGGGCGGCGCGTCGATAGAGGCGGAGGTGTGGCGCCTACCGGCGAAAGGCTTGGGCAAGCTACTGGCCGCACTCCCCCGCCCGATGGCCCTGGGAAGCGTGGAGTTGGCAGACGGCACGAGGGTCCCGGGCTTCCTGTGCGAGCCGAGTGCGCTTTCCGACGCAGACGACATCACGAACTACGGTTCCTGGCGAACCTACGTGAACCGGTAGTCCGTTAGGGGCGCGGGGCCGTGTCGATTTGCGGCTCCGCCGCGTGGGCGCGACCAGCCCCCACACACCCGCAGCCGCCAACGAACCCGTCACCCCACAGACGAGTACGCCACCACTCCCCGCAGCAACAGATCAACAGCCTTACGCGCATTCTTCGCCACAGTAGAAGTCGCCTCCCCACCGGAAACCGGCGCCGCAGCCGAAATCTGCCCCAGCACGTCAATCACCTGCTTGCACCACCGAACGAAGTCCCCGGCCGGCATCTCCACCTCCCGAAGCACCTCGTCCAGCCCCTTCCCGCTGGCCCACATGAACGCGGCCCAGGCGAAGCCGAGATCAGGCTCGCGCTGCCCGACGCCCTCGGTCTGGGTGATCCGGAAATCCTCCTCCAGGGCGTCGAGACGCCCCCAGATCCGCACCATCTCCCCCAGCGCGGCCTTGGCCGCACCGGACGGCACCTTCGGCGTCGTGGCGTCGTCACTGACCCGTGCCTCGAACACCAACGCCGAGACGCACGCGGCGAGTTCGGCAGGGGCAAGCCCCTCCCAGACCCCCTCGCGCAGACATTCGCTGGCGAGCAGGTCGAGTTCGCCGTAGAGCCGGGCCAGCCGCTTGCCGTGCTCGGTGACCTCGTCGCCGCGCAGATAGTCCAGCTCGGTGAGGAGCGCGACGATCCGGTCGAAGGTCCGGGCGATGGTGTTGGTCCGCCCCTCGATCCGCCGCTCCAGCTGCGTGGTGTCCCGCTGCAGCCGGTGGTACCGCTCGGCCCAACGAGCGTGGTCCTCACGGTCGTTGCACCCATGACACGGATGCGCCCGGATCGCCGTACGCAACTGCGCGATCTCCCGGTCGTCCGCGGCCTGCGAGCGCTGCTTGCGGGCCCGCTCCGGCGGGATGTGCCCGGCCTTGGTGCGCAGCGCGGAGGCCAGGTCCCGACGGGACTGCGGGGAACGGGGGTTGAAGGACTTCGGGATCCGCATCCGGTCCAACGCCTCGACAGGCACCGGGAAGTCCATCGACGCGAGCCGCTTGACCTGCCGTTCGACCGTCAGGACGAGCGGACGCGGGCCGTCGTGCTGCTCGAAGCCGCGGTGGCCGTTGGACCGTCCGGCGGGCAGGCCCGGGTCCAACACCAGTGCCAGGCCCGCGTACTTGCCGGTCGGGACGTGGATGACGTCTCCCGGCTTGAGCTTCTCCAGGGCGACGGCGGACTCTGCGCGCCGCTGTGCCACGCCCTGCCGGGCGAGCTCGGTCTCGCGGTCCTTGAGCTCGCGACGCAGCCGCATGTAGTCGTCGAAGTCGCCCAGGTGGCAGGTCATGGAGTCCTTGTAGCCCTCCAGGCCCTCTTCGTTGCGCTGCACCTGCCGTGAGATCCCGACGACCGACTTGTCCGCCTGGAACTGCGCGAAAGAGGTCTCCAGGAGTTCACGCGAGCGGTGCCGCCCGAACTGCTCGACGAGGTTGACCGCCATGTTGTACGACGGCTTGAAGCTGGAACGCAGCGGATAGGTGCGGGTGCCGGCCAGTCCAGCGAGGTGCTCGGGGCTGATCCCGCGCTGCCACAGCACGACGGCGTGGCCCTCGACGTCGATGCCGCGGCGGCCGGCCCGGCCGGTCAACTGGGTGTACTCGCCGGGGGTGATGTCGGCGTGCTGCTCGCCGTTCCACTTGACGAGCTTCTCCAACACCACAGAGCGCGCGGGCATGTTGATACCCAGTGCCAGGGTCTCGGTGGCGAACACGGCCTTCACCAGACCGCGCAGGAACAGCTCCTCGACGACCTCCTTGAACGTCGGCAGCATGCCCGCGTGGTGGGCCGCGATGCCGCGCTCCAGGCCTTCCAACCACTCGTAGTACCCGAGGACATGGAGGTCCTCGGACGGAATGGACGCGGTGCGCTCCTCGACGAGGGCACGCACCTTCTCCCGCGCCTCGTCGTCGTTGAGCCGCAGCCCGGCGTACAGACACTGCTGTACGGCGGCCTCGCAGGCGGCTCGGCTGAAGATGAACGTGATGGCGGGCAGCAGACCTTCGCTGTCCAGCCGCTCGATGACCTCGGGGCGTCCCGGTGTCCACACCTTCGAACGCGATCTGCGCTCGCGCTCCCGGTCGGCCTCACGCATGGCACGGCCACGCTTGCGGTCCTGGTAGGACGGGCGCTGCGCCTCCATGCGGGCCAGGCGGGTGAGGTCGGGGTTGACGGCCTTCTTGTTGCCCTCGCCCTCCTCGAAGAGGTCGTACATCCGCCGCCCTGCCAGCACGTGCTGGAACAGCGGCACCGGCCGGTGCTCGGAGACGATCACCTCGGTGTCGCCGCGGACGGTGTCGAGCCAGTCACCGAACTCCTCCGCGTTCGACACCGTCGCCGAGAGCGAGACCAGGGTCACCGACTCCGGGAGGTGGATGATCACCTCTTCCCAGACTGCGCCGCGGAAGCGGTCGGAGAGGTAGTGCACCTCGTCCATGACCACATAGCCGAGGCCGAGGAGGGTCTGTGAACCGGCGTACAGCATGTTCCGCAGGACCTCGGTGGTCATGACGACCACCGGTGCCTCGGAGTTGACGCTGTTGTCGCCGGTGAGCAGGCCGACCTTGTCCGCGCCGTAACGGCGGCACAGGTCGGCGTACTTCTGGTTCGACAGTGCCTTGATGGGGGTCGTGTAGAAGCACTTCTTGCCCTGCTGGAGGGCTAGGTGGACGGCGAACTCGCCGACGATCGTCTTGCCGGAGCCGGTGGGCGCCGCGACCAGCACGCCCTTCCCCGCTTCGAGCGCCTTACAGGCCTCGATCTGGAAGGGGTCGAGACCGAAGTCGTACATCTCGCGGAAGTCCGCGAGCGCGGTGGCCTGCTCGGCTGCCCGCAGGCGGGCTGCCGCATACCGCTCGGCCGGGGAGAGGTCCTCTGTCATCGTGCTTTCGAGCGTACCGGGCGCCACTGACAACAGGACGATCATTATCCGTTCCCATAGGTCCTCCACACACGGAGACCGGCCGCCCGCGCTGCGGGAACGGCCGGTCTCGGCGGAGGTAGGGAAGGTGATCAGGTCACGTCGTCGTACCCGTTGACCCGGTCCGAACCGGTGCCGCCCGCCTGCTCGGGCAGGGCTGCCCGGCCGGCCGAGACGGCTTCGACGTCGCCGATGTCCTCGGGGGTGAGGTCCAGGTCGGAGGCCTCGTCGTCGGCCGGTCCCGCCTCGTCGCGGCGGCGCTTGCGCCGGTCGTTGAGCAGGGAGAAGACGACCGCGCCGAAGTACAGCACCCAGATCGGCCCGGCCAGCGCGAGCATGGTCAGCGGGTCGGTGCTCGGGGTGGCGACGGCGGCGAAGACCGTGATGCCGAGGATCATGGCGCGCCACCAGCTGAGCATCCGCTTGCCGGTCAGCGCACCCGTGAGGTTGAGCATGATCAGCAGCAGTGGCAGCTCGAAGGAGAGCCCGAAGACCAGCACCATGCGCGTGACGAGGTCGAGCAGGTCGTCGAGCGGCAGCAGGTTCTGGACGCTGCTCGGCGTGAAGCCGATCAGGACCTTCGCCGTGGTGGGCAGCACCCTGTACGCGAAGTAGGCGCCGCCGAGGAACAGCGGAACGCCGGTACCGACGAAGGAGAGCGCGTACTTCTTCTCGTTCTTGTGCAGGCCCGGAGCGACGAAGCCCCACAGCTGGTACAGCCAGACCGGGGAGGCCAGTACGACACCGGCCATCAGGGACACCTTCAACGCCAGCGTGAACGGCGTCAGCAGACCGTTGATCGTGATCTGCGCGCACTGCTGGGTCTTCTCGGTCGACTTCGACAACTGCTCGAAGTTCTGGGAGCAGCCGACCGAGTGCAACACCGGCTTGGTGATGATGTTGACGATGTCGTTGTAGAAGAAGGCGGCCACGCAGGTCACCACGATGATGGCGAGCATCGCCTTCGCGAGCCGGTTGCGCAGCTCACGCAGATGGTCCGCGAGGGGCATCCGCCCCTCGGGGTCCTTCTCCTTCGTGCGGGCAGACTTAGGCAACCCACGTCCTCATCTCGTGCGGCAGGCCGGGGGCGTCCCGGCCCTGCGTCAGCGCTTGGTCGTGTCCGACGGCTCGGTGACGGGGCGCGAGCTGGTCACGTCGCCGGGGGCCGCCTGGATGGTGCGCTGCACGGGCTCGTCGGTGTTCGGCGGGCCGGCGGGGGTGGGCGTGCTGTTGCCCTCTTCCTTCATCGCCTTGGCCTCGCTCTTGAGGATGCGGGCGGACTTGCCGAGGGAACGGGCCATGTCCGGAAGCTTCTTCGCGCCGAAAAGCAGCACGATGACGACGAGGATGAGAATGATCTCGGGAGCTCCGAGCCTTCCGAACATAAGTCTTTACCTTCTCACCGAGGCGGCTGGGGTGGGGGTGCTGTCCGATGGGTCGGACATCTGTCCGACCTTCGTGCTGCCAGCGATCGTAACGCTCGGGGGTAAACGTCAGGCAATCCCCGTGCGTACTCCCGGTCCGCGCTCCGGGCCTCGTTATCCGGACCGCGATCAGCAGCGTACCTGCCCCCACCGACAACGTGACAGGGCAAAGTGACGCGAAGCGCATCAGGCGCGCAACTCACACCCCACGCATACGTGACTCACAGTGCGTCGACGGAACGGGCCGTCGCCACGGCCGCCCGTTCCAGGTCTTCGGCCGCCCTGTTGATGCGCTGCGCGGCCTCCGTGACCTGGCGTCCGAGCCGCTGCGCCTCCAGGAAGACCCGGACGGCGAGCACGCCGAGCACGGCGAGACCCAGAAAACCCACAGCTACCGCGACCATCGCCCAAACCATGGGGCGAGCCTAGACCCTGCTAGCCGACGGAGGTCAGCCGCAGGGTCCTGACCCCGCCGCCGGTGAGCAGCTCGACGATCCGCTCGCCCGCGGGTTTGCGGACGGCGGCGCCGCAGTCGGGGCAGGTGAAGGAGTAGAACGTGGTGCGGCTGGTGGCGCCGATGGCGAGGCGCAGGGCGCTCGCCGCCAGTTCGAAGTTGCCCCGGCAGTCCGGGCAGCCCGCTCTGAACACGACGGGCATCACGTTCTTCATCCCGGCGAAGGCGGCGGCCACCGTCATCTCCTGGACACCCGGGACACCGGACATCGTCGACTCGCTCACAGCTCCTGCTCCTGCCTGTCGTCAACACCGTGCACACCGTCAACCACGCTCTGCGGTCCGTCGTACGCAGCCAGTGCCTCGCGGGCGGCGCGGCGGGCGCTGTCGGCGAGATCGCTCGGGGAGACGATCCGGCCGTCGCGCCCGAGCCGCAGGGCCAGGCGGCGCAAGGACGTCGGGTCGGGGGTGCGCAAGGTAATACGCAACCCGCCGTCGGGAAGCTCATCAGCACTGTCGTGCGGGTAGTACTCGGCGACCCAGCGCCCGCCCGGGCCGACCTCGACGACGACCTCGGGGTCCTCGGCAGCGGGCTGCACCAGCGCCTCCGACAGGTCCCGCAGTTCGATCTCGGGCGGCGCGGACGGCTCGTCGAGGATCTTGATCTCGGCGACCCGGTCGAGGCGGAAGGTACGGCGTGCCTCGGAGCGGCGGCACCAGGCCTCCACGTACGTGTGCCCGACGCTGACCAGCCGGATGGGGTCGATCTCACGCTCGCTCAACTCGTCGCGTGCTGGCGAGTAGTAGCGGATCCACAGCCGGCGCCGCTCCGAGATCGCCCGGTCGACGTCCGCGAAGACCCCGCCCTCGGACTCGAAGGTCACCGACAGGCGTGCGCTGGCCCCGGCCGCCTCACCGGCCGCTGCCTCCACCTTGGCGGTGGCCCGCAGCAGCGCCTGCCGGTCGCTCTCGCGCAGACCCGGGAGGGTCGATACGGCGCGGGCGGCCACCAGGAGCGCGGTCGCCTCGTCGGCGGCGAGCCGGAGCGGTTCGGCGACGTCGTCCGGGTTGTGCCACCAGATGCGGTCGCCGTCGGTGTCGATGTCGAGCAGGTCACCGCCCCGGAAGCTGGTCCCGCACATGGGCAGTACGTCGAGGTCGGAGACCAGCTCGTCCTCGGTGATCCCGAAGGCACGCGCGACATCCTCGACGCGTGCTCCGGGGCGCTCCTTGAGATAGGTCACCAGGGAGAGCATCCGCCGGGTCTGGTCGATGGCGTTGACGGGCCTGACCGGTTTGCCTGCCACAGTTCTCTTCCGCTCCCCCTCAGCCCTTGGCCACGGCACGCAGCCGGTCCACCACGTCGGCCCGCAGCTCGGCGGGCTCCAGGACGACCACGTCCGGCCCGAACTCGACCAGCCAGGCGTCCAGTCCGTGGCCGTACGGAATCTCCAACTCGTCCCAGCCGTCCCCGAGTTCCCGAACCGCCGCGGCTTTCGCCCGCAGGGGGTACCCGGAGCCCGTGCGCAGCCGGATCAGGGCGGAGCGGTCGGCGGTCTCCCCCGCCCAGCTCGCGACGGTCTCGCGCACGGTGACGACATCGGGTACGTCCGCGGTGAACCGTCCGTTGCGGGAGCGCACCTTGCCGGTGATCCGGGAGAGGCGGAAGACGCGTTCGGCACCGCGGTCCCGGTCCCAGCCGGCGAGGTACCAGTGGCCGCGCCAGCACTCAAGGGCCCACGGCTCGACGCTGCGCGTCTCGGGGCGGGCGGCGGTGGCCTTGCGGTACTCGAACACGACCGGCCGACGGTCCCGGCAGGCCAGCATCAGCGGCTCGAACGACGCCTCGTGCACCGGAATGCGAGGCTCCAAGGCGCCGTGCGGCTCGTACGGGTCGAGGTCCTCGGGCATTCCGGCGGCGCGCAGTTTCTGCAGGGCGCCGCTGGCCGCGCCGGCGAGCCGGGCCTGCTGCCACACCTTCGCGGCGAGACCGAGGGCGGCGGCCTCCTCGGCGTCGAGGGTGATGGGCGGGAGGCGGTTGCTGTCGCGGCGGGCGAGATAGCCGACCTCGCCGTCCAGGTTCTCCACCGTCTCGATGACCAGCCCGAGTTCGCGCAGATCGTCCTTGTCGCGCTCGAACATCCGGTTGAAGGAGTCGTCGGACCCGGCTTCGAGGTAGGCCTCGATGGATTCCCGCAGCTCACGCTTGCTGAGCGGCCGCCGCGTCCCGAGCAGACACAGCGCGAGGTTCATCAGCCGCTCGGCCTTGGCAATGGCCATCGACGCCCTTCGCCTTCCTCTGTACTTACGAACGATGACCGTACCGCCCCGAGATGGCCTGACAAAAGCCGAGGGCCCATGCCCGAGCAGGCATGGGCCCCGGGTGATCGGGTCCGGTCGGATCCGGTGATCAGACGGCGACGAGGTCGACCACGAAAATCAGGGTCTCGCCCGGCTTGATCGCCGGGGTCGGGCTCTGGTTGCCGTAGGCGAGGTGCGCCGGGATGGTCAGCTGGCGACGGCCGCCGACCTTCATGCCCTGCACGCCCTGGTCCCAGCCCTTGATGACACGGCCGCCACCGAGCGGGAACTTGAACGGGGTGCCGCGGTTCCAGCTGGCGTCGAACTCCTCGCCGGTGCTGAAGGCCACGCCCACGTAGTGGACGGTGACGTTCTGGCCCGACTTCGCGACCTCGCCCTCACCCTCCCAAAGGTCCTTGATCTCCAGGTCGGCCGGGGGTGCGCCCTCCGGGAAGTCGATCTCGGGCTTCTCGATGCTCACGTCTCTAGCTCCTGCTTGTGTACGACAAGGCAACTCGGACAGTCTCGCATCCCGGCCGCGCGGATGCGTCGGCCAGGCTCTTCACCCGCGGGGCTACATCGCCGCCAGGATGTCGACCGAGAACACCAGGGTGTCGCCCTTCTTGATGGCGCCGCCGCTGGGCGGGTTGTCGCCGTAGGCCAGGTCGGCGGGCGCGACGATCAGGACGCGGCTGCCGACCTTCTTGCCGGTGACACCCTGCGCCAGGCCCTTGACGACCGACTCCATCTGCGAGATCGCGAACTGGCTCAACCGGCCCTGGGAGTACGTCGATTCGAACTGCTTGCCGGTGCTCCAGACCACGCCCTCGAACTGGCACAGGATCGTCTGGGACGCCTTGACGACGGCTCCGTCGCCCTCCAGGACGTAGTTCGACACCAGCTTCTTCGGCGGGTCCACCTTCGGGACGGTGACCGAGGGGGCCTTGCCGTCGGTGTTCGTACCGACCTTGGGCAGTGCGCTGTCGGACTGGGCGACGGCCTTGCCCTTGGCGGAGCTCTTGATGTTGAAGGCGTCCTGCACGTCGATCACGAAGACGAGCGTGTCGGTGCCCTTGATGCCCGCCTGACTGTTGCCCGCGGTGCCGTATCCCCAGGTCGGCGGGATGGCCATCTCGACCCGGCTGCCGACCTTCCGGCCCGCCAAGCCGTAGCGCCAGCCGTCGATGATGCTGCCCTGGGCGAGCTGGATGACCAACGGGGTCTTGCGGTCGTAGGAGTTGTCGAACACCTTGGCCGTCGACCAGATCTGGCCCAGGTAGTTGACCTGGACGAAGTCGCCCTCCGCGACCGCCTTGCCGCTGCCCGCGATGACCGTCTTGACCGCGAGGTTCTTCGACGGATCGCCGGTGCCCTTGGCGACGGTCGGCTTCTCGTCGAACTTCGTGCCCGCGGTGATCGCCGGCACCGGACCGTCCACGACCTTCGGCGGCGGAGCGGTCGTGGCCGAGGCGGACGGCGACGGCGACGCGCTGGCCTTGCTTGAGGAGGAGTCGCTGTCACCGCACCCCGCGAGCGTCACAAGTCCTGCGGGAACAGCGATGAGAAGGGAGCGTCGGCGCACGGTGAAGGCCTCGTATCGGTCGATCTTGTTGATGGCGTGCGCGCAACTCTACGGCGTGGCACGAGCCCCGTACGCGAAACGTACGGGGCCCGTGTGGCGTACCGAATATGTATCCGGACATCGGTATCCGGACGCTTTTGCCTACATTCCGGCGATCAGTTTCTCCACCCGGTCGTCCACGGAACGGAACGGGTCCTTGCACAACACCGTGCGCTGCGCCTGGTCGTTGAGCTTGAGATGGACCCAGTCGACGGTGAAGTCCCGCCGCTGTTCCTGGGCCCTGCGGATGAAGTCGCCGCGCAGCCGTGCCCGAGTGGTCTGCGGCGGAACGGACTTGCCCTCGAAGATCTTCAAGTCGTTGCAGATCCGGGCGGCTTGGCCCTTCCTCTCCAGGAGGTAGTAGAGCCCTCGGCGACGGTGGATGTCGTGGTACGCGAGGTCGATCTGGGCGACCCGCGGGTGGGACATGGTCATGTTGTGCTTGGCCCGGTACCGCTCGATCAGCTGGTACTTCATGACCCAGTCGATCTCGGTGCCAATCCGGTCGAGGTCCTCGGCCTCGATCGCGTCGAGGGTGCGGCCCCACAGTTCGAGGACCTGCTCGACGGTGCCGGTACGGATGCCGCGGCGATCGACGAAGTCCACGGCCTTCTCGTAGTACTCGCGCTGCACCTCGATCGCCGAGGCCTCGCGACCGCTGGCCAGACGCACCTTGCGCCGGCCCGTGATGTCGTGGCTCACCTCACGGATGGCCCGGATCGGGTTCTCCAGGGTCAGGTCACGCATCACCGTGCCCGCCTCGATCATGCGCAGCACCAGGTCGGTGGCACCGACCTTGAGCAGCATGGTCGTCTCGGACATGTTCGAGTCGCCCACGATGACGTGGAGACGGCGGTAGCGCTCGGCGTCCGCGTGCGGTTCGTCGCGGGTGTTGATGATGGGCCGGGAACGCGTCGTGGCCGAGGAGACGCCCTCCCAGATGTGTTCGGCGCGCTGGCTGACGCAGTACACGGCGCCGCGCGGGGTCTGCAGTACCTTGCCCGCGCCGCACAGCAGCTGACGCGTGACCAGGAAGGGGATGAGGATGTCCGCGAGCCGGGAGAACTCGCCGTGCCGTGCCACCAGGTAGTTCTCGTGGCAGCCGTACGAGTTGCCCGCCGAGTCGGTGTTGTTCTTGAAGAGGTAGACGTCGCCCGCGATTCCTTCCTCGTGCAGGCGTCGTTCGGCGTCCACCAGGAGTCCTTCGAGAATGCGCTCGCCGGCTTTGTCGTGGGTGACCAGTTCGGTCACGTTGTCACATTCGGGGGTCGCGTATTCCGGATGTGAGCCCACGTCGAGATAGAGCCGGGCGCCGTTTCGCAGAAAGACATTGCTGCTGCGGCCCCATGACACGACACGGCGGAAGAGGTACCGAGCCACCTCGTCGGGAGACAGACGTCGCTGTCCCCTGAACGTACACGTGACGCCGTACTCGTTCTCCAGCCCGAAAATGCGGCGGTCCATGAGTGAACATTACGCCCGATCCCCTGTGCTGAAACGGGGTTCGACCGCTCGGTTTGGATCATTTTCCGATGAAGCCGCAACGACCGCTCCCCCGGCGGGAGCTGCGAGGACCCGCCCGGTGGCCAGCAGGACCAGCAACGACACCGCCCCGGCCGCCCCCGGCACGGCGAACCCCCACAGGGCCCCACCGGCCTCTACGACCGGCCCCGCGACGCCCGTTCCGACCGACGCGCCCACGGTGAACGTCGTCACAAGCCAGGAGAAAGCCTCGGTGACCGTCCCTTTCGGGGCATGCCGGTCCACGATGATGAACGCACAGGCAAGAACGGGCGCGAGGAACACCCCGGCGAGCACGGTCAGCAGCACCATGGCGACCGCGCCCGGCATGAGCATCAGCGGCAGGTAACACACCGCCAGCAGCCCCACCAGGACCCGGAGTCGGCGCTCGGGCGTCCCGCTCCACTGCCGCGCCCCGTAGACCGTCCCGCCCAGCAGCGCGCCCAGACCGATGGCCGCCATGAGCCACCCGTACACCACGTCACCGCCGTGGCCGTCCGCGTACGGCACGGAGGCGACCGTGATGGACCCGAGCGCCATCCCGACGAACAGGAACGCGCCCAGCAGCGCCAGCAGCCCCGGCGAGCGCAGGGCGCCCAGCCAGTGCGCCGCACGCGGAGCCGACCGCCACGCGCGCGAGGGGGGCGACACGACCACGGAGAGGGCGCCCAGCACCCCTATGACGTTCAGCACGAGCAGCGCCACCGGGGCGGACCACAGCGACACGAACACCGTCACGAGCAACGGCCCCACGGTGAACATGACTTCCTGCGCCACGGCGTCCATGGCGTACGCCGTGTGCACCTGCTCCTCCCGGCGCAGCACGGCCGGCCACAGGGCACGCAGACCGCCCTCCAGGGGCGGCGCGAAGAGGCCCGCGGCGGCCACGGCGACATAGGCGAGCGGAAGCGGATCGGTGCCCCAGCAGGCGAAGACGGCCATCCCGAGGGCGGAGAGGACCGCGGCAGGCAGCTGCACACGCGGCTGTCCGTGGACGTCCACCAGCCGGCCGAGGAGGGGCTGCCCGACCGCGTTGGCGATTCCGTAGACGGCCGCCAGCGCCCCGGCGAGGCTGTAGGTGCCGCCCTCGGCTCGGATGAAGAGCACGATCGCGATCGCGGCGGTGGCGTTCGGCAGTCGGCCGACCAGCGTGCCCACCAGCAGACGAGTGGCGTGTCGCGCCCTGAGGATCTCCAGATATCCCACGGCCATGCCCCACCCTCACGTTTTACGTATAACTTCCACCGTCATACGTACCATGTGCCCTGTTCACGAGTCCAGACGAAGCACAGCCGAAGGAGCAGCCCCACGGTGGCACGAGGCAGCACCCGCCCCACGAGCCGCGACGTCGCCCGGGCCGCGGGGGTGTCGCAGGCCGCCGTCTCGCTGGTGCTCGGCGACAAATGGCGAGGCCGGGTCTCGGAGACCACCGCCGAACGCGTCCGGGAGGCCGCACGCGACCTGGGCTACCGCCCCAACCTCGCGGCCCGCAATCTCAGGCTGGGACGCACCCGTACCGTCCTCCTGGTCGTCCCCGCGCTGACCACGGAGTTCTTCGCCGGCGTCTACACCGGTGCCGCCCGCGTCGCCGCCGAACACGGCTTCGGGGTGGTCCTCTACCCCTCTCCCGAGGGCATCGGCCCCGCCCGTGACCCCTTCGCCTCCGCCCAGGCCGCCCTGGACGGCGTCATCGCCTCCTCCATGGCCGCCGACGCCCTCACCGCGATCCGCGGCGACCAACTGCCCCTGGTGATGCTCGACAGCGACCCGGAGGGCAGCCTCGGCGCCGCGACCGTCAACCTGGACATCGCCGACGGCGTCCGCCAGGTCGCCGACCATCTGCTGGCCCTGGGCCACCGCCGCTTCCTCCACCTCGCCGCGGACATCCCGTCCTGGACCTTCGAGGTACGCGCGCGTGAACTGGCCGCACGCGTCGGCGAGTTCGAGGGCACCACGATCCGTACGACCCGCGCCCCCATCTCGATCGAGGGCGCCCTGACCGCCGCAGAGGCCGCCCTCTCGGCACCGGGCCCCCGGCCCACCGCGCTGGTCTGCGACGACGACAAACTCGCCGCCGGCGCCTACAAGGCCGCCCGCCGCCTCGGCCTGCGCATCCCGGAGGACGTGTCGATCACCGGCCTGGACGACCTCGCCCTGGCCACCGCCCTCGACCCGGAGCTGACCACCGTCCGCCTCGACGCCGAACTCTTCGGGGAACACGGCATGCGCGCCCTCCTGGCGGTCCTGGACGGCCGTGTACCGGAGGAGGGGGACATCCCGGTGGAACTGGTCGTACGAGGCTCCACGGCGCCGCCGGGCAGCCCCTGACGCCCCGCTACGCCCGTGCGCCCCGGCCGATGACCGGCCGGGGCGCACGAAGGGCTAGGAGCTGAGCGAACGTCGGCTCACTTCTCGGCGTCGTCCTCGCCGTCGTCGTCGGACTCCGCCGAGGCGTCCGCGTTGGCACTGTCGAGCAGTCGGGACAGCTCGCCACCGACGATCCGCTTGAACTTGCGGGCCTGCGGGCGGGTACGGTCCAGCACCGCGACCTCCAGGCGCTCGGCGGGGATCTCCCGCTCGGTGCCGTTGGTGTCACGGGACAGGGACTGCACGGCCAGCTTGAGCGCCTCGGCGAGGGTCATGCCGTCACGGTGACGCTGGTCCAGATAGGTACTGATCGTCTCCGCGTTGCCACCGACCGCGACCGAGCCGTGCTCGTCCACGATCGAACCGTCGTGCGGCAACCGGTAGATCTGATCGCCGTCTGACGTGTCCCCGACCTCCGCGACGACCAACTCCACCTCGTACGGCTTCTCGGCCGCACTGGAGAAGATCGTGCCGAGCGTCTGGGCGTAGACGTTGGCGAGACCGCGGGCGGTCACATCCGCACGGTCGTAGGTGTAACCGCGCATGTCGGCATAGCGCACGCCGCCGATCCGCAGGTTCTCGTACTCGTTGTATTTTCCGGCTGCCGCGAACCCGATCCGGTCATAGATCTCGCTGAACTTGTGCAGCGCACGGGACGGGTTCTCGCCGACGAAGACAATGCCGTCGGCGAACTGCAGCACGACCAGGCTGCGGCCACGGGCGATGCCCTTGCGGGCGTACTCCGCCCGGTCGGCCATGGCCTGCTGGGGTGAGACATAGAACGGCGTCGACACCGGTATCCGTCCCTCTCTTTAAAGTTCCGTCGAAGTCACTGGATCACCTTGATGAGAACGGGCCCGCGGTCAGAGCAGCGCGGCGCGCGGGCCGTCGGGCTGCTGCAGTCGCCGCTCCAGGATCGAGGCGGCGATCTCGGAGGACTCGTCGTCGGTGAGCCGGCGGAAGCCGTCCTCGGTGATCACGGTGACGATCGGGTAGATCCGGCGGGCCACATCGGGTCCACCGGTCGCCGAGTCGTCGTCAGCGGCGTCGTAGAGGGCCTGCACCACGAGGGTCGTGGCCTCGGACTCGGTCAGTCCGTCGTGGAAGAGCTTCTTCATGGCGCTGCGGGCGAAGACCGAGCCGGAGCCGGTGGCCGCGTAGCCCTGCTCCTGGGAACGGCCGCCCGTCACGTCGTAGGAGAAGATGCGGCCGACGCCGCGGTCCACGTCGAAGCCGGCGAAGAGCGGGACCACGGCCAGGCCCTGCATGGCCATGCCGAGGTTGGAACGGATCATGGTGGACAGTCGGTTCGCCTTGCCCTCCAGGGAGAGTTGGGCGCCTTCGACCTTCTCGAAGTGCTCCAACTCCAGCTGGAAGAGCCTGACCATCTCGACGGCGAGGCCGGCGGTGCCGGCGATACCGACGGCCGAGTACTCGTCCGCCGGGAAGACCTTCTCGATGTCCCGCTGTGCGATGACATTGCCCATGGTGGCCCGTCGGTCACCGGCGAGCACCACGCCACCGGGGAACGTGACGGCGACGATGGTCGTGCCGTGCGGGGCCTCGATGACGCCCTGGGTGGGCGGCAGTTGCCGGTTGCCCGGGAGCATCTCCGGCTGGTGGTCGGAGAGGAAGTCCATGAAGGACGACGACCCAGGCGTCAGGAAGGCAGCTGGCAGACGCCCGGTGCTACGAGTGTTGGCTTCCACGAGGATCCTTCCAAGTAGGCGGCAGCCCGACGAACAGCGTCGGGATCATCTCCCAACTTGCCGATGGCCGAATTGCAGTTGAAGCACAGTACGCAACGGACCCTACCCGTCTCGTGGCAGTGATCCACATGAACGGCGGAGGCATTCCTTTACCGCTCGGAATACCGCTCCGAACGCGGCCGGCTCTCCCCGAATCGCACGCGATTCGTGCGCTCCGATGCGAGGACTGCGTGCGGCTTGGTCCCACCGCACCGCACGCAGCACTTCATCTTCGCCTCGCCCGCCACCACGCCACCCCGTTCACCTTCGAATTGAAGGACAGAGCGACCTACTGGCCGCCCTTCTGAACGAAGGACCGCACGAAGTCCTCGGCGTTCTCCTCCAGGACGTCGTCGATCTCGTCCAGGACGGAGTCCACGTCGTCGCTCAGCTTCTCGTGGCGCTCCTTGAGGTCGTCGGTCGCCTGTGCTTCTTCGACCTGCTCTTCGACCTCCTCCGTGGAGCGCGTCGCCTTCTGCTGTCCGCCGCCGGTGTCCTTGGTCGCCATAACCCTCACCCCGCTCGGTTCGACGTTCTTGATCAGACCCTACTTGCAGGGACTGACATCGGCCCCGCAGTTCCTACAACGTACGGCGGCCACCTCGATGATTCCCGGCCACCGGACATTCCACCCTGTCCGGAGCCCCGGGCCCGAGGGTCCTGTCAGCCGCCCGACAGGACCCTGACCAGGTCTTCCGCCGTACGACAGCGGTCCAGGAGCTCCTTGACGTGATTACGCGTTCCGCGAAGCGGTTCCAGGGTTGGGACGCGCTGCAGCGAGTCCCGGCCCGGGAGGTCGAAGATCACGGAGTCCCAGGAGGCCGCCGCGACATCGTCGGCGTACTGCTCCAGGCAGCGTCCGCGGAAGTACGCGCGCGTGTCCTCCGGAGGCGTCGTACGCGCCCGCTCGACCGTGTCCTCGTCCAGCAGCCGCTTGATGCGACCGCGGGCCACCAGACGGTTGTAGAGGCCCTTCTCGGCCCGTACGTCCGCGTACTGGAGGTCGACCAGCTGCAGCCGGGCCGCGTCCCAGTCGAGGCCGTCCCGGCGCCGGTAGCCCTCCATGAGCTCCCGCTTGGCGACCCAGTCCAGCTCGCCGGCCAGGCTCATCGGGTCGTTCTCCAGGCGGTTGAGCGTGTCCTCCCAGCGGGCGAGGACGTCCTTGGTCTGGTCGTCCGCGTCGGAGCCGTAGCGTTCCTCGACGTACTTGCGGGACAGCTCGAAGTACTCCATCTGCAGCTGGACCGCGGTGAGTGTCCGGCCGCTGCGGAGGGTGACCAGGCGCTTGAGGGTGGGGTCGTGGGAGACCTGGTGGAGGGTGCGGACCGGTTGGTCCACGGCCAGGTCGACCGCGATGAAGCCGTCCTCGATCATGGAGAGAACCAGGGCGGTGGTGCCGAGCTTCAGATACGTCGAGATCTCGGAGAGGTTCGCGTCGCCGATGATCACGTGCAGGCGGCGGTACTTCTCGGCGTCCGCGTGCGGTTCGTCGCGGGTGTTGATGATCGGGCGCTTGAGGGTGGTCTCCAGACCGACCTCGACCTCGAAGTAGTCGGCGCGCTGGCTGAGCTGGAAGCCGTGCTCGTGCCCGTCCTGGCCGATGCCCACGCGGCCGGCTCCGGTGACGACCTGTCGGGAGACGAAGAAGGGCGTCAGGTGGCGCACGATGTCCGAGAAGGGGGTCTCCCGCTTCATCAGGTAGTTCTCGTGCGTGCCGTAGGAGGCGCCCTTGTTGTCGGTGTTGTTCTTGTAGAGGTGGATCGGCTGGGCGCCGGGGAGTTGGGCGGCCCGCTCCGCCGCCTCCGCCATGATGCGCTCGCCGGCCTTGTCCCACAGAACGGCGTCCATGGGGTTGGTGACTTCTGGAGAGCTGTACTCCGGGTGTGCGTGGTCGACGTAGAGACGCGCGCCGTTGGTGAGGATGACATTGGCCAGGCCGATGTCCTCGTCGGTGAGCTGGGTGGAGTCGGCGGCCTCCCGGGCGAGGTCGAAGCCTCGCGCGTCCCGCAGCGGATTCTCCTCCTCGAAGTCCCAGCGGGCCCGCCGGGCCCGGTGCATCGCCGCCGCGTAGGCGTTGACGATCTGGGACGAGGTGAGCATGGCATTGGCGTTGGGGTGGCCGGGGACGGAGATCCCGTACTCCGTCTCGATGCCCATTACTCGCCGTACGGTCATGCGGCCCTCCTTGCCCGGCGGCGCCCTCGGTCGGGGGCGCCGCTCAAGTACCGCTGGCGCTCCGGTGCGTGTGCGGTGCCCGTCCCCGCACTGCGCGACTCGGCGGTACCGAAGAGCCTAGAACGGCTTTGCGCTGGTGGGGAGATCATTTGCGTCATTGCCTTGCGCGCCCCTTGTCGCGGTCATGGCCTGAAAAACAGTTGGCTGCGGGTACCCGCATAGGGCACCCGCAGCCACCCTGCTTTTTACAGGTACTGACCGGTGTTCGCCACCGTGTCGATGGAGCGTCCGGTGTCGGCGCCCTGCTTGCCGGTGATGAGCGTACGGATGTAGACGATCCGTTCGCCCTTCTTTCCGGAGATCCGGGCCCAGTCGTCCGGGTTGGTGGTGTTGGGCAGGTCCTCGTTCTCCTTGAACTCGTCCACGCACGCCTGGAGGAGGTGCGAGACGCGGATGCCCTTCTGCTTGTGGTCGAGGAAGTCCTTGATGGCCATCTTCTTGGCCCGGCCCACGATGTTCTCGATCATGGCGCCGGAGTTGAAGTCCTTGAAGTAAAGGACTTCCTTGTCACCGTTGGCGTAGGTGACCTCCAGGAAGCGGTTCTCCTCGGATTCCGTGTACATGTGTTCCACGGCCGTCTGGATCATGCTCTGGACGGTGGCGGTCTTGTCGCCGCTGTGCTCGCCGACGTCGTCGGGGTGGAGCGGGAGGCGTTCGGTGAGGTACTTGCCGAAGATGTCCTTGGCGGCCTCGGCGTCGGGACGTTCGATCTTGATCTTCACGTCCAGGCGGCCGGGGCGCAGGATGGCGGGGTCGATCATGTCCTCGCGGTTCGAGGCGCCGATGACGACCACGTTCTGCAGGCCTTCCACGCCGTCGATCTCGGCGAGCAGCTGGGGGACGATGGTGTTCTCCACGTCCGAGCTGACACCGGATCCGCGGGTGCGGAAGAGGGATTCCATCTCGTCGAAGAAGACGATGACGGGTGTGCCCTCGCTGGCCTTCTCACGGGCACGCTGGAAGACCAGGCGGATCTGCCGCTCGGTCTCGCCGACGTACTTGTTGAGGAGCTCGGGGCCCTTGATGTTGAGGAAGAAGCTCTTGCCGGTGGCCTGACCGGTGACCTCGGCGACCTTTTTGGCCAGCGAGTTGGCGACGGCCTTGGCGATGAGCGTCTTTCCGCATCCGGGAGGCCCGTACAGCAGGACGCCCTTGGGCGGCCGCAGTTCGTGCTCCTTGAAGAGGTCGGGATAGAGGTACGGCAGTTCGACCGCGTCGCGGATCATCTCGATCTGGCCGCCCAGACCGCCGATCTGCTCGTAGCCGATGTCGGGGACCTCTTCGAGGACGAGTTCCTCGACCTCGCTCTTCGGGACGATCTCGTAGACGTAGCCGGAACGGGGTTCGAGCAGCAGGGCGTCGCCGGGGCGGATGGTGATGTCCAGCAGTGGCTCGGCGAGCCGTACCACCCGCTCCTCGTCGGTGTGCCCCACCACGAGGGCGCGTTCGCCGTCCTCAAGGATCTCCTTGAGGGTGACGATGTCGCCGACGCGCTCGTACTCCATGGCCTCGACCACGTTGAGCGCTTCGTTGAGCATTACTTCCTGGCCGCGGCGGAGCTCTTCGAGATCCACGCTTGGGCTGACGTTCACCCGCAGTTTGCGGCCGCCGGTGAAGATGTCCGCGGTGCCGTCCTCGTTGGCCACGAGGAAGACACCGAAGCCGGCCGGCGGCTGTGCGAGCCGGTCGACTTCTTCCTTGAGGGCCACGATCTGGTCGCGGGCCTCACGGAGCGTGTTGGCGAGTCGCTCGTTCTGGGCGGACACCCCGGCCAGATTGGTCTGCAGCTCGACGATCCGCTCTTCGAGAATCCTCGTGTGTCGCGGAGAGTCGGCGAGCTTACGTCGCAGGACGGCGATCTCCTGCTCAAGGTAGGCAATCTGCCCGGACGGGTCGTCGGACCCTCGTCCCGGGCGGATGCCGCGGTTCATGTCGTCGTCGTGGGCTGCCACGGTCCTCACCTCCTCCAAGGGGAGCTGGACGCTTCCAGACCCTACCTGGGTGGGTGTCGATTGAAACCCCTAGATCACAAAGACTGTCAAGGTGTGTCGTCGGTCACCCTGCGCTCTCCCTCACGCCGTCTGGATACCCACTCAACGTGATTCAGAAGCCGACTGTTCCAAGGGTGGGTCGGTCAAAATCCTTCATGGGGGACGTGAGTTGCCGTGACGGCGGGTTCGGGGCCCGGCGAAATTCGGCCGAAGTGCCCCCTGACGGAGAGTGTCCGCGCGGACGGTGCCCGTCATGTCGTGGCGTGAAACCAGGGATCTCCAGGAAGTGTCGCCCGGGGGCGCGGAGGTAGGGTCGAAGTGTTCAACACCCGGCGGAAGCAGGAGACATCACCGTGCAGGACGAGGCAGCGGCCGACGGCGAGGCGCTGGAGGTCTGGATCGACCAGGACCTCTGTACCGGCGACGGCATCTGCGCCCAATACGCCCCCGAGGTCTTCGAGCTGGACATCGACGGGCTGGCCTATGTGAAGAGCCCGGACGACGAGCTGTTGCAGGACAAGGGCGCCACCACGCCGGTGCCGCTGCAGCTGCTGGTCGACGTGGTGGACTCCGCCAAGGAGTGTCCCGGAGACTGCATTCATGTCCGGCGGGTCACGGACCGGGTCGAGGTGTACGGCCCCGACGCGGCCTGAGAGCCGCTGTACCGGTGGCTCCGGGGCGTCAGACGCTCTGGGTGTTGCCGGGCGTGGAGCGGACGAACGTGCCGTTCTTCCACTGCCACTTCGCGCTCTCCTTCACGTCCGGGCAGCAACTGGGCACGTCCTGGGTCGAGTAGCCGAGCATCGTCGCGAGTACGGCGCCGTCGCGTACGGCGAACTCGGTGACCGTCTCCCGGGCCTTCGGCGCGATCAGGGTGGCCACCACGCGCGGCTTGTCGGCGTGCGCTGCCCGGGTCAGGACGTAGACGCCGTCGGGCGGGGTGCCCATACCGGCGTCGCAGTGGACCACGGCTACCGTTTCGGGCCTGCCGTCGCCGTCGAGGTCGCCGGAGGCCTGCTTCTGGACGACGGCCTTCTGGGGACCGCACTGGATGGGGAAGTCGACCCCTGTGGTCGCGGGGGCCGGGGCGGTGGAGAGCGCGGGCTTCGCCTGCGGGCCGGAGGCCTGGGCGGCGCGCGCCGAATCGGGCTGCAGGACCGAGGAGAGCGCCACGACGGCGGCGAGTGCCGTGGCGGTGGCGACCCAGTGGATGGGCCGGGTGTTCGTGTGTGCCAGTTCCAGTTCCGGGACGGCGGAGTGCTGCACTAGGAGTGTCTCCTGTGAGGGCTGTGCCGGTGGGGGTGGCCTGCATGGTGCCACACGTCACAATGCGGGGGAACGGCGGGGTCGACAGTTCGTTCGCGTGATCGCACGGGAGGGTTCTTCCGCTGTGGCGGTACGTCAGAAGAGAGACGCCGTGGCCGGGTTCCGGAGGTCTTCCGGGAACTCGGCCACGGCGTTCGTGCGTTGAGTGCGGCACAGGGCCGCCATGGAGCGGGCTCAGCGGCCGGCGGCTCCGCCGTCGGCGTTCGGGCCGGTGTAGTCGTCGCCGTAGGCGCCCTTGGAGGGGCGGCGGCGGCGCATGGGGGGCTCGACGCCGTCCGCGAGGCGGCGGGCGGTGAGGAGGAAGCCGGTGTGGCCGATCATGCGGTGGTCGGGGCGGACGGCCAGGCCCTCGACGTGCCAGTTGCGGAGCATCGTCTCCCAGGCGGTCGGCTCGTTGAAGGAGCCGATCTCGCGGATGGACTCGACGGTCCGCGCAAGCTGGGTGGTGGTCGCGACGTAGCAGCACAGGATGCCGCCGGGCACGAGGGCCTTGGAGACGGCCTCCAGGCACTCCCAGGGGGCGAGCATGTCGAGGATGACCCGGTCGACGTCCATGTCGGACAGGTTGTCCTGGAGGTCGCCGACGGTGAGCTGCCAGGCAGGGTGCGGGCCGCCGAAGTAGCGCTCCACGTTCTGCTGGGCGATCTCGGCGAAGTCCTCGCGGCGCTCGTAGGAGTGCAGCATGCCCTGGTCACCGACGGCGCGCAGCAGGAAGCTGCTGAGCGAGCCGGAGCCCACGCCCGCTTCCACGACGCGGGCGCCGGGGAAGATGTCCGCGAAGGACAGGATCTGCCCCGCGTCCTTGGGGTAGACCACGGCGGCGCCGCGGGGCATGGACAGGACGTAGTCGGGGAGCAGGGGGCGCAGCGCGAGGTAGGCGACGTTTCCGGTGGTGCGGACAACGCTGCCCTCGGGTGCGCCGATCAGCTCGTCGTGCGGGAAGGAACCCTTGTGGGTGTGGAAGTTCTTCCCCGCTTCGAGCGTGAACGTGTAGTGGCGGCCCTTGGGGTCGGTCAGCTGAACCTGGTCCCCGACCTTGAAGGGCCCGCGCCTGCGGGCGGCACCGGTCGGTTCGGACATGTGACCAGCCTACCGGCGATTGCCGGAGCCGCCGACCACGCGCGCGTGCCTCAGTTGGGGCGGGCCATGGCCTTCACGAAGGCGCGCTCCACGTCGGCCGCGGAGAGGACGCCGTAGATCTCGCCGGTCTCCTCGACCACGAGGTATTCGGTGGCCGGGGTGGCGCGCAGGGTGTCCAGGAGGTCCTCTCCGGCCAGTTCCGCGGAGACGCGCATGCCGTCGGTGAGGTCCTGGGCGAGGCCGCTGACGGAGACCCAGGGGCGGCGGTGTTCGGGGACGCCGACGATGGCGGCCTCGCGGACCAGGGAGAGGGGCTGGCCGTCGGCGTCGACGACGACCAGGGCGCGGGCGCCGGCGGCGTTGGCGCGGCGCAGGGCCTCGGAGAGGGGGGTGTTGGTCTCGACGGGGACCGCGCGGCGGGTGAGGTTGCGGGCGCGGAGGTCCGGGAGGTGTTCGCGCAGGCGGGCCATGCGGAGGCTGTTGCCGGCGCCGGTCCAGATGATCGCGGCGAGGATCGCGGCCAGGAGGGCGTCAGTGACGGTGTCCATGCCGCTGATGTCCTCGGTGTTGGTGCCGAGGGCGCCGGTCTGGGTGAGCAGCGGGAGGCCGATCAGGACGGAGACGGCGAGGGCGCGGCCGACCCAGGCGGCGGCGATCGTGCCGCTCATGGGCCTGCCGGTGATCTTCCAGACGACGGCGCGGAGCATCCGGCCGCCGTCGAGGGGCAGACCGGGCAGGAGGTTGAAGGCGGCCACGATGAGGTTGGAGACCATCAGGCCGGCCAGCAGGACGCCGGGGACGGTGCCGGGCTCCACCGGCTGCATGGCCAGGTAGAAGATGCCCGAGAGGATCAGCGAGAGCAGCGGGCCGACGAAGGCCAGCACGAATTCCCTGCCGGGGGTCTCGGCCTCCTTCTCGATCTCGGAGACGCCGCCGAAGAACTGCAACTGGATGCGGCGGACCGGGAGTTTGAAGCGGAGGGCGGCGACGGTGTGCGCGAGTTCGTGCACCAGGACGGAGCCGTAGAAGGCGACCGCGAAGAAGAGGGCCACGAGGTAGCGGGCGGCGCCGAGTTCGGGCAGCACGCGGTCCAGCTGGCCGCCGAACACCCAGGTGATGAGCGCTGCCACGAGGAACCAACTGGGCGCCACGTACACGGGCACCCCGAAGGGCCGCCCCATCAGCAGGCCCCCACCGGGCTCCTTGGGGCGCTGCGGGGGGCGCCCCTTGGGCATGGCGGTGCCGCCGGGGCGGGCGTCGGGGGGCGTGGGCGCGCCTGTGTGAGCGTGCGGCTCCGTGTGGGCGTGGGGGCGGTCGGGGGCCCGGTCGGCGTGCGGGGTGTCGTGGGGGGCGGTGGCCTTGTCGGGGGTACCGGTCGCGGTGTCCGTGTCGGCGTGTGGGGTGGGGCTGGTGGACGGTGTGCCGGATACCGGCGTGGACGGGGCGTTGTCGGCGGCGGAGTCGGCGGACTGCGTGCCCGTTTCGGACGCCGGCGCGGCCTCGTGCGGGGCGGAGCCCGCGAACGGCGTGCCCGACCCCGGCGCCGACAGGCCGTCGTGTGGGGCGGGACTGGTGGACGGCGTACCGGAGGTCCCCGCCGACGTGTCGTCGGGCGGAGTGGAGTCGCCGGACGGCGCACCCGATGCCGGGGCCAACGGGCCGTCGTGCGGAGCGGAGTCGGTGGACGGCGAGGCGGAGTCAATGGTCGGCGTGTCCGATCCCGGAGCCGAGAGGCCGTCCTGGGGCGCGGGGCTGGTCGACGGCGGGCTGTCGCTCGCGGTGGGCCCGGACGGCGGTCCCGGCTCGTTGCGGTCCGTCTGTGTCGTCCCGGACGGAACCGGCGTCCCCGAGTGGTCGGGGGTGGCAGGCTCGGGTGAGGTGGTCGGCTTCGTGTCGTTCTTGGACGACGTGCCGGGGTTCTCGTGGTTCCGGATCGGCCTCTCGGTGCCGTTGTGGGGGGTGTCGTCGTGTTTCGGTTCGGGGGTGCCGGGATCGGCGGCCGGGGTCGTGGCACCCGTGGCGTGTTCGGTCGGCTCGTCGTTGCCGGACCGCGGCTGTGCGCTGCCGCCGCTCTCGTCCACGGTGTCCCCTCGTTCGAAGCGTCCTCCGCGCCAGCCGGGCGGAGGGGTCTCGGGTCGATGGTATGCGGCGGTCGCGACGCGTTCCGCCCCGGCACCCCCCGTGTTTCCCCGGCTGTCGCGGGCGCGTCGGCCGGGGGCGGGTCACTGTCAGTGGCGGGTCGTAAGGTCTGTGGGCATGGAGACGAGTGCGGAGGGCGTCGCGGGGACAGTCGGCGACGAGGGCGCGGCGGGGCCGGGCGCGGAAGCGGCAGTGGAGGCGGGGACGGTGGGCGTGGTCGAGCGGGTCGCCATAGCGCCCGCTTCCCTGTCCCCCTCGCGTGCCGGCGACTTCATGCAGTGCCCGTTGCTGTACCGGTTCCGGGTGATCGACCGGCTGCCGGAGAAGCCCAGCGAGGCGGCGACCCGGGGGACTCTGGTCCACTCGGTCCTTGAGCGGCTCTTCGACGCGCCGGCTGCCGAGCGTACGGCGCCACATGCGAAGTCGCTGATTCCGGGGCAGTGGGACCGGCTGCGGGAGACCCGGCCGGAGGTCGTGGAGCTGTTCGCCGACGATCCGGAGGGCGAGCGGTTGGCGCGCTGGCTCGGGGAGGCGGAGCGGCTGGTGGAGCGCTGGTTCTCCCTTGAGGATCCGACGCGGCTGGAGCCGGCCGAGCGCGAGATGTTCGTCGAGGCCGAGTTGGACTCGGGGCTGAAGCTGCGCGGGATCATCGACCGGGTCGATGTGGCGCCCACGGGTGATGTGCGGATCGTCGACTACAAGACGGGCAAGGCGCCTCGGCCGGAGTACGCCGAGGGCGCGCTGTTCCAGATGAAGTTCTACGCGCTGGTGGTCTGGCGGCTGAAGCAGGTCGTTCCGCGGCGGCTCCAGTTGGTGTACCTGGGCAGTGGGGACGTGGTGACGTACGACCCCGTCCTCGCGGATCTGGAGCGGGTGGAGCGCAAACTGCTGGCGCTGTGGGAGGCGATCCGGCTGGCCACGGAGACGGGCGAGTGGCGGCCACGGCCGACCAAGCTGTGCGGCTGGTGCGACCACCAGGCGGTGTGCCCGGAGTTCGGCGGCACTCCCCCGCCGTATCCGCTGCCGGTGCGGGTGCGGGCGGCCGACGGCGCAGCGGCCGAAGGTCCGGCGGCGGACGGTGACTCCACAGCGGGCTAAGGGCAGCCGACGGTGTTTCTGACGAAGGCACGGCGGCCGACCCCGGCACCGTCGGCGGAGTCGGCGGCCCGGGCGCTGCCGGGCCGGGCGCCGACCCCGTCGGCCCGGGCGGGTCTGCGGATGTCGAGCAGGGCAGAATGGGCCCGGGCTAGCGAAGGAGACTCACGTGGCCATCCGCGTCCTACTTGTCGACGACCAACCGTTGCTGCGCACCGGGTTCCGGATGATTCTGGAGGCCGAGCAGGATCTGGCGGTCGTCGGCGAGGCCGGTGACGGTCTGCAGGCGCTCGACCAGGTGCGGGCTCTGCAGCCCGATGTCGTGCTGATGGACATCCGTATGCCGCGGATGGACGGGGTGGAGGCGACCCGGCAGATCACCGGTCCCGGGCGGGACGGCCCGGCGAAGGTGCTGGTGCTGACCACCTTCGACCTCGACGAGTACGTGGTGGAGGCGTTGCGGGCCGGTGCCAGTGGCTTCCTGCTGAAGGACGCGCCGGCGAACGAGCTGGTGCAGGCGATCCGGGTGGTGGCCGCCGGCGAGGCCATGCTCGCGCCGAGCATCACGCGGCGGCTGCTCGACAAGTACGCCGGGCATCTGCCGTCCGGTGACGAGCCGGTGCCGGACGCCCTGCACACGCTGACCGAGCGTGAGGTCGAGGTGCTGAAACTGGTGGCGCGCGGGCTGTCGAACGCGGAGATCGCCGCCGATCTGTTCGTCAGCGAGACCACCGTCAAGACGCATGTGGGGCACGTCCTCACCAAGTTGGGCCTGCGGGACCGGGTGCAGGCCGCGGTGTACGCGTACGAGAGCGGGCTGGTGCGCCCCGGCGCGCAGTAGAGACGGGTACCGAGCGGAGAGGGCGCCCCTTCCTGACAGGGGCGCCCTCTCCGTGTCTGCGGGGCGGGTTCAGCTCTTGCCGCGTTGCCGGAAGCGGAACACCGTCGGGTCGTCGACGCGTCGAGGAACCAGTGCCACATCCCGTCGACAGGACAGTGGCCGGCCCCGCCGCGATGGGCAGGACCGGCCACTGGTGGAACTTGCTCACTGCGTTGTCAGGCGGTCACACGCCTCGGCCGAGCTCCCACAGCTGCAGGGTCGAGGAGGAGTTGAGCGCGTACGCGGTGCCCGTGATGTCGTCGCGGGCGGCGACGTACTGCTTGCCCTGCCACAGCGGGATCAGCGGGACGTCCGTGGCGACGATGTCCTGGATCGTGGTGAGGCTCTTGGCGGCGGCGAGCCGGTCCGCCTCCTGACGGGACTCCGGGATCAGGGTCTTGATGATCTCGGAGTTGCTGTACGGCAGCTTGAGGAAGTTGTCCGTGTCGAGGAACGGCGCGAGGTAGTTGTCGGCGTCGGGGAAGTCGGGGAACCAGCCCATGCCCCAGACGTCGTACGAGCCCTTCCGCTCGGCCGGGACGAACGTGGACCAGGGGTCGCCCTTGATCGTGACGTCGAACAGGCCGCTGTTGTTGAGCTGCGTCCGCAGCTGCTCGAACTCTTCCTTGGTGGCCGAGCCGTAGTGGTCGGTCGTGTAGTGCAGCGTGAGCTTCACCGGGGTGGTGATGCTGGCCTTGGTCAGCAGGGACTTGGCCTTGGTGACGCTCGGGTTGCCGTACTTGTTGAAGAACGAGTTCGAGTGGCCGGTGATGGTCGCGGGGACCATGGAGTAGAGCGGCTCGGCCTCGGTGCCGTAGACCTTGGAGACGAGTTCGCCGCGGTCGATGAGCTGGGCCATCGCCTCGCGCACGGCCTTCGTCTTCACGCTCGCGGCGTCGGTGTTGAAGGCCAGGTAGCGGATCTCGAGACCGGGCATCTCGACGAGGTCGATGTCGCCGTTCGAGTCGTCGCCGAGCTTCTGGATCTGCTCCGGCGACATGGTGCGCGTCATCACGTCGATGTCGCCCTTGCTCAGCGCGGTGCCCATGGAGGTCGCGTCCGCGAAGGAGCGCATCTCGACCTTGCTGTTGTTCACCGCCAGAGTCCCCTTGTAATTGGGGTTCTTGGTGAACGTGGCCGTGGTGATCGCGTCGTCCTTCTGGGCGACCGAGAGCGTGTACGGGCCGGAGCCGTCCACGCTGAAGCCGTCGCGCAGCTTGTCCTTCTGGTAGTCGTCGGGGTTCACGATGCCGGCGACCGGGGTGGACAGCTTGTACGGGAAGGTGGCGTCGGCCGACTTCAGGTGGAAGATGACCTCGCGGTCGCCCTGGGTCTCGACGGTGTCGACGGTCGACAGCAGGGCGAACACACCACTGTCGGCCTTGATGCGCATCGCGCGGTCGATCGAGTACTTCACGTCTTCCGCGGTGATCTTGTCGCCGTTGGCGAACTTCAGACCCGCGCGCAGGGTGCAGGCGTAGCGCTCGCTGCCGGTGTCCGTGAAGCCGCACTTCTCGGCGGCCTCGGGGACCGGGTCGCCCTCACCCTTGGGCTGGATCATCAGGGTCTGCACGGTCTGGCGCAGGATGTTCCAGGTGCCGACGTCGTAGGCGTAGGCGGGGTCGAGCGGCGCCGGAGCGTCCTTCGTCGCCTCGAACCGGTCCGTGGTGCCGACGACTATCGCTCCGCCGCCGGAACTCCCGCTGCCGGAGCCGCCACAGGCGGCGAGCACCGGCGCGAGCAGGCCGACGACAGCCGGCAGCACCAAAGTCTTGCGGTTCATGCTCGAGTTTCTCCAGAGCTGTTCGATTCCGTGTACCCGGCATGCATAGGGTGGTGACGCCGATCACGGGGGCAAGGGCGATGTTCTCGCCTTGAGGTTAGTCCGGACCCGCACAGGGGTTCGCGGCCACCGCAGTTGAGTTCCCATCACGCTGCGGAACCGGCTGTGGACAGACCGAAAACCCGCCGACGGAAGGATTAGTGCAGCGTTTCACCAATCGGGACACAACGGTGCGTGATCGGCCTCAGAAATGGGGTGAACAGCACAGTACGGCGACGATGTCGACTCCCGTACACGTGGGGAACCTCACACCGTCAACTCGGTTGAACAGCGCCGGAATTCGACCGGTCGACCGGGTCCGAATTCCTTTCCCAATGAACTTTGCACGCTCGGTGAACGGCTGACGCATTTCCGTCATCGGTCGGTCATCAGTCCCCGCAGAAATGCCAGGTCGACGACTTCCAGCGAGGTCACGACGGTGCGCCGGGCGGTCGGGGCAATGGGCTGCACGGACGGCACGGCCACCACCAGACAGCCCGCCGCCTCCGCCGCCGCGACACCGGTCGCGGTGTCCTCCACGACCGCGCAGCGGGCCGGGTCGACGCCCAGGCGGGCGGCGGCGAACAGATACGGATCGGGGTACGGCTTGGTGCGTGCCACCTCGTCGCCGGCGACCGTCAGCGCGAAGTGCTGGGGGCCGAGCGTGGTCAGGACGCGGTCGATGATGCGCCGGTGCGAGGCGGAGACCAGGGCGGTGGGGATCTCGTACTCGGAGAGCTCGGCGAGGAGTCTGGCGGCGCCCGGCATCAGCGGCAGGGCCCGCCCGATGCGGTCCTCGAAACCGGCGTTGAGCAGAACGGTCAGCTCGGCCAGGGTGATGTCGGCGCCGGTGGCCTCGATCAGGAAGCCGGCGCTGCGGGTCATGGGGCCGCCGACCACGACATGGCGCCAGGAGTCGTCGAGGGTGTGCCCGAGGGCGGCGAAGACCTCGGCCTCGACGTCCCACCAGAAGCCCTCGGTGTCCACCAGGGTGCCGTCCATGTCGAGGAGTACCGCCTGCAGGGCTGAGCCTTCGGCCGTACGGGTTCCGAGCGCGGGGACCGTGCTGGTCATCCTGGCGCACCTCCTTGAGGGACGATCAGGCCGGCCGCCCCTGATACCAACAAGGGCGACCGGCCTGCGGTGGACCGACCAGTGTACGACTTATCCGATCAACGTGCGTTGAAGTACTTCGCCTCGGGGTGGTGGATCACGATCGCGTCCGTGGACTGCTCCGGGTGCAGCTGGAACTCCTCCGACAGGTGGACGCCGATGCGCTCCGGCTCCAGCATGTCGGCGATCTTCGCGCGGTCCTCCAGGTCGGGGCAGGCGCCGTAGCCGAGGGAGAAGCGGGCGCCCCGGTACTTGAGGGCGAACATGTCCTCGACGTCGGTGGGGTCCTCGCCGGCGAAGCCCAGTTCGGAGCGCACGCGCGCGTGCCAGTACTCGGCGAGGGCTTCGGCCAACTGGACGGACAGGCCGTGCAGTTCGAGGTAGTCGCGGTAGGAGTTGGACTCGAAGAGCTTGGCGGTCTCCTCGCCGATGCGGTTGCCGACGGTGACGATCTGGAAGCCGACGACGTCCTTCTCGCCGGACTCCTCGGGCCGGAAGAAGTCGGCCAGGCAGAGGCGGCGGCCACGGCGCTGGCGCGGGAAGGTGAACCGGGTGCGCTCGTTGCCCTCGTCGTCCAGGATGATCAGGTCGTCGTCCTTGGAGACGCAGGGGAAGTAGCCGTAGACGACGGCCGCTTCGAGGAGGTTGTCGGTCTGGAGCCGGTCCAGGAGGCCGCGCAGCCGGGGGCGGCCCTCGGTCTCCACCAGTTCCTCGTACGTCGGTCCCTCGCCCGTACGGGCCTGCTTGAGGCCCCACTGGCCCTTGAAGAGGGCGCCCTCGTCCAGCCAGGAGGCGTACTCCTTGAGCTGGATGCCCTTGATGACCCGGGTGCCCCGGAACGGCGGGGTGGGGATCGGGTTGTCGACGGCGACGTCGGAGCGGACGTGGCCCTCCTCGGGGCGCTCCTCGACCTCTGTGACGGCCGCCGTCGCCCGCACCCTGCGCTGCTTGAGCTCGGGCAGCTTCGCGCCGGGCACGCCCCGCTTGACGCCGATCAGGGCGTCCATCAGACGCAGGCCCTCGAACGCGTCGCGGGCGTAGCGGACTTCGCCCTCGTAGATCTCGTGCAGGTCCTGCTCGACGTACGCCCTCGTCAGCGCCGCACCGCCCAGGATGACCGGGTAGTCCGCGGCCATCTTGCGCTGGTTGAGCTCCTGGAGGTTCTCCTTCATGATCACCGTCGACTTGACCAGGAGACCCGACATGCCGATGACGTCGGCGCGGTGCTCCTCGGCGGCTTCGAGGATCGCGGAGACGGGCTGCTTGATGCCGAGGTTGACGACGTTGTAGCCGTTGTTGGACAGGATGATGTCGACGAGGTTCTTGCCGATGTCGTGGACGTCGCCGCGCACCGTGGCGAGCACGATGGTGCCCTTGCCTTCCGCGTCGGACTTCTCCATGTGGGGTTCGAGGTAGGCGACCGCGGTCTTCATGACCTCGGCGGACTGCAGCACGAACGGCAGCTGCATCTGCCCGGAGCCGAACAGCTCGCCGACGACCTTCATGCCGTCCAGGAGCGTCGCGTTGACGATGTCGAGGGCGGGGCGGGTCTCCAGGGCCTCGGCGAGGTCGGTCTCCAGGCCGTTCTTCTCGCCGTCGATGATCCGCCGCTTGAGCCGCTCGTCCAGCGGGAGGGCGGCCAGCTCCTCGGCGCGGCCCGCCGTCCGGGACTTGGTGGTGGCGCCCTCGAAGAGGGCCATCAGCTTCTGGAGCGGGTCGTAGCCCTCGGCGCGGCGGTCGTAGACGAGATCGAGGGCCGTCTTCACCTCTTCCTCGGTGAAGCGGGCGATCGGGAGGATCTTCGAGGCGTGGACGATCGCGGAGTCGAGGCCCGCCTTGACGCACTCGTCGAGGAAGACGGAGTTGAGCAGGACACGGGCTGCCGGGTTGAGACCGAAGGAGATGTTCGACAGGCCGAGCGTGGTCTGGACGTCGGGGTGACTGGCCTTGAGTCGGCGGATCGCCTCGATGGTGGCGATGCCGTCGCCCCGCGACTCCTCCTGGCCGGTGCAGATGGTGAAGGTCAGGGTGTCGATGAGGATGTCCGACTCGTGGATGCCCCAGTTCGTCGTGAGGTCCTCGATCAGCCGCTCGGCGATGGCGACCTTGTGCTCCGGCGTGCGGGCCTGGCCCTGCTCGTCGATGGTCAGCGCGATGAGCGCGGCGCCGTGTTCCTGGGCGAGCCGGGTGACCTTCGCGAAGCGGGAGTCGGGGCCGTCGCCGTCCTCGTAGTTGACGGAGTTGATGACCGCGCGGCCACCGAGCTTCTCCAACCCGGCCCGGATGACCGGGACTTCGGTGGAGTCGAGCACGATGGGCAGCGTGGAGGCGGTGGCGAAGCGGCCGGCCAGCTCCTCCATGTCGGCGACGCCGTCGCGGCCCACGTAGTCCACGCAGAGGTCCAGCATGTGGGCGCCCTCGCGGATCTGGTCCCGGGCCATCTCCACACAGTCGTCCCAGCGGGCGTCCAGCATGGCCTCGCGGAACTTCTTCGAACCGTTGGCGTTGGTGCGCTCACCGATCGCCATGTACGCGGTGTCCTGGCGGAACGGGACCGTCTGGTAGAGCGAGGCGGCGCCCGGCTCGGGCTGCGGGCGGCGCTCGGTGGGAGTCGCCTCGCGGACCCGCTCGACGAGCTGGCGCAGGTGCTCGGGGGTGGTGCCGCAGCAGCCGCCGACCAGGTTCAGGCCGTAGTCGCGTACGAAGTGCTCCTGCGCGTCCGCCAGTCCCTCGGGGTCGAGCGGGAAGTGGGCGCCGTCCTTGGTGAGGATGGGCAGGCCCGCGTTCGGCATGCACAGCAGCGGGGTGCGGGAGTGGCGGGCCAGATAGCGCAGGTGCTCGCTCATCTCGGCCGGGCCCGTCGAGCAGTTCAGGCCGATCATGTCGATGCCGAGGGGTTCCAGCGCGGTGAGCGCGGCACCGATCTCCGAGCCCAGGAGCATGGTGCCGGTGGTCTCGAAGGCCATCGAGACCAGCAGGGGTACGTCGACGCCGGTCGCCTCCATGGCACGGCGGGCGCCCAGGATCGACGACTTGGTCTGGAGGAGGTCCTGGGTGGTCTCGACGATCAGGGCGTCGGCGCCACCGGCGAGGAGTCCCTCGGCGTTCGCCTGGAAGCCGTCGCGGAGCGTGGCGTAGCCGATGTGGCCGAGGGTGGGCAGCTTGGTGCCGGGGCCGATGGAGCCGAGGACCCAGCGTCGGCGGCCGTCGCGGGCGGCGAAGTCGTCGGCCGTCTCGCGGGCGATGCGGGCACCGGACTCGGAGAGTTCGTGGACGCGGTCGGCGATGTCGTACTCCGCCATGGCGGAGTGGTTGGCGCCGAAGGTGTTCGTCTCGACGCAGTCGACGCCCGCGCGGAAGTACTCCTCGTGGACCGAGCGGACGATGTCCGGACGGGTGATGTTCAGGATCTCGTTGCAGCCTTCGAGATTCTCGAAGTCGTCGAGTGTGGGCTCCTGCGCCTGGAGCATGGTGCCCATGGCTCCGTCGGCGACCACCACGCGGGTGGCGAGTGCCTCTCGGAGCTCGGACACACGGGTCCGGCTGTCGGCAGAAGGGGTCAGTGGCGACGAGGCCATGAAGGGGCTCCCTGGAGTGCGACGGCTGTCGGCTTTGCGGCTTCCCTGGGAACCTCTCACGGAACTCCCCGGGGAGCGTGCACGCCGCCAGGGTAACGGGGTCGGGCGGGAGAATGCTCGACGCGTCCATGGGGCGGACCGGGGTGACGGGCGGATCAACCCCGTCTAGGTTCTCGCGACGAGTGACGCAACAGGAATCGACCGACCATTAGCGAGAGGTCGGCATGGACCGGTAGTGTTCGACATTGCCGAACGGCGGCGGCAGCGTCGCGCATCGGCGGTCGAACCGGACGGAGGCAGTACGGCGATGGCACGGAACATCCAGTCGCTCGAACGGGCGGCCGCGATGCTGCGCCTGCTCGCGGGCGGCGAGCGACGGCTCGGCCTCTCGGACATCGCCTCGTCGCTCGGCCTGGCCAAGGGCACCGCCCACGGCATCCTGCGCACCCTCCAGCAGGAGGGCTTCGTCGAGCAGGACGACGCCTCCGGGCGCTACCAGCTGGGCGCCGAGCTGCTGCGCCTGGGCACCACCTATCTCGACGTGCACGAGCTACGCGCGCGTGCCCTGGTGTGGACGGACGACCTGGCCCGCTCCAGCGGCGAGAGCGTGCACCTGGGGGTCCTGCACCAGCATGGCGTCCTGATCGTGCACCACGTCTTCCGGCCCGACGACAGCCGGCAGGTCCTGGAGATCGGCGCCATGCAGCCGTTGCACTCCACGGCCCTGGGCAAGGTGCTGTCGGCCTACGACCCGGTCGCGCACAGCGAGGTCCTGGAGGCCGACCGCAAGCCCTTCACCGAGCGCACGGTGTCCGAGCTGGCCGACTTCGAGCAGGTCCTGGACGTCACACGCGCGCGTGGGTACGCGGCCGACGTCGAGGAGACCTGGGAGGGCGTCGCGTCCATCGCCGCGCCCATCCACGACCGGCGGCGCATGCCGGTCGGCGCGGTCGGCATCACGGGCGCCGTGGAGCGGCTGTGCCGGCCCGACGAGGACGGCGCGCTGCGGCCCGAGCTGATCGCCGCGGTACGGGACTGTGCCCGCGCGGTGTCGCGGGACCTGGGCGCCGGGCGGTTCTGACCTCAGCGGATTCACAGCGAGAACTCACCGGAACGTCATGGGGACGTTCCGGTATTAGTCGTACTCTGGACGTCAAAGTCGGCCAAAACGTCAAATCACCACACACGGTGTCCGCCTGACTGCCGTGCGCATCGACCACGAGACCGATAGCTCACGCCAATCAATAACGATCGTGTTTTCGATAACAGCACTCTTGACGCGCCTGTAACCCCGGAGCAAGACTCCCGTCCATCGGTCGGCATTGTCGAACACCTACCGGCAATACGCGCTAGAGTGTGGCAACGCCAAAGGCCGACATCGCTCTCACCCCCGAGGGCGCACGAACCCCCGGCGGGACCCGGGGTTCGGCTTCCCTGGACGAAGGACAAAGGAGTCGCGGGTGTCCAGCTCCGACATCTTCATCGGCGAAACCATAGGTACCGCCGTACTCATCCTGCTCGGCGGTGGCGTCTGCGCCGCCGTCACGCTGAAGGCCTCCAAGGCACGTAACGCCGGCTGGCTCGCCATCGCCTTCGGGTGGGGTTTCGCCGTCATGACGGCCGTGTACATCTCGGCACCGCTCTCCGGTGCCCACCTCAACCCGGCCGTGACGCTCGCACTCGCGATCAAGGACGGTGGCTGGGACAACGTCCCGATCTACTGGGCCGGGCAGCTGCTCGGCGCCATGATCGGCGCGACGCTCGTCTGGGTGGCCTACTACGGCCAGTTCCAGGCGCACCTGACCGACAAGGAGATCGTCGGCGAGCCGGCGGCCAAGGCCGTCGAGGCCGAGGAGAAGGGCGCGGGCCCGGTCCTGGGCATCTTCTCCACCGGTCCTGAGGTCCGCAACGTGGTGCAGAACCTCGCCACGGAGATCATCGGCACCGTCGTCCTGATCCTCGCCATCCTGACGCAGGGTCTGAACGACAAGGGCAACGGCCTCGGTGTCCTGGGCGCCCTGATCACCTCGTTCGTGGTCGTCGCCATCGGTCTGTCGCTCGGCGGCCCGACCGGTTACGCGATCAACCCGGCCCGTGACCTGGGCCCGCGCATCGTGCACGCGCTCCTGCCCCTGCCCAACAAGGGCGGCTCCGACTGGAGCTACGCGTGGATCCCGGTGGTCGGTCCGCTGATCGGCGGCGCGATCGCTGCGGGTATCTACAACCTCGCTTTTGCTTAGAAGCAGAATTCCAAGCACTTCCAAGCACTGAAGCAGTCGTAGAACCAGTCCTCACGACCACGGAACCCCTCAGGAGCACACAGTGACCGACGCGCACACCGCCGGACCGTTCATCGCGGCCATCGACCAGGGCACGACCTCCAGCCGCTGCATCGTCTTCGACCGGGACGGCCGTATCGTCTCCGTCGACCAGAAGGAGCACGAGCAGATCTTCCCGAAGCCGGGCTGGGTCGAGCACAACGCCACCGAGATCTGGACCAACGTCCAGGAGGTCGTCGCCTCCGCCATCGAGAAGGCCGGCATCACCCGCGACGACATCAAGGCCATCGGCATCACCAACCAGCGTGAGACCACGCTGCTGTGGGACAAGAACACCGGTGAGCCCGTCCACAACGCCATCGTCTGGCAGGACACCCGCACCGACGCGCTCTGCAAGGAGCTGGGCCGCAACGTCGGCCAGGACCGCTTCCGCCGCGAGACCGGCCTGCCGCTGGCGAGCTACTTCGCCGGCCCCAAGGCCCGCTGGCTGCTCGACAACGTCGAGGGCCTGCGCGAGCGCGCCGAGGCGGGCGACATCCTCTTCGGCACCATGGACAGCTGGGTCATCTGGAACCTGACGGGCGGTGTCAACGGCGGCAAGCACTACACCGACGTCACCAACGCCTCCCGCACCATGCTGATGAACCTGCACACCCTGGCATGGGACGACAAGATCGCCGAGTCCATCGGCGTCCCGCTGAACATGCTCCCGGAGATCCGCTCCTCCGCCGAGGTCTACGGCGAGGTCACCGGCGGGCGCCTCGGCGAGCTGCTCGGCGGCATCCCGGTCGCCTCCGCGCTCGGCGACCAGCAGGCGGCCCTGTTCGGCCAGACCTGTTTCGCCGAGGGCGAGGCCAAGTCCACGTACGGCACCGGCACCTTCATGCTGATGAACACCGGCGAGAAGATCATCAACTCCTACTCGGGCCTGCTGACCACGGTCGGCTACCGGATCGGCAACGACGCGCCGGTCTACGCCCTGGAGGGCTCGATCGCCGTCACCGGTTCACTGGTGCAGTGGATGCGCGACCAGATGGGCCTGATCTCCACCGCCGCCGAGATCGAGACTCTCGCGCTCTCGGTCGAGGACAACGGCGGCGCCTACTTCGTGCCGGCCTTCTCCGGTCTGTTCGCCCCGTACTGGCGCTCCGACGCCCGCGGTGTGATCGCCGGCCTCACCCGGTACGTCACCAAGGCGCACCTCGCGCGTGCCGTCCTGGAGGCCACCGCCTGGCAGACCCGTGAGATCACGGACGCCATGACGAAGGACTCCGGCGTCGAGCTCGCCGCGCTCAAGGTCGACGGCGGCATGACCTCCAACAACCTGCTGATGCAGACGCTCTCGGACTTCGTCGACGCCCCCGTGGTGCGCCCGATGGTCGCCGAGACCACCTGCCTCGGCGCCGCCTATGCCGCCGGTCTGGCCGTCGGCTTCTGGACCAGCACCGACGACCTGCGTGCCAACTGGCGCCGGGCCGCCGAGTGGACCCCCAACATGGCCGCGGAGAAGCGCGACCGTGAGTACAAGAGCTGGCTCAAGGCCGTGGAGCGGACCATGGGCTGGCTCGACGACGAGGAGTAAGAACCCCACATGACCAGTCAGTCCACCCTGCAGTCCGTGCCTGCCCTCGGTACGCACCCGGCCTCCGGCTCGAACCCGAGCCGGGCCGAGACCCGGGAGCAGCTCTCCAAGGCGACGTACGACCTCCTCGTCATCGGCGGCGGCATCCTGGGCATCTCCACCGCCTGGCACGCCGCGCAGTCCGGGCTGCGGGTGGCCCTGGTCGACGCCGGCGACTTCGCCGGCGCCACCTCCTCCGCCTCCTCCAAGCTCCTCCACGGCGGTCTGCGCTATCTGCAGACCGGCGCGGTGAAGCTGGTGGCGGAGAACCACTTCGAACGCCGTGCGGTGTCCCGCCAGGTGGCCCCCCACCTGGCGAACCCGCTCACCTTCTACCTCCCCGTGTACAAGGGCGGTCCGCACGGTGCGGCGAAGCTCGGGGCGGGCGTCTTCGCCTACTCCGCGCTCTCCGCGTTCGGCGACGGCGTCGGCCACCTCCTGTCCCCCGCCAAGGCGGCGCAGGACGTGCCCGAGCTGCGCACCCAGAACCTCAAGGCCGTGGCCGTGTACGGCGACGACCAGATGAACGACGCCCGCATGGCGCTGATGACGGTCCGCGCGGCCGTCGAGGCGGGCGCGGTCGTCCTCAACCACGCCCAGGTCACCGGCCTGCGCTTCACCCAGGGCCGGGTGACCGGCGCGGAGCTGCGCGACGCGACCTCCGGCGACGAGTTCGGCGTGAGCGCCCGCCTGGTGCTCAACGCGACCGGCCCCTGGGTCGACCACCTCCGCAAGATGGAGGACCCGAACGCGGCCCCCTCGATCCGCCTCTCCAAGGGCGCACACCTGGTCCTGAAGCGCACCTCCCCCTGGAAGGCCGCGCTCGCGACCCCCATCGACAAGTACCGCATCACCTTCGCCCTCCCCTGGGAGGACATGCTGCTGCTCGGCACGACCGACGAGGAGTACGAGGGCGACCCGGCGGACGTCTCGGTCACCGAGAAGGACATATCCCAGATCCTGGACGAGGCCGCGTTCTCGGTCCGTGACCAGCAGCTCTCCCGTGACCTGATCACGTACTCCTTCGCCGGTCTGCGCGTGCTGCCCGGCGGCCCCGGCAGCACGGCGAAGGCCAAGCGCGAGACGGTGGTGACCGAGGGCAAGGGCGGCATGCTGTCCGTGGCGGGCGGCAAGTGGACCACGTTCCGGCACATCGGCCGTACGGTCATGGAGAAGCTGGAGGCCCTTCCCGGCCGCCCGCTCGGCGAGGACTTCGAGCCGATCTCCTCCCTCCCCAAGAAGCTCCCGCTGCCGGGTGTGGCCAACCCGCGCGCGGTCGCCCACCGTCTCCTGGTCGACAACCCGGCGCCGGGCCCGCGCATGGCGGCCGACACGGCGAAGCACCTGGCCACGCACTACGGCTCGCTGGCCTTCGACATCGCCCGACTCGCCAACGAGAACCCGGAGTTGGGCCAGCGCGTCCACCCCGACGCCCCCGAGATCTGGGCGCAGGTCGTCTACGCCCGCGACCACGAGTGGGCCGAGACCCAGGACGACGTCCTGCGGCGGCGCACGACCCTGACGATCCGCGGGCTGGCCACGGACGAGGTGCGGGCGAAGGTGCAGGATCTGCTCGACAAGAAGTAGGCGGTACGACGTTGAAGGGGCGGTTCCTTGGTGGAGGAACCGCCCCTTCGACGTGCCGCGACGGGTTGTGTGTCGTGTGCGGCTGAGTGGGGACTTGGCGCGCCCACGCGGCGGAGCCGCACACCGACACAGCCCCGCGCCCCTTCAGGGCGCCTCTGCTACCGCTCTTACAGCTTCCACGTTGCTCAATTCCCCGCGACGCACGATCAGTTCGCGGCCCAGCAGAAGTGCCCGCCGGGACGCCGGCACCGGATCCGGCAGTGTCGTCAGGTCGGTCAGGTGGGCGAAGCCGATGATGCGGCGGACGATCTCCGTGCCGGCGTAACCGACCGAGTCGGTCCAGACGCGGGACAGGAAGCGGTCGAGGAAGGCGTCGTCGAAGAAGGTGTCGACGCGGCTCGGCCACAGGCGCCGGAACTCGGTCTCGAACGCCTCCCAGGACAGCCGGAGTTGGTCGCCGTGGTCGGACAACGTGCCCAGCGCACGCGCCCGTTCCTCCGACACCAGCACGTTGGCCCAGTACAGGCCGAGGTCGTAGCCGATCGGGCCGACGAAGGAGAACTCGGGGTCGAAGACCCGTACCACCGGGGCCCCTTCGCGCTCGCCGACCATGACGCTGCCGGTGTGCAGGTCGCCGTGGAGGAGGGCCTGCGCGCTGGTCATGAACGTGTACCGGAGGTCCGCGACCTCCGTGCGCAGGCGGGCGTCGGCACGGAAGTCGGCGGCCAGGTCCGTCAACTCCGGGAGCCAGTGGTTGTGTTCGTGCTCGATGTACGGCTCGGAGAGCACCACGTCCTCGGTGATCCTGCACAGCTCGGGACTCACCGAGGCCGCGATCAGCGCCTTGCGGTCGGCGGACTCCATGCCGAAGTCGCTGGTCGCGAAGGCGAGTTGGGCGACGAATTCGCCGATCCGCGCCGAGGTGTCGGGACCGTACGACGTACCCTCGTTGAGGACCGTGCGCAGGACCTCCAGGTCGGACATGTCCTCCATGACGAGGGCGTAGTTGTCGGCGTCGTAGCCGTGGATCGACGGGATCTTGTCGGGGGCGACGCGGGCCACCTGCTCGTAGGCACGGGCCTCGGCGTCGGCGCGCTCGGGGCTCATCGGCCAGGAGGGCCCGGCGACCCGTACCCACGGCAGCGCCTGCTTGACGGCGAGGCTGTGGCTGCCGTCGGCGTTCGAGGCGAGGAACACCCGGTTCATGTTGCCGTCCGACACCTCGCGGACGTGGATGTCGGTCACGTCCGCCCAGTGGCCGCGCTCGTGCAGGTACGCCGGGATGTCGTCGGTCTCCAGGATGCGGTAGCCCATCGTACGAACTCCTCGAACTTCCTTATGCGGTGCGGCGCTTGGACAGGGTGAAGCTGAAGACCAGGGCGAGGATGAGGACCGCGCCCTCGACGACGTCCTGGGTGTAGTAGGGCAGGCCCTTGATCGTCAGACCGGTGGTGATGATGCCGATGAGGACGGCTCCGAGCGCCGTGCCCCAGACGTTCGGGCGGCCCCGGCCCAGCACCGAGGTGCCGACCAGGGCGACCGCGACCGCCTCCAGCAGCTGCGAAGTGCCCGCGCTCACGTCTCCCTGGCCGATGCGGGACGCCAGGATCAGGCCGCCGATGGAGGCGAGGACGCCGGAGAGGACGTAGGCCAGGGCCCGGTACGCGCCGACGCGGATGCCCGCCAGGCGGGAGGCCTCCGGGTTGGCGCCGATGGCGTAGAGGACGCGGCCCCAGCGGGTGCGGGCCAGGAACACCCAGGCGACGACCGTCAGCGCGCCGAAGATCACCACCGAGACGGGGATGCCGAGCAGCGTGCCGCGGTCGATGCGGAGGAAGCCGGCGGTGAACTTGCCGGGGGCGGTGGTGCCGTCCGACTGGGTCATGCCTGCGGAGATGGACTGGCCGTCGACCAGGATGAGTTTGGTGCCCTGGATGACGAACATGGTGCCGAGGGTGGCCAGCATGTCCGGGATCTTCATGACGACGATCAGCAGGGCGTTCAGGAGTCCGGCCAGCGCGCCCGCCGCGATCACGGCGAGGATCGCGACCGTGCCGACCTGGTTGTACGTCACCATCGTCTTGGCGGCGACGGTGACACCGAGCCCGGCGACCGCGCCGACGGACATGTCCATTCCGCCGACGGCCATGGTGAGGGTGACGCCGAGGCCGAGGATCGCGGCGACGGAGACGTACCGGAGGGTGTCGAGGAGGGTCGCCGACTCGCGGAAGGAGCCCTCGCTCAGCGCGAAGTACAGGAAGAGCGCGACGGTGACGAAGATGAAGCCGTACTTGATGACGGCGTTCTGCACGAGCGCGGCGGTGGAGACGGCGGGCGCCGCCGTCGCCTTCGGTGCGGCCTCGGGGCTCTGGGTGGTGGTCATGGCGTACTTCCTGAGTGGGCCGGGGTCACACGGACGCCGAGATGGTCTGGATCACGCGGTCGCGTTCCGCGTCTTCGCCGTACGCGTCGAGGTGGACCTCGCCGGCCGCGAGGACGACGACCCGGTCGGCGATCTCCAGGACCTCGTCCACGTCGGCGGAGAGGACGAGTACCGCCGCTCCCTCGGCGGCCAGCGCGCGGGCGCGGCGGCCGATGTCGCGCCGGGCGCCGATGTCCACGCCTCGGAACGGCTCGTCCAGGATGAGGACACGGGGAGTGTGCGCGAGCCAGCGGCCGACGACGACCTTCTGCTGGTTGCCGCCGGAGAGTTCCTCCACCGTGCTGTGCTCGTCGCGGGCGACGACCCCGAGGGCGTCGATGGTCTCGCGGCCGAGGGCGTCCTCCTTGCCCGTGTTCACGAGTCCGCCCCGGGACAGGGACTTGAGGAACGGCAGCGAGATGTTCTGCGCCACCGACCAGCCGGGGACGAGCGCGTCGGCGTGCCGGTCCTCGGGGACGAGGTGGACGCCGGCGCGGATCGCGTCGGCCGGGCGGCGGGGCGTGTAGGGCAGCTCGTCGAGCGCGACCGTGCCGGTGGTGAAGGGCTCGGCGCCGAACAGGCCGCGGGCGAGTTCCGTCTTGCCCGCGCCCAACAGGCCTACGACACCGGTGACTTCACCGGCGCGGAGGTCGAGGTCCAGGGGTGCCCGTCCCTCGAAGAGCTGGACGCCGCGCAGGGCGAGGACGACGTCCCCGTGCTCGCCGCTGCGTTGCGGGCGGGCCGTCGTCACCTCGTGGGCCTGAGCGAGCATTGCGCGCAGGGCGCTGTCCCAGTCGAAGGGCTTGACCTGGTCCTCGGTGAGACGGCCGTCCCGCAGTACGACCAGGCGGTCGGCGAGGGCGTCGATCTCGCCGAGGCGGTGGGAGACGTAGAGGACCGCGATGCCGTCGTCACGCATCTTCTCGACGAGGGCGAAGAGCCGCTCCGCCTCGGCGGCGGAGAGGGCGGAGGTCGGTTCGTCGAGGACGAGCAGCCGGGGGCGGGTGGCGAGGGCGCGGGCCAGGATGAGCAACTGGCGGTCGGAGATGCCGAGTTCGGTGACGTCCCGGCGCAACACGGCGTCGCTCCAGTCGAGTTCCAGCGCGGCCTGGATCTCGCGGGCGCGCGCCAGGACACGGCGGCCGTTCAGGAACGGGTTGCCGCGGCGCTGGGCCAGCTCCTCGAAGACCAGGTTCTCGGCGACGGAGAGGCCGGGCACGATGCCCTCGCCGATCCGCTGGTGGACCGTCTGGATGCCCAACTGCCGGGCGGCGGACGGGGACTGGAGAGCTGCGGGCTCCCCTGCGACCCGCACCTCCCCGCCGTGGTCCGTGTGCACGCCCGACAGGATCTTGATCAGCGTGGACTTTCCGGCGCCGTTCGCACCCAGCAGCGCGACCACGCTGCCCGGTGCGATGTCGAGCGAGACGGAGGCCAGCACCGTCTTGCCGCCGAAGGCCATGCTGACGTCGCGGAGCGAGACCGCGGCGTCAACGGCCGTGTCAGTGGGCGACATTGGGGATCCAGTCGGCGGTGCTCACCTTGGAGAGGTTCAGGGCGGGCAGCGCCGCGCGCAGCTGGTCCATGTTCTGGATCTTGTTCTTGCGCAGGAAGTCCTGGGTGATGGCGACGGCCGGGAAGTCGACCGAGGTCTTGTTCAGCTGACCGGCCAGTTCGAGGGCGGCCGTACGGACGACCGCCGCGCCGACGGCGGACGGGTCGGTGCCGGCCGTGGCGACCCACGGGCTGTTGGCGGCGGTCATGTTCTGGATGTCGGCGTTGGAGACGTCCGCGCCGAAGACCTTCACCTTGCTCTGGAGCTTCTTGTTCTGGACGGCGAGGACGGTGCCCTTGGCCAGCTCGTCGTAGGGGGCGAAGACGCCCACCACGTCGGAGTGCTGGGTGAGCGCGGCGGAGACCAGGGGAACGTTGTCGGTGGCCGTGGAGTCGGTGACCTTGCCGACCTTGAACTGCTGCTTCCAGCCCTGGGCTGCGACCTCCTTCGCCCAGACGGTGTTCCGCTTGTCGAGGGCCGCGTAGCCGGCCACGTTGACGTAGCCGACCTTGGCGCTCTTGCCGACCGTCTTGGCCATCACGTCGAGGACGGCCTGCGCCATGCTGGCGTCGTCCTGCTCGGTGCTGATCACGGACTTGTTGGTCTGGTCGACGTCGTAGACGACGACCTTGATGCCCTTCTTCACCGCCTGGTCGATCTCGGGCTGGATCGTCGACGGGAAGCCGTGGTCGATGATGATCGCCTGCGCGCCGGAGTTGATGGCCGAGGACAGGTCGGTGGCCTGCTTGGCGTTGTCGGCCTGCGCGTCGTACACGGTCAGGTCGACGCCGAGGGCCTTGGCCTGCGCCTTGGCGCCGTTGCCCCACTGCTCGAAGTAGTCGCCGGCGCCGCTCTGCCGTACGAGCGCGACCTTCACCGTGCCCTTGCTGAAGGGGGCCGGCTTCTTGCCCGTGGCGGCCGAGGCCGAGGCGGCGGTGTCGGCGGTGGTCTTCGACGCGTCGCTGGACTGGGAGCAGCCCGCGAGGAGAAGGGCCGAGGCGGAAGCCAGCGAGAGCGCGGCGAGGGGGACACGGGTGCGGGACATGAGGGGCTCCAGGTGCAAGGTGGTGCAGAAGGGGTGAAGAACGGGCATGCGTGACCCGGAGCGTGGGAAAAGGAATCAGCCACCGCGGAACGGGTGGTGGACCGCGGCACGAAAGGCTCGCGGGGCTCCGGATGTGGTCAGCGACAGCTGGCTGTGGTCGACCGGAGCAAGTCCACGTACAGCCGCCGCACGAGCAGCAGCGTCTTCATAGGGAGATCATGAGAATGATTTCAGCCATTGGTCAAAGGGATGGAAGCGGTTTCTCAGCTGGTGAGACAACGACTACGTCACATCAGGCCTGGTCATCGACGGCGGTTACCATCACATAACCGGCCCCGACCCGGGACGACGGGCCTCGCTGTACCCCCTTTGCCTCCCCCACCGGTCCGGTGTTCGTCTCGGCATCCGGACATCCCTCCCACTTTTCCGGAGTTGCTCCCATGACCCTGCTCACCACCTGGCCCGAGTCCGGTCCCGAGAATCTCGTGCGCCGCACCGCCGACCCCGTCGAGATCGCCGCCGCGCTCGCCCCCATCGGCGTGCGCTACGAGCAGTGGCCGATCCGTGAGGACGTCCCGGCCGACGCGGACAGCGACACCGTCTTCGCCGCCTACGGCCCGGAGATCGACAAGCTGAACGCCGAGGAGGGTTTCACCACCGTCGACGTCCTCGGTCTGCACCCCAGCGACGACCCGGAGTACCCGGCGAAGGCGGCCGGCGCCCGCGCGAAGTTCCTCCAGGAGCACACGCACGACGACGATGACGAGGTCCGCTTCTTCGTCTCCGGCTCCGGCATCTTCTACCTGCACGTCAACGGCGAAGTACACGCCGTCTACTGCGAGAAGGGCGACCTGCTGGGCGTGCCGCGCGGCACCACCCACTGGTTCGACATGGGCACGAAGCCCGCCTTCACCGCGATCCGCTTCTTCCACGAGGAGGACGGCTGGGTCGGCAACTTCACCGGCTCGACCATCGCCTCGCGCTTCCCCGACTACGACACGATCGACGCGGGCTACCAGCAGGACAAGGCCGCCGCGTGAGTCTGCGGTACACCGTGGACGCCGTGGTGCTCGACATCGAGGGCACCACGAGCGCCACGGGTTTCGTCGTCGACGTGCTGTACCCGTACTCGCGCTCGCGCTTCGCCGACCTGCTCACCGAGCGGGCCGACGACCCCGCCGTGTCCCGGGCGATCGCGCAGGTCCGCGAGCTGACGGGCGCCCCGGACGCCGACGCCGTACAGATCGAGAAGACCCTCAACTCCTGGCTCGACGAGGACCGCAAGGCCACGCCTCTCAAGACCCTCCAGGGCATCATCTGGTCCGAGGGCTTCGCCCGCGGCGACCTCGTCTCGCACTTCTACGACGACGTCGTACCGGCCCTGCGCACCTGGCACGCGGCGGGCCTGCGGCTGTACATCTACTCGTCCGGGTCAGTGGCGGCGCAGCGCGCCTGGTTCACCTCCAGCCCCGAGGGCGACCTCCTGCCGCTGGTCTCCGGTCTCTACGACACGGAGAACGCCGGTCCCAAGCAGGAGCCGGAGTCGTACCGCCGTATCGCGGCGGCGACCGGCATCGAGCCGTCCCGGCTGCTCTTCCTCTCCGACCGGCCCGGCGAGTTGGACGCGGCCGTGGCCGCGGGCTGGCACGCGGTGGGTGTACGGCGGCCGGGAGAGCCGTACTTCGAGCAAGGCGTCGGCGACCACGCGCAGGCGAGGGCGTTCGACGAGATCAGCATCACCAGTTCAAGGAGCACCACGTGACCACCGAGATCAGTGACCTCGACCTGAAGGAGGCGGGGGCCCAACTCGCCGCCGAGTCCGCCCGGTTCGCCTCGTTCGGCTGGATGCGGGGGACCTCCGGTAACTTGTCTGTGGTGGTGGGCCGGGATCCCCTGCGGCTGGCTGTGACTGCTAGCGGGCATGACAAGGGTGAACTGACTTCTGACGATGTGGTGTTGGTGGACGGCGTTGGTGCGGCCGTGCGGGGTGGTAAGCCGTCTGCCGAGGCTGAACTGCACGCCCGTGTTGCTGCGTTGACCGGTGCGGGTGCGGTCGTTCATGTGCACACCGTTGCGTCCGTTGCCATGGGGCGGCGGGAGCCGGGCGGGATCGTGTTCAAGGATGTCGAGATGCTCAAGGGTGTCGGTCAGCCTGCGCATGATGTTGAGGTGACCTTGCCTGTCATCGTCAACAGTCAGGACATGAAGGTGTTGGGGGATCGGCTGGAGGCGGCTCGGGATCCTCGGATGCCGGCCGTTGTTGTCGCCGGCCATGGGCTTTATGTGTGGGGGGCGGATCCTCGGCAGGCTAGGCATCACACCGAAGTCGTTGAGTGGTTGCTGGAGTTGGAGCTCAGCTCTCCCCGGGAAGCGTAGTAGTTCGTCTGCGGGCCGGTGGGGGCTGGTCGCGCAGTTCCCCGCGCCCCTAAAAGACAAAAGATGGGGCGCGGGAATTTGACGCTACTTCACACTCGCCGCTACTTCAGGCGGTCACCTGGGAGTTCGCCTGCTGATACTTCCAACACGCCGCGCTCTGTGACCAGTCCCGTCACCAAGCGGCCCGGGGTCACGTCGAACGCGGGGTTGTGGCCCCGCGATTCCGCCGGAGCCGTCCGAACTCCCGCCCACTCCAGCACCTCGGCCTCGCCCCGGAGTTCGATGTGGATCTCGTCGCCGGTCCTGGTGGCGAGGTCGACCGTGGTTGTCGGGGCCGCCACGAGGAACGGGATGCCGGCGTCCGCGCAGGCCAGGGCGACGCCGACCGTGCCGACCTTGTTCGCGGTGTCACCGTTGGCCGCGATGCGGTCCGCGCCGACGATGGCCGCGTCGACCTCGCCGCGCAGGATCGTGCCGGCGGCGGCGCCGTCTGCCTGTACGTAGTGCGGGATGCCCTCCTGCACCAACTCCCAGGCGGTCAGGCGCGATCCCTGAAGGAGCGGACGCGTCTCGTCGGCGTAGACGACCTCCACCAGCCCACGCGCGTGCAGTTCGCGGATGACACCGAGCGCGGTGCCCCAGCCGGCGGTCGCCAGCGCACCCGTGTTGCAGTGCGTCAGAAGCCTCAACGGCCGCTCCACGCCCACCTTCTGGACCAGCCAGTCCGCGCCGAAGGCGCCCATCGCGCGGTTGGCCGCGACGTCCTCGCGCTGGACGGCGGCGGCCTCCTCCAGCACCGCGTCGAGGCCCTCGTCGAAGCGGGTCATGACCCGGTCCACGCACACCATGAGGTTCACCGCGGTGGGCCGGGCCTCGCGGACGCGGGCGACGGCCGCGCGCACCTCGGCCTCGGTCCAGCCCTCGCGCTCACCCTCGATGATCGCGAGCGCGACACCGTACGCGCCGGCCGCGCCGATCGCGGGGGCGCCGCGCACCACGAGGCGCTGGATCGCGTCGACCAGGGTGTCCACATTGTGGACAGCCACCGTCTCATGGCGATGCGGGAGCAGGGTCTGGTCGATGAGCGCGAGGCCGCTGCCGGTCCAGTCGACCGCACGCAATTCCTGGGGCATAACGGGACACTCCTGCTGTTCCGATGGTGTCGGACACCGTACATGACCTCGAAGAACCACAGTTCGAGACAGTCGAGCAGGTGTCTCAAAACGAATGTTAAAGTCCAGCTCCCGCAGCCCGAAGGCCGAGACGAAGGAGGACGTGTGCTGCTGACCATGCGCCGTTTCCTCGATCACGGCCGCTGCGCGAGCGACTGCTGTCGACGCTGACCTGTCCCTCTCGCGTCCACCCCTCGTCTCTTCCTGTCTCACCATCTGGTCGCACGCGCTCCCGCCGGAGCGCGCCTTGCCGTACCCCGGAAGGTCCCCATGCTCCGCAGATCACGTCGCACCCTGCAGCTCGTCGCCGCCACCACGCTCATGGTCACCGCAGCCACCGCCTGCAACGCCGCCGCGAAGACCGACGCCTCGGACAACGCGAGCGGCAGCAGCGGGAAGTCGTTCACGCTGGTCACACCGGACGCGGTCGGGCAGAACGAGTTCCTGAAGCTCGCCGTCACCGGGGTGAAGGCCGCCGCGAAGACGCACAACGGGACCGAGAAGGTCTACGAGTCGACGGACACCGCGTCCCAGCAGCAGAACGTGCAGGCCGCCGTGGACGCGAGCCCGAACGTGATCGTGCTGGTCGGCTTCGAGTTCGCCGACATCGTCGCCCAGCAGGCCAAGGCGCACCCGAAGCAGCAGTTCCTGATGATCGACGCGTGCACGACGAAGACGTATCCGAACGTCACCTGCGCGGTCTTCCGCGAGCACGAGGGTGTCTATCTCGCGGGCGCCGAGGCCGGGTTGCTCAGCAAGAGCGGCAAGGTCGGCGCGGTGGACGTGCTCGACACGCCCCAGTTCCGGCGCTACAGCGACCCGTTCGCGGCCGGTGCCAAGAAGGTCGCCGCCAAGACGTCCGCGTCGACCCGCTTCGTCGGCGGCCAGTCCCCGTTCGACGACTCGGCGCGCGCCAAGGAGCAGGCCAACTCCCTGCTCTCCAAGGGCACCGACCAGATCATGGCGGCTGCGGCGGCCGGCAACTACGGCGTGTTCGAGGCCGCGAAGGCCAAGGGCGCGTTCGCGTACGGCGTCGACGTCAACCAGTGCGTCTCCTCCCCCGGCACGGTCGTCGACAACGTGATCAAGAAGACGGACGTCGCCGTGGAGAAGGGCGTCGAGCAGGTCCTCGCGGGCAAGACCGGCACCTCGGTGTCGTACGGCCTGAAGGAGGGCGGCATCAGCCTCACCGGCCTGGAGACGGGCGTCGACTCGTCGAAGTGCGTGATCGCCCAGCACAAGGACGTCCTCGCGAAGGTCAAGGCGCTGCGCGACCAGATCGTCTCCGGAGAGCTCAAGGTCGATGACCCCGCCGCCAGTTGACCCTGCGGTCGAGCTCCGGGGAATCACCAAGCGGTTCCCCGGCACGCTCGCCAACGACTCCGTCGACCTGACCGTCGGACACGGCGAGATCCACGCCTTGATGGGAGAGAACGGCGCCGGCAAGTCCACCCTCATGTCGATCCTCTACGGCATGGAGCGCGCCGACGCTGGCTCCATCCGGATCGACGGGCGCGAGGTGACCTTCGGCGACCCGAGCGCCGCCATGGCCGCCGGGCTCGGCATGGTCCACCAGAGTTTCAAGCTGTTCGACTCGCTGACGGTCGCCGAGAACGTCGTCTACGCCGCCGAGCCGCGCCGCTTCGGCCTGGTGGACCGGGCCGCCGCCCGCCGCCGGGTGCGTGAGCTGGCCGAGGAGCACGGGCTGGCCGTCGATCCGGACGCCCGGGTCGGGGAGTTGCCGGTCGGGCTGCGCCAGCGCGTGGAGATCCTGAAGCTGCTGCACCGGGGCGCCCGCACACTGATCCTCGACGAGCCGACCGCCGTGCTGACCCCGGCCGAGGCGGACGCCCTGTTCGCGGTGCTCAAGTCGCTGGCCGCACAGGGTCGTACGGTGATCCTTGTCACGCACAAGCTGCGCGAGGTCCTCGAAGGCAGCGACAACGTGACCGTTCTGCGGGACGGCCGGGTGGTCGCCCGCCTGGTCACCGCCGAGACCTCCGCCGACGAGATCGCCGCCGCGATGACCGGCCGCGCGGTCGAACTGGACCGGGTGCACGCACCCGGGACACCCGGTGACGTGGTCCTGGACGTGAGAGACCTCACCACGGACGCCGTCCACGATGTGGGACTCACCGTCCGCGCCGGGGAGATCGTCGGGATCGCGGGTGTCGCGGGCAACGGCCAGAGCGAGCTGATCGAGGCCCTTGCCGGGCTACGGCCGGTCGCCTCCGGACAGGTGATTCTCAAGGGGCGGGACATCACGCACGCCTCGGCCACCGAGCGCCGGGCGCAAGGCCTCGCCTACGTCCCGGAGGACCGGCACGCGGTCGGTACGGCACCGGCGGCCACCGTCGCGGACAACCTCGCGATGGGCCACCACCGAACGTCCCTGTCCGCGAAGGGTCTTCTGCCGCCCGCGTCCGTACGCGCCCACGCCGGACGGCTCATCGAACGCTTCGGCATCAAGGCAGCCACCCCCGAGGTGCCCGCCTCCGCGCTCTCCGGCGGCAATCTGCAGAAGCTGCTGATCGGCCGCGAACTCGCCCATGAGGCGCCGCTGTTGCTCGTCGAGCAGCCCACACGCGGGGTCGACATCGGCGCCATCCAGAACATCCACGACCAGATCGTCGCCTACCGCGACGCCGGTCACGCCGTCCTCCTCGTCTCCGCCGAACTGAGCGAGATCCGGGGCCTCGCGGACCGGGTCCTGGTCATGTACGAGGGCCGGGTCACGGCGACGTACACGAAGGACGAGGCCGACGAACGAGCGCTCGGGCTCGCCATGGCGGGCGGGGCCGTGGCGCCGACGGAGGCCGTCGACTGACATGACACTCACCCGAATATCCGGAGCCCTGCGCTCCCCCATCACCTTCTCCGTGCTCGCGGGCCTGGTCATCGGCGCCCTGTTCCTCGTCGGCACCGGCGCGGACCCGCTCACCGCCTACAGTGCCGTCCTCACCGGCTCGCTCGGCGCCGACGGCATCGGCTCCACGCTGAGCACCGGCACCAGCGTGCTCGGCATGGCGCTCGCGCTGGCGATCCCGCTGCGGGCCGGGCTGATCAACCTCGGCGGCGACGGCCAGATGGTCCTCGGCGGCATCACGGCGGCCGTGACCGGCCTCTACTCGCCGCTGCCGGCACCCCTGACCGTCGTACTGGCGCTGCTCGCCGGCATGGCGGCTGGCGCCGCGTACGCCGCGCTGGCCGCCCTGTGCGAGAACCGTCTCGGCGTCCCGCTCCTGGTCAGCAGCCTGCTGCTGAGCTACCCGGCGGTCTCCCTCGCCTCGTACCTCGCGCGCTACCCGCTCAAGGAACCCGGCTCCAGCCTCCCCCAGACCCGGGCAATGCCGGACGGCGTGGCACTGCCCGCGTTCGGCGACTCGACGGTGACGGTGGGCCTGCTCCTCGTCGTCCTCGCGGCGGCCGGGTACTGGTTCACCGACAAGCGCACGGCCTTCGGCTACGAGATCCGCATGACGGGCCTCAACTCCCGTTTCGCCGCCTACGCGGGCGTCGAACGCCGGGGCCTGACCCTCAAGTTGATGTCCGTCTCCGGCGCACTGGCCGGACTCGTGGGCGCCATAGGGGTGTTGAGCTTCCCGTACCGCTTCGTCGACGGCTCGCTCACCGCGCCCGGCTACACCTGGACGGGCCTGACGGCGGCCCTGTTGGCAGCCGCAGCCCCGCTCGGCACGGTCGTCGCCTCCTTCTTCTTCGCCGTCCTCGCGGTCGGCGGCCTGGCGATGGAGCGCACGACCGAGGTGCCGCGCGAGCTGACCCAGGTGCTCCAGGCCATCGTGATCGTGTTCCTCGCGGCCCGACTCCGCTTCCCGACGAAGTGGTTCACCAGGCGTACTCAGGAAAGCGGGGCCGCGTGATGTTCTTCGACTCCGACCTGCTGATGTCGGCGCTGCGCGCGCTGACCCCGATCCTGCTGGCGGCACTCGGCGGTGCCCTGTGCGAGCGGGCGGGGGTCTTCAACATCGGCCTCGAAGGCATGATGCTGATGGGCTGTTTCACCTCGGTGGCCACGAGTTGGTTCACCGGCAGCGCCTGGCTCGGCGTCCTCGCCGCTGCCCTCGCGGCAGCCGCGTACTCGCTGATCCTGGCCGTGGGCGCGGTAACTCTGCGCGGGGACGCGGTCGTTCTCGGAATCGCCATGAATCTCCTGGCAGTTGGCCTGACCAGCTTCCTTCTGCGTACGGTCTTCGGTGTGCAGGGCACTTTCGACGATCCGTCACTCGCCGGGCTGCCGTTGATCGGTGGATTCACCCCGCTCGCTTATCTGGCCTTCGTCGCGGTCGCCATCGCCGCAGTCATGCTGTCCCGGCATGTGTGGGGGCTGCGGCTGCGCGGGGTCGGTGAGGCACCGGACGCGGCGGCCACGCTCGGGGTGAGTCCGGCGAAGTACAAGTACGCGGCGGTGCTGGTCTCCGGTGTCCTCTGCGGACTCGCGGGGGCCCAACTCGCGCTCGGCAACGTCACGTTGTTCTCGGAGAACATGACGGCCGGCCGGGGCTGGATCGCGGTCGTCGCGGTGATGCTCGGCCGCGCGGCCCCCGTCGGCGTACTGCTCGCCGCGCTGCTCTTCGGCCTCGCCGAGGCCGCCGGCTTCCGCCTCCAGGGCGTCGGCCTGCCCCAACAGGCCACCGACGCCGCGCCGTACGTCGTGACGCTCGTCGCCCTCTTCCTCTCGACGGCCCGCCGCCGTCGCCGTACCGCCAACTCCCCTTCCGGAGCCACCACATGACACAGGACCTGCTGCCCATCACCCGCATACCGCGCACCGGGCTTCCGGCGCACGCGGTCGTCGTCGGCGACCCGGCGCGTGCCGCCGCCGTGGCCGCGCTGCTCGACGGTGCCGAGGAGGTGTCGTACCACCGCGAATACCGTGTGTTCAGCGGGAGTTGGAAGGGCCTGCCGGTCACCGTCGCCTCGCACGGGGTGGGCGGACCGGGTGCGATCCTGCTGTTCCAGGAGCTGGCGGACGCGGGGGTCCACACCTTCCTGCGCTTCGGCACGGCGGGCGCGATGAAGCCCGGCATCGGCGACGGCGACCTGGTGATCGCGGAGGCGGCCGTACGGGACGACGGTGTCACGCAGCAACTGCTTCCACCCGAGTACCCGGCCGTCGCCGCCCCCGAGGCGGTCCTTGCCCTCCAGCGCGCGGCCCGCGAGACCGGCGCCCCGCATCACCGGGGCATCGTCTGGACCCGGGCCGCCTTCCAGCCCGGTCTCATTCCCCTCTTCTCCTACGACGGCGCCGGGCTCGCGGCGATCGAGATGGAGCTGTCGGCGCTGCTGGTGACGGCCTCGCTGCGGGGTCTGGTCGCGGGTGGCGTGCTGGTCATCGACGGGGCCAACGCCGATGAACTCGTCGACGCGGACGCCACTGGTGGGTACGACCCGCACCGGGAGGTCGTCGCGGCCGGTGTCGAGCGCGGTGCGGTGGTCTCGCTGGAGGCGCTGCGGCTGCTGGCGGAAGGGAACGAGGCGTGAGCATCGATCTGTTGGTGCACGGCGGGGATGTCCTGACCGTCGACGAGGCCGGAACTGTCGTACAGGACGGGGCAGTTGCCGTCCACGAGGGCGAGATCGTCGCCGTAGGCCCTGCCGAGGAGCTGAAAGCACGCTTCACTGCTGCGGATTCGATCGACGCCGAGGGCTGTCTCGTCCTGCCCGGGCTGATCAACACACATACCCACCTCGCGATGACCCTGCTGCGCGGTCGCGCCGACGATGTCACTCTCCAGGGCTTCCTGGAGCGGGTGTTGAAGTGGGAGGCCGAGCTGCTGGCGCCGAAGAACGTGGCGGCGGCGGTGCGGCTCGCGGTGGTCGAGAGCGTGCGGGCCGGGGTCACCTCGGCGCTCGACATGTACTGGTTCCACGAGGCGGCCGAGCAGGCGGCCCGGGAGGCGGGCTGGCGGCTGCACACCGGGCCCACCTTCATGGACGTACCGGAGCCGCCGGACGGCATCGCGTACGAGGACCGACTCGACTGGGCGCGAAGGGACTTGGCGGCGCGGGGCGGGGCACGCCCGGGACTGCGCCCGGTCCTGTTCGCGCACTCGACCTACACCCTCGCCCCCGATCAGCTCGTCGAAATCGCCGCCCTGGCGCGGGAGTTCGGGGCGCTGCTGCACATCCACGCGGCGGAGAACGCGACCGAGGTCGCCACCGTCGAGGTCAAGTACGGCAAGCGGCCTGTGGAGTTGCTCGACTCGCTGGGGCTGCTGGGTCCCGATCTGCTGCTCGCGCACGCCGTGGACCTGACCGGCCCGGAGATCGCGGCGCTGGCCCGCACGGGCACGTCGGTGGCCCATTGTCCGGTGTCGAACCTGAAGTTGGGGTGTGGGATCGCGCCGGTGCCGCGGTTGCTCAGCGCTGGTGTCACCGTCGGGCTGGGCACGGACGGGGCCGTCAGCTCCAACACGCTGGACGTGCTGGGCGCCGTGCGGCAGGCCGCGTTGGTGCACAAGGCGGGCGGCGATCCGACAGCGGTCGGGGCCGAACAGGCCGTACGGATGGCGACGATCGAGGGCGCGCGGGCGCTGGGGCTCGGGGAGCACCTCGGCTCGCTCGAAGTGGGCAAGCGGGCCGATCTGATCGTGCTCGACCTGGGCGCACCGCATCTGCGGCCCCTGCACGACCCCTGGTCGACGCTCGCCTACGCGGCGCACTCGGCGGACGTGCGGGACACGGTGGTGGACGGCCGGGTGCTGATGCGGGACCGGACACTGGGCACACTGGACGAGGAAGCCGTGATCGCGGAGCTCGAATCACTTGCCTGAGCTGTGGATTTCCCACCCGTTCAGCCCACTGAACCCGCATAATGTGCCTGATACATCGGATGTCTGAGCAACAGGGAGGCCGGTCATGGCAGTGACCGATGAGGCGATCGAGAAAATCAAGGGAATGATCGTCTCCGGCGCGCTGCGTCCCGGGGACCGGCTGCCCAAGGAGAGCGAGCTCGCCGCCGAACTCGGCCTGTCCCGCAACTCCCTGCGGGAGGCAGTGCGTGCGCTGTCGCTGATCCGCATCCTGGATGTGCGGCAGGGCGACGGCACGTACGTCACGAGTCTGGATCCTCAACTCCTGTTGGAGGCGCTGAGTTTCGTCGTCGACTTCCACCGCGACGACACGGTGCTCGAATTCCTGGCCGTACGGCGGATTCTGGAGCCCGCTGCCACGGGGATGGCGGCACTGCGGATCAGCGAGCAGCAACTGGACGCGCTCACCCTGCAGTTGGACGCGCTGGGCGGTGCCCCTTCGGTGGAGGAACTGGTCGCCTGCGACCTGGAGTTCCACCGGGGCATCGTGCAGAGCTCCGGCAACTCGGTGCTCTGCTCGCTCCTCGACGGTCTGTCGGGCCCCACCACGCGGGCCAGGATCTGGCGCGGGCTGACCCAGGAGGACGCGGTCAGCCGGACCCTGCACGAGCACCGGGCGATCCTGGGCGCGCTGCGCGACCGGGACGCGGAGGCGGCGCGGTCGTGGGCGACGGTGCACATCGCGAGCGTGGAGCAGTGGCTGCGTTCGACCCTGTGAACGAGTGGGTGGGTCAGCTGATCCATCGGAGGAGTGACCTGCCGGTCCGCGTCCGCACCGGGTGGCGATCTTGTGTGTTCGACCGGCTCGGACGGGGCAGGCATGGGGTCACTCCCCCGTGCAAGGGGGCTGCGGGCGCCCCCGTCGGACGCCGTAAGGTTGGGGCGTACGCGAGGGCAGATCGGAAGGAGGCGCTGGGTGATCGAGCTGGAGGGGGTTCCCGAGCTGATCGACCCAGTGATGGTGGCCGCGTTCGAGGGCTGGAACGACGCCGGCGACGCCGCCTCCACCGCGGTCGCGCATCTGGACAGAGAGTGGAAGGGCGAGGTGTTCGCGGCCCTGGACGCCGAGGACTACTACGACTTCCAGGTGAACCGGCCCACGGTGTGGATGGATTCCGGTGTGCGAAAGATCACTTGGCCCACGACCCGTCTCTCGGTGGTCCGGGTCGGCGGTGAGAAGCCGCGTGATCTCGTACTCGTCCGGGGTATCGAACCGTCGATGCGCTGGCGCTCGTTCTGCAACGAGCTGCTGGGCTTCGCGCACGAGCTGGGCGTGGAGCTGGTGGTGATCCTGGGCGCGCTGCTCGGCGACACCCCGCACACACGTCCGGTGCCGATCAGCGGGACCACGTCCGACGCGGACCTGGCGCAGCGGATGGACCTGGAGGAGACCAAGTACGAGGGTCCCACCGGGATCGTCGGCATCCTCCAGGAGGCGTGCACGCACGCGGGCGTACCGGCCGTGTCGCTGTGGGCGGCGGTGCCGCACTATGTGTCGCAGCCGCCCAACCCGAAGGCCACCCTGGCGCTGCTGAACCGCCTGGAGGACCTGATCGACGTGCGCATCCCGCTGGGTGAGCTGCCCGAGGACGCGCGCGCCTGGCAGGTCGGTGTGGATCAACTGGCCGCCGAGGACAGCGAGGTCGCCGAGTACGTCCAGACGCTGGAGGAGGCCCGCGACACCGCGGAGCTGCCGGAGGCGTCGGGCGAGGCGATCGCCCGCGAATTCGAGCGCTATCTGCGGCGCAGGGACGGCGGGGGCAGTCCGCCGCCGGGTGGGCATGCCACGGCGGACGGCAGCGACAGCGCGTCGTATCTCCGGGACAACCCCGGCGGCGGCCGTCCGAAGCCGACGAGGCCCGCGAAGCCGGAGACTGAGCCCGAGACCGGGCCCGACACCGAGGCCGACGACGAGGATTCCTCCGAGGAGTGAGTCCGTCCTTCAACTGGGCGTGAAACAGGGGCGGTTCCTCCCACCCGGGAGGAACCGCCCCTGTTCTGTCCGCTGTTGCTACAGGGCCACGCCCAACAGGGCGTCCACGGCACGGGAGACGACGCCGGGGGCGCCCTCGTCGCTGCCGCCCCGGTCGCGCTGGACGGCGGCCCAGCGATCGACCGCGGCGAGCGCGGCGGGGGCGTCGAGGTCGTTCGCGAGGGCTTCGCGCATCTCCTCGACGAGCTTCAGGGCGGAGGGGCCGTCCGGCCGGGAGACGGCGGCGCGCCAGCGGCCGAGCCGGGCGACCGCGTCCGCGAGCACCCCGTCGGTCCACTCCCAGTCGGCGCGGTAGTGGTGGGCGAGCAGCGCCAGCCGGATCGCGGCCGGGTCGACGCCCTCGCGGCGCAGCGCCGAGACGAAGACCAGGTTGCCCTTGGACTTCGACATCTTCTCGCCGTCCAGGGCGACCATGCCGGCGTGGACGTACGCCTTCGCCATGGGGAACTCGCCGGTCAGCACCTGGGCGTGCGAGGCGCCCATCTCGTGGTGCGGGAAGGCGAGGTCGGAGCCGCCACCCTGGACGTCGAAGCCCATGCCGAGGTGGTCCAGGGCGATGGCCACGCACTCGATGTGCCAGCCGGGGCGGCCGGCGCCCAACGAGCCACCGTCCCAGCTGGGTTCGCCCTCGCGGGCGGCGAGCCACAGGATCGGGTCGAGCGGGTTCTTCTTGCCCGGACGGTCCGGGTCGCCGCCACGCTCGGCGGACAGCAGGCGCATCGCGGCGGCGTCGAGGTTCGAGACCTTGCCGAAGTTGGGGTCGGACCCGACGGAGAAGTAGGTGTCGCCCTCGAGTTCGTAGGCGGCACCGGCCTCCCTGAGGCGCTCGACGAGCGGCACGATGCCGGGTATCGCCTCGACCGCGCCGATGTAGTGCTTCGGGGGCAGCATGCGCAGGGCGGTCATGTCCTCGCGGAAGAGCGCCGTCTCCTTCTCGGCGAGGGCCACCCAGTCGACGCCGTCGCGCACGGCGCGCTCCAGCAGCGGGTCGTCGACGTCGGTCACGTTCTGGACGTAGTGAACCTGCCGCTTGGTGTCGAGCCACACGCGCTGCACGAGGTCGAACGCGTTGTAGGTCGCCGCGTGCCCCATGTGGGTGGCGTCGTACGGCGTGATGCCGCACACGTAGAGACGGGCGACGGGACCGGTGTCCGGGGTGACCAGACCGCCGGTCGCGGTGTCGTGGATCCGGAGGTCGCGGCCCTTGCCGGGCAGGGCGGGGACCTCAGAAGCGGGCCAGGCATACATGTCATGAGCGTAACCGGACAGATGTTTCGCATACGAACCGGACCAGGCCGGACGACCGGTAAGGCCCTCTTGCACAACCCCGCTCGCCGTGCTGCTACACGGGCGGCCACGGAATGGCCGGCCATTCCCCGCTCGGCTCGGGATGCTTGCCGGCCGCGAGCAACGCGTCGACACGCGCGCGCGTGGCATCGAGTTCTACGGCGGTGATCAGCTCGGCGAGCTTCCCGGCGAGCCCTCCACCGTCCCTGAGGGCCTCTCTGAGCCCCTGGAGGACGTCGACCGCCTCCTGGGTGAGCTGCTCCCCCGCCCAGCCCCACAGGAGGGTGCGCAGCTTGTTCTCGGCGTTGAAGGTGACTCCGTGGTCGATGCCGTAGAGGCGGCCCTCGTCGGCGGGCAGCAGATGGCCGCCCTTGCGGTCGGCGTTGTTGATCACGGCGTCGAGGACGGCGAGCCTGCGCAGCCGCTCGTCGTCGGCGTGCACCAGGAGGGCGGTTTTCCCCTCGCCGACCTCGGCGAACCCGATGGCCTTCCAGCCCGCTTCGGGCTCCTCCGCGTCGACCAGGGCGAGCAGTTCGGGTCCGCCCTCGTCCGTCGACGCCTCGATCCACAGCTGGCACATGCCCTCGCCGTACGGCCCGTCGCGCAGCACGGTCGTAGGAACGAGGCCCCAGCCGGTCGCCTCGGAGACCTCGTAGGCGGCGACCTCGCGCTGGGCGAGGTTGCCGTCCGGGAAGTCCCAGAGGGGGCGCTCCCCGGCGACCGGCTTGTAGACGCAGGACGCCTCGCGGCCCTCGTACGTCACGGAGCAGAACAGCACGGCGTTCGACGCCTCGCGGATGCGTCCGCGTACCTTCAGCTCACCCTTGGCGAGCAGCTCGGCCGTGGTCACGCTCCGCGGCGGTATCCGTTCTGGCGCGGACATACGTGTCCTTCCGGGTCGAGCGGGAGGCTGCACAGCGGGCACGGCGGCCGGCCGGCGTTGACGACGTCGAGGGCCCGCTTGGCGAAGGCGCGGGCCTGGGCGCCGGTGAGCCGGACCCGCAGCATCGGGGGGCCGTTCTCCTCGTCCTGGAGCAGCCGCTCCTCGGCCTCGGCGAGGTCCTCCTCGGACTCCGCGTCGAGCTCCACGAGGGCCTGCGCCTCGACGATCATGCGCTGTTCCTCGCCGTCCCAGGCCAGCGCCATGGTGCCGACGCGGAACTCCTCCTCGACGGGAGTCTCCAGCGGGCGGGTGTCGGAGATCTCGGTGGGGGTGACGGCGGGGACGGCCGCGCTGCCGCCACTGCGCCGTACGACCTCGTCCAGAAGCTCGTCCATGCGCTCGGCGAGCGCGGCGACCTGCGTCTTCTCCAGGGCCACGCTGGTCACCCGAGGACCGGAGGCGGCCTGGAGGAAGAACGTACGGCGCCCGGGCAGACCGACCGTACCGGCTACGAAGCGGTCCGGCGGGTCGTAGAGGAACACCTGACGGGACACGTCCTGTCTCCATTGGAATCGACTGCTGACAAGTGCGGCGCTACTGCGACCGCTTCACCCTACTGCGGCCGACGATCACGGTGCGCCCGCGCCGCCCCCGACCGTGGCCTCGTCGCCCGGGGGCTCCTCGCGCGGCGCCAGGGAGGCGAGATCGCCGGTGTCCCCGAGCCGTACGAGAAAGGGCCTGAGACGGGTGTAACGGATCGCGGTGATGGAACACGGTTCTACGGAGATCCGCTGGAAGAGGTCCAGATGAAGTCCGAGTGCGTCCGCGACGAGGGACTTGATGATGTCGCCGTGCGAGCACATCAGGTAGACGGCGTCGGCGCCGTGATCGCGCTCCACGCGCGCGTTCCACTCGCGTACGGCCTCGGCCGCGCGGGTCTGCATCGCCCGCATCGACTCGCCGCCGGGGAACGCGGCGGCCGAGGGGTGCGCCTGGACGACCTCCATGAGGGGCTCGTCCTTGAGTTCGGCGAGCTTGCGGCCGGACCAGTCGCCGTAGTGGCACTCCCCGATCCGGTCGTCGGTGTGCGCGCGCAGGTCGGGGCGGGCGTCCAGGAGGGGCTGGAGGGTCTCCTGGCAGCGTTGCAGCGGGCTGGTGACGACCTCGGCGATCGGCAGCGCGGCGAGCCGTCCGGGGAGCGCGGCGGCCTGGGCGTTGCCCCGCTCGTCGAGGGCTACACCGGGCGTCCAGCCGGCGAGCACTCCCCCGGTGTTGGCGGTCGAACGTCCGTGCCGGACAAGGATCAACGTGGGCATGCCGCCAAGGGTAGGCGCACGTCCGGGTGCAGGTTCGGCCGGACGGCGGGAGAATACGCACCGTGATCGTCGACTACGCCATCTACCGCGACGGACGCCGGACGAAGGGGCCCGGCGACTTCTCGGACGGCCTGGACCACTGCCGTCGGGTGGGTGACGCGTTCGTCTGGATCGGTCTCTACGAGCCCACGGAGGACGAGTTCGACAAGGTCACCCAGGAGTTCGCGCTGCACCCGCTGGCCGTCGAGGACGCCCTGACCGCGCATCAGCGGCCCAAGCTGGAGGTCTACGACGACTCGCTGTTCATGGTCCTCAAGCCGGTCGGCTACGAGGCGGACAGCGACGTGGTCACCTCCGGTGAGGTCATGGTCTTCGTGGGCGACTCCTTCGTGGTGACCGTCCGGCACGGTGAGGAGGCCCCCCTGGCGGCCGTACGGCACCGTCTTGAGGAGGAGCCGGAGATGCTGCGGCACGGGCCCACGGCGGTGCTGTACTCGATCGCGGACGCCGTGGTCGACCACTACGTGGACGTGGCGGGCGAGTTGCAGACGGACCTGGAGGAGCTGGAGGCGGCGGTGTTCTCGCCGACCGGCGGCGGCTCACGGACGACGGCGTCGCGGATCTACGCCTTCAAGCGGCAGATCCTGGAGTTCCGCCGGGCCACCGGACCGCTCGCGCAGCCGCTGTCCCGGCTCGCGGGAGCCGGTCTCGCCGGGGACCGGGTGCGGTTCGTGCACGACAAGGCGCGGCCGTTCTTCCGGGACGTGAACGACCACCTGATGAAGGTCAACGAGTCCGTGGAGGGCCTGGACCGGCTGGTCTCGGACGTCCTGGCGGCACATCTCGCGCAGACCGGTGTCCGGCAGAACGACGACATGCGGAAGATCTCCGGGTGGGCGGCCATGGCCGCGGTGCCCACGATGATCGCGGGCGTCTACGGCATGAACTTCGACCACATGCCGGAGCTGCACTGGCTGTGGGGGTATCCGGCGGTGATCCTGCTGATGGTCGCCCTGGAGGTGCTGTTGTACCGGACGTTCAAGCGGCGCGGCTGGCTGTAGCGGCCCTCCGCCCGGGCGCCGTTCAGGCTCACGCGAACTCGGGTGCCGTCGTGGCCGGTCCGCCGAGGGCGTCGCGTCGTTCCGGCATCCTCAGGGACACCATCCGGCGCCAGCCGCCCAGCCGTTCGTAGACGTACACGGCGTGGATGCCCGCCGCCAGGGCCACCGACTTGGCCCGCGGCCAGCCGAGGACGCGTCCCATGTGGGCCATCACGGCGAGACTCACGTCCCGGTAGATGCGGATCTCGGCGAGCGCGCACTCGCGCAGCGTCCGCTGGATCGCGCGGCCGTGTCCGGCAGACGCGAAGCGCAGCAACTCCTCGTGGCAGTACGCGAGATGGTTGTCCTCGTCGTGCGAGATCATCCGCACCGCGCGGCCGAGGTCGGGGTGGTCGGCGAAGTGCCTGCGCAGCAGGTCCATCTGCTCGGAGGCGCGCTGTTCGGTGACCCGGCTGTGGGCGAGGTAGACGACGATGTCCTGGACGGTGAGCGGCTGGTCGCCCTCGAGCTTCTCGTGCGCGAGACCGATGCCGTGCCGCTCCAGGAGCATCGTGTAGTCGGTGTCGGAGGGCACCGGGACTGGTTCGAGGCCGCGCTTCTTCAGAAGGGCGTTGAAAATGCGCCCGTGCTTGTCCTCGTCGGCGCCGTGCCGGCTGATCTTGGGGGCGAGGTCGCGTTCGGTCGGCGGCACGAGGGCGGCGATGCGCCCGTTCTCCCAGCCGCCCTGGGACTCTCCGCCGGCCGCGATGGAGCAGAACAGCCGGAAGGACTCGTCGTCGTCGAGGATCTCCTGGAACAGGCTCTTGGCCGAAAGCATCTGAACGCACCTCCATGCAGGATTTCGACGCATTCCGCAAAGAACGAGTCAAATGCGACGTCAGAGGTGCTGCAACAGCTGTGTCGGACAACTCCGCCGAAAGGAGGACGGCCGATGTCCCGACGGGGGCGTAACCGCGCGGGCTGCCGCGCGTTGTTCCCCGTGACGGCCGTGGCGGGGAAGACCCCCCGAGCCCCCACCACGGCCGTAGAAAACTTCCGTACGGCAGAGCCGCGTTACGCAAGACCCGCGCGCTCCAGTGCGTCGGTTCCGGCGCGGAGGGCGGCGATCCGCTCCTCCAGGGTCCAGCCCGCCGGGGCGAGCGTCAGGGTGGTGACACCGGCCGCCGCGTACTCCTTCATCCGGTCCGCGATGCGGTCCACGGAGCCCAGGAGCGTCGTCTTGTCGATCAGGTCGTGCGGGATGGCGGCGGCGGCGCCGTCCTTGTCGCCGGCCAGGTACTTGTCCTGGATCTCGGCAGCCGCCGCCTCGAAGCCCATGCGCCGGGCCTGCTTGTTGTAGAAGTTCTGCTGTCGGCTGCCCATCCCGCCGACGTAAAGGGCGGTGTACGGGCGGAAGGTGTCGGCGAGCTTCTCGACGTCCTTGTCCTCGCCGAGGGCGAGCGGGAGCGTCGGGACGATGTCGAAGCCTTCGAGGGTCTTGCCCGCCTTCTCGCGTCCGGCCCGCAGATGCCGGACGGCGGTGTCCTCCAGGTGCTCGGCGGACGGGAAGATGAGCAGCGCGCCGTCGGCGATCTCGCCGGTCTGCTCCAGGTTCTTCGGACCGATCGCCGCGATGTAGAGCGGGATGTGCTCGCGCTGCGGGTGCACGGTCAGCTTGAGGGGCTTGCCGGGGCCGCCGGGCAGCGGCAGCGTCCAGTGCTCGCCGTCGTACGACAGCCGCTCGCGGGTCATCGCCTTCCGTACGATCTCGACGTACTCACGCGTGCGTGCCAGCGGCTTGTCGAACTTGACGCCGTACCAGCCCTCGGAGACCTGCGGGCCCGAGACACCGATGCCGAGACGGAAGCGGCCCCCGGACAGCGAGTCGAGGGTCGCGGCGGTCATCGCGGTCATCGCGGGCTGGCGGGCCGGGATCTGGAAGATGGCCGAACCGACGTCGATGCGCTCGGTCTGCGCGGCGACCCAGGTGAGAACCGTGGCCGCGTCGGAGCCGTAGGCCTCGGCGGCCCAGCACACGGCGTAGCCGAGGCGGTCGGCCTCCTGGGCCACGGCCAGATTGTCGCCGTCCATTCCGGCACCCCAGTAGCCGAGGTTGATCCCGAGCTGCATGGCAGACCCCTTACCCATCAGTAACGTCGCTGTTGTGCCGACCCTAGCGCGAGGCGGTCCCGGCGGACAGGACGGGTGCCGGTGAGTGGTCACGGAGCGTGCCGTGCGAGGGACTGTGGATCATCGTGCAAATCGGTTGTCCACAGGCAACCACAGGCCAGGTTCAGGCCAGTAATCTCGGCGTTCATGGAGCAGAGGCATCTCGGCCGTACCGGCCTTCGTGTGTCCCGGATCGGACTCGGCACCCTCACGTGGGGGCGCGACACCGACGAGCATGACGCCGCGGACCTCTTGAAGGCGTTCTGGGAGGCCGGCGGCACCCTCGTCGACACGGCGGACGTGTACGGCGACGGGGAGGCCGAGTATCTGCTCGGACAGCTCATAGAAGGGCTCGTGCCGCGCCGGGACCTGGTCATCTCCACGAAGGCGGGGAGCGTGCCCGACCCCGACCGCCGCTTCGACGGCTCGCGCGGCCATCTGCTCGCCGCGCTGGACGCCTCGCTGGCCCGCCTCGGCACGGACTACGTCGACCTGTGGCACATCCACGCCTTCGACCCGTTCACGCCGCTCGAGGAGACCCTCCAGGCCCTCGACCTGGCGGTCAGCAGCGGGCGGGCGCGCTACGCGGGCGTCTCCAACTACTGCGGCTGGCAGCTCGCCAAGGCCGCGACCTGGCAGCTCGCGGCGCCGGGCACGCGGACGCGGCTGGCCAGCACACAGCTGGAGTACTCGCTGTTGCAGCGAGGTGTGGAGCGCGAGGTGCTGCCGGCCGCGCTCGACCTGGGCATCGGGCTGCTGCCCTCCTCGCCGCTCGGGCGCGGGGTGCTCACCGGGAAGTACCGGCACGGCACACCGGCCGACTCGCGCGGCGCCTCGGAGCACATGGGGCTCTTCGTCGCGCCCTACCTCGACGACACGGCGACCCGCATCGTGGACGCCGTGACGACGGCCGCGGACGGACTCGCCGTGACACCCCTCCAGATCGCCCTGGCCTGGGTCCGCGACCGGCCCGGGGTGGCCGCCCCGATCGTCGGCGCGCGCAACGCGCAGCAGCTCACGGCCGCGTTGTCAGTGGAGGCGCTTAGTCTTCCTGACGAGATCTGCCGAGCGCTCGACGATGTGTCGGCGCCTCTGCACCGCTATCCCGATCACGACTGGAGCACGCTGTGAGCACGGACCCGGAGACCACGGAGACCTCACCGGCCGAGGGCGCGGAGGCGACGCAGGACGCCGTGGCGGACGTCGCCGAGGGCGCGGACGCGGGTGAGGCTACAGCTGCGGAGGGCGCAGAGGGCACCGGTGAGGCCACTGCCGAGGCTGCCGCCGCGCCCGAACTGTCCGAGGCCGCCGCCGAGTTGCTCGCGCAGCGGCTGGAGCGGGAGCGCATCGAGCGGCGGAAGGCGGAGAAGGCCGGGCCCATCGTGGCGGGGACCAAACTGAGCGGGACGGCCGCCGATCTCCTCGCTGCCGTCCGAGCCGTGGAGAGCGGCGAGAAGCCCGTCGCCACCGCGTTCACCGGGCCGGAGCCCGCCCCGCGCCGATCCGCCGCCCCCGAAGCCGTGCGGCGGCCACAGCCCGTCACGGCCGAGCCCGGCGCCCCGGCCACCGAGACCGTCGCGTCCGTACGGCAGGTGCTGGTCGAGGGCGGCGCGCCCGAGACCCTCGCGGCACAGGTCGTGGCAGCGCTCGGCGAGGGCGCGGACGACGAACTCCGCGAGGATCCCTGGCAGTTGCTGCGCATCCCGGGGGTACGGCCCGAGCAGGCCGACGGGTTCGCGCGGGCGCTGCTCGGCGCCGAGTGCGCACCGGACGACGAGCGGCGGGGCCGGTCGGTCACCGGCTGGCTCCTGGAGCAGGCGGCCCTGGCCGGGCATACGGCCCTGGAGGCCTCGGCGTTGACGGCCGCACTGGCCAAGCAGGGCGTGCCCGACCCCGACGCGGCGACGCAGAGCGCCGTCGCGGAGGGCGAAGTACTGCTCTTCCAGGACGCGTTGGACGAGCCCGCGGTCCCGGTGCAGCGCACGGACGACGAGGCGGAAGAGGAAGCGGAGCGTCCGGTCCGGGTGCTGATCGGCCTGGAGCGTTACGCGCTCGCCGAGGAGAGCCTCGCCGACGGGCTGGCCAAACTGATCAACTCCGTGCCGAAGGAGGACGGTTCGGCGGCGGACTGGGAGCGGGCCGGTGCCGCCAAGGGGTCCACCGGCGAGCTGATCCGCGCGGTCGCCGGGCACGGCCTGGTGCTGCACACCGGCGGGGAGGCGTCCCTCGACGAACCGGCCGCGCTGCTGCACGCGGCGGCGGACTTCGGACTGCGCGCCTGGGCCGCCGCGTACAGCCCGGTGGGCCGGGACCGGTTCACCGCACTGCTGACGCGGTCCGCCGAGGCGGCGGGTGCCGCGCCCGGCGAGCCGCACCGGCCGGGGTCGGACGGCTCCGTGCCGGAGGGCCTCGTTACAGGGAACCTCGCGGCCGAGTCGGAGACGGGCACACCGTCGGGTCCGGTGGCCGAGAACGCCAGGGCGGAGCGTCACGCGTCAGATGGCCCCGGGCTCGGCGACGGCCCCCGAGTGGCAACCGTCGCCGGGCTGTTGGCCGGTGCCGAAGGGCCCGGGCGGGACGCGGACGGTGCGCTGGACCTGGACCTCCTCGTCGTGCTCGACGCGCCCCAGCTCGACGTGGAGACGGCCGCCCTGCTCACCGAGTCGCTGCCGGACGGCGCCCGGCTGGTGCTGGCCGGGGACCCTGCGGTGCTGTGGTCGGCGGGCCCCGGGCGGGTCTTCGCCGATCTGCTCGCGGCACGGGCCTGCCCCCACGTCGTCTCCCGCCGCCCCGACCTCGGTCCCGTGGGCGAGCTGGTCTCCGGCATCGGCATCGGCGAGCTGAACCAGGTGGAGGCCCCCGGCAAGGAGGTCGTGATCGTGCCGGTGCGGGACGCCGGCGAGGCCGTGCACCGGACCGTGCAGCTCGTCGCCGACTCGGTGCCGCGCGTGATCGGCGTCCCCGCCGAACAGACCGTGGTGATCACCCCGGGCCACGGCGGCGCGGCCGGCACCCGCGCCCTCAACGCGGCGCTGAAGGAGCGGTTGAACCCCGGCCCCGGCCGGTTCGGCGGCTTCGACCCCGGTGACCGGGTCGCCTACTCCCCCACCCCGGGCCGTACCGTCATCGGCCAGGCGGTGAAGGCCGACGCCGAGGGGCTGCACCTGTCGTGCGCGGGCGAGCCCGTCGTCGTACCGAAGGAGCGGGTGGAGCAGTCCGTACGGCACGGGTGGGCGTTGACCGCGCATCAGGCGGTGGGGGCGCGGTGGCCCGCGGTGGTCGTGGTGCTGCCCGGGGACGCGGCGCAGGCGCTCAGCCGGCCCTGGGTCTACACGGCGTTCAGCCGGGCGGACCGTCATCTCTCCGTGGTGCACGGCGTCGATCAGGCGCTGCCCCGCGCCGTCGCCGAGATCCCGGCCAAGCCGCGCACGACCCGGTTGCCGGTCCTGCTGCGACCGCAGGTCCCGGCAGGGGGCTGAAGCGGACGCCGCGATGACGAACGACGACGACGACGGTCACGTAGGGGTTCCTTCCGTGACCGCCGCCGTCGTTCGTCACAGCCGGCGCGGTGCGGCTCAGCGATCCGCTTCCAGCGCCTCCAGGTCCTCGTCCTCGTCGAGATCAGCGTCCAGGTCGGGATCGAGTTCGTCGTCGATCACGTCCTCGATCTCGGCTCCGGGCTCGTCCGCCTCGTCGATGTCGTCCAGTTCGTCGTCGATCTCGTCGTCGAAGACCGCGCTGACGTCGAAGCGGCACACCACCCGCTGGGGGTCGACCCCCTCGAAGGGAGCCTCAAGCCAGGCACCGGGCTCGGCCGCTTCGTCGGCCGCGGTCACCCACAGCGTGGAGTCGCCCTCCTCAAGGCCGAACTCCTTGGGCCGGGAGGCGATCTCGTCGGCCTCGAACTCGTCGAAGAGAATGCCGAGCGCACCGTGGATCGTGCCGGAGGCCTCCGTGCCCGTGCCGTCGCCGACCGCCGCCTCGACCCGCTGCGCCTGCGCGAGCAGCCGCTGCGGTTCCGCCACGGCGTAGTCGCGACGGATCAGCACACTCACCGCGTTCGGCTCCTCGGGGCCGGTGTACGGCGGCAGGGAGTCGTCGGTACCGGGGATCTCGAAAGGCGTGACCTCGTCATAACGGTCGTAGAGCAGCTCGTCATAGACCTCGGCGGCAGCGGCGAGCTGGTTGAACGCCTCGTAGACGGCCGGGTCGTCCTCCCCCGACCGGCCTTCGACCGCGGCCAGGTGGCGGTCGAGCGCGGTCTTGACCGCCTCGGCGGCGGCGCGTACCTCGGCAGCGGTGGGCTGCGCAGCATCAGACATAGTGCAGACGCTATCCGTACCGGGGCTCTGCCCGCACAATAGATGCGATGCCGGAATACGAATTTGTCGACGTGTACGTACCGCGCGGGGTCTCCCGCAAGGACGCCACACGTCTGCTGACGGACCACGCCGAGTACGGACACTGGGAATTGGACCGACTGAGCCTGCTGCGCGACGGCAGCCGCAGGGTGCGGCTGCGCCGGCGGATCATCCGCCAGGTGCGTGCCACGTGGTGAGCTGAGTCGGGCGAAACGGAGCGGGCCCCGGCTGTGCGGGGCCCCTCCGTCGCGCAGATCACATGTTCCCGGGTGCTACGCCATCGCCTTCGCCTTGCGGTAAAGCACCGCGCCCGCGAGCAGCGCGCCCGCTCCGACCGGCAGCGCGAGGCCCAACGGCAGATCGGCACCGGTGTGCGCGAGCTGCGGGCCGCCCTGGGACCGGACGGCGGACTGCGCACCGGGCTGGGTGACGTGGGCCGCGCCGGTCGGCGTGTGACCGCTGTTCACCGGTGAGATGCCGCCCGGCGAACCGGGGTGAGCGGGCGTGACCGGGTGAGTGGGAGTTCCGGGGTGACCGGGGGTCCCCGGGTGGCCCGGAGTGCTCGGGTGGCCCGGCGTTCCCGGCGGGGTCGTCCCGTGACCGCCGCCCGGAGGCGTGCCGTGATGACCACCACCGTGGTGGCCGCCACCATGGTGACCACCGCCGCCACCGTCCTGACCTCCGCCGTGGTGACCCCCACCATGGTGACCGCCGCCACCGTGATGCCCGCCGCCGCCCGGAGGCGTCCCGTGGTGGTGGCCGCCGTCGTTCCAACCGCCGCCGTTGGCGCAGTCGTTGCCGGTGACGGCGTTGCCGATGCCGATGACGTCGACGCTGTTGCCGCACACGTTCACCGGCACGTCGATCGGTACCTGGACGTGGTTGCCCGAGCCGACACCGGGCGAGCCCGAGGCATGTCCGCCGGCATGCGAGCCCCCTGAGCCGCCGTGCGCGCCGTGTCCGCCGGAGCCACCGTGTCCCCCTGAGCCGCCGTAGCCGCCCGAGTTTCCGTAACCCCCCGAGTCACCGTAGCCACCGGACGACCCATGGCCGCCGTAACCACCGCTGCCCCCGCCCTGGTTGGCGCACCTGTTGCCGACCGCCGGGTTGAGGATCCCGACCACGTTCACGGTGTTGCCGCAGACGTTGACCGGCACATGCACCGGTGCCTGCACGGTGTTGCCGGACAGTACGCCGGGCGAGTCCGAGGCGAAGCCGTTCGCGCCCGAGTCGGCGTGGGCGACACCGCCCGCGGCGGCGATCACCCCGGTCGCCGCCGCCATGGTCATCAAACTCTTGCGGGTGACCTGTCGCATTGTTGAATTCCCCCCTGCCTTCATTCCCTGCTGTCATTCCTGACTGACTGAATTCCTCGCGCGACTCCCCGCCCGATTCCCGGCGAAAGGACGCGCAAAGACCCGTCGGCCCCGGAGCGCATGGCGCGCGCTCCGGGGCCGAGGACGTGGTCACCCCTCAGTGGGGCGACGTCACTTGTTGATGCAGGTGTTGCCGAAGGCGGGGTTCAGCAGACCGATCACCGAGATCGTGTTGCCGCACACGTTCACCGGGACGTGCACGGGAACCTGGATGACGTTGCCGGAAACGACACCCGGGGAGTGCACAGCGGCACCCTGAGCGCCCGAGTCGGCGACGGCCAGGCCCGCTCCCGCGAGAACCAGGCCACCGGTGGCAGCCGCAGCGGCGACGACCTTCTTGATCATTATTCCTCCTTGTTGGCAAAAGCGATCTCGTGTTGCCGATCGCATCACCTGTAACGAGGAGGGAGTAATGGAGCTACGAGCTTATGAGCACATTCACTCGTCCCAGTCGCCCCCCGCACACGCGGTCGAATTCAGGCGTCAACCGGTGTCACCCGGCCTCCTACGACGCGTCGATGAAGCGGTCCAGGACCCGCACCCCGAACTTCAGCCCCTCCACCGGCACCCGCTCGTCGACGCCGTGGAACATGCCCGCGAAGTCCAGCTCCGGCGGCAGCTTGAGCGGTGCGAAGCCGAAGCCGCGGATGCCCAGATCGTCGAAGGACTTGGCGTCCGTGCCGCCGGAGAGCATGTACGGGATCGCCTTCGCGGTCGGGTCCTCGGCGAGCAGCGAGGACTGCATCGCCTCGACCAGGGGCCCGTCGAACGAGGTCTCCAGGGCCTTGTCGGAGTGCGCGCCCTCGCGCTTCACCTTCGGCCCGAGGATCCGGTCGAGGTCGGCGAGGAACTCCTCCTGGTACCCCGGCAGGAACCGCCCGTCGACGTGCGCGGTGGCCTCGCCGGGGATGACGTTGACCTTGTAACCGGCGTTCAGCTGCGTCGGGTTGGCGGTGTTGCTCAGGGTCGCGCCGATGAGCTTGGCGATGCCGCCGAGCCGCTTGAGGGTCGACTCCATGTCCTCGGGGTCGAGCTGGGTGCCGAGCGCGTCGCCCAGTTCGTCGAGGAAGGCGCGCGTCGTCTTCGTGACCCGTACCGGGAACTTGTGCCGGCCGATACGGGCGACCGCCTCCGACAACTCGGTGATCGCGTTGTCCCGGTGGATCATCGATCCGTGCCCGGCGGTGCCGGCCACGGTCAGCTTCATCCAGTGCATGCCCTTCTCGGCCGTCTGGATCAGATAGAGCCGCCGCTCCTCGCTCACCGTGAACGAGAACCCGCCGACCTCGCTGATGCCCTCGGTGACGCCGTCGAACAGCTCGGGGTGGTTGTCGACGAGGTGCCGCGCACCGTACGTGCCGCCCGCCTCCTCGTCCGCGAGGAACGCGAGCACGATGTCGCGCGGGGGCCGGCGCCCGCTGCGCAGCCGGTCGCGGACGACCGCCAGGGTCATCGCGTCCATGTCCTTCATGTCGACCGCGCCGCGCCCCCACACGCACCCGTCCGCGACCTCGCCTGAGAAGGGGTGGTGGGTCCAGTCCGCCGCGTTCGCCGGTACGACGTCCAGGTGGCCGTGGATGAGGAGTGCGGGCCGGGAGGGGTCCGTGCCCTCGATCCGGGCGACCGTGGAGGCGCGTCCCGGGTGCGACTCGAAGATCTGGGGTTCGAGGCCCACCTCGGCGAGCTGCTCGGCGACGTACTCGGCCGCCTTGCGCTCACCCGGGCCGGAGTGGTCGCCGTAGTTGCTGGTGTCGAACCGGATCAGCTCGCGGCAGAGGTCCACGACCTCGTCCTCACCGGTGACGCCCTTGGCCGTGCCCGTGTCGCTCACGCTGCTTCCTCCCACTGTCACTGCTGGCGGTCCAGCCCTCATCCTCTCTCTCCCCGGCCCGCACCCCAAGGGCGGTCCGGGCCCGTCACACGCCGTTCACGCGGGAGGCGGGTGGGAACAGGGGGTGATCGGCCACCCCTGGAAGCCTGGTAATGTTTCCTTCGTCGCCGCGGGGGAAGCCACGCGCGACAGACACCTTGTCCGGGTGGCGGAATGGCAGACGCGCTAGCTTGAGGTGCTAGTGCCCTTTACAGGGCGTGGGGGTTCAAGTCCCCCCTCGGACACATCGCAGGCGAGGGTCGCGACCACCAAGGTCGCGGCCCTCGCCGCATTTGTGGGGGATGTCTCCTTCGACCCGAAGATCACCAGGTCAGAGCGTTGCCGGACGCTCACGGAGCGCCCCCGTTCGGCTGCCCCGAGTGGCCGTCGGCAGGCGGGGCGCCTAGCGTCGTACTAAAATTTCCGGCTTGTTACGGAACGGAGCTGGAGCCGGACAACCCCAGGCATACCTGCGGGCCCGCCAGCACCCCGGAAGTTTCCGGGTTCGAGACGCGAGGACCGATGGCAGCCATACACGAGAGCAGTGCTCTCGGGCTTGACGAAGAGATCCGCACACAGTTCGGCGATACGGCACGATTCTCCGCGGCGCCCGCCGCCTCGGCCCGCACGCTTGTCGATATTTTCGACGCGTCAGTGCGGTCGTATCCCGACGAGCTCGCCCTGGACGACGGCACTGTCCGCCTCACCTACCGCGCACTCGCCGTCGAGGTGGAGACCCTGCGCCGCACCCTGGCCGCGGCCGGTGTCGGCCTCGGCGACCGCGTCGGTGTGCGCGTCCCTTCCGGGACCAACGACCTCTACATCGCGATCCTCTCCGTACTCGCCGCCGGCGCTGCCTACGTCCCCGTCGACGCCGAGGACCCGGACGAGCGGGCCGAGCTGGTGTTCGGCGAGGCCGACGTCCGTGCCGTGATCGGTGCCGAGCACGCACTGACCGTGCTCGGGCACAGTGACGTCCCGGCCGCCCGGCCCGGTGTCGAGCAGGACGCGTGGATCATCTTCACCTCCGGCTCCACCGGCAAGCCCAAGGGTGTCGCCGTCACCCACCGCAGCGCGGCGGCCTTCGTGGACGCCGAGGCGGCACTGTTCCTCACCGACGACCCGATCGGTCCGGGTGACAGGGTCATGGCGGGGTTGTCCGTCGCCTTCGACGCGTCCTGCGAGGAGATGTGGCTCGCCTGGCGCTACGGCGCCTGCCTGGTGCCCGTGCCGCGCTCGCAGGTCCGCAGCGGCGCCGACCTCGGCCCGTGGCTGGTGGACCAGGACATCAGCGTCGTCTCGACCGTGCCGACCCTGGCCTCCCTGTGGGAGCCGGAGGCGCTCAACGACGTACGCCTGCTGATCTTCGGCGGTGAGGCCTGCCCGCCCGAGCTGGTGCAGCGGCTCGTCACCGAGGGCCGTGAGGTCTGGAACACCTACGGCCCGACCGAAGCGACCGTCGTCGCCTGCGCCTCCCTGATGACCGGCGACGAACCGATCCGCATCGGACTCCCCTTGAACGGCTGGGAGTTGGCCGTCGTCGACGAGGCCGGGGTGCCCGTACCGATGGGCGGCAGCGGCCAGTTGGTGATCGGCGGGGTCGGACTCGCCCGCTACCTCGACCCCGAGAAGGACGCGGAGAAGTACGCGCCCCTCGAATCGCTCGGCTGGGAACGGGCGTACCGCAGCGGCGACTTGGTCAAGGCCGAACCGGAAGGCCTGATCTTCCTCGGCCGTGCCGACGAGCAGATCAAACTCGGCGGACGCCGGATCGAGTTGGGCGAGGTCGACGCGGCCCTCCAGGCGCTGCCCGGAGTCGCGGGCGCCGCCGCCGCCGTACGAACTGCCCGCAGCGGCAACCAACTTCTCGTCGGCTATGTCGTCACGCAGGAGGGCTGGGACCAGCCCTCCGCCGTCGAGAAGCTGCGGGCCGAACTGCCCGCCGCCCTAGTCCCGTTGATCGCCCCGGTAGAGGACCTCCCGACCCGTACGTCGGGCAAGGTCGACCGCAACGCACTGCCCTGGCCGCTCGAAGGTCTGGAGACGGGCGGCGCGAAGGAGCAGCTCTACGGCACGGAGGCCTGGCTCGCCGAGCAGTGGGCCGAGGTGCTCGGCATCCCCGTGGGCAGCGCAGCCGACGACTTCTTCGCGATCGGCGGCGGCAGCCTGGCCGCAGCCCAACTCACCACCCGGCTGCGCACCCGTTACCCGAGCGCGGCCGTCCTCGACATCTACCAGCAGCCCACGCTCCGCAAGTTGGCCCGGCACCTGGAGGACTCGGCCCAGGGCGACGGCACGGCCCGCGTGATCGCGCCGGTCCCGACCCGCGCCAAGGTGATCCAACTCCTCGCGCTGGTCCCCCTGTTCACTCTGGCAGGCCTGCGCTGGACAGTGGCACTGGCCGCGCTCGGCAACGTACTCAACGGTTACGCCTGGCTGCCCACCGCCTCCTGGTGGCTGGTCGCCGCCGGCGCGCTGCTGCTCTTCAGCCCGCCCGGCCGCCTCGCGATCTCCGCGGGCGGCGCACGTCTGCTGCTGCGCGGCGTGAAGCCGGGACGCTACGACCGTGGTGGCAGCGTCCACCTGCGGCTGTGGGCGGCGGAGCGGCTGGCCGAGTTCAGCGGCGCGACCGCGCTGACCGGCTCCTGGCTGGAGCGGTACGCGCGCGCCCTCGGCGCCAAGATCGGGCCCGACGTCGATCTGCACTCCCTTCCCCCGGTCACCGGCATGCTCAAGCTGGGCCGGGGTGCCGCCGTCGAGTCCGAGGTGGACCTGTCCGGCTACTGGCTGGACGGCGACCGTCTTGAGATCGGCCCGGTCAAGGTCGGCGCGCACGCCGTCGTCGGCACGCGCAGCATGCTGTTCCCCGGTGCCCGGGTGGGCAAGCGGGCCGAGGTGGCGCCGGGTTCGGCCGTCACCGGCACGATCCCGACCGGCCAGCGCTGGGCGGGCGCGCCCGCCGTCAAGCTCGGCAAGGCCAAGCGCAACTGGCCCAAGGAGCGCCCGCAGCGGGGCACGTACTGGCGCGCGATGTACGGCATGACGGGCTTCGCGCTCACCATGCTCCCGGTGGTCGCCGGAGCCGTCGCGCTCCTGGTGACCAGCCTGTTCGTGGCACCGGGCGACGGTCTCGGCGAAGCCCTGCGGGGCGCGTCCCTGGCCCTGGTCCCGGCGACGCTCGCCTTCGGGCTGACGTACGCGCTGCTGATCCTGATCGGTGTACGGCTGCTCAGCCTCGGGCTGCGCGAGGGCACGCACCCCACGCACAGCCGCATCGGCTGGCAGGCCTGGACGGTCACGCAGCTGATGGATCTCTCCCGCGAGACCCTGTTCCCGCTCTACGCCGGGCTGGTCACGCCGGTGTGGCTGCGGCTGCTCGGGATGCGGATCGGGCGGGGCGCCGAGGTGTCGACCGTCCTCGCGCTGCCGAGCCTGACGACCGTCGGTGAGGGTGCGTTCCTGGCCGACGACACATTGACCGCGCCGTACGAGCTCGGTGGCGGCTGGGTGCACATCGGGCGGGCCGAGATCGGGCGGCGGGCGTTCCTCGGGAACTCCGGGATGACCGCGCCCGGACGGAGCGTGCCGGACGGCGGACTCGTCGGGGTGCTGTCGGCGACGCCGAAGAAGGCGAAGAAGGGCACGTCGTACCTGGGCCTGCCGCCGGTGAAACTGCCGCGCAGCACGAGCGGCGGCGACCAGAGCCGGACGTACGACCCGCCGGCCAAGCTGCTGTGGGCCCGCGGGCTCGTCGAGCTGTGCCGGATCGTGCCGGTGTTCTGCTCGGCGGCGCTCGCCCTGCTGACGGTGGCCGCGCTGTGTGCGCTGGGGGTGTGGGCGCCGCTGCTGGCGGGGCTCGTGCTGCTGGCGGTGGGCGCGCTGGCCGGGCTGATCTCGATCGTGGCCAAGTGGACCCTCGTGGGTCGGCACCACGGTGCCGAGCACCCGCTGTGGAGCGGTTACGTGTGGCGCAACGAGCTGGCGGACACCTTCGTCGAGGTCGTGGCGGTGCCGTGGCTGGCCGGTTCGGTGCCGGGTACTCCGGTGCTGACGGCCTGGCTGCGCGGGCTCGGCGCGCACATCGGCAAGGGCGTCTGGGTGGAGAGCTACTGGCTGCCGGAGACCGACCTGGTGACCCTTGAGGACGCCTCGACGGTGAACCGCGGCTGTGTGCTCCAGACCCACCTCTTCCACGACCGGATCTTGCGGACGGATACTGTGGTCCTCCGTGCGGGCGCGACGCTGGGTCCTGGCGGAATCGTCCTGCCCGGCAGCGAGGTCGGGGCGCGCACCACTCTGGGCCCCGCGTCACTCGTGATGGCGGGGGAGTCCGTTCCGGACGACACCCGCTGGCTGGGCAATCCGATCGAGTCATGGCGATCCTGAACACGGGTCGCGCGGCGTCGGCTTCGGAGGGCGGTGCACGGGTACGAGATACGAGCACAGCGCAGGGAGCAGACGCAGCAGTGACCGTTCAGCAGGCGGCGGGTCCGGACCCGTATTTCCCGGCAAACGGCGATGCCCGCTACCGGGTGCACCGCTATGAACTCGCGCTGGACTACCGCCCCGGCCCCAACCGGCTGGCCGGCACGGCCCGTATCAACGCGATAGCGGGCCGTGCGCCGCTGCCCGAATTCCAGCTGAACCTGGGCGACTTCAAGATCGGCCGGATCCGGGTGGACGGCCGCCAGCCGCACTACACGCACCGCGGCGGCCGGTTGCGCATCCGGCCCGCGAAGCCGCTGCGGGCCGGTGCCGCGTTCACCGTCGAGGTGCACTGGTCGGGCAATCCCAAGCCGGTCGCCAGCCCCTGGGGCGGCCTCGGCTGGGAGGAACTGACGGACGGCGCGCTGGTGGCGAGCCAGCCGATCGGGGCACCGTCCTGGTACCCGTGCAACGACCGCCCCGCGGACAAGGCGTCGTACCAGATCTCGATCACGACGCCGTCGGCTTACTCGGTGGTGGCGGGCGGACGACTGCTGACCCGGACGACCAAGGCCTCCACGACCACTTGGGTGTACGAGCAGTCGGCGCCGACGTCGAGTTATCTGGTCGGCCTGTCGATCGGCAAGTACCAGACGGTGCTGCTGGGCGACCCGGGTCTGGGCGGAGTCCCGCAGCACGGACACATCCCGTCGGACCTACTCCCGGAGTTCTCAAGGGACTTCGCGCGGCAGCCCGCGATGATGGAGCTCTTCCAGGAACTGTTCGGCCCGTACCCCTTCGACGAGTACGCGGTCGTGGTGACGGAGGAGGAACTCGATGTCCCCGTCGAGGCACAGGGGTTGTCGCTGTTCGGCGCCAACCACGTTGACGGGGCCCGGGGTTCGGAGCGACTGGTCGCGCACGAACTGGCCCACCAGTGGTTCGGCAACAGCGTGTCCATCGCCGACTGGCGGCACATCTGGCTGAACGAGGGCCTCGCCAAGTACGCGGAGTGGCTGTGGTCCGAGCGCTCGGGCGGCCGTACGGCCCACCAACACGCCGCCGCCGCACACCGGTTGCTCTCCACCCTCCCCCAGGACCTGCGCCTCGCCGACCCCGGCCGCAAGTCCATGTTCGACGACCGCCTCTACGAACGCGGCGGCGTCACCGTCCACGCGGTGCGCTGCGCGCTCGGCGACATCGCGTTCTTCCGCATGCTGCGGAGTTGGGCGAGCGTGCACCGCAACGGCACGGTGACGACGGCTACGTTCACGTCGCATGCTTCCCGGTTCACTTCCGAGCCGTTGGACCAGCTCTTCGACGCGTGGGTGTACGGGACGCGGTTGCCGCCGATGCCTTCGGCGGAGACGGGGATCGCGGTCTGAGCTGTCGGCTCCGTTGCGAGTGGGGAACTGACGGAGTATCAAGTGACTTCACGGGGGTGAGGTCATGGGAGCCGCATGGGGCCGGGGGCGCGCGGAGACGGGCGAGTGGCTGGAGGTCTACGGGGCGACCGAGCCGCAATCTGTCCCGCTGGAGCAGATGTTCGCCACCGGATCGGACACCGCACGCCCTTTCACCGGGTACCTCTACGTCTGGTCGCTCGGGTACACGGGGGACGACGCGCCGTCCGTGAAGGTCACGCTGCTGTTCCCGGCCATGGGTGGTTGGCGGGTGAAGGACGTCCAGGCCGTCGTGTACCACCTGCCGCCGGTGGCGGACGAACGGGCGTGGCGGACCACGCCGGCCAGGGACCTGCGGGCGGCCGGGCCTGCCCTGGAGGCCGCCGGCAAACTCACGGCGGACCTGGTCGGCTTTCCCGAGATCAACGCGATGATGTCCGCCGCGGCCCATCTGAGGGCGCGCAGTGCGCCGCAGATGCGGGACGAGGAGTGGTTCGTCAAGAGAGTGCACTGCAGTCCCGGCGGGATCCTGCACCAGGGAGTCGAGTGGACGCTCCCGGCGAACTTCGTGCAGCAGATCGGGAGTCGGGTCACCGGCGCCCTGCTCGTGGAGTTCATCGGTGCGGCACCCGCGTACGAGGACACCGCCCCTCCTGGCAACGAGCCGCTGCCGCTCCTGGCCTGCGCGACGCTCACGCGCGACAAGGAGACGAAGCTGCCCGAGGACGCCTACGTCCGGCTGCCGCTCCGCGTCACCCCCGAGCGTCCGCGATCGTAGCCCCGGCACAATATGCCCATGACCCCAACTACCAACTGCCCCTGCGGCCTCCCCACCCCCTACGACAACTGCTGCGGCCGCTACCACTCAGGCACCGCCGCCGCCCCCACCGCCGAGGCGTTGATGCGCTCCCGCTACAGCGCCTTCGTGCGGTTGGACGCGCCGTATCTGCTGCGCAGTTGGCATCCGCGGACCCGGCCCGCCGAACCGCTCGACCTCGACCCGGGGATGCGGTGGACGGGGCTGGAGATCCTGGAGACGGGGGGCGGGTCTGCGCTCCACCAGGCGGGGACCGTGACGTTCCGCGCGTCGTACAAGGGCGGTGCGATCCATGAGCGCAGCCGGTTCGAGCGGGTCGACGGGGCGTGGGTGTACGTCGACGGGGAGTTCCTGGACTAGGACAACCAGGTCAACTACGGGGCCAGGATGTCCAGTTCCTGAAGCGCGCCGATCGTGATCTCGCGGGTCAAGGTCTCCGCGCGGACCGCGTCGCCCTCGCGGACCGCCTCCGCGACCTGGACGTGCAGGGTGACGGCGGCCGGGTCGGGGTCCTCGAACATGACCTCGTGGTGGGTGCGGCCGGCCAGGACCTCGGTGACGACGTCGCCGAGGCGGGCGAACATCTCGTTGCCGGAGGCGGCCAGGATCACCCGGTGGAAGGCCACGTCGTGGACGAGGTAGGCCTCCAGTTTGTGGCCTCGTGAGTTGGCGACCATGCCGATCACGCACTCGGTGAGTTCCGCGCACTGCTCCGCCGTGGCGAACTTCGCCGCCAGGCCCGCCGCGATCGGCTCGACCGCGGAACGCAGCACCGTGAGTGAGCGCAGCTGCTGCGGACGGTCGGCACCGGCCAGCCGCCAGCGGATGACCTGCGGGTCGTAGACATTCCACTCGGCCTTGGGCCGTACGGTGACGCCCACCCGGCGGCGGGACTCGACCAGGTGCATGGATTCGAGGACGCGGACCGCCTCGCGCATCACGGACCGCGACACCTCGAAGTCCTTGGCGAGCTCGTCCGTGCGCAGGACGCTGCCCGGTGGGTACTCGCCCGCGGTGATGGCGGGGCCGAGGGAGTCGAGTACGCGGCCGTGCAACCCGCGGCCCGGAGTGGTCATGCACTCAGCGTACGGGGCGCGTCACCGAACCAAAAAGTCAGACTTATATGTCACAGACTCTTGAATTCGTCGTACCTAATCGGTTTCAGTGGGATCGACAACAGGTGTCGTCGACGGAGACAGTGAGGCAGCGATGCGTACCCCCCATGTCGTCGTGGTGATGGGCGTAGCGGGCACCGGGAAGACCACCATCGGTCCCCTGCTCGCGGCCCGGCTCGGCGTGCCGTACGCCGAGGGCGACGACTTCCACCCGCAGGCCAACATCGCCAAGATGTCGGCCGGGCACCCGCTGACGGACGAGGACCGGTGGCCCTGGCTGGACGCCATCGGTTCCTGGGCGCACGGGCGCGCGGGACTCGGCGGGGTGGTCAGCAGCTCGGCACTGAAGCGGTCGTACCGCGACCGCCTGCGGGCCGCCGCTCCCGGGGTCGTCTTCGTGCATCTCACCGGCGACCGCGCGCTCATCGAGGACCGGATGGCGCACCGGCACGGGCACTTCATGCCGACCGCGCTGCTCGACTCGCAGTTCGCGACGCTCCAGCCCCTGGAGCCGGACGAGGCGGGGGTCGCCGTGGACGTCAGCGGCAGCCCGGAGCAGATCGCCGAGCGGGCGACGGCCGCGCTGGAGCAGGTCCCCGAACCGACCGTCTGACACCTGTAGCCGTACCCGTACCTCCCCTCCCCTCCGTATCCGCAAGGAAGCCACCGTGACCAGACTCAGCGTCGAGATGCTGGCAGCGGACCCCGTCGAGCCCATCACCTCGGCCGGCCACGCTCAGCTGGGCATCGCCGTACTGGCGGGCATCGCCGTCATCGTCCTGCTCATCACCAAGTTCAAGATGCACGCCTTCCTGGCGCTGACCATCGGCTCGCTCGCGCTGGGCGCGTTCGCCGGGGCGCCGCTGGACAAGGCCATCACCAGCTTCACCACCGGGCTCGGTTCGACCGTCGCCGGTGTGGGTGTGCTGATCGCGCTGGGCGCGATCCTCGGCAAGCTGCTCGCCGACTCCGGCGGCGCGGACCAGATCGTCGACACGATCCTCGCGAAGGCGGGCCCCCGGTCGATGCCGTGGGCGATGGTCCTGATCGCCTCGGTGATCGGGTTGCCGCTGTTCTTCGAGGTCGGCATCGTGCTGCTGATCCCGGTCGTGCTGATGGTCGCCAAGCGCGGCAACTACTCGCTCATGCGCATCGGCATCCCCGCGCTGGCGGGCCTGTCGGTCATGCACGGGCTGATCCCGCCGCACCCCGGTCCGCTGGTCGCCGTCGACGCCGTCAAGGCCAACCTCGGTCTGACCCTCGCGCTCGGCGTGCTCGTCGCCATCCCGACCGTCATCATCGCCGGGCCGCTGTTCTCGAAGGTCGCCGCCCGCTGGGTGGACGTGCAGGCCCCCGAGCGGATGATCCCGGCCCGCCCATCGGAGGACCTGGAGAACCGTCCCGGCTTCGGTGCGACCCTCGCCACGATCCTGCTGCCGGTCGTGCTGATGCTCTCCAAGGCGCTGGTCGACATCATCGTGGACGACCCCACCCACACCGTGCAGCGCGTCTTCGACGTCATCGGCTCCCCGCTGATCGCGCTCCTCGCGGCCGTGATCGTCGGGATGTTCACGCTGGGCCGCCCGGCCGGCTTCACCAAGGAACGGCTGTCCTCGACCGTCGAGAAGGGCCTGATGCCGATCGCGGGCATCCTGCTCATCGTCGGCGCGGGCGGCGGCTTCAAGCAGACGCTGATCGACTCCGGTGTCGGCCAGATGATCCTGGACATCTCCAAGGACTGGTCGATCCCGGCGCTGCTGCTGGCCTGGCTGATCGCGGTGGCGATCCGGCTGGCGACCGGCTCGGCAACGGTCGCCACCATCTCCGCGGCCGGTCTGGTCGCCCCACTGGCCGCCGACATGTCCTCGACCCACACCGCTCTCCTCGTCCTGGCGATCGGCGCGGGCTCGCTCTTCTTCAGCCATGTCAACGACGCCGGATTCTGGCTGGTGAAGGAGTACTTCGGCCTGAGCGTCGGCCAGACCCTCAAGACCTGGTCCGTCATGGAGACGATCATCTCGGTGGTCGCAGGCGGACTGGTCCTCCTCCTCTCGCTCGTGATCTAGGGGTACGGGAATGAGTCATCCTCTCTTCGACATCAGTGGCCGTACGGCCCTGGTCACCGGTTCCAGCCGGGGCATCGGACTCGCCCTCGCGCAGGGCCTGTTGGAGGCCGGCTGCACGGTCGTCCTGAACGGACGCGACGGCGAACGCCTCACCAAGGCCGCCGCCGAACTGTCCGGCGATGTCCACACCGCCGCCTTCGACGTGACCGACGGTCCGTCAGTGGCCGCCGGAATAGCGGACGTCGAGGAACGGGTCGGCCCGCTGGACATCCTGGTCAACAACGCGGGCATGCAACTGCGCGCCCCGCTCCTGGAGTTCACCGACTCCGACTGGCACCGCATCATCGACACCAACCTCACCAGCGCGTTCCTGGTCGGCCGCGAGGCGGCCCGGCGGATGACGGAACGCGGCCACGGGAAGATCATCAACATCTGCTCGCTGCAGAGCGAGGTGGTCCGCCCCGGCATCGCGCCCTACGCGGCCACCAAGGGCGCGTTGAAGATGCTCACCAAGGGCATGTGCGCCGACTGGGGCCCGTCCGGCGTCCAGGTCAACGGTCTCGGCCCCGGCTACATCGAGACGGAACTCACCCAACCCCTCGTCCAGGACGAGGAGTTCAGCGCCTGGGTGCGCAAGCGGACCCCCGCCGGTCGCTGGGGCAGCACACGGGACCTGGTCGGCGGGGTGCTGTTCCTGGCGTCGCCCGCCGCGGACTTCGTGAGCGGACAGGTGCTGTACGTCGACGGCGGCATGACGAGCGTGCTGTAGAGAACGGGAGTCCGGACATGCTGGGTTGTGTGATTCATGGTCAGGACGACCTGCGGGTCGAGGAGTTGACAGTGCCCGAGCCCGGCCCCGGCCAGGCCCTGGTCGCCGTCCGCTACGGCGGTGTCTGCGGCTCCGACCTCCACTACTGGCGCCACGGCGGCGTCGGCGACTTCCGCCTCAAGGAACCGATGCTGCTCGGCCACGAGGTGGTCGGCACGGTCCTGTCCTACGGCCCCGGGGGCTCAGGTCCCGCCCCCGGTACGGCAGTTGCGGTGCACCCGGCCACTCCGTGCGGGGTCTGCCCCGAGTGCGCGGACGGGCGGCGGAACGTCTGCCGGGACACCGCATATCTGGGCAGCGCGGCGCGCTTCCCGCACGTTCAGGGCGGCTTCGCGGCCCAAGTCACCGTCCCCGCAAACCAGTTGAGAGCGGTCCCGGCGGGCCTGGAGCTGCGCCGGGCCGCCCTCGCCGAACCGCTCTCCGTCGCGCTGCACGCCGTACGCCGGGCCGGAGACGTGACCGGACGCCGGGTGCTGGTCACCGGCGCGGGACCGATCGGCTGTCTGGTCGTCGCGGCGGCGAAGGCGGCCGGCGCGGCGCACGTCACGGTCACCGATCTGCTTCCGGCGGCCCTGAGTTACGCCACCGCGGCCGGTGCCGACACCGTCGTACGGGCCGATGATCCTGACGACTCCGGGTGGCCGTCGGAGGTCGACGTGGTCATCGAGGCGTCCGGGGTGGCGGCGGGGTTGGACACCTGTCTGCGGCTGGTGCGGCGGGGCGGGGTGGTCGTGCAGCTCGGGATGCTGCCGCCGGGGCAGAGTCCCTTCGCCGGGAATCTCGTCGTCAGCCGGGAGATCGAACTGCGGGGTGCGTTCCGCTTCGACTCGGAGTTCGACGACGCGCTCCAACTCCTCGCGGTGGAGCCCGCGTTCGACGCGCTGGTCAGCGCGGTGGTACCGGTCCGGGACGCCGAGTCGGCGTTCGCGCTGGCGGCCGACCGAAGCCGGTCCTGCAAGGTGCTGCTGGACTTCGGGAGTTGAGCCGATCCTGCGCGGTGCCGCTGGATCCCGGTGGTTGAGCCGGCCCTGCGCGGTGCTGCTGGACTTCGCGCCCTGAGTCGAGCCGCGCCGCCCGGCTCGCCTCCTGAGTCGGGCCTCGCGGCCTTGGCGTGCCCTCCGAGCCCAGGCATCGGCCCCCCCGACTCGTCTCCTGAGCCCAGTCGTCGGCCCCTCGGCCTGCCTCCCGAGCATCGATTCGCCCCTGCTTTCGCATCTTGGGCGCATTGCCTTCCCGGGCGGGGCGGCCCGTCCCATCATGAGGGAACCCACTGGGGCCCGCGCGCGCCCACCGGCCCGGCGAGGCAGGCCCGGGGGGCGATCGCATCGGGGGACGTCATGGGGGTTTCGCTCGGCGTGCGCATATCGGCGCTGTGTTTCGCGGGGGCGTTGGCCATCGGGACCGCCGCCGCGTGCGGTGGTGGCGACGGGGACACCGCGAGCAAGTCGTCCGAAGGTGGGAGCGGCGGGGGCACGAGTGCCGTCGGCGGGACCGTGAACGGAGGGCAGGACGGGGGCGGGACCGGCGACACGGGCGGCTCGGGCGGCACAGGCAGTACGGGGAGCACAGGCGGTACAGGTGGCGGCATGCCCACCTGGAAGGCGCCCGATGGAAACGGTGGCAGTGGAACGAGCGGCTCGGGGAGTTCAGGTGGATCCGGTGGCTCGGGCGGATCCAACGGGTCCGGCGGATCGGGCGGATCGGGCAGTTCGAGCGGTTCCGGCGGATCGGGCGGATCCAACGGGTCCGGCGGTTCGGGCAGTTCGAGTGGTTCGGGCAATACAGGCGGCGGAGGCGGCGGCAACATAGCGGGCCCCGCCTGGTTACCGCCCGGGCCGCACTCGCCCAACACCGACACGGAGATCGATCCCGAGGTCGTCTACGACCTGCTCGGTGAGAAGCCGGCGAGCTGCGCGGACACCGCCAAACAGATCCCGGCCGATCTCTCCAACGACAACTGGCGAGTGCTCCACGGTCTCGCCGAGGCGTGCAAGGCCGTGCAGGGCCAGGGCGGCGACTGGGATCTCGCGGCCTCGGACTACGCGGCGCTCCAGGGCAAGTCGAAGGGCTGCAAGACCGGTGCCGCCTACACCGCACTCGGCGGAATCCTGCGGTTCCACGGACAACACCCCTCCACCACCGTGAAGTTGAAAGCTTCCTCGTCGGGCGGCGGTGGAGCGGTCTGCCACTTCCGGATCGATTCCGTGAAGGCGGGCACCGATGGCGCGGCCAAGCCGGGCGACACGATCACCGTCACGGTCAGCGGCCTCTACTTCGACAAGGTGGAGCTGCTGGGCGGTGCGAGCACGATGACCATCGCCGGTGCGCCCGCCGAACTCCCGGATGACGACCCCGGCACCCCGACCAACCCGCCCGACCAGTTGACCTTCAAAGTCGTCGTCCCGGATCCGGGACCGGGAAGCTACGGGCGGAAGGTCGCCGTGAGCCTCTCCCACAACGGGGGAAAGCCGGTGACACTGAAGAACGCCTTCACCCTCGTCGCCCCCGGCCCGTCCCCCGACGACTCCCCGGTCACGTCCCCCGGGGTATCCCCCTCGACCGGCGCCGCCCACTCCCGGTGAACGCCCCCACACCGGAACCGCCCGGACCGCCGGACCCACCCGGACCGCCAGAGCCACCAGACCCGCCCAGTCCACCGAGCCCACCCGGACCACCAGAGCCGCCCCATCCACCGAACCCACCGGGCCCACCCGACCCACCGACCCCGCCCCCCGAACCACCCCCCACCCCCGGCCCCCCGAAATGGGTCGAGTTCCTCGGCACCGCCGGCTCGCTGCTCTCCCTCCTCACGGCCGTGCTGTTCTACTTCGGCTGGGCCAGCACGGACGCCGAGACACGGGCCCTCGGACTGCGGGACACGCTCTTCCGGTTCTCCACCGCCGACTACCTGCTGCGCAGCGTGGACGCGCTCTACTTCCCCGTGCTCGTGGCGGCGGCCGTGTGGATGGCGGCAGCGGCCCTGCACCACCGGGAGGAGCGCGACCCGGAGCGCACCGCGCGGGTGCTGCGCGTCCTGCGGTACGCCTGGCTGCCGTCGCTCCCGCTGCTCGCCCTCTACTACGTCGCCCCGGGCGCGCTGAATCTCGTCGTCCCGCTGGCGATCCTCGCGGGCGTGCTGCTCAGCGCGTACGCGTACACGCGGCCCGCCGACCGGCGCAGGGCGGCGCGGATCTGGGTACCGGCCCTGCTGGTCGCCGTAGTCTCACTGTTCTGGGCGGTGTACGCGTACGCGGAGATCGTCGGCCGGGGCCGCGCCGCCGAGACGACCGCCACGGTCACCGACGAGTTCCCGGCCGTCGTCGTGTTCAGCAAACAGGACCTGCTGATCCGCGGCGGCGGCAGCTGTGTCTCGGCCGTCGCGGAAAAGGGCAGCCCCTACCACTTCCGGTATGCCGGGCTGCGCCTGTTCCACGTCTCGGGCGACCGCCTGTTCCTCGTACCGCGGTACTGGGCCCCCTGGGACGGCACCCTCTACGTGCTGCGGGACGGGGACCCCGGGCTGCGCGTGGAGTACGTCAGCGGGCGCGGCTACCGGGCCAGGGAATGCTGAGCGCGCTCAGGGCCGCCACAGCGGGTGTTCCCGCTTCGCCCACTCCCTGCTCACCGACCCGGTGCGCAGGCCCGCCCGTGCCTCCGGGTCGCCGAGCGCCATGCCGATGTGGCCGCCCAGCACGATGCCGATCGTGAGGGCGAGCCAGTCGTGGACGAAGGTCGCGCTGGTGCGCCACATGATCGGGGTGAGGTGGGTGAACCACATCATCAGGCCCGTGCCGAGCATCACCAGGGTCGCGCCGGCGATCCAGTTGGCGTAGATCTTCTGGCCGGCGTTGAACTTGTCGGCCGGGCGGGCCGACCGGCGTTTGTCGCGCATCAGGGCGCCGCGCAGCCAGACCCGGTCGTGCGGGCCGAAGCGGTTGAGGAAGCCGAGGTTGACGCGGAAGCCCCGGGAGAAGAGACCGAAGAGGACGGGTACGGGGAGCGCGACCCCGGCCAACTCGTGGATGCGGACGACGAGTTGGCGGCGGCCGACGAGTTCGGCGAACTCGGGGATGTAGAGGCAGGCCGCCGTGGCCACGCAGATGCCCATCAGCGCGGCCGTGGTCCGGTGCACCCAGCGCTCGGTGCGGCCGAAGCGGCGGATCCGGGCCGAGGGCTCCGTCTGCGGGGCGTGGGCTTCAGCTCGTAGGGTCATCGTCGCGTCCGTTCGACTTGCCGACCCAGGCGTCGACGTCGTAGCCCCGATCCTCCCAGTAGCCGGGCTTCACGTGCTCGGTGACCGTGATGCCGGAGAGCCACTTCGCGGACTTGTAGAAGTACATGGGGGCGACGTAGAGGCGGACCGGGCCGCCGTGGTCGTGGCCGAGGTCCTTGTCCTGCATGCGCAGCGCGACCAGGATGTCGGAGCGGCGGGCCTGGTCGAGGGTGAGGCTCTCGGTGTAGGCGCCGTCGAAGCAGGTGAAGCGAACCGCCCCGGCCTTGGCGCGCACTCCCGCGGCGTCCAGGAGCCGGGACAGTCGCACCCCCTCGAAGGGGGTCCCGGGGACCCGCCAGCCGGTGACGCACTGGACGTCCTTGACCAGCCGGGTCTGCGGCATCGCGCGCAGGTCGGCCAGGGTGTAGGTCGCCGGTTTGTCGACCAGGCCGTCTACTGTCAGGCGGTAGTTCTGGGCGTTCCTGTTCGGCACGGACGCGGTGACGGAGTAGTAGCGGAAGCCGCCGCCGTTGGGGAGGAGTCCGGTCAGCCCGGTGGGGTCCTTGCCGGAGAGGGCGCCCAGGAACCCGTCCATGCCCTTCTGCAGGACGGGCGCGGACACGACACCGAGGGCGCCCAGGCCGAGGGTGCCGAGGAGGACACGGCGGCCGATGGGCCGGCCCTGCGCTTCCTGCTCCGCAACCTCGGGCTCGGGTTGTTCAGGGTTCACGCACTCATTCGAACACCCGCGACCCCGGCGCGGCCAGGGATCGCGGATGCTCGTCAGACTTCCGTAACCACTTCTTACGTGCTTCTCAGCAACGACAGCTCGACCACAGGTTCCTACGGTGTCTCTGTGGCCGCCTTGTCCAGCTGGAACGCCTCGTTGCCGAGCCCGATGCGGGCGTGCGCCTCGGGGTTGCGGGAGCGCAGGAACAGACCTTGGGCCAGGCCGACGATCAGGGCGAGGCCGACGATGCCGGGCAGGATCCAGCTCAGGGACGAGCCGGGGCCCGCGCCGACCAGGACGTCGAAGTCCTTGACGGTGTAGACGGCGATGACGACGAGCGCGATGCCGGAGAGCGCGGAGGTGACCAGCCGCCAGGCCTGAGCGCGGGCGGAGCCGCGGCGGGCGAAGAAGACGATCACCGAGAGGGAGGCGGCGGCCATCAGCAGGATGACGCCGAGGGCGCCGATGTTGCCGAACCAGGTGAACAGGTGCAGGACCGGTTCGGTCGGGTCGCCGGTGGGCTTGTCGTCGGCGACCGCGAAGACGATCACGATCACGGCGGACACGGCGGTCTGGAGCAGCGAGCCGGTGCCGGGAGCGCCGCTCGCGCTCGTCGTACGGCCGAAGGCGGACGGCAGCAGGCCCTCGCGGCCCATGGCGAAGGCGTAGCGGGCGACGACGTTGTGGAAGCTGAGCATGGCCGCGAACATGCCGGTGACGAACAGGACGTGGAGCACGTCGGTGAAGGTGCCGCCGAGGCGGGCGTCGGTGAGGTAGAAGAGCAGGCCCGCGCTCTGCTTCTGGGAGACGCCGATGATCTGGGAGGGTCCGGTCGCGACGGTGAGCGCCCAGCAGCTGAGCGCGAAGAAGACGGCGACGCCGCTGACCGCGAGGAACATCACGCGCGGCACCAGGATGTGCGGGCGGCTGGTCTCCTCGGCGTACACCGGGGCCTGTTCGAAGCCGAGGAAGGCGGCGATGCAGAAGCACAGGGCGGTGCCGACGCCGGCGCCGCTGAGGGTGTCGGGGTTGAAGGCGTGCAGCGACAGGCCCTCCTTGGCCGGGTCGGCGACGGCCGCGATGTCAAAAACAACAACGAGCGCGACCTCGACGATCAGCAGCACGCCGAGCACGCGAGCGTTGACGTCGATCTTCAGCCACCCGAGCCCGCCGACGACCGCTACGGCCACCAACGCCGGTATCCACCAGGCGACTTGGACGTGGGCGTAGGTGGAGAACAGCCCGGAGACCTCGAAGCCGAAGATGCCGTAGATGCCGACCTGGAGGGCGTTGTACGCGACGAGCGCCACCAGGGCCGCGCTCGCGCCCGCGGTGCCGCCGAGACCGCGGGAGATGTAGGCGTAGAAGGCGCCCGCGTTGTGGACGTGCCGGCTCATCTCGGCGTAGCCGACGCTGAAGAGGACCAGGACGACGCCGAGGAGGACGAAGAGCAGGGGCTGCCCTTCGATGCCCATCACTGCGAATGTGGTGGGCATGACACCTGCGACCACCATGAGGGGCGCGGTCGCGGCGAGCACGGAGAGCAGCAGGCCTCCGGTGCCGAGGCGGTCGGCGCGCAGGGCGCGCTCCTGCCCTCTGAACGTACTGATGCCGCTGCCGCCGCCGTCCGCGGTGGCGCTGCTCGTGCTGGAACTGCCCGTCGTCATGGCGGGAACGTCCTTTCGGGGTCGCTACGGGTTCGTTGCTACGGGTTCGTTGCTACGGTCGCGTTACTCCGCTACGGCGGCGTCGCTACGGTCGCGTTTCATCGCTACCGAGCCGTCGGTACGGGGGCGTTACGTCGTACCGAGCGCATGGTCGCGCGCGGCACGGAAAGTGGTGAGCGGGTCGCGGTCCGGGTAGGACCAGGGGGCCGGGGTCGGGTGTTCCCCGATGCGGTGGAACAGGGCGGCGGCCTCGGCGCCGCGGCCCTCGTAGTACTTGGCGTGGGCGAGGAAGTTGAGGTCGACCAGGCGGCGCGGATGGCCCTCGTGCTCCCACTCCAGCCACCAGTCGAAGGCGGCCTTCATCACCTGCCGGGCCCGGCGTCCGGACCAGTGCCCGGAGGCGGCCGGGTCGGCGGGTTCCAGGCCGGCGGCGGCCAGCACGCGGTAGCGCTCGGTGTGCGCGACGACCGGCAGGATGGCGAGCGGGGAGTCGGCGGGGGCCTGTTCGGCGGCCCAGTAGGCGAAGTCGTAGACCTCGTGCAGTGGGTCGAGGCCCGCGGTGGCCCGGCGCTCGGCCAGCCTGGCGACCATCAGATGGTGCGCGTGATGGTGGTCGGCGTGCCGGTGGCGGACCTCGTCGAAGAGCTGGACGACCCCCTCGTCCGTGCCGAGGCTGTGCTCCAGGAGGAGCAGTCCGAGCCAGGGCGTCGGATCGGCGGGCACGCGGGCCGCCGCCGTACGACAGGCGTCGCGGGCCCGGACAGGTTTCTCCTTGCCGGCCAGCACGCGCTGGACCAGGGCGACGGCGAGCAGGACGGAGGCGTCGGCGGACTCGGGCTCGGCGAGCAGCCAGTCACGGGCCCAGGCGGTGGTGTAGGACTCCAGGGCGAGGACGGTGACCCGGTGGGCGCGCAGATCCCACTCGTCGCCCGTCTGGGCGAGCAGACCACGCACCGCCTGCCAGCGCCCCTGGGCCAACGCGGCGCGCGCAGTGACGAGTTCTCCGTCGTCGAGGGCGGCGTCGAATGCCTGGGCCGCACGTTTGTTACGGCGCCCGAGGGGTGGCGGGGGTGGGGACACCCGGGTATTCCTCACGATCCTCACGCGACGCTGCGGGACATCGGCGTGCCATCGGCCGATCACGCACAGCAAACCCCCAGCCAATACTTCACGTCAAGTGCCGTACGGCTGTTACTCCTGTCAACTACCTTTTCACAAAAGGCACTTGTGGTCACAACCCCTACCCGGGACGGTACGCTCCCAAGCGTTCACGGGTAACCGATGTGGCGTACGCCATGGCGCTCGGCCGAGCGGCGGCGGACCATGGACAGGACGGTGCCGCTTCCGGGCACTCCCAGGGGCAAGCCGGGCCCTGGGGCGCTACAGTCACCCAAACGCATCCCGTAACCCGGCCAACGATCGAGGTACGCAGCGTGTCGGTTCTGGTTCTGATGCTCTCCGTGAGTGCGGCCTGTTGCCTCGGCTTCGGGTTCGTGCTCCAGCAGAACGCGGCCCAGCAGGCACCCTTGAGCGACTTCCTCTCCCCGAGACTGCTCCTCGACCTCATGAAGGTGCCGCGCTGGCTCGGCGGCATCGGCCTGATGATCGCGGGCATGGTGCTCGGCGCGATAGCGCTCAGCAAGGGCGAGGTCTCCCTCGTGGAACCCCTCCTCGCGACAAACCTCCTCTTCGCCCTCGCCCTCTCCCGCAAGCAGACACGACAGCCCCTGGGCCGCCAGGGCTGGGCGGGCCTCGCACTCCTGGCGGGCGGCGTCACGACCTTCATCGTCGCGGGCGAACCACGCAGCGGCACAGCCGTCACCGACCCGTTCCGCCACTGGCTGATCATCGGCGCGATGGTGGGCCTCGCCCTCCTCCTCACGACCTACGCCAAGCGCTCCCGCCTCAGTTCGGGCCCGGTCCTCCTGGCCCTGGCCGCCGGCCTGCTCTACGGCGTGCAGGACGCGCTGACCCGGGTCAGCGGCCAGCGCTTCACCGAGGGCGGCCTCACCGAACTCGTCACCGGCTGGCAGCCGTACGGAGTGCTGGCGCTCGGCGTGACGGGCCTGGTCCTCGTACAGAGCGCGTTCGAGACCGCCCCCCTGCGTATGTCACTGCCCGCCCTCACCGCGGCCCAGCCGCTGGCCGGGATCATCTGCGGGGTGGGCTTCCTGGGCGACCGGTTGCGCGCCGACACCGGCGCGCTGGCCTGGGAGGCGGTGGGCCTCGCCGGGATCGTCGTCGGCATCCTGCTGCTCGGCATGCACCCCGCGATGCCGCGCGGCACGACGAAACCGCAGCCGACCCTGAACCTCCAGCCCCGCTGACCCCCTCCCCTGTTTGGACGGGACCATGAGCGCAGCCGACGAAATCCTGGACATCGTCGACGAGCACGACCAGGTCATCGGCCAGTCCCCACGAGGCGAGGCCTACGCCCGGGGCCTGCGCCACCGCGCGGTCTTCGTCCAGACCCGAGACGCCCAGGGCCGCGTCTTCGTCCACCGCCGCACCCCCACCAAACTCGTCTTCCCCTCCCTCTACGACATGTTCGTCGGCGGAGTGGTGGGCGCGGGCGAGTCCTACGACGACGCGGCCCTGCGCGAGGCAGAGGAGGAACTCGGCGTCACCGGCCTCCCCCAACCCGGCTTCCTCTTCAAGTTCCTGTACGACGACGGCGCCGGCCAGACCTGGTGGTCGGCGGTGTACGAGGTGCGCTGCGAACTGCCGGTCAGCCCCCAGGTCGAGGAGGTCGACTGGCACGCCTTCCTGGAGGAGGGAGAGATCGTGCGGCGCCTGGACGAGTGGGAATGGGTACCGGACGGCCTGGCGGCCTACGAACGGCTCAAGGAGTACCACTCCAAGACGGCCGGATAGGGTCGTTCCCGTGATCGATTTTGCACGGAACGTCCGGCTGTGGTTCGCGCCCCAGGAGATCAGCGAGGAGGGCGGCACCCCCGACTACCGGTTCTCGCTGGCCAACGAGCGCACCTTCCTGGCCTGGCTGCGCACCGCCCTCGCACTGATCGGCGGAGGCTTCGCGGTGGACCAGTTCCTGCCGGACCTGCGCTGGGCCTGGCGGGTCGGCCTGGCCCTCGCACTCCTCGCGGCGGGCGTCCTGTGCTCACTGCGCGCGGTCAACCACTGGGTGCGCTGCGAACGGGCGATGCGGCGCGGCGAGGACCTGCCGGTATCCCGCTTCCCGGCACTGCTGAGCATCGCCGTGGCGATCGTGGCCGTAGCAATGGTCGTAGTCGTACTGGCCGGATGGGAAGGATGACCAGACCCCCGACCCCGGACCGCGACCCGGGCCTACAGCCCGAACGCACCCGACTGGCCTGGCGCCGCACGACCCTGTCGAGCACGGTAGCCGCGATCCTCGCGGCAAAGGCCGCGCTCCACGGCGGAGTCCGTCCCGAAGGCATCATCATCTGCGCCCTGTGCTGCGCACTCTGGCTCGGCTTCCTGACCATCGCCCACCGCCGAATCACCACCCTCGCAACCGGCGGCACACCGCCACCCCTACCCCCCCGGCATGCCACCGCGGCAGTGCTCTGCACGGTGGCCCTGGCGGCATGCGCGGCGGTACTCGTGTACTGAGGGACGAGGCAGAAGCCGTACGACCGAAGCACAGAACGAACCACGCACCCGCACCCACATCCGCACCCGCCACGCCCCCGACACCCCCACCACCCGCGGCGCCACACACCCCGGATGCCCCGATACGGGCGATTCGCATGGCAACCTGTCCGTCGTCATCGCCCGCACTTCCGAAGGTGAGCACCATGACCACCCTGCACCTGGAGCACTCCGCGCACGCCCACACCCACGGCCCGGACTGCGGTCACGCCCCGGTTCCGCACGGTGACCACATCGACTACGCGCACGACGGCCACCTGCACCGCGAGCACGGCGGCCACTGGGACGAGTGCGAGCCGGGCGGCCATGTCTCCCACCAGGAGCACGAGCACCAGCACGGCCAGGACTGCGGCCACGAGAGCGTGCTGCACGGCGATCACGTCGACTACGTCCACGACGGCCACCGGCACGCCCGGCACGAGGGCCACTGGGACGACCACTGAGCCGACCCCCACACCCCGGAACGGCCTGAACGCATCGACCCGCAGCTCCCCGCCGCCCCGCGCGGGGAGCTGTCGGCCTATCGTGGCCCCGGTCACGTTTCACTCCCCCACTGGACGACATACCGACCGGTCGGCATGATGGTGCGAGACCTGTTCGTCCGTTCGTAGGAGTGATGTATGAGCCCCGACCACCCGCCCGGACTCGATCTCGACCGGCTGCGCGGTCTGCTCGACCGCGAGCGGCCCGGTCTGGTCACCGCCCCCCTGTCCGGCCGGCTGATCGAGGGCGGACGGTCGAACCTCACTTACGCGGTCACCGACTCCACCACGAAATGGGTCGTACGACGCCCCCCGCTCGGCCACGTCCTGGCCACCGCGCACGACATGAAGCGCGAGCACCGGGTGATCAGCGCCCTGCACCCGACGAACGTGCCGGTGCCGAAACCCATCCTCCTCTGCGAGGACGACGAGGTGCTCGGGGCACCGTTCTACGTCATGGAATTCGTAGAAGGCACGCCCTACCGCACCGCCGACGAACTCGCCCCGCTCGGCCCGGAGCGCACTCGCGGCGCGATCCTCGAACTGGTGGACACCCTGGTCGAGTTGCACGCGGTGGCCCCCGCCGAGGTGGGCCTCGCGGACTTCGGCCGCCCCGAAGGCTTCCTGGACCGCCAACTGCGCCGCTGGGGCAAGCAGTTGGCCGCCTCCCGCAACCGCGAACTGGCCGGAGTCGAAGAGCTGCACGCGGCCCTGGGCCGCCGCCTCCCCGACTCCCCCGCACCCACGGTCGTGCACGGCGACTACCGCCTGGACAACGTCCTCATCGGCGAGGACGACAAGATCAAGGCGATCCTCGACTGGGAGATGTCCACCCTCGGCGACCCGCTCACCGACCTGGGCCTGCTGGTGATGTACAGCATCCCGCTGGAGCTCCCCAACTCCCCCATTTCCACCACCGCTTCGGCCCCCGGCCACCCCGCACCGGCCGAGCTGATCGAGCGGTACGCCGCGCGCTCGGGGCGCGATGTGTCGTCGGTCGCCTGGTACACCGCGTTCGCGTGGTTCAAGCTCGCCGTGATCCTGGAGGGCATCCACTACCGCTACACCCTGGGCCAGACGGTCGGCCGCGGCTTCGACCGCATCGGCGAACTGGTACCCGTCTTCATCGAGCACGGCCTGACCACCCTTCAGGAAGGCTGATCCACCATGGACTTCGCGTTCGACGCACGCACCGAGGAACTGCGCGCCAAGCTCCTGGCCTTCATGGACGAGTACGTCTATCCGGCCGAAGCCGTGGCCGAGGACCAACGCGCACAGCTCGCCTCCCCCTGGGACACCCCTGCCGTGGTGGGGGAGTTGAAGGCGGAGGCCCGCAGGCAGGGCCTGTGGAACCTCTTCCTGCCGGACGCCGAGTACGGCGGCGGCCTGACCAACCTCCAGTACGCCCCACTCGCCGAAATCACCGGCCGCTCCCCGCACTTGGCGCCCACCGCGCTGAACTGCGCGGCGCCGGACACCGGCAACATGGAGGTGCTGTACCAGTTCGGAGACGAGCAGCAGAAGAAGCAGTGGCTGGAGCCGCTGCTCGCCGGTGAGATCCGCTCGGCGTTCGCGATGACCGAGCCCGAGGTGGCCTCCTCGGACGCCACGAACATCACCACGCTCATCGAGCGGGACGGCGACGACTACGTCATCACGGGCCGCAAGTGGTACATCTCCGGGGCGATGAACCCCGACTGCAAGATCTTCATCGTGATGGGCAAGACGGACCCGGACGGCGCCGACATCCGACGTCAGCAGTCCATGATCCTCGTGCCCCGCGACACCCCGGGCGTCACGGTCAAGCGCGCGATGCAGGTCTTCGGCTACGAGGACCACTCCCACGGCGGCCACGCCGAGGTCGTCTTCGACCACGCGCGCGTGCCGGTGACGAACCTGGTCGGCGAGGAGGGCGGCGGCTTCGCCATCGCCCAGGCGCGGCTGGGCCCGGGCCGTATCCACCACTGCATGCGGCTGATCGGGATGGCCGAGCGCGCGATCGAGCTGATGTGCCAACGGGCCGTCTCCCGCGTCGCGTTCGGCAAGGCGCTGGCCCAACAGGGCGTAGTCCACAACTGGATCGCGGACGCGCGAGTGGCCGTCGAACAACTGCGGCTGCTGGTCCTCAAGACGGCCTGGATGATGGACACCGTGGGCAACAAGGGCGCCCACGCCGAGATCCAGGCCATCAAGATCGCCACGCCGCGCACGGTCGTCGGCATCCTCGACAAGGCGATCCAGCTGCACGGCGCGGGCGGTGTCAGCCAGGACTTCCCGCTGGCCGAGCTGTACGCGAGCGCCCGCACCCTGATGCTGGCCGACGGCCCGGACGAGGTGCACCAACGGTCGCTGGCGCGCAGGGAGTTGAAGAAGTACCTGTAGGCAGGAACGCGTGGGGCTGGAAGGGTGGTCGCACCCCATCGGATGGTCACACCCCTTCCAGCCCCGTTCCCCCGAGGTGATGGTCAGTTGGGCGTGCTCGCCTTCAGCGTCCAGCCCTGCCGGCAGGTGTGGCCGAAGGTGCCGATGTCGCAGCCCTCGACGACGAAGACGTAGGCGCCGGTGTTCCGCTCCTGCACCCGGATCCGGCCGGAGGTCCCGCCGCCGAACTCCCGCTGCGTGCCCCCGGGGTCGGAGGCGCTCGTCCAGCGGACCAGGAACGAGTCGTAGCGGTACGGAGCCGTCGTACCCCAGTTGAAGTAGGCGTAGCCGCGGTCCTCCCACGCTGCGACGACCATGTTCGAGCCCTGGCGCGGCGACCAGGTGGCGGTGCCGTAGGTGAAGTACTGGCGCTTCCCGGCGTAGGCGCCGTTCAGGTACACGTCCTTGGTGTAGCTGGTCGGACAACCCAGCCAGCCACCGGCCCCGCCGAGCGCGCTCCAACGCTGGTAGATGTGCGGCTCGTTGACCGCGGCACCGCACGAGGCCCGCGCCGGTGTCTGTGCGGCGGCCGGCACCGCGGCCGTACCGCCGAGAGCGAGCACGGAGCCCAGGACAACGCCGGTCAGGCGCCGCTTCGTTGACAGCATGGTGTTTCCCCCGTTGGTTCCTGTCGGTCGGTCCGGCGGTGCGCCCGCCGTTGTGCTGCTACGAGCATCACGGCGACGGGGGCCGGGAGTTGAGGGGAAGCCCCCGGGCAACGCCGGGGACCTCTCCCGGGTGGTCCGGGAAGCGTTCCCATGACACCCGGGCGCCGCGCCCCCACGATGGGACGCATGGACGACCGCGACGGACGCACCCGGCCGCACACGGCCGCCGCGTACGTCCTGTTGGGGCTGGCGGCGCTCCAAGTGGCGGTCGGGGCGCTCGCGTTGGCGGCGGCCGAGGTCTCCGTCACGGACCTGGTCCACTACGACATGGTCGTCGACCTGGCGGTGGGCATCGCGTACCCGGTCTGCGGCACGGTGATCGCGCTGCACCGGCCACGCAACCCCATCGGATGGCTGCTGATCGCCTACGGGCTGGGCCACGCCTTCACCGGCCTGTCGATCGGACTGGCCGTCGAGGGACTGCGGTTGGGCTGGCCGCCGGACGTACTGCACGCGGTCACGACCGTCGGCCGCCACAGCTGGATCCTCGGCAGCTCCACGGCGTTCGTGCTGGTGTTCTTCCTGTTCCCCGACGGCCGGCTGCCCGACCGCCGCTGGCGCTGGGCCCTGGCCGCCCAACTCCTCTCCTCCCCACTGGACTTCGCGATCTGGGCACGGGACGACTGGGGCCTGTTCCGCGGCACGCCCGCCCAGCCCTCGTACCTCCCGGTGCCGGACGGCTGGATGCCGGTCCTGCGGGACGTCGAGACCGCCAAGGCCTGCCTGGTGCTGGCCGCCGTGTTCGCCGTCATGGCCGTCCGCTACCGGCGCGGCGGGGAGCAGGACCGCCGCCGACTCCTGTGGCTCATCGCGGGCATGGTGCCGCTGGCGCTGAGCGTGGCCCTGCAGATCCTCGGTTTCCCGGCCGTCTACACCTCGTGCTGCACCCTGTTCCTGCCGACCGCCATCATGATCGCCGTGGTCCGCGAGGAACTCCTCGACATCCGCCTCGTCGTCTCCCGCAGCCTCCTCTACGGCACCCTCACGGTCGGCGTGATCGTCACCTACGTCGGCCTCGTCACCTCCGTGCAGGCCCTCCTCAACCCCGACCCCGTCCTCCTCGGCCCGGCGTTGATCACCGTCACGCTCGCGCTCGCCTTCGCCCCCGCCCGCCGCCTCCTCCAACGCATGGTCGACCACGCCCTGTACGGCGACCGGCACGACCCGGTGCGCGCGGTCTCCCGCATCGGCGAACGGCTGGCCGGCACCGGAGTCGACGCGGTCCCGGAGGCGGTCGGCGAGGCACTGCGGCTGCCGTACGTGTCCGTGGAGTCGAAGTCCGGGGTGACGGACGGCAGTTGGGGCGAACCGGGCGAACGCATCCACGCCATACCGCTCGACTACGACGGCCGGACCGTCGGCGCGCTGGTGATCGGGCTGCGCCCCGGCGAACAACAGCCCACACCGGCCGACCTGGCCGTACTCGAACTGCTCGCCGTACCGCTGGCCGCCGCGCTGCACGCCACCGACCTCACCCGGCAGTTGCAGCACTCCCGGGAGCGGATCGTGGCCGCGCGCGAGGAGGAACGGCGGCGGATCCGCCGCGATCTGCACGACGGGCTCGGACCGACCCTCGCCGGGGCGGCCTTCCAGGCGGACGCCGTACGCAATCTGCTGGCCTTCGATCCGGAGCGGGCCGCGGTGCTGCTGGCCGAGTTGCGGTCCGAGGTCGGGGGCGCGGTCGCGGAGGTGCGCAGGCTGGTGGACGGGCTACGGCCCCCGGATCTCGACCAGTTGGGGCTGCTGGGCGCGCTGCGGGAACGCGCGGTACGGCTGTCCTGGCGGGCGGACGGCATCCCGCTCCAGGTACGGGTCCAGGCACCCGAGCGGCTGCCCGCGCTGCCCGCCGCCGTGGAGGTGGCCGCGTACCGCATCGCGATCGAGGCGCTGACCAACGCGGCCCGGCACGCCCGCGCCTCCCGCGTCGACCTGCGCATCGAGATCGGCGACGGGTTGCGTCTGGAGGTGTGCGACGACGGTTCGCCGGTGGGCGAGGAGACCGCGTGGACGCCGGGCGTGGGCATCACGTCGATGCAGGAGCGCGCGGCGGAGCTGGGCGGCCGGTGCGTGGCGGGGCAGGGGCGGGTGGTGGCGACGCTGCCGCTGGGAGGGGCGCTGTGACGGGACGGGAACCTGGCGACGAGGAGGACCCCGACGCGCTGCGGGTCGTCCTCGCCGACGATCATCCCGTGGTGCGCACGGGGCTGGCCGCGCTGCTGGAGTCCGTGCGGGACGGGATCCCCCGGGTGCGGGTCGTCGGGGTCGCCGCGAGCGGGCGGGAGGCGGTGCGGGCGGCGGTGACCCTGCGTCCGCATGTGGTGGTGATGGACATCCGGATGCCCGATCTGAACGGTATCGAGGCGACCCGGGAGATCGGCCGGGTGGCGCCCCGGGTCGCCGTGCTGATGCTCACCATGGTCGAGGAGGACGACTCGGTGTTCGCGGCGATGCGGGCGGGCGCCCTGGGCTATGTCCTCAAGGGAGCCGGGCAGGACGAGATCGTCCGGGCGATCCGGGCGGTGGCCGCCGGTGAGGCCATCTTCGGCCCCGGTGTAGCCCGCCGCGTGCTCGGCCAGCTCAGCAGGCCGCCCGACCGTCCCGACCCGTGCCCGACCCTCACGCCACGCGAACGGGACGTACTCGCCCTGATCGCCGACGGCCAGCCCAACTCGACGGTGGCCACGCGACTGGGCCTGTCCCCGAAGACAGTCAGCAACCACATGTCGGCGGTCCTGGCCAAACTGGGCGTCGCAGACCGCGCGGGGGCGGCGGCCTGGGCCCGGGCGGCGGGGTTGGGCTCGCCCCCCGAGTCATAGGCCTACGGCCGCAATGCTCGCAGCAGCAGGTCGGCCAGGTGGTCGGCAACCTCCTGAGGGCTCAGCGGCCCGCCGGGTCGGTACCACGTCGACAGGTGGTGGACCGAGCCGAAGTGGTAGTCCACGACAAGGTCGGCCGGGGTCGCCGTGGAGAAGACGCCCTCGCGCTGCCCCTCCTCGACCAGCGCGCGGAAGCGCTCGTGGTAGCGGCGGCGCTCGGCGCGCACCTGTTTGTTCTTCTCCGGGCTCAGATGGTGCATGGACCGGAAGAAGATCGACGCGTCGTCGAGGTTGTCGATCGTCGTCACCACGACGTCGGCAGCCGCCGCCCGCAGCCGCTTCTCCACCGGTTCGTCGGCGCCCGCGAACACCTCCAGGCGCTCCATCTGGACGCGCAGCACGCGCGCGTACACCTCGTGCAGGAGGTCGTCCTTGGAGCCGAAGTAGTGGTAGAGCGCCCCCTTGGTGACCCCTGCGGCCTCGACGATCTCCTGCACCGAGGTGCGGTCGTAGCCCTGCTCGGCGAAGAGCCGGGTGGCGGCGGCGAGGAGCCGCTGCGGGACGGGAGCCCCGTCTCCGTCGGTCGTCCTGGGCACTGCCGCCACCTGCCTCTCCTAGGTGTTCACTCGCTGTCGTGCGACCGGGAACGCAGTTCCCGCCGGAGGATCTTCCCACTTGCCGTCTTCGGCAGCTCGGGCAGGATCTCCACCTGGCGCGGGTATTTGTAGGCGGCCAGTCTCTCCTTGCAGTACACGGCGAATTCATCGGGGTCGGTTTCGGCGCCCGGACGGAGACTGATGTACGCCTTCACGGTCTCGCCCCGGTACCCGTCGGGCACCCCGACGACGGCCGCCTCGCGCACCGCCGGGTGGGTGTACAGCACGTCCTCGACCTCGCGCGGCCACACCTTGAAGCCGGACGCGTTGATCATGTCCTTCTTGCGGTCGACGACGTACAGCCAGCCCTCCGGGTCCATGAACCCGATGTCCCCGGTGCGCAGTTCACCGTCCGGGAAGGTCTCGGCCGTGGCCTCGGGTCGCCGCCAGTACCCGGGCACGACCTGCGGCCCGCGCACCACGATCTCGCCCTGCTCCCCGAAGGGCACCTCCTCACCCTGGTCGTCGACGATCCGTACGACGGTGTCGGGACCCGGCACGCCCACGGCCAGCGTCCCGGACGCCGGGTCGACGGGCGCCTCCAGCTGGGGCGGCACGGAGGCGCAGGGCGCGGTGCACTCGGTGAGGCCGTAGCCGTTGCGGATGTACGGCCCGAAGCCGGCCCGGAACTTCTCGACCAGGGCGGGCGGTACCGGCGCGCCGCCGGAGGAGATGTTCCGGAAGGACGCGAAGTGCTCGGGGGTGACGGCCGGGTGCGCGGCGAGCGCCATGAAGGCGGTGGACGGGCCGACCGTGTAGTGCGGCTTGTGCTCGGCGAACGCGTCGAGCACCACCCCGCCCTCGAAGCGGTACGCCAGCACCAGCGAGCCCCCGCTGACGAGCGAGGCACCGAGCTGGCACACCATGCCGGTGATGTGGAACAGCGGCGCCATCGCGAAGTACACGGGCGAGTCCGGCAGTCCGAGCCCGGTGCGCTGCCGTTCGGCGTTGTAGAGGATGTTGCCGTGGGTGTTGGTGGCGCCCTTGGGGGCACCGCTCGTCCCCGAGGTGTAGCTGATCAGCGCGATCCCGGAGGGGACCGGGGCGGGGACCTCGGGCGCCTTGTGGCCCTCCTTGGCGACGGCCACCAGATCGGCCGCGTCCCCGGCCTGCGGAAGCCGCTCGAAGGTGAGCACGCGCGCGTCGTCACGGGTCTGGAAATCCAACTCGCACGCCGTGAGCACGATCCGCACCGACGACCCGCTCTCCTCAACCGCAGCCGCGGTCTCGCGCAGATACGACTCCCACGCGCGATCGGAACAGATCAGCGCGGCCACCTCCCCGTCCCGCAGGACGTGACCGACCTCCCCCGACTTGTACATCGGGTTGACGGGCACGACGATCGCGCCCGCCTTCCAGGCACCGAGCAGCGCGAGCACGAAGTGCGGCGAGTTCTGCAGCAGGATCGCGACCCGGTCGCCGTGCTCCAGTCCCCGCGCGGCCAGGTACCCGGCGACGGAGTCGCTCAGTTCGTCGACCTCGCGATAGCTGAGCCGGCCGTCGAAGTAGGTGAGGAAGGTGCGGTCGGGCGTCTCGGCGACAACCCGCCGCAGGGCGTGCACCAGCGAGTCGTCGGGACTGATGGGCCCGCGCTGGGCCTCGTTGAGCAGGCCGACCCAGGGCCGGGCGGCATAGCGGGAGTCGGTCACTCTCCGGCCTCCCACTTCTGCTGGATGTGGTTCATGGTGGTCAGCCAGCGGTCCGGTTCGGTGGCCCTGAGCTGGTAGTACCCGGCGACCTCGGGGTGCGGCAGGATCAGGAAGCGATCCGCCTCGATCCCCGCCATCAGTGCATCCGCCACCGCATCGGGCTCGATCGCGGTCGGCTGGAGCACCAGGTCGCCCGCGCTGCCGGTGGCGGCCAGCATGTCGGTGCGGACGCCCTGCGGACAGATCGCGTGGACCTTGATCCCCCGGTGCCGGTACGTCAGCGACAGCCACTCGGCGAAGGCGTACGCGCCGTGCTTGGTGACGCTGTAGGGCGCGGCCCCGATCATGGTGAGCAGCCCGGCGGCCGACACGGTGGACACGAACCGCCCGCCGCCCCGCTCCAGCCACCCCGGAATCAGCGCCTCCGCGGCTCGCACATGGGCCATCACATTGACGTCCCAGGCCTGCGCCCACACCTGCTCACCTGCGGCTTCGGACCCACCGGAGCCGAGCCCCGCGTTGGCGCAGTAGATGTCGACGGTCCCACCGAGCGCGTCCCGGGCTTCACCGACAACGGCGGAGGCATCCCCCGGCACGGCGATCCCACCGATCTCGTCGGCGACGGCTTTCGCCCGGTCGCCGTCCAGATCGTTGACGACGACCCGGGCCCCCTCGGCAGCGAACCGCCGCGCGAGCGCAGCGCCGATGCCACCCCCGGCCCCCGTCACGACTACCCCGGCACCCTGAACGGCTTCCACCATCGGTCTCCTTCGACTGCGGCTCCACTGCGTGGCCAGACTAACCGGTCGGTATGTAGCACCGGAAGGGCAGATGTCTTTGTCCTCGCATGCAGCCCATGACCTGCGACTACGCCTACGGTGCCGATATGTCCCTCACCAGAAGAGCTCTCCTGGCAGCGACCCCGGCGGCAACGCTCACTCCAGCACAACCCAAGAAAACCGCACTGCGCACCGGCTTCGAACAACTCGCCGCACACGACTACGCCCAGCTCAACGGCCGCCGCATCGGAATCGTCACCAACCCCACCGGCATCACCAGAGACGCCCACCACATCGTCGACGTCATGCACGCCGACCCCCACGTGAACCTCACCGCGGTCTTCGGCCCCGAACACGGCTTCCGGGGCACCGCACAGGCAGGCGGTTCCGAGGGCCGCCACACCGACCCGGCCACCAGACTCCCGGTCTACGACACGTACTTGAAGAACGGCCAGCCCCTCGCCGACATCTTCAAGGCCTCCGGCGTCGACACCGTCGTCTTCGACATCCAGGACGTCGGCGCCCGCTTCTACACCTACATCTGGACCCTGTACGACTGCATGGAGGCGGCCCAACTCGCCGGCAAGCGCTTCGTCGTGCTCGACCGCCCGAACCCGGTGACCGGCCGCACGGCCCAAGGCCCGGTCCTGCACCGGGAGTTCGCGTCCTTCGTCGGCCGGCAGCCGATCGCACAGGCGCACGGGATGACGGTGGCGGAGCTGGCCCGGTTGTTCAACGGCGAGTTCCTCAGGACACCCGTGCCACTGGAGACCGTACTGATGACGGGCTGGAAGCGGTCGGAGTTCTACGACGCCTGGTCGCTGCCGTGGGTGCCGCCGAGCCCCAACATGCCGACGCCGGACACCGCCCTCGTGTATTCGGGGACGTGTCTCTTCGAGGGGACGAACCTGTCCGAGGGGCGCGGCACCACCCACCCCTTCGAACTGCTCGGCGCGGAGGGCGTCGACGGCCGTTGGGCGGCGGCGGCGAATCAACTCGGGCTGCCCGGCGTGCACTTCAGAGAGGCGTACTTCGCGCCCACCTTCTCCAAGTTCGAGGGCAAAACCGTCGGCGGAGTCCAGATCCACATCCACGACCGGGCCGCGTTCGACCCCGTGCGCACCGGGATCGCACTGCTGGTGACCGCCAAGAAGGTCTGGAGCGGCTTCCGTTGGCGTTCGGACCACTGGATCGACAACCTCACCGGGTCGGCGCGGGTGCGTACGGCGATCGACGCGGGAGCCGGCACCGACGAGGTGGTGGCGGAGTGGCAGGAGGAGTTGAGGGCGTTCCGAGGGATTCGAACTGAATACCTCCTCTACAAGTGACTCGCGACGTATGGCCAATCTTCACCGGTAGCGGGACGATGCGCCCACATCGAGCCACTACGGGGGACGAGGAGGCCGGTCATGACGGATCCGGCGATGAGTGTGAGCCCTTACTGGGAGTTGACCTTCGACGCCGACGGAGACGTCGACCAGGGGGAATGTGATCGGCTGCTGCGCGAGGTGCGGCAGCGCGGGGTCGGTGACCTGATCGTCTTCTCGCACGGGTGGAACAGCCAACGCGCCGGTGCCACGAAGCTCTACAGCCGCTTCTTCGCACCGATTCCGAAGCTCGCGCCGAAGGCCCGCATCGGGTACGTGGGCGTGATCTGGCCATCGATGGAGTTCCCGGACCAGCCGATCCCGAACTTCCCGCGATCGACCGTGGCCGCGGCTGAACCGATCGCGGCTCCGGTGCTCGACGACGACACCCGGCACACGCTTCTCGACGCCTTTCCCGGCAACGCGACGCTGATCGACCAGATCGCCCGCATGCTGGACCAACAGCCCGCCCAGGATGCCGAGTTGGAGGAGTTCGGGCGGCTGGTGCGGACGCTCGTGGAGGTGGTGCCGCCCGGGCCGCAGGCGCAGTTCGGCGCGGACACGATGGTGGAGGGGCTGCCGCAGTGCGAGCCGCGGATGCTCGCCGTCGGCTGCACGGCCGAGGTCTGCGACCAGTTGGCGCAGGCCCTGGAGCATCTCGCGTCGCCCCAACCCACGGTCACCACCGCGGAGTTCACGCTGCCGAACCCCTGGAAGGGGGCGCGGGAGCTGCTGCGGCAGGCGGCGTACTACGCGATGAAGCGGCGTGCGGGCACGGTGGGCGAGCGGGGTCTCGGTCCGGTGATCGGGCGACTCGCGGGGGTGGCGCCGGAGGTGCGGGTGCATCTCGTGGGGCACAGTTTCGGCGGGCGCCTGGTGTCGTTCGCGCTACGGGGTCTGCCCGAGGGGGTGCACTCGGTCAAGTCGGTGACACTGCTCCAAGGGGCCTTCTCGCACTACGCGTTCGCGTCCCGGCTGCCGGACGACCCGCGTACCGGGGGCGTGCTGCAAGGTCAACAGAACCGTGTGGACGGGCCGTTGGTGTGCTGCTACTCGCACTTCGACTCGGCGCTCGGCACGATCTATCCGCTGGCCTCGCGGATGGCGGACGACGACTGCTCGTTCGCCGCCGTCGACATCGTCCGGGTGCTGGGCGACAAGTGGGGCGCGATGGGCCACGACGGGGTGCGGGCGGTGCCCGGCACCCACGCGCTGAGCCTGGCCGAAGCCCTCGACTCCCCGCTGCCCACGTCGGGTTGTGTGAACGTCGACGCCTGTGCGGTGGTGTGTCACGGTGGCGCCCCGAACGGGGCGCACAGCGACATCGTGCACCCGGAGCTGGCCCGGGTGGTGCTGGCGGCGGGCCGGATCGGCCGGCCCGCCGCCGCTACGGCGTCACCGGTGTGAGGTGAACTCCACCACTTGCTGGAAGGTGGGCCGGTTCTGCCAACTGATGTTGTAGTGCTTGATGCCGCCCAGCGTGCGCTGGACGATCGAGTCGGCACACCACTGGTCGCCCGCCGAGCACAGGGTGTCCCCGGGGTAGACCGTGGCCGCGGTGGCGCCGGCGGCCGTCTTCAGCGTGCTGATGAGGATGTCCCGGCAGGCGCTGAGGCTGCCGCCCCCGCAGTACTGCTGGGCCAGCGGCCCCGCCACGGTCTGCCCGAGCACCGACCGGAGGTCCTTGTCGACGTAACTCCACCAGCCGTACTGGAAGGAGCTTCCGGCGTGCGACCCGGTCGGGCCGTGGGCGGCCGAGGGGGTCTCGTCGATGTACAGGTTGTTGGTGAACGCCGTGTACAGGGTGTCACCGAGGCCGGGTTGGAACTCGGCCTTCACCAGCGCCGGCCACCAGGCGTCGAGGATCCGGACGGCGTCGGCGTTGGCATAGGTCTTGGAGCCGGCCGAGGTCTCCGTTCGTTTGCCGCCGGCGGTGAGCCAGGTCTGGAGCTTGGTGACGGCCGCCGCGGCGGTGGTGTCGGTGACCGTACTGCTGTTGATCACCTTCAGCATGTCGGGCAGGACGTCCTCGGCGCGCAGGTCGGTGAGCGAGGCGTCGGACATCGCCTTCACCAGCGCGGATCTGGTGACCCCGCCGGCCGCGACGAGCTTCTTCACCCGGTCGTCGATGAGATTGCCGCGGTGGACGGACCCGTCACCCCAGCTGGCCGTCGTGTAGTTGAGGGCCTGTTTGTTGTTCCAGGAGATGTAGTAGTCCTGGTCGATGGAGTTGGGGTGCGCGGAGGCCGGGGTGTAGTCGGAGGTGTTGGTGGTGGGGTCCCAGTTCTGCCACTCGTAGGCGGCCTGGCCCCAGATCGGGAACTCGGGGTCGACACCGCTGGCCCGCACCGGGTTGTTGCCGCTGTTGTAGTACGCGGTGTGCTGGGAGTCGGCGTAGAACCAGTTGAACGTGAAGTTGATGTGCTGGGCGGCGCTCTGGAAGGTCTGCGGACTCTTCACGTAGTCCGGGTCGTTGAGCATCTGGAAGCCGATGATCGAGTCGGCCTCGTGCATGTAGGAGGAGCGCAGGGTGGTGTAGGCGACCTTCTTGCCGCCGACGGTCGCCCGGTACTCGACGGGTCCGTACTCGGTCTTCCAGACCCGCATGGTGTACGACCCGGCGGCGGTGCCGTCGGCCGTGGTGGGCTTCCAGGAGTTCTTCTGCTCGATCTCCTCCATGGCGGTGCAGGTGCCGTGGAAGAGGTAGTGGTAGTCGTCCTGGCAGAGTTCGACGGCGTAGGTGTCGATGATGTCCTGGCCGGAGGTCGTGGCGGACCACGAGTAGTCCTGGCCGCGGCCGAGTTCGACGTACATGCTCAGTCCCGCGAAGGAGGCGCCACGGGCGCTGATGCCCGGGCCCTGGATCTCCTGGAGCATGAGCAACTGGGGTGCGAAGTAGCCGGTCTGGGGTCCGAAGACGGCGATCGGGTGGCCGCTCGCGGTGTATTTGCCGCTCACCACAAGGGCGTTGGACATCCCGCGCTTGGCGGAGCTGAGGGCGGTGGCGGTCGCCGCGGCGGAGGCGGCGTCGGCGCTCTGGTCGGCGCCGGTGCCCGTGGCGTCGTAGACGAGTGGCTCGGTCGTCACCGAACCGGCGTCCGGCAGGGCCTCGCCCTGGGCGGTGGTGGGCTTGGTGCCGTACGGGAAGCTCTCGCCGTTGTGGAGGGTGAGCGCGGCCTCGGGGTCGTTGCGCTCGCGGAAGGACTCCCAGACCTTGGTGCCCTGCTCCACGCCGTACTTCTCCTGGGCGGCGAGCAGGGAGATCGCGTTGTTGACCTCGCCGCCGCCGCCGGAGCCGAACAGGGTGCCGATGACGGAGGCCAGTGCGACCAGGTCGGTGATCTTGAAGTGGTCGATCGTGCCGGCGTTGGTGATCGAGTCCTTGTGACCGGTGAGGACGTACTCGCCGGGGAAGTAACGGCCGCTGTCCGAGGCGTCGATGTAGGCGTTGATGCCGGCCAGATAGGCGTTGGCGTCGGCGAGGGCCTGCTGGCCGCGGGCGCCGTTGTTGGCGACGGCGTTGTCGATCTGGGACTGCAACTCGGCCTCGGTGTACGGGGCGTTGCGGTAGAACTCCTGCTCAAGGCCCTGGTTGGAGGTCGCGCCGCCGGCGAAGGTGGTGAGCTGGCCGCGTCCGACGTGCCGGAAGACGTCCATCAGCCACAGCCGGTCCTCGGCCGCCGCGTAACCGGCGCCGTACTCGGTGCCGTAGCGCGTGGTGCCTGTGATGTGCGGCACACCGGTCGCCTTGTCGCGGACGATCGTCACATCGGTACGGCCACTGGGGCTCTCGGTCGAGGCGACGTTGGCGGCGGGGACCCCGAACGAGGCGTCGTTGAAGAAGGTGTTGATCTTCGCGTCGGTCAGCGTGGAAGCGCCCGTGGCCAGGTTGGCGTAGGGGCCGAGCTGATCCTCGGCGTGCGCGGGCTGGGAGCCGAAGGCCTGGTTGAGGAGGATCTGGGCGAGGGTGGCGTTGCCGTTCTCGCCGGCCGGGAGGATGTCCGAGCACTGGCCGCCGCAGTAGTCGTTCGAGGCGGTCGCGGCCGTCGCCGTTCCCTGGGCAAGAGGAGACAAAAGGGCGGCAATGAGGGCGCATACGGATGCGGCCTTCAGGAACCCGGGGAATCTTCCGGGAGTTCTCAGTCTGTCGAGCAAGTTACGTGGGGTGCGCCGAGGCATGGCGGCTCCTACCGACGGGGGTGTGGCCGGACGTTACCGCCGGTATCCCCGGGATTGAAGATGAACATGCGTCAAGTTTTGGATGAGCGTGGGCCGCTTATGGGGGCCATCGGAAATCGGATGGAGCCAAATCGCTTGTCGATACGTCTATTCGGCGACGTCCGTACGACGACGCCGAGGTGACCGAAGTACAGGTGCAGGTGTGACGGAGGTGCAGGGCGATGGCCGGTTTCCGGAGTCTGGCGAGACAGGTGCGAGACCCTCGGTGCGATCTGGCGCTGCGGCGCTACTCGCTGCGCAAGTGCCTTGAGCGGTTCGCCCCTTATGGGCACAGGGCGACCTGGGACCACTTGAGCTCCCGGGCCGGGTTCGGACCCGAGGACCGCTCCCCCGACCCGGCGCGGCTCGTGGCCGCACTGGACGAACTGGAGGAAGCGCGCAAGGTCTGGCTCGCCTATGAGGTCGGGTTCGCCGAACGCCGCAAGAAGGAGAAGCACGACGGGCTCCGCCGCCCGGGCACCGTGGACGACTGGCACCGGCTGACCTGGGGCGGCTTCGGTGTCGCCTGGTGCGACGACCCCCGTCTCCACCCCCATCAGTCACTGGCCGAGGTGCTGCGACGGCTGATCGCCGCCCTGGAGCGCGAACCGGGTTCCGTGTGCCCGGTGTGCGCCGGGGAGCGTCTCCAGTGGAAGTACGACCTGGCCCACGAACCCTCCTCGGGCCCGGTCTGCACGGACTGCGGCATCGTCGTCCCGCGTCCGGTGCTCACGCCCGAGGCCCTGGCGTACGCCAGGCGCGGACGGCTGCTGATGTCGGCCTGAACCGGGGCGAACCAAGAAAGGCGCCAGGGGTGCGCCGGGGATGCCGCACCCCCTTTTGACCGAGCCGGTTTGCCCTTGCTCCCGCAACGGCAGAGGCTGCCGACGGCGATCCGTCGACAGCCCCCGAGCGGTGCGCCGCAGGTGTCAGCTGGCCTTCCAGACGTCGGCGAAACTGCCGCCGGAGATCGAGCCCGGCTGCGCCCGTACGGCGGAGCTGCTGCTCTTCGTCATGACGATCTCGTTCGGCGAGTAGGTGTCCAGGTTGCTGCCGTTCGTCTTGGCGCCGGTGAAGTTCACGGTGCCGAAGTTGGCGAGGCTCGCGACCGAGCCGCCGACCTCGGGGGCCTCGGCGATGACCTCGGCGGAGGCGTTCTTGAAGCCGGACGAGCCCGCGTGCGTGGTGGTCTTGGTCCAGCCCTCGGTGGAGTCGGCGAGGGTCATGGTGAAGGTGGAGCCGGTGTAGGTCACGGTCGCGGTGAACTTGTCGCCGCCCTTGACGGTGACACCGGAGTACGCGCTCTCGGAGGCGGGCAGCACCTCCCACCAGGCGCCGTAGGTGGCCTTGCCGCCGATGCAGTCGGCTTCCGTACCGGTCTGCTCCAGCGCGGAGTTGCTGTACCCGTCGAGGCCGACCCAGAAGGACGAGTACGTGGTGGCCGAGCCGCAGGTGACGGTCGGCTGGGTCCACGCCGAGGTCACCGACGTGTAGGCGCCGGTCGAGCCGGTGGCCGCGTAGCCGGACCAGTTGGTGGACGAGACGGTGGCGTTGACCTTGCCGGGCTTCGCGAGCCCGTGCAGGGTGTGGCTCTCGTGGCTCGCTATGGCCTGGGTGAGCTGGGCGGGGGTGTGCGCGGCGGCGCTCGGCGCGGCGGCGAGCGCGGGGCCGGCCAGGGCGGCGGTGAGGGCGGCGGCGGTGACGAGAACGAACCCGGCGGAAGATCTCGGGGACATGACTCTCCGTCATTCGAGGGGTGGGGGGCTGCCGTGACGGCAGTGGACAGCAGCTTCCGCGAGGCCTCATGAGCATGGCAAGACGGTCAAGCCCCTTCAGTCTTGAGGGAATTGGCGGCGCAACAACTGAGAAATCTGACAGGTTCATTCAAATTTGATCAATCACCGGGCAAGACTGACCAAACTTCAGGGCAACGGTCTTCCGCCGCACGACAGCCCTGACTTGAGCTGGAGTACGTGACTTCCAGACCGGAGTACGCGACGTCCGGCACCGGGTCGATGCCGTTCCACGAGGCCCTGCGCGCGGCCATCGCGGCCAGCGGGCTGAGCCTGGACCGCATCCAGGACCGGCTGCTGCGACGCGGTACGCCGGTGGCGTCGGCGACGCTCAGCTCCTGGCAGTCCGGGCGCTACCAGCCCGAGCGCCAACGGTCGTTGGCGGCCCTGACCGTCCTGGAGGACGTCCTACGGCTGCCGCCCGGCGCGCTCACCGGACTGCTCGGCCCGCCCCGGCCCCGAGGCCGCTGGCTGCCGCCGGTCGGCGACCACCCGGATCTGGCCCGGGTCTGGTCGGACCACCGCGACCTCACCGCCACCCTCGCCGCGCTCGACACCCGCTGGGACGACAGCCTGACCCGGCTCAGCTGCCACAACCGGGTCGACGTGGACGCCGACCGCAGTGTCCGCTCCATGACCAGCCGCCGGCTGCTGCGCGCCGAGGCGGACGGCGCGGACCGCTGGATCGCCCTGTACCGCCTCGACGCGCCCGGTCCGTTGCCCCAGTTCCACTTGGCGGCCCCGGCCCGGCTGGGCACCGTCGTCGAACTGCCCGCCGAGGGGCTGGTGGCCGCGGAACTGCTCTTCGACCGCCCGCTGGCCCGCGGCGAGACCGTGATCGTCGACTACACGGTGGAGCACCGGGACCCGCCCCCGTACTCCCTGCGCGCCGAGACGACCATTCACGTGCCGATGCGCGAACACCTCCTGGAGGTCCGGTTCGCGAAGGGGGCACTGCCGCGCGCGTGTTACTCGTTCCGCACGAACGGCCTCGACCCGCACGCCGGTGCCGCGCGGCCCCGGGAACAACGGCTACGCGTGGACGCGTCGGGGTCGGTGCACGCGGTGGCGTTGGGGGTGGGACCCTGCCGGGTCGGGATTCGGTGGGTGTGGGCGTGAGGGGGCGGCCGGCTGACGGGCGGACGGACGGACGTCGTCAGTGGACGGGCAGGCGTTGTCAGTGGTGGGTGGCACCATCGAGGCATGGTGCAGGTCTGTCTCAACGGGGTCCGTGGGGCCGTCGACGGGGTGATGGTGCCGGTCTCGCCCGGGGCGTTGGCCGATGCCGCGGTGGAGGCTGTCGCGGCGGGGGCCACGGATGTCCACCTCCACCCCAAGTCCCCTTGCGGGGACGACACGTTGTCGCCGCGCGTCCTCGCCGTGACGCTCGACGTGATACGGGCGCGGGTGACCGTGCCGATCGGCGTGACCACCGGCGCCTGGGCCGAACCGGACCCCGCCGCCCGGCTGGAGCGGGTGCGCGGCTGGACCGTGCTGCCCGACCACGCCTCGGTCAACTGGCACGAGCCGGGCGCCGAGGAGGTCGCGGCGGCGCTGCTGGACCGGGGCGTCGGCGTGGAGGCCGGCGTCTGGTCCGGCACGGACGGCGCCGCCCGCTTCGCCGTCTCACCGCTCCGCTCGAAGGTGCTGCGGGTCCTCGCGGAGGTGACCGACCGGGATACGGACACGGCGGAAGCGTCCGCGCATGCCCTCCTCGCCGAGCTGGACACCGACCACGGCCGCCCCGTTCTGCTGCACGGTGAGGAGGGCGGCGCCTGGCCCGTGCTCCGGCTGGCGGGACGGCTGGGGCTCGCGACCCGGATCGGCCTGGAGGACACGCTGTTCCTGCCGGACGGCCAACGGGCGCTGTCCAACGCCCAGTTGGTCGCCGAGGCGCTGCTTCAGTACGGATGTCACGATGGCGCTGCGTAGCAGCTGATGGCCACCGTCTGATGGGGGCTCCATCGCTGCTCGACCGTGGCCATCAGTTCCCAGCCCAGCCGCTCGTACAGGGCGGCGGCTGCCGTATCGGACGTGACGACATCGAGCACCGGGTGCAGTCCATGACGCCCCGCCTCCCGCACTGCCCGGCCGATCAGCAGTGCGCCGATCCGATGCCCCCTCGCCCGCGGGGAGACGAACAGTCTGCCGACCACGGCGGTCGTACCCGGCGGCGCCCCCTTCCGCTCGCTCCACAACACGGGTGCCAGATCGCCTTCGCCGACACGCGACAGACTGACGTGCCCGACGAGGCGGCCCTCGAGTTCGGCGACCCAGGAGCCCAGCGAGGGACCGTGTGTCAGCCACTCACCGGGCCGATCGGGCCAGTTGACCGGATAGCCGTCGTGCGCGTGAACCTCCGCGAGAATCCGCACGCACGACTCGACATCGCCGTCAGCCCTCTCCCGGATGTTCACTCCGGAATGGAAACACGGGCCACGGAGTCACGACCGACCGGTTTCGACGCCGGCCCTAGCAGCCGATATTCCCCTCGCTCAACCCCTTTCGTACTGAGGACAGTTGAGAGCGATGAAACACAGCTGAGGAACCCGAGGAGTCCCGATGTCGACGCTGCGCGTCACCGCCGAAGTGCTGACCGTCCATGAACACCCGAACGCCGACGCCCTCGAACTGGCCCAGGTCGGCCTGTACCGGGCCGTTGTCGCCAAGGGCGCGTACCGCACCGGCGACACCGCCGTCTACATCCCCGAGCAGTCCGTGCTCCCGGCCACGCTGATCGAGGAGTTGGGGCTGACCGGACGCCTCGCGGGGACCAACGCCGACCGGGTCAAAGCGGTACGCCTGCGCGGTGAGCTCTCGCAGGGCATCGTGTGCCGGCCCGAGGCGCTCGCGGACGTGGATCTGGCCCGGGCCGCCCTGGACGGCACCGACTTCGCGGAACTGCTCGGCATCACCAAGTGGGTACCGCCGATCCCGCCCACCATGGCGGGGGACGTCGAGTCCGCGCCCGATCTGCTGCCCTGGGTGGACATCGAGAACATCCAGCGGTTTCCCGGGATATTCGAACCGGGCGAGGCTGTGGTCCTGACCGAGAAACTGCACGGCTCGGCCTGCCTGCTCACCTACTTCGCCGAGGACGGCCGCGTCCAGGTCTCCTCGAAGGGCTTCGGCGCCAAGTCCCTTGCCCTGAAGGAGGATCCACGCAATCTGTACTGGCGGGCGGTCCGCGGCCACGCCGCCCCCGAGGCCGCCGCCCGCCTCGCCGGACGGCTCGGCGCCCGCCGGGTCGGAATCTTCGGCGAGGTGTTCGGCGCGGGCGTACAGGACCTGACCTACGGTGCCGACGGCCGACGCGCCACGCTCGGGTACGCCGTGTTCGACGTCTCCGCCGAGATCGACGGGACGGTGCGCTGGCTGGACCCGACCGAACTCCTCGACGGGGAGCTGCCGTTGGTGCCACGGCTGCACGAGGGGCCGTACGACATCGGGCGGGTGCTGGAGATCGCGAGCGGACGGGAGACCGTGTCCGGACGCGGGCTGCATCTGCGGGAGGGCGTCGTGATCCGCCCGGCCGTGGAGCGGTACAGCGCGGTGACGGGCGGCCGGGCGATCGCCAAGGCGGTGAGCGCCGCGTACCTGACACGAAAGGGAGGCACGGAGTACGAGTGACACCCGGGCGCGCGAGGCCCTCGGCGCGGACGGGTCTCGCCGCGGCAGGCGAAGCCCCCGGCGCGGTGCGCGTGACGGCCGGCGCGCGAACCCGTTCGTCGCCGTGCGCGTACCGGCCGGTGTACGCACCGCTCAGCCGCGCTCCCGGCCCCGGGTCCTGGGTGCGCCCGGTTCCGTCATCAGGCGGGAACCCGCGCCCCGTTCGCCGACCACGTCGTCCGGGTTGGACAGGACGCAGGTCGCCAGGGAGAGGCAGCCGCAGCCGATGCAGTCGGTGAGGTGGTCGCGGAGGCGGTTGAGCTGCTTGATGCGTTCGTCGAGTTCGGAGCGCCAGGCCTCGGAGAGATGGGCCCAGTCCTCGCGGGTCGGGGTGCGCTCCTCGGGGAGTTCGGCGAGCGCCTCGCGGATGGTGGCCAGCGGGATGCCGACGCGTTGGGCGGCCCGTACGAAGGCGACCCGGCGCAGGGTGTCACGGGTGTACCGGCGCTGGTTGCCCGTGGTGCGGCGGCTGCTGATCAGACCCTTGGCCTCGTAGAAGTGCAGGGCGGAGACGGCGGCGCCGCTGCGGGCGGCGAGTTGTCCCACCGTGAGCTCGTGGATCTTCTCGGGAATCTGGGGCACCCCTCGAACCCTACCCATCCACCGGCACAGGTGTTCCGTTGACAGCGGCCCGGCATGCGACCATGCTAAGCAGTTGCTTAGGCATAGCGGGACGACATGTGTTGCTGGATGACGTGAGAGGCCGGGACATGGCAGAGCCGAGGATCTTCACCTCCGTCGACGACCTGCGGGCGGCGGTCGGCGAGCAGTTGGGGTACAGCGACTGGGTGGAGGTGGACCAGAAGCGGATCGACCTGTTCGCGGACGCGACGGGCGATCACCAGTGGATCCACGTGGACCCGGAGAAGGCGGCGGCCGGCCCCTTCAGGACGACCATCGCGCACGGCTACCTCACCCTGTCGCTGCTCCCCCTCTTCGGACCGCAGCTCATCAAGGTCGAGGGCGTGAAGATGGGCGTCAACTACGGGACGAACAAGGTCCGTTTCCCCGCCCCGGTCCCGGTCGACTCCCGGCTGCACGCCACCGCGACGATCACCGGCGTCGACGACGTACCGGGCGGTGTCCAGGTGACCGTCGCCTTCACCGTGGAGCGCGAGGGCGGCGACAAGCCGGTGTGCGTGGCCGAGTCGGTGTCCCGCTACTACCTCTGACGCCTCCGAGGGGTCAACCCCCGCGCCACGGCGACTAGTTGGCCCCCACCATCCGCAGCACGAGGTCGGCGTACAGCGCGCCGACCTCGTCGGGCGTCCGGGGTCCGTCCAGGCTGAACCAGCGCGCCACGTCGATGCACAGCGACAGGATCGCGAGGGTCGTGCCCTTCACGTCCGGCACGTCGAAGGAGCCGTCCGCGACCCCGTCCTCGACGATCCCGCGCACCTCGGCGTCGACCTGCCGGCGCAGCGCGAGGATCTCGGCGCGGGCGTCCGGGCCGAGCGAGTCGAGTTCGTACTGCACGACCCGCGCGGTGGTGCGACCGCCCGCGTGCCAGCGCACGAAGGAGCTGACCGCGTCGGCGAGCCGCTCGGCGGCGCTGCCCTCGCGCGCCGCCGCCGTACGCAGGATGTCGAGGGCCTTCTCGTGGCCGATCCTGCTGATCCGGTGGAGCAGCTCTTCCTTGGTCTTGTAGTGGATGTAGAGCGCGGCCGGGCTCATCCCGGCGCGGCCGGCGATGTCCCGGGTGGTCGTCGCGTGGTAGCCGCGTTCCGCGAAGGCCTCCACGGCGGCGACCAGCAGCCGCCGGGCCGCGTCGGGCGTGACCTCTGCCCAGGCCTGCGGGTCGCCCGCGGTCGTCTCCTCCGCCGTACTCATCGCTCGTAAGCCCCTCTCGATGACAAGGGCTCCACCATACCGCCGAACCTGAGCGAGCGCTTAGTCTCCCCGCTCAGAGCTTTTCGAACGGGTTGTAGGTACCGCGCGCCCCCTCCTGCCGGTCCCGGATCACCTTGGCGAGGGTGAAGGAGGAGGTGACCAGATACAGGACGGCGATCGCGAGGAAGGCCCGTACCCAGGCGTCGGCCTGCAGCTTGAAGATGCCGATGGCGGTCGCCGCGATGGCGACGGAGAAGGACGCGACGGCCTGGCCGTAGAAGGCGGCCGTGTTCTGCGGTTTGCCCGATGCTTCGCTCATGGGGACAAGCGTCCGCTCCTACGGCCGCCACCACATCCGTCCGCGTACTCAGCTCGCGTACTCAGAAAAGTCAGGCCTCAGAACGCCGAAATCCCCGTCAGCGCACGCCCGATGAGCAGTTTCTGGATCTGGCTGGTGCCCTCGTAGAGGGTCATCACGCGGGCGTCGCGCAGCAGCTTCCCGGCCGGGTACTCGTCGATGTAGCCGTAGCCGCCGAAGACCTGGAGCGCGTTGTTGGCGGCGCGCACGGCGGCCTCCGAGGCGAAGAGCTTGGCCTTGGAGGACTCGGTGGCGAAGGGCAGGCCGCGGTCCACGAGGTCGGCGACCCGCCAGGTCAGCAGCCGGGCCGCGTCCACGTCGACGGCGATGTCGCTGATGAGTTCCTGGACCAGCTGGTGATGGGCGATGGGCTTCCCGAACTGCTCACGTTCACCGGCGTAGCGGACCGCCACGTCCAGCGCGGCCTGGGCGATGCCGACACAGCCCGCCGCGACCGACATCCGCCCCTTGGCCAGCGCCGACATGGCGACGGAGAAGCCCTTGCCTTCAGGGGCGAGCATCGCCGACGCAGGGATACGCACGTCCTCCAGGACCAGTTCGGCCGTCGCCTGGCCGCGCAGGCCGAGCTTGCCGTGGATGGTGCGGCGGGTCAGGCCGGGGGTGTCGGTGGGCACGAGGAAGGCGGAGACGCCCTTGTGGCCGGGGGCGTCGGTCGAGCGGGCGAAGAGCAGCACGACATCGGCCCAACTGCCGTTCGTGATGAACATCTTGGTGCCGTTGATGACATAGTCGTCGCCGTCGCGGACCGCCCGGGTGGTGAGGTTGCCCGCGTCGGAACCGGTGCCGGGTTCGGTGAGGCCGAAGCAGCCGACGTACTCGCCGGAGGTGAGCCCCGGCAGCCAGCGCCGCTTCTGATCCTCGCTCCCCCAGGCCGCGATCGACTTGGCGACCAGGCCCAGCGACACGGAGACGATGCCGCGCACGGAGGAGTCGCCGCGGCCGAGTTCCTCGGTGACCAGGCAGTACGCGAGATGGTCGCCGCCCGAGCCGCCGTACTCCTCGTCGATCGTCAGCCCCAGGAAGCCGACCCCGCCGAGCTTCTTCACGATCGACCGGTCGACCTCCTCGGCGCGGTCCCAGGCGATGACGTGCGGGGCGATCTCACGGTCCACGAAGTCCTTGGCGAGCCGCCGTACGGCTTCCTGCTCCTCGCTCAGTCCCAGGTCCATCGCGCGTCACCCCAAGTGAAAGGCCGTACATCGACTGCTGCACATTGATTACTGCACAATTAAATTAGCACTGCTAGTTTGACTCTCGCAGCCCTACTATGTGCGCCATGGCCCGACCGCGCAAGCCCCTCCTCAGCACCGACCGGATCGTCGAGACGGCTCGCATGCTGGTGGACTCGGAAGGGCTGGCGGCCGTCTCCACGCGTCGGCTCGCCGCCGAGCTGGGGGTGAGCGGGCCCTCGCTCTACAACCACTTCCGCACGAAGGACCAGATTCTGGAGGCGGTCGCGGACTCGGTCAGCGCGCAGGTCGATCTGTCGATGTTCGAGGACGGGCGCGACTGGCGTACCGCGCTGCACGACTGGGCCGTGTCCTATCGGTCCGCGCTGCGGGATCACCCGAACATCGTGCCGGTACTGGCCACGGGGCCCGGGCGGCGGCCTGCGGGATTGCGGCTCGCTGACGCGGTGTACGGCGGGATGGTGGAGGCGGGGTGGCCGCCTGCGCAGGCCACGTCGATCGGGGCGTTGATGCGGTACTTCATCATGGGGTCGGCGCTGGGGTCGTTCGCCGGGGGGTTCGTGGACGACGAGAGTGCGTACGACCCGGCCGACTATCCGCATCTGGGGCAGGCACATCTTCTTGCCGAGCAGCAGGAGAAGATTGACGAGCGGGCTTTCGAGGTGGGGTTGGCTGCGTTGCTGGATGGGTTGGCGGGGCAGTTCGAGCAAGTGGCCGTTCGGTAGGCCGGCGGACAGACCCGGTCCCAGCCGAAGCCCGCGACCGCTTCGACGGTCGACCCCGGGGCGAACTGTCCGTCCGTTGCCTCCATGAGATCGAACGACACGGTGCCCCACAGGCATCGCGTCGGCACCCCGAGCCTGACGTCCGATTTCCGCCAGCGCCGCCGCCCTGCCCCCGCATAGCCTCGGGACATGAAGAAACCCCTCCGCCCCGCCGAAGCGACCGCCGCCGCAGCCGCTGTCGTCACCGTCGTGCTGTGGGCCTCCGCGTTCGTGTCCATCCGCAGCGCGGGTGCCGCCTACTCACCGGGGGCACTGGCCTTGGGGCGGCTGGCGAGCGGGGCGCTGACGCTGGGAGTGTTCTGTCTCGTACGGCGGGAAGGGCTGCCGCCCCGGTCCGCGTGGCGGGGGATCGCGATCTCGGGCGCGCTGTGGTTCGGCTTCTACATGGTCGTCCTGAACTGGGGCGAGCAGCAGGTCGACGCCGGTACGGCCGCCCTCGTCGTGAACATCGGGCCGATCCTCATCGCGCTGCTCGGCTCGCGGCTGCTCGGTGACGCGATGCCGCCGCGGCTGCTCGCGGGGATGGCGGTGTCCTTCGCCGGTGCGGTGACCGTGGGGCTGTCGATGTCCGGCGAGGGCGGTTCGTCCGTGCTCGGCGTACTGCTGTGTCTGCTCGCGGCGGTCGCGTACGCCGGTGGTGTCGTCGCCCAGAAGCCGGCCCTGAGCCGTGCCAGCGCGCTCCAGGTGACGACGTTCGGATGCCTCATCGGGGCGGTGCTGTGCCTGCCGTTCGCGGGACAGCTGGTCCAGGACGCGGCCGACGCGCCCGTCTCCGCCACGCTCAACATGGTCTACCTGGGCGTCTTCCCGACCGCCCTCGCCTTCACCACATGGGCCTACGCCCTCGCCCGTACGACCGCCAGTCGCATGGGCGCGACGACGTACGCCGTGCCCGCGCTGGTCGTCCTGATGTCGTGGCTCGCGCTCGGCGAGGTTCCGGGGCTGCTCACGCTGGCGGGCGGGGTGCTGTGTCTCGCGGGCGTGGCGGTGTCGCGGTCCCGGCCGCGGGCGAGGGCGGAGCGGGCTGCGGCGACGGAGGAGCCGCAGCCCGAACAGGTGCCGTAACCAAGGCAGTTCAGAACACCACCAACGCCCGCCCGCCCTTCCCCGCCACCATGTTCTCGAACGCCGCCGGAATCCCGGCCAGTTCGATCCGTTCCGTCACCAGTGCGCCCAGGTCCAGGCGTCCGGCACGCACGTGCTCGGCGAGTACCGGCAGGTCCTTCGCCGGGTCGGAGTTGCCGTAGACGCAGCCGCTCAACGTCCGTCCCCAGTGGAAGAGTTCGAGGGCGTTGAAGGTGACCTGCTGGTCCTTGCCGCCGATGCCGACGACCGTGGTGCGTCCGCCCCGGCGGGTGGACTCCCAGGCGGTGCGGATGGTGACCGCCCGGCCGACGCACTCCACGGCGACGTCGACGCCCTGTTTTCCGGTCAGGGCGCGGATCTCGCGGGCCGTGTTCTCGGAGGCGACCACGTAGTCCGTCGCTCCGGCCGCGCGCGCCAACTCCTCCTTTTCCGGGGAGACATCGACGGCGACGATCTTCGTGGCGCCCGCGATCCGGGCCGCCTGGAGCGTCGACAGGCCCACTCCGCCGACGCCGAACACCGCGACCGTCTCGCCCTCCCGCACCTGCGCCGAGTGGTGCACGGCGCCGTAGCCGGTGAGGACGGCACAGCCCAGAAGTGCCGCGTCCGTCAACGGGATTCCGTCCGGGAGGGGCAGGACACAGGCTGCGGACACGACCGTCTCCTCGGCGAACGCGGCTACGTTCAGGCCGGGGTGGAGGTCGCTGCCGTCGGAGGCGCGGTGGGCGTAGACGTCGGCGGCGCCGTTGAGCGCGTTGGCGCAGAGCCAGACCTCGCCGAGCGTGCAGGCGTGGCAACTGCCGCAGGACGGGGCCCAGTTGAGCACGACGGAGTCGCCGGGTGAGATGTGGCTGACGGCCTCCCCCACGGCCACCACCGTGCCCGCGCCCTCGTGGCCGAGGACCGCCGGGACCGGTACGCGCATGGTGCCGTTGGTCAGGGACAGGTCGGAGTGGCAGACCCCGGCGGCGGCGAGACGGACACGGACCTGGCCGGGGCCGGGGTCCGGGAGGTCGATCTCGGCGATCTCCAACGGAGCGCCCACGGCGGGCAGTACGGCTGCGCGGACCATGCGAACACTCCTCAGAACTGAAGGGACTTGGTCTGGAGGTACTCGGACAGCCCGTGCGCACCGAGTTCCCGGCCCACGCCCGACTGCTTGTAACCGCCGAACGGGGCACGGGGGTTGAAGCGTCCGCCGTTGATGTCCACCTGTCCGGTCTCCAACCTCCGTGCGAACGCGACCGCTTCCGCCTCCTCACCGGCCCACACCGCGCCCGCCAGGCCGTAGACCGTGCCGTTGGCGATACGCACGGCGTCGTCCTCGTCGTCGTAGCGGAGGACGGAGAGGACCGGGCCGAAGATCTCCTCCTGCGCGATCGTCATGTCGGGGGTCACATCGGCGAAGACGGTCGGGGCGATGAAGTAGCCCTGCTCATAAAGGGTTTCGAGGCCCCCGGCCACCAGCCTCGCACCCTCCGCCACCCCCTTCTCGATATAACTCCGCACCCTGGCCTGCTGCTTGGCGTTCACGACCGGGCCGATGCGGTCGCCGTACTTGGCGGCGGCCGTCGCCGCCAGCTGCACGGCCTCGTCGTACTGGTCGCGGTGGACCAGCATGCGGGTCCAGGCGCTGCATGTCTGGCCGGAGTTGGACATCACATTGGCGACGCCGACGTTGACGGCCTTGGCGAGGTCGGCGCTCGGGAGGATCACGTTGGCGGACTTGCCGCCGAGTTCGAGGGCGACCTTCTTGATCGCGGCGCCCGCCGTGGCGGCGATCCGCCGGCCCACCGCCGTGGAGCCGGTGAAGGAGACCAGGTCGACACCCGGGTGCTCGGCGAGGGCCTGGCCCGCGATCGGGCCGAGGCCGGTGACGAGGTTGAAGACGCCGGCCGGGACGCCCGCCTCGTCGACCGCTTCGGCGAACAACTGGGCGGTGAGCGGGGTGTCTTCGGCGGGCTTGAGTACGACGGTGCAGCCTGCGGCGAGCGCCGGGGCGACCTTGGCGACGATCTGGTGCAGGGGGTAGTTCCAGGGGGTGATCGCGGCGACCACGCCGATCGGCTCCTGGTAGACGGTCGAGTTGCCAACCTTCTCCTCGAAGGCGTGGGTCGCGGCGAGTTCGGCGTACGAACCCGCGACCGCGATCGGCACGCCCGCGTGGACGGCCTGGGAGAAGGCGAGCGGGGAACCCAGCTCGGCGGTGACCGTCTCGGCGATCTCGTCCTTGCGGGAGACGAGCACGTCCCTCAACGCCCCCAGGAGCGCGGCCCGTTCGGCGGGCGGAGTGGCGGCCCAGCCCGGGAGGGCGGCACGCGCGGCACGTACGGCGGCGTCGACGTCCTCGGCGCCGCCCGCCGGGACGCGGTCGATGAGCTGCTCGTCGACCGGGTTCACCACGTCGATGGTCTCCCCGCTCGCGGCGGGGCGCCAGGCGCCGTCGATGTACATGCCGTCGTGTGCCTTCATCGTGCTGCCTCCCGGGCGTGACTGCGTCGTCCGCCTCACAAACTAGCGGTGTTAGTTTTGTGGCGCCAGGGACCCCGGGTCACGGACGCGCGGGCCCCCCAGGAAACGGATGCGCGGGTCGGGTCAGAAATCGGCCCGGGTCCGGTCGTCCACCCGGCCCACCGACTCCTGCGCGAAGGCCTTCTCGTACGCCCGCCGGATCTCCTCGATCTTCCGGTCGCCCGCCCCCGCCGCCGTCACCGGATACAGCAGGATCAACTCGTACGACCGCTCCTTCTCGATCCTCCCGTTCGCGTCCCGCCACTGCCCGCGCCCGCTCTGCACGGTGAGCCCGTCCGGAAAGTCCGGCGTGACCTCCTTGTCGACGAAGGCCATGAACTGCCGGTCGGTGACGGCCGGTCCGCCGTCCGGCCGCTCGGTGCCGAAGAAGAGCTGTGTCTCGACGTACGGCGCTCCGCGCGTCGGCGCGGGAGCGGTCTCCGTGTCGAGGCTTGCGTAGGCGGTCGGGGCCGCCGCGGCCAGGAGGAGGCCGGCGATCGCGAGGGCTGCCCGGTTTCGGGTGAGGTGCACGTTCATGCACCTATCCGTATCGGTCGTCACTCGTCCAGGTCGGGCAGCCGCGCCGGAGCCGGGGAGATCCGTTCGCCGTGCTGGTCGAAGACGAACAGGTGGGCGATGTCGACGAGGAGCGGGACCTGCATACCGTGACGGAGCTGGATGTCGGGGGTGGTGCGGACGACGAGGTCTCCGGGGAGGCGGCCCTCGGGCGGTATGAGCTCGGGTTCCGTGTCCGCCGGGTGGTCCAGGACGACGACCGGGCCGGCGCGCAGCACGCCCGCGCGCTCCCGCAGCCGGCCCAGGACACCGCCCTCGCGTCGGCGGCGCCGGGCCGGGCGGGTGGGGCGCGGCGCCTCCAACTCCGGTACCACGGCGGGCCGGGAGCCGGTGTTGAAGTGGACGAGGACCTCGTGGCCCTGGAACTCCACGTGCTCGACCAGGCCGCTGATCGCCACCTCGCCGGGGCGGGCCGAGGCGGCCTTGGCGATACGGATGGCCTCGGAGCGCAGGCCGACGATGACCTCGCGGCCCTGCTGGACACGGAGCAACTGGTGGTCCAGGCACAGGGGTTCGGGCAGGCGCAGATACTGCTTGCCGAGGCTGATGGTCATCGCGCCGTCCAACGGGGCCCGGACCAGGCCGCGCAGGAGGTTGATGCGCGGGGTGCCGATGAAGGCGGCGACGAAGACGTTGCGGGGCAGGGCGTACACCGAGCGCGGGGTGCCGACCTGCTGGAGGACCCCGCCGCGCAGGACGGCGACCCGGTCGCCGAGCGACATGGCCTCGGCCTGGTCGTGGGTGACGTAGACCGTGGTGACGCCCAACTTGCGGGTGAGGGTGGAGATTTCGGCGCGCAGGTGGTTGCGGAGTTTGGCGTCGAGGTTGGAGAGCGGTTCGTCCATCAGGAAGGCGGAGGGGTGGCGGGCGATGGCCCGGCCCATCGCGACGCGCTGGCGTTCGCCGCCGGAGAGCTGGCTGGGGAAGCGGTCGAGGAGTTCCTCGATGCCGAGCATGCGGGCGGTGGCGTCCACACGGGGGCGCGGGTCGGCGCCGGGTGACTCGATGCGCAGCGGGAAGCCGATGTTGTCGCGGCTGGTCATGCTCGGGTAGAGGGCGAAGTTCTGGAAGACCATCGCCATGTCCCGTTCGGAGGGGGCGAGTTCGTTGGCGTACTCGCCGTCGAGTCTCAACTCGCCCTCAGTGATCTCCTCCAGGCCCGCGATCATGCGCAGCACGGTCGACTTGCCGCACCCGGACGGCCCGAGCAGGACAAGGAACTCCCCCGGCGCGATGTCCAGCGACAACCGGTCCACCACGCGGGGGCCTCGCGGGTAGGCCTTGCTCACGTCGTGCAGGGAGATGGCGCGTGTCATGACGAGTGCCCCCGGGGGCTCCGCGATCGGATCACCGCGTACGAGTAGTACGAGGCTTGTGAGTCACGGAAGCTAACGGATTGTGCGCGCCGGGGGGAAGAGACCGGACGGGATCGGGCGGGTCGGTCCGGGTGGTGAGAAAACGGACGATCGCGTTCAGGGTGTGCGGCCGCGTTCGCGGGTCGCGGTCAGGTAGGCGAACACGACGGTGTTGCCGGAGTAGCCGGTCCGGTGGTCGAAGCTGCCGCCGCAGGTGATCAGGCGGAGTTCGGGCCGGCCACGGGCGCCGTAGACCTCCCGGTCGGGGAAGTGCGCCTTCTCGTACGTCTTCACCGCGTCGACCGTGTAGACGGCGGTCCGGCCGTCGGCGCGGCGGGCCTCGATCAGGCGGCCGGGCTTGAGTTCGCCGAGGCCCGCGAAGACGGCGGGGCCGGTCATGGTGTCCAGGTGGCCGACGGCGACGGCGGTGCCCTGTTCGCCGGGGGCGGGCCCGTCCGCGTACCAGCCCACCCGCTTGGAGTCGTCGTCCGGCGGCGCGGACATGTGCCGTCCGCGGCCGAGCCGGAGCGGGACGACCGGGGCGTCGACGCCGAGGTAGGGGATGACGAGACCGGTCGCGCGGGAGCGCGGGAGGGGACGCAGCGGGGGTGCCGGGCGGGCGGAGCGGGCCACGGGGTGCGCCGGAGGCGGTTGTTGGCCGCCGCGCGCGTCCGTGGTCGGCGGAGCAGCCCGGTTCGGACCGGAGGTGCCTGTGGCCGGCGGAGCGGCCCCGGCCGGGCCGGAGGCGTCCGTGACCGACGGCGTCGCCCGGGCCGGGTCGCTGGGGCCTGCGCTCCCGGCGCACCGGGCGCCGCCGACCATCAGGAAGACGACCAGCACGATGGTCCGCGTGAGCCGGTAGGCCCGCCTCCGGTACCAGGGCCGACGGCGCCGCACCACGCGGGTGGTGGTGCGGCCCGGTGCCTCGCGGGAGGCGCGCCCGGCCGGTCGCGGCCCTTGGCGCAGGCGCACGGTGTCAGCGCCCCGCACTCCGGTGGGGCGCGGGGCGGCGCTGGAATTCATCGCATCCGCTCAGGACGCACCGTGGGGACGGCGGCGCAGCCGGAACCAGACCACCCCGCCGACCGCGGTCAGGCCCACCGCGGCGGCACCGGCGAGCGGGGTCAGGGCCGCTTCCCGGGCCAGCCCGCCGCCACCGGCGGGCGGGCCGCC
>NZ_JALJRY010000007.1:0-118869 GCF_024519455.1 Streptomyces sp. STR69 | reverse complement strand
GGACCGCCGTTGGGACCGCCGGTGCCGCCACCGGTGCCACCGGTGCCACCGCCCGGACCGCCGCCGGGCGGTGGTGTCGGGCAGTCGACCTTGAAGACCTTCTGCTTGGCCTTGCCGTTCTCGCCGACGAAGTTCCAGGTCAGCTTGTACTTGCCGTTCGGCAGCGTCGCGACGGGCATCGTGTGGCCGGTGCCGCTGGTGAGCGTGATGGAGCCGGAACGGGTCGCGCCGCCCAGCACCGGCGGCTGGGTCTCGATGGACCAGGTGACCTGCTGCACCGTGTCGAAGTTGAACGCGTCGAGGTAGAAGTCGCACACCTTCGGCTGGTTGCTCTGGTCGGTGAAGGCCGTGCCCACCTCGTGGATCTTGACGTCTCCGTTGTCACCGGCGGCGACGGCGACGGGCGCGCCCGAGACGACGGTCGCCGCGGCGGCCAGGACCGTCCAGGCGGCGGCTCGACGGGGCAGGAATGAGGTCGGCATGAACAGCCCTCCGAATCAGGCGATTATCGTACGAATTACTCTTTAGCCTGATTCCCTTTCACATCCGGCCCGCCGAATGTGTGCGCAGCGCCGTACGCGCCGTCAGATATCGCTAGATATCGCCCTTCCGGCTCAAGGACTGCCGCCCGCGCCGCACGCCGCCGGGCGCCGTCCGCTCCCGGGCGGCACCGCCCGGCGACCGCAGCGCGGCTCCCGCCGAGAGCATCAGCAGCGCGCCGAGCATCACGAACGGTGCGGCCACGCCCGCGACTCCGGCGACGAGACCCGCGGCGGCGGGCGCGGCGACCTGGCCGAGCCGGTTGCCGGTGAGGCGCAGCGCGAGGGCGGTGGAGCGGGCGTCGTCCGGGGCCGCCTGGACGACGGTCGTCATGGAGAGGGGCTGGCCGACGCCGAGACAGAAGCCGAGGACGGCGAGCATCAGGCCGACGGCCCACACCGGTACCGGCAGGGCGATGCCCGCGCACAGGACGCCCGCGAGGAGGCAGGTCGCGGTCAACAGGGCGGCCCGGCCGAGGAGTTGGAGGAGTGGGGTGAGGACCAGGCGGCAGGCGATGGTGGCCGCCGCGCGGATGCTGAGCAGCACGCCGATCACCGAGGGCGCGATGCCCCGGTGTTCGCCGACCACCGGGAGGTAGGCGGTGAGGATGTCGGTCGCGGACAGCACGGAGAGGCTGACGAAGATGCCCCCGGGCACGCCCCGGGCGCCGAGGATGCTCCGCATGGGCACGCGATTGCCTTGTGCTGTACGGGACTTGACGGCCGTACGGTCCTCGATGCGCCACAGGGACGTGAACGACACGGCGGCGCCCGCGCCCGCGACGAGCAGGGCGAGGGCGCTGGTGCCGGCCATGTCGGGGCCGCCGATCAGGGCGCCCGCAGCGATGGGGCCGACGAGTTGGCCGAGGGAGGCGCCGATGGTGAAGTGGCCGAAGTTGCGGTCCTGTTCGTGCGGTGCGGACTGGCGGGCGACCAGCGACTGGGCGCCGATCACGAAGCAGAGATGGCCCAGACCCATCACCCCGCTCCACATCGCCATCGCCCAGAGGGAGTTGGCGAGTCCGCTCAGTGCGCAGCCGCCGGCGATAAGGAGCACGCCGACGGGCAGCAGGGGTGCGCAGCGGCCGTGGTCGGTGCGGCGGCCGAGCGGTACGGCGGCGAACAGCGGGAGCAGCGCGTACACGCCCGCGATGACGCCGATCGCCCGCTCGTCGGCGCCGAGGGCGAGGGCCCGGTAGGAAACGGCGGGGCGGGCCATCGACACCGCCGCCTGCGCGAAGCCGAAGGCGATGACGAGGCGGAGCAGCCAGCCGCGGTTCCTGCCGGGCGCCATGGTCAAGTCCCTTGTCATGTGGGTCAGATGATGCCGAACAGGATTCCTGCCCCGAGGACGACGAGCGATGTCAGGGCCGCCCACTTGACCACGAACCGTGTGTGGTCGCCGAACTCCACCTTGGCCATGCCGACCAGGACGTACACGGCGGGCACGAGCGGGCTCGACATGTGCAGCGGCTGGCCGACCAGGGAGGCACGGGCGATCTCCAGGGAGGAGACGCCGTGCGCCTGGCCCGCCTCGGCGAGCACGGGGAGGATGCCGAAGTAGAAGCCGTCGTTCGACATGAAGTACGTGAGCGGGATGCTGAGCACGCCGGTGACGAAGGCCATGTGCGGGCCCATGCCGTCGGGGATGTTGCCGACCAGCCAGGTCGCCATGTGGTCGACCATGCCGGTGCCCTGGAGGACGCCGGTGAAGACGGCGGCGGCGAAGACCATGCCGGAGACGTTGAGGACGTTCTCCGCGTGGGCGCCGAGGCGGGCCCTCTGGTCGGGCATGTGGGGGAAGTTGACGGTCAGGGCGAGTGCGGCGCCGAGCAGGAAGAGGACCGGGATCGGCAGCCACTCCATGATCATGGCGGTGAGCAGGGTGACCGTGAGCAGCGCGTTGAACCAGTAGAGCTTGGGGCGCAGGGTCGGGCGGTCGGGGTCGAGGCCCTGGAATCCCTCGTCCTCGTCGGGCAGTTCGGCGTCGGCGTCCGTGCCGGAGCCCGAACCGCCGGTCCGCGTCCGCTTGTTGCCCTCGCCGCCGCCCGCGCCCACGAGAACCGTCTCCGACTCGACGGGCTCCTCGACAAGCACCTCGTCCAGCGTCAGGACCCCGAGCCGCTTGCGCTCGCGGCGGCCGAGGACGTAGGCGAGGACGAACACGCCCAGCAGGCCCACGGCGAGGGCCGGGATCATCGGGACGAAGATGTCGCCGGCGTTGAGCTTGAGGGCGGTGGCGGCGCGGGCGGTCGGGCCGCCCCAAGGCAGCGTGTTCATCACGCCGTTGGCCATCGCGGCGACACCGGTCATCACGACCAGGCTCATCTTGAGGCGTTTGTACAGCGGGTACATCGCCGAGACGGTGATCATGAAGGTGGTCGAGCCGTCGCCGTCCAGGGAGACGATCGCGGCGAGGACCGCGGTACCGACCACGATGCGCAAGGGGTCTGCCTTGCAGAACTTCAGGATCCCCCGGACGATCGGGTCGAAGAGACCGACGTCGATCATCACACCGAAGTAGACGATCGCGAACATGAGCATCGCCGCGGTGGGCGCGAGGCTGGTGACGCCGTCGATGACGTAGTCGCCGAGCTTGGCGCCCTTTCCGACGAAGACGCAGAACAGCGCCGGTATCAGGACGAGCGCCGCGATCGGCGACATCTTCTTCAGCATGATCAGGACCAGGAAGGTCGCGATCATGGTGAAGCCGAGGATGGTCAGCATGAGTGGAACACCTAACGTTCGCCTTTGAACTCCCACCAGGGGCGGCGGTCCGATGACGTTAGGTCGCGCAGAGCGGCGTTAACAAGATGTTGACGCGCGAGCAATAAGCGCAAAACTCCAGGTCACAGCGGTGCGATGAGTGCGGCGACCTCCACGGGCACTCCGTTGAGCACCGCGTTGCCCGACAGCGGGTCGAGGAGACTGCCGTCGAGCAGCTGGTTCACGTTGACGCCCGGATCGGTCGCGGCATGGGTGAGCCGGGTGCCGGGGCGGTCGTGTCCCCAGCCGTGCGGGAGGCTCACCACACCCCGCCGCAGGCCGTCCGTGATCTCGGCGGGGGCGGTCACCTCTCCCCCGGCGCCCTTCACCCGGACCGGCGCTCCGTCGACCACACCCAGCCGCTCGGCGTCCTCGGGGTGGATGTGCAGGGTGCAGCGGTTGGTGCCGCCGGTGAGGGCGGGGACGTTGTGCATCCAGCTGTTGTTGGAGCGGAGGTGGCGGCGGCCGACGAGGACGAGTCCGTCCGCGCGCTCGCTCATGGCCTGGCGGAGCCGGGGCAGGTCGTCGACGATCGGCTGCGGCAGCAGTTCCACCTTCCCGCTCCGGGTCTTCAGCGGCTGCGGCAGCCGGGAGGCGAGCGGCCCCAGGTCGATGCCGTGCGGATGCGCGAGCAACTGCTGGAGGGACAGCCCGTCCGGTCGTACGCCGAAGCCGTCGCCGTAGGGGCCCAGGCGCAGCATCATGTCGAGCCGGCGCTCGGGGCCGGTGTCGCCGGTGAGTCGGTCGGCGACCTCGCCCGGATCGCGGCCGTGGACGGGCGAGTTGGGATCGGTGACGGCCTTGCCGAGGGTCTGGTCGATGACCATCGTGTCGACGGCGGCCGGGTCGGCACCGTGCATGCCGGTCGCGGCGAGGATCAGCCGGGCCAGGATCTCGGTCTCGGCCATCCGGCCGGGCTCCAGCGGGATCGCGGGGCGGGAGTAGCGGACCTGGTTGCGGACGGCGAGGGTGTTGAACGCGAAGTCGTGGTGCGGGCTCTGGGAGGGCGGGGGCGGCGGAAGTACCACGTCGGCGTGGCGTGCGGTCTCGTTGAGGTAGGGGTCGACGCTGACCATGAAGTCGAGCGAGTCGAGGGCCTTGTCGAGGCGGGTGCCGTCCGGTGCGGAGAGCACGGGGTTGGCGGCGACGGCGATCAGCGCGCGGATCGGTTCGCCCTCGACGGTCGCGGTGTCGATCTCCTCGGCGAGCGCGGAGAGCGGCAACTCGCCCTTGGCCTCCGGGTATTGGCTCACCCGTGAGTGCCAGCGCCCGAGCGCGAAGCCGCGGCCGGGTCCGGCGGGCCGAGGTGTCCGGTCGGTGGCGGCCTGCGGGAAGAGGGCGCCGCCGGGCCGGTCGAGGTTGCCGGTGAGGATGTTGAGGACGTCGACGAGCCAGCTGGCGAGGGTGCCGTGCGGGACGGTGCAGCTGCCGATCCGGCCGTAGACGGCGGCAGTTGGGGCGGCGGCGAGCTCCCGGGCGAGGGCGCGGATCTCGGCGGCGTCCACATCGCACGCTTCCGCCACGGCCTCCGGAGTGAAGTCCTGTACCTGCTCCCGGACTTCGTCGACACCCTGCACATGCGGGGCCAACTCCCCCAGATCCACGAGGTGTTCATCGAAGAGGACGTACGTCATCGCCGCGAGCAGCAGGGCGTCGGTACCCGGGCGGACCGCGATGTGCCGGTCGGCGAGCTTGGCGGTGCGGGTGCGGCGCGGGTCGATGACGGTGAGGGTGCCGCCGCGGGCCTTGAGCGCCTTGAGCTTGCCGGGGAAGTCGGCGGCGGTGCACAGACTCCCGTTGGACTCAAGGGGGTTGGCGCCGATGAGGAGCAGATGGTCGGTGTGGTCGAGGTCGGGTACCGGGATCGCGTTGGCGTCGCCGTAGAGCAGGCCGCAGGAGACGTGCTTGGGCATCTGGTCGACCGTGGAGGCGGTGAAGACGCTGCGGGTACCGAGGGCGCCGAGCAGGACCTGCGGGTAGAGGGCGCCGGCCATGGTGTGCACGTTGGGGTTGCCGAGGACGACACCGACGGCGTGCGGGCCGTGGCGCTCGACGACCGGGCGCAGGCCTGCCGCGACCGCGTCGAAGGCCTCTTCCCAGGTGGCCTCGCGCAGCTCGCCGTCCCGGCGGACGAGGGGGGTGCGCAGCCGGTCGGGGTCGCCGTCGACGGCGCCGAAGGAGGCGCCCTTGGGGCAGATGAACCCCTTGCTGAACACGTCGTCGCGATCGCCTCGGGCGCCGGTCACCCGGGTGCCCTCGATGGTGAGGGTCAGCCCGCAGGTGGCTTCGCACAGGGGGCAGATACGCAGAGCGGTGCGGGACACAGGGCCTCCCATGGGCGACGTTGCCTCTTGGCGGTGAGCATACCGACCGGTATGCACGGTGGCGAGGGGATGCCGGGGTGAGGTCGGATATCCGCTGGACACGGCCGGTCGGCCGCCGCTCAGTCCAGTACGCGCGCCAGATAGGCCCGCAACAGCTCCCGTGTCTCCTCGATGACCTTCTCGTCGCCCTCCGGAGCGACCCGGAAGGCGAGATGGACGAGGGAGTCGGCGGTCTCCACGGCGATGAGGAACGTGCGGCGGAGGTCTTCGTCGGGTTCGCGCGAGAGATAGCCGGACAGCAGGTCGGTGAGGCGGTCGGCGACGCGGTGGTTGGGTTCCGCGTGGCCCGAGCCGATCGGGATCTGGTTGCCGAAGTCGACGAGGGAGAAGCCGGGCGCGGTGCGCTTCATGGCGATGTACTCGTCCAGGACGGCGTCCACCGCCGCCCGCCACCCTCCCCCGCCGCCGGTCTCCTTGAGGCGTTCGGTGACGCGGTCCGTGTAGCGCTCCAGGTTCCGCTGGGCGAGGGCGTCGGCCATCGCGCGTTTGTTCCCGAAGAAGCGGTAGACCGAGCCGATGGGGACACCGGCGCGCACGGCCACGGCCCGGGTGCTCAGCGCGTCGTAGCCGACCTCGTCGAGGAGGTCGGCGCAGGCGTCGAGAATCCTGGTCAGCCGTTCGGCGCTGCGCCGCTGCACGGGCGCGCGGCGGAGCGATGTCGTCTGGGGCACGGGCTTCATGATGCCTTTCCGCCGCCGTCAGGAGAAGCTCGCACCTCAGTACGGAACTGGGTGCCCATAGCACTCATTCGGACCCCGGCGTCGATGCGGAACCAGGTGTCTTGCTGCCGTCGGGCGTGGCCTGCGCCGCCGACTCCGTGATGTCCGCCGTACTCTCCACCGGCTTGCCGTGTACGGCCCACACGGTGCCGTCGTCGGCGTAGAGGCGCGCGGTGACGTGGTGGGTGCCGTGCGGGACGAGGTCGCCCGCGAGCCGGTACTCGGGGACGCGGAGCCGCGCGACGGTACGGCCGTCCACGAGGAGGCGGACGGTGCCGCGGCCCGCGACCGCGACCGGCTTCGCGCCGGCGGGCGAGAAACGGAAGTCGTGGACGGTCAGCCGGACGTCCCAGCTGTCGTCGGAGGCGTCGGGCTCCACCTCGATACCGACCTCCGGCGCGCCCTTCTTGCCCACCTCGCGATAGTGCCGGCCCTGCTCGTCCGTGTCGTCGAGCACCTTGCCCACCGGGGACGGCGACACCCCGTGCCCCTTCCGACCCTGGGCATCACCGGAACCACAGCCCGCCGATCCGGCCAGCAGCAGGGCACAGACCGCGAGCGCGGTGAGAAGTGCGCGCGACCACGACATGCCGGGGAGACTAGAACACCGGTCTGACAGCCGGATCCCCCTTGAGGCTGGTTCTTCGCCTCCGAAGGTCGGATTTCTCCCGGACCTTCGCCGTCCCCTTGCGCGCTCGAAACCGCAATCCTACGGTGATGCATAGGAATCAGATGGCGCGGATGGCGAGGAGCAGAGATGAGCGATGGGGGTACCTCCCGCGCGAGCGGGTTCGAGCGTGCGGGAGTCCGCAAGACCGCCGAGGGACTGACCTACCTCACCGGTTTCGGGAATGAACACGGCTCGGAGGCGGTGCCGGGCGCACTGCCCGAGGGCCGCAACGCCCCGCAGCGCGCCCCCCTCGGCCTCTACGCCGAGCAGCTCAGCGGTTCGGCGTTCACCGAGCCGAGGGCGCACAACCGCCGCTCGTGGCTGTACCGCATCCACCCCTCGGCCGCGCACCCGCCCTTCACCCGCGCCGACAACGGCGGGATCCGTACGGCGCCCTTCACGGAGTCGGTGGCCGATCCGAACCGGCTGCGCTGGAACCCGCTGCCCGCACCCGCGCCCGGCACCGACTTCCTGGCCGGCCTGTGGACCCTGGGCGGCAACGGCGACGCGACCCGGCGCACCGGCATGGCCGTGCACCTGTACCACGCCGACGCCTCCATGGAGCGGGTCTTCAGCGACGCGGACGGCGAGCTGCTGATCGTCCCGGAGCGCGGCGGACTGCTGCTGCGCACGGAGTTCGGGCTCCTCCATGTGGAGCCGGGACATGTGGCGTTGATCCCTCGTGGGGTGCGCTTCCGTGTGGAGCTGCTGGATGCTTCAGCCCGCGGATATGTGTGCGAGAACTATGGGGCGCCCTTCCAACTCCCCGACCTCGGCCCGATCGGCGCCAACGGACTCGCCAACGCCCGGGACTTCAGGGCGCCCGTCGCCTCGTACGAGGACGTCGAGGGCCCGGTCGAGGTGGTGAACAAGTTCTGCGGCAACCTCTGGACGGCGACCTACGACCACTCGCCCCTCGATGTCGTCGCCTGGCACGGCAACCATGTGCCGTACGCCTATGACCTGCGCCGTTTCAATGTGCTCGGCTCCATCTCCTACGACCACCCCGACCCGTCGATCTTCACCGTGCTGACGTCGCCGTCGGACACCCCGGGCCTGGCCGGCGTGGACTTCGTCGTCTTCGCCCCGCGCTGGCTGGTGGGCGAGGACACGTTCCGGCCGCCGTACTTCCACCGGAACGTGATGAGCGAGTACATGGGGCTCATCGAGGGCGCCTACGACGCCAAGGCGGAGGGCTTCGTGCCCGGGGGCGGTTCGCTGCACAACATGATGTCGGCGCACGGGCCGGACCGGGAGACCTTCGAGCGCGCCAGCGCGGCGGAGCTGCGGCCGCAGAAGATCGACGACGGCCTGGCGTTCATGTTCGAGACCCGCTGGCCGGTGACAGCCACGGCCCAGGCGGCGCACGCCGACCACCTCCAGCAGGACTACGACGACGTCTGGCGGGGGCTGCAACGCCACTTCCGCCCCACGCACTGACAATTCCCCACCGCCCCACGGCCCTTGCACTGATCCCTCCCTACCGGTACGGATGGCCCCGTGACCTCCTTCGCCCCGGATTCGATCGTCCTGAACCGCAAGCTGCCGCTCTGGTACCAGGTGTCGCAGTCCCTGCGCGCCTCGATACTCGGCCGCTCGCCCCAGGACCCGCTGCGGCTGCCCACGGAGGAGCAGCTCGCGGGGCACTACGGCGTCAGTGTGCTCACCATGCGCCAGGCGCTGAAGGAGCTGGAGGACGAGGGCCTGATCACCAGGCACCGCCGCCGGGGCACGTTCATCGAACCGGACGTCCGACGGGCCACGCCGGTACGGCTGTTGGGCTCGGTCGACGCGATCGTGGCCCAGCAGTCCGGCATGACGACCGAACTCCTGGACCATGGTGCGGTGCGGGTGCCGCCCGAACTGGCCGGGCACTTCCCGGACTTGACCGAGGTGGCGGCGTATCACCGCCTCCGCGGCGACGAGAAGACCGGCGAACCCACGAACCACGCCCGCAACCACATCCGCCCCGAACTGGCCGGCCGCCTCGACCCGGACGACCTGATCCGCTGGCCGATGACCAAGGTACTGCGGGACATCGTCGGCGCGGACATCAGCCGCATCACGGACACGGTGGAGGCCCGCCTCGCCGACCCGGAGACCGCCCGCCTCCTCCAAGTCCCGCTCCTCAGCCCGATCCTGCACTACACGGGCATCACCTACGACAGCCGGGGCAGGGTGCTGGACGTGGCGGTCATCCACTACCGGGGAGACCGTTTCTCCTTCTCGGTCACGCTCGACGCGGCGAACTGAGGTCGTCGTACGATGCCGAGCGTGACGCACGACGACGCTCCGTTGCTCGCGGACCTCATGCCGTGGTCCGTCGCACCGATCCGGCTCGGCCGGGGGTGGCCGACGGCACCCGACCCGGCAACCCTGAAAACCCGCTGGGACACCCTGCTGAAGGCCGAAGTCCCGGACCGGGAAACCCTGTTCGAGCCGACCCGGTCCCGCACCCTCCACTCGGCGGTGACCCAGCTCCCGGGCCAGTCCAGCGGCACGGAAAAACTCATCCGCGCCACGGGACCCTCCCCGGACCCGATCCGCGTGCTGCACGCCCCCTTCGACGAACAGTGGCTGATCCCCGACCACCGCCTGATCGACGTGGCCCGGCCGGAGTTGTGGCGGGTGGCGGACGAGCAGCAGGTCTTCGTGGTGGAGACGCCGCCCGTGGCGGGCACCCCCGGCCCGCCCCTGCTCGCGTCCTCGGTCCTCCCCCTGCTCCGCCCCGGCCGCGTCCGCCCCCTGTACCGCCGCCCGGGCGGCACGGAACCGAACCTGGCACCGGGCCTGCTCGACCACCTCGCGACCCACCTCGGCCACTCCCCCACCCCCGCGGACGTCCTCGCCTGGACCGTGGCCACGGCCCGCCCCGGACCGGCCGTACCCCTGACCCGGGACCCCGAACTCTGGGCACGCGGAGTCGGGTTGGGCCACCGCGTCCTCTGGCTGATGCGCCGCAACGGCGACCGCCCCAAACTCCCCGGCGGCCGACGCCCCTACGTCCGCGCCCCGCTGCCATCCCTCCCCCTCACCCTCCACTACGACCGCGACGAGGAGACCCTCCACCTCGACGAGGGCCGTATCTCCCCGGTGCCGCCCGAGTCCTGGGACTTCGAGGTGAGCGGAGTACGTGTCCTGGAGGAGTGGTTCACGTCCCGGACGTCGGAGACCGCCGCCCCGGGCTCACTGGCCGCGATCCGCCCGGCGACCTGGCAGCAGACGTGGACGTCGGAACTGCTGGAGCTGATCACGGTGTTGGCATTGCTGGCGGAACTCAGGCCGCAGCAGGCCGAGTTGGAGGTCACCGCTCGGATCACGGCGACGGAGCTGCGCAGGGCGGGCGTCCTACCGGCACCGGAGTGGACACACCACCCCGCATCGGTCCTGGACCACCACGAGGAGGGCCCGGAAGGTCAGTTCGCGCTGCTCTGATCCCGTTCGGGATCGAAGGCGTCCAGGACCTTCCCCAGCGCCATGTCGAACACCGCGTCCAGATCGATGGGCCCCGGATCCTCCATGAACGCCGCCGCCATCCGCGGATACGCCCCGCCGGCGATCTGACTCCCCAGGTACGCGATCCGCACCGCGTTCTCCTGCTCCTCCGACCACGGCAAGGACCTGGACCGCTCGGCAGTCGCCAACTCGTTGCTCACATACATCGTCACAACTCCGTTGAGCAGCCCCACGAGTTGCATCTTCGTGCCGTACGTCGCCTCTACCGGGTCGAGACAGGCAAGGCAGCGCTCCAGATACCGCAGCGCGTTCGGGCTGAAGCCGTACACCGGTGACATCAACCGCGGCAGCCAGGGATGCCGATGCATCAGCGTCCTCGTCTGATGGGCGACCCGGATCATGTCGGCCCGCCAGTCCCCCGACGGCTCCCACTCCTCGTGCTCCCCGCTGACCGCGTCAACCATCAGCTCGTGCAGGTCCTCCTTGCGGGGGACGTAGTTGTAGAGCGACATCGTGCCGCAGCCCAGCTCGGCCGCGACATGGCGCATGGACACCGCGTCCAGCCCCCCGCCGTCGGCGATCCGCACCGCCGCCGCCGCGATGTCCGCGCGGCTGTACGCGGGCTTGGGCCCCCGCCCCGCACGTTCGGGGCGCGCCCAGATCACTTCGGGTACGGCCGCTCGGTCCGCCATTGATCATCACCTCGACCACCATCCTAGTTACGTACACCGTACGTAGTGCGCTATGGTCACCCCATGACTACTACGTACGCTGTACTTAGTGAAGGTCTGGAGAAGCGCTTCGGCGCTGTGCACGCCCTGCGCGGGCTGGACCTGGCGGTGGCGCGGGGCACGGTCTGCGGGGTTCTCGGACCCAACGGCGCGGGCAAGACCACGGCCGTCCGACTGCTCACCACACTGCTGCGCCCCGACGCGGGCTCCGCGCGGATCGCCGGGCACGATCTGGTCCGGGAGGCTTCGGCCGTACGGCGCCGGATCGGCGTCACCGGGCAGTACGCGTCGGTCGACGGCGACCTCACCGGCCGGCAGAACCTGCGCCTCTTCGCGCGGCTGCACCGGGTGCGGGGGCCGGCCGAGCGGGCCGGTGAGCTGCTGGACCGGTTCGGTCTGACGGAGGCCGCCGACCGCGCCGCGTCCACCTACTCCGGCGGGATGCGCCGCCGCCTCGACCTGGCGGCGAGTCTCATACGACGCCCCGAGGTGCTGTTCCTGGACGAACCGACGACCGGCCTCGACCCGGCCAGCCGGAATCAGATCTGGGACGCCGTAAGGGACTTGAAGAGGGAGGGTACGACCGTGCTGCTGACCACGCAGTACCTGGAGGAGGCCGACCAACTGGCCGACGACATCGCCCTGGTGGACCGGGGGCGGGTCGCGCACAGCGGCTCGCCGTCCCAACTCAAGGCACTCGTCGGCACTTACGCCGAGGTCGTCGTCGCGCATGCGGACGCGCTGGCGAAGGCGGCCGGTGTCCTCGACCGACTCACGGGCGCCGAGCCGTCGTTCGACCACGAGCGGAACACCGTCGGCGCGGTCAGCGGCGACCCGACGCTCACCCTGCCCCGGCTGGTCCGCGAACTCGACGCGGCGGGCGTGCCGTTGCTCGACGCGAGCCTGCGGCCACCGACCCTCGACGACGTGTTCCTCCGGCTGACGGACCGTAAGGAGCAAGCGGCATGAGCACATTGGCGTACGACGGCGGTGCGATGCTCGGCCGGCAACTGCGGCGGGTGCGGAACAGTCCGGCGCTGGTGATCCTCACCCAGACCATGCCGATCACGATGCTGCTGTTCTTCGGGTACGTCTTCGGCAGCGCGCTGGCGATGCCGGGTGACGCCTACCGCTCCTACCTGGTACCGGGGTTGCTGGTCGCGACCGCCGCCAACGGCATCATGACCGGCATGTTCCAGGCCGCCCAGGACTCGCACCGGGGCGTGAGCGACCGCTTCCGCACCCTGCCGATGAGCAGGGCCGCCGTACCGCTCGGGCAGGCGACCGCCGATCTGGTCGTCACGGCGGCCGGGACCGTGCCGTTCCTGCTGGTCGGGCTCGCGGTGGGGTGGCGGGTCGAGGGGTCGGTGGCCCAAGCCGCCGCCGCTGTCGGCCTGTTGCTGCTCTTCCGGTTCGCCTGCGCCTGGGTCGGCATCCTGCTCGGGCTCGCCTCCCGCAGCGAGGAGGCGGCCGGGCAGCTCGGCAGCGCGACCTTCATGCTGCCGCTGCTGTCCAACGCGTACATCCCGACCGACCGGCTGCCGGGCTGGCTGCGCGCAATGGCCGAGTGGAACCCGATCAGCGCGGTGACCACGGCCCTGCGGTACCTGTTCGGCAACTCGCCCGTGCCCGAGGGCGCCGCCTGGCCGGTGGCCCATCCGATCGCCGGGTCGCTGCTGTGGTGCGCGGCACTGATCGCCGTGTTCGCGCCGCTCGCCGTACGCCGGTACGCACGCGGCGAGGGCTGAGCTCCCCGCATGACAAAGATGCGGGGCGCGGGTCATGATCGCCCGCATGGAGCCTCTGCCGCTGCCCCTTGAGGGCGTCACCGTCGTCGCCGTCGAACAGGCCGTCGCCGCCCCCTTCGCCACCCGTCAGCTCGCCGATCTGGGCGCCCGGGTGATCAAGGTCGAGCGGATCGACGGCGGTGACTTCGCGCGCGGCTACGACACCGCCGCGGGCGGTCTGGCCTCGCACTTCGTGTGGTGCAACCGGGGCAAGGAGTCGATCGCGCTCAACCTGAAGGACCCGCGCGGGCTGGACGTCGTACGGCGGCTGGTCGCGGACGCGGACGTGTTCGTGCAGAACCTCGCGCACGGGGCGGCGGCCCGGCTCGGGCTGGACGCGGCGACGCTGTGTGCGGCGCATCCCCGGCTGGTCGCCGTGGACATCTCGGGGTACGGGGCGTCGGGGCCGTACGCGGACAAGCGGGCCTACGACATGCTCGTGCAGTGCGAGGCGGGGCTGGTGTCGGTGACCGGGACGCCGGAGCGGCCGGTGAAGGCGGGCATCCCGGTCGCCGACATCGCGGCGGGGATGTACGCGTTCTCCGGTGCGCTCGCGGCGCTGGTGCGGCGCGGAACCACCGGGCGGGGCGGGCCCGTCGAGGTCTCGATGCTGGACGCGGTCGTGGAGTGGATGGGGCATCCGCTGCATCACACGATGCACGGCGGAACTCCCCCGGCGCGCACGGGTCTTGCGCACGCTGTCATCGCGCCGTACGACGTCTATCCCACGGCGGACGGCGGGCAGGTGCTGCTCGCGGTGCAGAACGACCGGGAGTGGCGGCGACTGGCCGAACAGGTCGTCCGGAGGCCCGAGTTGGGGACCGACCCCGACTTCGCGACCAACGCGGCGCGGGTGGTGAACCGGGAGCGCACGGACGCCCTCGTCGGTGCGGTGCTGGGTGGGCTGGCCACCGACGAGGCCGTGCTGCGGCTGGAGCGCGCGGGCGTGGCCTGCGCGCGCCTCAGAAACGTACAAGAGGTGGCGGAGCACCCGCAGTTGGCGGCCCGGGAGCGGTGGCGGGAAGTGGGTTCGCCGGTCGGGCCGTTGCGGGCGCTGCTGCCACCCATCACCTTGCCGGGCGGAGGCGAGGCGCGGATGGGTGACGTGCCCGCGCTCGGGGAGCACACCGAGGCGCTGCTACGTGCCGTGGGGATGGCGGACACAGAGATCGCAGCACTGCGCCGGGACGGTGTGGCGTCCTGAGCGCGGGCCCCCGGGAACTCCCCGGGGACGCCGAGGACTTGCTCAGCGCCCGCCGAACAGCGAACGGCGCAGCCTGCGCAGCGGTGCGAAGAGCGAGACCCTGCTCACTCGCGCGCCCCTGGCGCTGCGTTCCTGCGTGGTGTCGCGCGAGGTGAGCTCGCGCATCAACGAGGTCGCCTCTGCCGTCTCGCGCTGCGGGACGACGGGGCCGCCCAGCACCGAGAGATGGCGGTCGAGTCGCGAACTCGTCGCGCTGCTCCCGCACGTGATCGCAGGGACCCTTGCCCTACTGCGCACTATCTGTTCCATGTCACTCCCCACCCGTACGAGTCCACCCGGCCCGGGCAGGGTAACTCTATCGCCCCAACCGGGCACTCGTGTATCGAGGTCTCAGGATTCACCTTCCCCGTAAGGGTGTTGACGACCCCTCCGTGATTACTCTCCGAATCCAACCGATTTCAGGGCGAGTTGGACAACTGGCTGCGTTGTGGGTTGCGGTGAGCCTCCGTCGGGCTCGACGGTCACTGCGAGTGATGTTGCTGATTTGTCGAGTCCGGTGGTGACCAAGGGCGTGTCGTCCTTGAAGAGCCCGAGGGAGCGCGGCTGCACATTGGGGCGCATCAGCCACAGTTGACGCACTCGCCCGCTCGGCGGTGCGCCGTATCCGCTCAGGGTGACGACCGCGCGCCCCTCCGACGCGGAGGCGATCACGCCGATGCTCCGGCCCGCGGTGTCCGCGCCGGTGGTCGCACGGGCGTCGGGAGCCGCGAGAACGTGTGCGATCTCACGCGACTGTGCCTGCGCTGCGTCCAACTTGTCCTGTGTCCTGTTCGCCTGGACGGCGAACAGCGAGGCCACGACGAGGGCCGCGGCGGCCGTCGCGGTGGCGAACGGCACGAAGAACGGCCGCCGTTGGGGCACGCGGGCGCGTGACGCCTGCGGCTCCGCGCCCCACACATGGGCCGGCAGCCGGGGCGTGTACTCCCGCGTCTCCCGCCCGCGCTCCCGCAGCGGCCCGGGCTCCTGCGGGGTGTTGCGTATCGCGGACAGCACCCGGTCGCGCATCGCGGGCGGCGGCTGGGCGGCCTCGGACCACGCGAGGCGGACCGCGTCCTCGGTCAGGCCGCGGACCTCGAAGGCACAGCGCTCGCACTTCTTGAGGTGCTTCTCGAACTGGGCGCGCTCGCCGGGTTCGAGGGCGTCGAGGGCGTAGGGGGCGGCGAGCGAGTGGAGATCGCCCCGGCGGAAGAGTCGGGCGAGGACGCTCATGCGGCACCTCCCAGGCAGTCGCGCAGCCGGGTGAGTCCGTCACGCATACGGGTCTTGACGGTGCCCAGCGGCAGCGAGAGCCGCTCGGCCACTTCACGGTACGTATAGCCGTCGTAATAGGCGAGGGTCACGGACTGCCGCTGCAGGGCGGTGAGCCGGTCCAGGCAGCGGCGCACCAACTGGCGCTCCAGGCCTGCCTCGACCTCCTCGGTCACCTGGTCGAAGGCCGGGTTGTGGGAACGGCGGGCCTCGCGCTGCTCGCGGTCGACGGCCGCGCGGGCGCTGCGCACCCGGTCGACGGCCCGGCGGTGGGCGAGGGTGAGGACCCAGGACAGGGCGCTGCCGCGGCCGGGATCGAAGCGGGCGGCGGACCGCCACAGTTCGAGCAGCACCTCCTGGGACACCTCCTCGGACTGCGCGGGGTCGCGCACCACGCGGCGCACCAGTCCGAACACAGGTCCGGACACCAGTCCGTAGAGCTCCTCGAAGGCCTGGTGGTCGCCTCCGGCGACCTGCACCAGGAGTTCGTCCGCTCCCACCCGTCCCCCTCTCGTCGACCGCACGCGGCCCCTCCTCTTCGACCGCACGCGGTCTGTCACTTCGCATCCCGTCACACGAGGCATTCGCAGCGGATGCCTCTAAGGATGGGTTACGGATCAGCGGACTTGAAACGCGGGTCACGAGCCGGATTGGAGTCCGCCAAAAAAACTTTTCAGATTCGACCAATCCGACCCGGCACCAGCTCCGAATCCCCGAGCGTCAGGCAAGTTGGCACTGAGGACGGACGGCATGACACCTATCTCCAGGAGCGGTGCGGGACGCAGGAAGCTCGCGGCCCTCATATGTGGCGCGCTCGCCGCCGGAGGGCTCGCAGCCGCCGGCACGGCCGCGCTGGAACCGGGAGTGGCCTCGGCCTCCTCCCACCGGGAGGCGCCCCTCATCTCGGGGACCCCCCAGTACGACAACACGGACCTCTACGCGTTCGTGAGCCCGGACAAGCCGGACACCACCACCATCGTGGCGAACTGGATCCCGTTCGAGGAGCCCGCCGGCGGCCCGAACTTCTACCAGTTCGCGGACGACGCCCAGTACGACCTGCACATCGACAACAACGGTGACGCACTGGACGACTTCATCTTCCGCTACACCTTCAGCACCCAGATCAAGAACAAGAAGACGTTCCTGTACAACACGGGCCCGGTCACCAGCCTCACCGACCCCGACCTGAACGTCACGCAGTCGTACGACGTCGAGCTGATCAAGCTCAAGAAGGGCAAGCAGGTCTACAAGACCAAGATCGCCGACGACATCCCGGCGGCGCCCTCCGACGTCGGCGACGCGTCGATGCCGGACTACGCCAAGCTGCGTTCGCAGGCGATCTACAAGACGGCGAACGGCGGCGCGACCTTCGCCGGTCAGGCCGACGACCCGTTCTTCGCCGACCTGCGCGTCTTCGACCTGCTGTACGGCGGCAACCTCAGCGAGGTCGGCAACGACACGCTCAAGGGCTACAACGTCAACACGATCGCCCTCCAGGTGCCGAACGACCTGATCCGGCAGTCGAAGTCCCGTCCGACCGTCGGCATCTACTCGACGACCCAGCGCAAGAACGCCAGGGGCTACTACACGCAGGTCTCGCGCCTGGGCAACCCGCTGGTCAACGAGGTCGTCAACCCGCAGAAGGACAAGGACAAGTTCAACGCGTCCGAGCCCAAGGACGACGCGCAGTTCCTGAAGAACGTGACCAACCCGGAGCTGCCGAAGCTGATCGAGTCGATCTACAAGATCAAGGCGCCCAAGGAGCCGCGCAACGACCTCGTCAGCGTGTTCCTCACGGGCGTCAAGGATCTCAACACGGAGCAGCCGTACGCGAAGCCGTCGGAGATGCTGCGCCTCAACACCTCGATCCCGCCGACCGCGCACCCCAAGCGCCTCGGTGTCCTGGACGGCGACAACGCGGGCTTCCCGAACGGGCGTCGGCTCACCGACGACGTGATCGACGAGGCGCTCCAGGTCATGGAGGGTGAACTCGTCGGCTCCAAGAACGACTTGGGCGACGCGGTCGACAAGAACGACAAGGGCTTCGAGAAGTACTTCCCCTACATCGCCGAGCCGACCTCGGGTTCGCGCGGTCCGCTCGCCAAGGGCACGAGCAGCGGCAGTGACGTCAAGAACCAGCTGGGCGACGCGCTGCAGCCGGCGGGCTCGTCCTCCAGCAACAACATGATGCTGATCACGGCGTCGGCGGCCTCGGGTGTGGCCGGAGTCCTGCTGATCGGCGCGGGCGTCGCGTGGTGGCGCCGCCGGATGACCCACCGCCCGTACTAAATCCCCACCGACTGGCGCGGCCCGCACAGCTTCTTCCCCCACGGTGCGGGCCGCGCCACCCCTGCGTGACAACACCTCTCAGCAGTACGGCACTTGAACCACCCCAGGCGATGGAGGAACGGCATGGCCCCGCGCGAGAACGACAACAAGCCGCCGGAGGGCGAGCCCGGCGAGACGCCGGTGGCGGCGGAGCGGGAACGCGAGTGGGAACGTGTGTGGGCGGAGGACGAGACCGACGCCGAGGCCGGGACCGGCCCTGAGCGCGAGGCCGACTCCCAGGCAGCCGAAGTCAGTTCCGAAGCCGAGGCCGACTCCGAAAGCACGACCGCCCCCGACGCCGAGGCCGACCTCGACATCGAGCCCGAGATCGAGCCCGAGGCCGCGATCAAGGCCGCGATCGAGCCCGGAGCAGCACCGACCGAAGCCGCAGCCCCATCGCCTGGGCATGACCACCCCCATCCCCACTCCCACGATCACGACCACCCCCACTCGCACGACCACGACCACGACCACGATGATCACGCCCCGCACTCCGGCACCCCGGACGGCGCGGTTGCCGATGAACGCGTTGCCGCCGTCCGTCGGGTCGGCGCCGCGGGTCGTCGCTGGCGGGTCGTCCAACTCGCCGGGTGCGCCGCCCTGTTGGCCGTGGCGATGACCGCCGGGGCCATCGCGATCGGCGCGGCGAAGGACAGCGGTGCCACCGGCGTCGCGGCCGTCTCCAGTGCCGTGTCGCCGGACCTGTTGGCCAGCGGGAGCCTGGACGCGAGCATCACCGCGCTGCAGGCTCATCTCCGGACGCAACCCAAGGACTTCGACGGGTGGGCGACGCTCGGTCTTGCCTATGTCGAGCAGGCCAGGACCAAGGGCGACCCCTCCCGGTACCCGCAGGCACAGGCCGCCTTCACACGGTCGCTGAAGATATCGCCGAACAACGAGAACGCCCTTGAGGGCCGTGCCGCGCTCGCCGCCGCCCGGCACGAGTTCTCGGAGGCCCTCACCTACGCGGACCAGGTCCTCAAGGAGAACCCTTACAGCGAGCGCGCCCTGTGCTCCCGTATCGACGCCCTCGTCGAACTCGGCCGCTACGACGAGGCGTCGAAGGCCGCCGACCTGGCCGACGCCCGCAAGCCCGGCGTCCCGGTGTTCACCCGGTACGCCTACGTCCACGAGCTGCGCGGCGACGTCAAGACGGCCCGCACCGTGCTGGAGCAGGCGCTCGCCGCCGCCACCTCCCCCGGCGACATCTCGTACGTGGCCGGAACGCTCGGCCAACTCGCCTGGAACCAGGGCGACTACAAGACCGCCCTGGACTACTACGGCCGCGCCCTCGCCGCCGACGAGAACTACCTCCCCGCCCTGGAGGGCCGCGCCCGCGCCCAGGCCGCCCTGGGCGACCGCACCGACGCCATCAAGGGCCTGGAACTGGTCGTCTCCCGCTACCCGCTGCCCCAACCCCTCGTGGAGCTCGGTGAGTTGTACGAGAGCCGGGGCGCCGCGGGCGACAAGGCGAAGGCCGACGACCAGTACGCCCTCGTCGACGCCTGGATCGCGCTCGCCCGCGCCAACGGCGTCAACGCCGACCTCGACACCGCGCTCGCCGCCGCCGACCACGGAGACATCAAGTCGGCCCTGAAGGCCGCCCGAGCCGAGTGGGCCCGCCGGCACACCGTGCACACGGCGGACGCCCTGGCCTGGGCCCTGCACGTCAACGGCCGCGACAAGGAGGCCCTGGCCTACGCCCGCCAGGCCACGGCCACCGGCTACCACAACGCCTCGTTCATCTACCACCTCGGCATGATCGAGCTCGCCACCGGCCACACGGCCGACGGCCGGGCCCACCTGACCAAGGCCCTGAAGCTGAACCCGGGCTTCTCGCCGCTGGGTGCGAGCAAGGCCCGTAAGGCGCTGGAGGCGACCAAGTGAGGCCCGTCCGCCGTCTGTTCGCCTCCGCCGCGGCCGTCCTCACGGCCGCCGGCGCGCTCCTGCTCGTCCCCACCGCAGCCGCGAGCGCGCACCCGCTGGGCAACTTCACGGTCAACCGGTACGACGGTCTCGTCGTCGCCCCCGGCGTCCTGCGCGTCACGCACATCGAGGACCTCGCGGAGATCCCGGCGACGCAGGCCAAGCCGGACATCAAGCAGTTGGGCATGACCGAGTGGGCCCGGCAGCGGTGCGACAAGGCCGCCGAGGGCAGCAAGGTCACCGTCGACGGCCGTACGGTCGCGCTCACGCCCGGCACCAGTACCGCGCTGCTGCGGCCCGGGCAGGCCGGGCTCAACACCCTTCGGGTGGAGTGCAGTTCGACGGCGGCGCTCCCCAAGGGCAGCACGGTCGCCCTGGGCTTCCACAGCGCGGGCCTGACCACCGGGCCCGGCTGGCGGGAGATCACCGCGCGCGCCGACCGGATGACGCTGACCGGGACGGACGTACCGAAGAAGTCGGTGTCGCACGAACTGACCAGCTATCCCAAGGACTTGCTCTCCTCGCCCGCCGACATCACGAAGGCGTCGCTGCGCGCGCGTCCCGGCGGCCCGGCCCTCACCGAAGACGACCAGGCCCCGTCGGACTCGGCCGCGTCCTCCATCCTCCCGCGCGGCGCGGACCGTTGGACCGAGGCCCTGAACAACCTGGTCGCCCGCCACCACCTCAGCGTCGGCTTCGCGGCCCTCTCCCTGCTCATCGCGATCGCCCTGGGCGCGATGCACGCGCTCGCCCCCGGTCACGGCAAGACGCTGATGGCGGCCACGGCGGCGGCCCGGGGCGGTCGCGCCCGCCTCAAGGACGTGCTCCCCCTCGCCGCCTCGGTCACGGTCACCCACACCCTCGGCGTGATCGCCCTGGGCCTCCTGGTCACGGCCGGCTCCGCCGCGACGCCCTCGGTGATCGCCTGGCTGGGGATCGCGAGCGGTGTCCTGGTCCTCTTCGCGGGCGGCAACCTCGTACGCCGAGCCTGGCGCAACCGCCCACGCCCACAAGCCCCTTCGCACGAGCACCCCCATCCCCATCCCCACGGTGGCGGTCACAGTCACGAGACCGCCAAGTCCCCCAAGCGCTCACTGGTCCTCGCGTCCACGCACGCCCGAGCCGGGTCCACGAACACGCTCACCGAGGCCCACCCGCACCCGCACAGCCACGACGACCATGACCATGACCACAGTCACGATCACGATCACGGCCATGACCACCCCCATCCCCATGAGCACGACCACGAGCACGGCCACTCGCACGACCACGCCGTAGAACACACGCACGGCGGCTTCACGCACACCCACTCCACCGCCCCCACCCTGCGCGGCACGCTCCTGCTCGGCTTCGCCGGCGGTCTCGTGCCGAGCCCGTCCGCCGTGGTCGTCCTCGTGGGGGCCGCCGCGCTGGGGCAGGCCTGGTTCGGGCTGCTGCTGGTCGTCGCCTACGGCGTCGGGCTCGCCCTCACCCTCACCGCCGCCGGATTCGCCGTCGTCAAGCTGGGTACAGGGATGAACCGAGTGCTGGACCGGCGCCCCCGCTGGACCACCAGCCCCATGGCAGTCCTGGTCCGCAGGACCCTGCCGTTGGCATCGGCGTTCGTCGTCGTGGCCCTCGGCATCGGTTTGGTACTCAAGGGGGCGGCATCCGCACTCGGCTGAGCTACGTTTGTGGAGAATTGGCCCGGATGCGAATGGGGAGCGCCCATGCCCGAAGAACCGGGCACTGAACGTGTGATCGCGGACCGCTACCGACTCCTGTCCCCCCTCGGCGAGGGCGGTATGGGAACGGTGTGGCGGGCTCGCGACGAGGTGTTGCAACGCGAGGTCGCCGTCAAGGAGGTCCGCGCGCCGGCCGGACTGGCCTCCGGTGACGTGGAGCGGATGTACGCCCGGCTGGAGCGCGAGGCGTGGGCGGCGGCGCGGGTCGCCAACCGCAATGTGGTGACGGTGTACGACGTCGCGATGGAGGAGGGCCGTCCCTGGATCGTCATGGAGCTGGTGCGGGGCGTGTCCCTGGCCGATCTCCTGGACGCCGAGGGCCCGTTGACGCCGCAGCGGGCCGCGCACATCGGTGCCGAGGTGCTCGCCGCGCTGCGGGCCGCGCACGACGCAGGGGTGCTGCACCGCGATGTGAAACCGGCCAACGTGCTGATGTCGAACGACGGTCGGGTCGTGCTGACCGACTTCGGCATCGCGATGGTCGAGGGCAGTTCGGCGCTCACCATGACCGGCGAGGTCATCGGCTCGCCCGAATTCCTCGCTCCGGAGCGGGCGTTGGGCCGCACGCCCGGGCCCGAGTCCGATCTGTGGGCGCTGGGTGTGCTGTTGTACGCGGCGGTCGAGGGCCACTCGCCGTTCCGCCAGAACACCCCGCTGAGCACACTGCGCGCGATCGTCGACGAGGAGTTGCCGACACCGCGGCTGGCGGGGCCGCTCACCCCGGTCATCGAGGGGCTGCTGCGCAAGGATCCGGCCGAGCGGCTGTCGGCCGGGCAGGCGGAGCAGGATCTTCGGCTGATCGCCGCGGGTGGTGCGCCGCGCGCGGCCACGGCGCCGACGAGGCCGTACACACCGACGATGGCGGGCGCCCCGCAGGACGCCTACGGGCAGCAGGACTCGCGGACGCCGCCGCAGGGCTTCGGGCCGCCGCCCACCTCCTACTCGACGCCGACGGCCGCGGACGAACCGCACCGCAATCGGCGGGCGGCCGTCGTGATCGTCGCGGGTGTGATCGCGCTGGCCCTGGCGATCGGTGGACTGACGTACGCGCTGCTGAACCGGGACAACGGGAACACCGACGCGGGCAAGAGCACCAGTACCCCCAAGAGCCAGCCCTCGGACGGGACTTCGCCCAGCGCGAGCAGCGAGACCACGGCCGCCAGTGAGACGCCGAGTCCGAGCGCCAGCAAGTCCTCGTCGGCGCCGCAGTCGGTGCAGGTGTCCGTGGCGGGTGCCAACACCCAGTATTCCGGGAGCTGTCCGCCGTCGAACACGAAGGCGCCGACCTTCACGGCGAGCTTCACGGTGGGGAAACTGCCCGCGGAGGTGTCCTACCGGTGGGTGCTGAAGAGCGGTTCGGTCTCCGACCCCGGCTGGAAGACTCTCTCGTTCCCGGCGGGCGGCGGGAAGACCAAGCAGGACCGGGTGTTCCTGACGACGTACTCGAACAGCGGGACGTTCAGCAACGAGATCAGTGTCGAGGTCCGTACCCCCGTGAAGACGACGTCCAACTCGGTGCCGTTCTCGGTGACTTGCCTGACGGAGACCCCGTCGGACGGGGCCTCCGCGTCGGACTCGGCGTCACCTTCTGACGGGTGATCCGTCAGGCTGCGCTGGTGAACACCGGCAGGTAGCCGCCGGACTGGCCGGCCGCGGTCGGGTGGTACGACTCGGTGATGTTCAGCAGGTTGAGGCTGTGCAGCCAGGAGCTGCCGGAGCAGATCTCGTGGCCGGTGAACGTGGTGCGTACGTCGCCGAAGGTGAAGCCGTGGTCGGCGGCGCGCTTGGCGAGGGCGCTGTCGAGGTAGTCGGCGGCGCCGTTGATGGCGGTGCGCTTGGCCGCGGAGAGGCCGAGGCAGGTGGTGCCGAGCTTGTAGAAGCGGGGGTAGCCGACCACGACCACGTGAGCGGCGGGGGCCTTGGCGCTGATCGCCGAGTAGACCTTGTCGAGTTGGGCGGGGAGCGTCGAGTCGACGTATGCCTTCGCGGTGGCGATCCGGGTCAGGCAGGAGCTGTCGGACTGCAGGACGCAGGTCGTCATGACGTCGGCGAACCCGGCGTCGTTGCCGCCGACGGAGATCGAGACGAGGGACGTGGCCGAGTTCAGCGGGCCGAGTTGACTCGCCAGAACATCACCCGTTCGGGCGCCGGAGCAAGCGGTGAAGTCGAACGTCGAGGGTGAGTGGGCGGCTGCCCAGAGGTAGGGGTAGGCCTTGGTGCTGCGGTCGCAGGAGCCGCTGGAGCTGACGTAGCTGCCCGCGCCGACGCCCGAGGAGTAGGAGTCGCCGAGGGCCACATAGCCGCCGCCTGCGGCGAGTTGGGACGCCTGCGCCGTCATCGCCCCGGTGAGGGCGAGTCCGGCGGCGAGGAGGAGCGAGGTCACGTATGCCGTAAATCGGGAACGTCTCATGGAACCTCCCTTAGCAGGATCTCTGCCACAACTGTCGTACCAACCAGGCGCATTGCCGGGAAGTGTCCATGCCAATAGAGACGCCGCCAGGGTTATTGATTACGTGTTCATGACAGCTGCGTGACAGACCGTCAACTCCCTTGAACCACACCGGCACATGACCCACTCTTTACTCAGCCTTGGTGCGGAACGCAACGCTCCAGGGTTGTGCGCGCGACAGCGCGCGCACCCCCACAGTCGCGCGCCGGACCCGGGCGCGCGCCGCCTGGAGGAGGACTCCCTCGTAATGGCACTCCTGCGTAGCAAGAAGCTCCGGCTCGCCGCGACAATCGGCGCCGCCACCGCCGCTCTCGTCGGCGGGCTCACCGCACTCCCCGCCCAGGCCGCCCCGGCCACGGGCACGGTTCTGGCCGCCGGCTCCCCCACAGCCGTCGACGGCAGCTACATCGTCACCCTCAAGAAGAGCGCCGGTCTCAAGGCGTCCTCGGCCGCGGGCAAGGGGCTGGTCAAGGAGTACGGCGGCACGGTCACGAAGACGTTCGGCACGGTGCTGAACGGCTACACGGCCAGCCTCACCGCGACCGAGGCCGCGAGACTCGCCGCCGACCCGGCCGTCGCCGCGGTGGAGCAGAACCAGCGCGTCCACCTGACCGACACCACCCAGTCCAGCGCGCCCTGGGGCCTGGACCGCGTCGACCAGGCCGCGCTGCCGCTCTCGGGGACGTACACCTACCCGGACAGCGCGGGCAGCGGGGTGACCGTGTACGTCATCGACACCGGCGTCCGGATCACGCACACCCAGATCAGCGGCCGTGCCTCCTACGGCTACGACGCGGTCGACGGCGACACCACCGCCTCCGACGGCAACGGCCACGGCACCCATGTGGCCACGACGATCGCGGGCTCGACGTACGGCGTCGCCAAGAAGGCGAACATCGTGGCGGTCCGGGTGCTCGACAACAGCGGCTCGGGCACGACGGCCGGCGTCATCGCGGGCATCGACTGGGTGACCTCGAACCACACCACCCCGGCGGTCGCCAACATGTCACTCGGCGGCGGCGCCTCCACCTCGCTCGACACGGCGGTCGCCAACTCCATCTCCAGCGGGGTGACTTACGCCATCGCGGCGGGCAACAGCGCCGCCAACGCCTCCTCGTACTCCCCGGCCCGGGTCGCCACGGCGATCACGGTCGGCGCCACCACCAGCACGGACGCCAAGGCCAGTTACTCCAACTACGGTGCGGTGCTGGACATCTTCGCGCCCGGCTCCTCGATCCTGGCGGGCTACAACACCAGCGACACCGCCACCGCCACCCTGTCGGGCACCTCGATGGCGACCCCGCACGTTGCGGGTGCCGCCGCCGTCTATCTCGCGGGCCACACCTCGTCCACTCCGGCCCAGGTAGCCACCGCACTGGTGAACGGCGCCACTTCGAACGTCGTGACCAGTGCGGGCACCGGTTCGCCGAACAAGCTGCTGAGAATCGTCCCGTAGCGCTTGCCCGGCCCCACCTGATCAATTGTTCCCCGGAGGCAACAGCCGCCTCCGGGGAACACTTATTCGGAGGGGCACGAGAACCGGTGCAAGCGCCTTCCGCACCTTGACGTGCCCGGTCGGGCTGCGCCACATTGAAACCCGGCATCCGGCGCGCTGGGGGGCAAAGTCGCCAATGCAGACCTTAGGTATCAAGAGAACATCCACCGCCGACACCGAGCGGGCGCGACCAGGACCGGGGAGGGACCTGTCGGCGCTTTTCGCCGGTGCGGCCGTGACCATCGGGGCGGTCGGCGCGGTACTCGCGCTCACCGGCTCCGGATCACCGCTGCGCGGACCGTTCGCGCTGTTCTTCCTTTTCTCCGCGCCGGCCTCGGCAATTGCGGCGGCGCTGCGCGGACTTGATCCATACGGCCGTGTTCTCGCGTCGGTCGCGGGCGCGGTGGTCGTCGACATGCTGGTCGCCCAGGGAATGCTGGCCGTGCACCGGTGGTCGATCGACGGGGGAATCGTCGCGGTGGCGGTGGTCAGTGGCCTGACAGCACTATCGGTATTCGTGCGGCATATGCGCCGTCGTACAACGGCTGACAAAGGAGTGTAACGGTCAAACCAACAAAAACGTGAGGCCACGTTTCAGGCCTTGCCATACGGGTTCAATCATCAATACCGTCGTAATCTCACCCGCACTGGTCCATCATCGAGCGGCTCTAGGGGAGGGCTCAAGGACCGCGATGAACCGGCGCGGGGCGCGGTAGGGGGGTGCCGTGCTCGGTGACCGTACTGGTGACCGAGTCGTCCGCGCGGCCGGCTTTCATGTTGTTTTCGGGGGTCGACCAGCTTTGCCAGCTCACCACGCGTGCACGGAGATCCATTGATCCGTGTCGCCCGTGAGAACCCCCCTTTCGAACCGGAGCACAGAGCCGGGCCGCCCAGGGGCGGGCGGTCCGCCGGACGAGAGGGACCAGACTCGTGAGTTCTGTTCTGCGCCCAGCGACATCGGGCCAAGATCCATTAATGTCGGCCAAATACCGGCCGATCTCCTCTCACCTGGCGATTACACCGCCGGTGAGCGTGGTGATTCCCGCCATGAATGAGGCGGAGAATCTCCCCTACGTCTTCAAGACACTGCCCGCGTGGATACACGAAGTGGTTCTTGTGGACGGCAATTCCACCGACAACACCGTGGAAGTGGCCCGCGAACTGTGGCCCGGGGTGAAGGTCGTCGAACAGCAGGGAAAGGGCAAGGGGGATGCCCTGATCACCGGGTTCGAGGCCTGCAGCGGCGACATCATCGTGATGGTCGACGCGGACGGCTCGGCCGACGGACACGAGATCGTCAGCTATGTCTCCGCCCTTGTCTCGGGCGCCGACTTCGCCAAGGGTTCCCGCTTCGCCAACGGCGGCGGCACGGACGACATGACGTTCATCCGCAAGCTCGGCAACTGGGCGCTGTGCACGATCGTCAACCGCAAGTTCGGCGCCCGCTACACCGATCTCTGCTACGGATACAACGCGTTCTGGCGGCACTGCCTCGACAAGATCGACCTCGACTGCACCGGCTTCGAGATCGAGACCCTGATCAACATCCGGGTGGTCAAGGCCGGCCTCAAGGTCCAGGAGATCCCCAGCCACGAGTACCTCCGCATCCACGGCACGAGCAATCTGCGCGCCGTGCGGGACGGGATCCGGGTGCTCAAGGTGATCCTCAAGGAACGTTCCAACAGGCGTGCGCTGCGCAGCCGTTCGCACTCCACGATGATCGACGGTCTCGACGCGCAGCCCACCTCGGTCCGGGGAGAGGTGTCTTGAGCGGTCCCGACATCTCCGTCGTGATCTGCGTCTACACCGAGGACCGCTGGGAGGACATCCTCGCGGCGGTCTCCTCGGTGCGTGCGCAGTCACGGCCCGCGCTGGAGACGTTGCTGGTCGTCGACCACAACCCGGCTCTCCTGGACCGACTCACCAGGGAGTACAAGGACTTCGAGGAGAGCGGCGAGGTCCGTGTGCTGGCGAACGCGGGCCCCCGCGGGCTCTCCGCGGGCCGCAACACCGGCATCGCCGTGTCGTTCGGCGAGGTCATCGCCTTCCTCGACGACGACGCCGTGGCCGAGCGTGAGTGGCTGCGGCACTTCGCCGAGGCGTACACCGACCCCGGGGTCATGGCTGTCGGCGGCCGTACGATGCCGATCTGGGCGTCGGGCCGCCGGCCGGCCTGGTTCCCCGAGGAGTTCGACTGGGTGGTGGGCTGCACGTACAAGGGCCTGCCGCCGGGCCGGGTCCGGGTGCGCAACGTCCTTGGCGGCAACGCCTCGTTCCGGCGTACGGCGTTCGACGCGGCCGGGGGTTTCGCGACCGGCATCGGGCGCGACGGCGACAAGCGTCCGCTGGGCTGCGAGGAGACGGAGTTGTGCATCCGGCTCTCGCGGGCCAGACCGGACGCGGTGCTGCTGATCGACGACCGGGCGGTGATCCACCACCGGGTGCCCGAGGCACGCGAGCACTTCGGGTACTTCCGTACACGCACGTACGCCGAGGGCCTGTCCAAGGCGCTGGTGGCCCGAAGTGTCGGCGCCGACAAGGGACTTGAGTCCGAGCGCCGCTACACCACCCGGGTCCTGCCGGCCGGGGTGGCACGCGGGCTGCGCGACGCCGTGTTCGCCCGGCCGGGCGGCGCGGGCCGGGCGGGCGCGATCGTCGCCGGGGTGTTCACCGCGGCGGGCGGGTATGTCGTCGGGAGCCTGAGGGCACGGCGGGGCGGGGCCACGTTCGAGGTGGCCGGGATCGAGCGGGGGGACACACATGAGTGACACACCGGTGCCGATCCTCATGTACCACTCGATCGCAGCCGCCCCGAACGACGCCACCCGGGCCCTCTCCGTCGCACCGGAGGCGTTCGCCGAACAGCTGGCGCTCCTCGGCGACCTGCGCTTCACCCCGATCAACACCGCGGATCTGGCGTCGAGTTGGCGATCGGGTAAACCGCTGCCGGAGCGCCCCGTCCTGATCACCTTCGACGACGGCTACGAGGGCGTGCACCGGCACGCGCTGCCCGCACTCGCGCAACACGGCTTCGCGTCCACCCTGTTCGTCTCCACCGGCTGGATCCGGGGCGCGTACGACACCGGGGGCGGCCTCGACACCATGCTGGACTGGGACCAGATCCGCCAACTCGCGGGCGCCGACGTCGAGATCGGCGGCCACAGCCACACCCACCCGCAGCTCGACCAGCTCGACGACGACTCCCTGCACGCGGAGCTGGTCCGCTGCATGGAGATCGTCGCCGACGAACTCGGCGCGGTACCCGTCTCGTTCGCCTATCCGTACGGCTACTCCAGCCGCCGGGTGCGCGTCGCGGTACGGGAGACCGGGTTCACGCAGGCGCTCGCCGTCGGCAACGACCTCGCCCGCCGCCGGCAGGGGCCGTACGCCCTGCGACGGGTGACTGTGCGCCGCAGTACGGGTGTCGAGGAGTTCGAGCGGCTCGTCGAGGGCCGTGCGATCGCCCGCAACTTCGCCAGGGACCGGGTCCTCACGCAGGGGTACGCCATGGTCCGCAGAGCTCGACAGGTCCGCCGGAAGGCCAGCCGTTCCCGTGTCTGACACGACGACCACCACCCAGGACGCAGTGCCCGAGACCGAAGCGCCCCCGCAGTCGGGGCGCCGTCTGCGCCTGCCGGGGAGGCGCAAGTCCCCCGGCGGCAGCCCGCTGTTCCGCAACGCCTACGCCCTGATGCTCAACACCGGTATCTCCGCGGTGCTCGGGCTGGGCTACTGGCTGATCGCGGCCCACTACTACTCGCCTTCCGCCGTCGGACAGGGTTCGGCGGCGATCGCCGCGATGAAGCTGCTCGCCGGACTCACCGCGGTGACCCTGACGGGTGCCCTCGCCCGGTTCATCCCGGTCGCCGGCCGTGCCACCGGTCGGCTCATCTTCCGTACGTACGCGGGCAGTTCGCTCGTCGTCGCGCTCGGCGCCGGGATCTTCCTGCTGACCCTGAGCGACTGGGGACCCTCGTACCGCTTCCTGCACGGGCCGATCCCCGCGCTCGGCTTCGTCGTCGCCGTCATCGCCTGGAACCTGCTCACGCTCCAGGACGGGGTGCTGACCGGGCTGCGCAGCGCGCCCTGGGTGCCGGTGGGCAACACCGTGTTCTCGGCGGTGAAGTTGGCGCTGCTGGTCGGGCTCGCGTCGATATTCGCCGCGAGCGGTGTCTTCGTGTCCTGGGTCGCCGCGATCGCGTTCTCCGTGGTGCCGCTCGGCTGGCTGGTGTTCCGGCGGCTGGTGCCCCGGCACATCAAGGCGACCGAGGAGCATGCGAAGCCGCCGACGCTGCGGGAGATCGGGCGGTTCCTCGCCGGGGACTACACGGGCTCGCTGTTCTCGCTCGCCGTGGTCTACCTGGTGCCGGTGATCATCGCCTCGCAGGTCAGCTCCGAGGACAACGCGTACTTCTACATCACCACGACGATAGGCGGCACGGTCAACCTGCTCGCCATCAACATGGGTGCCTCGCTGACCGTCGAGGGCTCCCACGACCCGGCGCGCATCGCCGCCAACACCCGGGCCGCGCTCAAGCGCATGGCCCGGATCATGCTGCCGATCTGCGGGCTGCTGTTCATCGGGGCGCCGTACATCCTGGGCGTGTTCGGCGCGGGCTACGCGGACGCAGCGACCCCGCTGCTGCGCTGGTTCGCGGTGGGCGCGCTGCTGCGGGTCGTCATGGAGACGTACTTCGCGGTGCTGCGCGCGCGGAGCCGTACCGGTGGACTCGCCTGGCTGCAGGGCCTGTTGTGCGTCCTGGTGCTCGGTCTGACGCTGCTGCTGCTCCCCCGTATGGGCCTGACCGGCGCGGGCGTCGCCGAGATCTCCAGCCTCGCGGTGATCGTGACGATCGCCGCGCCCAAACTCTTCAGGACGCTCAGGGCGGCGCCCGCGGAACTCCCCGAGGACGCGGCACCGGACGGCGACCTCGCCGACCTGGGGGCCCGCGAGGTTCCGGCCGCCACCCGCCGTCGCGGCCCGGCCTGGGCGCTCGACTCCGACACCCTCGCGCTCGGTATCCACGTGGACTTCGACCACCTGGAACGCCGGCCCGACGTACGCCCGGGTCCCGGCACCCCGCCCGCCGGCACGCCCATCGTGTCCGGCGAGCAGCGGCCGACCTGGGCGCTCGGCATCAAGCGGTCCGAGGTCGTGGGGTTACCGGTGGAAGAGCGGGAGCCCGGCTCGGAGTCGTCGGTGAGCCCGGTCGCGGAGCCCGAGGTGGACGCGCCGTTCGGACCCGCCAACGGCTCCGACCGGGTGGTCGTACCGGAGGCGGCGCTCGTAGCGGCGGAAGCGCGGGAGACGGAGTCCCGGGAGGCCGAAGTGCCGCCGCCCGCACGGCCGTTGTCGCTGCGCGAACGCCTGGTGCCCAGCCGTCCCGGTGTCGTCCTCGGCTGTCTGCTGGCCGCCGCGCTGCTCCTGTACTGGGTGCCCGCGCTGCGGCTCGGCGAGTCCGACCTCGACCGTATGGGCGGGCTCGGCCTGATCTCGGTGCTGCCGCTGCCCACGCTGGTCGGCGCCGCGCTGCTGGTCGCGGTGTTCGCGTCGCTGCTGTGGCTGGGCCGCGAGCACAAGGCGCTGCTGCTGATCACGTTGCTCGCGACGGTGATCTCGCTGCACGCGCTGCCTGCGGTGATCGAGCCCGAGCCGCGCTTCCCGACGGCCTGGCAGCACCTCGGGTTCATCGACTACATCGACCGCACCGGGTCGGCCGTACCCGACCTGGACGCCCGCTGGAGCTGGCCGGGCTTCTTCGCGGCGGCGGCGTTCATCGGCAGGGCCTGCGGGATCACCGACTGGACCGAGGTCATCCGCTGGTGGCCCACCGCCATCCAACTCGCCTATCTGGCACCGATGTTCCTCCTCGTGCGTTCCCTGCGGGCGAGCTGGCGGGCGAAGTGGACCGGCGTCTGGATCTTCGTGCTCAGCGGCTGGGTCGGCCAGGACTACTTCTCCCCGCAGGGCTTCACCTTCCTGCTCTATCTGGCCTTCGTGGCGATCCTCCTGGTCTGGTTCCGGGCGCCGGGAGTGCTGTGGACGAAGACGCGGCCCGGCGAGGCGGAGGTCGAACCGACCGACCGGCGTCAACAGGCCGTCCTGCTCCTGGTGTTGATCGGTCTGTTCGCGGCGAGTGTCCCGGCCCACCAGCTCACCCCGTTCGTGATGCTGGGCGTCCTCACGGTCCTCGTCCTGATCGGCCGCTCCGAACTGCGCGGTCTGCCCATCCTGTTCGCGGTGCTGGTCGCGGTGTGGATCGGATTCATGGCCGAGCCGTACTGGTCCGGACACTTCAACGACCTCTTCGGCGGGGTCGGCGGGGTCGGCAGCAATGTCTCGACCTCCGTCTCCGGCCGTATCCAGGGCGGCAGTTCGACCCACAAGCTGGTCCTCTACACCCGCGTCCTGCTGGCCGGCGGCGTGATGGCCTTCGCCTGCTGGGGCTGGTGGCGCCGCCGCGACCACAAGTACCGCGAACGCTCCCTCCTCGTCCTCACCTTCGTCCCGTTCCTGGGCTTCGGCATGCAGTCCTACGGCGGCGAAATGGCGCTGCGGGTCTTCATGTTCGCGGTGCCCGGCGCGGCCCTGCTCGCGGGCCTCGCGCTCTTCCCGCGCACCGGCGTCACCACCAAGGAGCGCGAGAAGGACCGGATGAGCCTCGCCCCGCTGGCCGCACTGCTGGCGGGCCTGGTGCTCATGGGCGGCTTCCTGGTGGCCCGTTGGGGCAACGAGGGCTTCGAGCGGGTGCGGCCCGGCGAGGTCGCCGCCATGAACTACGTGTACGCCCACGACAAACCGACCGTACGGCTGCTGTGGCTGACCAACGACACGGTCAACGACGTGACGCCGGCGATGCCGTGGGGCGCGAAGGACATGGAGCGGGTCAACTACGTTCCCACGCTTGCCCCTTCGGACCCGGTGCTGGTGTCCGGTCTGGTCAAGGCGCTCAAGGACGCGGGCCCGAACTCGTATCTGATGCTCAACAAGAGCCAGGTCGTCTCGCTGCAACTGGACGCGGGCTACTCGGCGACCTGGGAGTCCCGGCTCATCCAGAACCTGGACAACCGGCAGGAGTTGAAGAAGGTCCTCGTCAACGAAGACGTGACCATGTACGCGCTGCGCAAGCAGCCGGCCGGTGCGGTCCCGAAGCCCGATCCCGGGCCGATCGGACCGCAGATCACCTGGACGCCGTGGTCGGTGGTGGGCGCGCTCGCCGCCCTCGCGCTGATCCTGATGCTGACGGCCCGCGAGGTCGTCCGGGTCGCGGTGCGGCCGAGTGTGCGTCAACTGCGGTGGCTGCAGAGCAGTTTCTGGTTCTCACTGCCCCTGCTGGCGGTGCTGCTGGCCTCGCTGGTGCAACGGTTCCTGACGATGAAGTAGCAGCGCCTTACGGGGTCAAGTGGCTTATCGAGTAAGCCACTTGACCCCATAGGCCGCCATCTCGAACTCCTGGCCGTCGACCTTCGCGCTGATCTGCCGGTCCAGGGTGTTCACGACCAGGACCGCCTTGTCGGTGGCGAGGACCTTGACGTTGGGCACGTCGTCCGCGGCGACCGACACGGTCTCCAACTTCGTACCGGGCCCGAAGGCGGCGTCGAAGCGGGAGACCAGGTCGTACATGGGCAGTTGCTTCCCGCCGTCGGAACTGTCGGTCGGGGTCCACAGACAGCCCGCGCAGTTCGTGCCCTTCTCGTCCTCCGGGTTCCAGTAGAAGCCGGAGGTGGCGCCGCCCTTGGCCATGGCGATCATGCCGGCGGCCTGGACAGCGACGCGGTGGGTCTCGGACCAGCCTTTGCGGTCGTCGTTGCCGTCGGCGGGCTCGACGTAGTACTCGGCCCACCACAGGGGCAGGTCGTGCGTCTGCTGCCGTACCCACTCGCTCACCGCGGTGAGCTTGTCGGTGGCCCCGAACTCGTTGGGCAGCAGCTCGTCGTCGTTGGTGTAGCTGGAGCCGTCGACGACCACGAAGTCGGCGCCGACCTTGTTCTTGTTCCAGTAGTCGAAGGCGTCGATGATCCGCTGGTCCATCGCGCCCCAACTGCCCTTGAAGGTGCTGGAGGCGTCCGAGTCGCGCGGGTCGACGCTGTCCATCACCAGATAGGGACCGCCGACCATGATCTTCGGGTTGACCTTCTTCAGCGCCTTGTAGACCAGGTTGTAGAGCTGGGTGTAACCCTCGTAGTCCCAGCGCTGTTCGGCGTTGTTCCAGAAGCCCTTGAACTCGTTCCACACGATGAAGTGGGTGACGTCCGGGTACCGCTTGGCGACGGTCGCGGCGAGCGCGGCGAAGTCCGCGTAGTGGTCCGGCTGCGGGGCCGTCTCCAGCGACGCCTGGCTCCAATTGGTGTTGTCGACGCCCGACTTGCCGCCCTTCATCCAGTCCGGGGAGCAGCACAGCGTGATCACCGGGGTGCCGCCCGACTTGCGGACGAAGTCGATACGGCGGTCGAGGGCGCCGAAGTCGTAACGCCCCTTCACCGGCTCGGGGTTGTCGGCGCCCCAGCCCATGATGGCCTGGTCCTGCGGCAGTTGGGACTTCGCGAGCAGTCCCTCGACGCGCTCGGTCGCGGTGTCGCTGCCCTCGTCGGCGCTGTACTGGGTGTGGGTGAAGCCCCAGCCGACCTCCGGCCGGTCCTCGTCGGGCGGGCTCGCCGGGGTGCCGTGCACCTTGTCGCCGTCGCGCGAGGTGCCCGCGGTGCTTCCGCCGCCGGGAAGCGTGTTGATCAGGGTCACGATCAGAGCCAGTGCGGCCACACCCACGCCGAGCAGCGCGGTGAGGCGCCACCGTCGTGCCCCCGAATTCCACCCATGACGTCCCATCAAGGGCAACAGTAACGTCGGTGCCCCATGGTGGGGCAGGGCTCCACATGCACAGGCTTGTAACAGGACCGAGGGGATACATGGCGGACACGGAACGGACACATCGGATGGACCGGGCAGAGACAGGCCCTGCGGGCGCACTGCGGAAAGCGGGTGCACACGGCGTCCGCGTGCCGGATCATGGCCCCATGTCCGCTAACCCGCACGACGCGCTGCCGATCCGGCTCAACGTCGACGACTCCGACTCCCCGTCCGATGTCGTCGACGCGCTGTTCCTCGGCCGCTTCGCGACGGGCGAGCAGCCGTACTCGCACGCGGCGAACATCGACCGCGTACGGTCCGGGGCGACCCTGCTCCCGCCGGGCGCCCGCGTGCTGCGCGCCGCCCGCGACGACGACCGCAGCGCGACACTCGCCGAGGGCGACGGCTGGACGCTGCTGATCTCCCGCTGGAACCGGGGCGCCGACATCACGGTCACCGCGACCAGCGAGGAGCTCGCCGAGAAGGTCCTCGGCCAGGCGACCGACGGCGCGGCGGACGAGCCCGAACCGCAGCCGGAGAACGTGACGATGGGGTTCTGGTACGTCTCCCCCAGGCGCGGCCCGCACCGGACGACCCGGCAGATCTCGGCCGGTACGTGGGACGAGGTGCGCCCCAACTACACGGGTCCGGTGGCCGACGCCATGGACACCCTGATGAAGACGACGCCGGAGGACATCGCGGGCCGGCTGCTGTTGCTGCACGGCCCGCCGGGCACCGGCAAGACCTCGGCACTGCGCACGCTGGCGCGTTCCTGGCGGGACTGGTGCCAGGTGGACTGTGTGCTGGACCCGGAGCGGCTGTTCAGCGACGTCGGCTATCTGATGGACATCGCGATCGGCGAGGACGACACGACGGGCAAGGGCCGTTGGCGGCTCCTTCTCCTGGAGGACTGCGACGAGTTGATCCGCGGCGAGGCCAAGCACACGGCGGGCCAGGCCCTCTCCCGCCTCCTGAACCTGACGGACGGCCTCCTCGGCCAGGGCCGCAACGTCCTGGTGGGCGTCACCACCAACGAGGACCTGGAGCGCCTGCACCCCGCGGTCGTCCGCCCCGGCCGCTGTCTGGCCCGTATCGAGGTGGGCGCGCTCACCCGCCGCGAGGCGATCGGCTGGCTCGGCACGGAGGAGGGCATCGGCCGCGAGGGCGCGACCCTCGCGGAACTGTACGCACTGCGCCGGGGCACCCAGCCGACCTCGGTACCGGACCAACGGGAGGGGGCGGACGCGGGGTTGTATCTGTGACAACACCCGTCGCGGCTAAGCCCCGTAAGCCGCCCGCAGGGCATCCCGTACCGCCGCCGCCGCGTCCTCCCGCGTGAGCCCCAGCCGCCGGACCTTCTCCGCATAGGCCTGCGCGGCCAGCGCCGCTTCCCGCTCCGCCGCCGAGCCCGCGGCAGCGATCAGCGTTCCGTTGCGGCCCCGCGTCTCGATCACGCCGTCCGTCTCCAGGGCCCGGTACGCCTTGGCGACGGTGTTGGCGGCGAGGCCGAGCGACTCGGCCAGTCCCCGTACCGTGGGCAGCCGGTGGCCGACCGGCAGCGCTCCGGACCGGGCCTGCTCCGAGATCTGGGCGCGGATCTGCTCGTAGGGCGCGGCACTGTCATCGATGTGGATCTTCAAGGTCACGGCCCGATTGTCCCGCACCCACCGGAAAATGAGAGGCACTCCGGCGCGGCTCCGCCGTAGCGTGCGACTCCATGACGGTGATCGCGCGCGACCTGAACCCCGACGTCCGAGCCGACCTGGACGGCTTCGTCCAGGTCCGCCGCCTCGCGCTCCCCTACATGCTGTTCACTCCGGAGTCCGTCGCCTTCGACATCGCCCACGCGCACCCGGAGGCCCGGCTGCGCAGGCTGGTCGCGGAGGAGGACGGCGAGATCATCGGCACGGCACAGGTGGGCATCGCCAACGAGAGCCCGGAGCCCGGCCAGGGCTTCGTCAACGTGTATGTGCACCCCGGGCGGACGCGCCGGGGCGCGGGCGCACTCCTCGTCCGCGCCGCCGAGGAGCACCTGGCCGCCCAGGACGCGGTCAGGCTCTACGCCTGGGTCCTGGACGCGCCGGACAACCGCGCCTTCGCCGAGCGGTTCGGCTACAGGGCGAGCCGCTCCGCGCACTTCCTCCGGCTTGACCTGGCGCACGGCGCCCTGCCCCCGCTCCAGGACCTCCCACCGGGCGTCGAGATCCGCCCGGGCTCGGACTTCGGCGACGACCCGCGCCCGCTGTTCGAGCTGGACGCGGAGGCGACGCTGGACGAACCCAGCGACATCGACACCGAGTTCACCGACTACGAGGCCTGGCTGGACGAGACCTGGCGAAACCCCCTCTTCAGCCCGGAGTTGACGTCCGTCGCCCTCGTCGACGGACGTCCGGCGGCCTTCAGCGCCGCCCGCACGGACGGCGGCTTCCGCTACGGCACCGTCATGACCGGCACCGCCCGCGCCCACCGCGGCCGGGGCCTCGCCAAGCACGCCAAGAACGACTCCCTGCACCGCGCCCGCGCCGCCGGATTCACGGAGGCGTTCACCGGCAACGACGCCGGCAACGGGCCGATGCTCGCGATCAACAAGTGGTTCGGCTATGAGACCTGCGCTACGGAGGTGCGGTATGTCCGTGAACTTGCCTGATTCCGCTCGTCAGTTGGACGTCGTCCTCGTCAAGGCGGGCCGTACGAAGATCCGTTACGCGGCGGAGCTGCTCTTCGACGACGGCACCCGCCTCGCCGTCCGTGCCCCATGGGCGGGTGACGGCGTCCGCGACTTCGGCTTCGTGCGCTTCGAGCGCGGTGACGTGTTCACCGAGTACTACTGGCGGGACCGCTGGTACGCGGTGAAGGAAGTCCGGGACGGCGGAGGGAAGTTGAAGGGCTGGTACTGCGACATCACCCGGCCCGCGACGCGCTCCGGCGCCGAACTCGTCGTAGAAGACCTCGATCTGGACCTGTGGCTGTCCGCCGACGGCAGGGACGTGCGTCGGCTGGACGAGGACGAGTTCGAGGCGAGTGGGCTGGCCGCCTCGGACCCCGTGGCCGCGGCGGCGGCCGTGGCGGCGCTCGACGAGTTGGAGGGGCTGGCCCGTGCGGGCGGGTTCGCCGCGCTGCTGCGGTGAGGCCCGCTCACCCCGTGGCGACCACCGCGTACCGCTCGTCGGTCACCGGCTTCCCCCACAGCAGCGGGTCGTCCGACAGCCGCTCCACGCGCACGTGCTCGGCGACGGGCGCCAGGAGCTCGGTGAGACGGTCGGCGGGTATGCCGGCCGGGCTCACCGTCCCCCAGCGGCCCTCGATCAGCACCAGCCGCCCGCCGGGGCGCAGCAGCCCGCGCCAGTGCCGCAGAACCCGGGCGGTGTCGGGCAGCGCCCACAGCACATGCCGGACGAGGACGACGTCGTAGCGCTGCTCACCCACCGGAGGTGCTGCGGCGTCACCGATCAGGAACACCGCGTCACGGCCGGCCAGCTTCGCTCGGGCGAGGTCCACCATCGCCGGGGAGAGGTCGACGCCGGTGACACGGTGTCCCTGCTCGGCCGCGAGGAGCGACAGGCTGCCGGTGCCGCAGCCGAGGTCGAGGACATCGGCCGCGCCGGCGGGCAGCCAGCCGCGCAGCCGGTCCGCCCAGGCCCGCCGGACCTTCGGGTCGCGCAGGCCGTGATCAGGCTCTTCGTCGAAGGTCGAGGCCTCCGCGTCCCAGTCCACGTTCGCTTCAAGTTCACTCATGCGCCCAGCGTGACACCCGCCACTGACAGTCCGATCGTGACAGCCACCACAGACAGACCCGCTTCGATGAGTCACCCTCCCGGGAACGGTCTACCTCGTGAGAACACGAACCCGGGTGGACACAAGGAGGCAGCCATGCGCCGCGTAACCGTGCAGAAGCCCCTGAAGAAGTCGGACACCCGTCGGGTACGGGACGAGGCCGACGAGCGCCCTGCCGAGCGCCCCGAGGTCCGAAAGGACATCGCCCGCACCTGGTGGCCGGACGGCTGAGCCCGGTCGGCGAGAGGCCCAGCCGTCAGGCCAGCCGCTTCCGGTAGTGGATGCGGTCGTACGGCCCGTCCGTGCGCCGCTCGACGACCTCGTAGCCGAACTTCGGGTAGATCTGCTGGTTCTCCCACATCAGCGCGTTCGTGTAGAGCCTGACCTCGGGCAGCCCGAGCGCACGCGCGCGTGCGTCCACGAAGTCCAGCAGCCGCCGTCCCACCCCCGTGCCGTGCGCGTCGGGGTGGACGGCGATGCTGTCGAGGAACAGGTGATCGGCGCGCTCCTCGATCACCACGAGCCCGATCACAGGGTCGCCGGTCACGAACACCCGCCCGGCGACCACATCCGCCATGTGGTCCGCCTCCATGGGCTGCGGCACCACACCGATGCGCGCGATGTAGTGGTGGTACGCCATGTCGGTCACGGCCTTCACTGCCGGTACATCGGCGGGGACGGCCGCGCGAACGCCGGTGGTCATGGGCGGTGCCCGACGGTATGCGTGCTCATCACGAGCATCCGGACGCCCTCCGTGCTCGTCCACGGCCCGTGTTCCATGTCCGGGTGGCGGTAGGCGTACATGCCCGCGGTGAAGGTCTCGCCGAGGCGCAGGTCGGTGAGGTCGCCTTCGAGGATGTACACCTCCTCGAAGTAGTCGTGCCGGACGGCACCCTGGGCGCTGGTGTCCGTTCCCGGCTCGTAGTGCTGGAGCACGGTGGAGTCCCCGGAGACCGGGTCCACGGCCAGCTCCTGCTCCCACACTCCGGCGGGTGCCCCGGCCGGCCGCCGCCAGGGTGCCTCGGGGCGATGGAACTCGGACTGCGGTCTGCTCATCTGCGACGCCTCTCCACCCTCACGACACCCGACTCCCTGAGCCCTCGGTTAGCCCTGCCTTAACACGACCATAAGGATCTCCCTCCCCCGTCCCCAGCAGGCGATATCGCGGTTTCCAGGGGCTAGCTTCTGATCACCCCACGGGATCCGTCCCCCGCGTCGCGAACCGTTCGAGGAGTTGGAGTTCCGCCATGCTCGCACGCCACAAGGCCGCCGCTGTCGCCCTCCTCGGCATGGCTCCCCTCGCACTGACCGCGCTCGCCGCGGCACCCGCGGCGGCGCACGGTTCGATGGGGGATCCGGTCAGCCGGGTCGCGCAGTGCTACGCGGAGGGACCGGAGAACCCGAAGTCGGCCGCGTGCAGGGCGGCGGTCGCGGCCGGTGGCACACAGGCGCTCTACGACTGGAACGGCATCCGGATCGGCGACGCGAACGGGCAGCACCAGGCGCTGATCCCGGACGGCAAGCTGTGCAGCGCGAACAACGCGGAGTTCAAGGGCCTCGACCTGGCCCGCGCGGACTGGCCGGCGACCAGCGTGCGCAGCGGCTCGTACACCTTCAAGTACCGCGTGACCGCGCCGCACAAGGGCACCTTCAAGGTGTACCTCACCAAGTCCGGCTACGACCCCGCGCAGCCGCTCGCCTGGGCCGACCTGGACCTGGAGCACCCGGTCGCGACGGCCACCGACCCGGTCGCCTCGGGCGGCTTCTACACCTTCTCCGGCACCCTCCCCCAGCGCTCCGGCAAGCAGCTCCTGTACGCGATCTGGCAGCGCTCCGACAGCCCGGAGGCTTTCTACTCCTGCTCGGACGTCAGCTTCGGCGGGAACGGGAACGGCAGCGGCAGCGGTAGCGGCACGGGGGCCAACGGCGGTGGCACGGCGGGCAGTTCGGCACCGACGCCCACCCCGACCGCTCCCGCCCAATCCACTCCCGCCCCGTCCGACGAGCAGATCGCGGCCGGTGCCGACAAGTCGACCGTGGAGCACCACGGTCACGGGGACGCGGACGCGGGCACTTCGGCGGAGCCGGTCGCCGCGACGGAACAGGCCAACGGGCCCCAACCCGCGGGCAGTTCACAGGATCTCGCGGCGACCGGCAGCAACGACAGCTCGCCGTATCTCGTCATCGGCGGCGCGGCCTCCCTGGCGCTCGGCGCCGCGGCCCTGTTCGCCTCGGTCCGCCGCCGCGCGACCAACGGCGGTGGACGGCACGGCCGTTAGTACGGCCGTCCAGGGGGCGGGGTCTGTCCGGCGGCTCAGGTCGGACAGACCCCGCGGTGTGCGATCAGCTCAGTGCCGACAGGCAGTTGGTGGTGGTGGCGTGCGCCGGATCGAGGGCGTTGGCGACCTCGTGGAAGGCGATCCGGTCCGACAGCCCGAGCAGCGCGTGCTCGGAGAGGTCGAGTGAACACAGGTTCTGGATCAGCACGTTGTGCACGTCGGATCCGCTCAGGAACTGACTCCTGTACGGCGTGACCACCTCGTCGTACCGGGTGGCGATGACCGTGTAGTGGACGCCGGGGACGGTGTCGCCGCCCGCGTTCAGCTCGGTGAGGAAGGCCGAGCCGGCGATCTGGTCGGCGAGGGCGGGAGTGGCCGCCGAGATCACGTCCTCGGCACCCGGGAAGTACGGCAGGAGCTTGGTGAGTCCGTCCAGGGTGGTGCCGTGGTTGTCGGGCGCGATACCGACGAAGGTGTCCACCTTGGCTGCTCCGCCGAGGAACTTGAGGTAGTAGCGGGGCATCATGCCGCCCTGCGAGTGACCGACGAGGTCGACCTTGGCGGCGCCGGTCGCGGCGAGCACCTTGTCGACGTAGGCCTGGAGTTGCTCTGCCGACTTGTCGATGGGGCCGAGGCCGTAGACGAGGGGGACGCCGGGGAGTTGGCCGTAGTCGAGGGAGAAGACGCAGTAGCCGCGGGCCTCCAGGTACGGCGCGAGAACCAGCCAGTTGTCGGTGCTGTTGGCGAACGTTCCGTGTACGAGGACGACCGGGTCGGGGTGGGCGGCGGAGGGCTTACACGTGTAGTCGTTCCAGCCGGTGCTCGGGGCGCTCGCCGCATGGGCGGCGGTGGGGAGAGCGGCGACCGCGGCAGTCAGGAGCAGTGCGGTCAGGGGTCTGAGCACTCGTTTCCAGGGCAGCATCGTGTGATCTCCTTGCGGCTCAAGGGAGTTGCGACGGCCTTACGCCCTGTGATCCGGATCACAAGAATGCTGTTCTCTCATCAAGTTACGAGCGAGTAGGTGAAGCGTGAAGTTACGCGTCAGTAAAAACTTCCAGTGATAACCAGTCACCAGGTCGGCCTGATGGGACCGTAGGGCGCAATACGCACCAAACGGTCACACAACACGCGCACTTCACTCTCGCCCAGCAGTTCGACCCACGGCCGCACGGCGTCGGCGGCGGCCTCCTCCGCCGCACGCGTGCAGGCCCATCCGCGCTCGGTCAGCACGATCAGCCGGGCGCGCGCGTCGGCGGGGTGCGGGCGCCGCTCGACATACCCCCTGCGCACCAGCTCTGCGACGAGCTGACTCGCGGCCTGCTTGGTCACTCCGAGATGGGCGGCGAGATCGGTGACCGTCGCACCGTCCGGGGCGAGACGCACGAAGGCGAACCCGTGCGCGGGCCGCACCCCTTCGAAGCCACGGGCGACGACGCCCTCATGGATGCGCTGCGTGAGTTCACCGGCGACGGCGAGCACGGCGGCGGACAGGACGATGGCCTCGGAGTTCTGCACGGAGGCATTGAAACACCCTTGACGAACCGGTCAAGCTGCTTGACCATGGAGCCATATAGTCAAGCAGCTTGACCATCTTGAGAGAGGCCCACCCATGCCCGTCATCCGCGCAGCCGAAGCCGTCACTCACGAGATCCACGGCGCCCGCTTCGTCTCGTACGCCCATCCCCGCACCGGCAGCAAGGAGTTGTGCGCCTGGCGGGGCGAGATCCCGGCCGGCACCAAGGCACCCCTGCACACCGTCAACCACGAGGAGATCCTGCACATCCTCGAAGGCGAGCTGGTCATCACGCTCGACGGCCGCACCGAGCGGGTCGGCGCGGGCGACACGCTGATCATCAACCCCGGGGCGACCTTCGGCGCCGAGAACCCCACCGACCGGACCACGATCACCTGGGTCACCACGCCGATCGGGCTGGAGGCGGAGCTGGCCGACGGCACGCGCATCGTCGCGCCGTGGGCCAACTGACCCACGAACAGGGAGAGTTACGCCGCCAACGCTCCCGGCATCACCGCGCGCGGCCCGAACTTCGCCCGCGCCCGGTCCGCGACCTCCTCGATACGGCGGACCTTCTCGTCCACCGGGTCGAAGGTGAGCTGGTAGGAGGCCTGTTCGGCGGGACCGAGGGCTTCGGCGCGCAGGGTGAGCGAGCGCACGCGGGCGCGTTGCAGCCCGAGCGCCTCGTACATGTCGTACGCCACCCCGGTCAACGCGGCGGAGTGCGCGGTCGGTTCCTTGAGGGTGCGGCTGCGGGTGGTGGAGGAGCGGTCGGCGTAGCGGACGGCGAGGGTCAGCCCGCCGCAGACCTTGTCCAGGGCGCGCAGCCGGGTGCCGAGTTCCTCGGCGGCCGAGAGGAGCGCACGGCGGTGCCGGTCGGGGTCCAACTCGTCGCGGGTGAAGGGGCGTTCGGTCGCCAGGGAGCGCGAGACCGCGTTGGGGACGACCCGGCCGCGGTCGACGCCGTTCGCCCTCTCGTGCAGTTCGCGGCCGGCCCTGGCACCGACCAGGCGCTGGACCGTGGACAGGGGGGCGGCGGCGACCCGGCCGAGGGTGTCGAGGCCGTACTCGCACAGGGTGCGGGCGGTCGCGGTGCCGACGCCGGGGAGCGCGGAGACGGGCCGTTCGGCGAGGAACTCCGCGACGGTGTCCTCGGGTACGGCGCAGGTCACCCCGGGCCGGGCGTCCCCCAGCGCGATCCGGGCCAGCATCGGGCCGGGTCCGGCGCCGATCACGCAGTCGACGCCGTAGAAGGCGAGCGCCCGTACCCGGATCACCGCCGCCAGCTCGACGGCGCCGCGCCCGAAGTACCGTTCGGCGCCCCGCAGATCGACCAGCGCGCCGTCCGGCGGCAGGGCCTCGACGACGGGAGTGAACTCCGCCAGCAGGCCGAGCAGCCCGGGCAGAGCCGCCTCACTCGTCAAAGGCAGGTGGATCGAAGGCAGTTGGAAACGTACGCAGAGGATGGTCATCCCGCACTCCCCGGACTCTGGTGCCACAACTTCCGTACCTTCGCGGGCTCTTCGCCCGCCGGACGCAGATCGGCCCACGGATGCAGCTCGAATCCGGTGGGGAGCCGGATACGGCGACCCTGCGTCGCGTCACCGCCGGACTCCTCCGGCACCGGCCCTGCCTGTTTCCGTTCCGGCTCCGGCGCGGGCTCCGCCAGCCGGGCCGCGACCACGTCGAGGCCGCCCTCGGCGCGCAGTTCGACGAGTTCGGCGAGGTTCCACGCGGCGGCGCCGACCACGCTGAGGCTGCGCGGGCCGCGCCGTTGCACCACCCCGCGCACCAGCAGCAGCCAGGAGTGGAAGACGGTGTGCGCGCAGGCGTCGTGGGAGTCGTCGAAGAAGGCGAGGTCGACCAGGCCGGTGCCGTCGTCGAGGGTGGTGAAGATGACCCGCTTGCCGGACCGGATCGGCGGGGTCTGGGTGGCTGCCTTGGCGCCCGCGACCAGCACCGTCTCCCCGTGCCTGGCATCCCGCAGCCGACGCGCCGACACCACGCCCAACTCGTCGAGGAACGCCCGGTGGTCGTCCATCAGATTGCGCGAGGTGTCCATGGACAGCACGCCCAGCTCGGCGCTGAGCCGCTCCGCCGAGGACAGGTCGGGCAGCCCGGCCGGGGCGGTCTTCCTCCCACCGGACAACGGGAGTTGGCCGCCGCCCGCACCCCGGGACCCTCGGTGCAGCTCGGTCAAGTGCAGTTGCAGATCACGCCGGTTGGCACCGAAGGCGTCCAACGCGCCGACCTGGGCGAGCCGTTGGGAAAGCGGACGGCTCGGCCGCCCCCGCTCCCAGAAGTCCAGCAGCGAGGCGTACGGCTGCCCGTCCGCGATCCGCGCCGCCTCGGCCTCGCTGATGCCGTGCACGTCGGAGAGCGCGAGCCGCAGGCCCCAGCGTTCGAAAGAACCAGGAGATTCAGACACCAGTTCGATACGGTGGGCGACCGCCGACCGGTTCACGTCCAACGGCAGGATCGGCACCCCGCGCCGCCGCGCGTCCGCCAGCAGCAGCCGCTTCGGATACATCCCGGGGTCGTGCGTGAGCAGCCCGGCATAGAAGGCCGCCGGGTGGTGCGCCTTCAGCCACGCCGACTGGTACGTCGGTACGGCGAAGGCGACCGCGTGCGCCTTGCAGAAGCCGTAGGAACCGAAGGCCTCGACGATCTCCCAGGTCCGCTGAATCGTTTCTGCGTCATATCCCCTGGCTGCCGCGTGCTGCGCGAACCAGAACCTGATCCGCCCCTGCGACTCCGGGTCGGACAGCCCGCGCCGCACCCGGTCCGCCTCGCCGCGTCCGCAGCCGGTCATGATGTCCACGATGTCGATGATCTGCTCGTGGAAGACGACGACTCCGTACGTGCTCCGCAACGGCTCCTCCAGGTCCGGGTGCGGATATCTGACGGGTGCCCGCCCGTGCCGTGCCTCGATGAACGGCCGCACCATGTCGGCGGCGACCGGCCCCGGCCGGAAGAGGGAGATGTCGACCACGAGGTCGTCGAAGGTGGCCGGCTGCAGCCGCCCGACCAGGTCCCGCTGACCCGGCGACTCGATCTGGAAGCAGCCCAACGTCTCGGTGGAACGGATGAGTTGATACGTCGCCGGGTCGCCCGGCGGTACCGCGTCCAGGTCGATCCGCTCCCCCGTCGCCCGCTCCACCTCGGCGACCGCGTGCGCCATCGCGGACTGCATCCGCACACCCAGCACATCGAGTTTGAGCAGTCCGAGGTCCTCGACGTCCTCCTTGTCGAACTGCGACATGGGCAGACCCTCGCCGCTGGTCGGCACGACCGGTGTACGGGCGAGGAGCGTGGCGTCGGAGAGCAGGACTCCGCAGGGGTGCATGGCGATTCCGCGCGGCAACGCGTCGAGGGATTCGACCAGTTCCCAGAGGCGTCCGTATCTCTCCTTCTCCCCTGCCAGCGCCCGGAGTTCGGGCAGTTCGTCGAGCGCGGCGCGGGCGTCCCGGGCGCGGATGTGCGGGAAGGACTTGGCGATGCGGTCGATGTCGGCGGGGTCCATGGACAGGGCCGCGCCGACATCGCGGATCGCGTGCCGCACCCGGTACGTCTCCGGCATCGCGACCGTGGCGACCCGCTCGGTGCCGAAGCGGGCGATGATCGCGCGGTAGACCTCCAGGCGGCGCGCGGACTCCACGTCGATGTCGATGTCGGGCAGCACGGAGCGGCGCTTGGACAGGAACCGCTCCATCAGCAGCCCGTGTTCGACGGGGTCGGCGTGCGCGATGCCGAGGAGGTGGTTGACGAGCGAGCCCGCGCCGGAGCCGCGTGCGGCGACCCGGATGCCCATCTCCTTTACGTCGTCGACGACCTGAGCGACCGTCAGGAAGTAGGAGGCGACGTTGTGATGGGCGATGATGTCCAGCTCGCGGTGCATCCGCTCCCAGTACACGTGCTTGCCGGAGTGGCCGCGCAGCACCATCCCCGCCGCCGCCCGTGAGGCGAGCGCGCGCTGTGCGGTGCGGTGGCCGGCGCCGACGAGGTGCGGTTCGGGGAAGTGGACGGAGCCGATGCCGAGGTCGTCCTCGGGGTCGACGAGGCACTCGGCGGCGGTGGCCCGGGTCTGCTCCAGCAGGCGGTGGGCGGTGTCGCGGCGGTAGCCGGCGGCCTCGACGATCCGCTCGGCGGCGGCGAGCATGCCGCCCGCGTCCTTGAGCCAGGCCTCCCCCGGGTCGAGCCCTTTGGCGGGGTCGACGGGGACGAGCCTGCGCGCGGAGTCCAGGATGTCGGCGACCGGGCCCATGCCGGGGTCGGCGTACCGGACCGCGTTGCTGAGCACGGGCCGGACGCGTTGTTCGGCGGCGAAGCCGACGGTGCGGGCGGCCAGCCGCAGGGAGCCGGGGCCGGTGCCCTCGCGGTGGTGCCAGACGGCTTCGAGGCGCAGGGCGTCGCCGTAGATCTCGCGCCAGGGGGCGAGGAGGCGGGCCGCCCGGTCGGGACGCCCTGCCGCGAGGGCGCGGCCGACGTCGGAGGCGGGGCCGAGCAGGACGGTCAGACCGTCGCCGTGGTTGGCGGGCCAGGGCAGGAGGGGGGTGCCCTCGGCCGAGTGGGCGGCGGTGACGAGTCGGCAGAGGTCGGCCCAGCCGGTCGCGCCGTCCCGGGCGAGGAAGGTGACCCGGGGTGTCGACTCGTCGATGAAGGCACCGCCGCGGACCGGGGCCCGGCGCCGCTCGCCTCGTACCGGCTCACCGACCGCCAGCTCGGTGCCGAACAGGGGCCGTATGCCCGCCTTCGCGCAGGCCTTGGCGAAGCGGACGGTGCCCGCGAGGGTGTCGCGGTCGGTGAGGGCGAGGGCGTCCATGCCCCGCTCCGAGGCGCGCTCGGCGAGCCGCTCGGGGTGCGAGGCGCCGTAGCGCAGGGAGTACCCGGAGACGGTGTGCAGATGCGTGAAACCCGGCACACGCACCTCCCGCACTCGTGGACCCCGAAGGGATATCGAACACCTGTTCCCAACTGCCTCAGCCCCACCATACCCCCAATCTCGAACGCGTGTGCGACATCCGTTCGGACCCTTCCCACCTGCGCAAACACCGGGCCACCGAGACCGTGGGGACATGACAGAGACCCCCGGTGCCGGTACGTCCCGTACGTCCTTCCTGGGTGAGGTGAAGGATGCGGTCAGTCTGCGGGCCACCCTCCTCGTCATCGGTGTGGTCGCCCTTCAGCTGCTCTTCATCGCCTCCTATGTGGGCGCGCTCCACAACCCGAAGCCCAGAGATGTGGCTTTCGGGGTTGTCGCACCCGGGGTCACGGCCGAGCAGACGGTGGCCCGGCTGAAGCAGCTGCCCGGCTCGCCCCTGGACCCGCGCGCGGTGCCGGACGCGGCGAGCGCGCGGAAGCAGATCCTGAACCGGGACATCGACGGCGCTCTCGTCATCGACTCGCGCGGCATCAAGGACACGCTCCTGGTCGCGACCGGCGGCGGCACGGTTCTCGCCACCACCCTGGAGACGATCACCACCACCCTGGAGAAGGCCGAGCAGCACACGGTCAGGGTGGTGGACGTGGCCCCGGCCTCCGCCCAGGACTTCGACGGGCTGTCGTCCTTCTATCTGGTCGTCGGCTGGTGCGTCGGCGGCTATCTGTGCGCCTCGATCCTCGCGATCAGCACCGGCGCCCGGCCCGCCAACCCGCGCCGCGCGGTGATCCGGCTGATCGTGATGGCACTGGTCGCGATCGTCGGCGGTCTCGGCGGTGCGGTGATCGTCGGGCCCGTCCTGGGCGCGCTGCCGGGGAGCGTGACGGCGTTCTGGGGGCTCGGCGCGCTGATCACCTTCGCCGTCGGGGCGGCGACCCTCGCCCTGCAGGGGGTCTTCGGGGTCGTGGGCATCGGTCTGGCGATCCTGCTGGTGGTGATCGCGGGCAACCCGAGCGCGGGCGGCGCCTTTCCGCTGCCGCTGCTGCCGCCGTTCTGGAACGCGATCGGGCCCGCGCTGCCGCCGGGCGCCGGGACCTGGGTGGCCCGCTCGATCGCCTACTTCAAGGGCAACGCCGTGACCGGCCCGCTGCTGGTGCTGTCCGCGTGGGCGCTCGCCGGGATCGTGGTCACCCTGCTGGCGGCGATGCTGCGGCGGAAACACGAAGACCTCCTGGACCGACCGGGGGCGACGGATCCGGCCGCGTCCCTGGACGGATGACCGGCACCCTCGGGGCGGCCAACCGCCGCTCGCCGCACACCTGTTGACGCCGTGAAGTCCCGCCCCCTCGCGCGCGGGGACGGGACTTCACGGCGTCGTACGACAGGTCGGCCGGTCAGCCGATCTGTGCACCGAAGGTCGACAGCGCCTCGGTGACCGGTTGGAAGAAGGTCTCGCCGCCCGAGGTGCAGTCGCCGCTGCCGCCCGAGGTGAGGCCGATCGCCGCGTCGCCGTCGAAGAGCGAGCCGCCGCTGTCGCCGGGCTCGGCGCAGACGTCGGTCTGGATGAGGCCGTTGACGATGTCGCCGTTGCCGTAGTTCACGGTGGCGTCCAGGCCGGTGACCGTGCCGGTGTGCACCTGGGTCGTCGAGCCGCTGCGGGTCACCTTCTCGCCGACGGTGGCGTCGGCGGCGTGGGTGATGGGCTGCGAGGAGCCGTCGTAGAGGTCGACCGCGCTCGGGTGGGCGACGTCCGAGGTGTACTTGACCAGGCCGAAGTCGTTGCCCGGGAAGCTGGACTGCTCGTTCGTGCCGATCTCGTTGCCACTGGAGTCGGTCCAGGTGGAGATGGCCTCGGTGCAGTGCCCCGCGGTGATGAAGTAGGGCGCGCCGCCCTTGACCACGTTGAAGCCGAGCGAACAGCGCCCGCCCGAGCCGGTGATGGCGTCGCCGCCCGCGATGAGAGGTTTGAACTCCCCTGCGGTGCGCCGGAGTTCGGCCTTGCTGCCGAGCCCGTCGACGACCTCGGTGAGCTTGGCCCACTCGGTGCCGGAGACCGTGCGGTCGGCGGTGACGACGACCTTGTTGGTGGTGGGGTCGGTCGCCCATGAGGTGCCGGGGATGGTGGCGTCCCGCTTGAGGGTCGTACGGGCGCCGGTCAGTTCGGCGAGGGAGTGCTCGACGATTCTCGCCTTGGCGCCGGCCTCCTCGACGGTGTCGGCAGCGGCCCGGTCGAGCACGTTGACCACGAGGCTCTTGGTCTTCGCGTCGTAGAACGTGCCGGCCGCGCCGGAGCCGAGGTCCTCGCCGAGCGTCGAGGCGAGCTTTCCGGCCGCCTGGGCCGAGAGGGTGCGGAGTGCGGTGGGCTTCGATGCCTCGCTGGCGTTCGCACTCTGCAAGGTGACTCCCGCGACGACCAGCGCGGCTGCGCCCGCCACGGCCGCCCGTCGCCCGGATATGCGTCGGTGCTTCAACTCGTGTCCTCCTGTGGGGGGTCGGCCCGGCAGGTCAGAGGGCTAGGCCGTGTCCGCAAAGTCCCGCCTGCCCCGCGACGCCCGGCACGTACTCTCGCCGCACCGGGCGAAAGCCCAAGTACGTCCAGTACAAGGGCTTCCACCCGGCACGCCGGGAGCACGCACCGGACGCCGCAGGGCCCGCCCTGCGGGCGGACGACGGGACTTTGCGGACGCGACCCGGCGGGCCGAAAGGTAGGTTGACGGGCACCCACTCTTCCCAACCTCACAGGGGGCGCACAAGGTCGACTTCAGGTCGCGCGCGGGGCATGGCCGTACGCCCTCATCGCTTTGGCTGTTCACTGTCACCCCAGGCCGTTCGCACTGCAAACACCGCGTGCGAGCGACGGCCATCAGCCGGTGAGGACTAGCCCTGTCCGGAAATCGATCCATCGGGTTCCGGATCCGAGTGGGGCTCGGCGGGCGGGAGTTGCTCCTGCACCGGTTGCGGTGCCACAGGTGCCACAGGGGCAACCGGTGCCACGGGCGCCGCGGGTGCGGCCGGGGCGGCTCGCTCCAGGAAGCGCAGCAGTTCCACCGGGAAGGGGAGGACGAGGGTCGAGTTCTTCTCGGCCGCGACCGCCACCACCGTTTGCAGCAGGCGGAGTTGGAGTGCGGCGGGCTGCTCCGACATCTGCTCGGCGGCCTCGGCGAGTTTCTTGGAGGCCTGCAACTCGGCGTCGGCGTTGATGATCCGGGCCCGGCGTTCGCGGTCGGCCTCGGCCTGGCGGGCCATCGAGCGTTTCATCGTCTCGGGGAGGGACACGTCCTTGATCTCGACGCGGTCGATCTGCACGCCCCAGCCGATGGAGGGGCTGTCGATCATCAACTCCAGGCCCTGGTTGAGCTTTTCGCGGTTGGAGAGGAGGTCGTCCAGATCACTCTTGCCGATGATCGAGCGCAGCGACGTCTGGGCCATCTGCGAGACGGCGAACCGGTAGTCCTCGACCTGCACCAACGCGTCCGCCGCGTCGACGACCTTGAAGTAGACGACCGCGTCCACCCGGACCGTCACGTTGTCGCGGGTGATGCCCTCCTGCGCGGGCACGGGCATCGTCACGATCTGCATGTTGACCTTGCGGAGCTTGTCCACGAACGGGACGACCATCGTGAAGCCGGCCCCGCGCACTTCGGGCCTGAGCCTGCCGAGCCGGAACACCACGCCCCGCTCGTACTGTTTGACGACCCGCGCCGCCGCCATCGCGTACACCGCTCCGACGGACGCGAGTGCCACTCCCGCCGTCACCAGCTCCTCGACCATCACGGCCCCCCAGGGTCCGACGTGGCGCATCAGGTGCTCATTCCGATACGACGACGGTAACTCCGCCCGCCGTACAAGAGCGAGCCCCCGCACGCCAGTTGCGTACGGGGGCTCACCCGCTACCGGCTGCAGTCCGGAGCGGAGGTGCTGCGGGTGGACGTCAGCCGACGCTCACGCCGTAGTAGCTCAGTGCCTCCGTGACCGGCTGGAAGAAGGTCGTGCCGCCGGAGGTGCAGTTGCCGCTGCCGCCCGAGGTCAGACCGTAGGCCACGGTGCCGCCGTAGAGCGGACCGCCGCTGTCGCCGCCTTCGGCGCAGACGGTGGTCTGGATCATCTGGTACACGATGTCGCCGCTGCCGTAGTTGACGGTGGCGTTCAGGGCGGTGACCCGGCCGCTGTGCGTGCCGGTGGTGGAGCCACGACGGTAGACGGTCGTGCCCACGGACGGGGTGGCCGCGCTGGAGATGGTCTGGCTGCCGACCGTGCTCGGGTGGGCGATCGCCGTGTTGGTGTACCTGACCAGCGCGAAGTCGTTGGTCGGGAAGCTGTAGCCGACGTTCGTGCCCAGCACCGTGGTGTGCCCGGAGTTGGAGTACCAGGTGGAGGCGACCTCACCGCAGTGGCCGGCGGTCAGGAAGTAGTACGTGCTCCCGCTGTGCACGTTGAAGCCTGCCGAGCAGCGGTAGGCGCCGCCGTAGATGGCGTCGCCACCGGAGAGCAGCCTCTTGAACTGGCCGGCCGTGTGCTTGATGGTGAGCGCGCCGGCGGAGCTGCCCGCCTGCGACTTGATCTTCGCGATCTCGGCCTGGGAGACCGTGCTGTCGACGGTGACGACGACACGGTTCGTCTTGCTGTCGACCGCCCAGGCGGTGCCCGGGACATCGGCCTTGAGCACGGACGAGTTGGCCGCGGAGAGCTGGGTCGCGCTGAACGTCTGGGCTTCGCTCGCGTTCGCGGTGGGGACGGCGAACGCTGCAGCGGCGACGAATCCGGTGGCCACGGCGATCAGCCCGGCCCGTCTCGCGATTCCGCTGCGCGGGGTGGTGCGCTTGATCCTCACGTTTCGTTCCCTCCTAGGGGAATTCGGGGGCCCGCGTGGGGTCGGGGCCCGTGAGGCGCAGTCAGGGTCGGGCGTCCGGTTTTCGAACAAGCCGTGCACCTGACAAGCGCTGTGGGGGAGTATTCGGCTGCGCGACCAAGGGGCGCAAGGGCGCCTTTCGGCCGTACAGCCTTCAACCGGCCCACGATCTACGCGAGTTGATCACCCCGCCGCCGACAGCCACATCCCGGCCCACCAGGGCCGATGCCCTGTCTACCGAAGGGTGCGCTCCCCCGCCTCGATCGCGACGCCCAGCGTATTCCCCGGCGGCGGGAAAGGGCAGATGAAATGGTCGGCGAACGCGCACGGTGGGAGCACCGCCCGGTTGAAGTCGACCGTCGTGCGCCCCTCGGCATCGGGCGCGTCGGGATACAGGAACCGGAACCGGTAACTGCTGTCCCCGCTCGTGGAGTCGGCGAACACCGCCCACAACCTGCCGTCGTCCTGCACCGCCACCTGGAGCGTCACCTCCAACCCGTCGAGCCGGAAGGCGAGTTCACCCGAGAGCCCGAGCCCGCGCCGGACACCGTCCACCGCGTCCACGCGCACGACGCGCCACGAGTCGTACGGCGTGAAGCGCCCCGGCACCGAGAAGCGCGGATCGTGGGGCGTGGCCTCGATGCCCCGGAACGCGCGGCGCGCCGCCGAGCCGGGGTCGTAGTCGCGCACACCCCAACTGCCCTCGCGGACCAGGACGACCAGTCGGCGCCCGCCGAGGCCGACGCGGGCCGCGGCCACCGGGCCGGTGTCGGCGCCGAGACGGACCGAGCCGGTGAAGGGCTCCCCGTCGAGGGTCAGTGCGGTCCGCTCGTCCTCCGGTGCGGTGAGGACGACCGCGTCACCGTCGAGGAGCCACACCCCGGGGATGCCCGGAAGGCGCCCGTCCGGATGGTCCTCCAGCCAGTACGTGCCGGTCAGGGCGAGCGGGCCGTAGGGCGCGGACACCGACTCGACGCGGCGCTCGTGCCACTGCTTCCACTCCACGACCGCGTCCGAAGGCATCCTGGTCACCTCTTGTCTCCCGGTTCGGCGAGCCCGAGATGTGAGCGCAGGGTGGCGCCCCGGTATTCCGTGCGGAAGGCGCCGCGTTCCTGGAGCAGCGGCACCACCCGGTCCACGAACTCGTCGAGCCCGCCCGGCGTGAGATGCGGTACCAGGATGAAGCCGTCGGCGGCGTCCTGCCGTACGAACGTCTCCAGTTCGACCGCGACCGCCTCCGGGGTGCCGATGAAGGACTGCCGGCCGCTCGCCTCGATCACGGTCTGCCGGATGGACAGCCCCTTCTGCCGTGACAGCGCCCGCCACTTCTCGGCCGTCGCGACGCTGTCGCCCCGCCGGGTCCGCCCCTGGGTGAGCGCGGGGTCCGGCACCGGGTCGAAGTCGGGGAACGGGCCGTCGGGGTCGTAGGAGGAGAGGTCCGTGCCCCAGATCTGTTCCACGGCGAGGATCGCGTTCTGCGGGGAGACCTGCCGGCGCCGGATCTCGGCGGCCCGCTCCTGCGCCTCGGCCGCCGTGTCGCCGAGGACGACGGTGACACCCGGCATGATCTTGAGGTCGTCGACGCTACGGCCGTACTTCGCGAGGCGCCCCTTCACGTCGGCGTAGAAGGCGCGGCCTTCCTCCAATGTGCCGGGCCTCGTGAAGACGACATCGGCGGCCCGCGCCGCGAACTCCCGGCCCTCCCCCGAGTCCCCGGCCTGGATGACGACCGGGTGCCCCTGGGGTGAGCGCGGCACGGTGAACTCGCCCGCGATGTCGAAGTGTTGGCCCCGGTGGGCGAAGGGACGGGAGAGTCCGTCCGGGGTCCAGGAGTCCCACAACTCCCTTGCCACGGCGACGAATTCGGCGGCCCTGGTGTAGCGATCGGCGCGGTCGAGGTAGCCGCCGCGCCGGAAGTTCTCGCCGGTGAAGGCGTCGGAGGAGGTCACCACGTTCCAGGCGGCCCTGCCTCCGCTGAGGTGGTCCAACGTGGCGAGTCTGCGGGCGAGTTCGTAGGGCTCGTTGAAGGTGGCGTTGACCGTGGCGGCAAGACCGATCCGCTCGGTGACGGCGGCGAGCGCGTTCAGGACGGTGAGGGACTCCGGCCGTCCCACCACGTCCAAGTCGTGGATACGGCCCTTGTGTTCGCGCAGCCGCAGCCCCTCGGCGAGGAAGAAGAAGTCGAAGAGTCCGCGTTCGGCGGTGCGCGCGAGGTGCTCGAAGGAGGAGAAGGCGATCTGCGACCTCGACCGCGGATCGGCCCACACGGTGGTGCTGTTGACACCGGGGAAGTGCGCCGCCAGATGGATCTGCCTGTGCGAAGGCCTCCGTACGGTCATGACGCTCCCCCGGTCACGGCGTACTGGTTGGCGGGCCGGGCCAGGCCCAGGTGCTCCCTGAGCGTGCTGCCCGGGTAGAACGTGCGGAACAGGCCCCGGTGTTGGAGCAGCGCCACCGTGCCGTTGACCAGCCGCTCCAGGTCGCGGCGGGGTTCGACGGGCGTGAGGTGGAAGCCGTCGACGGTACGGTCGCCGTGCCAGGCCGCGATCAGTTCGGCGAGGTCGACCGGACCGCCCCGGTACAGCGGCCCGTGCGCGGTCTGCCGGGGGCCGCCCCCGCCGTGGCCCGGCTCGGCCGCGTGCTCACCGTCGCCGAGGTCGACGACCAGGCTCACCAGGACCCGCAGGGTGTCGGGATCGCGGCCGAACTTCTCGGCGGAGGCCCGCAGTTCGGACCGTACGGCCCCGGCCTGCGCGGAGCTCGCCGCGCGGACGAGGGCCACATCGGCGTACCGGGCGGCCGTCCGCCGGGCCTGGCCCTCGGTGGCGTCGACCACGCGGACCGGGTGGCCCTGCGGGGGCCTGGGCACGATCGAGGGGCCCTTGACGGAGAATCCCGAGCCCTGGAAGTCGACGTGATGCAGCTTGTCGCGGGCGACGAAGCGGCCGGTGACCGCGTCCCGGATCTCGGCGTCGTCCTCCCAGCTGTCCCACAACTCGGCGGCCACCTCGGCGACTTCGCCCGCCTCCTGCCACAGCGCGTCGGCGGGCGCGGCATGGCGGCGGCCGAAGAGCCGGGCCTCGCCCTCGGTGGTCGACACCTCGATCCGCCAGCCGGCCCGGCCCCGGCTGACCCAGTCGAGGGTCGCGACCGCCGCCTGAACGTGGAAGGGCTCGGTGTGGGTGGTGGTCACGGTGGGCACCAGGCCGATCCGGCCGGTCGCCGGGGCTACGCGGGACAGGACGGCGAGGGCGTCGGGGCCGGGGCGCGCGAAGGTGTCGTCGAGCGTCACGAAGTCGAGGCCGCCGCTCTCGGCGAGCCGCGCCAACTCGACGTAGGAGCCGGCGTCATAAGCCGACCGCTGGTCGACGGCGGCGGCCAGATGCAGGCCCCGGCCGTGCGAGGAGGTCATGGGAGGGAAGCCTTCCTGTCGTTCGGGAGCGCCTCGGAGAGGGCCAAGTCCTCGATGAAGTCCGGGACTTCACCGACCGGCTGGGGGTCACGCGGCGGCCCGACACGCGAGGTCCCGAAGAAATGCCAGTACGGCCCGTGCGGTGGCGTCGTTCTGCCGGAAGGCGGGGCCTCCGGTGCGCGGCCGGGTGAAGGCGCCGGGGGTCCGTACGTCGGTGTAGGGGCCGAGCGCGAAGCGCCGGGGGTGCGGTCGTCCGGCCGCGTCGAGGATGCGGCCGTCGGTGCGGTCCACCCGCAGCAGCCCCTCGGGGGTCTCCACGGCTCCGTCGGCGTGCAGTTCACGCAGCAGCGGGTCGAGTGCGCGCCCGACGGTGGGCTCGGGCAGCCGTGCCTCGACGAGCGCCCGCGCCTCGACGGTGACGCCGGGCACGGTCGGACTGGACGCCCGGAACACCCCGTCCTCGGCGGTCACGGCCATGTCCGCGCCGACGAACCGCACGATGCCGGCCCGGGACAGCGCGAGCAGCTGTCGCAGCCGGGGTCCGGGCGGCCCGGAGGCGAGATAGCTGAAGAAGCCGTGCCACCAGGGCCCGATGTCACCGAGCCGGACCAACTGCACGTAGACGGAGAGCAGTCCGAGGAAGACGGACAGGTCCGGGCTGCTGGACGGATCGTGACGGCGCGTCAGATCGGCCTCGACATACGCCCGCAGGCCCTCCTGGAACGCCTCCTGCGACGGATACCGCACCCCGTCCAGCGGGCGGTCGAGCGCCGCGAGGTCGAGCCGGTCGGCGGGGTCGGGCACGGCGGACGCCACGAGCGCCTCGCGCTCCGCCGCCTCCCCGGCCGCGTACTTCTCCTCGAAGTCGGTCCAGGCGATCGCCGTCCGCTCCGGGTGCACACCGAACAGCCGGTGGTAGTGCGCGAACCCCAACTCCTTCTCGATCAGCGGCCATACGTCCCGCCGGAAGTCGAAGCCCCCCGGCCGCGCGAGTATCGCGTCAACCTCGGCGGGCCCGAAGAACCGTGGCAGCGGCGGCCGTTCACCGGTCCACTCGTAACCGATCTTCGAGTGGTACGGCACTCCGCGCCGCGAGCCGACGTACAGCACCGGTTCCTGCCCCGAGGGGACGTAGGTGTCGCCGTCGTGGCGTCCGCCCCGCCCCTCGGTGAGCAGCACCATCAGGTCGACGAAGGCGAGCCCGAAGCCGCGGACGATGACGGGTTCGCCGGGTGCGAGGGAGGTGAGGTCGCTGTCGGCGGTGAAGTCGGGCGGCAGGTGGACCAGGTCGTGGGCGCGGGCGTAGGCCGCCAACTCGCGCTGCTCGTCGTCGAGTTCGGCGTCGAGGTGGCCGATCGCAAGGACGACGAGGTCGGCGAGGAGCGGGCGCGGGCGGCCTTCGAGCCACACCTGCTGGCGTCCCTCGCGCGGGCCGCTCACCCGCAGGGCGCGCTGCGGGTGGTGGTGGACGGTGACACCCGGCGGCAGCGCGGCCACGGCCTCCTCGTGCACCCAGCGCAGATAGGCGCCCTGGAGCTGCCGGTCGGCGAAGGTGGAGCCCTCGATGTCCGCCCATTCGTGCAGCGTGGGGCCGGGGCGTACCGGACCGTCCATGACCACCGTCTCGTCGGTGAACATGGTGACGTCCTCGGCATGCGAGTTCATCCACAGCAGCGGCGACTGGGCCGCGCGCCAGATGCGTCCGGCGCCCGGCTGATGGGGGTCGACGAGGTGGATGTCGAAGCCCCCGGCACCCTCTGTGCCCGGTCCGGTGTACAACTCGGGCGCGCTGGCGGCGATGCGCTCTATGAGACCGGTCCCCCGCGGCCCGGCCCCGACGACGACGAGTGAGGGCCGTGTGCTCGGGGCGGCGGATATGGGGGTGGGAATGTCGGAAGACATGCGAAGACTCCGTGACGTGAGCAACACGGGCGAATGCCTTCACACAGGGCGCCTGACGGCGCCGTACGGCCGAGCCCCTCAGCAGGACCGTCCTCCGACTGTACGGCGCCGTTTCCCCTCGCTGTCAAGGAAGTCCACACTGTGAGCAGTACGTCTCATCTCGGTTGACGCCCCACCGGATGCCTGTTCCACTTGTCCCATGCATCCGCAGCAGTGGCTGGTCAAGCGCTCCCACATCGACCTCGGTCGAGTGTGGTCCTCTTCCTGTTGAGCTGACCCACTGCGCGTCCCGGTCGCCGGAATCTCCCTCCGACCGTGCGCTTCACGAGTTCTCCCGCGCCACCCGTTCCGCCTTCACACGCACCCCTCCCCTCGGGTTCCGTCCGCACTTCCTCCACCACACCTACCGCGTCAGCGCGGCCGTGCGCCGTCGCGGTGTCGCCCGGACCCCGATCACCCGGTCCATCAGCGCACCGAGCACGTCCCGTACGGAGTCCCGGTTTCGCGCGTCGCACTCCAGCACGGGCACGTCCGCGCTCAGCCCCAGCGCCTCCCGGACCTCCTCCACGTCGAACCGGTCGGCGCCGTCGAAGCGGTTCACGGCGAGGACGAACGGCGCGCCCTGCGACTCGAAGTAGTCGACCGCCGGGAAGCAGTCCTCGATCCGCCGGGTGTCCATGAGGACCACCGTGCCGAGCGCGCCCTCCACCAGGTCGTCCCAGAGGAACGAGAACCGGTCCTGTCCGGGCGTCCCGAACAGATACAGCGTCATCGTCGGATCGAGCGTGATCCGCCCGAAGTCGAGGGCGACGGTCGTGGTGGTCTTCGCCTCGACCCCCACCAACGAGTCGACGCCCACGGAGACTTGGGTCATCGCCGCCTCGGTGTCGAGGGGTTCGATCTCCGAAATGGCCCCGATGAAGGTGGTCTTGCCGACCCCGAGGCCGCCGCTGACCACGATCTTCACGGCCAGCGGCACGATCTTGTCAGAGCGCCCGGACATGGTCCCTGATCCTTTCGAGCATCGGGAGCGGCAGCTCCGCGGGTTGCCGGCAGGCGAGTTGCCCGGCGACGACGAGGTCGGAGATCAGCACCTTCGCCACTCCAAGGGGCACCCCGACCCGGTGCGCCACCTCCGCGACGGTCGTCGGCCGCTCGCACACCGCGACGATGTGGCGCCGCTCGAAAGCGAGCGACGGATCCGGCACGCCGACGGCGACGACCAGCGTCTCCAGGCGCAGATCGGCCTGGAGGGGCTCGGACCGGCCGCCGGTGATGATGAACGGCCGGACGAACGTCGCGTCCTCATCAGGTTCTACGTCCCTGGACTGTTCACCGTTCACCGTGGCAACGCCTGCCGCAGATCGGCGATGAGCATCGGGGTGAGCAGATCACCCGCCCGCTCCGCGAGCACCGCCATCTCGTAGCCGACGAGGCCCAGTTCACCGCTGCTGTCGGCGAGGACACCGAGACAGCTGCCGTCCCGGATCGCCGAGACGAGCAGGAAACCCCGGCCCATCTCGATCATGATCAGTTTGACTCCGTCGAAGCTGTACCGCTTGGACGCGCTGCGGGCCAGACTGCTCAACCCCGAGACGATCGCGGCGAGATGGTCGGCCTCGGTCCGCCCGAGCCCGTCCGACACGGCGATCAGCAGTCCGTCGGAGGAGACGGCGACCGCGTCCCGTACGCCGTCGGTGCTCTTGACGAAGTTGGCGAGCAGCCAGTTGAAGGTCTGCGAGTCGTGCTGGGTGTCGACGGCGGTCACTTGGCGGCACCCTCGTTCGTCTCGGCGTTCTGCTGCTTCTCCTTCTCGACGCTGATCCCGCCCCGCATGTGGGCGCTGCGCAGCGTGGAGAGCATCCCGGAGACCTGTTCGGGGGTCCGTTCCGGGTTCGGCGGTGCGGTGGGGGTGGTCCGGTCGGTCCGGTCGGTCTCACTCACCGCCGCCGCGATACCGCTCCGCTGTGGCCGCTTGACCAGGCCGTTGCGGGTGCGCGCGGCGGACGAACCGCCCTTGGCGGCCACCGGGGCGACCGCCGGTTCGGGCTTCGGCTCCATGTCCGTCTCCGCCTTCCTCGGTGCCGGGACCGAGGGCTTCGCCTCGGCCGCCTTCTCCGTCAGCAACGCCGCGGGGATCAGCACCCGCGCGACCACACCGGCCGCCGGCGCCTCGCCGAGCCGTACCTCGATACCGCACTTGCGGGCGAGCGCGCCGACCACGAAGTGGCCCAGGAACCGGGTGGGTTCGGCCATGAAGCTGGCGGTGCCGGAGAGCCTTACGTTGGCCTCGGCGAGGGCCTGGTTGTCCATGCCGAGCCCGTGGTCGACGATCGCGATCAGGTAACCGGCGCTGGTGCGCCGTCCCTCGATCTCCACGTCGGAGTCCGGCGGCGAGAAACTCAGCGCGTTCTCCACCAACTCGGCCAGCAGGTGGGCGATTTCGACGACGACGGAGCCGGTGACGAACGCGGGCTCGATGCGCCGCAGGGTGACCCGCCGGTACTCCTCGACCTCGGACAGCGCGGCGCGCAGCACGTCGTTGACGGCCAGCGGGGTGGACCAGGGGCGCGGGCTGGACTCTCCGGCGAGCACGAGGAGGCTTTCGGCGTTGCGGCGCATACGGGTGGCCAGGTGGTCGAGTTCGAAGAGGTTGGCGAGGGTCGCGGGGTCGGCGTCCTCGTGCTCCAGCTTGTTGATGAAGCTGATCTGACGGCGCACCAGGTTCTGGTTGCGACGGCCCAGGCTCACCAGCGAGTCGGTGGCGTTGCGCCGCAACACGGCCTGCTCGGTGGCGAGATCGAAGGCGGACCGCTGCACCCGGTCGAACGCCTCGGCCACCTCCCGGACTTCGGCCCCGGCCCGGTGGGTGACGACGAGCCGGGCGGGCGGCTGCGGCGCCGCCCCGGACGAGCCGTCCTGTACGGCGGCCACGGCCTGCGGCAGCCGGCTCCCGGCCACCTCCCGTGCCTGCTGGGCGAGTTCGACCAGCGGCGAGGAGACCGACCGGACACAGTCGAGGGCCAGCGCGCCGAGCGCGGCGATCGTGCCGAGCGCGAGCAGCAGGAACAGCAGCAGGTCGCGCTGGGCCGAACTCTCCAGCTGCGCGGCCCGGTTCTCGACATCGGTGCCGAGGCTGATCTGTACGCCGCGCATCCCGTTGATGGTGGAGGTCGTCGCATCCCACCAGGCCATGGGCGGAATGACGCTCGCCTTCAGCTTCCCGGTGCCGTGCACCGCCTTGCTCTCGTACGACAGCGCGCGCTCGGCGTCGGGCGTGGTCAGGGCGGTGTTCAGGCGCCGCTCCTGCACGGCGGTGGCCGACCGCGGGAAGGCGTCGAGGGCGGCGAGGCGTCCGGCGCGGATCTCCATGAACCGGCCGTAGTCGTCGCCGCGGAACTTCCCGGCGCGTACCGAGCCGAGCACGATGGCCCGCTCCTCGCCGGTGAACTCCTTGGCGTTGCCGAGGACTTGGAGCGCCTGGTAGGCGTCGCGCAGGGTGCCGTCGTGGACGTCTCCGAGGCCGAGGTCGAGCCGGTCGAGGACGGTGATGGTGGTGGTGAAGTAGTCGAAGGTGTCCTTCACCACGCCGGTGCCGTCGTCGGCGTCCTTGCGGATCCCGGCGAGACCGTCGAGCCGCCCGAGGGACTCGCGCACGGAACCGGCGGCCGAGTCCTCGCGCCCCTTCAGGGCCACGTCCAGCTGCTCACGGGCGGCGTCGGTCGCCTTGCGCTGCGCGGGCAGTTTGGCGCTGAACTGCCGGACTCCGCCCACGTATCCGGTGGTGAGCCCGCGCTCCTTCTGCAGCTCGTGCACGAGCCCCTGGAGGGTGATCTCCAGGCGGGCGTTGTCGGCGGTCGCGGAGGCGTTGCGGTAGGCGGAGATCTGCTCGGTGGCCGCGATGCCGAGCAGGGCGAGCAGGACCGCGAGGGCGAGGACCAGAATCCTCAGCAGCCTGGCGCGGATGCTGGTGGTCGCTTTTGTTGTGACGTCCACTGAAGTGCCTTAAGTGGGTGGCGAGTTGATCAAGAGTCGAACCTGAGGCAGAAATGGTTCTGCTCCCGCCCAACGACCCTCACGGCACACCGGTCACCGGATCATGTTTTTGTTTTACCGCGCCGAAACACGGGTCGCCCGACCTGGCAGGTCGGCAATGGCCCGCGAGGCGGTCGTATACAACGACCGTGACTGCCCGTCACGTTCAGCAGTCGCAGCACGAGAGGCATTCACAGCACTCGCAGCATTCGCAGGCGTCGCAGCACGAGCAGTCGCAGTTCGAGCAGCACCCCTCACGCCGCCTCCGGGACCACGGCCCCTCGAACTCGTCGGCACAGCACACCTTGCAGGTGCAGCACAGCCCGAGCGCGGCGGCGCACCCGGCCCAGAAGCCGCGCTTGTCGGGCCGCGGGGGCTCACCGCCGAAGGGGTTGCCGCCGTGGGGATTCCCGCCGTAGGGATTGCCGTCGTGGCGCGGATCGCCCGGCAGGTACGGAGTCTGCGGCGGCCCGAACGCCGCCTCGGGTCCGTGCCCGCACGACTGTGTCCCGAAGGCCCGGTCCACCGAGCGCCCCAGTTCGTGCGCGAGCAGCAGATGCGCCAACTTGCCGTCCGTGAAGGACGTCTCCCGCAGCGCGAGCCGTATCCCGTGCAGCGCGTCGTCGGCCAGCCGCCGTGCCTCGGTGAGCGGGGTGCCGGTCGCGGTGAGGGGATTCCAGGCACCAGCCGCGGCATCCGCCTCCCGGTCCTCCACGGCGTCCAGGAGATGCGCGAGCCGGCCGAAGAGGCGCCCGGCCTCGGCGAGCGGTACGGCGTTGCCGGGCCGTCCGGCCAGGAGCGCGGTGTGGGCGAAGGCGGCTGCGGTGGCCGTCTCGGTCGGTTCGGTGACGGTCAGGATCGGGGTGCCGGGCCCGGCGAGGGCCTCGATGCCGAACTGCCGCTCCACGGCCTCGACGAGGACACCGGCGTCGAACCCGACGGCCGTGCCGGTGCGCGCCCCGGCCCGCCCCCAGCTCCCGGCGACCCGCCGCGCAGCCAGCGCCACCGGCTTACGGGCCAGCAGCCCGTCCCCGTCGGCGACATGGTCACGCACCTTGGCGGAGGCGAGCACCAGCGAGACGGCCGCCGCGAGGCGCGCCCCCTCGCCCTGCGCGACGGACGCGGTCCGCATCCCGCGCAACGGGCAGGGCCCGGCCGTACGCCGCAGGCCACCGCCCGCCCGCTCGGCCTGAGCCTCCGTCAGAACCGAGAGCAGCAGCCCGTCGTAGTTGGTGACCACCCGCGCGAGCTGCCCGTGGTCTCCGCGCAGCGCGAGGCACAACCCGCACAAGTGCGCCATCCACTGGGCCTTGAGGCTCTCTCCGAGCCGATGACTGCAGGGCCTGACCATTCCGAACACGACGATCCCCCGTGGCGTGTACGACATCTGACGTGGCGTTCACTACGACACCCGGAGGGTCGCCGAGCGGCCGCATCGTATCGGCCATCTGTTCACCCGTACGCACCAGCCATCACCCGGACGCCGGGAAGAATCATATTTCACTCTCAGTCAGCAGCCCTATGCGGCAACACCCTTGATACACGGGGGCCCTCGACGTATTGGCTGTGCACCAGTAGCGTCACAAACCCCCCGCGCGGCGTCTATCCACTTGGCGCGCGATCCGCATCATGGATGACCATAGGGATGCGGATAGCAATAAAGACCGCTGTGAGAGGAGGCGTCCATGGGATCGGTACGCAAGGCGAGTGCCTGGCTTGGGCTCGTTGACGACAACGATGACGAGCGCTACTACGACGACGACTACTCCGAAGGGACCGAGCAGCCCGGGGATGCCTGGGTGACGGACCCGCGAGTGAAGGTGGCCTCGGACGTCGCCGAGGTGAAGGGCCGACGCATCGGCACGGTCACCCCGGACAGCTTCCGGGACGCCCGCGCCATCGGCGAGCTGTTCCGGGAAGGGGTTCCGGTGATCGTGAACCTCACGGCGATGGAGGCGACCGACGCCAAGCGCGTGGTCGACTTCGCGGCCGGCCTGACCTTCGGACTGCGCGGCACGATCGAGCGGGTAGCGAACCGTGTCTTCCTGCTGACCCCCGCCAACACGGAGATCGTCAGCGGCGACCCGGTCGCGCGCCGCGAGGACGGTTTCTTCAACCAGAGCTGAGGCAGGGCCGCTCATCGGCCCTGCCTCCCGCAGGGTTGAACAGGACTTCGGGTCTTCCTACCGGAAGGCGTCGAGTCCGGTGAGCGCCTTGCCCAGCACGAGCTGGTGCATCTCGACGGTGCCCTCGTACGTGAGCACCGACTCCAGGTTCGTCGCGTGCCGCATCACCGGGTACTCCAGCGAGATCCCGTTGGCACCGAGGATCGTCCGTGCCGTACGGCAGATCTCGATGGCCTCCCGTACGTTGTTCAGCTTGCCGAAGCTGACCTGCTCGGGACGCAGGCGCCCGGCGTCCATGCGCCGCCCCAGATGATGGGCGAGCAGAATCCCCTTGTGCAGTTCGACCGCCATGTCGGCGAGCTTGGCCTGGGTGAGCTGGAAGCCGCCGATGGGCCGCCCGAACTGCTCCCGGGTCTTCGCGTATTCGACGGCGGACTCGAAGGAAGCGCGCGCCGCGCCCATCGCACCCCACACGATTCCGTAACGGGCGTGCGACAGACAGCTCAGCGGCCCCTTCAGTCCGACGACCTCCGGCAGCACGGCATCGGCCGGCAACCGTACGTCGTCGAGGACGAGTTCACTGGTGACGGACGCACGCAGTGACCACTTGTGCTTGATCTCGGGCGCGGAGAATCCGGTGCTGTCGGTGGGTACGACGAACCCGCGGATCCCGTCGTCGGTCTGCGCCCACACGACGGCGACACCAGCCACGGACCCGTTGGTGATCCACATCTTCCGCCCGTTGAGCACCCAGTCTCCGCCGTCGCGCTTGGCGTAGGTCCGCATACCGCCGGGGTCGGAACCGTGGTCGGGCTCGGTCAGTCCGAAGCAGCCGATGACGTCACCGGAGGCCATGCGCGGCAGCCACGCCTGCTTCTGTTCCTCGCTCCCGAAGCGGTGGATGGCGTACATGGCGAGCGATCCCTGCACCGACACGAGCGACCGGATGCCCGAGTCGGCGGCCTCCAACTCCAGGCAGGCGAGCCCGTATTGGACGGCGGAGGCACCGGCACAGCCGTACCCGTCGAGCGACATCCCGAGGGCACCGATACCGCCCAACTCCCGCGCGAGCTCCCGGATCCCGGGCAACTCCCCCTTCTCGTACCACTCGGCGACGTACGGCAGCACCTTGTCGGCAGCCCATGCGCGAACGGTGTCGCGGATCGCGAGGTCCTCGGGGTCGAGCAGGTCGTCGATGCCGAGGGGGTCGGCGGGGTCGAAGGGGGGCAACTTCGAGGACGAGGACGCAGCCATGCACAGCCTCCGAAATCTAAGAAAACTACCACTGCTAGTTACGATAGCGCGGACGGGCAGGCGCCGACGGCGAGGCACCCCCACAGGAGACGTCCACCCTTCAAGCGCCCGTAGCGGGCGGTGCGTGGGTGGGAGATGTTGTTCAGGCGGAGACGCGGGACTGTGTCACTTCGCGAGGGGCAGGTACCGCTACAGCCGCCGCGGGCACCTCGCAGTGCATGATGCGGGGCAACCGCAACGCCATCACCGCGCCCAGCAGCAGCAGGCCCGCGCTGACGAGCAGCGTGACGTGCAGGCCGTGCACGAAGGCGTGCCGAGCCGCGTCGCGCAGGGCGGCACCACGCACCCCGCCCAGACGCGCGGCGATGTCGTAGGCCTCGCCCAGTGAGTGGCCCGCCGAGGCCGACGCGGAGGTCGGCACCCCGGGCACGGACCGCAGCCCGGGCGCGTACGCCGCGTTCATGACGCTGCCGAGGAGCGCGATGCCGATGCCGGCGCCGAGTTGGTAGGAGGTCTCGCCGATCGCCGCCGCGCCGCCCGCCTGGTCCGGCGGCGACTCGCTCAGCATCGACTCGTACGCCCCGAAGAGCGTCATCTCCAGGCCGAACCCGAGCAGCAGGAACCCGAAGAGCAGCAGCCCGGTGTTGTCCCGGCCGCCCATCGCGGTGAGCGTCAGCACCGAGACCGCGGTGAGGCAGAAGCCCGAGCACACCATCCGGCGCGGGCCGAAACGCCGGAGCATCCGCGCCCCGAACAGCCCGGCCGCCATCGCCGCGAACGTCAGCGGCAGCAGTCGTAGACCCGTCTGGAGAGGGGACAACCCCAGTACCAGTTGCAGGTATTGGGCCGCGATCAGTTCCAGGCCCACCAACGCCAGCATCGCCAGCACGATGCAGCCGACCGATGTGCTGAACGCCGGCCTGCGGAACATGCTCAGGTCCACCAGCGGATGCGTACGACGCCGTTGCCGTCGTACGAAGAGAACCAGCAGCACCGCGCCCACGAGCAGCGGGGCCACGGTCCACGCGCTGTCCACGGGCTCTCCGCCGCCGAGCCGCTTCACGCCCAGGACGACTCCGAAGAGTCCGCCCGCGGCCATCAGCGCGCCGACGACGTCCCACGGGCCGTTGCGGTCGCCGCGGGACTCGGGGAGCAGAAGGCGGCCGATCGGCAGGCTGATCAGCATCAAGGGGATGTTGACCAGGAAGACCGAGCCCCACCAGAAGTGTTCGAGGAGGAAACCGCCGAGCAGCGGACCCACCGCCGCGCCCACCGCGGCCACCGCGCTCCACACGCCGATCGCCACCGCGCGCTCGCGCCGGTCGGGGAAGACCTGGCGGAGGATCGACAGCGTGGCGGGCATGATCATCGCGCCGCCGACGCCGAGCAGCGCCCGCGCGAGGATCAGGACCTGGGCGGAATGGGCGCAGGCGGCCAGGCCGGAGGCGATGCCGAAGAGGCCGTAGCCGAGGAGCAGGATGCGTCTGCGGCCGACGCGGTCGCCGAGCGTGCCGAAGAGGATCAGGAGCGAGGCGCAGACCAGCGGATAGACGTCGACGATCCAGAGCAGCTCTATCGCGCCGGGTTTGAGGTCCTCGGTGACGGCGGGCACCGCGACATGGAGCACGGTGGCGTCCAGCGCGACGAGCAGCAGGCTGACACAGAGGACGACGAGGACGACCCAGCGGTTGGCACCGGCCCCGGCCGCCCGACGGCGCAGCGCTGCGGCGGCCGTGGTCGTCCCGGACATGTACTACCTCCCAGATGTTCCCTCGCGTTCGGCGGGCTCACGGGGTGGGGACTCCCCGTGACTGCGGCCGGAGAGGAGCGGTGTCTCCGACCCGCGCAACGAAGGCGAGTGAGCCGTCAGAGTACGCGAGTTCACGCCAATGCCACGTGGCGGACCTCTCACACTCCCCGGACAACACGTGTGGCGTACACCACTCCCCCTCCTGTGGACCACGCCCCGCCGGGTCTGTCGGTTCCGCACCCCGTCGATAATCGGGTCCGTGACCGATCTTGAAGCACCGCTGCGCCGGGCGGCCCCGGCCCTCCTCGGGTACGCCGCCGTCCGCGCCCTGGGCCTGGTGGTGCTCGCGGTGTGGAGCGCGGCGCGCGGCAAGAGCGCCCACACCTTGCTGACAGCCCGCTGGGACGCCCTCTGGTACACCCGGGTCGCCGACCTCGGTTACGGCTACGAGGTGCGGCTCCCGAACGGCGACGTCCACTCGAACCTCGCCTTCTTCCCGCTGCTGCCCTGGCTGGAAAGGTTCATGCACGCGGTCTCCCCGCTGTCGTACGCCGACGGCGGTCTCGTGGTGAGCCTGCTCGCGTCGCTCGCGGCGGCCTGGGGGATCTTCGCGGTCGCCGAGCATGTCTACGGCCGCAGGGCGGGCGTGTGTGCCGTGCTGCTGTGGGCCGTGCTGCCGGTGGGGATCGTGCAGTCGATGGCGTACAGCGAGTCGCTGTTCACGGCGCTCGCCGCCTGGTCGCTGTACGCCGTGCTGACCGGACGCTGGCCGACGGCGGGGGTCCTGGCGCTGTTCGCCGGTCTGACCCGGCCCGTGGGGCTCGCCGTGGTGGCCGCGCTGTGGGTGGCGGGCATCGCCTCGTTCGTGGGGGCCGCCTCGTCCGCGGGTCTCACCTCTTTCGTGCGGGATCGCAGCGCGGCGCTCGCGCCCGGCGCGCGGAACTGGCGGTGCGCCCTCGGTCTGGTGCTCGCGCCCCTGGGCGCCGCCGGGTACGTCCTGTGGGTCGGCCACCGCACCGGCAAGGGTCCGCTGGGCTATCTCGACGTACAGGCGGGCTGGCGCAACGGTTTCGACGGCGGCGCCGCCTTCGCCCGTTTCGTCGGTGAGAAGTTCACCTCGTTCCCGTCCGCCCTGGCCGGGGTCGGGCTCATCGTCGGGGTCGGGCTGGTCGTCTGGCTGTACGTCGTGGGGGTCCGGCAGGGCCAGCCGCTGCCCCTCCTGGTGTACACGGGGGTCGTCACCGCGCTCGCGCTGTGCGCGTCGAGCTACTTCGGCTCGAAACCGCGCCTGCTGATGCCCGCGTTCCCCCTGCTGTTCCCCCTCGCGCTCGCCCTGGCACGGCTACGTACCTCCAGGTCAGCGTGGGTGGTGAGCGGTGTCGCGGTGGCGTCGGCCGTGTACGGGGCGTTCTGGCTGAACGGCACCGGTCCGCCATGATCCACTCCGGGCAGCGGTGAGCGCCCGGCTAATTTCACCCCAGCATTTGGTGAACTGATTAATAAGTGCCATAAAACTGGGGCCGACATGATCAAAGGAATTGAAGGACGGAGCCATCGGGGATTGCGGAATCCTCGGAAATAAACCTGCTCCTGAGAGCTTTCCCACATCACATCGTCATCACAAAGCCGCTGATTCGACGGGGATCCACACTCACTCGCTGTAACGTCGATTGAGTGCGTACCGAACGAAACCTCACCCGTCTGGACCGGGTGTTCGCGAGGCTGGACCGTGAACCCGAACGGCCGGCCAACATCGATGTGCCGAAGATGAGCCGGCACAGGGTCGTGCTGTTTGCCGCGACCCTGGCCTTCTATCTGGCGATCGTATGGCTCGTCGTGACCACGTCCTGGCTGGTCCGGTTCGACTGGCAGGTCATGTTCTTCCGGCCGTACCAGCAATGGGCCGGCATCCACTGGTTCGTCGACTACTACGTGGTGCTGGGCCAGCGCGGCCCGACCGCGGTGATGGTCGCGGCCTGGCTGGGCTGGCGCTCGTGGCGGCAGCACACACTGCGCCCGCTGCTGACCCTGGGCACCCTGCTGCTGTTGCTGAACATCACGGTCGGCGCCGCCAAGCTCGGCATGGGCCGCCTCGGCCCGCACTACGCCACCGTCATCGGCTCGAACGAGATGGGTCTCGGCGGCGATATATTTCCCAGCGGCCACACCGCCAACGCGGTCGTGACCTGGGGGATTCTGGCGTATCTGGCCTCCACGCCACGAGCCCGCCGCTGGTTGTCCGCCGCGTCCGCCGTGACCTCGCTCGGCGTCGGTCTCGCCACGGTCTACCTCGGTACCCACTGGCTGAGCGACGTGCTGCTCGGCTGGGCCGCCGGTCTGCTGGTGCTGCTCGCCCTCCCGTGGTGCGAGCCGCTGATCGCGCTGGCCGAGACCCGCATCTTCGACTCCCGCGACCGTTGGCGCGCCCGCCGCGGCGGTACGGCGCCGGCCCCCGTGCCGACGTCCCCGGTCACCGCGCCCGTGCTGCTCAAGCCGCGCACCTCCACCTCGGGCGACGAGGTCCCGGCGGCCCGCGAGACGGTCACCGCGAGCCGTTCGGCGCGGCCTCCCGCCCATCTCGCTCCGAGCCCGCACACGACCCGCTCGGAGCGCACCCCGGTCACCCCGATCGGCAGCCGCCGACCGCCGCATCCGGAGCGGGTGGCACGTGGCACCGCCTCGGCGACGGCCCGTCCGGCGGCGGGCGGCTGACCCACCGAACCGCGGGGCCGGTACGCACAACCCATCCCCGCATGACGAAGGCCCCGGTTCCTCCTGCGGAACCGGGGCCTTCGTGACGTGCGCGTTCAGCCTTTCCAGGCGCGCGCCACCGTGCCGTCCTTGACCTCGAAGTTGAGCCGGCCCTCGCGGTACTCCATGGTGATGATCGCCCCCGGCGGCAGCGACCGCACGGTCGACCACCCCCGTTCCCGCGCGAGCCGCTCGGCCTCCGGCGCGTCGAGGCCGACGTAGGTGTCGGGGCTGTCCTGGGGCTTCGCCGGTGGAGTCGGAATGGGTGCCATGCCCGCCACGCTAGCCCCTCTCCCGCTCTCCACGACCCTCTCCGGTCACACTTCTGTCACAGGATCAGGACGTGTGTTTTGTTCCGACCGTCTCACACGTATGAGCGGTTCCGTACGCCTTACGCGGGCATTCGAACGTAATTCCCGCCTGTCGGTCCGGCCCGTCGAATAGCCCGGCGGAAAGTTCCGCGAGAACCGGCCGGGCGCCCCATTCCATTCCGATTCCGTGCCGTACGGCGGGAGCTGACGCAGCATAAGAGTTTCACCGTTCCGGCACAGAATCGCTGTGCGGCCCCGGGCCGTCCCGGTCCAGCGCACGGGACAGCCGGTCCCGCGCCGTCCTGATCGCCCCGGTCAGCTCGACCGGCTCCAGGACCTCGAACTCGAAGCCCATCATCACCACATGGATCACCATCACATCGAGGTTCGGCGCCCCGGTCCGCAGCAGACAGGCGTCCGGCCCGTCCGCCTCCAGCGTCCCGGCGGACGGTGAGATCCGCTCGGCGGCCCGCTCCAGGGGCACGAGCAGCCGGACAACGGCCTGCGAGGCGTACGCGCGCGTGGAGACCCCTTTCGACACGTACGCGGCGAGGTCCTCGGCCGGTGGTTCGCGCGGGGTGAAGCGCGGCCCGTGCGGCGGTCTGGGCGTGACGCGGTCGACGCGGAAGGTGCGCCAGTCCTCGCGGTCCAGGTCCCAGGCGACCAGGTACCAGCGGCGCTCGGTGCACACCAGGCGGTGCGGTTCGACGGTACGGCGGGGGGGGGCGCCGTCGTGGCTCTCGTAGTCGAAGCGCAGCCGCTCGGCGTCCCGGCACAGGGCGGCCAGCTCGGTCAGTACGGCGGGGTCGACGGCGGACGGCAGGGTGTTGTGCAGCATCGGCACGGTGAACGCGTTGAGGGCGCCCACCCGGCGGCGCAGCCGGTTCGGGAGGACCTGTTCCAGCTTGGTGAGGGCGCGTACGGAGGTCTCGCCGATGCCCTCGATGCCCTGCCCGGCGGCGGTGCGCAGGCCGACCGCCACGGCGACCGCCTCGTCGTCGTCCAGCAGCAGCGGCGGCAACTCTGCGCCCGCGCCCAGCTGGTAGCCGCCGCCCGTGCCGGGACTGGCGTTGACGGGGTAGCCCAGCTCGCGCAGTCGGTCGACGTCCCGGCGCACGGTGCGCGGGGTGACCCCGAGCCGGTCGGCCAGGTCGGCGCCGGACCACTCGCGGTGGGCCTGGAGCAGCGAGAGCAGCCGCAGGAGTCGTGCCGAGGTCTCCAACATGGTCGAAGTCTGTATCAAGGGCAGTAGGGCAGTTATCAAGGGCTGTACGGGAGTTGCGGCACTTCGAAACAGGTGCTGTTCATGTCCCCCTGCGGGATCCACCCCTTGCCGTCCTGCCAGCGGGCGACCGACAGACAGGTCCTGCGCGTCCTCGGCGGTTCGGCGAGCCGCTCGAAGGAGACGGGAACCAGCAGGCCGTCGGCGGTGTAGTGCTCGCTCCGGTTCATGAAGTCGTCGACGCACGCGCGCGTGACGCCCGTTTTCGCGCACGCCTTCGCCGCGTCCGTGAACCACATCGCCGCCGCCCACCCCTCCAACTGCCACTGGGAATGCGTCTTCAGCCCCTTGGTCGCCTCCCGGAACTCCTTTACGGCGGGCTGCGACACGTCGTCGAAGTCACGGCTGGACCCGGTCGCCCACAGGGCGTTGCGGCAGCGCGGGGAGTTCTTGTAGTCCTCCGGGACGGTGGATGTCCAGTTCTGTACGTTCGTCACCTTGGCGACGACGCTCGCGCCGACCTGGTCCATCGCCGCGCACAACTGGGCGTTCCCGTGCGTGTCGAGGGCGTCGAAGACGAGGTCGGCGCCCTGCTGCTTCAGGTCGGCCGCGGCGGCACGGAAGTTGGGCAGCGCGAAGTCGACCTGTTCGGGGACGACTTTGTAGCCCTCGGCCTTCAGCCCCTGTTCGACGAGCCGGGCATAGGCGGCGGACGCGGCCTGGTTGTACGACACGACGGCGGCGGTCCGTGCGCCCTGGCGCTGCTTGAAGTACCGGTAGACCTCCGTGCCGCCGTACAGCTTGCCGCCCCAGCCCGGGGCGCCCGCGCGGGGTGCGAGGCTGCCGTAGATGCCGTACAGGTGCGGCCAGGTGTCGTAGGCGGCGCCGATGGGCTGGCCGCCGATGTCGGGCACGCGCGCGTGGGAGACACGGGAGGCGCCCGCGTAGTCGAGGACGGTGGTGGCGACCAGGGCGACGACCTTGTCCTCGTCGACCAGTTGGTGCACGCATGTGTTGTTGCCGACCCCGCTGCCGCCGTCGTCGCACAGCCGCACCTCGACCCGGCGACCGGCGATGCCCCCGCCCGCGTTGACGCGGCCGAAGTACGCCTCGGCGCCGTCGCGGGGGCCGGTGAAGGTGTCGCCGCCGACCGGGCTGGTCGCGCTGGTGATGATGCCGACCCGGATCGGCGTGCCGGTGCTCGGCGCGGGCGTACGGGTGTCGCCGTGCTCGAAGTCGCTCTCCGGGAGACGGCTGCCGCAGGCCGTGCCCCCGAGGAGGAGCAGCAGCACCGCGGCAGCGGCCTCAGCAGCCCGACCCGGGCGACGGCGAGGCATCGCCGCTCAACGCCACCAGCGCGCACAGGGTGTTGACGGACACCTTCCAGGTGCCGCCCTGCTCGACGGAGGTCCCGGAGGCGTCCGGCAGGGCGGTGGCACCGTTGAGGGTCAGCGTGTAGGTGACGGTCGCCTTGTCCGCCTTGGTGAACACGACCTTGGTGACCTCCGCCTGGACCTGTCCGCCGCGTTTGTCGCCGTTGAACGCCTTCAGGACCGGGCCCATCTTGTCGCCGTTCTCCAGGACGGCCTGTTTGTCCTGGGTGGAGCCGGCCGGGTCGAAGAACTTCTTCCAGTTGGCCTTGATCTGGGTCGTGGCGGCGGCCGGGTCGGCGGGCGCGGTCGCCGGTGCGCTCGTCGTCCGCTCGACGGACGGGGTGGGCGGTGGCGCGCCGCTGCCGCCCCCGCTGTCGTCGCTGCAGGCCGCCAGGGCCGGGCCGAGCACGAGCAGCAGGGCGGCGGCCGTGACTACCGTGCCCCGCCGTCGCCTTGCATCCCTCGCGTTCCTTCGCCTGAGGTCGCTCCCGAGAACCATCTGGCTCACCACCGGGTGTCGGTCCGGGCCGTGCGCGCCCGGTGTTTTCAGGTCGGGTGTCAGAAGGCATAGTGCAAGCCATTGGCCGGCATGGACAGACACATGACATGTGGGAGCCGTAAATGCGGACAGCCCGACTGCGGACCGTGCGTCCCGTCCTGTGGGCCGGCTGGGCCGCGCTCGCCGCCGGTGCGGTGCTGTGCGTGCTCGGCTGGTACGGCGTCTCCGGCGAGCGCTACGCCGAACGCCAACTCCCCTACCTGGCCTCCTGCACGATCCCCGGCGCCGCCCTGATCGTCGCGGGTGCGGTCCTGCTCACCCACGGCCGCGGCGCCCTCGCCACCGCGCGCGTGGAGGAGCTGTACGCCCTTCTCGTGGCCGCCGGAGCCGACGACGCCGAGGAGTCGGCAGAGGTCGCCGCGGCGCCCCTGGCGGTCAGCGGAGACCTGTTGATGGTGCCCGGCGGCACGTTGTGGCACCGCGCGGACTGCCCGTTGGTCGCCGGGAAGGCGGAGGCGGTACCGGTGGACTCGAAGCTCGTGGCGAACGGCGAGTTGAGCCCCTGCCCGATCTGCGAGCCCGCCGAAGCCGACGACTGATGTCCTCGCTGAGCTACGACCTCACCCTCGCCGGCCTGTCCGTCGGCAGCGCCGCCGCGCTCACCGGGATCGGCCTGATCGTGACGTACCGGGCGACCGGCGTGCTCAACTTCGCGCACGGCGCGGTCGCGATGGTGTGCGCGTATGCCCTGCGGCAGTGCGTGGTGGGGTGGGGCTGGCCGCTGTGGCTGGGCGCGGTGGTGACGCTGCTGTTCCTTGCGCCGGGTGTCGGGGTGGCGCTGGAACGATTCGTCTTCCGACCGTTGTCGGCCCTCGGCGGCGATCCGGCGCAGACCCTGGTCGCGTCGATCGGGGTGTTCGTGCTGCTGGTCGGCGGGGCGGCGCTGGTGTGGGGGCAGGGCGCCCGGGACGACGCGCCGGAGCTGGTGTCGGCCGATCCCTGGGGGCAGTTGGCGGTGGTGCTCGTGCTCGCGGCGGGCGTCGGGGCGGTCATTCGCCGGACGCGGTTCGGACGGGAGCTGCGGGCCGTGGTGGACGACCGGCAGCTCGCGGTGCTGGGCGGGGTGGACGCGGACCGGGTGGCGGCGGCGGGCTGGGCGTTCGGGTCCTTCACGGCGGGGCTGACGGGCGTGCTCCTCGCCCCGTTCGTGCGCCTGGACCCGTACGGCCTGCCCCTGCTCGTCATGGAGGTGGTGGCGGTCGCGGTGGCCGCGCGGATGCGGAGTCTGCCGGTCGCCGTGGTCGTGGCGCTGGGGATCGGGGTCGGGCAGAGCCAGTTGACGAGGGTCCATCTGTCCGGCTGGGGCGGGCAGTTGGTGCAGGCGGTGGGCGCGAACCTGTTCGTGGTCGCCCTGTTGGCCGTGGCGCTGGTCCTGCCGGGTCTCGGTGCGAGGGACGCGCTCCCTCGTACGACGACGAGGGCGCGCGTCGCGACGCCTCCCGGTGCCTGGATCGTGGCCGCGGTGCTGTTCCTGCTCCCCCTCGGCTTCGCCGGCTCGGACCTGCACACCTCGGTCCAAGTCCCCGCGCTGGGCGTGGTGTTGCTGTCCCTGGTGGTGGTCACCGGGCGCGGCGGCCAGCTCTCGCTGGGGCAGGCGGCGTACGCGGGCCTGGGTGCCCTGTTCACGGCGCTGCTGGCGGCGGGCCGCTTCCCGGGACTGCCCCGCCTCCCCGAACTGGCCGCGCTGACGGTGGCGGTGCTCCTGGTGGCTCCCCTGGGCCTGCTGACGGGCTGGCCCGCGATCGGCCGCCACGGCCTGTCCCTCGCCCTCGCGACCTTCGCGGTCGGCGTCGGGGTCAGCCGCTTCGTCTTCGCCCAGCCGTACGCCACGTCGGGCCTGTCGCTGGACCGCCCGTCCGGCTTCGACGGGGACCGCGCCTACTACGTCCTCGAACTCGCCCTGCTGGCATGCGCGTTGCTGGCCACCCACGCCCTGCGCCGGGGCCGCACGGGCCGCGCCCTCGCCGCGATGCGCGACCACGAGGCGGGCGCGTCGGCGGCGGGCGTCCGGGTCCCGTCCCTGAAACTCCTGGCCTTCGTCGCGGGCGCCGCGCTGGCCGCCCTCGGCGGCGGCATGCTCGGCATGGGCCTGCGCGCCTTCGACCCTTCGGCCTACGACCCCGTCCGGGGCCTGCTGTGGTTCGCCGCGGTGGTCGTCCTGGGCGCCGACAGCACCCTGGGCGCGCTGACGGCCGCGGCCCTGCTGGTCGGCCTGGACGCGGGCGCGCGCGGCGGAGTGGCGGCGGCACTGATCGGGGTGCTGGCGGTGTGCGTGGGGCGGTTTCCCGGGGGTCCGTACGAGGCGCTGCGGACGGCGGTCGAGCGGCTGCGGCCCCGACACCGGGCGCGGCTCACGCCGTTGGGGGTGCGGGTGCGGCGGAGGTTGCGGATGGTGGGCAGGCCGACGCGGATGGGCTCGACGGCGGCCGGGCACGCGGGTGTTGCGCGCAGCGCGGAGCTCGGTGGCGGGCGGGTGTCCGACGGTGCCCGGGACCCGCGAGGACGCACCGCCGGGCCCGGGCAGCGGGGCGAGGCGGGCTCAACAGCAGCCACCCGCAAGGATGTTGTGCGCCCAGCGGAGGCCGACGTCGGCGCCGGGTGGAGGCGCGCCCTTGAGCCCACACACCGGCCCGAAGGAACACCCCCTCTCAGACCAGTCCCACCCCTCCTCACCGCCCATGCCCTGTACGCCAGTTACGGCACCTTCACCGCCCTCAACGGAGTCGATCTCGTCGTACGGGCGGGGCAAGTGACCGCCGTCGTAGGGCCCAACGGGGCCGGAAAGAGCACCCTGTTCCACTGTCTGGCCGGGACCCTGCGGCCCGTGCGCGGGCGGGTCCGGCTCGGCGGGCGGGATATCACTCGGCTGCCCGCGCACGCCCGTACCCGGCTCGGGGTCGCCCGGACCTTTCAACAGCTCGCCGTCTTCCCCTCGTTGACCGTCGCCGAGAACGTGCGGGTGGGGGCCGAGCAAGGGCGGGTCGCCGAACCCGCGGCCGTGGAGCGGGCGTTGCGGCTCTTCGGGCTCCACGGGGAGCTGCGGTCGCTGCCCGCCGCCGGGCTGTCCACCGGGACACTGCGCCGGGTCGAACTGGCGAGGGCGTTCGCGGGCAGCCCGCGCGTGCTGCTGCTCGACGAGCCCGCCGCCGGACTCGACACCGCCGAAGTGGCCGCACTGACCCTGGTGTTGAGGGCGCTGGCCGCGGAGGGCACCGCCCTGCTCGTCGTGGAGCACGACCTCGACCTGGTCGCCGACCTCGCCGACGTGGTCCATGTGATGGCGGCGGGCCGCATCGTCGCCGCCGGACCACCGCACCGGGTCCTCGACTCGCCCGGCACCTGGGAGACCCCGGCATGACCATCACCCTGCGCCACGCACGCGTGCGCTACGGCTCACTCGAAGCGCTGCACGGCGTCACCCTCGCCGCCCCCGCCCACGGGCTCACCGTCCTGCTCGGCCGCAACGGCTCAGGCCGCACGACCGCGCTGCGCGCCCTCGCCGGTACGGTCGCGCTGTCGGGCGGCGCGGTGGTGTGGGACGGCGCCGATGTGACCCGTATGCCCGCCTACGAACGGGCTCGCCGGGGACTGTGTCTGGTGCCGGAACGGCGGGCCGTGTTCGGGTCCCTCACCGTCCACGAGAACCTCGAACTCGCCGCGCGGGACTACTCCGTGGCCCTCGACGCGTACCCGCAGCTGGGTCCCCTGCTCCCTCGCCGGGCCGGCACCCTCTCCGGGGGCGAGCAGCGCATGCTGGCCCTCTCCCGTGCCCTGCTGGCACGTGCGCGCGTGGTGCTCGTCGACGAGCCGGCGCAGGGCATGTCACCGGCGGTCGCGGACCGCACGTACGAACTGCTGGGCGGGCTGGACGCGTGCGTGGTCGTCGCCGAGCAGCGGCTGCCGCCCGTGCTGCGCGGCCGGTCCGCCCTCGTGTACGAACTGCGGCGCGGGGCGGTCGTGTTCGGCGGCGAGGCGGCCGAACTGGCGTAACGGCGGGCCCCCGCCCGGTCGACGGACCTGGCGGGGGCGCGGCGGGAGCGGTTCGGCTCAGAGGTCGAGCTGCTGCCCGGGCATGATCAGATCGGGGTCGCCGCCGATGACGGCCTTGTTGGCGGAGTAGATCTTCCGCCAAGTGGTGCCGTGTTCGGCCGCGATGCCGCTGAGGGTGTCGCCCTCGCGGACCGTGTAGTCGCCGCGGGACGTGCCGCGCGAGGCGTTGTTCGTGCCGCGGTCCGGCGTCTTCGCCGCGGGCTTCGAAGGGGCCGCCTTCTTGGTCGACTTGACCGTCGACTCGGTGGACGACTTCTTCGTCGTCTTCGTGGACTTCGTCTTCGTGGACTTCTCGGTGACCGTGCCGGAGGAGGCCGCGGGTGCGCTGCCGCTCGCTCCGGCCCGTACCGAACAGACCGGCCAGGCGCCCCAGCCCTGGGCGTGCTGGACCTTGGTGGCCACGGTGATCTGCGCGGACCGGGAGGCCTGGTCGGCGGTGGCCGCGTAGGCCGAGCCGCCGTAGGCGCGCCAGGTGCCGGCGGAGAACTGGAGTCCTCCGTAGTAGCCGTTGCCGGTGTTGATGTGCCAGTTGCCGCCGCTCTCGCACTGGGCGATGCGGTCCCACACTCCGCTGTCGGCCGCCGCGGCGTTACCGGTGGCCGCCAGCACGCCCAGCGGGGCGAGCAGGGCGGCTCCGGCGAGGACCGCCGCCGTCCGTGCCTGACCCTTGCGGTGGGTCTCAGGCGTGTTGTCGCGAGTGGTATCGGCACATTCGGACATGTAGTTCCCTCTCCAACAACTCGGGGTCCCCCAAGGCGGTCCGCGGCTCCCACGTATCGACGTGGTCCTCGCGCTCCGCCCCGTCCGCCGGCGGCTGTGCTGTTGAACTGGCTTGATCGGCCGGCGGACGTTCCCGAGCGGTGCTCGTTGCACACGGTGGAGGAATGTACGGACGTGGACGAGTCGATGTCGACCAACGACCCGTCGTGCCAGGCCAGTTGACCGTTACCCGGGGTAGCGGCATTTTCCGGCCACCCACTACATTCCCTCATTTACTGATTTTTCGACCAACTGCCCCTTAACGCTGTGACTCGGTTCACGCAACCAACTCCCTTGCATTTCCATGCAGTTGACAGGGAGTGCCCGATTCCGCACCCGGTGTGACCCTGTGCTGCGGTTGGTTGGATTCGGTTCGCTCTGGAGCGTGACTCCCGCCACAGATCGTCCGTTGTCTTCTTCATGAGCCCGGGACCCACCGGGCACCGCATTCCGAGGGAGCCACCCGTGCCGCGCATGCTCGACGTCAGCGACGACGTACGCGCCGAGATCGGCGACGAAGAAGCCGACCGGCTGCTCGCCGGAGACAACGCCCCGGGCAGCTACGACTGCACGTCGTGCCGCACCCAGGGCGACTCCGATCAGGAGCGCACCAGCACCGTCCTGTTCATCGGCGACGAGACCGCCGTCCTCGCCTTCGCCCACGCCACCTGCCTGCCCTCCCAGATCGTCCAGGTCACCGAGGAGCAGCTGCAGGGCGCCGTCCGCTCCATCAGCGGCAACGCGCACGCCCCGGCCGGCGAACCGGAGAAGGCCGTACCCGAGCAGGCCGTGCTCGGTGTGACCAGCGGACTCGTCCTGATCTCAGGGGAGTTGCACCCCGCCCTGGTGGTCGAGCCGACCGCGCCCATCGTGCGGCCCGGCTCCACCGGTGCCGGCGACGACTTCCTGCCGCTGCTGATCGAGCAGGGCTTCATGCCGCTCAGCGAGATCACCACCGTGCCGCCGGTGCTGCACGGCTGGTCGGTGCTGCTCGCCGCGGGCCAGCTGCACGCGGTGCTCCAGCCGAGCAGCACCGGCGGTTCCCCGGTGGCCTGGTGGCAGGCGCACCAGCCGCTCCAGGTCACCGACAGCTGGCGGGCCGCCGCCAACAAGCACCAGCAGGTGCTGATGTTCGCGGCGCCGGTGGGCTCGATCGGCCGCCAGCCCCGCGAGGACCTACTGCGCAGCGCGCTCGACAAGGCCGCGGCGAACGGCAAGTTGGTCGGCTCCGCGCTCCCGCTCGCGGGCACCTGAGCCGCATCCCTTCAGGTCACGCGTCGTTTGGACATACGTGCACGCATACGATGTTCCCCGCAGCCGGCCGTACCAGTCGATCCCGTCCTCGCGATCGGACCGGGACAGCTCCGGCGGCCCATCGGCCACGCCGATCTACGACCGGCTCTACTCGGAGTGGGTCAAGACCTTCCGCTCGCTGCCGGGTGACCGCAGCGGCGAGGAGGAGCTGGGCTTCACCGCCTTCGGGCACAGCCCGCACAGCACGGGCTCGTTCGGCGGCTCATTCGGTGGCGGCTCGTTCGGCGGGGGTTCGTACAGCGCGTACAGCGCGGGGGCCTACAGCGCCCGGCAGCAGTCGCAGTGGCAGCGCGTAGGGCAACTCGGTCACGTGGGCCAGCAGCAGGGCCACACCGGGATGCACCACATCCCGGCCCTGCCGCCCGGCCCACGCCGAGGCATCTGACGTACAGCGCGAAGAGGGCGGCCCCTGTCGAGACAGGAGCCGCCCTCTTCGTCGTAGAACAGCCGTGAACAACCGTACGGCTACGGCTACTTCTTCTTGCCGCGCTTCTCGCGCACCCGGACCGAGATGTGGATCGGGGTGCCCTCGAAGGCGAACTCCTCGCGCAGGCGGCGCTCGATGAAGCGGCGGTAGCCCGCCTCGATGAAGCCGGAGGCGAAGAGCACGAAGCGCGGGGGCTTGGTGCCGGCCTGGGTGCCGAAGAGGATGCGGGGCTGCTTGCCGCCGCGGACCGGGTGCGGGTGGGCGGCGACCAGCTCGCCGAGGAAGGCGTTCAGGCGGCCCGTGGGGACGCGGGTCTCCCAGCCGGCGAGGGCGGTCTCGATGCCCGGGACCAGCTTCTCCATGTGGCGGCCGGTGCGCGCCGAGATGTTCACCCGGGGCGCCCACGCGACCTGGGCGAGCTCGGTCTCGATCTCGCGCTCCAGGTAGTAGCGGCGCTCCTCGTCGAGGGTGTCCCACTTGTTGAACGCGAGGACGATCGCGCGGCCCGCCTCGACGGCCATGGTGACGATGCGCTGGTCCTGCACCGAGATGTTCTCGGAGGCGTCGATCAGGATGACCGCGACCTCCGCCTTCTCGACGGCGGCGGCGGTGCGCAGCGAGGCGTAGTAGTCGGCGCCCTGCTGGAGGTGGACGCGCTTGCGGATACCGGCGGTGTCGACGAACTTCCAGGTGACGCCGCCGAGTTCGATGAGCTCGTCGACCGGGTCGCGGGTGGTGCCCGCGATCTCGTTGACGACGACGCGCTCCTCGCCCGCCACCTTGTTCAGCAGCGAGGACTTGCCGACGTTCGGGCGGCCGATCAGGGCGATCCGGCGCGGACCGCCGGTCGCGGTGCCGAAGGTCTGCTCGGGCGCCTCCGGCAGCGCCTCCAGGACGGCGTCCAGCATGTCGCCGGTGCCGCGGCCGTGCAGCGCGGAGACGGGGTGCGGCTCGCCGAGGCCCAGGGACCACAGGTAGGCCGCGTCGGACTCGCCGCTCAGGCCGTCGACCTTGTTGGCGGCCAGCACGACGGGCTTGCCCGCCTTGCGCAGCAGCCGTACGACCGCCTCGTCGGTGTCGGTGGCGCCGACCTTGGCGTCGACGACGAAGACGACCGCGTCGGCGGCCTCGATCGCGTACTCGGCCTGGGCGGCCACGGAGGCGTCGATGCCGAGGACGTCCTGCTCCCAGCCGCCGGTGTCGACGACCTTGAAGCGGCGGCCCGCCCACTCGGCCTCGTAGGTCACGCGGTCGCGGGTGACACCGGGCTTGTCCTCCACGACGGCCTCGCGGCGGCCGATGATGCGGTTGACGAGAGTCGACTTGCCGACGTTCGGCCGGCCGACGACGGCGAGTACGGGCAGCGGCCCGTGACCGGCCTCCTCGATGGCGCCCTCGACGTCCTCGATGTCGAAGCCCTCTACGGCGGCGAGCTCCATGAACTCCGCGTACTCGGCGTCGCCGAGCGCCCCGTGCTCGTGCTCCTCGCCGGAGCCGTCGGGCTGGATCTGGTCGTTCATGAAGTCGGTACCTCGTTCATCGTGGTGATCGGTGGAACCCCCGGATTTCGGGTGATCCACTACTCAAGTGTCTCTCAGCGCCCGGTGAGGCGCCTGGCCTCGTCCAGGTGGGCGGCCAGCTGCTTCTGGATCCGCTCGGTCGCCTCGTCCAGTGCCCTGCGCGTACGGCGGCCGGAGCCGTCGCCCGCCTCGAACGGGTCGCCGAAGACGACGTCGACGCGGGAGCGCAGCGGAGGCAGCGCCTTTATCAGTCGTCCGCTCTTCTCGGCGGTGCCCAGCACGGCCACCGGCACGATCGGGGCGCCGCTGCGGACCGCGAAGTAGGCGAGTCCCGCGCGCAGCGAGGCGAAGTCGCCCTCGCCCCGGGTTCCCTCGGGGAAGATCCCCAGCACACCGCCGGCCGACAGCACGTCCAGCGCCCCGGTGATCGCCGTACGGTCGGCGACAGAGCGGTCCACCTTCAGCTGGCCGATGCGCAGCAGGAAGGGGTCCAGCGGGCCGACGAACGCCTCCTTCTTGATCAGGAAGTGCGTCGGCCGGGGTGCCACGCCCATGACCATGGGGCCGTCCACACCGTGGGAGTGGTTGACGGCGAGGATCACCGGACCGGCGGCGGGCACCTTCCAGGAGCCCAGCACACGCGGCTTCCACAGCCCGTACATCAGGCCGACGCCGATGCGCCGCCCGACCTCGGCGCCCCGTTCGGATGCTGCGGTCACTTTGCGGCCCGCTTCTCCCCGACGAGGGTGACGACGCACTCGATGACCTGCTGGAGCGTGAGGTCGGAGGTGTCCACCTCGACCGCGTCGTCCGCCTTCGCGAGCGGCGAGGTCTTGCGCGAGGAGTCGGCCGCGTCCCGCTTCAGCAGCGCCTCACGGGTGGCCTGTACGTCGGCGCCCTTCAGCTCACCGCTGCGGCGGGCGGCCCGCGCCTCCGGGGAAGCGGTGAGGAAGATCTTCAGGTCGGCGTCGGGCAACACGGTCGTACCGATGTCCCGCCCCTCGACGACGATGCCGTGCTCCGCGTCGGCGGCCAGCGAACGCTGCAGCTCGGTGATCCGGGCCCGCACCTCTGGCACCGCACTGACCGCGCTGACCTTGGAGGTGACCTCCTGGGTGCGGATCGGGCCGGCCACGTCCACGCCGTCGACGCTGATCGTCGGGTTCGCCGGGTCGGTGCCCGAGACGATCTCCGCCTTGCCCGCCGCGTCGGCGATCGCGGCGGGGTCGGTGAGGTCGATCCCGTTGTTCACCATCCACCAGGTGATCGCCCGGTACTGGGCGCCGGTGTCCAGATAGCTCAGCCCGAGCTGCGCGGCCACGGCCTTCGACGTGCTCGACTTGCCCGTGCCGGAGGGGCCGTCGATGGCGACAATCACTGCCGGGGCGGTCCGGGCGGCGCCGTTTTCCACGGGAGGACACCTTCCTGGTGCTGGGTGGTGAGCGGGGTGGGGACGCGAGTGCGCCCCGCACAAGGTTACTGGCTCCCCGCACGGCGTATTACTGCCGGATGGCCGAGCGGCACTACTGCCGGATCGCCCAGCCCCGCTCCCGCAGCGCGGCGGTCAGCACGGGCGCCGCCTTCGGCTCCACCATCAGCTGCACGTGCCCCGCCTGTTGCCCGGTCGCGTGCTCGATCCGTACGTCCTCGATGTTGACCCCGGCCATCCCCGCGTCCGCGAAGATCCGGGCCAGCTGCCCCGGCTGGTCGTCGATCAGCACGGCCACGACCTCGTACACCCGCGGCGCGGACCCGTGCTTGCCGGGGACGCGGACCTGCCCCGCGTTGCCGCGCCGCAGCACGTCCTCGATGCCGCCCACACCCTCGCGGCGTTTGTCCTCGTCGGCGGACTGCAGGGAGCGCAGCGCCCGCACCGTCTCCTCCAGGTCCCCGGCGACATCGGTGAGCAGGTCGGCGACCGGCCCCGGGTTCGCGGACAGGATGTCGATCCACATCCGGGGGTCGGACGCGGCGATCCGGGTCACATCGCGAATCCCCTGCCCGCACAGCCGTACGGCGGCCTCCTCGGCGTTCTCCAGCCGCGCGGCGACCATGCTGGACACGAGATGCGGCATGTGGGAAACCAGCGCGACAGCCCGGTCGTGCGCATCCGCATCCATGACGACCGGCACCGCACGACAGTGCGAAACCAGCTCCAGCGCGAGGTTCAGCACCTCGGTGTCGGTGTCGCGGGTGGGCGTCAGCACCCAGGGGCGGCCCTCGAAGAGGTCGGCGGTCGCGGCCAGCGGGCCCGACTTCTCGCGGCCGGACATGGGGTGCGAGCCGATGTACGACGACAGGTCGAGGCCGAGCGCCTCCAGTTCGCGGCGCGGACCGCCCTTGACGCTGGCCACGTCGAGGTAGCCACGGGCCACGCCCCGACGCATCGCGTCGGCGAGCACCCCGGCCACCAGCGCGGGCGGGGCGGCGACGATCGCGAGGTCGACGGGTCCCTCCGGCGCCTCCTCCGTACCGGCGCCGAGCGCCGCGGCCGTACGGGCCTGCTCGGGGTCGTGGTCGGCGAGGTGGACGACCACGCCCCGGGAGACGAGGGCGAGCGCGGCGGAGGTGCCGATGAGCCCGGTGCCGATGACGAGCGCGGTTCTCACTGGGCGATGTCCTTGCGGAGGGCGGCGGCGGCACCGAGGTAGACGTGCGCGATGTCGGCGCGGGGCTTGTCCGACTCGATGTGCGCGAGGACGCGGACCACGCGGGGCATGGCGCCCGCGATGTCGAGTTCCTGCGCGCAGATCAGCGGTACGTCGGCGAAGCCGCTGCCGAGCTTGCGGGCGGCGGCGGCCGGGAAGTCGCTGTGCAGGTCGGGCGTGGCCGTGAACCAGACGCTGATCAGGTCGTCGGCGGTGAGGCCGTTGCGCTCCAGGACGGCGGTCAGCAGTTCGCCGACCCGCTCGCCCATGTGGCCGGCCTCGTCCCTGTCCAGTTGGACGGCGCCCCGGACCGCTCGTACCGCCACTGCTCTGCTCCTCGCTGATGTACAACCCGGCTCTCTGCACATCCAGCCTAGTCAGCCCGTCCGGTACGGGTGCCCGGCGCCCGCCCCCTGAGACGGGCCGGGACAGGCCTCGCGAACCCTGCCAATGTCACCTGAATCACTCTGTTCCGCTACTGGTCCGCTACAGGTGGTGAGATCATCCCGGTATGCCTCTTTACGCACGGCCCCGAGTCCGCTCTCATGGGCAGGTAGCTCGCCTCGGGGGAGGACAGTAATGAAGCGTCCTGGACCACTACTCACTCTTCTGGTGGGTCTGTTGTTGGGCCTGTTCATGCTGACACTCAATGTGACGTCGGGGACGAAGACCGCGTCCTCCTCGTACAGCGAGGCATCGCCGTCGGCTTCACCGTCCACGAAGAAATCGGCGCCCGCGTCGCCGACTCCGACCGTCACGCCCAGCCCGACACCGTCGAAGTCGGCCGTCCCGAACGCCAGTTACGCCGGCCGCACCGACGACGACACCGCCTCGGTCGCCGTGACGATCCGCGACGGCAAGGCGGTCGCCTACTTCTGCGACGGCCGCTACAAGGAGGCCTGGCTGCGCGGCCCGGTCGCGGACGACGGCACGATGAAGCTCACCGCCCCGAACGGCGCCGTACTCGACGGAAAGCTCCAGCAGGGCACGAAGCTCCGCGGCACCGTCAAGGACGAGGGCCGGAAGTACGCGTTCACCGCCGACAAGGCCGTCAAGCCGTCCGGACTGTGGCGTGCCACGGCCAAGGTGCGCGGGGCCAAGATCGACGGCGGCTGGATCGTGCTGCCCAACGGCCGCCAGACCGGCATCGTCACCCGCGACGGCAAGGCCGCCGCCGCACCCCGTATCGACCCGGAGACCGGCGCGGTCACGGTCGACGGACAGCAGCTCACGGCACAGCCCGTCACCCCCTGACCCACCATCCGCCTCAGGGAGCCGATCATGACCGCCGACCCGAACGCCGCCACCCAGGCCTTTCCACCGCCCCCGCACCGCCGCGACAGCCCCGCCCGCTATCTGGTCCCGGCCCTGGTGGCCGCCGCCGTGGCCGTCGGACTCGGCGTCTACGGCAAGGTCCACGACCCGGCCGGCACCGCCTTCAACCTCGCCGGCTTCAGCAGCACGGGCGCGGTGAAGTCGTGGCTGGCGACGACCGCGTTCTTCTTCGCCCTCGTCCAGGTCGTCTCGGCCTTCATGGTCTACGGCAAGCTGCCGGGACCGAGTTGGTCGGCGACCCTGCACCGCTGGTCGGGACGGATCGCGTTCCTGGTCGCGGTGCCGGTCGCGGTGCACTGCCTCTACGCGTTCGGGTACCAGACGTACTCGACACGCGTGATGTGGCATTCCCTTCTGGGGTGCCTGTTCTTCGGTGCCTTCAGTGCCAAGATGCTGCTGCTCCGCTCGGAGCGCCTCCCCGGCTGGCTGCTGCCGCTCGTCGGCGGGCTGGTCTTCACCGGCCTCACCCTGCTCTGGCTGACGTCCGCCCTCTGGTTCTTCCGCACCTTCGGAGTGAGCACATGACCGACAGTTCGACGCGCCGCACGGTTCTCGTGACGGGTGCGGCCGCCGCGCTCGCCGCCGGATGCAGCAAGTACGGCGACAGCAACAACTCCTCGGGCTCGTCGTCCGTGAAGGCCTCCGGCGGCCAGGAGTTGGCGAAGACGTCCGACATCCCCGTCGGCGGCGGCAAGATCTTCAACGACCAGAAGATCGTGGTGACCCAGCCGAAGAAGGACGAGTTCAAGGCCTTCTCGGCGGTCTGCACCCACCTGGGCTGCACGGTGAACGCCGTCGCGAACGGCACGATCGACTGCCCGTGCCACGGCAGCAAGTACCGCATCGCGGACGGTTCCGTGGCGGGCGGCCCGGCGCCGAAGCCGCTCCCGGCGGAGCAGATCAAGGTGGAGGGAAATTCGATCCGCCTGGCGTGACCTGCCGAGTACGCTCCCGGAATGCACCCCGAGTCCCTGGTCCGCGACCACACGATCTACTCCTGCGTGATGGGCTCGCGCGCCTTCGGCCTGGCGACCGAGGGCAGCGACACGGACCGCCGGGGCGTGTTCCTCGCCCCCACTCCCCTGTTCTGGCGCTTCGAGAAGCCGCCGACGCATGTGGAGGGCCCGGCGGAGGAGCAGTTCAGCTGGGAGCTGGAGCGCTTCTGCGAACTGGCCCTGCGCGCCAATCCCAACATCCTGGAGTGCCTGCACTCCCCGCAGGTCGAGCACGTCGACGACACGGGTCGTGAACTCCTCGCCCTGCGCGGCGCGTTCCTCTCCCGTCAGGTCCACGAGACGTTCACGCGCTATGCGTTGGGCCAGCGCAAGAAGCTGGAGGCGGACATCCGTCTGCACGGCGCGCCCCGCTGGAAGCACGCCATGCATCTGCTCCGCCTGCTGATGAGCGCCCGCGACGTACTCCGCACGGGCACCCTGACGATCGACGTGGGCGACCGGCGCGACCCCCTGCTGTCCGTCAAACGCGGCGAAGTCCCGTGGCCGGAGGTCGAGTTGTGGATGACCCGGCTGGCGACGGAGACGGACGGGGCAGCGACCCGAACCCCGCTCCCGGCGGAGCCGGACCGCGCCCGCGTGGAGGACTTCCTGATCCGGGTGCGGCGCGCCTCAGCGGGGTGACGCCACCGGCAACCCGGCGTCGGCAGCGGCCTCGCCCTGCCGCTTGTCGTACGTCACGAACCAGCTGACGCCGTGGCCGAGCTTGAGGGCCGCCACGGTGTGGATCGCGTCGAGGCTGCGCAGTGCGGTTCCAGGCGCCAGCTCCCCCGCCTCCTCGATGAGTTCAGGTGTGAGACGGATACGCGCGATTGCGTTCAGCAGGGCGTCCGCAGCCGATCGCTCGACCTCGTCCGCGCCGAGCCGGTGCAGCAGTCGCCGCACTTCGGTCTGCGTCAGATCGCAGGTGACCACGCGATGCATCCCGCCGCACTGTCCGATCCAGTGCTCCAGCGCGGCGGTCTCCGCTTCGGTCCTCAGCAGCTTGGCGATCGCCGACGCGTCGAGGTAGAGCAGTGTCACCGCGTCTCCTCCTCGCGCTGAGCGAGCAGTTCCGCCGTGGGGCCGCGTCCCTCCACGTCCCGTCTGACCGCGCGCAGCCGCTCCAGCGCGTCCTCGGCCTCGGCGCCGTGGCTCTCGTCCATGACCGCAGCGTCGAGCAGCCCGATGGCGATCGCGGCACGGATGTCCCGTTCGGCCGGCGCCAGCGGAGACAGTATGGCGACCGGCACACCGTCCCGAGTGACCTCGATCGACTCACCGGCCGCCACCGCGTCCAGTAGAGCCGCCGTGTGCCGAGCCAGTTCTCGGGCCGGCACTCGTCTGCGCTTCGTTTCGCCCATGCCTGCCACGATACGCCTGGCGCATGACAGCACCCATCGATGTCATGCGCCATCGAGAATCGTCAGGCGTCCCAGAGCGCCCCGAGCGCCAGCAGCTCCCCCCGGTACTCGATCCGTTCCGCCCACTCCGCGGGCCAGGCGTCCGCGCCGAGGTGCGCGCCCACGAAGGCCCCCGCGAGGCAGGCGATGGAGTCCGAGTCGCCGGATGTGCAGGCCGCGCGGCGCAGGGCGGTCACCGGTTCCTCGACGAAGAGGAGGAAGCACAACAGGCCGGTCGCCAGGGCCTCTTCGGCGATCCAGCCCGCGCCGGTGGCCAGACACGGGTCGGTCTCCGGGGAGTTGGCGCGTACCGCGTCCCGGAGGCGGTCCAGGATCTCCAGACAGTCGTCCCAGCCGCGCGCGATGAAGTGCTCGGGCGTGGGGTCCTGGCTCCGGGTCCACAGGTCGCCGAGCCAGCGGTGGTGGTAGCGAGTGCGGTTCTCGACGGCGTACGACCGCAGCAGCCCGACCAGTCCGGTCGGCTCGGCGCCCTGGGCGAGCAGCCGTACGGCGTGCGCGGTGAGGTCGGACGCGGCGAGTGCGGTCGGGTGGCCGTGGGTGAGCGCGGACTGCAACTGGGCGGCACCGGACCGCTGTTCGTCGCTCAGGCCGGGGACGAGCCCGACCGGCGCGACGCGCATGTTGGCCCCACAGCCCTTCGAACCGATCTGGCTGGCGTCCTGCCAGAGCCGGTCCTCGGCCTTCAGCAGGTTGCAGGCGACCAGGCAAGTCCGGCCGGGGGCACGGTTGTTGTCCGGCGACTGGTACCAGTCCACGAACTCCTCACGCACGGGCCGTTCCATCCGCTTCGGACCGAGCAGCCCTCGGTCCATGGCAGTTCGCAGCCCGCGCCCCAACGCCAGCGTCATCTGCGTGTCGTCGGTGACGATCGCCGGCCTCGGCAGCTCCATCTCGCGCCAGGGGCCGCACTTGGCGAGGATCGCGGGCACGTCGTTGAACTCGGTCGGGAAGCCGAGCGCGTCCCCGAGGGCGAGGCCCGTCAGGGCTCCGGTGGCGGCGCGCTTGCGGGCGCTGGTCGTGGTCATGCGGGACTTCCTTCCCGGGTCGGGCGGAGCAGCGGCGGGTACAGGGTCGTGGCGGTACCGGCGCGGTACAGCGCGGCCGGTTTGCCGCGACCGCCGGTCAACTTGGCGCCGCCGAGCACCGGTTCGACGAAACCCGGTGTGGCGAGCACCTTGCGGCGGAAGTTGGGGCGGTCCAACTCGGCGCCCCACACGGTCTCGTAGACCTGTTGCAGCTCCCCGAGCGTGAACTCGGCCGGGCAGAAGGCGGTGGCGAGGGAGCTGTACTCCAGCTTGGCGCCCACCCGTTCGTGCGCGTCGGCCAGGATCCGGTCGTGGTCGAAGGCGAGCGGCCCGAGCGAGTCGTACGGCAGCCAGCGGGCCTGCGCCGCGTCGCTGCCCGCACGCGGTTCGGGCGGGTCGGGGAGCAGTGCGGCGAAGGCGACGGTGACGACCCGCATGCGGGGGTCGCGGTCGGGCTCGCTGTAGGTGCGCAGTTGCTCCAGGTGGAGCCCGGATACGTCCGACAGGCCGGTCTCCTCGGCGAGTTCACGCCGGGCGGCCGTCTCGGCGGACTCGTCGGGCGCCACGAAGCCACCGGGCAGCGCCCAGTGTCCGGCGTACGGCTCCTGGCCGCGCTCGACGAGCAGGACGTGCAGGGCGCCCGCCCGGATCGTGAGGACGGCGAGGTCGGCGGTGACGGCGAAGGGTTCGAAGGCGTACTTGTCGTAGGCCGGTGTTGCGGTCATGGTGATCCACCCCGTTAATAGTCATCTTGACTATAAAGAGCGGTCACGGTCCCGCACAACCCCCGCGACCGACGGAAACGAAAACGGCCGACCCCGGAGAACCCGGAGCCGGCCGCACCCAAACCGTGTGCCTAGAGATCGACTTCCTGCATCAGCATGCCGACCTCGGTGTTCGACAGCCGTCGCAGCCAGCCCGACTTCTGGTCGCCCAGGGTGATCGGGCCGAAGGAGACCCGCACCAGCTTGTCGACCGGGAAGCCGGCCTCCGCGAGCATGCGGCGGACGATGTGCTTGCGGCCCTCGTGGAGGGTCACCTCGACCAGGTAGTTCTTGCCGGTCTGCTCGACGACCCGGAAGTGGTCCGCACGCGCGTACCCGTCCTCCAGCTGGATGCCGTCCTTCAACTGCTTGCCCAAGTCGCGCGGGATCGGGCCCACGATGTGCGCGAGGTAGGTCTTCTTCACGCCGTACTTGGGGTGGGTCAGCCGGTGCGCCAGCTCGCCGTGGTTGGTGAGCAGGATCACACCCTCGGTCTCGGTGTCGAGCCGGCCGACGTGGAAAAGGCGCGTCTCGCGGTTGGTGACGTAGTCGCCGAGGCACTGCCGGCCCTCGGGGTCCTCCATCGTCGCGACGACACCGGCGGGCTTGTTCAGCGAGAAGAACTGGTACGACTGCGTCGCCACCGTCAGCCCGTCGACCTTGATCTCGTCGTGCTCGGGGTCGACGCGCAGCCCCTGCTCGACCACGATCTCGCCGTTGACCTCGACGCGGGACTGCTCGATCAGCTCCTCGCAGGAGCGCCGGGAGCCGTAGCCCGCGCGGGCGAGGACCTTCTGCAGCCGCTCGCCCTCCTGCTCGGCGCCCGGGAAGGTCTTGGGCGGCTTGATGTCCTTCTTGCCCGCGTACCGCTCCCGGTTGCGCTCCTCGGCCCGCGCGTCGTACTCACGCGAGGTCGCCGGCGCCCAGCGCCCGCGCCCGGTGCCCTGGCCCTGCTTGGGGCCGCCCTTGGCACCGCCGCGCGCGGCGGCACCGCGCCCTGACTTGGGGCCTTCGTGGGATCCCGTGGGGCCTACGTCGTAGCGCCGCTCCTCGGGACGCGGCTTTCCGGCACGCTTCGGCCGGTCGTCACGCCCTCCCGCGCCGCCCGCGCCCCTCGGCTGGGAGCCGCCCCCACCGCTCCCGCGGGAGTTGCCCGCGCCGGAACCCCGGGAGCCGCCGCCCGCGCCGGAACCGCGGGGGTTGCCGCCCCCGCCGGTCCCGCGGGGGTTGCCGCGCCCGCCGCTCCGGCCACCACTGCCGCCGTTGCTGCTGCCACTACCACTGCCACTGCTTCGCATCAAAGTTCCGTCGTCGTCGTTTCGTCTGCATCTGCATCCGGTGCATCCGGATCGAACGACGGGACCCCTTCCAGCGTCTCCGCCTCGATCGCCTCGGCCTCAGGGAGGAAGGGCGCGAGCTCCGGGAGCTCGTCCAGGCCTCGCAGGCCCATCCGCTCCAGAAAGTAGTTCGTCGTCACGTACAGGATCGCACCTGTTTCGGGTTCCGTGCCCGCCTCCTCGACCAGACCCCGCTGCAACAGGGTGCGCATCACGCCGTCGCAGTTGACTCCGCGGACCATCGAGACCCTGCTGCGGCTGACCGGCTGGCGGTACGCGACGACCGCCAGGGTCTCCAGCGCCGCCTGGGTGAGCCGGGCCTGCTGACCGTCCAGGACGAAGCCCTCGACGGCCGGCGCGTACTCCGGCCGGGAGTAGAAACGCCAGCCTCCGGCGATCAGCCGCAGCTCGAAACCGCGCCCCTGGACGGTGTACTCGTCGGCCAGCTCGCGCAGCGCGTCCGCGATCCGCCGCTTGGGCCGCTGGAGTATTTTCGCGAGGTGTTCCTCGGTCGCGGGCTCGTCCACGACCATGAGGACGGCCTCCAGGGCAGGCTTGAGATCGAGTTCCGCGACGGCGGACGGGCTCGCCGGTACACCCGTGGACTCCTCGCTCACGCCGACTCCTCCTTGGTCTCCTTGGGCACCTCGGGCGGCCGGTCGAACTCGTCCGTGACCACGGGCTCGGCCTCCCCGTCCCCACCGGTCCAGCGCACGATCAGATCGCCGAGCGCGGTCTCCTGGTCGAGGGCGACGGCCTTCTCCCGGTACAGCTCCAGCAGCGCCAGGAACCTCGCCACGACGGTCAGGGTGTCGTCGACGTCCTCGACCAGCGTGCGGAAGCTGGCCTCGCCGAGCTCCCGCAGCCGCGCCACCACGATCCCGGCCTGCTCCTGCACACTGACCAGCGGCGCGTGGATGTGGTCGATGTAGACCTGCGGTCTGGGCTTGGGCTGCATCGCCTTCACGGCGAGCCTGGCGAAGCCCTCCGGGCCGATCCTGATGACCACCTCGGGCAGCAGCTCGGCGTGGTGCGGTTCGAGTCCGACGGTACGGGGGTAGCGCCGGGCCTCCTCGTCGAGGCGCCGGTTGAAGATCTCGGCGATCTGTTTGTACGCCCGGTACTGCAGCAGCCGCGCGAACAGCAGGTCCCGGGCCTCCAGCAGCGCGAGGTCGGCCTCGTCCTCGACCTCGGCGGCGGGCAGCAGCCGGGCCGCCTTCAGATCCAGCAGGGTCGCCGCGACGACGAGGAACTCGGTCGTCTGGTCCAGGTCCCAGTCGGGCCCCATCGCCCTGATGTGCGCCATGAACTCATCGGTGACCTTGGACAGCGACACCTCGGTGACATCGAGCTTGTGCTTCGAGATCAGCTGGAGGAGAAGATCGAAGGGCCCCTCGAAGTTGGCGAGCCGCACCTTGAAGACCCCGTCGTCGGACTCCTCGGCGACTTCGTCCGCGGCCTCTTCGACAACGACTTCTTCTACGACGACCTCGGGCTCCGGCTCCGGAGCCGTACCCGGCCCCTTCCCGAGCGCACGCCGACGTCCGGCGGGAGCGCCGGCGGCGGGAGCGTCGTTCGAGGTCATGGCCCCCGCAGGCTACCGCTACCGCCCGCGAAGCCGGCGGACGAGAATGCTCGCGTCCCCTCGGGACTCCAGATCGGCCAGAACCACGGCGACCGCCTCGCGCACGATCCGCCCACGGTCGATCGCGAGGCCGTGCTCGCCCCGGAGCACCAGCCGGGCGTGCTCCAGGTCCATCAGTTCCTCGGCGGAGACGTACACGGTGATTTTCTCGTCGTGCCGCTCCCGCCCGCTGGGACGCCGCTGGGCGGGCTGTCGGCCGCGCTTGCGGGACTGTCCGGCGGCAGAACCTTCCTGCGCCTCCTGACGTCGTACGGAGCCCTCCGCGGCCCGGCTGCGGGACTCGCCCGCATCCGCGTCGGCCGCGACATGCTCCGCGCCCTCGCCGTCACCGCCCTGTGCGGGTACGGAATGCGGGGCGTCCTCCCCGGCGGCGGCACCGTCGCTCTCCCCAGCCGGAGCCGGTACCCGCGCCTCGCCGTTGGACTGGCGCCTGGGGGTGGACGCCTGGAGCGCCATCCCCCCTGTCGTACGGAACAGTTCGTCGGCCCCCGGCAGACTCACTCGGCGTGACACCGGGCGAGCACCTCCCTGGCGAGCTGGCGATAGGCGGCGGCACCGACGGAGTTGGAGGCGTACGTGGTGATCGGCTCACCGGCGACCGTGGTCTCCGGGAAGCGCACCGTGCGCCCGATGACCGTGTGGTAGACGTGATCGTCGAACGCCTCGACCACGCGGGCGAGCACCTCACGGCTGTGCACGGTCCGGGAGTCGTACATCGTGGCGAGGATCCCGTCGAGCTCCAACTCCGGGTTGAGGCGCTCCTGGACCTTCTCGATGGTCTCCGTCAGCAGTGCGACACCGCGCAGCGCGAAGAACTCGCACTCCAGCGGCACGATCACCTTGTGAGCCGCCGTCAGGGCGTTCACGGTGAGCAGGCCGAGGGAGGGCTGACAGTCGATCACGATGTAGTCGTAGTCGGCCATCAGCGGCTTCAACGCCCGCTGCAGGGTGGACTCGCGCGCGACCTCGCTCACCAACTGCACTTCCGCAGCCGACAAGTCGATGTTGCTCGGCAGCAAGTCCATGTTCGGGACAGCTGTCTTGAGGAGTACCTCGTCGGCCGACATGCCCCGCTCCATGAGCAGGTTGTAGACGGTGAGGTCCAACTCCATGGGATTGACGCCCAGTCCGACCGACAGCGCGCCCTGCGGGTCGAAGTCGACGAGCAGTACACGCCGGCCGTACTCCGCGAGCGCGGCACCCAGGTTGATGGTCGACGTGGTCTTGCCGACGCCGCCCTTCTGGTTGCACATCGCGATGATCGTCGCGGGGCCGTGACTGGTCAGCGGACCCGGGATCGGGAAGTAGGGCAGCGGGCGTCCGGTCGGGCCCACGCGCTCACGACGCTGGCGGGCCGCGTCGGGCGCGAGTGTGGCCGCGTACTCGGGATCGGGCTCGTACTCGGCGTCGGGGTCGTAGAAGTGCCCGTCGGGCAGTTCGTCGTAGTCGGCGAAATGGTTGTGGGGCGCGCCCCTTCCGTCGCCGGCCATGGCGTTCACGTGATGGCCATCCATGCTCTGGTGTGCTGGCTGGGTCACCCCTGGCTTGTGGTGACCCCGGTGGGCTGCGAAGGTGCGCACAGCGACGGAGCCGACAGCCTCGAACCCCGCGGGCTCCTGGCCCCTTGCCGGCATTCCTGGTTGACCACCCCCGGGAGAAAATGTCGACTCATTCACAAGTCGTCTTACCTCCTTGGTGACCAGGGAACTTCTCGATAGGTCAGCGTGGCACCATGCCGACGGTTGGCGACTCTATGGCGTGTCGGGTGTTCGCAGCAACACAATCCGCCGGACCCGGCCCGATGTGTCGGCAATGAAACATCCCTCTGTCAAGGGCGTACGGCAGTCGCACGGCAGGTTTCACCGGTGCACGAATCGGTTCAAGGGTTATGTTCCGCGCGAGTTGACCGATCGCCGCAAAGTGACCATACACACACTTCCGGCCGGACCTGTCGAGCAAGGCCCGGCCGGGTGCGCGGTGTTGACGACCTGTGTTGACGTATCGCCTTTTGCTGAACGGTGACTTAGTCGACAGAGTCAGCCGAGCAGGCTCTCCAGCTCGACGTGCTCCAGTCCGTGCGCCTCGGCGACCTCGCGGTAAATCACCTTGCCGTCATGGGTGTTGAGGCCCTTGGCGAGAGCAGGATCACGTCGCAGCGCCTCGACCCAGCCGCGGTCGGCGAGCTCCACGATGTACGGGAGCGTGGCGTTGGTGAGCGCGTAGGTGGATGTGTTCGGCACCGCGCCGGGCATGTTGGCGACGCAGTAGAAGACCGAGTCGTGGACCGGGAAGGTCGGCTCGGCGTGGGTGGTCGGGCGCGAGTCCTCGAAGCAGCCGCCCTGGTCGATCGCGATGTCGACAAGCACACTTCCGGGCTTCATCCGGGACACGAGTTCGTTGGTGACCAGTTTCGGGGCCTTGGCGCCCGGGATGAGCACCGCGCCGATGACGAGGTCGGCGTCCAGGACGGCCTTCTCCAGCTCGAAGGAGTTGGACATGATCGCCCGGACCTTGGTGCCGAAGACCTTGTCGGCCTCGCGGAGCTTGTTGATGTCCCGGTCGAGCAGCGTGACGTGGAAGCCCATGCCGACGGCGATCTGCGTGGCGTTCCAGCCGGAGACACCGCCGCCGATGACGACGGCCCGCGCGGGCTGCGTGCCGGGGACACCGCCGGGGAGCACACCGCGGCCACCGACCGAGCGCATCAGGTGGTAGGCGCCGACCTGCGGGGCGAGGCGGCCCGCGACCTCGGACATCGGGGCGAGCAGCGGCAGGGCGCGGCCGGGCAGCTCGACGGTCTCGTAGGCGATCGCGGTGGTGCCGGACTCGATGAGCGCGTCGGTGCACTCCTTGGAGGCGGCCAGGTGCAGGTAGGTGAAGAGCGTCTGGTCCTTGCGGAGGCGGTGGTACTCCTCGGCGATGGGCTCCTTGACCTTGAGCAGCAGGTCGGCGGTGGCCCAGACCTCGTCGGCGGTGGCGAGGATCTTGGCGCCCGCCGCCACGTACTCGCCGTCCGGGATCGAGGAGCCGACGCCGGCGTTCTGCTCGATGAGGACCTGGTGGCCGTGGCGCACCAGCTCGTGCACGCCGGCGGGTGTGATGGCCACCCGGAACTCGTTGTTCTTGACTTCGCGGGGGATGCCGACCTTCACGTGGATCACGGTCCTTGGCTCAGAGGGTGTGGGGCAATACATCTCATACCCGGACATGCATGAGCGCACCGGGAGACCGCAGGAGAAGGTGCGGCAGAGCCAGTTTAATGAAGGCGTTCTCGGTGTCTAGCCTTTCAATGCATCAATCTTCAGTGGATGTACTACGGATTTCGCAGGCGTTAGCGTCATGTTCCAGGGATTCGGGGGCGGGATCACCCTCCTGGAGCTCCTCGCCGAGCATGCGTTCGGCCGTGCCGCGGTGCAGCGCGGCGGACGCCGGGTCGCCCAGCCGGTCGAGGGTGTCGGCCAGCCGCAGCTGCAACGCCGCCTGCAGCCGTACGTCCTCCGCGCGGCGCGCCCACTCGACCGCCTCGTGACAGGTCAGCAGCGACTCCTCGGGACGGCCCGCGTACTCCTGAACCCGGGCCAGCTCGCTCAACGCCCGTGCCTGGGCGGGCACATCGCCGTTCTTGCGGTACCCGGCGACGGCCGCCCGCCAGTTCCTCAGGGCCTCGCCGTAGCGGCCCGCGTAGGTGTGCGCGGCGGCGATCCGGCCGTACAGCCGGGCGGCCTCCGCACGCTCGTCCCGGGCCAGCCGCTGGGCCAGCGCGCGGCCGAACCAGTCGGCGGCCCGGTCGTAGTCCCCGAGCTCCTGGTGCGCGCCGCCTACGGATTCCATCGCGCGCCCGGTCGCATACGGGTCATTCGCCTCGCGTCCGGCGTCCAGCGCGGCCCGGTAGCGGGCCAGCGCCTCGGTCGTACGGCCGGTCTGCGCGTCCAGGTCGGCGAGGTTCAGCAGCGCGGCAGCCTTCTCCCGGGGCAGGTCGCGCCGCTCGGCCACGTCGAGGACCAGGCGGTGGATGCCGTAGAGCTCGGGGGCGGCGGCCTGGGTGCCGAAGTGGGCGACCATCGCGCGCACGAGCTGGGACATCAACCGGCGCGCCAGCGTGTCGAGTTCGCCGTCGGCGACCGCGAGGCGGGCGGAGGCCAGCAGGGCGGGCTGGCGGACGCGCAGCCAGTCGGCGGCGGCCCGGGGGTTCGGGAAGCGCAGCGAACTGGGCATGCCGAGGAGCTTTTCGCGGGCCTGGGGGCTGTCGGTCTCGGTGATGGCACGGCAGGACTGGAGCAGCCGTACGGTCCGCTCCAGCATGCGGGCGCGGGCGAGCTGGAGTTCGGCCGGGCGGTCCTGGGACTCGGCGAGGGCGTGCAGGAGGGGCTGGAGGCAGCCGGGGACCTCGTACTGCGGCAGCGGGGAGTCCAGGGCCCGCAGCAGGCCCGCGGTGACGAAGTCGTCCAGGGTGGCGCGGGCGCCGTTGACGGAGCAGCCGGCGAGCGCGGAGGCGGTCTGGGGGTCGACCAGGCCGGCCGGGGCAAGGGAGAGCAGTCGCAGTATCCGGGCGGCGGGGCTGGGCAGCGAGCCGTAGACGAGCCGGAAGACGCGGCTGAGCGCGGTGCCCTCGTCGCTCTCGGCGTGCAGGTGCTTGGCGAGGTCGGCGACGGCGGCCTGGGGGCGGGCGGCGAGCCAGCCGCCTGCCAGGGTCAGCGCGGCGGGCTGGGCCCGGCAGACCTCGACCAGGCCCTCGGCGGCGAGCGGGTCCACGGTGATGCGGACCGCGCCGGTGTAGCGGGTGAGGAGTTCCAGCGCGGACTTGGTGTCGAGGCCGCCCAGGGTGCAGGGGCGGACGTCCGCGATGCCGGTGAGCGGGCCGCCGGAGACGGCGACGACCAGGCAGTCCGGGGTGTCCGGCAGCAGCGCGTCGACCTGTTCGGCGTCGGCCGCGTCGTCGAGCAGGAGCAGCGCCCGCCGGTCGGCGAGGGCCGCGCGCAGGATGTCCGAGAGGTCGTCCTCGGAGGCGCCGGCCGGGGTGGGCAGCTCCAGGGCGGTGAGCAGTTCGCGGGCGGTACGCTCGGTGGGGACGGGGGTGCCGTCGGGCTCGCTGAGCCGGGCCCGGAGCACTCCGTGGTCGTAACGGTCAGCGACCTGCCGGACGAGTTCCCCGGCGAGGGCAGTGCGTCCTGAGCCGGGCTTGCCCGCGATGAGCAGGACGCGCGCGCGGGGGGCCTTCCGGCCGGCGATGGTGTCCAGGCCCGCGCGCTCGATGTCGGCCCGAAGCTCCTTCAACTCTCTTGCGCGGCCCAGGAATTGACCCTCGGCAGAAGTGTCCTCGGACAGCTTCACGCCATCTGTGTCCACCGCCTGATCCGTCACGGGCCACACTCCCGTCCCACTGCACGCGCAAAGCCCGCCGGGACTCCGGATCGGGCATTTCCAGAGCCTAGTTCACGCTCTGCGACGAACCGTGCGGAGCGCGGCGGGCACATCCCCCGATCGGATCAGCCGATCGTCACACCAAAGGGCCGAAGGGGGGCGGAGGGTCGGATTGGGTTCAGGACTCGAAGGGACGCGCGGGCCACGGTGCCCCGGCGGGGCGCAGCGCGTCGATGCCGTCGCCGTGCCGGGCGGCGACCAGGGAGAGGACGCCGACGACGAGGCAGTTGTTGTGCAGCTCGCCGGCGAGGACCCCGCGGACCAGGTCGTCGAGAGGCACGCGCGCGTGCTCCATGTCGGCCTCCTCGTCCTCGACCTCGAAGCGCTGTCCGTCGGCCTCGGACAGATCGCGGGCGAGGAAGATCCGGATGGCCTCGTCGCAGCCGCCGGGCGTGGTGTAGACGTCGGTCAGCACCCGCCAGTCCTCGGCCTTGACGTGCGCCTCCTCGTACAGCTCGCGCTGAGCGGCGTGCAGCGGGTTCTCGCCGGGGATGTCGAGCAGCCCGGCCGGGATCTCCCACAGCTTCTGCCGCACGGGGTGGCGGTACTGCTTGATGAGCAGCACCCGGTCCTGCTCGTCGAGGGCGAGGACGGCCACGGAGCCGGGGTGGACCTGGTAGTCGCGGTGCACGACCACGCCGCCGGGCATCACCACGTCGTCGGTGCGCACGGAGGTCTTGTTGCCGACGAAGGGGGTCGCGGTCGCCCGGATCTCCCACTCCTCCGGGGTGTCCTTGATGGTCATGCCCTGTCCTCCCGCGCACGTGCCTGCACTGCATGAAGAAAACCGCGTAAAAGAAACCGGGGTGCACACCTCTTGAAGGCGCGCACCCCGGTCACCGTACAACCCTCGTACTACTTGCCCGTCTTGCGTGCCACGGCCGCCTTGACCAGGCCCGCGAAGAGCGGGTGCGGCCGGGTCGGGCGGGAGCGCAGCTCGGGGTGGGCCTGGGTGGCGACGAGGTAGGGGTGCACCTCGCGCGGGTACTCGACGTACTCGACGAGCTTGCCGTCCGGGGACGTGCCGGAGAACTGCAGTCCGGCCTTCTTCTCCAGTTCGGCGCGGTAGGCGTTGTTGACCTCGTAGCGGTGGCGGTGCCGCTCCTCGACGTACTCCTTGCCGTCGTAGACCTCGCGCACGATGGAGCCCTCGGCGAGCTTGGCCGGGTACATGCCCAGGCGCATGGTGCCGCCCATGTCGCCCTCGCCGGCGACGATGTCGAGCTGCTCGGCCATGGTGGAGATGACCGGGTGGCCGGTGGCCGGGTCGAACTCGGTGGAGTTGGCGTCGTCGATGCCGGCCAGGTTGCGCGCCGCCTCGATCACGATGCACTGCAGGCCCAGGCAGAGGCCGAGCAGCGGGATCTTGTGCTCGCGGGCGTACTGGATGGCGCCGACCTTGCCGGAGACACCGCGGTCGCCGAAGCCGCCGGGGATGCAGATCGCGTCGACGTCACCGAGCTGCTTGGCGGCGCCGGCCGGGGTCTTGCAGTCGTCCGAGGTGACCCACTTGATCTTCACGCGGGCCTTGTTGGCGAAGCCGCCGGCGCGCAGTGCCTCGGTGACCGAGAGGTAGGCGTCGGGCAGGTCGATGTACTTGCCGACCAGCGCGAGGTTGATCTCGTGCAGCGGGTTGTGGACGCGGTCGAGCAGGTCGTCCCAGGTCCGCCAGTCCACATCGCGGAACGGCAGGTCCAGCTTGCGGACGACATAGGCGTCCAGGCCCTCGCTGTGCACGGTCTTGGGGATGTCGTAGATCGAGCGGGCGTCGGGGCAGGCGACCACGGCCGCCTCGTCGACGTCGCACATCAGCGAGATCTTGCGCTTGATCGCGGTCGGCACCTCGCGGTCGGAACGCAGGACGATCGCGTCGGGCTGGATACCGATGTTCCGCAGCGCCGCAACCGAGTGCTGGGTGGGCTTCGTCTTCAGCTCTCCCGAGGGGCCGATGTACGGCAGGAGCGAGATGTGGACCACGAACACGTTGTCCCGGCCGACCTCGTGGCGGACCTGGCGGACCGTCTCCAGGAAGGGCAGCGACTCGATGTCGCCGACCGTGCCGCCGACCTCGGTGATGACGACGTCGACCTCGTCGGTCGCCATCCGCCGGATGCGGTGCTTGATCTCATTGGTGATGTGCGGGATGACCTGCACGGTGTCGCCCAGGTACTCGCCGCGCCGCTCCTTGGCGATGACCGTCGAGTAGACCTGGCCGGTGGTGACGTTGGCGCTGCCGTCCAAGTCGCGGTCTAGGAAGCGCTCGTAGTGTCCGATGTCGAGGTCGGTCTCGGCGCCGTCATTGGTGACGAAGACCTCACCGTGCTGGAAGGGGTTCATCGTGCCGGGGTCGACGTTCAGATACGGGTCGAGCTTCTGCATCACGACGCGCAGGCCCCGCGCCTTGAGGAGCATGCCGAGGCTGGAGGCGGTCAGGCCCTTGCCGAGCGAGGAGGCGACACCCCCGGTGACGAAGATGTGCTTGGTCGTCGTGGATTTGGGCGTCATGGCCAAGAGGGGGCTCCCGTGGTCTCGGTTCGAGTTGCGGTCGGGGGTTTTGCGCCCACCGGTCCACGGGCTACCAGGGTATCAGCGCCCGGACGAGATGGCTTCCGGCCACGCTCCGCACTCACGCCGACACACAGGTCACTCGCGTCGACACAGACGCGCCCTGGTTACGTGCTTCTCACCCGTTGCTCACCCGTTCGGCCCAGGTCCGTTGGCGAGAGCGGCACACAGATCATCTACGTGCGTCGTATCCTGCTCGGACACTCGCTGCCGAGCCGGTCCGGAACACGGCACCACCCCCGCCCGTATATCCCGGAACAACGAGAGCTCGTCAGTCCGTTGGGCAACGACCCCCATTTGCTTCATGGCTCAACGACGCACTACAAACGATCCCTTGACCGCACACAGCGACCGCCCCTTTTTCGTGGGGCGACGTGGCCGTTCGACTGGAGTTGCACGTGGCCGGGCGCATCGAAGATTACGCACTCATCGGAGACATGCAGACCGCTGCCCTGGTCTGCCGGGACGGCACGGTGGACTGGCTGTGCCTGCCCCGATTCGATTCCCATGCCATCTTCGCCGGCCTGCTGGGCACCGAGGAACACGGCTTCTGGCGGCTGGGCCCGGCCCACGCCGCCGACGCGCCGCCGCCCCGCGCGGCCCGGCGCGGCTACCGAGGTGACTCGCTGATCCTGGAGTCCGAGTGGGACACCCCGCGAGGCACGGTCCGCGTGACCGATTTCATGCCCCCTCGCGACGGCGCCCCCCAGCTGATCCGCATCGTGGAGGGCATCTCCGGCCGCGTCCCGATGCGCTCGACCCTCCGGATGCGTTTCTCCTACGGCCGGGTAACCCCGTGGGTGCACAAGCACGAGGGCCGCACGGTCGCCGTCGCGGGCCCCGACTCCGTGTGGTTCGACACATCCGCCGAGACCTACGGCAAGCAGCTCACGACCTACGCCGACTTCACGGTCGCGCCGGGTGACCGCATCGCGTTCACCATCTCCTGGGAGCCCTCGCACAAGCAGCCGCCGCCGCTCCCCGAGCCGGAGCAGTCGCTGGAGGCGACGGAGGACTTCTGGCGCGACTGGGTCGACCAGTGCACGTACCACGGCCCCTACCGCGAGGCCGTCGTCCGCTCCCTGATCACGCTCAAGGCCCTCACGTACGCCCCGACCGGCGGCATCGTCGCCGCGCCCACCACCTCCCTCCCGGAGGAGATCGGCGGCGTCCGCAACTGGGACTACCGCTACACCTGGCTCCGCGACGCGGCCATCACCCTCTCCTCGCTCCTGCGCACCGGCTACCGCGAGGAGGCCCGCGCCTGGCGCGAGTGGCTGCTGCGCGCGGTGGCAGGCGATCCGGAGAACCTGCAGATCATGTACGGCATCGCCGGCGAGCGCGAGCTCGGCGAGGCGGAGCTCGACTGGCTGCCCGGCTACGAGAACTCGGGCCCGGTCCGGGTCGGCAACGGCGCCGCGCACCAGCTCCAGCTGGACGTCTACGGCGAGGTCACCGAGGCCCTGCACCTGGCCCACATGACCGGCCTGGCCCGCAACGACTACGCCTCCCTCCTCCAGCTCAAGCTGATCCGCTACCTGGAGAAGCACTGGGACGAGCCGGACGAGGGCATCTGGGAGGTGCGCGGCCCGCGCCGTCACTTCGTGCACTCGAAGGTGATGGCCTGGGTCGCGGTCGACCGCACGATCAAGCTGATCGAGTCGGGCGACGCGGACGGCCCGCTGGAGCAGTGGCGCGAACTGCGCGACGACATCCACCGGGACGTGTGCGAGCGCGGCTACGACAAGGAGCGCAACACCTTCACGCAGTCGTACGGCTCGAAGGAGCTGGACGCCTCGCTGCTGCTCATCCCGCAGATGGGCTTCCTGCCCCCGGACGACAAGCGCGTGATCGGCACGATCGAGGCGATCCAGCGCGAACTGTCCACGCCGGACGGCTTCATCCTGCGCTACCCGACCTCGGGCGAGGACGAGGGCGTCGACGGCCTCCCCGGTGACGAGGGCGCGTTCCTGGCCTGCTCGTTCTGGATGGCGGACGACCTCGCGATGATCGGCCGCGTGGACGAGGCCCGTAAGCTGTTCGAGAAGCTGCTCTCGCTCCGCAACGACCTGGGTCTGCTGGCCGAGGAGTGGGACCCGCGCCTGCAACGCCAGGTCGGCAACTTCCCGCAGGCCTTCAGCCACGTCCCGCTGATCGACACGGCCCTGCGCCTCACGGCTTCGGGGGCCTACGGCGGCTGACACCGGCGCCGGGGTGATGAATCCGCGGACCACTTGACATCACTACCGGGAGAATCATGACCGTCAGCAAGAACATCAACAACCCCGTGGGCCAGGGCGGCGGCAAGCGCAAGAAGCAGTCCCGCGCCGAACGGCAGAACCACGGTCCGCACCGCAACCTCGACCGCCAGGGCGCGGCCGACCAGAAGGCGGAACTCGTGCGCAAGATGCGCGAGAAGGCAGCCGCGGCCGAGGCCACCGAGCAGGCGGGCGACGACACCGCGAAGAGCTGACACACCACCGCAGCAGGGCCCGGACCGCGACCCATGGTCCGGGCCCTGCTGCCGTAGGGGGCGTACGGCGGACGACCCTTACGGTCCGGTGACGTACGACGGCCCGACGCGACCGCCGCACCACACGCGCCTAGGCTGGAAGCGGACAAAAGCCCCTTTTCTGAAAGGGGGGCGGCCATGGCTTCCCTCTCGACGGCGGGCGCGGCCCTTGTCGCGTTGCGCGAGGATCTGGTCGGCGACGTGTTCGCCCCGGGGGATCAGGGTTACGACGACGCCCGTGTCGTCTTCAACGCGATGATCGACCGGCGTCCGGCCGTGATCGCCCAGTGCGTGAACGAGGCCGATGTCGTACGGGCCGTGCGGTTCGGACGCGAGCTGGATCTGCCGATCGCGGTACGCGGCGGCGGGCACAGTGTCGCCGGCATGGCGCTGGGCGACGGGGCGCTCGTCGTGGACCTGCGCCATATGCGCGAGGTGACCGTGCATCCGGCGGCCCGGGCGGTACGGATCGCCGGCGGGGCCACCATGAGCGAACTGGACGGCGCGACCCAGGAACATGGTCTCGCCACGACCGGCGGACGGGTCTCCACGACCGGGGTCGGCGGCTTCGTCTTGGGCGGCGGCTCCGGCTGGCTGGACCGCGCCTTCGGCCTCTCCGTCGACAACCTGCTCGGCGTCGACCTGGTGACCGCCGACGCACGGGTGGTGCACGCGAGCGCCGAGGAGAACCCGGAACTGTTCTGGGCCCTGCACGGCGGCGGCGGAAACTTCGGCATCGCCACCGCGCTCACCCTGAGACTGCACGAACTGCCCGAGTTCTCCGTCGCCTTGATGATGTACGACCCCGAGCACGGCCCGGACGTGGTCCGCACCTACCGCGAGATCATCGAGACCGGCCCGCAGGAGGCGAGCGGCGGAGTCATCTACCTCACCGGCCCGCCCGAGGAGTTCGTGCCCGAGCACCTGGTCGGCACGCGGCTGTGCGGTGCGCTGATCACCTACGCCGGGGCCGAGGAGGACCTGCGCAAGCTGGCCCAGCCGCTGCTGGCGCTGCCGCACGAGGTCGAGATCGTCACCGCGCTGCCCTACACCCAGTTCCAGATGATGCTCGACGACCCGCCGGGCCTGCGGAACTACTGGTCGGCCGCGTATCTGACCGGCGCGCCCGACGAGTTCACGGACGTCTTCTGCGCGCTCGGCGAGAGCATGCCGGTCCCCACCGGCACCCAGCACGTCCTGTTCCCGCTGGGCGGCGCCATCGCCTCCGGACCCACTGAGTTCCCGGTGCCGTACCGCGACGCGCCCTGGGCCGTGCACCCCTTCGGCATCTGGGAGGACCCGGCCGACGACGAACGCTGCATCGCCTGGGTCAAGGACGTCCGCACTCGGGCCCAGCCCTGGAGCACCGGAGCGGTCTACCTCAACTTCGTCGGCGACGAGGGCACGGACCGCGTGACGGCGGGCCTGGGCGCCGAGAACACCCGACGGCTCGCGGCGGTGAAGCGGGAGTACGACCCCGACAACGTTTTCCGCTTCAACCACAACATCGCGCCGGCCTAGGCCGAGATGTGCAGAGGTCATCCGCGCAGGTAGCGTCCGCCTCATGGACAGCCGTACGGACAGCACATTCGACAGTCAGGGCGCCGGGATCACCGTTCAGCGGGCGCTGGAGCTGCCCGGGCTGCGCAGCGGTCTGCCGGAGATCCTGGCGGGCGCCGACCGGCTGCAGCGGACCGTGCGGTGGGTGCACGCGGGCGAGGTCCCGAACATCGCCTCCCTCCTCAAGGGCGGCGAACTGCTCCTGACCACGGGCTACGGCCTCGGTACGCGCCCGGCGGAACAGCGCGCCTTCGTCCGTACGCTGGCCGAGCGGGGCATCGCGGCCCTGGTCGTCGAGCTCGGCCCGCGTTTCACCCGGCTGCCCGCCACCCTCGTCGAGACGGCCCGGGCGACCGGTCTCCCGCTGGTCCAGCTGCACCGCGAGGTGCCGTTCGTCGCGGTCACCGAGGAGATCCACACCGAGATCGTCAACGGCCACTACGCGCTGCTCCAGCAGGCCGAGGAGGTCCACCGCCGTTGCACCGAGGCCCTTCTGGGCGGCGGTGGAATCCCCCAAGTCCTGGGCATCCTGGCCGACTTCAGCGGCAACCCGGTGTTCCTGGAGACCCCGGACGGTCAACTCCTGTACGCCGCGGGGTCCGGGCCCGAGGGCGCCGATCCGCTCCAGGTGTGGGAGGGGCTGCGCGGCCAGCACAAGGACGCCTCGCCGTCCGCCGGTTCGGTGCTGGTGGACGTGCCCGGCGGCGGTCCCGGTACCGGCTCGATACGGGCGCGGATCGTGCTGCTTCCGGTACGGGCGCCGCTCGCTCCCGTGCACCGCATCGCCGCCGAACGGGCCGCGGGCATCCTCGCCGTGGTGCTGATGCAGGCCCGCCAGGAGGAGGAGCTGGCGGCCCGCGGACGCGGCGACTTCCTCACCGACCTCGCCGAGGGCCGGATCGCCGCCGATGACGCCCCGGCGCAGGCCCGCGTGCTGGGCTTCAAGCCCGGCACCAGCCCACTGCTGCCGGTGGTGATGCGGCTGGGCGACGCGCTGACCGCACCCGGCGGCGGCTGGGCGGTGCTGGCCCGCGCGGTCGCCGAGGAGCTGGCCTCGGTGGGGGTCCCGGTTCTGCTGGGCGTACGACCGGTGGAGGGCCGGGTGCCCCTTCTCCTCGGCCTGCGCTCGGAGTCGGAGCGGTCGGCGGTCGCGGACCGGGTCGCGGCGGCGCTGCGCGCGGGAGTTGAGCGGGCCGGCATGCAACGCCCGGGCGCGCAGCCGCCGATCGTGGTCGTCGGCGTGGCCGGCGGCTGGGCTGCCGCTTCGGCAGGTCTGCGGCACGCGGCCGAGACGGCGACGGCGGCCCAGGGCCTGTCCGACCGCCCCTGGTACGACGCCCGGCGCCTGGACATCGAGCTGCTGCTGTGGCGACTGCGCGACCACCCGGACCTGGCGGCCTTCGTCGACCGGGCGATCGGACCGCTCCGCGACCACGACAACCGCTCGAAACCACCCCTACTGCCCACGCTGGAAACGTACTTGGCGCACGCGGGCCGCAAGGCGGAGACGGCCCGCGAGCTGCATCTCAACCGGCAGACCCTCTACAACAGGCTCGCCCGCATCGGGGAGTTGCTGGGCACGGACCTCGAAGACCCGCAGACGGTGCTGGCGTTGAGCCTCGCGCTGCGGGCGCGCAGGCTCGTGCCCTGAGTCCGTGGGCCGCTACGAGTTCTTCGCCGCCCGGGCCCGATGGGCCGCGACCGTCGTCCGACTCGCGCACGCGTTGGAGCAGAACCGGCGTGTCCGGTTCCGTGACTGGTCCACGAAGTAGTTTCCGCATCCGGCCGCGGCGCAGCGCCCCAGCGTCACCGCCGGATCCCCGGCCGCGACCAGGGCGAGCTGGGCCGCGATCAGCTGACCGGCCCAGCGCTCGGCCGGAGTGCCGTTGCGGCTGAAGTGGATGTGCCAGCCGCCGTCGTGGTCGGACAGGTGCATCTCGGGCGGATAGTCGCGCAGCAGGCGCTGCACGGCCCCGGGAGCGGCACCGTCGACCGACTGCGCCAGGGCGGTGCGCACGAGGTCCGGCAGCTCGCCGTAGTCGCCGCCCGGCGGCGAAGTGACCCCGTGTTCCGTGAAGAACGCGGCGACCAGTTCGCCGTGCTCGTCGAGGGTCCCGGTATTGGCCAGCTCGACGGCCAGCCGCGTCACATTCCCAATGTAGTCACCGTAAAGCACTTGACCGCCTACATCGCCGCTTCCTAATGTAGGCGTCATGCTACCCGATGACACCTACACGGCCCGCCGCCTGTTTCTGCTCGGGGAATGGGACGCCGCGCTCGCCGTCCTGGGCCCGGACGCCGAACCCGAACTGCGCGCGGAGATCGCCGTAGACCGCTGGTTCTTCCGCATCGAGGGTCACGAGGAGGCCGAGAAAGCGGTCGAGGCGCTCGATCCCGCGTCGCCGACCCGGCACCTGCTCACGGGCCGACTGGCCTACAGCCGCCTGCTGTTCCGGCACGACCCCCGCGCGGACGACCGCGCCACGGCCGAGGCCGGCTACCGCGCGGCGGCCGAGAGCGGCGACGAGAAGCAGCGCGCCTGGGCCGAGTACCACTGGGCCGTCCTGCTGGACAACATCGACGAGGACCCGGCCGGCGCCGTCCCGCGCTACGAGACGGCACTCAAGGTCGCGACGGAGTCCGGCGACGGCTACTTCGAGTCCTACATCATCCGCCATCTCGCACCGCACAAGGAGCCCGCCGAGCGGATCGCGATGCTGCGCCGCTCACTCCACCTGCGCGCCGCGCTCGGCGCCCGGCCCCAGACCGTCGCCTCGCAGGCCCTCCTCGCCGAAAACCTCCCCGAGAACGACCCGGAGCGCGCCGAGTTGCTGCGCACCTTCCGTCCGGGTGCGGAAGAACTCCGCATCGGCTGGCTGCTGTCGAAGGACTGATCCGCCGGGCCCGTACGCCCGTCTCAGGTCAGCGGCAGGGGCTGGGTCAACTCGTCGTAGACGCTGAGGACTTGGGCGACGGTCTCGTCCTCGGTGGGCCAGGTGGACGCCTGTCGGACGCCCTTCTCCCGGAGCAGTTCCCGGCGTTCGGGGTCGCGCAGCAGACGGGTGACCGCGTCGGAGAGGGCCTTGGCGTCGCCGTAGGGCACGAGTTCGGCGGCGTCGCCGACGAGTTCGGGGATGCCGCCGACGGCGGTCGCGATCAGCGGGACGCGGGCGTGGAGGGCCTCCTGCGCGATCACCGAGCGGGACTCCCAGCTGCTGGGCAGGAGCGCGAGGTCGGCGGCGGCGAGCAGTTCACCCACGTCGTCGCGGCGCCCGACGAGCCGGACCGGCAGTTCCTCGTCCTCGATCCGCCGCTGCAACTCGGCCCGCAGCGGCCCCTCCCCCGCGATCACGAGCAGCGGTGCCGGATCGAGACGGCACCAGCCGCGCGAGGCGTCCAGGAGGGTGTCGTAGCCGCGCTGCCGGTCGAGCGAACCGACGGCGACGAGCAACGGGCGGTCGGCGGTGCCGAGTTCGGCGCGGAGCTTGGGGCGCAGCCGGTCGGGGTCCCCGTGCTCGACGGCGGCCCGGCGCGGCCCCGGCAGCGCGACGGCGGCGAGCCGTGCGTCACGAGCTCCCGTCCGGCGCGCCCTGTCGACGAGATCGGACGTGGCTCCCAGCACCACGACGGCGGCCTTCACGACCCGCCGCTCCAGCAGCCGCAGCAGATGGGCGCGCGCCCCTTCGGCATGGGCGCGGTCGTGCCAGGTGACCACGAGAGGCGTACGACGGCCGCTGAGCGCGAGGACGGCGCGGAAGGAGGCGTGCAGTCCGTGCGCGTGCACCAGGTCGGCGTCCGCGCAGGCCGCCCGCAGCGCGGCCACGGAGGACGGATCGCTGCTGCGCGGCACGTGCACGTGTTCGGCGCCGGCGCCCGTGAAGTCGTAGGTGTGATCGGCCTCGACGGGGGCGCACACCGTGACCCGCACGCCCCGAGCGACAAGCCCGGAGGCCAGAGAGCGCACATGCGCGCTGCTGGCGGCGTTGCCCCCGCCGAGCACCTGCACGGTGCGCAGCGGCGACTGGCCGTGCGGTGAGTGGCTGCTCACGGGGGTCACGTGGCCGGGGCTCCTGGTTCGGCGACGGGCGGTCACGAAGAAAGTACAGAAGGATCGTGCGGTGGGGGTGTACCGCACGCTTCCTACGCGTTCCAACTCAAGGATGCCAGTACGTACGGGTGTTCCGGCAACGCGGAAAAGCCCGGAGGCCGTACGGGAGGGCAACACGGGTGGGGATGTCACCCGTACGAGTGAGGAGTGCGCGCCTCCTGAACGACGAGCCCGCGCTAGCCGTCCGCCCGTGCCGTCGCCAGCAGCTCCTCCGCGTGGGCCCGGGCCGTCTCCGAGTCCTCCTGGCCTGCCAGCATCCGGGACAACTCCCGTACCCGTTCCTCGCCTTCGAGGACCTTCACGCCGGAGCGCGTGACGGACCCGTCGTTGGTCTTCTCCACCAGCAGCTGCCGGTCGGCAAAGGCCGCCACCTGGGGCAGATGCGTCACGACCACGACCTGCGCGGTCTTCGCGAGCTTCGCGAGCCGCCGCCCGATCTCGACCGCCGCCTTGCCGCCGACACCGGCGTCGACCTCGTCGAAGAGATACGTCGGCACGGGATCGGTCCCCGCGAACACGACCTCGACGGCCAGCATCACGCGCGACAGCTCACCGCCGGACGCGCCCTTGGCGATGGGCCGCGGCGGAGCACCGGGATGCGGGGCGAGCAGCAGCTCGACCTCGTCGACGCCCGACGGCCCGTAGGAGACCGAACGCCCCCCGACCTCCACGCCCTCCGGGTCCTCGGTCTGCCGGATCTCGAACGACACGCGCGCGTGCGGCATCGCGAGGGAGGCGAGTTCGGCGGTGACGGCCGCGGCGAACCGCTCGGCGGCCTCCGTCCGGGCGTCGGTCAACGCCTGGGCCAGCCCGCCCAGTTCACCCCGCAGCGCGTCCCGCTCGGCGGTCAGCTCGTCGATCCGCTCGTCGTCGCCGTCGAGTTCGGTGAGCCGCGCGGCCCCCTGCTCGGCGTACGCGAGCACGGCCGCGATGTCCTGGCCGTACTTCCGCGTGAGCGCGTTGAGGGCGGCCCGCCGCTCCTCCACGGCGGCCAGCCGCAGCGGATCGGCGTCCAGGTCGTCGGCGTAGCCCGCCAGCTCCCCCGCCACATCGCCCAGCAGGATGCCGATCTCACTGATCCGGTCGGTGAGCGAGGCCAGCGCCGAGTCGTGCGACCGCACGGCCTCCAGGGCCCGCTGCGCACCCGCTACGAGGGTCGCGGCGTCGATGCCCTCGGGATCCTCGGGGTTGCCGGCGAGCGCGGCGTGGGCGACCGTCGCGGCGGACGCCAGCGCCTCGGCATGCCCGAGCCGCTCGGCCTCGGCGGCGAGTTCCACGTCCTCCCCGGCACGCGGCTCCACGCCCGCGATCTCGTCGAGCCCGTACCGCAGCATGTCGGCTTCCTGGGCCCGCTCCCGCGCGCGCGTGGTGATCTCGTCCAGCTCGACGGCGACGGCCCGCAGCCGCCGGTACGCCTCCGCGTACTTGGCCAGCGGCCCGGTGACGGCGTCCCCGGCGTACCGGTCGAGCGCCTGCCGCTGCCGGGACTGCTTCAGCAGCCCCTGCTGATCGGTCTGCCCGTGCACGGCGACCAGCTCGTCGGCCAACTCCGCGAGCACCCCCACCGGCACGGACCGCCCGCCCAGGTGCGCCCGGGAGCGCCCTTCGGCGGAAACGGTACGGCTGATGAGCAGCGTCCCGTCCTCCAGCTCGGCCCCGGCCTCCTCGGCGCGCAGCACGGCGGAGCCGCCCGGAGGGACGGAGATCCGCCCCTCCACGACCGCGTTCTTCGCCCCGATCCGCACCAGCGCCGGGTCCGCCCGCCCACCGAGCAACAACCCGAGACTGGTGACGACCATGGTCTTGCCCGCGCCCGTCTCACCCGTGACAGCGGTGAACCCCGGCGACAACTCGACGACAGCGTCGTCGATGACTCCGAGCGACCGTATCCGCATCTCTTCCAGCACGGTGAAGACCTTACGAGGTAGGGCGGGAGAAGCGCGAGGCACCCTGTCACCCACGCGAGGGAAGCGCCCCACAGGGGCGCGAGGAACTGCGCGCTCAACCCCCACCGGCCCGCAGCTAGTGAGGAGCCCCCCGCCACCCCGAAACAGGCAGAGCGAACTTCGCAACAAGCCGATCCGTGAACGACGCGTGGTGCAACCGAGCCAGCCGCACAGGCACAGCCCCCCTACGCACCTCAACCCGAGCCCCAGCAGGCAACTCGACAGTCCGCCGCCCGTCACACCACAACACCCCCGGGGGGATGTGCGGCAACACCTCAACGGCAAGGACAGAGTCCGGCGAGGTCACCAACGGTTTCGCGAACAGCGCATGCGCACTGATCGGCACCATCAGCAACGCCTCCACCTCGGGCCACACCACAGGCCCACCGGCGGAGAAGGCATACGCGGTCGACCCGGTGGGCGTCGCACAAACGATCCCATCGCATCCGAACCCCGTCACCGGGCGCCCGTCGATCTCCAGCACGACTTCCAACAACTTCTCGGCGCCGGCCTTCTGCACCGCCGCCTCGTTCAGCGCCCAGTCCGTGTGCACGATGTTGCCGTTCTTGTGCACGACGACATCGACGGTCATCCGCTCCTCGACCTCGTAGGCCCGGGTGACCACCCGGTCCACGACCTTGTCCAGATCGTCCCGCTCGGCCTCCGCGAGGAACCCCACGCTGCCGAGGTTGACGCCGAGCATCGGCACCCCGGACGCCCGCGCGAACTCCGCGCCGCGCAGCAGCGTGCCGTCGCCGCCGAGGACGATGAGCAGTTCGCAGCCCTCAAGGCACTGCGGGGTGGCCTCGGTGACTGTCTCCACCTCGTCGGGCAGCGGCAGGTCGCGTGCCTCGTACTCCAGGACGCGCACTCCGATACCGGACTGGAGCAGCCCCTTGACGACCAGTTCGGCACTCCGGATCGCCGCGGGGCGACCCGTGTGCGCGAGGAGGAAAACAGTACGAGCTCGGTTCTGTGTCAACGCGGCCCCTCCGCCACTGCACGGTCAACATCGGCCGGGTCGAGTTCGGGTGCGCCGGCCCGCAGCCACAGAAAGTACTCGACGTTCCCGGACGGCCCGGGCAGCGGGCTGGCGGTCACACCCTCCACCCCGAGCCCCAACTCGGCCGCCCGCCGGGCGACTCCGCGCACGGCCTCGGCCCGTAGTTCCGGGCTGCGTACTACACCGCCGCTCCCCAGCCGTTCCTTCCCCACCTCGAACTGCGGCTTGACCATCATCACCAGGTCCGCGTCCGGCTTCGTGCACCGCGCCAGGGCGGGCAGCACCAGTCCGAGCGGGATGAAGGACAGATCCCCCACGACAAGATCCACAGGCTCCCCATCGATCGCTTCAAGCGTCAACTCGCGTACGTTCGTACGGTCCTTGACGGTGACGCGTTCATCGCTCTGCAGAGACCACGCGAGTTGTCCGTACCCGACGTCGACCGCCACGACCTGCGCGGCACCCGCCCGCAGCAGCACATCGGTGAAGCCTCCGGTGGACGCGCCGGCGTCCAGCGCCCGCCGTCCCTCGACCACGAGCCCCTGGGGCCCGAAGACCTCCAGGGCGCCCGCGAGCTTGTGGCCACCGCGCGACACGTAGTCGGGGTCGTCGTCATCCGCCACGACGACGATGGCCGCCGCCGTCTCCACCTGGGTGGCGGGCTTGGTCGCGACGGTCTTGCCGACGGTGACCCGGCCTGCGGCGATCAGCTGGCTCGCGTGCTCCCGCGAGCGCGCGAGCTTCCGCCGCACCAGTTCGGCGTCGAGACGGCGGCGTGCCACTCCTGCCACGTTCGGTTCAGCTCCTATTGCCTATTGCCATACGTCGATGGGGGCGCCGGAGGTCCCGGGCGGGCGTCGAGCGCGGTGAGCGCGTCGCGCAGCCCCCGGTGTACATCCTCGTACACCTCGACATGTCCGTCCGTGGCGAGGTGGTCGGTGTCGGCGAGCCGCCCGAGCTGGGCGTCGACGTCGGCGTTGCCGCTCGGGGTGCGGTCCACGTTCAGCGGGGCTGGGGCGGCGGGGTCGTACGTGGGCTCCGCCTCCGGTACGGCCTCGGCCGCGGTCCCGGCCTCGGCCTCGGGAACTGAGTCGCTCATGCCCAGACGCTACCCCGAAGGCCTGGGGTACCGTCGATCACGATGGCAACGATCGAGGAGTGCCGCGCCGCACTCGAAAAGCTCTCGGACAACATGCAGAAGGCCGATGGGAATGTCCGCGCCGCCGCGGCCATGGACCGTTCGGTCAGCTGCCGGATCACCGATCTCGACGTCACCTTCGTCGGCCGGCTGACCGGCGGCCGGATCGTGGTGGACGAGACCGTGGAAGGCCTTCCGCCGGAGAAGGCCCAGATCAGGCTGACCATGGCCGGTGACGACCTGGTCGCCATGGTCAACGGTGGCCTGAACTTCGCGAAGGCCTGGGGCTCGGGCCGGGTGAAGCTGGAGGCCAACGTGTTCGACCTGTTCCGCCTCAGGAAGCTTCTGTAGTCCTTTCAGGAAGCTTCTGCAGCAGCCACTTCGTCGAGGTCGGTGCGCGCCTGCGTACGTGCCTTGCGCGCGGCCGGCACCACCAGCGGCGTCCCCGTCTCCGGGTCGTCGATGACCTGGCAGCGCAGCCCGAAGACCTCCTCCACCAGTTCCGCCGTGACGATGTCGCTCGGCGCCCCCTCCGCGATGACCGCGCCCTCTCGCAGCGCGATGAGGTGGGTGGCGTACCGGGCCGCATGGTTGAGGTCGTGCAGCACCGCGACCAGCGTGCGGCCCTGCTCCTCGTGCAGCTCGGCGCAGAGGTCGAGGACGTCGATCTGGTGCTGGATGTCCAGATAGGTGGTCGGCTCGTCGAGCAGCAGCAGGGGCGTCTGCTGGGCCAGCGCCATCGCGATCCACACGCGCTGCCGCTGCCCGCCGGAGAGTTCGTCGACGTAGCGATCGGCGAGCTCGGCGACACCGGTCTGCGCCATCGACTCCTGTACGACCCGCTCGTCCTCCTGGGACCACTGGCGCAGGATGCCCTGGTGCGGGTACCGGCCGCGGCCCACGAGGTCGCCGACAGTGATCCCGTCGGGCGCGATGGACGACTGCGGGAGGAGGCCCAGGGTGCGTGCGACCTTCTTCGCCGGCATCGACTGGATGACCTGTCCGTCGAGCAGCACCCGGCCCTCGCTCGGCTTCAGCATCCGCGACAGCGCCCGCAGCAGCGTGGACTTGCCGCACGCGTTCGGGCCGACGATCACCGTGAAGGAGTTGTCGGGTATCTCCACCGACAGCTCGCGTGCGATGACGCGCTGGTCGTAGGCGAGGGTGACGTTCTCGGCGGACAGGCGGTTCACGGTGCTCCTTCGATTGTTCAGCCCGCTGCTGAGGCCACTCTGGTGGCTCTGGCCGCTCTGGTGGCTCATATCCGGCCCGCCTTGCGCTCGGTGACCAGGAGCCACAGCAGGTAGACCCCGCCGAGGACTCCGGTGACCACGCCCACGGGCAACTGGTCGGCGCCGAACGCCCGTTGGGAGGCCCAGTCGGCGGTGACCAGCAGGGTGGCGCCCGTGCACAGCGAGGACACCAGGTTCGGGCCCGGCGAGCGGGTCAGCCGCCGGGCGAGCTGCGGCGCCGTGAGGGCGACGAAGCCGACGGGTCCTGCGGCGGCGGTCGCCGCCGCGGTGAGCAGCACGGCGGCCACCATCAGCAGCAGCCGCACGCGCTCGACGCGCACTCCGAGGGCGTACGACACGTCGTCGCCCATCTCCATCATCCGCAGCCCGCGCGCGTTGGCGAGGACCAGCGGCAGCAGTACGGCGCACAGGCCGAGCAGCGGCCAGACCTGGGTCCAGTCGCGGCCGTTGAGGGAGCCGGTCATCCACACGACCGCGCGGGCCGCGTCGACGAGGTCGGCCTTGGTGAGCAGATAGCCGTTGACCGCGGTGACGACGGCGGAGACGCCGATGCCGACCAGGACGAGGCGGTACCCGTGCACGCCCTGCTTCCAGGCGAGCAGATAGATCGCGAGCCCGGTCACCAGACCGCCGACGAGCGCCCCGAGGGTGACGGCAGTGGCGCTGCCGGAGAACAGCACGATCATGACGAGCGCCCCGGCCGTCGCCCCCTGGGAGAGGCCGAGGACGTCCGGACTGCCCAGCGGATTACGGGAGATGGACTGGAACAGCGCACCGCCGAGCCCGAGCGAGGCACCGACCAGCAGCCCGACAAGGACCCGGGGCAGCCGCAGTTCGTTGACGATGAACTCCTGGCCCGCGTTCCCGCCCCCGAACAGCGTCTTGAGGACGTCACCGGCCGGGATCGGGAAGTCGCCGGTGCCGATCAGCACGACACTCGCGGCGAGCGCGCAGAGCAGGAGTAGGACGACGACCGTGAAGGCACGGAGGTCGAGGCGGAGGGAAAGACCTCCGGTCCGTACGGCCCGCGTACGGAGGGTCCGAGTCGGTGCGGACTGCGCAGCTGGGCCGTCCCCCGCCGTCGTACGAGAGAGATTCACAGCTGAGCCGCCCTTCGGCGCCGCACGAGAAAGATGAAGACCGGACCGCCGAGAATCGCGGTCACGATGCCGACCTGCAGCTCCGCGGGCCGCGCGATCAACCGGCCGAGGACGTCGGCGCCGAGCAGCAGCACGGGCGACAGAATCGTGGCGTAGGGCAGGATCCAGCGCAGGTCGGGGCCGGTGAAGGAGCGCACCACGTGCGGCACCATCAGGCCGACGAACACGATCGGCCCGCACGCTGCGGTCGCCGCGCCGCACAGCACGGTCGCGGAGAGCATGGCGAGCGCCCGGGTCCGGTTGAGGTTGGCGCCGAGTGCGCGGGCGGTGTCGTCGCCCATCGCCACCGCGTTCAGCGGCCGGGCGAGCAGCAGCGAGACGACCGTGCCGACCGCGAGGAACGGCGCGACCTGAGTGATGGTCGAGCCGGTGGCCGAGGACAGTGAACCGACCGTCCAGAAGCGCATCTTGGAGAGCGCCGCGTCGTCCATGATCATGACGGCCTGGAGGTAGCCGTAGAGCGCGGCGCTGATCGCGGTGCCGGCGAGGGCGAGGCGTACGGGGGTGGCGCCCCGGCTGCCGCCGAGGAACCAGACCAGCGCGCCGACCACCGCCGCACCCGCGAAGGCGAACCAGACGTAGCCGCTCAGCGAGGTGACACCGAAATACGTGATGGCGGTGACGACCGCGGCCGAGGCGCCCGCGTTGATGCCGAGCAGCCCCGGGTCCGCGAGCGGGTTGCGGGTGAGCGCCTGGAGTACGGCACCGGAGAGGCCGAGGGCGGCACCGGCGAGCAGCCCGAGGACCGTACGGGAGATGCGGTCGTCGACCACGATGTCGGCGTATGTCCCCGAGTCATGGAACAGGCCGCGCCACACGTCCCCCAACGGCAACGGTTTCGCGCCGATCGCGATGCTCGCCAGGGCGACGAGCAGCAGGAGCGCCACGGAGACGAAGAGCCCAAGGACTCGTATCGCCCTGCGGGTTGGGGGCGCGGGGGCGGTCTCCGCGCGCTGTTCTGGGGGGCTGTCGACCAACACGAGGTTAGGTTAGCCTACCCTCGCATTCCGCCCGGAAGGTGAGTCCCTCTCCCCTGTTTCACAGCCCCAGTCGCGCCAGCGCCTTCTCCCCGTCGAGCGTGCAGGAGCTGTCCCCCGCCGCCGTCCAGGCCGCCGCGCAGAGCGCCCGGAGCCCGTCCAAGGGCTCGCCCTCACCGTCGAGTTCCAGCCGCTCCCGGCCCGCCTTCGCCGTCCAACCCCCGCACCGGAAGCCGTCTCCCGCCTCGCTGACCTCGGGCTGTCCGGTGAGCATGCCCCGCAGATCGGCGTCGACGTACGTCGGCCGGTGCTGCGGCGGCGCGGCAAGGAGCTGCGCGCCGTCGGTCACTCCGGTCAGGACGAGCAGCGAATCGACATCCCCGTTGAACGCCCCCTCGATGTCCGTGTCCAGCCGGTCCCCCACGACCAACGGCCGCTCGGCGCCCGTCCGCAGGATCGTCTCCTTGTGCATGGGCGGCAACGGCTTCCCCGCCACCTGGGGCTCGGCCCCGGTCGCTATCCGTACGACCTCCACCGCCGCGCCGTTGCCCGGCGCGATGCCGCGCGCACTCGGGATCGTCAGGTCGGTGTTGGACGCGAACCACGGCACCCCGCGCGCGATCGCGTAACAGGCCTCCGCGAACCGCCCCCACGCCAGGTCGGGCCCGCCGTACCCCTGCACGACCGCCACCGGATCGTCCTCGGCCGAGTCGACGGGCTCAAGCCCGCGCTCGCGCAGCGCGACCCGCAGCCCCTCCCCACCGATGACCAGCACCCGGGAGCCGGCCGGCACCTGTTCGCTGATCAGCCGGGCGACGGCCTGCGCGGAGGTGATGACGTCATCGGCCCCCGTCGGTATCCCCAGCTCGGTGAGGTGCTCGGCAACGGCATCAGGCGTCCGCAGCGCGTTGTTGGTGACGTAGGCCAGACGCATGCCGCCCGCGCGGGCGGTGGCGAGCGAGTCGACCGCGTGGGCGATCGCGTTGCCCCCCGCGTACACCACCCCGTCGAGGTCGAGCAGCGCCGTGTCGTACGCCTCGCTCAGGGCCCGGCCACTGCCCTCGGGACTCGTCCTGACGCTCTGGCTCATTCCACATCGCTCCTCGTTCGATCGCTTTCACCCGATCATCCCGCACGCCACTGACACACGTACGATGCCGGGATGAACACCGCAGGTCACCCGGAAGCAACGGAGCGCCGAGGCCTGGAACTCACCCCGTTCCGAGGCCTCCGCTACGATTCCGACCTGGTCGGCAGCCTGGCCGCCGTGACGTCCCCACCGTACGACGTCGTCGTACGCCCCGACGGTCTGCACCATCTCCAGGACTCCGACCCGCACAACATCGTCCGGCTGATCCTCCCGCAGGCCATCACCCCCAGTGCCCGCAACGAACAGGCCGCCGACACCCTGCACCGCTGGCTCTCCGAGGGAGTCCTCACCACCGATCCCGAGCCCGGTCTGTACGTCTACGAACAGCGCGACGGCAGCGGCCTGTTGCAACGCGGTGTCATCGGCGCCCTGCGCCTGACGGACCCGTCGGAGGGCGTGGTCCTGCCGCACGAGGACGTGATGCCGCACGTGATCGCGGACCGCGCGGCCCTCATGCGGGCCACCTCGGCGAACTTCGAACCCCTGCTCCTGACCTACCGCGGCAACGGCTCGGCCGCCGACACGACCACCGTCGTCGAGCACATCGCCGAGCGCCCACCGCTGCTCTCGACGACCACGGAGGACGGCTTCAGCCACCGCCTGTGGTCGGTCACCGATCCCGCCGACCTGGCCCGCATCCAGTCGGGCCTGGCCGGCCACCAGGCCCTGATCGCCGACGGCCACCACCGCTGGGCGACCTACCGACGTCTACGCGCGGAGCACCCCTCCCCCAGCCCCTGGGACTACGGCCTCGTCCTCCTCGTCGACACGGCCCGCTACCCGCTCCGCGTCCGCGCGATCCACCGCCTCCTGCACGGCGTCCCGGTCGCCGACGCCCTGGCCGCCCTCGACGGCCTGTTCCGCGTCCAGCACCTCGAAGTCCCCCTCCCGGAAGCCCTGGAGGCCCTCGCCGACGCGGCCTGCGCGGGCAATGCCTTCCTCCTCGCCGGCGACGGCTCCTTCCACCTGGTCGACCGCCCGGACCCGGACCTCCTGGCCCGTACGATCCCCGCCGACCGCCCCGCCGCCTGGCGCACCCTGGACGCCACGGTCCTGCACTCCACCCTCCTGGACCACGTCTGGCTCATCCCCGAGGATGACCCGGCCCGCATCGCGTACATCCACGACACCGCCGCCACCGTCCGCAAGGCCGAACGCGACGGCGGTACGGCCGTGTTGATGCACCCCGTCCGCGAGGAGGTCGTACGCGACCTGGCCCTCCAGGGCGTCACGATGCCCCGCAAGTCGACGTCCTTCGGCCCGAAGCCGGCGTCGGGGCTGGTGCTGCGGGCGCTGGAGCCCTGAGACTCCGGAAACACGAAAAGGGCCGGACCCCGGTGTCGGGGTCCGGCCCTTTTCGTCACTACTGACGTGCGTTGCCGTCAGTCCTTGTCGTCGTCCTTGTCGTCATCCTTGGCCTCGACCGAGACGGCGGGCGCGACTTCGTCGTCCTCGTCATCCTCGATGTCGTCGTCCTCGTCGTCGACATCCACCTCGTCGGCTACGGAGGCCTCCGCCTCGGGCTCTACCTCGTCGTCGATCTCGGAGTCGGCATCCGTGTCGACATCGACATCGGCGTCGCTCTCGTCCTCGTCCTCGTCCTCGACGAACGCGTCGACGAACTCGACACCGTCCATCTCGGCGAGCCGATCCGACGCGTCCGTGCTGCCGTCCTTGTCGGACTCCACGGCCTTGGCGAACCACTCCCGCGCCTCGTCCTCACGCCCGGCGGCGAGCAAGGCGTCGGCGTAGGCGTACCGCAGTCGCGCGGTCCACGGCTGCACGGTGTTCGATGCCAGCTCGGGGCTCTGGAGTGTGACGATGGCCGCGTCGAGCTGGTCCATGTCACGCCGGGCACCGGCCGCGACGAGCCGCATCTCGACCTGACCGGCCTTGTCGAGCTTGTGCACCTCGGGAGCGCCGGCCATCTCCAGCGCCTTCTCGGGCCGCCCGAGCCCACGCTCGCAGTCGGCCATCACGGGCCACAGGTCCACGCTGCCGGTCATCCGCCGCGCGGCCCGGAACTCGGCCAGCGCCTCGCTGTACTTCTGGTTCGCGTATGCAGCGAACCCGGCCGCCTCACGTACGGCGGCGACACGCGACGCCAGCCGCAGGGCAATCTTGGAGTAGGCGTAGGCGCCCTCGGGGTCCTCGTCGATGAGCCGGGCGACCATCACCAGGTTCTTCGACACATCCTCCGCGAGCCCCTTCGGCAGACTCATCAGTTCCTGACGTACGTCCTTGTCGATCTCCTCGCCCGTGACGTCCTCGGGGATCGGCAGCCGCTTGATCGGCTCACGGTCGCGATCACGCTCCCGCTCGTCCCGGAACCGGCCGCCACCGCGCCTGTCGTCACCCCGGCGGTCATCACGCCGGTCGTCGCGGCGGGGGTAGCTGCCACGGTCACTGCGGTCGTCATCACGCCGGAACGCGGGACGCTCACCTCGGCTGTCGTCACGCCGGAAACCACCGGGACGCCCACCGCGCTCACCACCACGGTCATCACGACGGGGACC
>NZ_JALJRY010000079.1 GCF_024519455.1 Streptomyces sp. STR69 | reverse complement strand
GCTCCCCGCGCCCGTGGGGATGGCAGGTGTCCCGTGCCACTGGATCTTGACCGTTTGTCATCGGCCTTTGACGGACGCGAGTTTGTGTCATCGGAGTTTGATCACCGCAGGTCGGCGACTCAGCACACCTTCGGTTCGCGCCGGGGGCTGGTAAAACCCGTGGCGCGCTGGAGGTGCTTCTGCCTGCCCTGACGGCCATCTGCACAGGTGCAGCCTGTCGTCACCGTTCCGTCACAAGAGTCGCCGCACGGAACCTGCCGCTCTCCCGCCCTGTCTGCACTCACGAACCACGACCACGCGTACCGCGGGGCAACAACCGACGACCGAAACCCGCGGACGAGACGACTCAGGGGGACGACAGCATGCGGCACAGCAACGGCATTCGCAGGGCGGTTCTGGCGACGACGGCGGTCACGGCCGTCGCGGCGGCGGTGACCGGCATCCTGCCCGGCACCGCCATGGCAGCGAGCACCACCACCTCCGCCCCGCCACCCGCCTGCCCTGCCTCCGCCCTCCAGGTCAGCGCCTGGCAGGCCGTCCACCGGCCCGTCGGGACCGGGACCGGGGCGGCGGTCGTGCAGTTCACCAACGTCTCCCGGAAGACGTGCGTCCTGAAGGGCCACCCGACAGTCGCGGGCGCCGGCAACGGCTCCCCCACCCACAACACCCCGCTCAAGGTCACCCCCACCGGCAGGCCAGCCACCGTGAAGGTACGGCCCCACGGCAAGGCGTGGGTGAAGCTGACCTTCGTCCAGGTCCAGGGCGAGGGCGACGGCTACTGCGTGTCGGGCAAGACCCCGAAGGCGTATCCGACGATGGTCATCGGGCTGCCACACTCCGGGAAGCACCAGGTCGCCCTGAACGACGGGGTGTGGGCCGAGTGCGACAACAAGGTGACCGTCACCCCGGTCTCGGCGGTCAAGCCCTCCTGACCCCCCGTCCCCACAAAACGAGCAGCCCGCAAGACGATCTCAAGACTCCTGACCTACACGTTTACGAGGCACTGCACATAAGTACAGGTCAGCGACTCAGCACACCGAAGGCGCGCTGAGTCGCTGACCTGCGGTGATCAAACTCCGATGACACAAACTCGCGCCCGTCAAAGGCCGATGACAAACGGTCAAGATCCAGTGGCTCGGGACAGCAAGCCTTTCAAGGGCCCGCCGATCAGGTTGTCGTGCTCCCCGCGCTCGCGGGGATGGTCCCATGGGGATGTAGCCATGCCGCACGCCGTTCTGGTGCTCCCCGCGCCCGTGGGGATGGTCCGACATACTTCCGATCAGCCGGCCTGCCCGGCCACACGGCTGGCCGCCATCCGCATACGGAGTACGCGCAGTTGTCCCAACTTCTGCTCCAGCAGATGCCAGGCCGTGCGCTCGCGCGCCTCCTCCGCCGCGGCCAGGGCCGCTTCGTGGCCGTGCGGGCGGCGGCGCAGCATCATGTCGTAGACGGCGTCGGCCTCCGCCTGGGCCTCATCGCCCGTCGCCAGCCGCCGCAGCGCGCTCGCCCTGCGCTCCTCCCGGATCCGCGCCGCCGTCTCCCCCGATATGTACGAGGTCAACTCCGTGCCGCTCTGCCGGCACACGGCAGCGATCAGGGCACGGGTGTCGGCCTCACACCGCTCCGTCAACTCGGTGACCTGCGCCGGATCGCTCAGGTCCGCGCGGACCGCGACGACCAGATCTACGGCCTCCCCCACCAGCAGGTC
>NZ_JALJRY010000078.1 GCF_024519455.1 Streptomyces sp. STR69 | reverse complement strand
GGCCGCTTCGCGGCCTAACTTCCTTGCTCCGCAAGGAAGTTGATGCGGCGTCACTCCGTGACGCCGACGGAATTCGCTCCGCGAATTCCTAAAAGCCGCAGCTACAAGAGGGGTCGGCTGCGCGGCTTCGCATATCTGACGGTATGTCAGTTTCATTTTTCGGCAAAAGCTTTTCTTGGATTTCATTCCCGATTCTTATATCGAATTACCCCTTCCATATTCTCCGAATGGCAGAATTTTAATGCCCTGGAAAAAGAGTGGAATAAAATCTGACGGCGGCGAACAACCGTTCAACTCGCCAACAGCAGAAAAAATGCGGGTGGCGCTCGCGGAGTCCTCGGCTTCGATGACGTCCGGCCCCGGCCTCAGCTGGGTTGGCCTGAAGTCTTCGTATGTCAGCGCAAGAGCCGCCGTACTGGGGAGGTGGTGGTGTGAGGTCTCGCACGTCGCTTCAGGCGGCGAATCCGACGGAGGCGACGTACTCGTATTTTCCCCATTGAGATCCCAGGTTGACCATCTGGTCGATCCAGGCGTTGTCAAGTGCCTGGGCGTCTCCTCGGGACCAGGCATCGACGATGGCGTCCCAGTTGCGGATGTTCAGTCGGCGGTATTCCAGGACGCGTTGGTGGGGAACGGGTACGTGGGACTGGTCAAGAGGGTGAATCTCCACTCTTGTTCCACCGCTCGTATTGAGTCGCTTGAGTAGGTAACGGGCGACGTTGCGGCGGCGCAGCGTCCAGTAGGCGGCGTCGATCTTCGCCATGTTGGCTTTGTTGGGGTGTTGTTTGCCGGTGAGCCAGGCTTTGAGGGTGCGAGGGGTGACGGTGATGCCTGCTTCGCGCATGGCGTCGTGGCCGGCGGCTGAGCGGGTGAGGTAGCGCAGGCGGGCGGACAGGCCGCGGGAGGAGGTGACCGGGGAGGCGATGCCGTCGACGAGGGAGTCGAGTACACGGGCCGCGGCTTCGCTTCCGCGCTCGCCTCGGGCGCCGTAGTGTCCGAAGTCATGTGTTCTGTCGGGCATATGGGGCTCTTACCGCTGGTCGGTGGGGAGGGTGTAGACGTCTTTCACTTTTACCTGTGACACGTCGCGCCCTTCCGTGAATACCTGTCGCCAGTCGCCGGCGATGTGGAGTTCGTCGGTTCCCATGACCCGCATGACGGTCAGTTGGGCTGTGTGTGCTTTATGGGCTTTGAGCCACAGGTTGACGAATGCTTGTGAACGAATGATGTGCATCCAGTCGGGGCGGTAGAGCGCCCTATTGTAGTTCGACTCTCCCATGGTGGACACGAACTTAGAATACATGGATTTCACGTATTCCAGGGTGACTTCGTCTTCTTCGGTGATGGCTTTTTCGCGGGCGTCGCGCAGAATCTGGCGGAATTTCTCGAAGAGTTGTTCCGTCGATCCGGAGGTGAAGGATTCGTGGATGACCGGAGGGTCGCACAGGTGGCCGTATTGCTGGGTTGCCAGGCGCTGGAGGAGGCGGAGGGTGGGTTCGGTGACCCAGACGGGGCCCGGTTCCTCGCGGTTGCCCAGGGGGTTGGGGAGGTAGGGGTGGTGGTCCCATTCCGGTGGGGTGATGAGGTGGATTCCTGAGCGGCGGCGGGAGTGGACGTTCCCGGTGGAGTATTCGAGGGCGCCGAGCGGGAGATGGGTTTTCAGGGCGGACAGGTAGGCGCCGTTGATGTCGAGGGCGGTCACCTCGCCTTGGCCGGGGGGCGGGTCCAGTCGCGTCCAGTGGGGGCGGGCTTCCCATACTTCGTCCGCGCCGTGGGCGGATTTCTTGCGGAGGATGTCGGGCAGCGGCGGGTGGCCGACGATGTCGTAGCGGGCGCCGGTGCGGCAGGCGTCCAGCAGGGCCATGGCGTCCGGGATCGCGCGGCGCTGCAGTTCGGCGGTGGCGGCTGTGAGGTCGCCGCCGTGTGTGTCGAGGGTTTCGTGGACGGCTCGTGTGATCAGTTCGGGGGTGCGGTCCTGGTTGTGGGGGATGCGGTGGCGGGCGGGTGTCTGCTGGTTGCCGGGTGGTGGTGTGGCGGGGGGTTGGGGGGGGGGGG
>NZ_JALJRY010000077.1 GCF_024519455.1 Streptomyces sp. STR69 | reverse complement strand
CTCGTTGTACGCGGGGGCACAACTGCCGGGCAGATAGTGGCCTGAGCCGTTCGTCATCTCCAGCACCCATCGGCCAATGGACCCGCCTGGTCGGCGTCTACGACGCCTCCACCAGCCAACTCACCCTCTACGTCAACGGCCGTCAGTCCGGTACCAAGACCTACAGCGGCACCTCCTGGAACGCCGCCGGTCCCGTCCAGATCGGCCGCCGCCTCTACCAGGGCACCTACGGCGAGTACGCCGTCGGCAAGGTCAGTGACATCCACATCTACGACACGGCCCTGCCGCCCGCCGACGCCGCCGCGAAGGGCGACAACGCTGTTGTCAGCCAACTCGGCTGACCCACAAAGGGCGTTCAGGCGCTCTCCCAAGCAGTTCCTGGGCGAGCGCCCCGCGTTGACGCTCCGTCGGGTTGACCAACCGCCCCTGCGGCGCCCCCAAGCGCCGCCCCGTCAGAGCAGGTCACTAAAGTTCTCGATCCTCATGCTCATGCTCGAAGTCGTCCGATTCTCTGGGGGAACCATCTTGAGACGCAGCACCTTCCTGGCGGCAGCCACGGCAACCGCCCTGGCCGCCACCCTCTTCGCGGGCCTCGCCCCGGCCCACGCGGACAACACCACCGGCCCCGTCCTGTCCGACGCGGACGGCTGGTACGAACCGGGGCTGATCTTCGTGACGGCGCATTCCGCCAGCCCGCTCACGCACATCACGGCGCACTTCTATCCGCTGGACGCACCGGCAGGGGGACCGGAGGCCGGATCGACCGAGGACTTCACCCAGTACACCGGACAGGACGCGACGTCAGGGGTCTGGCGGGCACCGGTGCACCTGGCCGATCTCGGCGACTACCGGGTGACCGTCGACCTTGAGGACGCCTCCGGCGCCACCGTCACCGGCGCCCTCTCCCCGCACACCCTGCGGTACCAGACCCTGGTCAGGATCCCCGAGCTGACCGCCACCCCCGCCGTGCCGGACTACCTCCACCAGCAGGTCACCGTCAGCGGCAGCGCCCTGGCCACGGATCCCCGCCACCCGGACACCCCCACCCCCGCCGCCGGCGTACCCGTCGACATCGAGACCGGGCGGGGGCGGGTGAACGCGACCACCACGGACGACGGCCGCTTCACCGCCACCTTCGTCCCCGTCCAGACGTCCATCGACCTGACGGCCGCACCGGGGGCCTCCGTCAACTACCCGGGCGCGATCGACCTGTTGAGCCCCAAGAAGTCCCTGCACACCACCCAGGCACCCGTCCGCTTCACCGCCAGCACGCACGCCCTGAACCTGAAGCAGGGCGCCACCGGCACGGTCACCGGCCGCGCCGAGATCCAGACCACCTCAGGCTGGCAGCCGCTGCCGCACACCAGCATCGGGCTCTTCGGCACCGACTCGAACGTCGTCGCCGGTCAGACCACCACCGACAGCCAGGGCACCTACACACTGCACGTCTCCTCCTACAACGCCGCACCGACAGCCCAACTCGTGGCCGGCACCTCCTACATGCCCTTCCAACAGGTCGCCACCGAACCCTTCAGCCTCCATGTCGCCTACGCCACCCACCTCGACATGAGCGCGGACCTCACCGACACCTCGTCCCTCAAGGTCTCCGGCTACGTCTACTACGAAGACGCACGCGCCCACTGGCCCGCCAGGCCCACCATCACCCTGCAGTACTCCAAGGACGGCAAAAGCGGCTGGAAGAACGCCGCCACCGTCCCCATCAAGCTCCGCTACAACAAGCCCCTGTTCGAGGAGGACTTCGCCCGCACCCTCACCACGACGAACACCAACGCCTACTGGCGCGCCCGCTTCGACGGCAACCCCGACCTGGCGACCAACACCACCAAACCCGTCCACCTCTACCGCTACGCCACCCGCATCACCGGCTTCCACGCCTCGACGAACCCGGTCCGCAAGAACCAGGCGTTCAGTTTCGCCGGCACCCTCCAGTACAAGAACGGCACCACTTGGAAGCCGCTCTACGGCGGTTCCCCCACCCTCTACTTCAAGCCCCGCGGCTCCACCACCTACCGCTACGTCACCGAACTGGGCACCGACAGGCACGGCCACCTCATCGGCATGGAGACCGCCAAACAGGACGGCACCTGGGCCATCGCCCTCAGCCGCCAGACTGGAGACCACTACCTCAGAAGCGCCCAGGTCACCGACTACGTCGACGTCCGGTGAACTCCCGCTGGTACCTCTGCCTGCACGTTTGGTGGGTCGAGCGCCAAGGCGCGCATCCTCCAAGGTTTGTAGGGCTGTCACAATCGGTGCAGCGGGCACGTAGAGGCGCCAGCGCTCGCGGCCGTGGCGCTCACGGTGGCCGCTCGGTGGCCGGACGCCTTTGGACGAGGTCGAACGAGGCGGCACAGGACAACCGGCCGTACGTGCTCTGATCGGCCTGAACGTCACTTGGCAGCACGGCACGGCACCAAACGACATGATCACTCACGGTCTCGT
>NZ_JALJRY010000076.1 GCF_024519455.1 Streptomyces sp. STR69 | reverse complement strand
GCGTCTGGACCGGGTGATCATCCGGTTTGCGGGTGATTCGGGTGACGGGATGCAGCTGACCGGTGACCGTTTCACCTCGGAGACGGCGTCGTTCGGCAACGATCTGTCCACGCTGCCGAATTTCCCGGCCGAGATCCGCGCCCCCGCAGGGACTCTGCCGGGGGTTTCGTCGTTCCAGCTGCATTTCGCCGACCATGACATCCTGACCCCGGGCGACGCGCCGAACGTGCTGGTCGCGATGAACCCGGCCGCGCTGAAGGCGAACATCGCCGATGTGCCGCGCGGCGCGCAGATCATCGTCAACACCGACGAGTTCACCAAACGCGCGCTGCAGAAGGTGGGGTATGCGGCCTCGCCGCTCGACGACGGCTCGCTGGACGGCTACAGCCTGCATCCCGTCCCCCTGACGACCCTGACCGTCGAGGCGCTGAAGGACTCCGGGCTGAGCCGCAAGGAGGCCGAGCGCAGCAAGAACATGTTCGCGCTGGGCCTGCTGTCGTGGATGTACCACCGGCCGACCGAGGGCACCGAGAAGTTCCTGACGTCGAAGTTCGCGAAGAAGCCCCGGATCGCGGCGGCCAATATCGCGGCGTTCCGGGCGGGCTGGAACTTCGGTGAGACGACGGAGGACTTCGCGGTCTCCTACGAGGTCGCCCCGGCCGCCGCCGCGTTCCCGGCCGGCACCTACCGCAACATCTCCGGGAACCTGGCCCTGTCCTACGGGCTGGTCGCCGCGTCCCGGCAGGCGGACCTGCCCCTGTTTTTGGGCTCCTATCCCATCACCCCGGCCTCCGACATCCTGCACGAGCTGAGCCGGCACAAGAACTTCGGCGTGCGGACCTTCCAGGCCGAGGACGAGATCGCCGGCATCGGCGCCGCGCTGGGTGCGGCCTTCGGCGGCTCCCTCGCCGTCACCACCACCTCCGGCCCGGGTGTGGCCCTGAAGTCGGAGACCATCGGCCTGGCCGTCTCGATGGAACTCCCGCTGCTCGTCCTGGACATCCAGCGCGGGGGCCCCTCCACGGGCCTGCCGACCAAGACGGAACAGGCGGACCTGCTGCAGGCGATGTTCGGGCGCAACGGCGAGGCCCCGGTCCCGATCGTCGCCCCGTGCACCCCGGCCGACTGCTTCGACGCGGCGCTGGAGGCCGCACGCATCGCGCTGGCCTACCGCACGCCGGTGATGCTGCTCTCCGACGGCTACCTCGCCAACGGCTCCGAGCCCTGGCGCATCCCCGCCACCGACGAACTCCCCGACCTCACCGTCCAGTTCGCCCAGGGACCCAACCACACCCTGGAGGACGGCAGCGAGGTCTTCTGGCCCTACAAACGCGACCCGCAGACCCTGGCCCGCCCCTGGGCGATCCCCGGCACGCCCGGCCTGGAACACCGCATCGGCGGCATCGAGAAACAGGACGGCACGGGCAACATCTCCTACGACCCCGCCAACCACGACTTCATGGTCCGCACCCGCCAGGCCAAGATCGACGGCATCGGCGTACCCGACCTGGACGTCGACGACCCCCACGGCGCCCGCACCCTGGTCCTGGGCTGGGGCTCCACCTTCGGCCCCATCACCGCAGCCGTCCGCCGCCTGCGCGCCTGCGGCGAATCCATCGCCCAGGCGCACCTGCGCCACCTCAACCCCTTCCCCCGCAACCTCGGCGCGGTCCTGGGCCGCTACGACAAGGTGGTGATCCCCGAGATGAACCTCGGCCAGCTCGCCACCCTGGTACGGGCGAAGTACCTGGTGGACGCCCACTCCTACAACCAGGTCAACGGCATGCCGTTCAAGGCCGAGCAGCTCGCCACCGCCCTCAAGGAGGCCATCGATGGCTGAGACGTCCACGGAAGGCACGGGCACGATCGAGGCACTCTCGCTCGTCCCCAGGGCCGAGGCAGTGCAGTCCATGAAGGACTTCAAGTCCGACCAGGAAGTGCGCTGGTGCCCCGGCTGCGGCGACTACGCCATCCTCGCAGCCGTCCAGGGCTTCATGCCCGAACTCGGCCTGGCCAAAGAGAACATCGTCTTCGTCTCCGGCATCGGCTGCTCCTCCCGCTTCCCCTACTACATGAACACCTACGGCATGCACTCCATCCACGGCCGCGCCCCCGCCATCGCAACCGGCCTGGCGGCGAGCAGGCGGGACCTGAGCGTGTGGGTGGTCACGGGCGACGGCGACGCCCTCTCCATCGGCGGCAACCACCTCATCCACGCCCTGCGCCGCAACGTCAACCTCAAGATCCTCCTCTTCAACAACCGGATCTACGGCCTGACGAAAGGCCAGTACTCACCCACCTCCGAGGTCGGGAAGATCACCAAGTCGACGCCGATGGGCTCCCTGGACGCCCCCTTCAACCCGGTGTCCCTCGCCATCGGCGCCGAAGCCTCCTTCGTCGCCCGCACCATCGACTCCGACCGCAAACACCTCACCCAGGTCCTGCGCGAGGCAGCCGCCCACCCCGGCACCGCCCTGGTGGAGATCTACCAGAACTGCAACATCTTCAACGACGGCGCCTTCGACGCACTCAAGGACCGCCAGCAGGCCCAGGAAGCAGTGATCCGCCTCGACCACGGACAGCCGATCCGCTTCGGCCCCGACAGCACGCGGGGAGTCGTCCGCGACGCGACGACAGGCGACCTGAAAGTGGTCGACGTGACCCCGGACAACGAGTCGCAGATCCTCATCCACGACGCCCACGCAACCTCCCCCACCACCGCCTTCGCCCTCTCCCGCCTCGCCGACCCCGACACGCTCCACCACACACCCATCGGCGTCCTGCGCTCCGTCCAACGGCCGGTCTACGACACACAGATGGCCGACCAACTCGACACCGCCATCGAACAGAACGGAAAAGGCGACCTCGCCGCACTGCTCACCGGCGGCGACACCTGGACAGTCACCGGCTGA
>NZ_JALJRY010000075.1 GCF_024519455.1 Streptomyces sp. STR69 | reverse complement strand
CGTCCGCGTCGGCCCAGGCGATGACACCGTTCTGGATGAGACCGCCGATGACGTTGGGCGGCCAGTCGACGACCAGCGCGGAGCGGACCGACAGCTCGTAGTCGTACTCCAGGCCGTCGAAGTCGGCGCCGTTGTCGGTGCGCAGCCAGAAGCGGTTGTCGGCCGTGGTCGCCCGCCGGGCGGAGATGCTGCTGGCCGACTGCGGGGTGAACACGGGTGCCGAGCGGTCCGTCTTGCTGGGGTCGGGGCCCTGGTTCGGGCGGAGGTAGCGGGTGGTGAGCGTGACCGGGAGCTGTGTCTGCCGGACCGAGGCGCGGGTGGTGGTGCGGCCCGCGGCGGTGTGCGACTGCCACTGTTCCAGGCCCGAACCGGGGGTCGAGGAACCCAGCACGGCGGCCAGGTTCTGGGTCCGCCGGGGCACCGCCGTGAGCGTCACCTCGACCAACCGCTCACCGCCGAAGCCGTGGTGGCGGAAGTGGAAGCGGGTGGTGGCCCGGCGCGGGGTGCCGTCCGGGCCACGGCCGGGCAGCGAGCGCAGCCCGGCGGGCGAGGTGAGCTGCGCGACACGACCGTGCACACCCTGCTGGTAACCGGGGTGCCCCGGGGTGACCGCTCCGGGTGCCTCGGCCTCGACCAGCGCGAGCAGTTCACGCCTGATCCGACCGCGCCGCTCCCGCAGGGCGACCGGCCCCAGCGGGATCTGGCCGGCGTTGGGCCCGGTCGTGGGGACGGGTGCGGCGACGGGCCGGTCGTACTCGACGACCGAGAGGACTCCGCCGAGGCCGAGTTCGCGGTTGCGTGTGTACGGCGCCGGGAGGGGCGCCGTCAAGGTCGGGGCGGGCGCGGGGGTGAGCCCCTGCACCGAGCCCATCCACCGTGCGTCGCGGGCGAGTTGGCCCTGGGTCATGAGGAACTGGAGGCCGTCCGGGACGTCCACCACGAAGGTGACGGGCTCGATCGTGCCGGGCTCGCCGACGCCGTTGAGCACGTTCCGGGAGCCGGCGCGGACCGTGACCAGATAGGTGACGTCGGCGACCACTCGATGCAGGTCGCCGCTCTCGGTGGGCGTGCGGTTGACGCCCGTACTGGCGGAGAGGGTGTCGGAGGTGTCGGTACGGGAGACATGGCCGAGCCGTGCCGACGGGTTGAAGAGGCCCTTGTACGACTTGCCGCTGGTCTGGCTGGTGGAGACCGAACCGTCCGACTCAGGACCGGTGTTGCCCTGCCCGGCCGCGTTCACCGGGCCCTTGGGCTGCTTGGGCGGGTTCTGGGTGAGGACTCCGCTACCGCCGAACTGGTGCGATTTCCCCAGGGACTTGAGCTGCTGGGCACTGTCGGTGGCCGAGACGCCCGTCTCCAGATACTGCCGGGTGGTGTCCAGCAGCCGGGGCCGGTGCGCGGCGGCCTGGATCTCCAGCGTGTACTGCCCGTCCGCCAGCGTCCCGGGCAGGCTCAGGCCCTCGACTACGTAGGAGTTCTTGAACAGTTCGTGGCCGTGGGCGACCAGACTGCCCGGCGTGATCGCCGCGTGCCGGGTCTCGGCAGCGCGCGTCCTGCTGTCCGTCAGCCCGCGCCCGGCGAGCGGGGAGACACCGTCGCGTGCGGGCGGGGCGGCGGTCGGGCCGGTTGCGGGAGCCGGGGCCGTGCCGGTGGTCGCAGGGGCGGTGACCGGGAGGATCGGGCCGGTGCCGGTGCCCGTGGCGGCCGGGGGCGTCGGCTGGGCCTGGCGGCGGATGACGGTGGCGGCCCGCTGGAAGGCCGACTCGATGGCCGCGGCCCCGCGCACGGTGTCGATCAGCGCGTCGTCCGGTATCCGCACCAGGTCCGGGCGCGGGACACCGTTGGCGTCGGTGCCGTCGAACCGGGCCATGTCCACCGGGTTGGCCGGACGCGGCGCCCCGTCGACCCGTGCGGGGCGCGTCGCGACGGTCGTCGTCGCAGGGGTGGTCGTGGCAGAGGTCGTCGCAGGGGCCGCCGAGGGCGCGCGGGTACGGCCGTTCGGCACCGCAAGCCGCAGCGAGCCGGTGACGGTCGGCGGGTGGACGACGGGAGGTGCAGGGACGACGGGAGCCGTACCGGTGACGGCCGGGACCGGGGCGACAACGGGTGCCGGGGCGGGGGCCGCCGACCGGTTCACGTTCTGCCCGAACCGCTCGCTGGGCCGGTCACCGTCGTCCGCGTAGAGGTCCAGGGCCAGCCGCACCGGCACGTCGAACGCGTGGGCGTCCTGGCCGGTGGCGATGAAGAACTGGTCGTGCCCGGTGGCACCGCCCACGGTGTCGCCGTGCGTGATCTGCCGGCCGTACTGGTAGTCGCCCCCGAACCCGATGGACCCCCAGGGTCCCGTCGGTCCGCTGACGCTGGCCATCGGTCCGAGCGCACCGCCGTACGACTCACCCCGCTGCTCGGCGTCGCTGCCCGCCATCTGGGCCAGACCCATGACCTGGATGCCCGGCAGGACCAGGTCATGACGGCTGGCCTGCGAGGTGTCACGGACTGCGGTGAGCAGCAGCCGGACCCGACGGACGCCGGTATCGCTCCGGTTGGGCACCTCGAAGTGCAACGCGTGACCGCCGTCCACCATCGAGTCGGTCGCGGCACGCAACCCGGTGCGGGAGCGCGCCTCACGCAACCGGCGCAGGTTGTTGAGCTGGGCGTGCAACCGGATCTGGTGCTCGGGCTCGTGGTCCCGTACGGCCTGCTTCAGCCGCGCGCCGATTCCGGTGGGGCGCGGGGTGGTGGGGGCGGGCGGCAGGAAGCCCTCGCGGCGGAGCCAGTCCTCGGCCTCGTCGAACAGACCGTCCGTGCCGGTGACGTCGAGTGGAGCCGCGCTCAGTCCGATGCCGTCCAACCGCTCCAGCGAGTCCGGGAGTTCACGCGTTTCGTTGGGGGCGGGAGCGCGCCCCGTCGCGTCCGTCTTGCTCAGGACCCGCAGGTCCATGCCGTGCGCCAGGGTCAGCGCCGGTGCCGCCGTCTCGGTGCCGTCCGGCCGGATCAGGGTGACCCGGTAGGTGACACCGGACGGGGTCAGCAGATGGCCCCGGTTGGTGCGGATGGCGTGCATCGTGCCGGCCGAACTGCCCGCGCTGTAGGTGTTGGTGACGGTGGCCTGGGTCTGTCCGCGCAGGCCGAGACTGCCGCCGATGACACTCGACGCGTCCGGATGGCCCTGACTCTGGTCGCCGGTGAGCGCGGCGGCACCGCTGCCGCTGACCCCGAGACCGCTGGTGTACTTCGAGGAGAGGTCCACCTTCGCGGTGTTGACCAG
>NZ_JALJRY010000074.1:1290-3965 GCF_024519455.1 Streptomyces sp. STR69 | reverse complement strand
GGGTTGCCGTAGTAGGCGTTGGGGCCGTGTTTGCGGGTGTAGTGGCGGGCCAGGAGGTGTGGGGGCGGTGGGGCCGTGGGGGAGAGGGCGAGGGTGTGGATGGCTATTTCGGCGATGGCTTCGCAGATGATGGCGTGTTCCAGGGATGTGCGGGGGGTGGTGCCCCAGGTGAAGGGGCCGTGGTTGGCGACGAGGGCGGCGGGGACCTCGGACGCCCGCTGGTCGTTGCTGTCCAGCAGGTCGACGATCACGCGGCCGGTGTTGTATTCGTAGTCCTTGGCGCACTGGTCGGGGGTGAGGTCGGGGGTGCAGGGGATGGGGCCGTTGAAGGTGTCGGCGTGGGTGGTGCCCAGGACGGGTATGTCGCGGCGGGCCTGGGCGAAGGCGACGGCGTGGGTGGAGTGGGTGTGGGTGATGCCGCCGATGGAGGGGAAGGCGAGGTAGAGGCAGCGGTGGGTCTCGGTGTCGGTGGAGGGGCGCAGGTTCCCGTCGACGGTCTTGCCGTCGGACAGCCGGACGGTGACCAGGTCATCGAGGGTGAGGTCCTCGTAGGGCACGCCTGAGGGCTTGATGACGAACACGCCTGCCTCGCGGTCGACGCCGCTCACATTGCCCCAGGTGAGGGTGGCCAGGCCGGCTTGGGGGATGGTCAGGTTGGCGTCCAGTACCTCGTGCCGCAGGCCGTCACGGACTCGCGCGGTCATCGGTGCTCTCCTCGAATGCGGAGGATCGGGATCAGGGTGACAGGGGTTGTCAGAGGGCCTGGGCGAGGCGGTGGTAGGCGGCGTTCCAGCGGATCTCCTTGGCGAGGTGCCCGGTGCTGGTGGTCTCGTCGATGGTGAGGAGTTCCACGCCGGTCATGGCGGCGTAGTCGGTGAGGGTTTCGGTGTCGACGGCCGAGCTGAGCACGGTGTGGTGCGGGGCGCCGGCGAGCAGCCAGCTCTCGGCGGACTCCGCGAGGGAGGGACGCGGCTTCCATACCGCCCTCGCGACCGGGAGGCGGTGCAGGGGCTCGCTGGGCGTGACGACGTCGACGGTGTTGGCGGTGAGGCGGAAGCGGTCGCCGAGGTCGGCGAGGCCGACGACGACGGCGGGGCCGGGGGCCGCGTTGAAGACGAGGCGGACCGGGTCCTGGCGCCCGCCGATCGACAGGGGATGGATCTCGCAGCTGGGGCGGTCGGCCGCGATCGAGGGGCAGACCTCCAGCATGTGCGCGCCCAGGATGCGCGGGGTGCCGGGGCCGAGGTGGTAGGTGTAGTCCTCCATGAAGGAGGTGCCGCCGGGCAGGCCGGTGCCCATGACCTTCATGGTGCGCAGCAGCGCCGAGGTCTTCCAGTCGCCCTCGCCGCCGAAGCCGTAGCCGTCGGCCATCAGGCGCTGCACGGCGAGACCGGGCAGCTGGCGCAGCCCGCCGAGGTCTTCGAAGTTGGTGGTGAACGCGGTGAAGCCGCCTTGGTTGAGGAAGGTGCGCAGGCCGATCTCCTGCCGCGCCGCATACAGCAACGCGTCGTGGCGGATGCCGCCGGGGCGCAGGGCCGGGACCACGTCGTACACCTCGACGTACTCGGCCGCGAGTTGGGCGGCTTCCTTGTCTGTGACCTGGTCGACGACGGTGACCAGGTCGTTGACGGCGTAGGTGTTGACGGAGTAGCCGAAGCGGAGTTGGGCTTCGACCTTGTCGCCTTCGGTGACGGCGACGTCGCGCATGTTGTCGCCGAAGCGGGCCAGTTTCAGGGTGCGGGAGGCGTGCCGGCCGACGGCGGCCCGGGCCCAGGCCGCGACGCGTCGGATGACCCGCGGGTCGGTGGCGTGGCCGGCGACGATCTTGCGGTCGATGTTGAGGCGGGCTTCGATGTGGGCGAACTCGCGGTCGCCGTGGGCGGCCTGGTTGAGGTTCATGAAGTCCATGTCGATGCTGGGCCAGGGCAGTGACAGGTTGTACTGGGTGTGCAGGTGCAGCAGGGGCCGGTCCAGGGCGCTGAGCCCGGCGATCCACATCTTCGCCGGGGAGAAGGTGTGCATCCACACGATGACGCCCACGCAGGTGTCGGAGGCGCTCGCCTCCTGACAGAGGCGGCGGATGGCGTCGGCGTCGGTGAGGACCGGCTTCCACACGATGCGGACCGGGATCTTCCCGGGGCCGGCGAGGATCTCGGCGATGCTGCGGGACTGCTCGGCGACCTGGTGCAGGATGTCGTCGCCGTACAGGCCCTGACTGCCGGTCAGAAACCAGATCTCCTGACCGGGGTAGGGAGAAGCTGTGGTGTCCATGGAGTCCATGAGGGGTCCTTTCACAGGGAGTTGACCACCGGGCAAGGCGGTGCCGCTCAGGTGGAGGCCTGGGTGCGGAGGTGGCGCAGGCGGTGCATGACCTCGTTGGCGCCGCGGCCGAAGTAGTCGTGCAGGAGCCGGTATTCGGCGTAGAGGCGGTCGTAGGCGGCGGCCCGCTCGGGGTCGGGCTGGTAGACGGCGGGGCGGGCCTTGGCCATGGCGTGGGCGGCGGCCCGGATGTCCGCATGCGCCCCGGCCGCGACCGCCGCGTGCATCGCCGCACCGAGCGCGGGACCCTGCGCCGAGTCGATGACACCCAGGGGCAGGCGGGTGACATCGGCGTAGATCTGCATCAGCAGCGGGTTCTTCATCAGCCCGCCCGCGACGATCAGTTCACGCACCGG
>NZ_JALJRY010000074.1:0-1168 GCF_024519455.1 Streptomyces sp. STR69 | reverse complement strand
GATCGTGGTCGACGAGGACGCTGCGGTTGCCGCTGTGCCAGTCCAGGGCGAGCAGCCCGTGCGCTCCCACCCGCTGCTGCGCGGCCAGCGCGGTGAGGTGCTCGTGCGGGTCACGGCCCAGCGCGGCGGCCTCCTCGGCGTACGACGCGGGGAAGGCAGTGCGCACGAACCAGCCGAAAATGTCCCCGACACCGCTCTGCCCGGCCTCGTACCCCCACAGCCCCGGCAGGATCCCGCCCTCAACCACCCCGCACATACCCGGCACTTCGGCCCACCGGTCACTGCTCATCACATGACAGGTGGAGGTACCCATGATGGCGACCATCCGGCCGGGTTCGACGGCGGTGGCCGCAGGCGCCGTCACATGGGCGTCGACGTTGCCGACGCACACGGCGATGCCCTCGGGCAGGCCCGTCCACGCCGCGGCCTCCGCCGTCAACCCGCCCGCCCGGTCGCCGAGCTGACCGATCGGCTGCTCCAGCTTGTCCGACACGAAACCGGCAAAACCGGGGTTGAGCGCGGCCAGATAGTCGGAGGAGGGGTAACTGCCGTCCTGGAACTGGCCCTTGTACCCGGCGGTGCACGCATTGCGGACATACGTGCCGGACAGCCGCCACACGATCCAGTCGGCCGCCTCGATCCAGCGGTCGGTCAACTCGTAGAGTTCCGGGTCCTCCTCCAGCAGCTGCAGGGCCTTGGCGAACTCCCACTCCGAGGAGATCTTCCCGCCGTACCGCTGCAGCCAGGGCTCCTTGCGCGCAGCGGCCAGGGCAGTGATCCGGTCGGCCTGGGACTGCGCGGCATGGTGGCGCCACAATTTGACGTAGGCGTGCGGACGGCCGGCCAACTCCGGCAGTTCACACAGGGGCGTGCCGTCCGCGAGGACCGGCAACACCGTGCACGCCGTGAAGTCCGTACCGATACCGACAACCTGCTCCGGCCGCACGCCGGAACGGGCCAGAGCCTCGGGCACGGCGATACGCAGGACGTCGATGTAGTCGCCAGGCACCTGCAGCGCCCAGTCGGGCGGCAGCACAGTGCCGTCAGGGAGGGCCCGGTCCAAGACGGCGTGAGCGTAGGGGTGCTCGGCGACAGCCAGCTCGGCGCCGTCGGCCACCCGGACCACCACAGCCCGCCCGGACAACGTGCCGTAGTCGACTCCGATGAC
>NZ_JALJRY010000073.1 GCF_024519455.1 Streptomyces sp. STR69 | reverse complement strand
GGAGCCCTGCGGGCGTGCCCGGCACCGGGGTGCCGCCGAACGCCGCACGCCCCGTCCGGACGTGCGGCGCTCCCGGCATCCCCGTCGTCGCGCTGCCGGACGTCCCGGGGCCCCTTTCGGGCGTCGGCCGGGAGCACGGCGCAATCACCCGGCACGGCGCGAAGCCGCTGTGCGCCCGGCGCGGCGCGGGGGTGCCGGGGGGCCCGCCGGTCCTGCGCGGGGCGTACGGCGGCGCGTACCTCGCGGGGGAGGGCCGGTCCCCGGCGCGGACCCGGCGTACGCCCGGCCGCGGACCGGATCGCCGTGAGGGGTGCGCGGGGCGCGGCCGGTGCCGTCCGCCGCCGGGCCGCCGGGGCGGAGGACCCCGGGGCGGTCGGGGCCCGCACGGCCGGGGGGTCCGGGTCCGGGCCCGTGCACCCGTATGACCCGGCGGGGCGCGGCCCGCGGGGTACTCATCCCTTCCCGCGTCCGTTGCCCGGCGAAGCTCCGGACCGGGTGGGCCGGCCTGTCTCTCCCCGGGCGGCCCCGTCGCAAGCAAACCGTTGTATCAGGCACGAACCCGAGGGCCGGCCGCTCACGCCGCCGGCCGGCCCCAGTCAGGAGCACACGGTCATGGTGAAGCAGGAGCGCGCCGCGCGCACGCGGCAGGCATTGGTGCGGGCGGCTGCCGAGGTGTTCGCGCAGGACGGTTTTGCCATCGCGTCGATCAACTCCATCAGCAGGAGGGCCGGGGTGAGCAACGGTGCGCTGCATTTCCACTTCGCGAGCAAGCAGGACCTGGCCCGCGCCGTGGAGGACGCGGCGGCCGCCGTCGTGCGCACCGTCGCCGGGCCGGCCCGCGAGGGCGGGCCGGAGCCGCTGCAGCGGCTCATCGACGCCACCCACGCCCTGATGGGACGGCTGGACCAGGATGTCCTGGTCCGGGCCGGGTTCGAGCTGGGCAGCGGCTCGCCGCGCCGGGACGGCGCGGTGGACCTGCGCGGACAGTGGCAGGACTGGGTCGAGGAAGTGCTCAAGGACGCGGAGCGCGAGGGCGTGCTCGCCGAGGGGGTGTCCGCGGCCGATGCCGCGGTCACCGTGGTGGCGGCGACGGTGGGCTTCGAGCAGCTCGGCGCGGACGACCCCGCGTGGATGTCCGCGGCCACGCTCGTCCAGTTCTGGGACCTGCTGCTGCCTCGGCTGGCGTCGGCCGAGGCCCTGGGCCGGCTGGTGCCCGGCGGGACGCACCGCACCGCGCCCGGCCCGGCCTGAACGGCGCGTACGGTCTGCTGACGGTCCCCGGGCCGGTACCGGCCGGGACGGCGCTCGGCCGCCGTCGCCGTCGCCGCCGGCGTCCGGCCCGGGGACGGTTCCTGCGGCCGCGCCGGCGGCCGGCCGCCCCCTCGCGATCCGCCGGCCGCGCCGTCCGCGCCGTCCGCGGGCCTTCTGCCGGCCGGGAGCGCCGGGGGCATCGGGGGGCGCCGTGCCCGGAACCGCCGGCCGGGTCCGATTGGGGGGCAGCCGTCACGCCGTCTGTGCGTACGGGGATCCAGCCGTTTCTCCGGGGTGGTGCACCCCCGTTTCGCATGCACGGACACGTGTGTCCTGCGGCGGCCTCGAGTCTGCGTCCACCGGCGGCGGAACGTGCGGCACAGCATTGACATACCGCGCGCGCTGTTTTTTACTGATGGCTACGAGGGGCCCGCTGTAGGCGGCACCACCGCATGGGGGAGACGTTGTGGACATCGATGTGCTCGGCACACTCGCCGTACGGCTCGACGGGGTCTCCATCACGCCCACGGCGCCCAAGCCGCGCCAGGTGCTCGCCCTGCTGGCGCTGCGGTCCGGTCAGGTCGTCCCGGTGGGGGTCCTGGCCGAGGAGCTGTGGGGGAGCAAACCTCCGCGCAGCGCCCGCGCGACCCTGCAGACCTACATCCTGCAGCTGCGCGAACTCATCTCCGCCGCCCTGGAGAACGGTGCCGGGGACGGTGCCGGCCGGCGGTGCCAGGCCAAGGACGTGCTGCTGACCGTTCCCGGCGGCTACCTGCTCAAGGGCGGCGAAGGAGTCAGTGACGTACGGGAGTTCGAGCGGCTGGCCGGCTGCGGGTACCGGGCCATGGACGCCGAGGACTATCCCCAGGCCGCCCGTCTGCTGCGCGAGGCGCTCGGCCTGTGGACCGGCCCCGCGCTGGCGGACGTCCACACCGGCCCCCAGCTGCGGACCGAGGCCAAGCGGCTGGAGGAGAGCCGGCTGTGCGCCCTGGACCAGCGCGTGGATGCGGACCTGCGGCTGGGGCGCCACCGTGAACTGCTCGCCGAACTGACCGTGCTGGTCAACCAGTACCCCATGCACGAGAGCCTGTGCGCCCAGTACATGCTCGCCCTGTACCGTTCCGGCCGCCGCGGTGAGGCGCTCGACGCCTACCAGCGGCTGCGCGCCGCCCTGGTGCGCGCCATGGGCCTGGAGCCGTCGCCCGCGCTCGCCAAGCTGCAGCGCTCCCTGCTGATGTCCGGCCCCGAGACCGTCCCGGCCCGCCCCGCGATGAGCGGGACAGCGGCCCCTGTGGGCTGACGCGGACTCGCCGTGCGGCCTCTCCACCGGGAATCGAGCACCGCTCGGCCCCGGCCGTGCAGCGTTGGCCGCACCTGGAGGAGGGGGTCGCGCATGCCGTCGCAGCGAATGCACTCCGCCCGGCACACGGCCTTGGTCGCGGCGCCCCCCGGCGTCGTCTACGGCCTGCTCGCCGACGCCCCGCGCTGGCCGGTCCTGCTGCCCTCCTACGTCCATGTCGAACGCGTCGACCTCGACGCCGGCGGGGACAGCCTGCGGGTGTGGCAGCTGCACCGCGGCCAGGTCCGTTCCGTGCTCGCCCGCCGCGTGCTGCGCCCGCGGGAGCGCCGTATCGAGTTCGGACTGCGCGACTCCCTCCTGCCCGACGCGCCGACGTCCGGCGGCTGGAACGTGTCACCCGACGGCACCGACCGCTGCCGTGTGACCCTGCGCCAGGAGCGCCCCGCCGGGCCCGGAGGAACACCCGGGGCGCTGGAGGCGCAGGTGCGGGCGGAGCTGGCGGCGGTGCGCGAGGCGGCCGAGCGCTGGGACCGGCTGGACGAGCTGCTGCTGTCCTTCGAGGACAGCGTGTACGTGTGCGGCTCCCCGGAGATCGTCTACGACTTCCTCTACCGCGTCGGGGACTGGGCCGACCTGGTTCCCCACGTCGAGCGGGCCGAGGTCACCGAGGACCGGCCCGGCGTGCAGAGGACGGTCCTGCACACCAGCGACCCCTCCACCGGGGACACGTCGGTGTCCGAGGCCGTACGGCTGTGCTTCCCGGCCGCCGGACGCATCGTCCACCAGGCGACCGTGACGCCCGCTCCCCTCGCCGCGCACTACGGGGAGTGGTACCTGGAGCCCGACGCCCGCGGTGTGCGGGTCGTCTGCGCGCACCAGGTGATGCTCCGGGAGGGCGCGGCGACCCCCGCCTTGGGTGCCGGCGCCCTGCCCGCCGACGTCCGCCGGCACGTGCGCGAGCAGCTGGGACGGACGAGCACGGAGGCCCTGGCCCTGGCGCGGTGGCACGCCGAGAGCGCCCTGCGCCGACTGCGATGAGCCCGCCCGGCACCGACCGGCATCACGACGACGAGGAGATCGGCGATGACCCCGACCCGGCCGGCCCGGCATGCCGGGCGGCCCCCGGCGACCCGGACACCCCCGGACCCCGCCGCGGCACCCCGGGGCGCGGCGGGGCACGCGGCGCGCCTCGAAGCGCTGCTCGGCGACCCCCGCGACCCCGGCAACCCCTACGGCCGCTCCGCTCTGCGGGCCGCGGGGCCGGGCGCCCTGCCCGCCCCGCCCGCAGGTCTGCCCGGCGCCGGGAGCGTGCCGGGCGCCGATCAGCTCGCCCGGGCCCTGCGCCCGCTCCTGCGCCGGGATCTCGCCCTCGCCCACGCCTGGAGCATCCGGCCGCTGGCGAGCGCGCCCGTGCCGCACCCGGCGGCCGCGCTGCTCGGCCCGGCGGCGCTGCTCGCGGCGACAGGCGGCGTCCTGCGCGATGCGGCCCGCATCGTGGACGGCCTGAGCCGGTACGAAGCCGCATCCCGGCAGTGGCGGCCGGTCCTGGCCGCCGTCTTCGCGGACCTGCTGGCCTGCGAGAGCCTGACGGCCGCGGCCCTGCGCTCCTGCCCGGCCACGGCACAGCAGGCGGACGGGGAGGGGGAGTTGCTCGCGGCCGTCGTGGGCTACCTCGTGCCCCGGCTCGCCGTCGAACTGCTCGGCGATCTCGAACTGGTGCTGAACGAGTGCGGCTTCGGGGACCGCACCGTCGAACGGCGCACGCTGGCACGGATCCTGCAGGACCGGGCGTTCGCCGGAGCGGACCGGGCGGCCACCGGTGCCGCCCAGGCCCGCATCGTGCGCGGGCTGGGCGCGGCGGGCGGCCCGGGGCAGGACGACGGCACACCGCTCGCGGCACCGTTCGCGGCACTGTTTTGCGGCACCGCCCCCGCCCCCGCGGCGGCAGCCGGCACCGCCCCCGCCCCCGCGGCGGCACCGGCCGGTGCCG
>NZ_JALJRY010000072.1:1973-5221 GCF_024519455.1 Streptomyces sp. STR69 | reverse complement strand
TCAGAACCAACACAGTGGACGCGAGCAACTGAGGACAAGCCCTCGGCCTATTAGTACCGGTCACCTCCAGCGGTTACCCGCCTTCCAGATCCGGCCTATCAACCCAGTCGTCTACTGGGAGCCTTAACCCCTCAAAGGGGGTGGGAACACTCATCTCGAAGCAGGCTTCCCGCTTAGATGCTTTCAGCGGTTATCCCTCCCGAACGTAGCCAACCAGCCATGCCCTTGGCAGAACAACTGGCACACCAGAGGTTCGTCCGTCCCGGTCCTCTCGTACTAGGGACAGCCCTTCTCAATGTTCCTGCGCGCGCAGCGGATAGGGACCGAACTGTCTCACGACGTTCTAAACCCAGCTCGCGTACCGCTTTAATGGGCGAACAGCCCAACCCTTGGGACCGACTCCAGCCCCAGGATGCGACGAGCCGACATCGAGGTGCCAAACCATCCCGTCGATATGGACTCTTGGGGAAGATCAGCCTGTTATCCCCGGGGTACCTTTTATCCGTTGAGCGACGGCGCTTCCACAAGCCACCGCCGGATCACTAGTCCCGACTTTCGTCCCTGCTCGACCCGTCGGTCTCACAGTCAAGCTCCCTTGTGCACTTACACTCAACACCTGATTGCCAACCAGGCTGAGGGAACCTTTGGGCGCCTCCGTTACTCTTTAGGAGGCAACCGCCCCAGTTAAACTACCCATCAGACACTGTCCCTGATCCGGATCACGGACCCAGGTTAGACATCCAGCACGACCAGACTGGTATTTCAACGACGACTCCACCCACACTGGCGTGTGAGCTTCAAAGTCTCCCAGCTATCCTACACAAGCCGAACCGAACACCAATATCAAACTGTAGTAAAGGTCCCGGGGTCTTTCCGTCCTGCTGCGCGAAACGAGCATCTTTACTCGTAGTGCAATTTCACCGGGCCTATGGTTGAGACAGTCGAGAAGTCGTTACGCCATTCGTGCAGGTCGGAACTTACCCGACAAGGAATTTCGCTACCTTAGGATGGTTATAGTTACCACCGCCGTTTACTGGCGCTTAAGTTCTCAGCTTCGCCCAACCGAAGTTGGACTAACCGGTCCCCTTAACGTTCCAGCACCGGGCAGGCGTCAGTCCGTATACATCGCCTTACGGCTTCGCACGGACCTGTGTTTTTAGTAAACAGTCGCTTCTCGCTGGTCTCTGCGGCCACCCCCAGCTCAAGGAGCAAGTCCTCTCACCGGTGATGGCCCCCCTTCTCCCGAAGTTACGGGGGCATTTTGCCGAGTTCCTTAACCATAGTTCACCCGAACGCCTCGGTATTCTCTACCTGACCACCTGAGTCGGTTTAGGGTACGGGCCGCCATGAAACTCGCTAGAGGCTTTTCTCGACAGCATAGGATCATCCACTTCACCACAATCGGCTCGGCATCAGGTCTCAGACTATGTGTGATCCGGATTTACCTGGACCACGTCCTACACCCTTACCCCGGGACAACCACCGCCCGGGATGGACTACCTTCCTGCGTCACCCCATCACTCACCTACTACAGGTCTGGTCCGTCGGCTCCACCACTTTCCATTCCCCGAAGGGTCCGGAACGGCTTCACGGACTTAGCATCGCCTGGTTCAATGTTTGACGCTTCACAGCGGGTACCGGAATATCAACCGGTTATCCATCGACTACGCCTGTCGGCCTCGCCTTAGGTCCCGACTTACCCTGGGCAGATCAGCTTGACCCAGGAACCCTTAGTCAATCGGCGCACACGTTTCTCACGTGTGTATCGCTACTCATGCCTGCATTCTCACTCGTGAACCGTCCACCACTAGCTTCCGCTGCGGCTTCACCCGGCACACGACGCTCCCCTACCCATCCATACAGGCGTTGGCCCTATTGTATGAATGACACGACTTCGGCGGTACGCTTGAGCCCCGCTACATTGTCGGCGCGGAATCACTAGACCAGTGAGCTATTACGCACTCTTTCAAGGGTGGCTGCTTCTAAGCCAACCTCCTGGTTGTCTCTGCGACTCCACATCCTTTCCCACTTAGCGTACGCTTAGGGGCCTTAGTCGATGCTCTGGGCTGTTTCCCTCTCGACCATGGAGCTTATCCCCCACAGTCTCACTGCCGCGCTCTCACTTACCGGCATTCGGAGTTTGGCTAAGGTCAGTAACCCGGTAGGGCCCATCGCCTATCCAGTGCTCTACCTCCGGCAAGAAACACACGACGCTGCACCTAAATGCATTTCGGGGAGAACCAGCTATCACGGAGTTTGATTGGCCTTTCACCCCTAACCACAGGTCATCCCCCAGGTTTTCAACCCTGGTGGGTTCGGTCCTCCACGAAGTCTTACCTCCGCTTCAACCTGCCCATGGCTAGATCACTCCGCTTCGGGTCTTGAGCGCGCTACTAAACCGCCCTATTCGGACTCGCTTTCGCTACGGCTTCCCCACACGGGTTAACCTCGCAACACACCGCAAACTCGCAGGCTCATTCTTCAAAAGGCACGCAGTCACGACTGTATGTGCAAGCACATACAGCGACGCTCCCACGGCTTGTAGGCACACGGTTTCAGGTACTATTTCACTCCGCTCCCGCGGTACTTTTCACCATTCCCTCACGGTACTATCCGCTATCGGTCACCAGGGAATATTTAGGCTTAGCGGGTGGTCCCGCCAGATTCACACGGGATTTCTCGGGCCCCGTGCTACTTGGGTGTCTCTCAAACGAGCCGTTGACGTTTCGACTACGGGGGTCTTACCCTCTACGCCGGACCTTTCGCATGTCCTTCGCCTACATCAACGGTTTCTGACTCGTCTCACAGCCGGCAGACTGTGAAAGAGAGATCCCACAACCCCGTATACGCAACCCCTGCCGGGTCTCACACGCATACGGTTTGGCCTCATCCGGTTTCGCTCGCCACTACTCCCGGAATCACGGTTGTTTTCTCTTCCTGCGGGTACTGAGATGTTTCACTTCCCCGCGTTCCCTCCACATACCCTATGTGTTCAGGTATGGGTGACAGCCCATGACGACTGCCGGGTTTCCCCATTCGGAAACCCCCGGATCAAAGCCTGGTTGACGACTCCCCGGGGACTATCGTGGCCTCCCACGTCCTTCATCGGTTCCTGGTGCCAAGGCATCCACCGTGCGCCCTTAAAAACTTGGCCACAGATGCTCGCGTCCACTGTGCAGTTCTCAAACAACGACCAACCACCCATCACCCCCGGCTACCACCGGAGTTCACTGGGGTCGGCGTCGAGG
>NZ_JALJRY010000071.1 GCF_024519455.1 Streptomyces sp. STR69 | reverse complement strand
CCGTCACCGCCGTCCGCTTCCAGGGCATCATCCACGACTTCGTCATGCTCAACGCCCTCCGCGAAACCCACGCCGCCCAAGCCGCCATCACCATGGCCGTCGACACCCTGCGTACCGCGCTCCACGGCAGCTGAGACATCCAGAAAGAGAGCCCCCATGTCCACCACCCCCACCGTCCTCCTCGTGCACGGCGCCTTCGCGGACGCCGGCAGCTGGTCCGGTGTCATCGCGGAGCTGCAGAGCCACGGCATCCCCGTACTGGCGCCGTCGAACCCGCTGCGCGGCCTGGCGTCGGACGCCGCGTACATCGCGTCCGTGGCGTCCCAGATCGACGGCCCGGTCGTCCTCGTCGGCCACTCCTACGGCGGTGCGCTGATCACCGTGGCCGGCACCACGGAGAACGTGGTCGGTCTGGTCTACGTGGCGGCCTACGCCCTCGAAGAAGGCGAGAGCCTCGGCGAGTTGCAGGGGCGCTTCCCGCTCTCGTCGCTCGTCAGCAACCTCAAGCAGTGGACGTACCCGGTCCCGGGCGGCAACCCGGCCGTCGAGGTCACCATCGCCGAGGACGCCTTCCCGTCGGTGTTCGCCGCCGACGTGCCCACGGACGTCACCAAGGTCCTCGCGGCGGCCCAACGCCCGCTGGCCGCCGCGGCGTTCGAGGAGACCGCGGCCGCTGCCGCGTGGAAGACGAAGCCGGCCTGGGCGCTCGTCGCCGGGGCGGACGAGGCGATCAACCCGGAGGTCGAACGCTTCGGCGCGAAGCGGGCAGGGGCCACCGTCGTCGAACTCGAAGGCGCCTCGCACGCGGTGGCGGTCTCCCGGCCCAAGGAGGTCGCCGACCTGATCCGTGACGCGGTGCGCGCGACGAGCTGACCCGGCGCGGGGGGCGCGGCCGGACGTCCGTACGGTGTCCGGCCGCGCCGTTCCTCATTCCCGGGTGACCAGCACGGCCGACGCCGCGAGCAGCACTCCTGCGGCGGGGGCGGGCGTCCGTGGCCGCGGCCACGGGAAACGGCAACCGTTCGGCCCCTACGTCGCTGGTGGGGTCGTAGATGCACCGCCCGGACCGTGGGGAGGAAGACGACCGACTCGGCGCCGGTGTGTCGCGTGACGTGGTCGGCGTGGGCCGCTGGGACATCCCGGCGGGTAGGTGAAGGGTGCCCGCGGACCACCGGTTCAGCGGCTGCGCAGGACGGTGAGCGCGGTGTCGAGGTCGGCCGCTCGGGGGCGGTTGTGGGGCAGCTTGCCCAGGACGACGGCCATGCCGCACGTGTCGGTGACCGCCGAGTAGACCAGACCTCCCGCGATGCCGACGGCCAGGAGCTGGAAGGCCGGGTGCACGAGCAGACCGAGGGCGAGGCCCAGGAGCACCACCGTCCCGGCGGTGAAGCGCACCTGCCGCTCCATGCTCCAGCCGGCCCGGGTGTCGCAGGCGGCGGGACGGTGCAGGCCGTGGCCGTCGGCGGCCCAGGCTCCGGTGCCTCCGGCGAGGGTGGCGGTCGGTATGCCCTGCTCGGACAGCAGCTTGCAGGCGTTCGCCGAGCGCGCGCCGGAGGCGCACACGACAAGGATGTCACCGTGTTCCGCGGCGTGGCGTATCTCCGGCAGGGCCCGGCGGACGTGGTCCAGGGGGATGTTCAAGGCACCGGGCAGGTGGCCGGTGGCGTACTCGGCGGGCGTGCGCACGTCGATGACGGTGAGTTCGTGGAGCCGGGTGCGGGCCTGGTCGGTGGCGAGGCTGACGGGGGTGGGAGAGCTGGTCATGGCGGGTGTGATCCTTTGATGGTCGCCGTCGTCCCGAACCGGGACGTACAGTACCCCTAGGGGTATTGATCGAGGAGTGATCGTGGAGCTGGAGCTTGAGGGCGCGGACCTTAAAGCCGTGCTGAACCGCCTGCGCCGCGCGCAGGGTCAGATCGCCGGCGTGATCCGGATGATCGAGGAGGGGCGCGACTGCGAGGACGTCATCACGCAACTCGCCGCCGCTTCACGCGCCCTCGACCGTGCCGGTTTCGCGATCATCGCGACCGGCATGCAGCAGTGCATGACCGACATCGAATCCGGCCGCAAGAACGGCGAGGACGCCCAGCAGATGCGCGCCCGCCTGGAGAAACTGTTCCTGTCCCTGGCGTAGGGCCGACCCGGGCCCGTCCGCCGCGGCACGTCATGCCGCCGCGTCGATCAGCATGAAGGCGGCCACGGCCAGCAGCACCAGGGCGAAGACCCGCTGAAGCGTGTGCCCGGAGATCTTCGTGGCCAGCCGTTTCCCGTCCCAGGCGCCGAGGATCGCGGCCCCGGCGAAGGGGCCGATGACCGCCCAGTCCAGCCCGTCGGCCGTGCCGGTGCGCATCGCCAGCGCGGCCAGGGAGTTGACGGTGATGACCAGCAGGCTGGTGCCCACCGCGTTGCGCATCCGCATGCCGAGCACGTTCACCAGCGCCGGTACGGCAAGGAAGCCGCCACCGACACCGAGGACACCGGTGACCGCGCCGAGCCCGCCACCGGCTGCCGCCACCCGCACCGGCCGCACCGGCCGCACCGGCCGCACCGGCACGACGGTGTCCGCCGCACGCGGGCGGCTGCGCAGCATGCGCAGGGCTGCCGCTCCCGCCACCATCGCGAAGGCCGCTGTCAGCACGGCCGCCGGAACACGTCCGGCCAGCGCGCCGCCCAGCATCGCCGGACCGATCCCGGCCGCCGCGAACAGCAGCCCGGTCCGCCAGCGGACGTTCCCGTCGCGGGCGTGCGCGGACATGGCGGTGGCCGAGGTGACGGCGACGATGACCAGGCTCGCGGTGGTGGCCGCGACCGGGGTGAAACCGAGCAGGTAGATCAGGGCGGGTACGGCGAGCACACTTCCGCCGCCCCCCAGCGCGCCGAGCGCCAGACCGATGACCGCACCCGCGGCCAGGGCGAGTATGAGAGTGCTCACGCGACGGTGCCGTTTCCGCCCCGCGGGTCCACCACCGGCAGTCCCGCCTCGGCCCAGTCCCGCATGCCGCCGATCACGTCCACGGCCTCCGCGCCCCGGGCGGCCAGCAGTTCGGCGGCCTGCCGGGAGCGGTTGCCGGAGCGGCAGATCACGACCAGGGGCCGTGCCCGCGCCTCGGCGGGCAGTCCGGCCCCTGCGGCCAGTGCCGAGAAGGAAAGGTGTACGGCTCGGGGCGCGTGCCCCGCCTGCCATTCGTAGGGTTCGCGGACATCGAGCAGGACGGCGCCTGCACTGCTTTCGGCGGCGTTCCCGTTCTTCCCGTGGCCGGTGCGTACGGCCGCCTCCTGGACGGTCACACGGCCCGGAGTGCCGCGACCTCGTCGGAACATGCTCATCTGGCTTTCTCGCTCCTTGTTTCCCGTGTCGGTACGGAGGATCGGCAGGGGTCGCCGCGACGCGCGGCGCCGTCAGGCGGTCCGTACGGTGAGCCCGGCCTTCTCGGCCGCGTCGAAGGAGTCGTCCACGGCGACGACCTCGCGACCGGCCGCGTCCAGCAGGGAGGCGGCGATGGCGGCGCGCATGCCGCCCGCGCAGTGCACCCAGACCTGACCGGCGGGGACCTCGTCGAGGCGGCGGTGCAGGGCGTGGACCGGGATGTGGACCGACCCCTCGATGTACCCGCCCGCCCGCTCGGAACTGCGCCGGACGTCGAGCACGACGACGCCCTCCGCCGGGTGCCGACCCGCGAGGTCGGCGAATGCCGCACGCCGGAACGAGGCCGGTTCCGCACCCTCCCGGACCCAGCCGCCGGGGTCGCCGATGGCCGCGGCGGCCGGGCGGTCGATTCCCACGCGGACCAGTTCGCGCTGGGCGGTGGCGAGCTGCTCGGGCGACTCGGCGAGCAGCGTGACCGGTTTGCCCCACGGAATCAGCCAGGCCAGATACGTGGCGAGCTGTCCCTCGGCCTCGAAGTTGAACGAGCCGGACACATGTCCGGCGGCGAAGGCGACACGGTTGCGCAGGTCCACCACCCACTCCCCTACCGCCAGCCGGACGGCTATCTCCTCGGCGTCGGCGACGGCGGGTGGGGTCAGGTCGAGGGGCGCGGGTCCGGCGGCGTTGGCCGGGCCCATGTGCGTGTAGTACGCGGGGATGTCGTCCAGGCCGGCCAGCAGGCCGGCGACGAAGTCGTCCACGTCCCGGGTGAGCGCGTCGTTGGACGCCTTCTCCTTGCCGATGGTCGTGTCACCGCCCTCCGCGTGGGAGGAGGAGCAGAAACTGCCGAAGCCGTGCGTGGGCAACACGGCCGTGCCGTCGGGCAGTTCGGCGGCCAGCCGGTGCGCCGAGGCGTGCTGGGCCCGGGCCAGGTGCTCCGTGAGACGCGGCTCCACGAGATCGGGTCGGCCGACGGTGCCGACCAGCAGCGAACCGCCGGTGAACACGACGACCGCCGTGCCGTTCTCCTCCAGCGCATAGGAGGTGTGGTGCGGGGTGTGGCCGGGCGTCGCGAGCGCGCGCAGGGTCAGACCGGCCTCGGCGTCGATCTCCGCGCGGTCACCGTCGTGCACAGGCACACGCGCGAAGGAGACACGGGCCCCTGCGGGAACGAGATAGGCGGCGCCGGTGAGCCGAGCGAGCTCCGGGCCGCCGGTGACGTAGTCGTTGTGGACGTGCGTCTCGACGACCTGCGAGATCCGCACCCCCCGCCGGGCCGCCGCCGCGATCACCCGGTCCACGTCACGGGGCGGGTCGACGGCCACCGCCGTCCGCTCACCGCCCGCGAGATAGCTGCGGTTGCCGAGCCCTGGCACCTCGATCGTGTCGACGAAGAACACGAGGCACTCCTTTCCAGCTTCCAGCGAAGAATTACCCCGGGGGGTATGTCTTCGACGGTAGCACGAGTACCCCAGGGGGTATTTTTGGAGTCAGGGGAAGCCCCTGGAGACACCTCCCGATTCCTCCCGCACGACGGGGCACCCGTCCCGCGCCGTGCGAGCCGCCAGAAGGGCCACCGCCTGCGCACTCCTCGCGGCCCTGGCCCTCGCCCTGCGCCACCACCGCCCGCTGCTGACGTTCGCCCTCACGCTCCACACCGCCCTGCTCAGGGACGCGGCGTTCGCCTCGTAGGCCGCGCTGTACACGCCCTCATCCCTGAGCCTGGTCCACCTCACCTACAGCCTCGCCACGGCCGCCGCTCCGGTCTTCCTCGACCAACTCGTCCAGGCCCGGCGCGAGTTGACGCTTCGGCTCGCCGAGATCACGGAGGCCCGCGAGCAGGAGCAACTCCTCAGTGCGCAGGCCGCGTTGGCGAAGGAACGTGCCCAACTCGCCCGCGAGATGCACAATGTGGTCTCGCATCAGGTCAGTCTCATCGCCGTCACCGCCGCCGCACTCCAGGTCGGCAGCCCGGACGCCGAGGCGAGAGCCACCGGGGCCACGATCCGCCGGCTCAGCGTGCAGACCCTGGAGCAACTGCGGCACATGGTCGGAGTCCTACGCGCCTCCGGAAGCCGCCCCACCGAACTCACACCCCAGCGGTCCCTAGCCGACCTCCATCACCTGATCGCGGCCAGCGGCATCGAGACCGAGTTGGAGACCGACCTGCCCGACGGACTCCCGCCACCCCTCCAGCGCAACGACACCCTCAGGGCCACCGTCACCAACACCGCCCCCACCCGGCCCGCGCTCCCCCTGACCTACGCGCATCCGGATCCCCTTCCCGGCCATGCACCCGCCCCTCCCCGGCCCTGGAAGACCTCATCACCCGAGTTGTGCTCCGGAGGGGCCGGACGCAACGTCGGCCTCGTCCTGTCAGCCGCCGTTCTGCGTGGCCGTCTTGGAGTAGCTGTCTTTCCAGG
>NZ_JALJRY010000070.1 GCF_024519455.1 Streptomyces sp. STR69 | reverse complement strand
ACCAGGAACAGTGACCCGACTCGTCCGTACCCACCATCGGGTTGTCGTCGACGTACGCGAACGGGTTCGCCGCCACCGAGTCCGGGGACGGGTCCAGCGACACACTGTCCTTGTTCAAGAACTCGCCCGTGTTCGGGTTGTACCAGCGGGACGCCGTGCCCACGTCACCCGTGCCCGGTTCCGTCCAGCCCGACTGGAAGCCCAGGTGGCCTATCAGCGACAGCGTCGCCGTCACCTTCCCGAGCGGGTCGTACGTCGCCGAGCCCGACAGGGACGTGGCACCCACGGGGATCGCAGCGCGGCTCGGTGGGGGCATACCTCGAATGGGGCGGCGCCTCCGCGCACCCGGCGCAGTCCGCGCTGTGGCTCGCCGACGTTGGATGCGCCCTAATGACGCTGCCCAACCGCTCCGAGCCCAGTTGCGCAGACTCCGAAACACATCCTGGAAGAATCAATTGTTAAGAGTCGTTATCGTGTGTCATTCTCGACCCTATGAGTACCGAGGACGGGCGCTACCAGGAAGACCTGAAGGCTCCGGCGTTGACCGCAATCGCACGCCAGCAAGAGGTCATCCGACGGGCGGAGGGAAAGGTGCGGGAGGAGCGGGCGAAGCTCGCCGAACTCGTGTACGCGGCCACCACCAAAGCCGCCGACAACCCCATCCCTTACGGTCGGGTGGAACATGTCGCGCGGCTACTCGGTGTCAAGCGTGACCGGGTCGCCAAGATCCGCGCCGCCGTGCGGAACAACCGTCCCAAGCCTGCCGAGGCATGCCCTGAGCCCGACGGCTCCACGGACTCCTCGCTCTCGACCGCCGCCTGATCACACCGCTCCACCGAGGGAAGCCCAAGCTGATGAGCATCGCACCGTTCGGGTCCGGGACCGCCGTCCCCCTCATGCCCGAGAGAACCCCGAAGGCACTCCGCGCCGCCATCGCCCAGCACGCGCCACAGCTCCTGGTGGACTTCGACCGGCACTGGCGCCGGGACATCGCCGACGCCTACGACCTCGCACCCGTGCCCGCCTTCATGGCCCGCTGGTGGAGCGAATACGCCCTCGCCCGTGACCCACGCCTCGAAGCCAAGGCCCATGCTTTGGAGGACGAGGCCGCCCAGGAACCCGACTACGCCCGGGCCAAGACCCTCATCGAAGAGGCCGGGCGTATCCGCCGCACCGCCGCGAAGGCGGAACCCGGCCAGTGACCAGCGAGTTCATGGGGCCACCCTGGCAAGCCGATTGGACGAAGGAAGCCGAGGCCAACAGGAGCGCCCTCCCCACCGAGGCCTGCTTCCTCGTCGATGCCGCCCGCGCAGAACTCGTCACCGCGAAAGATCCGTACTTCCGGGGCATCGACAGTGACAGAGAGCTACCTGCCGGAATGAGCGTCGAGCCCGTCCAGTCCACCCGTCCTGGCGGCGAGCACGTCCTCTACTTCGATCACGGGCGGGGATGGCTGCGGTACCACTTCGCACCCCGCATCGCCGATCCACAGATCGTGATCGACGAGTGCTTCTGGCAATAGCCCGGTCCGCACACCTGGCGAGGCAAAGTAGTGGTGGTGTGCGCGTGGCGAACGCGGGCACCAGCGACATCAGCCGCGCTGGTCTGGGTCTGCAGGGCGTCGCCGACCTCCAGGTCCTTGGCCCCGCCGAACGCCGACGCCGCCTTGGTCGTCCCTGGCCTGCTGTGCGATGTACTCGCTCTGGAGGTCGGACTACGAAGCCTCAACTGACCGGCGCAAACACGGAAGCCGAGCACGTGGAAGCCACGAACCTCCTCTATCGGGGCCCGGTGCTTTACGACGTGGTCCAGTCCGACAGCACGAGCGCCGGGATTTGCCAGACCCTGATCGAGTCGCACAAGCAGGATGCCCGGACACTGGTCGACTTCGGCTGCGGCACCGGCCGGGACCTGGAGATCCTGGCCGAGCGCTTCGAGTGCAGCGGCGTGGACCTCCAGCCCGGCCTGGTCGACTGCGCCCACCAGGCCCGGCCGGGGCTGAACATCCACACCGGGGACATGCGGTCTGGAATGATCGCGTGGTGAGTGATGCGAGACTGCTGGCCGCGGATGTCGTTGAGTCACACGTACGGGCATTCTTCACGGGGCACGCGGTGGAGGTCGTCAACTACGACCTCGGCCCGGAACGGCGAGAGACAGTACCCGATCTACGAGTTCTCGTTGTGGAGCCCGGCCCGCGCAGCGACAACTGGGCCTATGTGACCGCCGGTTGCTGGGCTGCCTCGGTGGAGAAGCGCGGTCACGGACTTGAGTTCGTCATGACCGCGCACGTCCGCGACCAACGGTTCATCGAACTCATGGCGATGATCGCCTACTACCACTGCGGTGGGCATCAACTCGACCTGGAACACAGCATGCCGATCGGCGAACCGTGGGTACCCGGTTCGACCTGCGACCACCTTCTGATCAGCCTGCCCTACCTCCACGGCCCCGGCCTCGAACACTGTCCGCTGCCTGGAGGGCACGCCCGCATCCTGTGGACCCTGCCGGTGACCGCGGCCGAGATCGAGTTCCGCAGGCGTCACGGACACGAGGCGTTGGAACAGCTCTTCGACGAGGCACAGATCGTCCCCACCGATCCCTACCGAGCATCGGTCGCCTGACCTTCCGGCCTCATCCGGTTCGCCTCAACCCCTTGCAGGTATTCGACGAGGCCTTCCATGAACTTTTCGAAATCCTCGTTCCGCATAAGGCAACCATCGAACTGCCCGAGTGGCCGCACCACGACCGGTTCCAGGAGCTCCAGCAGATGCGTATGCCCCTGCTTCCGTGCAATGTCCACGGCGCGCTGCCCGTCCCGAGTGCGCTGCGTGCGCCAGACGCCGTGCGCGATCAGCCGGGAGACGACGGGGAAGGCCGCGCCGTGCCAGGCCGCCTGATGCAGCGGGGCATAACCGGTGCGGATCCCGATCCGGGGGAGGTTGACCCTCGTCGGATGCTTCCTCAACTCCTCGAACAGACCACTCCGGTTGGCGTCCCGGGCCATGTCCGAGAGCCGGTCCCGCTCCTCCCGGTACCACGCGCTGGGCTCACGGTCGGTGAGGGCGTCCCATTCCATCCTGCTCCTGATCACCCGGACACGTTAGTCGACCCCTTCGGAGCCGGGCTGATCTGGGCTGATCGGGGCTGATCCGGGCGGACGATGGCGCCAGTAGCGGACCACGGCGCGAGTGATGGTGGAGCAGGCCACACCGACCCAGCAGGCCGGGCCGTCGGGTATGTCCGCCCGTACGCCTCCCGGCGCCGTCCCAGTCCACCGCCCCGGCAAGACGGCAGGTCCGGCCGTCAAAGGCTCGAAAGGGCAACCCACACCTTCAGGTGGATTGGAGACAGGACACGCGGTCGACACCCGTGCACACGTGCTGAGCTGACCCCGCGCAAGATCGCGCAGCCACCCCCTCCAGTTCGCAACGACAGAAAGGGGACACACGTGCGCCTCAAGGGACAGGTCAGGACGTGGCTCGCCGCCGCGGCCACCGCCGCCGCACTGTTCGCGTCACCGACCCCGACGGCCAGCGCCAACGCGAACGCCCGGGCTCCGCAGGCCGGCCGCTACCTGAACCTGCACCAGTGCGTGTACATGCCCGCCCAGATCGTCGACTACTTCACCACCGCGGTGCCGAGCCGCGACGGCCGCTTCACGACCGGCACGAACACCTCCAACACCGCCGAGACGAGCCGCTCCTGCGGCGCGGGTGACGGAAACTTCAAACCGTCGTCCCCATGGGCAGGCGTCCAGTCGCTCGACCTCAGCGCCAGCCGCTACCTGAACCTCCACCAGTGCGTCTACTACTCCGAAGATAGGCGGCTTTGATTCCGCTGCCTTCGCGACATGACACGGAGCTGGGCTGCCAGGGTCTCATCCGCCAGTCCAACCGACTCACCACTCCGCTAGAACGAGCCTCAAAAGCTTCCGTCCGAATACACAGGTGATCCGCCAACTCGGCGAATTCGCGTTGGCTGATCGTTCAGATCAACAAATGGTGAACTCTCAGTCTCTGATCGGCTCAACACGAATGGGATCGCCTCCACCTAGATAGAGCAAGCATCCCGTGTTCTCCCGGGCCTACTGCCGGAATTACGCAGATTCCGGCAGTAGGCCCGGGAGCCCAACCTAGATTCCGTGGAGGATCATACGCCTCGTAGCGTCCGACATAAAGGCGTGTCGGCGGGAGGAAAACCGTGCAGACATCTCCGACGCGAAGCTCAGATGTGGCCGGCTCGAATTGCTATGGAAACCATTCCGAATTGGATTCTCCATAAGGCAGCGCAAGATTTCCGTCCCAGCGGAAATTTGTAGAGTTGTCGACCACGCTAACGGCCATTCCACCGTGATGTACCGCGCACTCACCGATACAACCCGGGCGCTTGCCGGCTCACAAGAGACGATTACTTCGCTGCCGACCCGAGGAAACTTAACTCCTTCACCTGGTCTAGCCGTGAAACGTCACCAGCACGCCCGGTTTGAACTGCAATTCATCACCATCTCAAAAACGGATAATCATGTCACGAAATCCAACACGCAATCAAACACCATCGTCAGTGAATCCGGAGCCTGCTTGCCTGATTCCGGCATTTTACCTGGAGATCCACATCATCGAGCCATGAGAAAATCATCGACACTGATACCCAAAGCCGAGGAAACATTGAAAATAACTGCATACGCTTCCGCTTCCCCTGGAGCGGTGCCGCTCCCGAGGCCATCGTGAATAGTCTCGGAGACGCTTTCGATCAACCTCGGGGAAATAGCTGGATGCAGCCACTTAAGCCATTCCATCACGGAAGCGATGCCGTATCGGATCCGCGCTTCTGAGGCACCTCTCTGCGAAGCATGCATCAAAATTCGCATCGCTGCCGCAAGACGATCGACGGGGTAGTTATGACTATTCAGTACGCGGTCGATCTGCGCCAGAGAGTCGACCACAGCTAGCGAATCAACAAAAGCACTTCTGCTCATCACATCGGGCATGAAATCGCCATCGGGGTCGACAACAACAGTGACGTCCGTTGCCTCATCCCAGGCATCGGTGCCGATCGACAATTTTACTTGCGCCCCGGGGCTGGTCGCGGGCCATGTGAAGAACGGCGGCTCCGACGATTCCCTCAGGGTCACGTAACCCGTGGCAAGTTGCACATCACCGGTAAAGACCTGTCTAGACGGCCTCGGCGCGACGCCACGCCACACCCCGATCCTCACTGGCGCAATCTGGGCGCGCGTGACCAGCATGACGTGGTTCGTATCGCTCATAGGAGGATCGGACACCAGTAGATCGAAATCAGGATCGCCAGCCGAACCGATCACGAGGTGTCCATAGTTCAGGAAAACCTCAATCTCTCCAATCTTCACAAGATTCCTCCGTGGATTTCGCGACTCATCAATGCCCCGCAATATGTGATCGGGCCAGCTCCATCAACTCTTCAAATCTACCCTTGGGCTCATAGATCTGGTGGTTTCTTCCGATTTTGGCAAGAAGCTGGACAGCTCTACTCTGAATCCCACTGCACACGGAGCAATGACTGAATACGCGATACTCGAAACCGACGGGACTGACACTGACTGGCGGCTGGTGGTCGCCGATCTTAACCGGTTTTGCACCGGGCTGCGAGTCACCGCATGTATGACACACGTCATCCTGAACTGCATCACGAATTTCTTGTGGCAGGGGGTCCGGCTCTTTCGTCGCGATTCCCTCGCCAGTTGCATGCGGTCCGACAGAAAGCGTATCGAGTTGCTCCTGAGTAATCTCGACATCGCAGTTGTGCACCAGGACTGGCGTGGTCCCAGCCTCCACATAGTAGGTGTGGAGGCTGCCGATGGTCAGGTCGT